>NZ_FNEJ01000006.1 GCF_900100085.1 Salipiger marinus
GCAGACATCCGATTACCTGGGGTTCGACCTGGTCATGGTCAACAACCTGCCAGAGCCGAGCGTCCTGCTGGCTGACAGAGGCTATGATGCTGACCGCATTCGGAAAAAGATGGAGGCGCGGGAGGTGCTCACCCAAATTCCCATGCGCAAATCACGCAGGATGCGCGTGGGTGTGGATCATTCTCTCTATTCCTTGCGCAACCTTGTCGAGCGGTGCTTCAACAAGTTGAAAAACGCACGCCGTGTCGCCACACGCTACGACAAAACCGCTGAGAGCTTCTTGGGCTTCATCGACATCACCTCCATCCGACTTTGGCTGCGCCTTTTGTCAACATGACCTAGGGTGGGAGACGATCCAAATCGTTCACAAGCGGCTGGACCTTCCTGTTGGCGAGATCATTACGGCCATCCGGACGGGTGCTTTGCGCCTTGGTCAGCGCCCTGATGTGTTCGGCTACCACGGGCTTGTGGTGGAAATCACTGAGGTTGCTGCGTTCAAAGCAAAGGCCGCGCCGAAGCCTAAGCCATCGACCAACCAGGGAGAGGTGACCGCAGCGGCCTTTGCCCGGTCGGCGGGTATTCGGGGGAAAGGGCAATTCCTGGCTCTGATCGAAGGTGGTTACACGCCCGCGACGCTGGTTTTGAATCCTACGACTAAGCGTCGGGAATGGCGCATGAGCCGCGACGACATCGCTGCGTTTGAGGCCAACTACACGACACCATCGATGCTGTCGGCCGAAACCGGTGCGCATTTGAACACGATTCGGGCCGTTCTGCAGAGCGAGGGGGTCCAGCCGTTCCGCCCGAACGGCCTGGATGTCGGACCGGTCTATCTTCGCAACGCTGTTGAGCCGGTTGTGGCACTCCTGAAATCTCAGGAAGGAAAGTGACCGCCAGCCACGGGTCATGCTGAGACACCGTTCTATCTCAGTGCGCTAGAAGAAATCGTTTACATGGCACCTCAAGCCTCTTGACAGCGGGTGTGCATGAAAAACGCCAAATCGTGCAAGCTTATGGTGCATTGGCAAAATGGAAGGGCGGTGGCGATCCCGGGAGGACTCGAACCCCCAACATCCTGATTAGAAGTCAGGTGCTCTATCCAGTTGAGCTACGGGACCGCTGCCGCCTGTCGGGTGCGGGACCGGCGGGGCGGTCTGCGCCCGGCGGGTTGCCGACACCTCGGTCTGGACGGGTCCGAGGTCGCAGAGTCTGTGACTCTTGTCAAGAACCCGCAGCCGCGTCCCCCTGCCCCAAACAGCGACCTTGCCGGGGGGTGCGGTCCAGCAGCCGCAGGGCCGTGGATCATCTGCCCGTCAAGGCGCGCGGTCTCTTCGTCCGCCACAGCCATCCGAGTTCGGCCTCGGAGGGGCGGACGGGGGGATGCACGTCTTGCCACCCGTCCCCAGTTCGCGGCCATGGGCCGCATCCCGCGTCGCCAAGCTGCAGCGTGACCCCGTCCAGCGGCGGCACGATCCCCGCCAGTCACGCGCAAGTTCGCAGCGCCCGCTGAGCAGCGTCGTTTCCAGATCAACGATCCGCCCCCCGCCGCCTTGGCAAAGGGCTCCGTCCGGTCAGCGGGCGACCAGCGGCGGCAGGGTCATGGCAGGCTCTCTCCGACGGCGGGCACGGCGCGATAGGCGCGCGGCGCCTCGGCCACGCGCGGCGCAGGCGCGGGATAGCGCACCGGCCCGCCCGGGGTCTGCACGGTGATGCGGCGCAGATGCGGGTGGCTGGACAGGCCCGCCATGTCATTGACCCGTGCCAGCGCCACATCGGCCTCGCGCAGCCGCGCCTCGGCCTGATCGGCGGTCAGGGTGGCAAAGGCCTGCGCCACCAGCGCGTCGGTCTGGTCGCGATGGGCCACGCGGGCCACGTTGGTGGCGAAACGCGGATCCGTCCCAAGACCGGGCTCCCCCAGAAACACCTCCGCCAGCTTGCGCCATTCCCGGTCGCTCTGGACAGAGATCAGGATCAGCTGCCCGTCGGCGGTGGAAAAGGCGCTGTAGGGTGAAATCGACGGATGCGCCATGCCCACCCGCTGCGGGCTGCTGCCCGCCTCGTGGTTCAGCAGCGGCACGGTCAGCCAGTCCGCCATCACGTCGAACATCGACACCGACAGCGTGGCCCCCTGCCCGGTGATGCCGCGCGCGATCAGCGCCTCCAGAATGGCGGCATGGGCGGTGGCCCCGGTCGCCACATCGACGATGGACATGCCCACCCGCGCGGGTTCGGACGGCCCCCCGGTGATGGAGCACAGCCCGGATTCGGCCTGTATCAGCAGATCATAGGCCTTGCGGTCGGCCAGCGGCCCGCCTTCGCCATAGCCGGTGATGGAACAGGTGATCAGCCGGGGATGACGGTTCCGCAGATCCTCGGGGGCAAAGCCCAGCCGGGCCAGCGCGCCGCGTTTCAGATTCTGCACCAGCACATCCGCACCCGCCACCAGATCGGCGAACCGGGCCTTGTCGGCGGGATCGGTCAGATCCATCACCACCGAGGACTTGCCCCGGTTCAGCCAGACAAAATAGCTGGACTGCCCGGCGGCGGCAGTGTCGTAGCCACGCGCAAAATCGCCCTCGGGGCGTTCGATCTTGATGACCTCCGCCCCGGCATCCGCAAGGCGCGAGGTGGCAAAGGGGGCGGCAACCGCCTGTTCAACGGCCACGACCCGCAGGCCGGTCAGCGGCAGGGTCATGGCCGCCTCCGGAATTCCCGCCGCTCAGGCGTCGTCAGAACCGTTGTCATGCACTCCTCCGCTCAAGGCTGGTCCCATGGCGGGTGCCGCCGCGCCATCCGGCCCCGCCACGTCCCGCAGGGCCAGTCTACGCAGCGGGCGGGGCGCGCAAAAATAGCAAGGCGCGCTAGAGGCGATAGGTTTTGCCTTTAGCCCCCCCGGCTTTGCCTGCCGCCTGCCGCATGGCAGTCTTGCCCCATGCAAGGGAGAGGCAGAATGCCGGCCATCACCGAAAGCCACGTCACCGACAGCATCGCCGAGGCGCTGCAGTTCGTCGCCTGCTACCACCCGCCCGATTTCATCGCCGCCCTGAGCCGCGCCCATGCCGCCGAAGAAAGCCCCGCCGCCCGCGAGGCCATCGCACAGATCCTTGTCAATTCGCGGATGTGCGCGCTGGGGCAGCGCCCGATCTGTCAGGATACCGGGGTGGCCAATGTCTTTGTCGACATCGGCGTGCAGGCCCGGCTGGACTGGCACCGCCCCCTGCAGGACATCGTTGATGATGCCGTGCGCCGCGCCTACCGGCTGGACAGCAATCCGCTGCGCGCCTCGGTGGTGCGCGATCCGTTCGACAGCCGTCAGAACACCGGCGACAACACGCCCGCGATGATCCAGACGCGGATGGTGGCGGGCGACCGGGTAGAGATCACGGTTTCGGCCAAGGGCGGCGGGTCGGAAAACAAGACGCGCTTTGCGGTGCTGGCGCCTTCGGCCTCCGTGGCGGACTGGGTGGTGGAGCAGATGCGCGGCATGGGCGCGGGCTGGTGCCCGCCGGGGCTGCTGGGTCTTGGCATCGGCGGCAGCGTCGACAAGGCCATGGCCATGGCCAAGGAGGCGCTGAACGATCCCATCGACCTTGACGCCCTGCGCGCCCGCGGTCCGCAGTCCGCCGCAGAGCGCCTGCGGCTGGAAATCTGCGACCGCGTGAACGCGCTTGGTCTGGGCGCGCAGGGGCTGGGCGGGCTGACCAGCGTTCTGGACGTAAAAATCCGGCATTTTCCGACCCATGCAGCCTCGCTGCCGGTTGCGCTGATCCCCAATTGCGCGGCAACGCGGCATGTGCGCTTCACGCTTGACGGCACGGGGCCCGCGCGGTTCACCCCGCCGGATCTGGCGCTCTGGCCGCAGATCACGCTGGAGACGGCAGCGGCACAGGCGCGCCGCATCGATCTGGATACGCTGGATCAGAGCACGCTGGACAGTCTGCAGCCGGGCGAGCGGCTGCTGCTTTCGGGCACGCTGTATACGGGGCGCGACGCGGCGCACAGGCGCATGGTCGATCATCTGGACCGGGGCGAGGCGCTGCCCGTCGATCTGCGCGGGCGCGCCCTCTATTACGTGGGCCCCGTCGATCCGGTCGGGGCGGAGGTGATCGGCCCCGCCGGTCCCACAACCGCCACGCGCATGGACCGCTTCACCGACCGGATTCTGCGCGACACCGGGCTGAAGGTGATGATCGGCAAGGCGGAACGCGGCCCCGAGGCCCTGCGCGCCATCGCCGAACATGGCGCGGTCTACATGGTCGCCGTCGGGGGCGCCGCCTATCTGGTGGCACAGGCCATCCGCGAAGCAACACAGGTGGCATGGCCCGATCTGGGAATGGAGGCGATCTATCGCTTCCGGGTGGAGGACATGCCGGTGCTGCTGGCCGTCGACACGCAGGGCCGCTCCATCCACGAGATCGGACCCAAGGCGTGGCGGCGCTGAGCCCGCGCCCCTTGCGGCCATAGCCCCCGGCTCTGGCGCCAAGACCGGAAAGATATTTCCGCCCCGCCCCGCGCCGCGCCAGACTTCGGCCCGCAGGGCGCACGGTTCCGCCGGACCGCAACGGCGCGCGCCCTTTCAGGACAAAGGGAGAGGACAGGCATGTATCGGCTGGAGCACTGGATCGGCGGCGCCTTGGTGGCGCCCGAGCGCGGCGCCTATCTGGACGCCGTGAACCCCGCAACCGGACAGGTGGCGGGACAGGTGGCGGCAGGCGACCGCGCGGATGTCGACCGGGCCGTGGCTGCGGCGCAGGCCGCCGCCGAAGGCTGGCGCCGCTACCCCGCGGCAGAGCGGGGCCGGATCATGCTGGCCATCGCCGCCGCCCTGCGCGCCAACCGCGACCGGCTGGCGGCGCTGGAACGCGCCGATACCGGCAAGCCGCTGCCCACCGCACTGGCCGAGGTCGAGGGCAGCGCCGCCTATTTCGAATTCTACGGCAGCCTCGTCTATCTGCCTGCGGGCGATGTTCTGGACGTGGCACCCGACCAGCATGTGTTCACCCGGCGCGAGCCTTTCGGGATCGTGGGTGTGATCACGCCGTGGAACCTGCCGCTCAATCAGGCCGCGCGGGCCATCGCCCCGGCGCTGACCGCAGGCAATGTGGTGGTGGCCAAACCGTCCGAGGTGACCTCGCAGTCCACCCTCGCGCTGGCGGAACTGGCCGCCGGGGCGGGTCTGCCTGCCGGGGTGATCAACGTGGTGCTGGGCACGGGTCCGGAGGCGGGCGAGGCGATCGTGCGCCATCCTCAGGTGCGCAAGGTGGCCTTTACCGGCTCGGTCGGCGTGGGTCAGGCCATCGGGCGCATCGCCGCCGACCGGATCATTCCCCTGACGCTGGAACTGGGCGGCAAATCCGCCAACATCATTTTCGAGGATGCCGATCTGGATCTGGCGGCGCGGGAGTCGGTCCGGGGCTTTACCCTGAACGCCGGGCAGGTCTGTTCCGCAGGCACGCGGATTCTGGTGCAGCGCGGCGTCTATGACCGCTTTCTGGACGCTGCCCGCACCGCCGCAGAGGCGCTGATCCCCGGCGACACGCTGGGCCCCATCATCACCGAGGCACAGTTCCGCCGCGTTCAGGGGTTTTTCGAGGTGGCCCGGCAGGACGGCGCGCGGCTGGTCACCGGGGGCCGGGTGGCCGAGGTGGCGGGGCATCCGCAGGGGCATTTCATCGCGCCCACGCTTTATGCCGATGTCTCGAACGACATGCGCATCGCCCGGCAGGAAATCTTTGGCCCGGTCGGGGTGGTCATCCCCTTCGACACCGAGGCGGAGGCGGTGGCGCTCGCCAATGACAGCGAGTACGGGCTGATCGGCACGCTCTGGACCCGCGATGTCAGCCGCGCGCTGCGGGTCGCGGACCGGATCGAGGCCGGGCAGATTTTTGTCAATGTCTGGAACACCATGTCGGTGCAGACCCCGTTCGGCGGCCACAAGAACAGCGGCTACGGGCGCGAAAAGGGCATCGAGGCGCTACACCATTACGGCCATGTAAAGACCGTGACGCTTCGGGTGGACCCGGCTCCGGACGGGCGGCATTGACGGTCTCTGCCAAGCCCGCAGCCTCGACGGCGAGGCCCCCGCTTTCCGGGTGACCAAACCATTCCGAAAGCACGCATCCCGGAAGGCTGCCTGAGGGACCGTCTGGGCCGCCTCTGCCGGGACATTGCCCCCTGCAGAAACCCCGACCGCCGTCGCCAAAAGTCAATGGGCGCCCAAGGGCGCCCTGCATATGGGTAAGCAAAAGCCTCGGCGCACGCTGTCGCCTCTTCGGCCCTTGAGCCCGGTCTGCAGCCTCAATGCGTCCAGGCGCCGCGGCGGTCTACGGCGAAGTTTTCGGCATAGCCGCGGGCGCGGACGTTGGGCTTGCGCTTGTGCGGTTCGGTCACCACGGCCTCGATGCCGTTTTCGCGGGCATAGGCCAGCGCCGCTTCCTTGCTGTCAAAGCGCAGCCGCACCTGGCTCTGGGTGTCGGCGGAGGAGGTCCAGCCCATCAGCGGATCGACTTCGCGCGCGCTGGCGGGGGCGAAATCCAGAATCCAGTCCTTCGTCTTGCCCTGCCCCGAAGACATGGCGGTTCTGGCGGGCTGATAGATCCGTGCGCGCATGGACACTCTCCTGACAATCTGCCGCTTTATCGGCAATTCCCGCGCGCAGGGCAAGAGAGCGCCGCGGATTTTCGGCAGATCGCCCCGCCCCTGCCGCCGCAGATGGGACAGAGGGACGCGCTCTCTTGAATCCGCGCGCAGACGGGCCAATTCTGGACAGGTCTCAGGAAAGTGTCCCCCATGTCCTACGCCCATTCCGACAAATCCGCCCCTTCGGTGCTGCAGGCCGTTCCCGACCGTGCGCCACGCGAAAAGCTGGAGGGCGGGCGCCGCTTCGTGATGAAGACCGAATTCCAGCCCGCGGGCGACCAGCCGACGGCGATCGTCGAGCTGGCGCAGGGGGTGACGTCCGGAGAGCGCAATCAGGTGCTGCTGGGGGCGACCGGCACCGGCAAGACCTTTACCATGGCGAAGATCATCGAAGAAACCCAGCGCCCCGCCATCATCCTTGCGCCGAACAAGACGCTGGCGGCGCAGCTTTATGGCGAATTCAAGGGCTTCTTCCCCGACAACGCGGTGGAATACTTCGTCAGCTACTACGATTACTACCAGCCCGAAGCCTATGTGCCGCGCTCGGACACCTATATCGAGAAGGAAAGCCAGATCAACGAACAGATCGACCGGATGCGCCATTCGGCCACCCGGGCGCTGCTGGAGCGGGATGACGTGATCATCGTGGCCTCGGTCAGCTGCATCTACGGCATCGGCTCGGTGGAGACCTATGGCGCGATGACGCAGGATCTGCTGGCCGGGCAGGACTATGACCTGCGCAAGGTCATGGCCGATCTGGTGGCCCAGCAATACCGCCGCAACGACGCGGGCTTCCAGCGCGGCAGCTTCCGGGTGCGCGGCGATTCGCTGGAAATCTGGCCCGCCCACCTTGAAGACCGGGCATGGCGGCTGTCCTTCTTTGGCGAGGAACTGGAGGCGATCACCGAATTCGACCCGCTGACCGCCGAAAAGACCGGCAGTTTCGACCGCATCCGGGTCTATGCCAATTCGCACTACGTGACCCCCAAGCCCACGATGAATCAGGCGGTGATCGCCATCAAGAAAGAGCTGCGGCAGCGGCTTGACCAGCTGGTGAACGAGGGCAAGCTGCTGGAGGCGCAGCGGCTGGAACAGCGCACCAATTTCGACATCGAGATGCTGGAGGCGACCGGCGTCTGCAACGGCATCGAGAACTATTCGCGCTACCTGACCGGGCGCGCCCCCGGCGAGCCGCCGCCCACGCTGTTCGAATTCATCCCCGATACCGCCATCGTCTTTGCCGATGAATCCCACGTCACCGTGCCGCAGATCGGCGGCATGTACAAAGGCGACTTCCGGCGCAAGATGACGCTGGCCGAACATGGCTTCCGCCTGCCCTCCTGCATGGACAACCGCCCGCTGAAATTCGAGGAATGGGACGCGATGCGCCCGCAATCGGTGTTCGTGTCCGCCACACCTTCGGCATGGGAACTGGAACAGGCGGGCGGCGTCTTTACCGAACAGGTGATCCGCCCCACCGGGTTGCTGGATCCGCAGGTGGAAATCCGCCCCGTGGAGATGCAGGTGGACGATCTGCTGGACGAAATCCGCCGGGTGGCGCAGGCAGGCTTCCGCACGCTGGCCACGGTGCTGACCAAGCGCATGGCGGAGGATCTGACCGAATACCTGCACGAACAGGGCATCCGCGTGCGCTACATGCACAGCGACATCGACACGATCGAGCGGATCGAGATCCTGCGCGACCTGCGGCTTGGCACCTTCGACGTGCTGGTGGGCATCAACCTGCTGCGCGAAGGTCTGGACATCCCCGAATGCGGGCTGGTGGCGATTCTGGATGCCGACAAGGAAGGCTTCCTGCGGTCGGAAACCTCGCTGATCCAGACCATCGGGCGGGCCGCGCGGAACGCCGAGGGCCGGGTCATCATGTATGCCGACCGCATGACCGGCAGCATGGAGCGCGCGATCGGCGAGACCAACCGCCGCCGCGAAAAGCAGATCGCCTATAACGTCGAACACGGGATCACCCCCGCCACGGTCAAGAAGAACGTCGATGACATTCTGGCCGGGCTCTACAAGGGCGATACCGACATGAACCGCGTCACGGCCAAGATCGATCCCAAGCTGCAGGGATCGAACATGCGCGCGGTGCTGGAGGGGCTCAAGACCGACATGCGCAAGGCCGCCGAGAATCTGGAATTCGAGGAGGCGGCGCGGCTGCGCGACGAGGTCAAGCGGCTGGAGGCGGTGGAGCTTGCCCTGCAGGACGATCCGCTGGCGCGGCAGTCGGCGGTGGATCAGGCGGCAGAAGCGGCGGTGGGCGGGCGTGGCCGGTCCACCGGGGGCCGTGCCGGGCAGCGCGGCGGCAACGTCAAGCGCCGCGGCCGCTAGAGCACGCCCCGCGCAACGAAAAACCCCCGCAGCGCGCAGCTGCGGGGGCGTCGTGCCCGGCTGGACGCGGGGGCGGCCGTCGGATCAAGGATCAGTTGGAGTTTTCTTCGGGCGGGGTCACGTCGACGGTGGGCACTTCGATGGTTTCGGTGGTGGTGCCCACGTCCACATCGCCCACGTCGGCCTCGACCTCGGGCATGTTGCCGCCTTCGACGCTGACCTCGGGCATCGAGCCCTCTTCGGTGACGTTGAAATCGATCATATAGGCCCCGACGGCGATCACGATGGCGGCGGCGACCACGAGGCCGATGATGGATCCGGTTTTCATGTCCTGCTCCTTGGCTTTTGTTGCGAGCCGCGGCTTGTCGCAGCGGCGTTCCCTCAAGCAACTGTGAGGCGGGCGTGCAGGTTCCCGGATTTATTTCCGGAACCTCCCCGCGCGGCCCCGCGTTAACCGTGCCTTGTCCGCCGGATCACGGCGGCGCGACGGGGGCCGCGCGCCCCTCGACAGGGGGCAGAGGCCGCGCTACGTATCTTGCCATGCGCGCATCTCTCCTGCTTCTCCTGCTTGTCCTGACTGCCTGCGGCACCCCGCAGGAACGCTGCGTCCGCGACGCGGCGGCGCCCTATCGCGACGCGCTCAAGGAACGGCAGCGCATCGCGCAGGATCTGTCGCGCGGCTTCACCTACGAGACCGAATTCGAACGGGTGGAGCGTTTTACGTGGTGCCGCGGCCCCAAGGGCAGCGCCTATCCCTGCTGGGAAACCGACATGGAGCCGGTCACCCGCCGCGTGCCGGTGGACCGTGCCGTGCTGCGCGCCCGCGACGCCGATCTGGCGCGGTCGCTGCCCACCCTGCGCAGCGATGCCCAGCAGGGCACCGCCGAATGCCGCATCGCCTTTCCGGAGCCGGAAACCGCCCCGACCTGACCCGGCTGTCAGCGCAGCACATGCACCGAACAGGCCGCATGACGCACCACCATCGAGGCGGTGGATCCCAGCAGCAGATCGCTCATCCCCGGACGGTGCGAGGCAATGACGATCAGGTCGCTGCCCTGCTCCGCCGCATAGTCAAGGATGGTGCGCCCGGAATGCCCCTCGACCACCACGCCGCGCCCATGCGGCAGCGTCAGTGCCATCTGGTGCAGTTCCGCCTCCACCGCCGCGCGCGACTGCGTCACGTAATCGGCGGGCAGATAGGTGATGGCATAGCCCGGCACATGTTCCATGACATGCAGCAGGGTGATCCGCGCCTCGGGCTTGGCCAGATGGCGGGCGATGGCGATGGCGCGTTCCGTCTTCGTGTCGCTGTCGAACGAAATCGGCACCAGAATGTTGCTATACATGAGAATCCTCCTGTCTCTGCCATGGACAGGATGCGCTATGCGAACGATGCGCACATTGATACAAATCATACCGAAGCCGCTGAGGACGCACCACATTTTGGGCACAATCCGGGCCTAGCTTCTTGGACAGGCCGCAGAATGCGCCGCTGAACGCCACCGTCCGCCCAGAAGGTCCGGACGCCCGGCTCAGCCCCGCCCCCTTGGGTGGACGGCATCCCGACATAGAAAAGGAGCGGCCTCATGCGGTATCTGATCGCCGAAACCACATGGAAAATGATGAGCCTGTCGCATGTCCATGCGGGCAACGGCACCCTGCTGACGCGCTGCGATCAGGCGGAAGAGATCGAGGAGTTTCACCGCGCGGGCGCCCATGACCTGCTGGTCTGCGACGCCTCGCTGCTGGTGCAGCACAGTTCGCTGGCGCGGCTGCGCGACATCAAGCCCGATGTGCCGATCTGCCTTCTGGCGCGCAACGCCGCCTCGGACCAGACCGCCGCATGGCTGATGGCGGGCGCCGATGCGGTGCTGCCCGACAGCGCCGCCCTGACCGAGATGGCGGCCCGGCTGAACGCCGTGGCCCGCCGCGCGCTGGGGGTCGCCCGGCCCGTGCTGGAATGCGGCCCGCTGCTGCTGGATCTGGAACTGCGCCGCGCCCGGGTCGGCGAGGTCACGCTGTCGCTGTCGCCCAAGCTTTACGAGCTGCTGGAATTTCTCGCCCTGCGCCCCGGCAGGCTCGCCTCCCGCGAGGAACTGATGAGCCATGTCTATGGCTTTGAAAACGAACCGGCGCCGCGGGTGTTCGACGTGTATATGTGCAACCTGCGCTCGCATCTGGCCTCGCTCAAGGGCGCGCTCGCCATCGAGACGGTGCGCGGCGAAGGCTATCGCCTGCAGGTCACCGAACGCCGGGGCACTGCTCGCCCGCTGGCCGCCTGATCCGGACCGGGGGACGGGTGCCGCCTGCGCCCGCCCCCCCTGACCGATGCGCAACAGCACGCCGAAACCCGACTTTTGGGGCGAAATACCTGACGCGCCGTCTGGCCGGACCTGATAGGGTCGTCGCCAAAAGAAACCCAAGAGACAGGCATGAGCAGCAGTTCGCGTATCGACGAAACCCTGCGCGAAGAGATCATCTCGCGCCCCGACATTATTCTGGACGACCGGGATCTGATGCAGGCGCTGATCGCGTCCAACGAGCGTGCGATGGGCGGCAACATCGTCGATCTGCGCGGCATCGCCATGGAACGGCTGGAGGCCAGGCTGGATCGGCTGGAGGACACGCATCGCAGCGTGATCGCCGCCGCCTATGAAAACCTTGCCGGCACCAACCAGATTCACCGCGCCGTGCTGCGCATGCTGGATCCCATCGAATTCGAACCCTTCCTGCGCGATCTGGCGGGGGATGTGGCGGCGATCCTGCGGGTCGACGTGATGCGGCTGGTGCTGGAATCGACCCAGTCCGACCGCGACAGCGCGGTGCGCCGCGTCGGAGAGGTGCTGTCGGCGGCAGAGCCCGGCTTCATCGAGGATTACATCACCGAAGGCCGCAACATCCCGCTGCGGCAGGTCACGCTGCGGCAGCTGGCGGGGGGCGATGCGCGCATCTATGGCGACCGCGCCGCATGGATCCGCTCCGAAGCCTGCCTGAAGCTGGATTTTGGCCCCGGACGCCTGCCCGGTCTGCTGGCCATGGGATCGGAGGATCCGCACCTGTTCACGCCGCAGCAGGGCACCGACCTTCTGGGCTTTTTTGCGGGCGTGTTCGAACGGACGATGCGCCGGTATCTGTCATGACACTGGAGATCTCTGCCGCCGCCCGCGACGCGCTGCAGACATGGCTCGCCTCGGCGCGGGCGCTGAACGGGGTGTCGGAAAACACCGTGACCGCCTATCGCGGCGACGTGCTGGATTTCATCACCTTCCAGACCCGGCATCACGGCGAACCGCAGGGGCTGGCGCCGCTGGCGCGCATCACCACCTCGGACATGCGGGCCTTTCTGGCGCATCTGCGCGCCGAGGGCGTGGCCTCGCGCTCCATGGCGCGCAAGCTGTCGGCGGTCAAAAGCTTCTACCGCTGGCTGGCCGAACGCGAGGGGTTCGAACCCACCGCCGTGCTGTCGGCCCGGTCGCCCAAGTTCCAGAAGAAGCTGCCGCGCCCGCTGACCGAAGACGCCGCCCGCGCCATGATCGGCACGGTGGAGATGCAGTCGCAGCAGGGCTGGATCGGCGCACGCGACGCGGCGGTGATCACCCTGCTTTACGGCTGCGGCCTGCGCATCTCCGAAGCGCTGGGGCTGACGGGATCGCACTGGCCCTTTGGCAGCGCCCTGCGCATTCTGGGCAAGGGCAACAAGGAACGCATCGTGCCGGTGCTGCCGGTGGCGCAGCGCGCCGTCGCCACCTATCTCGATCTCTGCCCATGGCCCATGGCCCCCGATCTGGCGCTGTTCCGGGGCGCGCGCGGCGGTCCGCTGAACGCGCGGCTGATCCAGAAGGTCACCGAACAGGCGCGGATGCAGCTTGGCCTGCCCGCCACCGCCACCCCCCATGCCATGCGCCACAGCTTCGCCACGCATCTTCTGGCGGCGGGCGGCGATCTGCGCGCGATTCAGGAACTGCTCGGCCATGCCTCGCTGTCGACGACGCAGGCCTATACCTCGGTGGATCAGGTACATCTGATGAAGGTCTACGAGGCGACACATCCCAAGGCGTGACGCCCAAGGATGCCGTTTCCCTTTCAGGGCCCGCCGCGTTAGGCTCCGGCCATACGAGACAGGAGACCGTTCGCATGAAACTGCTCAAGGCCGGGCCCTCGCCCTTTGTCCGCAAGGTTCTGGTGACCCTGCACGAAACCGACCAGATCGGCGATGTGGACATGGTGGATGTCACCGCCTCGCCCGTGGCGCCCGATCCGGCGCTGATCGCGGCCAACCCGGTGGGCAAGATCCCCGCGCTGGTGCGCCCCGACGGGCCCGCGCTGTATGACAGCCGGGTGATCTGCCGCTTTCTGGACCATCGCGCGCAGAGCGGGCTTTATCCCGACTCCCGGATCTGGGACACCCTGACGCTGGAGGCCACGGCGGATGGCATCATGGATGCCGCCGTGCTCATCATCTACGAAGAACGCTTCCGCCCGCGCGAACAGGTGTCGATGGACTGGATCGAAGGCCAGTGGGGCAAGGTCGCGCGCGCGCTCGACGCGCTGGAAACCCGCTGGCTCAGCCATCTGGCCGGACCTCTGGACATGGGCCAGATCGCCGTGGCCTGCGCGCTGGGATATCTGGATTTCCGCCATGACGCGCGCAAATGGCGCACCGGGCGGGACGGGCTGGCGCGCTGGCACGAAGCGTTCTGCACCCGCCCGTCGATGGTGGCGACCGATCCCATGGCGTGACGCCCCGTCCGCGGGACTTGCATCGCAGGCCCCGCGGGCTTAGCTGCGGACCACCTCACGTCCTGAAAGGAGCCCCGCCCGATGCGGATGCGCGACACGTTCATCAAGCCCATGCACCCCGAAGGCCGCAAGTTCGTGGCGATTTTCGCCGCGATCTCGCTGGTCCTGTTCCTGATCTGGGATCCGCTGGGCTGGCTCGGCGTCGGGCTGACGGTCTGGTGCTACTACTTCTTCCGCGATCCCGAACGGGTGGTGCCGCAGCGCCCCGGCCTGCTGGTCAGCCCCGCCGATGGCATCGTGTCGCTGATCGAACCCGCCGTGCCCCCCGCCGAACTGGGCATGGGCCCCGAGGCGCGCACCCGCGTGTCGGTGTTCATGTCGGTGTTCAACTGCCATGTGAACCGTTCTCCGGCGGCGGGCGAACTGGTCAAGATGGCCTATCGTCCTGGCAAGTTCCTCAACGCCTCGCTGGACAAGGCGTCGGAGGACAATGAACGCCACGCCCTGCGCATCCGGCTGGAAGACGGGCGCGAGATCGCCGTGGTGCAGATTGCCGGTCTGGTGGCGCGGCGCATCATGTGGTGGAAATCCGAAGGCGACCATCTGGAGCGCGGCGAACGGTTCGGGCTGATCCGCTTCGGCTCGCGGCTGGATGTCTACCTGCCCGATGGCGTGGCGCCGCAGGTGCTGATCGGCCAGACCATGACGGCGGGCGAAAGCGTGATCGCCGATCTGCGGAGCCCCGCGGATGGCGCCTGAGCAGCCCAAGCCCCCCGCCCCCAAGGAGCGCGCCGCCGAAAAGCTGACGCTGGTGCAGCTTCTGCCCAACATGCTGACCGTGCTGGCGATCTGTGCCGGGCTGACCGCGATCCGCTTCGGGCTGCAGGGATCCTATGAATTCGCCGTGCAGCTGATCATGGTGGCCGCCGTGCTGGACGGGCTGGACGGGCGGCTGGCCCGCGCGCTGAAATCCGAAAGCGGCATGGGGGCGGAACTGGACAGCCTCGCTGATTTCATGAATTTCGGCGTGGCCCCTGCCCTGCTGCTGTACACTTGGGCGCTGGAAGACAGCCGGAATTTCGGCTGGCTCGCGGTGCTGGCCTATGCCGTCTGCGCCGTGGTGCGGCTGGCCCGGTTCAACGTGATGCGCAAATCCGAAGACAAGGCGCATGACAACGCCTATTTCACCGGCGTGCCCTCGCCCGCCGGGGCCATGCTGGTGCTGCTGCCGATGTATCTGAGCTTTGCTTTCGGCAGCGGGCCCTTCCTGCCCGATCTGGTGATCGCGGGCTGGATGGTGCTGACCGGCTTTTCCATGATCAGCCGCGTGCCGACATGGTCGTTCAAGACCACGCGCATTCCGCGCCGCAACGTGAAATACCTGCTGCTGGGGGTGGCGCTGGCCATTGCCGCCGTGGCCACCTATGCGTGGATCACGCTGGCGGTGTTCTGCGTGGTCTATGTGGCTGCCGTCTTCGTCATGATGCCCCGCAAGCGCGCCCTGACCGGCGCCGACCCGCATGAGGACCGGCCATGAGCGATGAAGATTACGTCTATGACGAAGCAAGCGGCGAATGGCGCCCCGCCTCCGAGCTGTCGCAGCCCGAAAGCGTGGTGGTGCGCGACGCCTCCGGCACGGTGCTGGCGGATGGCGATTCCGTGGTGCTGGTCAAGGATCTGAAGGTCAAGGGCGCGGGGCAGACGCTGAAACAGGGCACGGTGATCCGGTCGATCCGGCTGACCGACAACCCCGAAGAAATCGACTGCCGCCACGACACGATCAAGGGGCTGGTGCTGCGCACGGAATTCGTGCGCAAGCGCTAGGGTGCGCATGGGGCTGCTGACAAACCGAAGGCCGGGCCCATGACCCTGACCCTGCGACCGCTGCGCGCCGAAGATTACCGTGACGCCGCGCGCATCTTCTTCTGCGCGGTCCATGACGGCACGCGCCACGCCTATACGCTGCAGGAGCGGCGGGCATGGGCAGGCGACAGCATCGACCTGCCGCGCTGGCAGACCCGCCTTGCCAGCCTGACCGGCTTTGTCGCGGTAGAAAACGCCGAGCCGGTCGGCTTCATGGCCATGATCCCGGACGGTCACCTTGATCTCGCCTTCGTGCTGCCCTCCTGCGCGGGCCGGGGCATCGGTCGCGCCCTGCTCGACGCGGTCGAGGCGCGGGCCCGTGCGCTCGGCCTCGGGCGGCTCACCACCCATGCAAGCCTTGCCGCGCGGCCTTTCTTTGCAAGGCAGGGCTGGCGAGTGATGTCAGAGGAGACGGTGCTGCGCGCGGGTGTCAGCCTCCGCCGTTTCGCCATGGACCGGCAGCTTGGCGATGCCCGCGACCAGCCCTGCGACATCCGGCGTTGACCTGCCCGCCCCGCGACGTGCAAGCTTGTCATGTGCCGGGTGCCGGCGCGGATATTCCCGCAGATTCAAGGACTGAGATGACTTATCCTGACAGACTGGTGCTTTCGACGCGGCTTGGCCTTTGCGCGGGCCTGATGCTGGCGCTAGGCGCGTGCGGCGGCGGCGGCTCCTCGGGGGCGGGGATCGCCACCAGCAACCCCAACTTCTTCTCCGGCTCCGTGTCGGCGGCAACCATGACCGGCAGCTTCAACCCTGCAGGCTACAGCGCGGCACAGGTGCAGGGCCTCGTCTCGCAGGTCTGCGCCGATGGCGGTCTGGCGGGCTTTGGCACCGCACCGCGCGAGGACGGGCTGACCGGCTTCTCGGCCAGCTGCGCCACGTGGCGCGACAACGCGCGGGCTGTGGAGTTTGAGCGGACAGGTCCGCAAAGCGTGATGATCGAGATCACGGGAAGCAGCAGCGGCAACATGACCTACAGCCGGATCGAGGCGCAGGGCTGAACGGGTCCGGCGCGGGGCAAGGGCTGCGGCCCTGCCCCCTGCCCTGTTCAGAATTTCAGCGTCAGGCCGACATTCAGCGCGTTGGTCTTGATGTCGGTCTTGAGCGTGCCGCCCTCGTCCAGATCGGCCTCGTTCCACGAATAGGTGAACTGATATTCGCCAAAGACCGAGACGCGGTCGGTGATGGGGTAGCTGACGCCCGCCAGCAGCCGCGCGGCGGGGCCGGTCAGCTGATATTCGAAAGTGTCATCGGTGCCGCCGGTGGTCGCCACCTCGACATGGGGGATCGACACGCCCAGACCCGCGCCCGCGTAAGGCGTGGCGCTGCCCCAGAGACCGGGCCAGCGCTGCATCGCGTTCAGCGTCAGGATGTTGATGCCGTCGGTGAATTCCAGCGTGTCGAAGCCCGCATCGTCGCGGTCATCCTCGTTGGCATAGACCTTGGCATGGGTGAATTCCAGCGCCACACCAAAGGTGTCAGACCGCCACCACGTGCCGCGCAGACCGTAATAGGGCGGCATCTCGAAGGACTTGCCCTCCCAGCCGATCAGCTCGTCGAAGCTGGCGCCGGTGCCGGGATAGTCGCCTTCGATGCGGCTGTGCGGCGAGGTCTGCCAGCCGGTATAGACCGACAGGTCATAGTCCTGCGCCGCAGCGGGCGCCGCGATGGCCGCTGCAACCAGAGCGGTCGATAGAATCAGTGCTTTCATGCCCATGCCTCCGGGAGGGAACCGTCCCCCGCGCGGGGACATAACCACCGCCGATGCAGAGTTTCAACCGCGACACATCCGCACTCTTGCCAGTGTGGCGTTCAAGTTTGCTTTACGGCCCTGCGGCATGCCGCTAATAACGCGGTCGGAAATGCCGCGCTTGCCCGCGGCCTATCTGCGTTTGGGCCGACGCGCGGCCCCCGAGGAATGGAGAAGACCCCCGTGTCACAAGCAGAAGATCACGAAGGCACCCGGAGAGATTTCCTCTTCTACGCCACCGGCGGCGCAGGCGCCGTCGCAGCCGGAGCGGCGATCTGGCCGCTGGTCAACCAGATGAACCCCTCTGCCGATGTGCGCGCGCTCAGCACGATCCGCGTCGATGTCTCTGGCGTCGAGACCGGAACGCAGCTGACGGTCAAGTGGCTGGGCAAGCCGGTCTTCATCCGCCGCCGCACCGAAACGGAAATCGAGGACTCGCGCGCCGTGACCGTCGACCAGCTGGTCGACCCGGTGGCGCGGAACGAAAACATCGATGCCGGCGCCGGCGCGCTCGACGAGAACCGCACGCTGGACGAAGCTGGCGAGTGGCTGGTCATGATGGGCGTCTGCACCCATCTGGGCTGCGTGCCGCTTGGCAATGCCGGGGAATATACCGCGGGCGGCGTAGGCGGCTGGTTCTGCCCCTGCCACGGTTCGCATTACGACACTGCCGGCCGCATCCGCAAAGGTCCGGCACCG
This sequence comes from Salipiger marinus, assembly GCF_900100085.1. Taxonomy (GTDB): domain Bacteria; phylum Pseudomonadota; class Alphaproteobacteria; order Rhodobacterales; family Rhodobacteraceae; genus Salipiger; species Salipiger marinus. The sequence goes on from NZ_FNEJ01000006.1 coordinate 18,044, forward strand.
CAGAATCTTCACGTTCCGGTCGCCTCCTTCGTGGACGACACGACCATCCTGCTGGGTTAAGGAAACGCGCACATGTCCGGTATTCCGCACGACCACTACGAACCGAAGACAGGCGGAGAGCGCTGGGTGCACAAGCGCCTGCCGATCCTTGGTCTGCTTTACGACACCATCATGATCCCCACCCCCAAGAACCTCAACTGGATGTGGATCTGGGGCATCGTCCTGACCTTCTGCCTTGCCCTGCAGATCATCACCGGCATCGTGCTGGTGATGCACTACACGCCGCATGTGGATCTGGCCTTTGCCAGCGTCGAGCACATCATGCGCAACGTGAACGGCGGCTACATGCTGCGCTACCTGCACGCCAACGGCGCCTCGCTGTTCTTCGTGGCGGTGTATCTGCACATCTTCCGCGGGCTCTATTACGGCTCCTATAAGTCCCCGCGTGAAATCACGTGGATCATCGGCATGCTGATCTATCTGGCGATGATGGGCACCGCCTTCATGGGCTACGTGCTGCCCTGGGGCCAGATGTCCTTCTGGGGCGCCACCGTGATCACCGGCCTGTTCGGCGCCATCCCGTTCATCGGCGAGCCGATCCAGACCTGGCTTCTGGGCGGACCGGCGGTGGACAATGCCACGCTGAACCGCTTCTTCTCGCTGCATTACCTGCTGCCCTTCGTCATCGCGGCGCTGGTGGCGGTGCATATCTGGGCCTTCCACACCACCGGCAACAACAACCCCACCGGGGTTGAGGTGCGCCGCACCTCCAAGGCGGATGCCGCCAAGGACACCGTGCCGTTCTGGCCCTATTTCGTGATCAAGGACCTGTTCGCGCTGGCGGTGATCCTTGCGGTCTTCTTCGCCATCGTCGGCTTCATGCCCAACTATCTGGGCCACCCCGACAACTATCTGGAAGCGAACCCGCTTTCGACACCCGCGCATATCGTGCCGGAATGGTATTTCCTGCCCTTCTACGCGATCCTGCGCGCCTTCACCTCCGAAGTCTGGGTGGTGCAGATCGCCTCCTTCGTCACCGGCGGCATCGTCGACGCGAAGTTCTTCGGCGTGCTGGCCATGTTTGGCGCCATCATCGCCATGGCGCTGGCGCCGTGGCTCGACACCTCCTCGGTGCGCTCGGGCCGCTATCGCCCGATGTTCAAGTGGTGGTTCGGCCTGCTGGTCATCGACTTCATCGCGCTGATGTGGCTGGGCGCCATGCCCGCCGAAGAGCCCTATGCCAGCTTCTCGCTGATCGCTTCGGCGTACTGGTTCGGCTATTTCTTCGTGATCCTGCCGCTGCTTGGCGTGATCGAGAAGCCGCTGCCGCAGCCCGCGACCATCGAGGAAGACTTCGATGCCCATTATTCGAAGACCGGTGGCACCAAGACCGCCGTGTCGCCGGCCGAGTAAGTGAAAGGACAAGCCACAATGTTCCGGAAAATTGCCCTTTCCGCCGCCACGGCCCTCAGCCTTGTCACCGGCAGCGCCTTTGCTGCCGGTGAGGGCGGCCATGTGACGGACTATGCCTTCTCCTTCGAAGGGCCCTTCGGCGCCTATGATCAGGCCCAGCTGCAGCGCGGCCTGCAGGTCTTCACCGAGGTCTGCTCCGCCTGTCACGGTCTGAAATACGTGCCGCTGCGCAGCCTCTCCGAAGACGGCGGCCCCGCCATGCCCGAGGATCAGGTCCGCGCCTATGCGGCGCAGACCTTCACCGTCTATGACCCCGAGCTGGACGAAGACCGGCCCGCGATCCCGACCGACCACTTCCCGGAGAACAACGGCGTCGGCGCGCCCGACCTGTCGCTGATGGCCAAGGCACGCGCGGGCTTCCACGGCCCCTATGGCACCGGCCTGTCGCAGCTGTTCAACGGCATGGGCGGGGCGGAATACATCGCCTCGCTGCTCACCCATTACACCGGTGAGGAAAAGGTCGAAGCGGGCACCACGTTCTACGAAAACACCGCCTTCCCCGGCGGCTGGATCGCCATGGCCCCGCCGCTGGCGGGCGAGGACGTGGAATATGCCGATGGCCATTCCAACGAACTGCACCACGAGGCGCAGGACGTCGCGGCCTTCCTGATGTGGACGGCGGAACCGAAGATGATGGCGCGCAAGCAGGCGGGCTTTGTCGGCGTGGTCTTCCTGACCCTGCTGGCCGTGCTGCTGTATCTGACCAACAAGCGGATCTGGCGCAACGTCAAGTACAAGAACGACTGACACGCCCGCCCCACCGGGCTGAAGGTCCAGGCCCCGCCGCAAGGCGGGGCTTTTTCTTTGCGCGGCGTCGGGCGCGCCTTATTCGGTGCCGGAGCCAGTCCCGAGATAGGCGCGCAGCGCGGGCGGCGGATCGGCAAACAGCGCCTCCGTCGCCACGGGCGGATGCGCGCGCCCTTCGGCCACCAGCACCGTCGCCTGCGCAAAGCGGCGGGCATCCTCGGGATCATGGCTCACCAGCAGCACCAGCGCGCCCAGATCCTCCGCCACCTCGCGCAGCAGATCGAGCATCTGCGCCTTCAGCGCCGGACCCAGTGCGGCGAAGGGTTCGTCCAGCGCCAGAATGGGCCGGGCCTGCAGCAGCACCCGCGCCAAGGCCGCGCGGCTTTGCTGCCCGCCCGACAGCGCGCCGGGGCGCCGCGCCTCCATCCCCTCCAGCCCGACGCGGGCCAGTGCGGCGAGCACCCGCTCGCGCTCCGGTCCCCGCAGCCGCCTGCCATCGGGCCGCAGCGCAAGGCCAAGGTTCCGCATCAGGTCGAGATGCGGGAAGAGGTTGTTTTCCTGAAACAGCAGCGCCACCGGGCGCCGGTCGGGCGGGGCGGCGGTGATGTCCTGCCCCTGCCAGAGCACCCGTCCCGCCTGCGGCGTCCGGAACCCGGCGATCAGGTCCAGCAGCGTGGACTTGCCCGCCCCCGATGGCCCCACCACCGCCACCCGCGCGCCGGGATCCAGCGCCAGATCGGCCTGCAGGGTAAAATCGGCTTCGGTGAAGCTCAGCCCCTCAAGCGTCAGCACCCATCCGCCCTCCCCTGTCGAACAGCCAGAACGCTCCGAAACTCAGCACCAAGAGCAGCAGCGCCGCCCCCGTCGCCGCGTCCATCTGATAGGATCCCATCAGCCGGTAGACCTGCAGCGGCAGCGTCGCGCGATCGGGATTGGCGAAAAGCGCAATCACCCCCAGATCGCCGATGGACAGCGCGGCGGTCAGCCCGGCAGCAAAGCCCAAGGGACGGCGCAGACGCGGCAGCAGCACCAGCCGCAGCCATGCCAGCGGCGTCAGCCCCAGCGCCTGCGCCAGCCGCCCGTAATCCTGCCGGGCCGCCTGCGCCTGCGGGCGCAGGATGCGCAGCGCAAAGGGCAGCGCCATCAGCGCATTGACCAGCGTGGTGACCGGCAGCGCAAGGCTCAGCGGGTTGACCAGCGGCTGCAGGATCAGGAACAGCCCCGTGCCCAGCACCAGCGGCGAGACGGCGATGCCCGCCAGCCCCACCACCTCGCCCCAGCGGCTGGCCAGCGCCAGCGCCCAGATCAGGCACAGCAGGGTGGAGGCCAGCGCCACGCTCAGCGAATGGCTGGCCGCCTGCCAGATGCCCGCATCCAGCAGCAGCAGGCCGGGCAGCCCGCGCGCGGCCACCAGCGCCAGCGGCAGCAGCAGGAACAGCGCGGCAAGCCCGATCCACAGCGCGTCCAGCCCCCGCGACCAGCCGCCCCGCGCATCCCAGCGCGGCAGCACCCGGTCGAGCCCGGCGCCAAACCCCGCCCCTGCCCCCAGCCGCAGCGCCACCAGCCCCGCCGCCAGCGCAAGCCCAAGCTGGACCACCGACAGCAGCGCAGCGCGGCCCAGATCAAAATCGAAGCGCACCGCCTGATAGATCGCCAGTTCCACCGTGGTCGCCCGCGGGCCGCCACCCAGCGTCAGTGCCACGGCAAAGCTCGACAGACAGATCACGAAGATCACCGCAAAGGCGCCGGGGGCGATGCGCGTCAGCATCGGCGCCTCCAGCGTGCGGAACAGCGCCCAAGGGCTCAGCCCCAGCGAGGCGGCAAGCCGGAACCGCTCTGCCGGGATGGCGTGCCAGCCCTGCAGCAGCAGCCGTGTCGCCAAGGGCAGGTTGAAGAACACATGCGCCAGCACCACGCCATGCAGCCCGTAAATGCTGAGCGTGGGCAGGCCTGCGGCGCGCAGCGCGCCGTTCAGCACGCCGTTCTGGCCGAACACCGCCACCAGCCCCAGCACCGCCACCAGCGTCGGCAGGATGAACGGCGCCCCCAGCAGCGCCACCAGCAGGCCGCGCCCGGCAAAACGCCGCCGCGCCAGCGCCCGCGCCAGCGGAACCGCCAGCACGGTGCTGACGGCCGCCGACAGCAGCGCCTGCCAGAGCGTGAAGCGCAGCGCCTGCCAGTCGCCGGGGCCGAGCCGCCCCCAGTCGCCCGCGCGCCACAGCACCGCCGCCACCGGCCCCAGCACCAGCCCTGCCACCGCCAGTGCCGCCACTGCGGCAGGCAGGGCGCGCAGGCTCACTGCGACAGCGCCCGCCGCCACGCCTCGATCGACTCGTCGCGCAGCGCCGCCGCCTCGTCTTCGGAATAGAACAGCACGGTCTCGGGCAGGTCCAGCTCGCGGAAGCCTTCGGGCCAGCTCTCGCGCGGCAGCGCCGCCGGGAAGGACCAGTTGCCGGTGGCGATCATCTCCTGAAACTCGGGCGTCAGCAGAAACTCCATGAACTGCTGCGCAAGCTCCGGCTGGTCGGTGGAGGCGACCTTCGCCGCCAACTCCACCATCAGGTAGTGACCTTCGGGAAAGATCGCGGCCTTCTTGCTGCGGTCATCCTCGGCGATGATGTGATAGGCGGGGCTGGTGGTGTAGCTCAGCACCATATCCGCCTCGCCCTCGGTGAACAGGCCATAGCTTTCGGACCAGCCCCGGGTCACGGTCAGGATCTTGGGCGCAAGCTTCGCCCATGCCGCCTCGGCCTCCTCGCCGAACACCGCCTGCACCCAGAGCACCAGCGCCAGACCAGAGATGGAACTGCGCGGATCCTGAAGGACGATCTTCAGGTCATCCGGCGCGTCCAGCAGCGCCTGAAAGCTCTGCGGCGGTTCCGCCAGCCGGTCACTGTTGTAGACAAAGGCGGTGTGGCCGTAATTATAGGGCAGGAACGTGTCGTCCTGCCAGTCGATCGGCAGGGTCAGCGGCGCCAGATCGACGCCATGCGGCGCGAACAGGCCCGATTCCCGCGCCTGTTTCGTCACGTCGGTGTTCAGTCCAAAGACCACATCGGCCTCGGTCCGTGCGCCTTCCAGCAGCAGCCGGGGCAGCAGGTCGCCGGGACGGAACTGCAGGTCGCAGTTGCAGCGCGCCTCGAACATCTCTTCGATCCGGGGGCCGGGCCCCCATTCCGAAACGATGTAATCGCCCGCATAGACGGTCAGAACAGCGTCCTGCGCCAGAGCGGAACTGGCGGCCAGACATCCCGCGGCAAAGGTGATGGCCTTCATGGCATCCTCCATACTTGCGGCGAGAGGGCAAGACGGGCCAAGGGGCCGGAACCTTCCCTCCGCCGGTGTCAACCGGATCAGGTTCAACGGGTTCGCGTCGCGCATCTCAGCCGGTTCGATCCGGCACCCCGAGGTAGCGCCAGACCTAGCTCTGCGCCCCGGCTCTGGCAAGGTGAAATCCCTTGAGCGGCAGGCAGCGCTGCCCTAGGAGGGGCCGCAAAGGAGACCCGCCCATGAGCCTCAACACCTTCGGCCATCTCTTCCGCGTCACCACCTGGGGCGAAAGCCACGGGCCGGCGCTTGGCGCCACCGTGGACGGCTGCCCGCCGGGCATCGCCGTGGACGAGGCGGCGCTGCAGCGCTGGCTGGATCTGCGCAAGCCGGGACAGAACCGCTTTACCACGCAGCGGCGCGAACCCGACGCGGTGCGCATCCTGTCGGGCGTGTTCGACGGGCGGACCACCGGCACCCCGGTGCAGCTGATGATCGAAAACACCGACCAGCGGTCCAAGGATTATTCGGAGATCGCCGAGAAATTCCGCCCCGGCCATGCCGACATCACCTATTTCCAGAAATACGGCCTGCGCGACTATCGCGGCGGTGGCCGGTCCTCGGCGCGGGAAACCGCCGCGCGGGTGGCGGCGGGCGGTCTGGCCCGGGCGGTGCTGGCGCAGCTTATGCCGGGGCTGACGATCCGGGGTGCCATGGTGCAGATGGGGCCGCGCGGCATTGACCGCGCCCGGTATGACGCCGAGGAGATCGCCCGCAACCCGTTCTGGTGCCCCGATGCGCAGGCGGCGGCAGACTGGGCCGAGTATCTGGACGGGCTGCGCAAATCCGGCGAAAGCGTCGGCGCCGTCATCGAGGTGGTGGCAGAGGGCCTGCCCGCCGGTCTGGGTGCGCCGATCTATGGCAAGCTCGACACCGAACTGGCGGCGGCGATGATGTCGATCAACGCGGTCAAGGGCGTGGAGATCGGCGACGGCATGGCTGCCGCCGCGCTGACCGGCACCGAGAATGCCGACGAGATCTTCATGGGCCCCGATGGTCCGGTCTATGGCTCCAACCATGCGGGCGGCATTCTGGGCGGCATCTCCACCGGGCAGGAGGTGGTGGTGCGCTTTGCCGTCAAGCCGACCTCGTCGATCCTGACGCCGCGGCGGACCATCACCCGCGACGGCACCGAGACGGAGATCGTGACCAAAGGCCGCCACGATCCCTGCGTGGGCATCCGCGCCGTGCCGGTGGGCGAAGCGATGATGGCCTGCGTGCTGCTGGATCATCTGCTTCTGCATCGCGGTCAGGTGGGTGATGCGGGCGGGCAGATCGGCTGACCCGTCGCCGCGCCAGTTCCTGAGCCGCAGCGGCTCAGAACTCCTGCCATGAGACGCCGCCCCCCATAGCGGCGCGGATGGGCTGCGCCACGACGGGTTGCGACGGGGCTGCCGGGGCAAAGCTGCTTGGCGGGGCGGAGACCGGCACCACATCGGCCAGATCCGCCCCCTCTTCGCCCACGAAGCGGCTCAGCTGCGCGCTCAGCCGCTGCGCCTCGCTGTTAAGCTGCTGGCTGGCGGAACTGGTCTCGCCGACCATGGCGGCGTTCTGCTGGGTCACTTTGTCCAGCTCTGCCACGCCCACGTTGATTTCCTGAAGCCCGGCAGCCTGCTCCCGCGCGGCGGTGGCGATCTCGGCGACCATCTCGGACACTTCGTTCACGCTCTGCACGATATCGGCCAGCGAGGCGCCGGTCTGCTCCACCAGCTGCCCGCCATCGCGCACCTGCTGCGAGCTGTTGGAGACCAGCGCCTTGATCTCGCGCGCCGATTCCGAGGCCCGCTGCGCCAGCGACCGCACTTCGGAGGCCACGACGGAAAAGCCCTTGCCGCTTTCCCCGGCCCGCGCCGCCTCGACCCCGGCATTCAGCGCCAGAAGGTTGGTCTGGAAGGCGATGTCGTCGATCACGCCGATGATCTGGGTGATCTGCTCTGACGAGCCCGCGATGGAGCTCATGGCGGCCAGCGCCCGCTCCATCACCAGCCCGCCCTCTTCGGCCCTGCGGCGGCCATCGGACACCCGGCGATCCGCCTCTTCGGCCCGCTCCGCCGCCGCCTTGACGCTGGAGGACAGCTCTTCAAGTGCGGCGGCGGATTCTTCCAGCGTGGCCGCCTGCACCTCGGAGCGGCGCGACATTTCGATCGACATGGTGGACAGCTCCTGCGAGTTGCGCTGCACCATCAGCGCCGAGTCCCGCAGCGAGGCGATCAGATCGCCGATCTTGCCGGCCAGAGCATTGTAATCGTTGCAGAGCGAGACATAGCTTTCGCCAATGTCGCGCCAGTCTTCTGCGGTCATGCGGTGACCAAGCTCGCCCTGCGCCATCGCGCCCATGGCATCCCCCAGCGCCTCGAACAGTGCGATGCGGCGCTCGTTGGTCACCCGCTCCTTCTCGGCCACGGCTTCCGAATGCTGCAGCTTGTCGCGCAGCGCCTCGAGGCTGCGGGCGATGGCTCCGGCCTCGTCGCGGCGCAGCACGCCGTCGATGCGCGCGGAATATTCGCCATCGGCAATCCGCTCCACCGCGCCGGCGACCGAAAGATAGGGCCGTGACAGCACCCGCCCAAAAAACAGCGCGCCAAGCAGCGAGGCAAGCACGGCGCTGCCATTGGTGACCACAAGGATCCAGACACCCGTCTCCGCCGCCCTGACCGAGTCCTGTTCTTCGGCGACCATCAGCACATCCAGCCGGTCGCGGATCCTGCCGATGGCCGCGGTGACATCCTCCAGCGCCGGCAGCACCACGGTGGTCATCTGCAGCTCGCGCTGTTCCACAGAAATGCCGGGGGCGCCGAGCAGATCAAGAGACGGCAGCATCAGCCTTGCCTGCTCCGCCACGGCCTCGAGCTGCGGCAGGAATTCCGGTCGGCTCGATTCAGGGCGTTCGGTATCGGTAAACACCTTCGTGCCCTCGGCCACCAGACCGCCGACGCCCTGCAAAACCTCGCGCGCGTCGACCAGCCCTTCGGCATTGCCATGATCAAATTCCAGCAGATGGGTGGCAGCACTGTCCACCGTCATCTGCAACCGCAGCAGATACTGGCTTTGATGGATGACATCACGGCTGAATCCGATGCGGTTGGTCATGCCCGCCTGCACGATCCAGGACGTGACCGCCACGCCCAGAGTGAGGAGCATGAACACCGATCCAAGGATCAGCAATTGGTAGCGGATGGAAAGCCTGCTCATCATCGGTCCCTTGACAGCTCGACCGGCGCTGCTTGCGCCCTGCGCTGTTGGTATCAGAGCCGGGTAAACAAAGGCTTTGAGACTGCCGGAGCATTTGCGGCACCGCAAAGAAAATCCCCGCCCGCCGACCGGCAGACGGGGATGGCCCTGCGGCAGCCTGCGCAGCGATCAGTTCGGGCGGTCGGCCAGTTCGGCGCGGATCTGCTGGCGCAGCACGTCGATCGGCACCGTCTTGCCGTCGCGCTTGAAATGCCAGTAGGTCCAGCCGTTGCAGGAGGGAGCCCCCTCCAGATGGGCGCCGACCTGATGGATCGAACCCTTCACATCCTCGCCGATCAGCGTGCCGTCGGCGCGCACCTTGGCAAGCTTGCCCGTGGCCGAAACCAGCATTTCGCCGGGCCGCAGCATGCCGCGTTCGACCACCTGCCCGAAGGGAATGCGCGGCTCTGCCCGCTTGGAGCTGGACACCTCCAGCGCGGCGCGGTCCAGCGGCCGGACATCGGCGATGCGCCGCTCCGCCACCTCGATATAGGCGGGTTCGCGTTCGATGCCGATCCAGTCGCGGCCCAGCATCTTGGCCACGGCGCCGGTGGTGCCGGTGCCAAAAAACGGATCCAGCACCACATCGCCGGGATTGGTCGAGCCGACCAGCACCCGGTGCAAGAGCGACATGGGCTTCTGCGTGGGATGGGCCTTGTCGCCCTGCGCGTCCTTCAGCCGCTCGCCGCCATTGCAGATCGGCAGCACCCAGTCCGACCGCATCTGGATGCCCTCGTTCAGCGCCTTCAGCGCCTCGTAATTGAAGGTGTATTTCGACCCTTCGGATTTGGACGCCCAGATCATCGTCTCATGCGCGTTGGTGAACCGCTTGCCCCGGAAATTCGGCATCGGGTTCGACTTGCGCCAGACCACGTCGTTAAGGATCCAGTAGCCTTCGTCCTGCAGCGCGGTGCCGACGCGGAAGATGTTGTGATAGGATCCGATCACCCAGAGCGCGCCATTGGGTTTCAGCAGCCGCCGCGCGGCCTTGAGCCATGCGCGGGTGAAGGCGTCATAGACCGAAAAGCTGGAAAACTGGTCCCAGTGATCGTCCACCGCATCGACGCGCGAATTGTCGGGGCGGTGCAGATCTCCCTTCAACTGAAGGTTGTAAGGCGGGTCCGCGAAGATCAGATCGACCGACGCTTCCGGCAGCGCATTCATCGCCTCGATGCAGTCGCCGCGCAGGATCGTGTTGAGGGGAAGCGCCGCAGCACCCTTGATCTTGGTCATCGTCGTCATTCTCTGCCTCTGGTCCCGCGGCGCGTCGGCGCGCTCTGTGGCTGGCTGCGAAGATGAGTCAAAGGTGATTCGGGGTCAATTTGTTTTTTGAATCAAACCCTTGAGATTTCGACTTGATACAAGATGTTGTGGATAGGTCGGAAAGATCTTCTATGGTGGGGCGTTATGCCCAGATTTTGCAGGGCCTGCATGTGGATTTTGGACCCATAGCCCGCGTTGGTTTCCCAGCCATAGCCCGGATGGTGTTGCGCCAAATCCCGCATCAGCGCGTCGCGGTGGATCTTGGCCACCACCGAGGCGGCGGCGATGCTGACCGAACGGGCGTCGCCGCCGATCACCGCCGTGCCCGGACAGGGCAGCGGATGGGGCAGCCGGTTGCCATCGACCAGCAGATGGCCCGGTGCCACGGGCAGCGCCGCGACCGCCCGGCGCATGGCCAGCAGACTCGCCTGCAGGATGTTCAGCCTGTCGATTTCCTCGACCGTCGCCACGCCCAGCCCGACCCCCGCCACCGCGCGGATCACGGGCTCCAGCGCCTCGCGGCGCTTCTGGCTCAGCTTCTTTGAATCGTTCAGCCCCTCGGGGATGCGGGCGATGTCCAGCACCACGGCAGCGGCCACCACCGGCCCTGCCAGCGGGCCACGGCCCACCTCGTCCACCCCGGCGACAAGGGTGCCCCGCGCCCAGTGCGGCGCCTCGAATGTCGAATCCGGTCCGGTCATGCGCCGTTTCAACCGCAGCGCGGCGGCCATGGCAAGGGCCCGGAACGCAACACGGGGGGCCAGTGGCCCCCCGTGCGTCTTAGCCTTGCGGCAGACAGTCCCGAAGGGCTGTCTTACATCATGCCGCCCATGCCGCCCATGTCGGGCATGCCGCCGCCAGCGTTGCCGCCGTCTTTCTGGGGCTTGTCGGCCACCATCGCTTCGGTGGTCACCAGCAGGCCAGCGATCGAGGCTGCGTCTTCCAGCGCGGTGCGCACGACCTTTGCGGGGTCGATCACGCCGAACTTGAACATGTCGCCATATTCGTCGGTCTGGGCGTTGTAGCCGAAGCGCAGATCGGTCGACTCGCGGACCTTGCCTGCCACGACGGAACCGTCGACACCGGCGTTTTCGGCGATCTGACGCAGCGGAGCTTCCAGAGCCTTGCGCACGATGGCGATCCCGGCGTTCTGGTCGCTGTTGGCGCCAGTGAGGCCTTCAAGCGCCTTGGCACCCTGCACCAGAGCGACGCCGCCGCCGACCACGATGCCTTCCTGAACGGCAGCGCGGGTCGCGTTCAGCGCGTCGTCGACGCGGTCCTTACGCTCTTTCACTTCCACTTCGGTCATGCCGCCGACGCGGATGACAGCCACACCGCCAGCCAGCTTGGCCACGCGTTCCTGCAGCTTCTCGCGGTCGTAATCGCTGGTGGTCTCTTCGATCTGGGTGCGGATCTGGGACACACGCGCTTCGATCTCGGCTTTCTCGCCGGCACCGTCCACGATGGTGGTGTTGTCCTTGGTGATCGACACTTTCTTGGCACGGCCCAGCATGTCGATGGTGACATTCTCAAGCTTCATGCCCAGATCTTCGGAGATCACCTGACCGCCGGTCAGGATCGCGATGTCCTGCAGCATGGCCTTGCGACGGTCACCGAAGCCCGGTGCCTTCACGGCGGCGATCTTCAGGCCGCCACGCAGCTTGTTGACCACGAGGGTCGCCAGCGCTTCGCCTTCGACGTCTTCGGCGATGATCAGCAGCGGCTTCTGCGACTGGATCACCGACTCGAGCAGCGGCACCATCGGCTGCAGCGACGAGAGCTTCTTCTCGTGCAGCAGGATCATGCAGTCATCCAGCTCGGCGATCATCTTGTCGGCGTTGGTCACGAAATACGGCGACAGGTAGCCGCGGTCGAACTGCATGCCTTCGACGACATCGGTCTCGGTCTCGAGGCCTTTGTTCTCTTCGACGGTGATGACACCCTCGTTGCCGACCTTCTGCATCGCATCAGCGATCTGACGGCCAATTTCGGCCTCGCCGTTTGCGGAGATGGTGCCGACCTGAGCAACTTCGTCCGAATTCTCGACCTTGCGCGAGGCGGATTTGATGTGATCGACGACCTTGGAGGTCGCGAGATCAATGCCGCGCTTGAGATCCATCGGGTTCATGCCGGCGGCAACCGCCTTCATGCCTTCGCGGACGATGGCCTGCGCCAGAACCGTCGCGGTGGTGGTGCCGTCGCCAGCTTCGTCATTGGTGCGGGAAGCAACTTCCTTCACCATCTGGGCGCCCATGTTCTCGAACTTGTCTTCCAGTTCGATTTCCTTGGCGACCGACACACCGTCCTTGGTGATGCGGGGCGCACCGAAGGATTTGTCGAGCACGACGTTACGGCCTTTGGGGCCCAGCGTGACCTTCACCGCGTCGGCGAGGATGTTCACGCCCTTGAGCATGCGCGAGCGGGCGTCGGTGCTGAACTTCACGTCTTTAGCAGACATATGCGAGTTCTCCTGAATAAGGGTTTGATATCAGACGGACGGAGGCGCGGATCGCCCCCGGGAGCGGTCAGCCGGGATCAGGCGGCCTCGGTGATGCCGAGGATGTCCGATTCCTTCATGATGAGCAGCTCTTGCCCGTCGATCGTCACTTCGGTGCCCGACCATTTGCCGAACAGGATGCGGTCGCCAGCCTTCACGGCCATCGCGATCAGTTCGCCGCTGTCCTTGCGTGCGCCTTCGCCGCAAGCCACGACCACACCTTCGGCGGGCTTCTCTTTTGCGCTGTCGGGGATGATCAGACCGCCCTTGGTCTTGTCGTCACCTTCGACACGGCGGACCAGCACGCGGTCATGAAGCGGTTTGAATGCCATCTTCGAGGCTCTCCTAGCTCAAAGTTTGTCCCTTGGGCGCCTCGGGGAGGCGCCGTTAGCACTCATAGGGGTCGAGTGCTAACGAGGCATAGCTAGGCAGCAGAGCGAGTCGTGTCAACATGAGCTTCGCGAAATTTTTAAGACGCAGGGCCGCCGTCCTGCCCTGTCATATGGGCATCCGGACCCGCCTCTGCCATGGCCGCCCCGCACCCCCGGGCCTTGAATTCTGGCCGAAAATCCGGGTTTTTCCGCGAAAGGCGGTTTTATGCCCGTGCAAAGGGTCAGGAAACCTGATCCTTTGGACCCACCCCAGCATCGGGAATCGGAACCCCCTCATGGCCTTGCCCGTCACGCCGCTTTCGGCGCGCCCGCTTTCGTCCTCCAATACGCCCGACAATCCGCGCGGCCTGCTGTTCATGGCGCTGGGGTTCTTTGCCTTCGGCATCACCGACCTGCTGGCCAAGCTGCTGTCGCAGGAATTGCCGGCGGTGCAGGTGGTCTGGCTGCGGCAGTCGGGGCTGTTCGTCGGCGTCATGGTGCTGCTGGCGCTGCGCGGCAGCCATATCCTGCGCACGCCGCATCCGGTGCTGCAGATGCTGCGCGGCGCCATCGCGCTGGGATCCGCCTTCTGCTTCATCATGGCGCTGCGGTTCGTGCCGCTGGCCGATGCCACCGCCGTCACCTTCATGGCGCCGTTCATCGTCACCGTCATCGGCGCGCTCGTGCTGAAGGAGCCGGTGGGCCCGCGCCGCTGGGCCGCCGTGGCCGCCGGATTCATGGGCATGCTGGTGGTGATCCGGCCCGGCATGGGCGTGTTTCACCCCGCCATAGGCTTTGCGGTGCTGGCCGCCCTGCTGTTTTCCAGCCGCCAGATCCTGTCGCGGATGCTCAGCGGCCATGACAGCATCGCCACCACCGTAACCTATACCTCGATCACCTCTACCCTGCTCTGTTCGGTGCCGCTGGCCTTTGTCTGGGTGACCCCCGCAAGCGGCACGCTGGTGCTGCTGGCGCTCGCCATGGCGGTCTGCGCGGCGCTGGGGGAATTCCTGCTGATCCGCGGGCTCGACATCGGTCAGGCCACGGTGCTGGCCCCCGTGCAGTACAGCATGATCGTCTGGAGCACGATCTACGGCTTTCTGGTCTTTGCCGACCTGCCGGATCTGTGGACCTTCATCGGCTGCGGCATCATCATCGCCTCGGGGCTTTACACGCTCTACCGCGAGCGGGTGAACCAGCGGCGCAGCTAGTCCTCCCAGCTGTCGGCCCAATGCACCAGCCCGGCCCGCCCGGCCTCTGTCAGCGCATAGACCCCCAGCGACACGCGCGCGAACCAGCCATAATGGTTGTCGGCCATCAGCCGCGTCGCGGTCTTCACCCCCGTTGCCGCCGCCACGTCGCGCCCGCGCGCGGGCCCCTGTTCGGCCAGATGCGCGGCGCAGCGCAGCGCGTCCTGCCGATAGCCGGTGACCAGCCCGTGCCGGGTGGCGCCGCCCGCATTGGGATCGCCGCTGAGCCGGTGAAAGGCGCGCAGCAGCGCCGCCTGCCCCTTGGCGTTGCGGCGCGGCGCATAGGGGCCGGGATCGCACAGCACCTCGGCCCGGCCCTCGCGCACCACGATGAACCCCAGCCCCAGCCTGCGGCACAGCGTCAGCGTGTCGCGCAGCACCCGGCGGGCGCTGCGGCCCTCGGGGCGGGGCACGGCAATATAGACATGCTCGGTCAGCCGCAGCCGCGCCACCGCCTGATGGAACAGCGCCAGCGACAGGCGCAGCTTCAGCTCAACCACCAGCGGCGGCTCGTCGCCGCGCAGCGCCACCAGATCGGCAGCCCCCACCTCGCCCTTGACCTCATAGCCCTGCCGGGTCAGCAGCGCCTTGACCGGCGCGTAAAGATCGCTTTCCCGCTGCATGTCTGCTCCCTTGCCGCCAGATTGCGCCTGTCCTACCCTCTGCGTCACCCCCTGACAAAGGAAGCCAGATGCCGCGTCCCGCCTTCGCCCTGCTGCTTGCCCTCGCCCTGCCCTCCGCCGCTGCCGCGCAATGCCATGGCACTGATCTGCGCGCCAGCCTGACCGCAGAGGAACAGGCCGAACAGCAGGCGGCGCTGGACGGTCTGCCCTATGCCACCGGCAATCACTGGCTGGCCGAGAAGGACGGCGAGGTGATCCACCTGATCGGCACGATCCATCTGGGCGATGCGCGGCTTGATCCGGTGGTGGCGCGGCTGGCCCCGGTGATCGAGGCGGCGGGGCTGCTGCTGCTGGAGGCGGATACCGCAGCCAAGACCCGGCTGGAGCAGCGCATGGCCACCGAACCCGGCCTGCTGACCCTGACCGGCGCCACCCTGCCCGAGGTGCTGCCCGAGGCCGACTGGCAGCGTCTGGCCGAAGCCGCGCGCAGCCGCGGCATTCCCGCCGTCATGGCGGCGAAGTTCCAGCCATGGATGCTGTCGATGCTGTTGGCCACCCCGGCCTGCGCGATGGATCTGCTGCAGGCGGATGGCGGGCTTGACGCGCAGCTGCAGGATCTGGCCGATACGGCAGAGGTGCCCACCCGCGCGCTGGAACCGGTGGACACGATCTTCAACGTGTTCAACGCCGAACCGCTGGAGGTGCAGGCGCAGATGCTGGTGGCGAGCCTCCCCGATCAGGACACCGGCGCCGACCAGATCGTCACCACCATCAACGCCTATTTCGACGAGGCCAATGCCGAAGCCTGGACCCTGTCGCGCGTCATCGCCCAACGCGGCGCCACGGACAGCGCAGCCCTTGATGCCGCCTTCGACGCGATGGAGACGCAGCTGCTGACCAACCGCAACCGCGCATGGATTCCGGTGATCCTGCAAGCTGCGGCGACAACCGAGGCACCCGTGGTCGCGGCTTTTGGCGCCGCACATCTTTTCGGCGAGGACGGCGTGGCAAACCTGCTGGCGGCAGAGGGGTACAGCCTCCGCCGCCTGCCGTTCTGAGGCGCCCCGCTCAGGCGGCGAGCCCGCGGCCTTTCAGCAGCGCCTCGACGCCCGGCATCCGGCCCCGGAACCGGGTATACAGCGCCTCCGCCTCCTCGGATCCGCCCTTGGACAGGATGAACTCCTCTAGCCGCGCCGCCATTTCGGGATCAAAGGCGCCCCCCGCCTCCTGAAAGGCGGCGAAGGCGTCGGCATCCATCACCTCGGACCACATGTAGCTGTAATAGCCCGCCGAATAGCCGTCCCCGGCAAAGACATGGGCGAAATGCGGCGTGGCATGGCGCATGGCGATGGCCTCGGGCATGCCCAGACCGGCAAGGATCTCGGCCTGCCGCGCCATGGGATCCGCCGGGGCCGGGCCGCTGTGAAACTCCAGATCGACCAGCGCCGAGCCGATATATTCCACCGTCTGGAAGCCCATGTCGAAACTCGCCGCCGCCAGCACCTTGTCAAGCAGCGCGCGCGGCATCGGGGCCCCGGTTGCGGCATGGGTGGCATAGGTTTCCAGCACCTCCGGCACCTCCAGCCAGTGCTCGTAAAGCTGGCTCGGCAGTTCGACAAAATCCCGCGCCACCGACGTGCCGGAGATCGAGGCAAACTCCACATCCGACAGCATCTGGTGCAGCGCATGGCCGAATTCGTGAAACAGCGTGCGCGCGTCGTCATAAGACAGCAGCGCGGGCTTGCCCGACGGGGGCTTGGCGAAATTGCAGATATTGAGAACGACAGGCGCGCGGGTCTCGGGGCGCTTGGCCTGCACCTGCATGGCCGAACACCACGCGCCGGAGCGTTTGGAGGCGCGGGCGAAATAATCGCCGATGAACACCGCCACATGCCGCCCCTGCCGCGTCACCTCCCACGCGCGGCAGTCGGGATGGTAAAGCGGCACGTCCAGCGGCCGGAATTCCAGCCCGAACAGCCGTGTCGAACAGGCAAAGGCCGCCTCGATCATGCGGTCAAGCTGCAGATAGGGCTTCAGCTCCGCCTCATCCAGATCATGCAGCGCCTGCCGCCGCTTCTCCGCGTAATAGCGCCAGTCCCAAGGCCGGAACGCGTCGTTAAGACCCTCGGCGCGCAGCATCTCCTCCATCTGCGCCTGATCGCGCAGCGCCGCATCGCGCGCGGGTTCCCAGACCTGCCGCAGCAGATCGCGCACCCGGTCCGGGCTGCCCGCCATCTCCGTCTCCAGCTTGAAGGCGGCAAAATCGGCATAACCCAGCAGGGCGGCCCGCTCCTCGCGCAGGCGCAGGATCTCGGCGGCAATGGCGCGGTTGTCGGTCTCGCCGCCGTTTTCGCCGCGCGCGGTCCAGGCCCGCCACGCCGCCTCGCGCAGATCGCGCCGCGGCGAGAACTGCAGGAACGGCACGATCAGCGAGCGCGACAGCGTCACCACCGGCCCCGACCGCCCCAATGCGGCCCCCGCCGCGCGGGCGGCATCCACCACAAATTCCGGCAGCCCTTCCAGATCGCCTTCCGCCAGCGGCAGAACCCAGGCCGCTTCGTCTTTCAGCAGGTTCTGGGTGAACTGCGTGCCCAGCACCGCCAGCCGCGACTTCACCTCCTTCATGCGCGCAGCCTCGGCCCCGCTCAGCGCCGCCCCCGCCCGCACGAACCCGCGATGCGTCAGCATCAGCACCCGCGCCTCCTCGGGCGACAGATCCAGCGCGTCGCGCCGCTCCCACAGATCGCGCACCCGCGCAAACAGCGCGGCATTGGCATAGATCGCGGAACTATGCGCGGCGAGCTTCGGCGAAAACTCCCGCTGCAGCGCCTGCCGCGCCTCGTTGCTGTCCGATCCCGCCACGGTGAAAAACACCGACAGCACCTGATCCAGCGCGCGCCCCGCCCCCTCCATCGCCTCGATGGTATTGGCAAAGCTCGCAGGCGCTGCGGCCCCGGCGATTGCCTCGATCTCGGCCAGATGCGCCGCCAGCGCCTCCTCCAGCGCGGGGGCAAAATCCTCGTCGGAAATGGCGTCGAAAGGCGCCAGCCCGAACGGCGTCTCCCATGTGGCCAGCAGCGGATTGGTCATGAACACTCTCCTTTTGCCGGAAAGCTAATCCCGCGCGCCGCCCCCCGCAATGCCCCGCGCCCTGTGGTTTCCATTGGCCCCAAATATCCCCGCCGGAGGCTCCAGCGCCGCCACGGGCAAAGGGGTCAGGGCCGCGCGCGCAGCCGCGCCTCAAGCCGGCGCAGCAGCAGCGACAGGCCGATGGTCAGCGTCAGATAGATCAGCGCCACCACGTTATAGGTCTCGAAATAGCGGAAATTCCCCGCCGCCGTGACCTTGCCCAGTTGCGTCACGTCCAGCACCCCCAGCACCGACACCAGCGAGCTGTCCTTGACCATGGCGACAAAATCATTCCCCAGCGGCGGCAGGATGGTGCGCAGCGCCTGCGGCAGCACGATCAGCCGGAACCGCTGCCAGTCCGACAGGCCAAGCGCCTGCGCCGCCTCGATCTGGCCCTCGGGCACCGACAGCAGCCCCGCCCGGAACACCTCCGCCAGAAAGGCGGCATAGCCCAGCGTCAGCGCCAGCACCGCGCGCCACAGCAGCGGAAAATCCCGCACCCGCGCGGGATCAAGCCCCAGATGCCCCGCGATCCAGTTCCAGCCCGCCACCAGCGCGGGCGCCAGCACGAAGGCCACGTACAGCAGCAGCACGAGGATCGGCAGGCCGCGCAGGATCTCGGTGTAGAACCGCGCCACCTGCCGCAGCAGCAGCGAGCGCGACAGCGACATCAGCGCCAGCGCCAGCCCCAGCACCGAGGCCGCGGCGAAGCTGACCAGCGTCACCCCCACCGTCACCTGCACCCCGCGCAGCAGCGTCGCCAGCACCTGCCGCTGCTCGGCCTCGGCCAGCACGGAGGCGAAGGCCAGCGCCCCCAGCCCGCCCGCGACCAGCAGCCACCACGGGAAATCCTGCTCCGGGGTCTTCACGCCTGCCCGCTCACTCGCCCATCTTGTAGTCGAGGAACCACTTGGTGTTCAGCGCCTCCAGCGTGCCATCCGCCTGCAGCGCCGCGATGGCGGCATCGACGGGCGCCACCAGTTCCGATCCCTTGGGGAAGATGAAGCCGAAATCCTCGGCGCCCAGCTTGTCGCCCACGATCTTCAGCGCCCCGTCCGTGGCCGCGACATAGCCCGCCCCCGCCGTGCCATCGGTCAGCACCAGATCGACATCGCCGGTGCGCAGCGCCTGCACGCTGGCGCCGAACGTGTCGAACAGGGCGATGCGCGGGTTGGTCTCGTCGCCGTCCAGCACCTCGTAGACGCCGACATAAAACGGCGTGGTGCCGGGCTGTGCGCCCATCAGCAGGTCGGGATCGGCGGCGAAAGAGGCGGCATCGTCAAACCGCGCCTCGTCACCCCGCACCAGCATGACCATTTCCGACCGCATGTAGGGGGCGGAAAAATCCACCATCTCCGCCCGGTCCTCGCGGATGGTGATGCCGGTCATGCCCATGTCCATCTGGCCCTCGCTGACGGCGGGGATCATCGCGTCCCATGCGATGGTTTCATAGACCACGGTCATGTTCAGCCGCGCCGCGATCTCGGCCAGCGCGTCATATTCCCAGCCAACCGGCGTGCCGCTGGCGGGATCGACAAACTGCAGCGGCGGATAGGCGTTTTCGGTGGCCACCACCACCTCGCGCCCCTGCAGGTCGGGCAGATCCTGCGCGGCAAGCGGGGCGGCGGCAAGGCAGAACAGGGCGGCAAGTCGGGCGATCATCACTCATCTCTCCGGAATAGGGTCAGGCGGCAGTATGGCGCGCGGTCAGGGCTTGGCAAGATCGGGCGCAGCAGCACCGCAGACCGGGCAATCGGCACGGCGGTGCAGCCGGATCTTGCGGGTCTCGCCCCAAAGCGCGTCGTAAATCAGCATCTCGCCGCGCAGCGGCTGGCCCGCGCTCGCGATCAGCTTGACCGCCTCCACCGCCATCATCGCGCCGACCACGCCCGGCAAGGGCCCCAGCACCCCCGCTTCGGCACAGCTTGGCGCCAGCCCCGGTGCCGGGGCTTCGGGAAACAGGCACTGATAGCAGGGGGCGCCGCGCGCGGGATCAAACACCGACAGCTGCCCCTCCCACTGGCTGAGCGCGCCGGAGACCAGCGGCAGACGCGCGGCCACCGCAGCGCGGTTGACCAGATAGCGCGTGGTGAAATTGTCGGTCCCGTCCAGCACCAGATCATAGTCGGCGAAAAGCTCCGGCGCGATCTCCTCGGTCAGGCGGCGGTGATAGGGGCGCACGGTCACATGCGGGTTCTGCGCCAGCATCGCCGCCTGCGCGGAAAACACCTTTGGCATGCCGATGCGCGCATCGGTATGGATCACCTGCCGCTGCAGGTTGGCGTTTTCCACCACATCGCCGTCGATCACGCCAATGGTGCCCACGCCCGCCGCCGCCAGATATTGCAGCGCGGGCGCGCCAAGCCCGCCCGCGCCCACCACCAGCACCCGCGCCGCGCGCAGCTTTTTCTGTCCCGGCCCGCCCAGTTCGCGCAGCACGATATGGCGGGCGTAGCGGTCCAGTTCGCTGTCGGACATGCGGGCGGAGACGGGGGCGGGATCCACCTGCGGCTGCGCCCGGGCGCGCAGCTTGCCCAGCCCCAGCCTATAGACCAGCACCAGCACCGCAAAGCCCCCCAGCAGCAGCCACAGCGCGGCACTGCCGCCCGTCGCCGCGCGCAGGCCATGCCCCTCTGGCAGCGCCACATGGATCATCAGCACCGCGACATAAAGCAGCCCCAGCAGATAAAGCCGCGCGCTGCGCGAGGCGCCCATCAGGCGCCCCAGACCCCAGATCGCCGCCGCCAGCGCCAGAACCAGCAGCATCAGCGCCGCCCGGTGGAGCCAAAGCCCCCGACGCCGCGCAGCGTCTCGTCCAGGTCTTCGACCACCTGCAGCGCCGCCTGCACCACCGGGGCCACCACCATCTGCGCGATGCGGTCGCCATGCGCGATGGTAAAGGGCTCGGATCCGGCATTCATCACGATCACCCCCAAGGGTCCGCGATAGTCGCTGTCGATGGTGCCCGGCGTGTTGGGCAGGGTGATGCCATGTTTCAGCGCAAGGCCGGAGCGCGGGCGCAGCTGCACCTCGTAGCCTGCGGGGATCGCCAGCCGCAGCCCGGTGGGCACCAGCGCGCGGGCGCCGGGCTGCAGCGTGATCTCGCCCCGGTCGGGCAGGTTGGCGCGCAGATCGGCGCCCGCCGCCCCGCCCGTCGCATAGCCCGGCAGCCCCAGCGCGCGGTCAGCGCCCTCGTCCCACATCACCTTGATCGTGACCATATCCGTTCCTTCCGTCATGCCATCAGCGCCTCTGCGATGCGCTGCGCCAGCCGTGCCGCCACCTCGGCCTTGGCCATGCGCGGCCAGACCTCGGCGCCCTCGTCAGAAATCAGCACCACGGCATTGTCGGGCCCGCCCATGATGCCCGTCGCCGGAGAGACATCATTGGCGAGGATCCAGTCGCAGCCCTTGCGCGCGCGTTTGGCGGTGGCGTGCGCCACCACATCGTCGGTTTCCGCCGCAAAGCCCACCACCAGCCGGGGCCGTGCCTCTGGCAGCTGCGCCACCTCGGCCAGAATGTCGGGGTTTTCGGTGAATTCCAGCACCGGCAGCGCGCCCTTGGTCTTCTTGATCTTCGACAGATGCTCGGAGGCGACCCGCCAGTCCGCCACCGCCGCCGCAAACACCGCCGCGTCGACCGGCAGGGCCGCCAGCACAGCGGCGCGCATCTGGCGGGCGGTTTCCACCTCGATCACCTCGACGCCCTCGGGGCGCGCGGCCTGCGCGGGACCGGTCACAAACACCACCTGCGCCCCCAGATCGCGCAGCGCTGCGGCAATCGCCGTGCCCTGCGCGCCAGAGGAGCGGTTGGCGATATAGCGCACCGGATCAATGGGTTCATGGGTGGGGCCGGAGGTGACCAGCACCCGCTTTCCGGCCAGCGGGCCAGCCACCAGCGCCGCGCGCACCGCCTGCAGGATCGCGACGGGTTCCGCCATGCGCCCGGGGCCAAATTCGCCGCAGGCCATGTCGCCCTCGTCGGGGCCGACGACGCGCACGCCATCGCCGCGCAGCACCGCCAGATTGCGCTGGGTGGCGGGATGCTGCCACATGCGCACATTCATGGCGGGGGCGATCATCACCGGCGTGTCGGTGGCCAGCAGCAGGGTGGAGGCAAGATCGCCCGCCAGCCCCTGCGCCATCTTCGCCATCAGATCGGCGGTGGCGGGCACCACCAGCACCAGATCGGCCACACGGGACAGCTGGATATGCCCCATCTCGGCTTCCTTGGTCAGGTCGAACAGGTCGCGATGCACCGCTTCGCCAGCAAGGGCGGAGACGGCGAGCGGGGTGACGAACTGTTCCGCCGCAGCGGTCATCACCGGGGTCACCGCAGCCCCCTGCCCGCGCAGCAGCCGGATCAGCTCCAGCCCCTTGTAGGCGGCAATCCCGCCGCCAAGGATCAACAGGATACGTTTGCCCGACAGCATGGCGGCGCCCCCTCTGGCCTGTCGCGGACGCATCAGCCCGCCCGCAACTTCGGCCCCACAGTTAGAGACCCCGCAGGCAAAACTCAATCTCCGGAAGGTGGGGGTCAGTTGCCCTCTGGCGCCTCGAACTCGGCGCAGGGATCGCCGCGATCTACCGGCGCGCTTTCCTCCAGCGCGTCAAAGCGCCCCTCGGGGGCGCCGCGCCCGGTCTCGCCCTGCCCCAGTGCTGCCACGCTGACCTCTGGCGCCGCAAAGCGCAGCAGCGCGGGCGCGCCCCAGTCGGCGCGGGCATGGCCATTGCCGGTGATGACCACCACCGGTCCGCCATGTTCGGCCCAAGCCTCCAGCGCGACCTCGGCAAGGCGCGCGTCGCGCAGGCGCTGGATGTTGACCATCATCGGCAGCATGTCGGGCGGCAGCGCATCGCAATGCGCGGCGCGCTGCAACTCCTCGCGCGCCGCCTGCTGTTCGGGCGGCAGCGGCTGGTCAAGCCCGTAGAACCCGGCGCTCTGGCCAAACACCTCGGCGGGGGAGGCATCGCGCACCGCCCGCGCCTCTTCGCGCGGCATCTGCGCGCCATAGATCACCGCCTCGGGGGCGGCGGTAAAGATCGGATGATACATGGCAAAATCGGGCCAGCCGCTGTCAGCCCAGCCCAGAGCCTCGGCCAGTGCTGCGGCATCGCCGCGCAGATCGGGGGTCACCCGCGCGGCCTGCTCGGCGGTCAGCATCTCGAACACCAGCGCCACGGGCTGCAGTTCGGCCACAAGCTCCGCCTGCCTTGCGTGATGGCCGGGATTGTCGTGCTGTTCTCCCAGAAAAACCACCTGCGCCTCGTCCAGCGCCATCTGCGGCGGCTCTTCAAGATCCAAAGGCTGTTCGGGGGCAGGCACCATGTCGGGCTGCAGATCGGGGGCCAGTTCGGGGATCTGGTCCGGCAAGGTCTCCTGCGCCACCGCGGCAAGCGGCAGCGCACAGGTCAGCATCACGGTCAGGGCACGAAACAGGGTCATGCGAGGAAGTCTTGCACCTCGCGCGACTGCGCCTCAAGCGATTTGCGCATCTTGGCAAAGGCCGCCGCCTCCAGCTGCCGCACCCGCTCCTTGGACAGGCCCAGTTCCTGACCCAGACTTTCCAGCGTGCGGCTGTCGTCGCGCAGCTTGCGCTCGCGCACGATGAACCGTTCGCGGTCATTGAGCGAGGTCAGCGCCACCACCAGCCATTCGCGCAGCTGTGCATTGTCAAGCTTGCCTTCGACCAAGGAGGCGCCCTGTTCGGCGTCATCCTCCAGCGTCTCGATCCATTCGCGCCCTTCCTCGTCCGAAGACTGCGTGGCGTTCAGCGAATAGTCGGAGCCGGAAAGCCGGCCCTCCATCATCTCGACATCCGACAGCGGCACACCGATCTCGATGGCGATCTTTTCGCGCAGCTGGTGGCGGTCCAGCGACATGCCCTCGGCAGCGGCTTCCCGCTCCAGCCGGGCCTGCACGCGGCGCATGTTGAAGAACAGCGATTTCTGCGAGGAGGTGGAGCCGGTGCGCACCATCGACCAGTTGCGCATCACGTAATCCTGGATGCTGGCCTTGATCCACCAGACGGCATAGGTGGAAAACCGCACGCCGCGATCGGGGTCGAACTTGTCGGCGGCCTTCATCAGACCCAGACCGGCTTCCTGCACCAGATCGTTCATCGGCGCGCCGTAACGCTTGAATTTCGCCGCCATCGAAATAGCTAGTCGCATGTAGGCGGTGATGAGCCGGTGCAGCGCCGCCTCGTCCCGGCGGTCCCGCCAGGCATAGGCGAGGGTAAGTTCGGTTTCCGCGTCCAGAAGTTCGGCCTTCATGGCCCGGCGCGACAAGGTCTGGTCGTTGAAGGTATCCAATGGCATCTCGCCCCCCGTCGGTTCTCCGGACCCGGGATCAGTCCGGCGTTTGAAAACTCATCTTAGAAACGCAGGGAACGCGCGTTTGGTTTCTTTTAAATTCACAAATCAAGGGCGATGGACGATCACAAAAATATCATCAGCGGGCTTTTGTCGCGAAATTTCTCTGTTTTTATGATGCTTTATAAAGGTTTACTGCAGGCACATATTTTTCGGCAAAGCCGTCCCTCTATCCGTATTTCCTCCCCCCGCTCCGGCTCAAAGCGGTGTTAACGCTTTCCTAACACCGCGCGGCGATGCTGCAGGGGCGGCAAGCGAGGGGCACAGATGGGAGCGTTGGCCTATACGGTCGCCTTCGAGGGCGTGGAGGCGCGACCGGTCGAGGTGCAATGCGCCGTCTCGCCCGGCGTGCCGGGATTTGCCATCGTGGGCCTGCCCGACAAGGCGGTGTCGGAAGCGCGCGAACGGGTGCGCGCGGCGCTCACCTCCATGGCGATCGCGCTGCCCTCCAAACGCATCACCGTCAACCTCTCCCCCGCCGATCTGCCCAAGGAGGGATCGCATTTTGATCTGCCCATCGCCCTTGGCCTGCTGGCAGCGCTTGGCGTCATTCCAGCCGACGAACTGGCGCAGACCATCGCCCTGGGTGAGCTGACGCTGGAGGGCGGGCTGGTCGCGGTGGCGGGGGCCCTGCCCGCCGCCCTCGCCGCCGCAAGCGAGGCGCGCAGCCTGCTCTGCCCGCTCGCCTCAGGGCGCGAAGCGGCATGGGTGGACAGCTGCCGGGTGCTGGGGGCCGCCCATCTGGCCGACATCATCCGGCATTTTTCCGGCACGGCGCCAATCCCCCCCGCGCGGCCCGGCACCCCTGCGGCGCCGCGCCCGTTCCGCGACATGGCGGATGTCATCGGGCAGGAACGCGCCCGCCGCGCGCTGGAAATCGCCGCCGCCGGACGGCACCATCTGCTGTTCGTCGGCCCGCCCGGCAACGGCAAGACCACGCTGGCCTCCTGCCTGCCGGGGATCCTGCCGCCGCTCACGCCGCGCGAGGCGCTGGAAACCTCGCTGGTGCATTCGGTGGCGGGCCAGCTCAAGGAGGGCGCGCTGCTGTCAGAGCGGCCCTTTGTCGAGGAACATCACACCGTGTCCAAGGTGGCGCTGGTGGGGGGCGGGCCCCGGGCCCGGCCCGGCTCGGTCAGCCTTGCCCATAACGGCGTGCTGTTTCTGGACGAATTGCCGGAATTCCAGAGCAATGTGCTGGAGGCGCTGCGCCAGCCGCTGGAACGCGGCACCATCCCGGTATCCCGCGCCGGGGCGCATGCCACCTATCCCTGCCGCATCCTGCTGATCGCCGCCGCCAATCCCTGCCGCTGCGGCCATGCGGCGGATCCCGCCCGTGCCTGTTCGCGGGCGCCGGTCTGTTCCGAAACCTATCTGGGGCGGCTGTCCGGCCCCCTGCTCGACCGGTTCGACATGCGCATCGAGGTGCCGCCGGTGCCCTTTGACGACATGCAGCGCGCCGCCCCGTCGGAAAGCTCGGCGCGTGTCGCCGCCCGGGTTGCCGCCGCCCGCAGCCTGCAGCAGGCGCGGCTGGCGCCATGGCCCGACCTGCGCACCAATGCCGATGCCACCGGGCGCGTGCTCGGCGAGATCGCGCCGCTTGATGCCGAGGGTGCCGCCCTGCTGACCCGCGCGGCGGACCGGTTCGGCCTGACGCTGCGCGGCTATCACCGCATCCAGCGGCTGGCCCGCACCATCGCGGATCTGGATGGCGCGCCCGAGATCCGCCGCGCGCATCTGTCCGAGGCGCTGAGCTACCGGCTGGTGTCGCTGAAGGACTCCTGAACAAACCGGCCCGCCCGTTTCAGCGTCGCCCGCGCCTCGGGGATCCAGCCGTCAAAAACCGGCCAGGCATGCGGGGCGGCGGGATGCACCTCCTGCAGCACCCGCCCGCCGAAGCCGCGCAGCCGGTCCGCCATGCGGGAGGCATCATCGGCGAGAATCTCGGTTTCGCCATGGCAGAGCATCACCGGCGGCGGGTCCGGAAACTCGGCATAAAGCGGCGACAGGCGCGGATCGCGCGGATCGGCATCCCCCCGGACCGTGGCGACCAGTTCGCCGATCCGCTCCACCGGCAGGAACGGGTCGCGCCTGCGGTTGCGGCGCAGGCTGTCCCCGGTCATGGCCAGATCCGTCCATGGCGAAAACGCCACCACGCAGGCGGGCGGCGTGCCTTCGGCGCAGAGCTGCGCCAGCAGCGCCAGCGCCAGCCCGCCGCCTGCGGAATCCCCCGCAAGGGCGATCGCCCGCGGCCGGTAGCCAAGACGGCGCAGATGCGCCCAGGCTGCCAGCGCCGCCTCGAATCCTGCGGGAAAAGGCGCGTGCGGCGCCAGCGGATAATCCGGCGCGCAGGCCTCGGTCGCGGCATGGCGCGACAGGCGGGCGATCAGGCCCCGGTGGCTGTCCGGGCTGCCCGCGACATAGCCGCCGCCGTGAAAATAGAGCAGCGCCCGGCCCGGCACGCAGGGCCCGGCGCTGATCCAGTGCAGCCCGCCGCCGCCCCGCACCTGCCGCAGATGCGGCGGCTGGCGCAGGAAAAGCCGCGCATTGCGGGCAAAATCGCGCTCCGCCGCCTCCGGTCCCGGCACCCGCGCCAGCCGCCGCTTGACCGCGCATCGCAGCAGCAGCGTCAGCGCGGTAAGCCGCCGGCTCATGCCCGGGCGGCGACCCGCGCTTCCACCGCCTGCCAGATCATCTCTGCCACATTGACCCCGTCAAACCGCTCCAGCTCCTGAATGCCGGTGGGCGAGGTGACGTTGATTTCGGTCAGCCAGTCGCCGATCACGTCGATGCCGACAAAGACCTGCCCCTTTTCGCGCAGCACCGGCCCGATGGCAGCGCAGATCTCTCGGTCGCGGTCGGTCAGCGCCACCTTTTCAGGGCGCCCGCCCACATGCATGTTCGACCGCACCTCGCCTTCGGCGGGGACGCGGTTGATCGCGCCCACCGGTTCGCCATCAATCAGGATGACGCGCTTGTCGCCCTTGCTGACCGCAGGCAGGTATTTCTGCACGATCAGCGGCTCGCGCGAGAAGCCGGTGAAAAGCTCGTGCAAAGAGCTGAGATTGCGGTCATTGGCGTCCAGCCGGAACACCCCCGCGCCGCCATTGCCGTAAAGCGGCTTCAGGATGACATCGCCATGTTTCGCCTTGAACTCGCGGATGGTCTGCAGATCCCGGGCGATGGTGGTGGGCGGCGTCAGATCCGGGAAATTCAGCACCAGCAGCTTTTCCGGAGAATTGCGCACCCAGAACGGATCATTGACCACCAGCGTCGTGGCCGCCAGCCGGTCAAGCAGATGGGTCGTGGTGATGTAATGCATGTCAAAGGGCGGATCCTGACGCAGCCAGACCACGTCAAACCCTGCCAGATCCACCTTCTCGCGCGGGCCGAGCGTGGCATGCGCCCCTTGCTGGCGCTGCACGGTCAGGGACTGGCCGCGGGCGGTGATCCGCCCCTCTTCATAGGCGAGATCGTCGGGACCATAGTAGAAAAGCTCGTGCCCGCGGGCCTGCGCTTCTTCGGCAAGACGAAAGGTGCTGTCCGCGGTGATGTTCACGGACCCGATCGGGTCCATCTGGAAAGCGATTTTCATGGGCATCCCCTGACTGGTTCCGGCAGACCGGCTTGGCACCTTCATGGCCCAGCCTGCCCCGGCGTGCAATGCCCGGTCAGGGACCGAAGGCGTTCTCCACCACCCGGACCCG
Organism: Salipiger marinus; assembly: GCF_900100085.1. Classification (GTDB taxonomy): domain Bacteria; phylum Pseudomonadota; class Alphaproteobacteria; order Rhodobacterales; family Rhodobacteraceae; genus Salipiger; species Salipiger marinus. Next base: position 46,033 of record NZ_FNEJ01000006.1, read on the forward strand.
GCCCTGCGCATCCAGCAGCGCCACATCAAACCGCATCTCGGTCAGGGATCCCAAGGGTTCGCCGCCCGCAAATTCCTCTGCCGCGGCCATCAGCCGCCGCACCTGCCGCCAGCCCAGATGGCGGAAGGCCTCGTCGTAGCTGCGGCTTTTCTTGACTTCGACGAACACCAGCGCCAGCCCGTCGCGCAGGATCAGGTCAATTTCGCCGCACTGGCCGCGCCAGCGGGTGCCCGCCACCACATATCCGCGCCGTTCGTAATCCTGCGCGACCCGCGCTTCCGCCGCGAGCCCGGCAAGATGGTTGACCTGCCCGCGCTGGCGCCGCGCATCCCGCGCCAGCGGCGAGGGCAGCACCGGGCAGGGCAGCACCGGAGCGGCAAAATCAAACTCCATCTGGCGGGCGGCAATGCTCATGTGTCGGACTCCCCCTCGACCTCCTTCGACAGACGCAGCGCCAGCTGATAGACCTGACGCCGCGGCAGATCATGCAGCGCCGCGACGTGATCGGCCGCATCCCGCACCGACCGCCCCCCCAGCGCCTCCTTCACCTCTGTTTCTAAGCCAGATTCGCTAATTTTCTCCGAATCCCCTTTGCCCACCAGCACCACGATTTCGCCTTTTGGCGCGGCTCCGGCATAGGCTTCGGCCAGATCCGACAGGCTGCCGCTGCGGATTTCCTCGAATTTCTTGGTCAGTTCGCGACAGACGGCGGCGGGCCGGTCGGGCCCGAGGATCTCTGCCGCATCCGCCAGCATCGCCCCGACCCGGCGCGGCGATTCGTAAAAGGCGAGCGTGGCGGTCTCGGCCCGCAGCGCCAGCAGCGCGCTGCGCCTTGCCCCGGCGGCATTGGGCAGGAAGCCCGCAAACAGGAAACGGTCGGTGGGCAGCGCGGCCAGCGTCAGCGCGGTGACCACCGCCGACACCCCCGGCGCCGCCGTCACCATATGGCCCGCCTCCCGCGCCGCGCGGGCAAGGTCGAACCCCGGATCGGAGATCATCGGCGTGCCCGCCTCCGAGGCATAGGCGACCGACCGGCCCTCCGCCAGCGCTGCCAGCAGCCGTGGCCGCATCCGCCCGCCATTGTGATCGTGATAGGCCAGACAGGCCCGGTCCCCCAGCGGCACGCCATGTATTTCCAGCAGCCGCTTGAGACTGCGCGTGTCTTCCGCCGCCAGCACATCCGCCGCGCGGAGCACGTCCAGCGCCCGCAATGTGATGTCGCGCGCGTTGCCGATCGGTGTCGACACCAGATAAAGACCCGGCGCCAATCCGCCCTTTTCGGGATTCATCACTGGACCCGTCCCCCTCCTCGACTATGATTGATGGAAAATCCACGCGGGCACGTTGCCCCGTGCCCGTCACACGAGGGAGCCCACCACCCATGTTCGCCGTTTTATCCCGCGCCCGCAAGGCGCTGCGTCCGATCGCCACGCTGGCCGCTGTCGGCTTCATCGCCGCCTGCGACGTGGCACCGCTGACTGACCTGTCTTCCGGCAGCTCCACCTCGGGGGGGCCCAGCATCGAACCGGGCCAGCCGGTGCGCGTGGCGCTACTGGTGCCCCGGTCCGATCCGGGCGCGGGCGCCATCGCCCGCGATCTGGAAAACGCCGCCCGTCTGGCCATCGCCGATCTGGACGGGGCGCAGATCGACCTTGCCGTCTATGACACCGGCGGTTCGCCCGCCCGTGCCGCCGCAGAGGCACAGCGCGCCGTCGACGAAGGCGCCCGCATCATCCTTGGCCCGCTGCGCGGCGAGGTCGCGGTCGAAGCGTCGAAGGTGGTCTCGGACGAGGGCGTGAACGTGCTCTCCTTCTCCAACAACCCCTCCATTGCCGGGGGCAACCTGTTCATCCTCGGCCCGACCTTCGTGAACACCGCAGACCGGCTGATGGCCTATGGCAAGCGGCAGGGCATCGACAGCGTGGCGATCCTGCATTCGCAGGACGTGCCGGGTGAATTCGGCAAAACCGCGATCCAGCAGGCGGCCTCGGCCAATGGCGTGTCGGTGGCCACGGTGCAGGGCTATCCGCTGAGCATGGAGGGCGTGACCGAAACCGCGCGCGCCATGGGCGGCGTGATCGAACAGAGCGGCGCGGAGTCGGTGTTCATCTCCACCGATGCCACCAATGCGGCCATGCCGATCCTGCTGCAGATGATGCCGGAAGCGGGCGTGGCCCCGGCGCAGGTGCAGTATGTCGGCCTGACCCGCTGGGATGTGGCGCCGCAGCTCTTCTCCTTCCCCGGCGCGCAGGGCGCGTGGTTCGCGATGCCCGACCAGTCGACGCAGCGCAATTTCAACAGCCGCTACCGTGCCGCCTATGGCGCCGATCCGCACCCGCTGGCCGGGCTTGCCTTTGACGGCATCGCGGCGATTGGCGCGCTGGTGGAACAGGGGCGGCGTGATGCGCTGACCGGTCGCGCGCTGACGCAAGGCGCTGGTTTCCAAGGCACGGGCGGTGTATTCCGGCTGAAAACCAACGGCACCAACGAACGCGGGCTGGCCGTCGCCACCGTCCAGAACAACCAGGTGACCATTCTTGACCCTGCCCCCTCCAGCTTCTCCGGCGCCGGTTTCTGATCTCCGGCCCGAGGACATCCTGCCGGACGATCTGATCGCGCCGGCAGCCACCATCTTCGACCTTCCCGCCCTGCGCGCGCGGCTGTTTGACAGCCTGCCCGCGGAGGGCGGCGAACCCGCGATCCGCGCCGCCACCGTCCGCCTGCTCAACGAGGCGCGCCATGCCGGACGCGAGACCATCGCGCAGGCCTTTGCCGCCCAGCCCCGCAACGCCTTTCCCGTCACCCATGCCTATACCTGGGTCACTGACGGGCTGGTGCGCCTGTGTTTCGAGGTGGCGACCGAAGTGCTGCACCCCCGCCCCAATCCCACCGCAGGCGAACGGCTCGCCGTTCTGGCGGTGGGCGGCTATGGCCGGGGCGAGATGGCGCCGCATTCCGACGTGGATCTGCTGTTCCTGACCCCGCACAAGATCACCGCATGGGCCGAAAGCGTCATTGAATCGATGCTCTACATGCTGTGGGATCTGAAGCTGAAGGTCGGGCATGCCTCGCGCACGGTGAAGGACTGCCTGCGGCTCGGGGCCGAGGATTTCACCATCCGCACCGCCATGCTGGAACACCGCTACCTGATCGGCCACCGCCCGCTGGCCGAGGATCTGGACAAGCGGCTGTGGAATGACCTCTTCAAGGGCAGCGAGCGCGCCTTTGTCGCCGCCAAGCTGGAAGAGCGCGGCGAGCGCCACCGCAAGCAGGGGCTGCGCTATGTGGTGGAGCCCAACGTCAAGGAGGGCAAGGGCGGGCTGCGCGACCTGCAGTCGCTGTTCTGGATCACCAAATACATCCACCGCACCGACGACACCGAGGCGATGGTCCGGCTTGGCGTGTTCCGCCCCGAGGAATACCGCACCTTCCACAAGGCCGAGGAATTTCTCTGGGCGACCCGCTGTCACATGCATCTGGCCACGGGCCGGGCGGTGGAACAGCTGACCTTCGACATGCAGGTCGAGGTGGCGGACCGCATGGGCTATGTCGACAAGGGCGGGCGCCGCGCGGTGGAATGGTTCATGCAGGATTACTTCCGCCACGCCACGGCGGTGGGCGATCTGACCCGCATCTTCCTGACCTCGCTGGAGGCGGAGCACCAGAAGGACGCGCCGCTGATCCTGCGCATGTTCAAGCGCGGTCCGCAGGTCAAGGACGGCTACGAGGTGGTGCACAACCGGCTGGCCATCATCGACCCCAAGGCCTTCCTGACCGACAAGATGAACCTGCTGCGCATCTTCGAGGAGGCGCTGCGCACCGGCCTGCTGATCCATCCCGACGCGATGCGTCTGGTCAAGGCCAACCTGACGCTGATCGATGACGACATGCGCACCGACCGCGAGGCGCAGCGCATCTTCATGGATCTGATGCTGAAACACGGCAATCCGGAACGCGCGCTGCGCCGGATGAACGAACTGGGCGTGCTGGCGGCCTTCATCCCCGAATTCGAACCCATCGTGGCGATGATGCAGTTCAACATGTATCACGCCTTTACGGTGGACGAGCATACCATCCAGTGCATCCGCCACCTGTCAGAGATCGAACATGGCGATCTGACCGAAGAACTGCCCGTTGCCTCGCATATCCTGCGCGAGGGCGTGAACCGCAAGGTGATCTATGTCGCCCTGCTGCTACATGACATCGGCAAGGGCCGTGACGAGGATCACGCCGTGCTGGGCGCGCAGATCGCCCGCCGCGTGGCGCCGCGTCTGGGGCTTGGCAAGCAGGAAAGCGCCACGGTGGAATGGCTGGTGCGCTATCACCTGCTGATGTCGGACATGGCGCAGAAACGCGACATCGCCGACCCGCGCACCGTGCGCGATTTCGCCAAGGCGGTGCAGACCCGGGAACGGCTGGATCTGCTGACCGTGCTCACCGTCTGCGACATCCGGGGCGTCGGCCCCGGCGTCTGGAACAACTGGAAGGCAGCACTGATCCGCGCGCTTTACCGTCAGACCCGCCGCGCGCTGGAAGACGGGATGGAAGCGCTCAATCGCGAGAACCGCGGCACCGAGGCCAAGCGCGCGCTGCGCGAGGCGCTGGCGGACTGGGACGGCAAGGATCTGCGCACCGAAACCCAGCGCCATTACGAACCCTACTGGCAGGGGCTGCATGTCACCGCACATCAGGTCTTTGCCCGGCTCCTGCGCGACATCCAGCAGGACGAGATCAAGATCGACATCCATCCCGACGAGGATCGCGACGCCACCCGCGTCTGTTTCGCGCTGCAGGACCATCCCGGCATCTTCTCGCGGCTGGCGGGCGCGCTGGCGCTGTCGGGGGCAAATGTGGTGGACGCGCGCACCTTCACCTCCAAGGACGGCTATGCCACCGCCGCCTTCTGGATTCAGGATGCCGACGGCTCGCCCTATGAATCCGCCCGCATCCCGCGGCTGCGCGACACCATCCGCAAGACCCTGCTGGGCGAGGTGAAGCCGCGCGAGGCGATCCAGTCCCGCGACAAGCTGAAAAAGCGCGAGCGCGCCTTCAAGGTGCCCACCTCGATCACCTTCGACAACGAGGGGTCGGACATCTACACCATCATCGAGGTCGACACCCGCGACCGCCCCGGCCTGCTTTATGACCTGACCCGCACGCTGGCAGAGGCGCATGTCTACATCGCCTCCGCCGTCATCGCGACCTATGGCGAACAGGTGGTCGACAGCTTCTACGTCAAGGACATGTTCGGCCTGAAATATTTCAGCCCCTCGAAACAGCGGACGCTGGAGCGCAAACTGCGCGACGCCATCGCCGCAGGCGCAGAGCGGGCACGGGCCTGACGTGGCGCGGATCCGCTGCGGCGCGGTCGGGCGATTGCCCCCGCTTGCGCCGCCATGCTAAGCAGGCCCTGACATGAGGCAGAGCAGCCCAGCATGACCGCACTCAAGGAGTTTCAACGCCTCGAAGCGACTGCGCTGTGGCGGCCAGAGCCGCAGGCGCAGCGCCGTGAGGTGATCGTGTCGCTGGGCGATGCCACCATCACCATTTCGGAGTTTTCCGGACGGCCTCTGGCGCATTGGTCAATTGCCGCGATCATCCGCGCCAATCGGGGCCGCCTGCCCGCGATCTATCACCCGGATGGCGATCCCGGCGAAACGCTGGAACTGCCCGAAGACGAAACCACCATGGTCGACGCGATCGAACGGCTGCTGCGCGCCATCGAACGCCGCCGCCCGCAGCCGGGCACGCTGCGGCAGCGGGTGATTGCCGGGGTGGCGGGGGTGCTGGCGCTTGGCGCGCTGGTCTGGCTGCCCTCCGCGCTGCTGGACCATGCCGAACGGGTGGTGCCGCGCGTGAAACGGGCCGAGATCGGCGAAGATCTTCTGGGGCGGATCACCCGCGTCGCCGGACAGCCCTGCATCGCACCAGAGGGGCGGCTGCCGCTCCGGCATCTGGCGCAGCGGGTTCTGGGCGAGGCGCGCAGCGATGCGCTGGTGGTGCTGCCCGAGGGCGTGCGCGACACCGCGCATCTGCCCGGCGGCATGATCCTCGTCAACGCCGCGCTGCTGGAGGATTACGAGGATCCGGATGTGGCGGCGGGCTATATTCTGGCCGAGGCGCTGCGCGCGCGCCATTCCGATCCCTTGGGCGATCTGCTGCGCCATGCCGGGCTGTGGTCCAGCCTGAAGCTGCTGACCACTGGCAGGCTGCCCGATGGCGCGCTGCAAAGCTATGCCGAAACGCTGCTGACCACGCCCGCCGATCCGGTGCCGACCGAGGCGCTGCTGGATGCCTTTGCCGCAGCGGAACTGCGGTCCAGCCCCTATGCCTATGCCCGCGATGCCACCGGCGAATCCACCGTCGCGCTGATCGAGGCTGACCCGCGCGCCCGCGAAGGCAGCCGTCAGGTGCTCAGCGATGCCGACTGGCTGCGGCTGCAGGCGATCTGCGACGGCTGAGCGCCGCCGCGCGCGCCTGCCTCAGCGCAGATAGGCCCGAACGTAGCCGGTGGCCTGCACCGCCGACAGCGCGCCGCGCAGCGCGGTGCTGCTGTGATAGGGGCCGACCCGGACGCGGCGCATCTCCTGACCGGCATGGCTCATCTGCGACAGGCGCACGGGCAGACCTGCGCCCTGCAGACGCCGCGCCGCCTCTGCCGCCCCGCCCGCGCTGGTGAAGGCGCCGATCTCGACATAACGCGCGTCACCGCCCTGCGGCTCTGACCGGGTGGACACGGTGGCGCTGCGCAGCGGCGGATCCGACCGGGTGGACATGGCGGGGGTGCGATAGCGCGCCTCCTCGACCACCGGTTTCCAGCGGCCCGGCACGCCCGGGAACAGCAGGATCGGATCGCGCACCGAATGGTTCCGGGCGGTCGCCGCCGAGTCCCGTGGCACGGTGTTGGTCCAGACCTGCTGCGTGTCGTAATAGCCATCCACCGTCTGCCACGCGCGATAGGGGTTGAGCCGGTCATCCTCCCATGCGGGGCGATAGCCTGCCGGGGTGACGGTCTGCACCGCCGGTCCTTCGCGATAGACATGCGCGGGCACCAGCCGGTCGCGGCGTCCCACGCTCAGATTGCTGTCTTCCCAGCTGCCCTTCCGGCCAGCCGTGCCGTTGCGATAGACGGTCTTGCCCGGCCCCGGCGCCTCGCCCCGGCGCACCTCGGTCACGAAGGGGCTGGTCTGCGGGCCGCAGCGCACCGCCATGCCGTTGCGCTGCATCTCGCCGGTAAAGCCCGGCGGGCAGGTGCTGCCGGTGATCACGCGCTTGGGCTGCGGCGCGGGCGCCGCAGCAGGTGCGGGCACGCGGCGCACCAGTTCCGGCGGCGGGGCAGAGGGCGGTTTCGACGCGGGCGCCTTGACCACCGGCGCCGGTTTGGAGGCGACGGTGCGCATCGGCTGGCCCACCGGAGCGGGACGCGGCTTGCGCACGGTCGCTGCGGGTTTCGGCGCGGGCCGGGGCGCCGGAGCCGCCTGCGGCTGCGGACGGGGTTCCGGGGCCGTGGCCACGCGCGGCACCGGGGCCGGCGTGGGTGTGGGCTCGGGTGCAGCGGCGGGGGCCGGAGCGGGCGCAGGCGCAGGCGCCGGTGCGGGCTCTGCCGCCGCCCGGCGGCTGGCGCCGCCAAGGCTTGGCGCATAGCCGCAAACCTGATCGCCGGCCCGCGTCATCTGCGGCACCCAGATCACCGCGCCGTCAAACCCGGCGCGGATGAAGACGCAGCCGCGGCTGTCCACGTAACGGCCGCCCTGAAAGCTGCCCGGCGGCATTTCGGCGGGGCTGGCGATGGTCTCGATCCCCTGCGCCAGCGCGGGCATCGCAGCCCCCCCGGCACCTAGGACCAGCATGGCACAGGCCGTCAGCGTCTTGAAACTCATGTCCGCTCCCACAACATACCGGGCAAAGCATGCCCGATCCCCCGTGACCTGTAAAGCCGCGCGCCCGCCTATTTCGTGCCGAACATGCGGTCACCCGCATCCCCTAGTCCCGGAAGGATATAGCCTTTTTCGTTCAGCCGCTCGTCCAGCGCCGCCGTGATCACCGGCACGTCGGGATGGGCCTGCCGCATCCGCTCCACCCCTTCGGGGGCGGCCAGCAGGCACAGGAAGCGCAGGTCGGTGGCCCCCGCCTGTTTCAGCAAATCAATCGCCGCCACCGAGGAATTGCCGGTGGCCAGCATCGGATCCACCGCGATCACCGTCCGGTCCTCGAGGTTCTTCGGCACCTTGAAGTAATACTGCACCGGCTCCAGCGTGTCCTCGTCGCGGTAAAGCCCGACAAAGCCCACCCGCGCGGCGGGGATCAGTTCCAGAATACCGTCGAGCAGCCCGTTGCCCGCGCGCAGGATCGACACCAGCACCAGCTTCTTGCCCTCGATGGTGGGGGCGTCCATCTCGACCAGCGGGGTTTCGATGCGCTTGCTGGTCACCGGCAGGTCGCGGGTGATCTCATAGGCCAGCAGCAGGCTGATTTCCCGCAGAAGCTGGCGGAAGCTGGCGGTGGAGGTGTCCTTTTCCCGCATCAGGGTCAGCTTGTGCTGCACCAGCGGGTGATCGACGATCGTGAGGTGTTTCATGTGGCGGGCTCCAGTCGTTTCAGCAGGGCCGCACGGGTGTCCGCAGAACAGAACGCCGCCTCGGCCGTGGTCTTGGCAAGGTCTCTGAACTCCTCTTCCTCCCAGCCGAAGACAAGCGCAAGGTTCTGGTATTCCTGCACCATCGTGGTGTGGAAAAACGGCGGGTCATCGGTGGAAACGGTGACTTTCACGCCACGCGCGCGCAGATCGTTGATCGGATGGCGGCGCAGGTCGGGATAGACCCCCAGCGCCACGTTCGACCCCGGACAGACCTCCAGCACCACGCCCGTCTCGGCCAGCATCTCGCACAGCGCCGGATCCTCGGCGGCCCGCACGCCATGCCCCACCCGTTCGACCCGCAGATCGGTCACCGCGTCGCGCACCTCGCGCGGGCCGCGCCATTCGCCCGCATGGGTGGTCAGCCGCAGCCCCGCCTCGCGCGCCATGTCGAAGGCATAGGCGAAATCGCGCTGCGATCCGCGGTTTTCATCCCCGCCCATGCCAAAGCCGCAGAGCCAGTCATCCGCCGTCTCGGCGGCACAGCGCGCCGCCGCCTTGGCCTTGTCGGGGCCGAAATGCCGCACGCAGGTGACGATGCCGCGCAGGGTGACCCCCATGTCGCGCTCGGCCTCCGCCGCCGCTTCGCGCATCGCGTGCAGATATTCGCGCCACGCCCCCAGATCGCCGCCACCGCAGAAATCCGGGCTCAGGAACGCCTCGGCATAGATCACGCCAGAGGCCGCGCATTGCTCCAGCACGGCGGTGGTCAGCCGGGCATAGTCGCGCGGGCTGGTCAGCACCGAGGTCGCCGCCTCATAGACCTTCAGGAATTCGGCAAAATCGCCATAGGCATAGCTGCCATCCTCGCGGAACACGCGGTCGAGCCGGATGGATTTCTCCTGCGCGAGGCCGCGGATGAAGCCCGGCGGGGCAGCACCTTCGATATGCAGATGCAGCTCCAGCTTGGGCAGCGCCCGGATGCGGTGCAGCGACTCCTCGTCATGATCGCGGGGATCTCTCACAGGAAACTCCTTCCCGGGCCCTGCGGGGCCACCTTCAGATGCGTGGCGACAGAAGCCGCCACATCGGCAAAAGCCACCTGCCCCAGCGCGCCGGATCCCGCCCCCGCCACCAGCACCGGCACCCGTTCGCGGGTGTGATCGGTGCCGGACCATGTGGGATCGTTGCCGTGGTCGGCGGTCAGCACCAGCAGGTCACCGGGCTGCAGCTTCGGCAGCAGCCGCCCCAGTTCCGCATCCATCCATTCCAGCGCGCGGGCATAGCCCGACACGTCGCGGCGATGCCCCCAGAGGCTGTCGAATTCCACAAAATTGGCGAAGGTCAGCGAGCCCTCTTCGGCCTCCGCCACCAGATCGTGCAGATGGCGCATCAGCGTGGCATCGTCTCCCTTGCGCAGCGTGTCGATGCCCTGCATCGAAAAGATGTCGCCGATCTTGCCCACCGCATGCACCCGCCGCCCCGCCGCCTGCACCCAGTTGGTCAGCACCGGCGCGGGCGGGGTGATGGCGTAATCGTGACGGTTGGCGGTGCGGCGAAAGGCGCCCGGCTCGCCCAGAAAAGGCCGCGCGATGACCCGGCCCACCCGCATGTCATGCAGCAGCGGCGCCACCGCCTCGCAGAGCGCCAGAAGACGGTCGAGCCCGAACCGCTCTTCATGGGCGGCGATCTGGAACACGCTGTCGGCGGAGGTGTAGCAGATCGGCCAGCCGCTGCGCAGATGCTCGGCGCCGAACCGGTCCAGCATCACCGTGCCCGAGCTGTGACAGTTGCCCAGCGTGCCGTCCGTCCCCGCCGCCTGCCGCACCCGCGCCAGCAGGTCGGGCGGAAAGGCGGGCTGCGCATCGGGAAAATAATGCCAGTCCCATGGCACCGGCAGCCCCGCCAGTTCCCAATGCCCCGACGGCGTGTCCTTGCCGCGCGAGGTTTCGGTGGCCGCCCCCCAGCGCCCCTCCGGCACGGCGCCCAGACCGGGCGCGGCCAGTCCGCTGGCAAGCTCCAGCGCGCGGCCCAGCCCCAGCCCGTCCAGCACCGGCAGGCGCAGCGGCCCGCTGCGCCCGGTCTCCGCCCGGCCTTCGGCACAGGCCTGCGCGATATGGCCCAGCGTGTTGGCACCGGTATCCGGGCGCGCCTCGTTGAAATAGGCCTGCGCATCGGGCGCCCCGCCGATCCCCAGCGAATCCAGCACCACCAGAAATGCCCGCATCAGCCGATCCTTTCCAAAACCAGCGGCAGCGGTTCCGGCGCAGGCCCCAGCGTCACCGCCGCCTGCACCTCCCGCACCGCCCGCTCCGCCGCCTCGGGCGTGGCGGCATGCACCACCGCCAGCGGCGCGCCGCGGTCCAGCTTCTGCCCCAGCCGCACCATCCCGGCAAGCCCCACCGCCGGGTCGATGCGATCCTCCTTCTGCAGCCGCCCACCGCCCAGCCGCACCACCGCCAGCCCCAGCGCCTCGCCATCGATGACCGCCACATGCCCGGCCTCGGGCGCGGGCACATCGCGCCGCACCGGCGCCTGCGGCAGATGCCGCGCGGCGCGGTCCAGCAGATCGGCAGGCCCGCCCAGCCCCGCCACCATACGCCCCATACGCTCGGCGGCGGCACCGCTCTCCAGCGCCGCGCGCAGCCGTGCCGCCCCGTCCGCGATCCCGGCCCGGGCCAGCAGCGCCTCACCCAGCGCCAGCGACAGATCGCAGAGCGGCCCCCGCGCCGCCCCGGTCAGCACCGCCAGCGCCTCCGCCACCTCCAGCGCATTGCCAAGGCTGGGGGCCAGCGGCTGGTCCATGCCGGTGACCAGCGCCACGGTGGGACAGTCCGCCGCCTCCGCCGTCTCAACCAAAGCGCGGGCCAGCGCCCCCGCCTCGACTTGTGTCTTCATGAAGGCGCCGCTGCCGCATTTCACATCCAGCACCAGCCCTTCCAGCCCCGCCGCCAGCTTCTTCGACAGGATCGAGGCACAGATCAGATCCACGCTCTCCACCGTGCCGCTGACATCGCGCAGCGCGTAAAGCCGCCGGTCGGCGGGGGCGATCTCGTCAGAGGCCGAGACGATGGCGCAGCCCGCCTCCGCCACCACCCACCGCAGCCGCGCCGCATCGGGCGCCCCGTCATAGCCGGGGATCGCCGCCAGCTTGTCCAGCGTGCCGCCGGTATGGCCCAGCCCCCGGCCCGAGATCATCGGCACATAAACCCCGCAGGCGGCCAAGAGCGGCGCCAGCACAAGGCTCACGCAGTCCCCCACCCCGCCGGTGGAATGCTTGTCCAGCACCGGCCCCGGCAGATCCCAGCGCAGCACCGTGCCGCTGTCGCGCATGCCTTGGGTCAGCGCCGCACGCCCCGCAGGCCCCAGCCCGCGCAGACAGACCGCCATGGCAAAGGCCCCCGCCTGCGCGTCGCTCACCTCGCCGGTGGCGAGCCCGCGCGCAAAGGCGCGCAGATCCTCTGCCGCAGGCACCTCGCCCCGCCGCAGCGCCGTCAGGACCGCGCGCGGCTCCATCAGGCGCGGTCCATATGCTCCGGCCCGAAGGCGCCCGGCAGCAGCCCCGCCACCGTCATCTCCTGCTCCAGCCCGTCCAGCGTCGCCAGCACCACCCGCACCTCGCCCCGGGCGAATTCCGCCAGCTTCTGGCGGCAGCCGCCGCAGGGCGCCACCGGCAGCGGGCTGTCGGCGATCACATAGGCCTCGGCGATCTCGGTCTCGCCCGCCGCCACCATGGCGGCAATGGCCCCCGCCTCGGCGCAGGTGCCCTCGGGATAGGCGACGTTCTCGACATTGCAGCCGACATAAACCGCCCCCGAGGCAGAGCGCAGCGCCGCCCCCACCTTGAACCGCGAATAGGGCACATAGGCGTTTTCGCGCACCGCGCGCGCAGCATCAGCAAGCGACATGGGATCCCCTTCGTCTCTCCGGAACCACCCATGTTGCGAAGCCACGGGCACAAAGGCAAGCCGCCTCCTTCATCTTGCCCCTAAACTCCACGGGGGTGCGGGGGTGTGAAACCCCCGCGTCGCTGCCGCGCAGCCCGCACGACGCCGCTCAGGACGCCCCGCGCGGCAGCGGCAGAGCGCCCCGGTTATACGCCGACCAGTCCTCGATCTCGGGATACCAGCGCCGCCGCCATGCCCGCACCCTCGGGTTCATGATCCGCCGCCACAGCGGCGGGATCATCGCGGCCATGGTCATCACCGGATAGCCATAGGGCAGCTGCGGCGCCTCGGTCTCGGCATAGCTCTGCAGCAGGGGAAAGCGCCGGTCGGGCTTGTAATGATGGTCCGAATGGCGCTGCAGGTTGATGAGCAGCCAGTTGGTGGCCCTATGCGAGGCGTTCCACGAATGATGCGGCTTCACATGCTCATAGCGCCCCTCGCCCAGATGCTTGCGGGTCAGCGCGTAATGCTCGACGTAATTGGTCAGCTCCAGCTGCCAGATCGCCACCCCCGCCTGCACCAGAAACAGCGCCAGACCACCCCAGCCGCCCAAGGCAGCCGCCAGCGCCAGCAGCGCCGCCTGCAGGCCAAGATACAGCCAGAACGGGTTGCGCCGGTGCCACCATGGCAGGCCGCGCCGCGCCAGCAGCGCCGCCTCGGCGCGGAAGGCCGAGCGCGGGCAGTCGCGCAACACCCGCGCGTAATAGCGGTGAAACCCCTCGTTATAGCGCGCGCTGACCGGATCGCGCGGCGTGCCGACCCAGAGGTGATGCACCAGCAGATGTTCCGACCGGAAATGCGAATAAAGCACCATGGCCAGCAACAGGTCGCCCAGCCGCCGCTCCAGCCGGTTGCGCTGGTGCAAAAGCTCGTGGGAATAGACGATGCCCACCGTGCCGGTCATCACCCCCGTGCCGAAGAACAGCCCGAATTTCTCCCACCCGCCCAGATGCGTGCTGGCCTGCACATACCAGATCAGCCCGAACAGCGTCACCGCCTGCACCGGCGCCCAGAGCATGACGCCTAAGCGATACCAGCGCAGCGCCGCCTCGGGGGTCTGCGGATCGGCATTCTGCTCGTTAAGACCCAGCGCCGCATCCAGCGCCGAAAACAGATACCATGTCACCAGCGGCGCCAGCAGCACCCACAGCCCGCCCTGCACCGCCCCCAGCCACAGCAGCGGCGGCAGCGCATAGACCAGCCAGAACGGCAGCGCGGCGCCAAGGCGCGAGATCGAAGCGGTGGTCGTGACCATGAGCCCATATCCTTGACGATCCGGCATCGGGGCGGCTCGGGCTGCCGTAACAGGGGCGCGGGCCCGCTGCCGGCAAGCTGCGACATCACCCTAGCAGGCAATGGCGCGATTTCACTGCGGCATCTCGCGCCGGTCAAGCCCGCTCAGCGCCCCACCAGCGCAAAGGCCTTGCGCATGACGGTGGGCAGCGCCTCGGGGTCAAAGGTGTCGGGCTCCACGAACATGCCGCGCGCAGGCGCGCGGTCCATGGGCACCAGGGCCGTGCGCACCACCAGCCGCAGGTGGAAATGCGTGAAGGTGTGCCGCGCCTCTTCGGACACGGTCTTCCATTCGGCGCGGATGGGCGGCGCCTCCTCGGGCGGGGTCTCGGACCAGTCGCTGCCCGGCCAGCCCAGCATCCCGCCCAGAAGCCCGCTGTCGGGGCGCTGTTCCAGCAGCCATGCGCCATCGACCCGCCGCGCCAGATAGGCGATGCCCAGCCGGGTGGGCTTGCGCTTCTTCGGGGTCTTCTTCGGCAGTTCAAGCTGGGTGCCCGCTGCCCAGGCCGCGCAGGGGCCGCGCCACGGGCAGAGCCCGCAGAGCGGATTGCGCGGCGTGCAGACCGTGGCGCCCAGATCCATCACCGCCTGCGCGTAATCGCCGGGCCGGGTCTGCGGCGTCAGGGCTGCGGCATGGGCGGTCAGCACCGGCTTGGCCTGCGGCAGCGGCATGTGTTCGTCATGAAGCCGCGCCATGACCCGTTCCACATTGCCGTCCACCACCACTTCGGGCCGGTCAAAGGCGATGGCCGCCACCGCCGCCGCCGTATAGGGCCCGATCCCCGGCAGGGCGCGCAGCCCCTCCAGCGTGTCGGGAAACACCCCGCCGTGATCGCTGGCCACGGCGCGGGCGCATTTCAGCAGGTTGCGGGCGCGGGCGTAATAGCCAAGCCCGGCCCATGCCGCCATCACCTCGGCATCCGGGGCGGCGGCCAGAGCGGTGACCGTGGGCCAGCGTGCAGTGAAGGCCAGAAAATACTCCTTCACCGCCGCGACAGTGGTCTGCTGCAGCATCACCTCGGACAGCCAGATGCGATAGGGATCCGGCACGACACCCGCCGCACGGTCGGCGGGGGACAACCGCCACGGCAGAACACGGGCATGGCGGTCATACCAGTGCAGCAGGTCGCGGGGCCTTGCCGGGTCACACACGTCTGACATTCCCTTGATCGTTTGCCACATTCCTGATTCCGGACTGGCGCCGGAAGGCGCGGTCACTAGAATAGCGTCAGGCAGAGGGATTCAAGATGGCACGGCACAAGGGCACCACCTATGGCTTCGCGCGCACCTCGGGGCTGCTGAACTCGCAGATCCGCCGGGCCAGCGAATCCCGGGGCTTTGCGCAGTCCCGGCTGCTGACCCATTGGGAGGAGATCGCGGGCGCCGACATCGCCGCCATCGCCCGCCCGGTAGAGATCAGCTATGGCCGGGGCGGCTTTGGCGCCACGCTGACCCTGCTGACCACCGGCGCGCAGGCACCGCTGCTGGAAATGCAGAAGGAACCGCTGCGCGAAAAGGTCAATGCCGTCTACGGCTACAACGCCATCGCCCGCATCCGCATCACCCAGACCGCCGCAACCGGCTTTGCCGAAGGCCGGGTGGCCTTTGGCCACGCGCCCCGCAAACCCGCCGACACCCAAGCGCCGGAAATCACCGCAGAGGCGGAGGGCGTGGCGGGGGGCATCGCCGATGACGGATTGCGGCAGGCGCTGGCGCGTCTTGCCGGCCATGTGATCGCCAAATCCCGCGGCTGAGCCGCGGCAGTTTTTACTCAAGAGGATCTCAGATGACCCGAATTCTTCCCGTTGCAGCCCTTGCGACCGCCTTCGCCCTCGGCGGCGGCTGGCTTCTGACCGGGCCCGGCCTTTCGGCCACGGGCGCCCTGCCCGGCGCTGCCGCAGCGCAGGACAGCACCGCCGAGGCCGAGGCGCCGCAGGTGATCGAGATGGTGAAGGGCGATGTCGACGCGCCGGTGGAGATGATCGAATACGCCTCCTACACCTGCCCGCACTGCGCCAGCTTCGCCACCAACGTGCTGCCGCAGATCGAGGAGAATTACATCGAGACCGGCAAGGTCAAGCTGGTCTACCGCGAGGTCTATTTCGACAAATACGGCATGTGGGCCTCGCTGGTGGCACGCTGCGGCGGGCCCGAGAAATTCTTCGGCATCACCGACATGATCTACAAGACCCAGAACGACTGGGTGCGGCAGAATTCGGATCAGGCCATTGCGGACAGCCTGCGCAAGATCGGCCTGATGGCCGGTGTGGGCCGCGACCAGCTGGATGCCTGCCTGAATGACGGCGAACAGCTGCGCACGCTGGTGGAATGGTATCAGGCCAACGCGACGCGCGACAACATCACCTCCACGCCGTCCTTCCTCATCGACGGCAAGCCCTATTCCAACATGTCCTACGAGGATTTCGCCGAAGTGCTGGACGAGCACGTCGGCGCAGCGGAATAAGACGGATCGCGCCGCGCCCGGATCGTGCCGGGCGCGGCGCCCTGCCTCAGCGTCCCGCCGCCTCCAGCGCGGCGATGACGCGGTCTGGCGTTGCGGGAATGTCGCGGATGCGCACGCCGCAGGCGTTGTGGATGGCGTTCAGCACCGCGCCCCCTGCCCCGGAAATGCCCAGTTCGCCCACGCCCTTGCTCTGCAGCGGGTTGGCGAAATCGTCGCGCTCTTCCAGAAACACCGCCTGCATGTCGCGCGGAATGTCGGCATGGGAGGCGATGTGGTAATTGGCCAGATCGCGGGTCACCACATGGCCGGTGCGCGGATCATGCGACATGTCCTCGTGCAGGGCGGATCCCACCCCCCAGATCATGCCACCCACCGCCTGAGACCGGGCGGTTTTTTCGTTCAGCACCCGGCCCATGGCAAAGGTGCCATGCATCCGGCGCACCCGCACCTCGCCGGTCCAACGATGCACCGCCACCTCGCAGAAATGCGCGCCGAACCCGGCAGAGAAATGGCTTTCCGCCGTCTTGCCGCCCTTGATCTCGGCCTCTTCCACCAGCACCTCGCCGGCCAGCAGGTCATTGATCGGCGCCTCCAGATTGGCGCCGCGCGCCAGCCCGTCCTGCAGGCTCAAATCCTCGGGCGCGCAGCCCAGCTTGGCGGCGAGCCGGTCGCGGATCTTCTTCGCGGCCAGAAACACCGCCGAGCCCGAGGAACTGGCGCCGAACGAGCCGCCAGAGCCGGAGGCGCCCGGCAGATCAGTGTCGCCCAGCTTGACCGTCACCTGCCCCGGCGGCAGGCCCAGCATTTCGGCGGCGACCTGCGTCAGCACGGCATAGGTGCCGGTGCCGATATCGGTCATGTCGGTTTCCACCACGGCACCTTCGGCAGAGAGCCGCACCCGGGCTGCGGATTTCACCAGCATGTTGGGCCGCGCCGCCGAGGCCATGCCCATGCCGATCAGCCAGTCGCCCTCCTGCCGCGCCCCCGGCGCCTGCCGGTCGGACCAGCCGAAGCTTTTTGCCCCTTCGCGCAGGCAGTCGGCCAGCGCGCGGGCGCTGAAGGGCTGTCCCGTCACCGGGTGCTGGTCGGGCAGGTTGCGCAGCCGCAGCTCCACCGGGCACATGCCCAGCGCGTCGGCAAGCTCGTCCATCGCCGCCTCGATGGCGATGACCCCCACCGCCTCGCCCGGGGCGCGGACCGAGCCAGCGCCCACGCGATGCACCCGCACCATGTCCTGCCGGAACCGCGTCGCGCGGGCGCCGTACAGAAACTGCGAGGCGCTGCTGACCGGTTCGGCAAATTCCTCTCCGGGCAGGTTCGACACCCGGTCGTCATGGCCCAGCGCCAGCAGCTTGCCTTCGGCATCGGCGGCCAGCTGCAGGTGCTGCCGCGTTTCGGTGCGGCGCAGCACGGCGTCAAACACGGTCTGCCGCGCCATGACCACACGCACCGGGCGGCCCAGTTCGCGCGCGGCCAGCGCCGCCGCCACCGCCTCGGTGCCGATGCCCAGCTTGGAGCCGAAGCCGCCGCCGACATAGGGCGCGAGGATCTGCACCTGTTCGGGCGGGATCCCCACCGCATCGGCCAGTTCCTTGCGGTTGAAACGCAGCATCTGCAGCGCGCCGCGCAGGATCAGCCGGTCGCCCTGCCATTCGGCCACGGCAGCATGCGGCTCCATCGCCGCCGACGCATGGCAGGGCGTGGTATAGACCACATCGACCTGATGCGCGGCACCGGACCATGCGGCGTTCCAGTCGCCGCTTTCGGTCGGATCCTGCGGCTCCACCTCCGTGGCATGGTCCGGGTCCACCTCTGCCGCCACGCTGTCAAAGCGCAGCTTCAGCCGCAGCGCCCCGTCGCGCGCCGCCTCGAAGGTTTCGGCCACCACCAGCGCCACCGGCTGGCCGTGATAGTCGATGCGGTCGCCCGGCTGGTCCGGCGCCTCCCCGGCCATGCCCTGCGCCGGGTTGCGCAGGAAGCGCGGGTCGCGCACCACCGCCAGCAGGCCGGGAATGTCGGCGATGCTGTCGCGGTCGATGTCGCGCAGATGGCCCCGCGTCACCGTGGCGCGCACCAGCATGCCATGCACGCAGCCCTCGGGCAGCGCGTCGGCGGTATAGGTGGCCTGACCGCTGACCTTCAGCGGGCCGTCGGGCCGGTCCATGGACGTGCCGATCACGCCCTGCCGGGTTTCGTCCAGCAGCCGGGGCTGCGGCTTGTCCATGCGGAAAGTCTGGGTCATGCGGCGTCCTTCGTGGCATCGGTGCCGATGGAGGGTTGGGCGAGCCCGGTCGCCTCGCGCAGCACCGCAACCAGCGTGCGGCGCAGCAGCGGGCGCTTGAACTCGGTATCGGGATTGGGCGCGGGATCGGCGGTCAGCCGCTGCGCCACCTCGCGGAACAGCGCCTCGTCGGGCGTTTTGCCATGCAGCATCGCCTCAAGCCCCGCATCGCGCCACGGGCGCGGCGCCACGCCGCCAAAGGCCAGCGCCGCCTGTCCGATGCGGCCCTGATCCATGCGGATCACGGCAGCCACCGACACCAGCGCAAAGGCATAGGAGGCGCGGTCGCGCAGCTTGCGATAGGCCTGCACCGATCCCGCCACCGGCGCGGGCAGGATCACCGCCGTGATAAGGTCATCTGCGGCGAGCGTGGTTTCCAGATCGGGGCGGTCGCCCGGCAGGCGGTAAAGCTCGTCCAGAGCCAGCCGACGCAAGCCGCCATCGCGGCTGCGCACCTCCACCTCGGCGTCAAGCGCGCGCAGCGCCACCGCCATGTCGGAAGGATGCGCGGCAAGACAGGCGTCCGAGGTGCCGAAGATTGCCAGCATCCGCCCCACGCCGCCCTGTGCCGCGCAGCCCGCGCCGGGCTCGCGCTTGCTGCAGGCCATCGCCGGGTCATAGAAATACGGGCAGCGGGTGCGCTGCAGCAGGTTGCCGCCGGTGGTCGCCTTGTTGCGGATCTGCCCCGACGCGCCAGAGAGCAGCGCGCGGGACAGCAGCGGATAGCGCGCGCGGATGCGCGGATCGGCGGCAAGGTCGGAATTGCGCACCAGGGCGCCAAGGCGCAGGCCCTCACCCTCGGGCTCGATGGCGTCCAGACCGGGCAGGCGCGTGATGTCCACCACCCGTTCGGGGGTCATGACCTGCAGTTTCATCAGATCAAGCAGGTTGGTGCCGCCCGCGATCACGCTGGCGGCAGGATCCAGTGCGGCGGCAGCCTGATCGAGGCTTTCGGCGCGGGTGTAGTCAAACGCTCTCATGACCGCTCTCCCTTCGCGCCAAGGCTGATCGCCTCGCGGATGAATGGATAGGCGGCGCAGCGGCAGAGATTGCCGCTCATCCGTTCGGCGATTTCGGCATCATCGGCGCTGACCTGCGCCAGATCGGGTGAGGCATGCGAGGGATCGCCGCGCGCCAGTTCCTCCAGCATGCCGGTGGCCGACATGATCTGCCCAGAAGTGCAGAAGCCGCACTGATAGCCGTCGCAGGACACGAAGGCCTGCTGCAGCGGCGACAGCGCGCCGGGCTCGCCCAGACCTTCGATGGTGGTGATCTCGTCGCCGTCATGCATGGCAGCCAGCGTCAGGCAGGCATTGATGCGGCGACCGTTGACCAGCACGGTGCAGGCGCCGCACTGGCCATGATCGCAGCCTTTCTTGGTGCCGGTCAGGCGCAGGCTGTCGCGCAGGGCGTCCAGCAGCGTGGTGCGTGGGTCATGGTCCACGCTCCGCGTGTGACCGTTCACTGTCAGGGTAGTCTGCATGGGAACTCCGTGGCTGGGGGGCGCGCAGCGGCCCGGGCTTTGATGTCCAACAGCCCCGAACGCCCCGAGGTTCCCGCCGCCGCGACGGAACCCGGGACGCGGCGGCTTGGTTGAGGATGCGGCGGGCGGACGACAGGCGCGCGCCGCAACGCACCCGAAAGGACAGGAATATGACCGATCTCAGCTGCGACGTGGCCATTCTGGGCGCGGGCACCGCCGGGCTTGCCGCCGAACGCAGCGCGCGCAAGGCAGGCGCGCGGACCCTGCTGATCGACCCCTATTTCGCGGGCACGGTCTGCGCCACGGTGGGCTGCATGCCGTCCAAGCTGCTGATCGCCGCCGGCAATGCCGCCCATGGCGTGCGGCTGGCGCCGGAATTCGGGGTCATGACCCAGCCGCCGCTGATCGACGGCGCAGCGGTGATGGCCCGCGTCCGCGCGCTGCGCGACGATTTTGTTGCCAGCACCAAGGAGGGGTTCGAGTCCCTGCCCGAAGGCACCTGCGTGCAGTCCCGCGCCCGGTTCACCGCGCCGGGCGAGCTGGTGCTGGAGGATGGCCGCCGCGTCACCGCCCGCGCCGTGGTGCTGGCCACCGGGTCGGCGCCGGTGGTGCCCGGCCCGTTCAAGGATTTGGGCGACCGGGTGCTGACCAACCAGACGGTGTTCGACCTGCCCGATCTGCCGAAGCGGCTGGCGGTGATCGGCGCCGGGCCCATCGGGCTGGAACTGGCGCAGGCCATGGCGCGGCTCGGGGTCGAGGTGACGCTCTTCGATCATGCCGACCGGCTGGGCGGGCTTGCCGACGATGCCGTGCACGAGGCGCTGCTGACCACCCTGCGCCGCGAGATGGTGCTGCATTTGGGCACCAAGGCCACGCCCGAGGATGCGGGCGAGGCCGTGCGGCTTAGCTGGGAGGGCGGATCTGCGGAGTTCGACCGCGTGCTGCTTGCCGCCGGGCGCCCGCCGAATGTCCGGGATCTGGGGCTGGAGGCGGCGGGGCTGACGCTGGACGATCATGGCGTGCCGGTCTTTGACCGCGAAACCCTGCAATGCGGCGAGGCGCCGGTCTTCATCGCGGGGGATGCCAATGCCGACCGTCCGGTGCTGCACGAAGCCTCTGCCGAGGGCGCCATTGCCGGGCGCAACGCGGTGGCATGGCCTGCGGTGGTGCGCTCCGCGCGCATGGTGCCGTCCAGCATGATCTTCACCGACCCGCCGGTGGTGCAGGTGGGCCGTGCGCCGCAGGGCGAGGCGCTGACCGGGCGGTCGGATTACGGCGATCAGGGCCGCGCCCGGGTGGAGGCGCGCGGCCACGGGCAGGTGCTGCTGCAGGCCGCCGCCCCCGACGGGCGCCTGACCGGGGCCGAAATCTGCGCGCCCGGGGGCGAACATCTGGGTCATCTGCTGGCTTGGGCGATCACCGAAGGCCACACCGCCTCGGATCTGCTGTCGCGCCCGTTCTACCATCCGACGCTGGAAGAGGGCCTGCGCAACGCGCTGCGCGACATCTGCCGCGCCACCTCGCGCCCGCTGCCCGGCGATCAGGACGAAGGCGCCCCGCCGGGCGGCTGAGTTTACAGCCGGTTGGCCAGATAGTCGCGGAAGACCGTGGCCGCCCGGCCCCAGACGCCCGCATCCAGCTGATCCAGCGCCAGCAGATGCGGCAGAAGCTGGGCGGCAAAATCCTCGGAGCTTTCGCGCGGCAGCAGCGAGGGCAGGTTGTCGATGGCCATGACATCCAGCACCGGCGTCTCATGGGTGCGGATCACCGGCGCCTGCCAGTCGGTGACGCGGTCATAGACCTTGACCGGGGAAAAATCGCTGTCGGGATCGCAGGCAATGTCGCCGATGACGCGCAGCCGCCGCTCTGCCTGCCGCGCCTCGGCGGGCACAAAGACCGGCGTGCCGGGCCGCGCGAGGATGCAGTTGAAAAACACCTCATGCGCCAGCACCTCGGGGAAGGGTCCGCCATGCGCGGTTTCGGCCATGTCCCATTGCGTGACCTCCACCCCCGACTTCGCACAAAGATCGGTGGCGCCGGTGCCGACACGCCCCAGCGCCCCGATGACCAGCGCGCGCGGACGGCTGCCCGTGGCATCCAGCTCGTCGCGCACCGCAGCTTCCATCGCGCCCGCATCGGCCCAGACCGACACCGGCGGGCAGATGCCGCCCCGCGCCTGCGCCGCCCATGCCAGCAGCGTCACCGCCGCCCCGGCATAGCCCGCCCAGTAGCCAAACGCCGCGACCCGGCGGCCCTGCGCATCGGTGAGATATTCCAGATCGTAAAGCGTGCCGCCCCCCGCGTGGAAGCGGCGCAGCAGCACCTGCCCGGCGGGCTGGCCCTTGAAGCCATGACCAAACATGATGTGGCGGTGGCGCAGCGGCGTGCCATCCTCGGGCAGTTCCTTCAGCCCGAAGATCAGCGCCTCGGCGGGGGCTGCGGGCCAGCTGCCTTCGGGGGCGATCTCCGCCCCGGCGGCGCGGTAGCCGGCAGTGGCGATGGCGCGGGCGCCGCTGTCCTCGACCGTGACCCGCATCCCCAACGCCCGCAGCGCCGCCACACCTTCGGGGGTGATCCCCACCCGCTGCTCGTTGGCGCGGGGTTCGGCGCGCACCCACAGATGTGTCATGGTTCCGTCAGATCCTCAGAGATGGGTGCGCATCAGCGCGCGGTCAGGGCTTTCCAGATGCGGCACCGCGTTGAACAGCGTCAGCGCAAGCCCGGTGGGCAGCGGCTGGAACCGGTGCAGCGAGGAGTTTTCGACCGCGATGCAGGCATGGGCCAGCGCCTGCATTTCCAGCCCCATGGTCACCCGCATCGCCATGCCGATCAGCCCGCCCGAGGTGATGGCGATGGCGCGCCCCTCTCCCGCCGCGATCTCGGCCAGCACGTCGCGCACGCGGGCCTCGAAATCGGCGAAGGTTTCCGGGGCACCCTCCAGCCGGTCCTCGCGCCAGTAGCTGAACACGCGCGGCAGATGCAGCACAAAGGCTTCGCGGTCCACCGGCATGGCGACGCCGTGCTGGGTTTCCAGAAGCTGCGCCATGGTGAAATATTCCAGCTCGTTCAGCCGGGGGTCGCGCACCACCTCCAGATCCAAGGCCATTTCGCGCGCGGTTTCCACATGGCGTTCCAGCGTGCCGCAATAGGCGCGGGCAAACACCTCGCCCGTGGCGCGCAGATGGTCGCCCAGCCAGCGCGCCTGCTGGCGGCCCAGATCGCTCAGCTGGTCATAGCTTGCTTCGTCGCGGGCGTGGGTATTGGCCTGCCCGTGGCGCACCAGCGTGACAAAAGACATCCGTGTTCCGTTCCTGATCGGTCGGCGCCGCGCGGTCAGGCGGTGCCGGTATGGTGACGTTCTATCCAGCTGCGCAGATCCTCGGCCTCGTGCCGGGCCTCGCGCAGCCCTTCCATGGCGGCAGACAGCTCCGCCTCGGTCTGGGCCAGCTGGTTGGTCAGTTCCGCTTCGCGCTGCTGCAGATAGGTGATGGCCTGATCGCGGGTTTCTTCCGCCTCGTGCAGTTCCTGACTCATCTTTTCAAGCTGGTCCACATCGGCCTGAGAGACCCGTTTGAAGCGATGGATCAGCCAGTTGGCGAACCAGCCCGTGCAGAAGGCCACAAAGAGAATGATCGCCGTTGCGATGATGAATTCGGTGCGGTTCATTCCCCGGTCCCTTCTTCCGGCGCGTCAGGTTCTGCCTCTGCCGCGCCGTCCCCGTCTTCTGCGTCCGCTTCCGTTTCCTCCACCGCGTCCGTTTCGTCAACCGCCGGTTCGGCTTCGATCAGCTTGAACTCGATCCGGCGGTTGGATTCGCGGCCCTCTTCGGTGCCGTTATCCGCGATCGGCTGGGTCTCGCCATAGCCGGTCACGGTATAGCCCGCCACCAGCACCCGGCGGTTGCGCAGCGCGTCCAGCACCGACTGCGCCCGGCTCTGGCTCAGCTGCTGGTTCATCTCGTCGCGGCCCTGACTGTCGGTATGGCCCTGAATTTCCAGCGGGATGTCCCCGCACAGCTGCAGCAGCTCCGCGATGTCATCCATGATGTCCTTGGCCGAGGCATCCAGCGTGGCCGATCCCGGCTCGAAGCTGATCTTGCGGTCGCCGATGATGCCGGTGATCTGCGCCACACATTCCTCGGGGGTGGGAATGCCCAGCGTCGGGTCCAGCTTTTCGTCATAGGTCACGGCGATGTCGAACTCCTCGGCATCGCCCAGCTTGTCGAGCAGCAGCGCGGCAATGTCGGCGCTGGCTTCGGAATTGCCGGTCGTGCCGCGCACCTCGATCAGGTCGGGGGTGA
Source organism: Salipiger marinus (assembly GCF_900100085.1). Lineage (GTDB taxonomy): Bacteria > Pseudomonadota > Alphaproteobacteria > Rhodobacterales > Rhodobacteraceae > Salipiger > Salipiger marinus. The sequence continues at coordinate 70,376 of NZ_FNEJ01000006.1, forward strand.
CGCGCACCGACCCGTTGGCAAGCGATCCCAGCGCCTCCAGCCCGGCCAGAACCCGCGCGGGCCAGTTGGCGGGCAGTCCCTCCACCACGCGGGCGGCGGTATAGACCGCGCCCGAGCCGAACCGCGCCTTGGCGAAGCTGTCGGCGGTCTGGCGGGTCAGGTCGGAATTGATCCGCCCGCGCAGCTGCACCCCGCCTTCGGGGCTGAGCGTGGCGGTGAATTCCGGCGGGCCCTGTTCGGCGGCCTCGGGCGGCTGCGGCAGATCGGCATGCAGCACGAACACGTCCGGCAGGCCGTTTTCCAGCTCGCCCACCACGCGGTCGAACAGCCCCTGATCGGTGCCCTCCACCGCCAGCAGCGCCACATCGGCGTTGGAAAAGGTGATGGAGCCGCCGCCCAGTTCCGCAACACCCGCGATGCCGCGCGCCGCCGCCTCGCCCCAGCGGCTGGAGGGCACGCCCAGACCCAGACGGCAGGTGGCCTCCCCGGCCACGCCCGCCTTTTTCGCAGCGGCAAGGATCTGGTCCCGCGCCTCTTCGGTATCGGCGGAACAGGCATCAAGCCGCGCGCCGCCCTCGTCGATCACGAAGCGCAGGGTGAAGGGGCTGATGACCGGACGCGGCGCCGACAGATCCAGCGTCAGCGCCACCGCTTCGGGCAGGCGGCGGCGCAGATCCGCCTCGATCCGGCGGCGGTCCTCCTCGCTTTCGGTCATGGCCTTGATATGCACCTGACCCGCCGCGACCGACACCTTGGACCGGGGCAGATCGCGCAGCGCCCGCTGCGCGAAGGTCACGGCATCCCGCCAGCCGTCGGGGGCGGGAAACTCCGCCTCCTCCAGCAGGTCCGACACCTGCGCCGTCTCGCCCGCCATATCGGCGAACCCCGCCATCAGCCGGTCGCGATCCGAGGAGGAGGGCACCAGCCCGATCACCGAGATCCCCGCATCGTTGCGCAGGATCTCCATGGAAAAGCGCGGCGGCGCCAGATCGTCGCCCTCGGCCACCAGCATCTGGTCGATGACCCGCGCCGAATCCACCACCGATCCCGCGACGGTCATGGCGCGGAACCGCGCGGCCTCGTCCGGGGCGGTGCCGATCAGGAAGACCTGCAATCCGTTGACATCGACCTCCGCCCAGTCCTGTCCGTCGCGGGTCAGCGCCGAGGCGACGCTGTCGCGTGAATTGTCCTCGACAAGGCGGACGGAAAAGAACGCCGCCACCACGCACAGCAGCGCTGCGGCGAGAAGGGCGGCAATGGGAATGAGCAGCCGTGAAAGGCGCATGGGCGCGTCGCTTTCCTAAAATTCATCCAAGGTCTGATAGGGCGCGGTCCGCCCCTGCGCAATCACGCCACCAGCGCGGTGGCGAAAAACAGCACAGGCAGCAGGCCCGCATCGCGGTTTGAACGGAAGAGCCGCAGAAGTCCGTCGTTATCCGTCACGTTGAGTCGCCGCAGCTGCCACATCATGTGCCAGCCCATGGCCCATGGCCCGCCCGCCAGCAGCACCAGCTGCAGAATCTCGCCCCGGGGGGCGGCCAGCACCACGGCGAGCCCCATCAGCGCCACCGTGGCCACCAGAAACCGGGCAAGCCATGCGGGGGTGCGGTCATCGCCAAAAAGCCGCGCGGTGGATTTGACCCCGATCAGCGCGTCGTCTTCCTTGTCCTGATGGGCATAGATCGTGTCGTAGAACAGCGTCCACGCCATGCCCGCCAGATAAAGGATCACCGCAGGCCAGCCAAGGCTGCCGCTATGCGCGGTCCAGCCCAGCAGCGCCCCCCAGTTGAAGGCGATGCCCAGAAACACCTGCGGCCACCATGTAAACCGCTTGGCAAAGGGATAGATGGCCACCGGCAGCAGCGACACCACCCCCAGCAGAATCGCCATGGGCGGGAAGGTCAGCAGGATGGCCAGCGCCACAAGGCACTGCGCCACGACCCAGAGCAGCGCGCCCTTGGCGCTGACCTGACCGGAGGGAATGGGCCGCGAGGCGGTGCGCGCCACCTTGCCGTCGATATGGCGGTCGGTGATGTCGTTCCATGTGCAGCCCGCACCCCGCATCAGAAAGGCGCCCAGCCCGCAGCCCGCAAAGATCCACAGGTCGAACCAGCGCGCCTGCCCGTCCGCCACCATGGCCAGCAGCAGCCCCCACCAGCAGGGCAGCAGCAGCAGCCAAGTGCCGATGGGCCGGTCGGCGCGGCTGAGCCGCAGATAGGGCCGCGCCCAGCTTGGCGCGCGGTGGTCGACCCAGTTGCCGCGCACGGCATCGGAAACATGGCCCGCGGGATCTGGCGCTGGTCTGGGTTGGGTCATATGGTCTGCCTCATGGAAGCCAAGGTTCGACTGTTTGTAGATCACCCGCTGGGCGCGGGACAACCTGTCCCCCTGACACGGGAGCAGGCACATTATCTCTTTTCCGTGATGCGGCTTGGTCCCGGGGCCGCCATAGCGCTGTTCAACGGGCGCGATGGCGAATGGCGGGCCGAGGTCGAGGAGGCGGGAAAACGCGGCGGCACGCTGCTCTGCGCCAACCAGACCCGGGTGCAGGGCACGCCGCCCGACCTGTGGCTGATCTTTGCCCCGATCAAGAAAGCCCGCACCGATTTCATCGTGGAAAAGGCGGTGGAGCTGGGGGTGCGGCGGATTCTGCCGGTGCAGACCGAATTCACAAATTCCGAACGTATCCGGCAGGACCGGCTGCAGGCCCATGCGGTGGAGGCGGCGGAGCAATGCGGCGCCACCTTCGTGCCAGAGGTGGCCGATCTGGTCCGGCTCGACCGGCTGCTGGCCGACTGGCCCGACCGCGCGCTGGTGTTCTGCGACGAGAAACAGGCGGGCGCGGGTGATCCCGGCGCGGCACTTGCGCGCAGCCCCGCCCCCGCCGCCGTGCTGATCGGCCCCGAGGGCGGATTTTCCGACAGCGAACGCGCCCGGCTGCACGCGATGGAGCGGGCGCAGGCCATCGCCCTTGGCCCGCGGATCCTGCGCGCCGACACCGCCGCCGTGGCGGCCCTGACGCTGTGGCAGGCGCAGTGCGGAGACTGGCAATGACCCGCGCCGCCAGAGGTTTCGCCGCAGGCGCGCCCACACGGGCAGGAGCAGAGGCATGAGCTTTCTTCGGCCCGAAGCCCGCGCGCAGATCCATCGCTGGCGCGAGGTGCTGGCGGGGGCGGCGGTGACGCTGCTGGGGCTTTACTGGGCGATCTTCACCGGCGGGCTGCTGGCATGGATCGGCTGGGTGGTGGTGGCGCTTGGCGCCGTGCTGCTGGTGGCCGGGGTGCAGCGGGCACGCTTCCGCATCGGCACCGGCGGGCCGGGCGTGGTGCAGGTGCTGGAGGGGCGGATCGCCTATTTCGGCCCGCTGACCGGCGGGGTCGCGGATCTGGACCGGCTGGACCGGCTGATGCTCGATCCGTCCGCCCGGCCACCGCACTGGCTGCTGCGCAGCGATGACGGCACCACGCTGGCCATTCCGCTGACCGCCGAAGGGGCGGACCAGCTTTTCGACGCCTTTGCCACCCTGCCCGACCTGCGCACCGAACGCATGCTGGCCCTGATGCAGAAACCGGGCGCGGGTCCGGTGATGATCTGGCAGGCGCCGCGCGCCGCGGCTGCCGCCCTCCGTCTGCATTGACAAGGTCGGTCATTCTGACCATCCCTGAGCGCCGAACCCACCGGCAGCCAGATCGGAGCCTTCCTTATGTCCATCCCTCAAACCGGCGGCGGGCCGATCGAGCATCAGACACAGCTGGCGGAATATCTCGCCTCGGGCTGCAAGCCCAAATCCGACTGGCGCATCGGCACGGAACACGAAAAATTCGGCTATCTGACCGACACCCACGCGCCGCTGCCCTATGAGGGGCCGCGGTCGATCCTTGCCGTGCTTGAAGGCCTGCGCGACCGTTTCGGCTGGGCCGAGGTGCGCGAGGCGGGCAAGCTGATCGGGCTGACCAAGGGCGATGCCAATGTCTCGCTGGAGCCGGGTGGCGCGCTGGAACTGTCCGGCGCCCCGCTGGAGACCATCCACCAGACCTGCGACGAGGTGAACGAACACCTGCGCGAGGTGAAGGGCATCGCCGACGAGATCGGCGTGGGCTTCATCGGGCTGGGCGCCGCGCCGGAATGGCATCACGACGACATGCCGCTGATGCCCAAGGGCCGCTACAAGCTGATGGACAGCTATATGGGCAAGGTCGGCACGCTGGGCCGGGTGATGATGCGCCGCACCTGCACCGTGCAGGTGAACCTCGATTTCGGGTCAGAGGCCGACATGGTGCAGAAGCTGCGCGTGGCGCTGGCGCTGCAGCCGGTGGCCACGGCGCTTTTTGCCAATTCGCCGTTCTTCGAAGGCAAGCCCAACGGCATGAAGAGCTTCCGCGGCGCGGTCTGGCGCGATCTGGACGGCGCGCGCACCGGCATGCTGCCCTTCGTGTTCGAGGACGGTTTCGGCTTTGAACGCTATGTGGATTACGCGCTCGATGTGCCGATGTATTTTGTCTACCGCAACGGCGAGTATATCGACGCGCTCGGCCAGTCCTTCCGCGATTTCCTGAAGGGCGAACTGCCTGCCCTGCCGGGCGAGATGCCCACCCTGTCGGACTGGGCCGACCATCTGACCACCATCTTCCCCGAAGCGCGCCTGAAGAAATTCATCGAGATGCGCGGCGCCGATGGCGGGCCGTGGCGCAGGCTCTGCGCGCTGCCCGCGCTGTGGGTTGGCCTGACCTACGATCAGGGCGCGCTGGATGCGGCATGGGATCTGGTCAAGGGCTGGGATGCGCAGACCCGCGACGCGCTGCGCGTCGCCGCCTCGACCGACGGGCTGCAGGCGCAGGTGGGCAACATCAACATGCACGATCTGGCGCGCGAGGTGCTGGCCATCGCCGAAGCGGGGCTCACCTCGCGGGCCTGCCCCGGCGCGGGCGGGCTTCTGCCTGACGAGACCCATTTCCTCAACGCGCTGAAGGAAAGCGTGGACAGCGGCAAGACCGCCGCCGACGAACTGCTGGAGCATTATCACGGCGACTGGCAGGGCGATCTGTCCCGCATCTACGGCGCCTACAGCTACTGAGCCTTGCGGGGGCGCCTCGCTGCGCCCCCGGCACCCTCCCGGTCAGTAGCCGATGGCGCAGCCATCCTTGCGCGGGTCGGAGGCGCCTTCCAGCACGCCGCTGTCATGGATCAGGATGGCCTGCGCCCCGCCGATGGGCGATGCGGGCTCGCGCAGGTCATGCCCCATCTCCGCCAGCGCCGCGCGCACCTCGGGCCGGTAGCCGCGTTCCAGCTCCAGCCCACCCGCCGTGGCAAAGCTGCGCGGCGCGTCCAGCGCGCTTTGCGGATCCATGCCAAAATCGGTCAGGTTCGACATCACCCGCGCATGGCCATTGGGCTGATACTGCCCGCCCATCACGCCAAAGGGCATGGTCACGCGCCCGCCCTCGGCCAGCATGGCGGGAATGATCGTGTGCATGGGGCGCGCACCGCCGCGCATCTCGTTCGGATGGCCCTCGGCCAGCGTGAAGCCCGCGCCCCGGTTCTGGAACAGGATGCCGAATTTTTCGGATGCGATGCCCGATCCGAAGCCGTGGAAGATCGAATAGATCAGCGACACCGCCATGCGGTCACGATCCACCACGGTGATGTAGATCGTGTCCTTGTGCACCGCCTCGCTCAGTTCCGCGGGCGCGGCCATGGCGCGTCTGGGATCGATCAGCGCGGCAAGCTGGTCGGCCAGATCATCGCTCAGCAGCCGGTCAAGCTTGGTCATGTGATCGGCATCGGCCAGAAAGCGGTTGCGCGCGTCATAGGCCAGCTTCGCCGCCTCCGCCTCCAGATGGGCGCGCTCGGCGCCGAAGGGATCAAGGGCGGCAATGTCGAACCGCTTGAGGATGTTGAGCAGCAGGATCGCCGTCACCCCCTGCCCGTTCGGCGCATGTTCCAGCAGCGTCTGGCCCTGATACTGGCCAGAGATCGGCGCGCCAAACGTGCAGCGCATGGCGGCAAAATCCTCTGCCTCGTGCAGCCCGCCCAGCGCCTGCAGCGTGGCCAGCATGTCCTCGGCCACCTCGCCTTCGTAGAACCCGGCGCGCCCGTCGCGCGCGATGCGGCGCAGCACCTCGGCCTGACCGGGCAGGCGGAAGATGTCGCCGACCCGGGGCACGCGGCCATCCTGCAGGAAATGCCGCCGTGCCGCGCCCTGCAGCACGCCGTGATCGGCCTGCCAGTCAAAGGCGACGCGCGGCGCCACCGGCACACCCTCCTCCATATAGGCGATGGCGGGGGCAAGGCTGTCGGCCAGCCCCAGCTTCCCCCAGCGCTCGGACATGGTGCAGAAGGCGTCGACGGCCCCGGGCAGCGTCACCGCCTCCGGCCCGTAGAGCGGCACGGTGGAAAGCCCGCGCGCGCGCAGATCGGCGGCCTGCGCCGCCTTGGGCGCCCGGCCCGAGCCGTTGACCGCGACCACCTCGGCCCCCGGCGCCGGAGAGATCAGCGCAAAACAGTCGCCGCCGATGCCGGTCATCTGCGGTTCGGCCAGCCCCAGCAGCACCGCGCCCGCAATCGCCGCATCAACCGCATTGCCGCCCTGCTTGAGGATGGACACCGCCGCCTCTGCGGCCAGCGGATGGGATGTGGCGCAGATGCCGTTCCGGGCATAGACGGCCGACCGGCCGGGCAGCTGAAAATCGCGCATGGTCTGATGATCCCCCCTGTGATGTCGGCGCGAGCATAGGCAGGGCCGGGGCGGGGTCAATCTGGCTTCGTCTGGATCAGTGGCTGCAGACCTCGGTGCCACACTCCAGGTGGGGGCTGAATTGGTGTGGCACCGAGGGAAGCCAGTTGCAGCTACCCTCTCTGTATGGCCGGTCTTCGGGGCGAAAATGCGGAGCTTTCGCGGTCTTTGCGGGGCAGGTCCGTCCCGGTCGCAGCCCCGCGAATCAAAAAACGCGCCGCTTCCACAGAAGCGCCGCGCGATGGGGCCGGATGGGGGGAAATCCTCGACGTCACACCTTAGGTGGGGGCTGATTCGATGTGACGCCGAGGGAAGCTTTAGGCAGCTACCCTTTTGGTATGACGGTCCAACCGGGCAGGATTGCGGGCAGATTGCGGCATTTTCGCGAAACCTGCCCCCGATCTGTCGCCGGTGGCAAAAGGACTTCATGCCGAAGGCGGCAGCGGAATGCGGATTTCCAGCACGTTCGCCCCGGCTTCGCGGCGATAGCGCACCCGTTCGGCCAGATGGCGGATCAGGAACCAGCCGAACCCGCCCTCCGGCAGATCCGCCTCCGGCACGTCCAGATCCACCCTTTCACCGGGCGGAGGCCGCCCGCCCGGCATGGCGCTGCCGGTGTCGCGGATCGCAAGGTCGATGCGCCCCTCCCTTGGCAGGATTTCCAGATGGATGGTGCCCCGGCACAGGCCGCCATAGGCATGTTCCACCACGTTGTTGAGCACCTCGGCCAGCACAAGCTCCACCGTGCCCCGCACCTGCGGCGGCAGATCCCGCGCCAGAAGCCAGCCGCTGGCCAGCCCCAGCGCCGCGCGCACCTCTTCCGGCGCGCTGCGCAGATCCAGCGTGAAGATCCGGTCGCTCCGGCTGACCTCCTGCTGCGGCATCGCCCCTCCCCGGATCCGGGCGTCAGTGTCCTGCGCCGCGGCGTGCCGCCTCCAGCGTGTCATGGATGACAAAGATCGTGTCCATCCGGGTCAGCCGGAACACCCGGTCGACCATGGGCGTCAGCACCGCCAGATCCAGCCGCTGCCCCTCTCCCATGCCCTTCATCGCGGCCACGATCGCCCCCAGCCCGCTCGAATCAATGAACTCCACCGCGCCCAGATCCAGCACCACCCGGCTGGCCTGCGGCGAGACGGCGGCGCGCACCGCATCCTTGAACTGGATCGCCACCGAAGAATCGATGCGCGGCTCGTCCACCCGCAGGATCTGCGGCTCTTCCCCGTCGAGAACGGTCAGTCTCATGATCTTCCTCCATCCGGCGCGACCAGACCAGAGGCTAGCCCTCATTCCTTACCATCGGGTGTGCGGCCACGCGGCGCTTGCACTTCTTCTTGGCTGAAATATCCCGGGGGTGCGGGGGCAGCGCCCCCGCGCGATGTCTCAGGCGAAAGGCTCCTCATGTCCGTCCATTACCCCACACTGGCGCAGACCATCGCCGCGCTGACCGAAGGCGAAACCGACAGCGTCGCGCTGATGGCGACGCTGGCCTGCGAAATCCACCACGCCGATGACCGCTTCGACTGGACCGGCTTCTACCGCGTCACCGAACCCGACCTGCTGAAGATCGGCCCCTATCAGGGCGGGCATGGCTGTCTGGTCATCCCGTTCGAGCGTGGCGTCTGCGGCGCCTGCGCGCGCAGCGGCACGGCGCAGCTGGTGCCCGATGTCGACGCCTTTCCCGGCCATATCGCCTGCGCCAGCTCGACCCGGTCCGAACTGGTGCTGCCGGTGCGCGATGCCACGGGCGCGCTGATCGCGGTGCTGGATCTGGACAGCGACCAGCCAGACGCCTTCACCGAAGACGACGCGCGCGAGTTGCAGGCGATCCTCGACGCCACCTTCGCGCGCTGACGGAAGGGCAGCGCAGATGGCCCGACCACCTTGCACCGCCGCGCGCCCGATGGCAGGGACGGCGCCATGAGCGCCGCCTATTCCCCGCCTTCGGGCGACATCCCCATCCTGCATGCCGATCATGAAATCCTCGTGGTCGACAAACCTGCGGGCCTGCTGTCGGTGCCGGGCAAGGGCCCGGATCTGGCCGACTGCCTGATCGCGCGGCTCCGCACCGCCTTTCCCACCGTGCTGCTGGTGCACCGGCTGGACCGCGACACCTCGGGCGTGATGGTCTTTGCCCTGACCCCGCATGCGCAGCGCCATCTGGGGCTGCAGTTCGAACACCGCCGCACCAAGAAGACCTATCTCGCCCGCGTCGCCGGACGGCTGGAGCCCAAGACCGGGCAGGTCGATCTGCCGCTGATCGTGGACTGGCCCAACCGCCCGCTGCAGAAGGTCGATCACGAGACGGGCCGCCCCGCCCAGACCGACTGGCGGGTCATCAAGGCCAGCGATGCCGAAACCCGCGTGCATCTGATGCCGCTGACCGGGCGCAGCCACCAGCTTCGCGTGCATATGCTGGCGCTGGGGCATCCGATCCTTGGCGATCCGTTTTATGCCCCCGACACCGCCGCCGAGCATCCGCGCCTGATGCTGCATGCCGAAGAGCTGCGCCTGCGTCATCCCGATGGCGGGCTTGGCCACAAATTCCGCGCCGCAGCGCCGTTCTGACCGCCGCACGGCGCCTCTTGCGCAGCATCTTCCCTGCGCGTAAACCGCGCGCGGACTCTGACGACCCCCGGGGAAAGACCCATGCCCGTTCTCGTGATGAAATTCGGCGGCACTTCTGTCGCCACGCTGGACCGTATCCGCCGGGCTGCCAAGCGCGTCGGCGTCGAAGTGGCCAAGGGCTATGACGTGATCGTCATCGTCTCTGCCATGTCGGGCGAGACCAACAAACTGGTGGGCTATGTCGAGGAAACCTCGCCGCTGTTCGACGCCCGCGAATATGACGCCGTGGTCAGCTCCGGCGAAAACGTCACCGCCGGTCTGATGGCGCTGACCCTGCAGGAAATGGACATCCCCGCCCGCAGCTGGCAGGGCTGGCAGGTGCCGGTGAAGACCACCTCCGCCCACAGCTCCGCGCGGATCGAGGAAATTCCCTCCGACAACATCCTGCGCAAGTTCGCCGAAGGCATGAAAGTGGCCGTGGTCGCGGGCTTTCAGGGCGTCAGCCCCGAGGGCCGCATCACCACGCTGGGCCGGGGCGGGTCGGACACCACCGCCGTGGCCTTTGCCGCCGCCTTCGACGCCGAACGCTGCGACATCTATACCGATGTGGACGGCGTCTACACTACCGATCCGCGGATCTGCGAAAAGGCCCGCAAGCTGGACCGAATCAGCTTCGAAGAGATGCTGGAACTGGCCTCGCTCGGGGCCAAGGTGCTGCAGACGCGGTCGGTGGAACTGGCAATGCGCTACAAGGTGAAGCTGCGCGTGCTGTCGAGCTTCGAGGAAATGTCCGACGAGGGCGGAACGCTCGTCTGCGACGAGGAGGATATCATGGAATCCAAGGTTGTGGCCGGTGTGGCCTTTTCGCGCGACGAGGCCAAGATGACCCTCGTCACCATCGAGGACCGCCCCGGCATCGCCGCGGCGATCTTCGGCACGCTGGCCGATGCGGGCGTGAATGTAGACATGATCGTGCAGAACGTGTCGGAACTGAACTACAAGGGCCATGTGGGCGGGGTCACCGACATGACTTTCTCCTGCCCGGTCAATCAGGTGGCCCGCGCCGAAAAGGCGCTGGACGATGCCAAGGCGGCGGGAATCCTGAACTTCGACAAGCTCGAATCCGAACGCGATGTGGCCAAGGTGTCGGTGGTGGGCATCGGCATGCGCTCTGCCGCCGGGGTCGCCGCGAAGATGTTCAAGGTGCTCTCGGACGAGAACATCAACATTCAGGTCATCACCACCTCCGAGATCAAGATCTCTGTCCTGATCGAACGGAAATACATGGAACTGGCCGTGCAGGCGCTGCACGATGCCTTCGATCTGGACAAGGCCGCCTGAGGCCGGACGCAAACAGGCGGTATCCGCCCCCGGATGCCGCCTGCCGGGGTCACAAGGCCTTTCCCTCCCCGGTCCCGCTCGCCTATAGCTGGTAGCTGGAGCAAGAAGGAGCGAGGGCGCCATGGCCGACGGTCTCGAGAGTGAAAGCCGCAAGCTGCTGGGGCGGCTGCGCGACACCATGGCCGAGGATGCCGCCGGGCAGGCGCGCCTCGACAAGATCACCCATCTGACCGCCGATTCCATGGGCACCGAGGTCTGCTCCATCTATCTCTTCCGCGACGAGGAGACGCTGGAGCTTTGCGCGACCGAGGGCCTCAAGAAAGAGGCGGTGCACCAGACCCGGATGCGGCTTGGCGAAGGGCTGGTGGGCCGGGTGGCCCGCACCGGCAAGGTGGTGAACACCGCCGATGCCCCCTCCGCCCGCGGCTTCCGCTACATGCCCGAGACCGGCGAAGAGATTTATTCCTCCTTCCTTGGCGTGCCGATCCAGCGGCTTGGCGAAAAGCTGGGCGTGCTGGTGGTGCAGACCAAGGTGAAGCGCGAATTCACCTCTGACGAGGTCTATGCGCTGGAAGTGGTCGCCATGGTGCTGGCCGAAATGGCCGAGTTGGGCGCCTTTGTCGGCGAGGGTGCGGCGCTGACCGCGCGCCATACCCAGCCCGCCATGCTGCGCGGCGGCACCGGTCAGGAAGGCACCGCCGAGGGCCATATCTGGCTGCACGAGCCGCGCGTGGTGGTCACCAACCTTGTGGCCGATGATCCGGTGCGCGAACTGGAACGGCTGGGTGCCGCCATCGAACGGCTGCGGGTCGGCGTCGACGAGATGCTGGCCGGGGCCAGTGCCGATGCCGAACAGCTGGAGGTGCTGGAAGCCTATCGCATGTTCGCCAATTCCAAGGGCTGGCGGCGGCGCATGGAAGAGGACATCGCGCGCGGCCTGTCCGCCGAGGCGGCAGTAGAAAAGGAACAGTCGCAGGCCCGCGCCCGCATGGCGCAGGTGTCGGACAATTACCTGCGCGAGCGGCTGCATGATCTTGATGACCTGTCGAACCGGCTGCTGCGCATCCTGACCGGGCAAGGGTCGGAAACCGGCGCCACCCTGCCCGCCGATCCCATCCTTGTGGCGCGCAACATCGGCCCCGGCGAATTGCTGGATTACGGGCGGCAGCTGCGCGGCATCATTCTGGAGGAAGGCTCGGTCGGCAGCCATGCCGCCATCGTTGCCCGCGCGCTGGCCATTCCGCTGGTCATCAACGTCGCCCGCATCACCACCGAGGCGCTGAACGGCGACCATGTCATGGTCGATGGCGATCAGGGCGTGGTGCATCTGCGCCCCGATGACACCATCGTGTCGGCCTTCCGCGACAAGATCGCGATGCAGGCGCAGGCACAGGAACGCTATGCCTCGATCCGGGGCAAGCCTGCCATCACCACCTGCGGCAAGCGGGTGGAGCTGCACATGAACGCGGGCCTGCTGGCCGACCTGCCCTCGCTGACCAATTCCGGTGCCGAGGGCGTGGGCCTGTTCCGCACCGAGCTGCAGTTCCTTGTCCGCAACAAGATGCCGCGCCGCACCGAACTGGTCGCGGTCTACAAGCGGGTGCTGGCGGCGGCGGGCGAGCGCCCGGTGGTGTTCCGGACGCTGGACATCGGGTCGGACAAGGTGCTGCCCTATATGAAGCCCACCGACGAGCCCAACCCGGCGCTTGGCTGGCGGGCGATCCGGGTGGGGCTGGACCGTCCGGGCGTGATGCGGATGCAGCTTCAGGCGCTGCTGCGCGCCACCGAAGGCCGCCCGCTGACGCTGATGTTCCCCTTTGTCGCGCAGTATGACGAATTCCGCGCCGCCCGCGCCGAGGTCGACAAGGCCGTGGCGATCGAACGCAAGCTGGGCCATGTGGTGCCGGAAAAGATCACCGTGGGCACGATGCTGGAAACCCCCAGCCTTGCCTATGCCTCGAAGAAGTTCTTCGAGGATGTGGAGTTCATCTCCATCGGCGGCAACGACCTGAAGCAGTTCTTCTTTGCCGCCGACCGCGAAAACGAACGGGTGCGGCGGCGCTATGACACGCTGAATGTCAGCTTCCTGACCTTCCTTGAAGAGATCGTGAAACGCTGCGAATCGACCGGCACGCCGCTGTCTTTCTGTGGCGAGGATGCGGGCCGCCCGATCGAGGCGGTCTGTCTGGCCGCCATCGGGCTGCGGCGGCTGTCGATGCGCCCGGCCTCCATCGGGCCGGTGAAAAGCCTGCTGATGCGCACCAATCTGGACGCGCTTTATCAGGTGATCTGTGACGCGCGCGAACGGGGTGACCAGTCGGTGCGCGAACATGTGATGGAGTTCATGCGCTGGCAGGGCTGAGCCCTGCCGCGCCTGCTGTCCTAAAATCGCCCGGCCCGCCAGAGCCCCCCGGCAGCACCGGGCGAAAAGTTTCTTATGCGTGCCCCCGGCCTTCTGGCGCGTGACACTGCCTGCACGTTTTGCGCAGGGCTGTCGGCCTTGTTCCCCCTGACCCAGACGCATGGCGCGATGTCTCGCACGGCGCTGGCGGGACCGGACCGCTGCGGCAGGCTTTTGCCCCTCCGCCGCCCCTGTCTAGGGCGTTAACCCAAAGATCCGGTTAACGCTGCAGCAGCCGCTGGCGCAGCTGCGCCACCAGTTCCTCGCGCGGGCGACCGCTATCCTGCGACAGGCGGCGCAGGCCGAACTGCACATGCGCCATCTGCTGGTAATAGCTGGTATAGGCGTAATTGGTCGCGGCCCCTGCCGCCGCCCCCAGCAGGGGGATGGTCTGCGCCGCCAGCTTCTGGCCCAGCGTCGTGGCCAGCTTCGGCGCCACCTTGCCGATCACCCCGTGCACGGTGGCCCCGGTCAGCGTCACCCGCGCCGACAGGAAGCCCAGATCGGATCCGTCATCCCCCGATAGTGGCCCCGCCGAGGCGAAGACCGCCAGACAGTCGCGCCGCACCTCCGGATCGTCGGGATCAAAGCCGTACTCCACCGCGATGCCCTGAATCGTGCGCAGCAGCACCGTCACGGTGACCGGCAGTTCGGCCAGCGCCGTCGGCAGGCCGCCCGCACCGCCCGCCGCCCCCATGGCGGTGGCGAGCGCCGTGTTCAGCCAGCCCTTCTGGTCCGGCACCCAGCCGCGCGATCCCGCCGCCGCGTTCATCGCCGTATCCAGCGCGCGCGAGGTCGCGGTTTCCAGCCGCTCCTTCACCTTGTCGGGCAGCCGTTCCAGCAGGTTTTCCGCCTGCCCGCCCAGAATGTTGAGCAGCTGCATCCCGACTCCGCCCGCAGCCCGGTGCCGCCGGGCCAGCGCCGAAAGCTCGGCGTCGATGCTGAGGGGAACCAGATCCGTTCCGGTCATGGGCGATCCTCCTTGGTGCCTCATAGGAAGATCGTCGCGCGGGCGGCGATTTCAAGCGTGCCGCGTCACCTGCCCCGCAACACCCGCCCATGCATTGGGCCGCAGCGCCAGCCCCAGAACCCGCTCGGGATTGGTGGGGGGCGGCATCTCCACCCCGGTCAGCCGCGAAAAGCCGAATCGCGAATAATAGGGCTCGTCGCCCACCAGCATGACCCGGCCCCATTCCAGCAGGCGCGCGCGTTCCAGCGTGTCGCGGATCAGCGCCGCACCCAGCCCTTCGCCCTGCGCGGTAGGATGCACCGCGACCGGCCCCAGCAGCAGCGCCTGCGCCCGCCCGATGCGCACCGGCCAGTAGCGGATGGCGCCGCCCAGAAAGCCACCCTCGTCGCGCGCCACGCGGCACAGCTCCGCCACCGGCGCCACGCCATCGCGCAGCCGGTAGGAAGACAGCAGCGTGCGGCCCGGAGCAAAGCTCAGGTCATACAGATTCTCGACCTCGGGCCTGTCGGCCCTGCCTTCCTGATGAAGCGTGAACAGCGGCGGATCTCCCCGTGCATTCTGGCGGGGATGCCCCTATCACGGGGGCCACATCCGCGCAAACAGCTGAGAGGGCACAGATGTTCTATCGTCCCGCCGAAGGCCATGGCCTGCCGCATAATCCGTTCAACGCCATCGTGACCCCCCGCCCTATCGGCTGGATTTCCACGCGCGGCACGCTCGGCGACAATCTTGCGCCCTATTCCTTCTTCAACGCGGTGGCCTATGTGCCGCCGCAGGTGATGTTCGCCTCCACCTCCGCCAAGCCCGACCGCGACGGCACCAAGGATTCGGTGGCACAGCTGCGCGAGGCGGGGGTGTTCTGCGTCAACATCGTCGAACATGCGGCGCGCGACGCGATGAACCGCAGCGCCGCCACCCTGCCCGCGGGCGAGGATGAATTTCTCGCCGCCGGCGTGGAAAAGGCCGAATGCCTGACCATCGACTGCCCGCGCGTGGCCTTGGCCCCCGCCGCGCTCGAATGCCGGGTGACGCAGATCGTGCAGCTGCCGGGAGAGGCGAATTTTGTCACCTTCGGCGAGGTGACCGGCGTGCATCTGCGCGACGACTGCCTGAGCGACGGCATGTTCGACGTGACCCGGTTTCAGCCGCTGGCCCGGCTCGGCTATCGCGACTACGCCGTGGTGCGCGAGGTCTTCTCCCTCAAACGTCCCGGCGAATAACCGCGTTCAGCGGCGGCGATACCGGAAGACCCCGGTGCCCTTGGCCACCACCTCGCCGGTCTCGTCGCTGATCTGGGCTTCGGCAAAAAACGTGCTCTTGCCGCCACCGGTCTTCGTGCCTTCGGCAATCAGCCGGTGGCCGCGCGGGCGCGACAGATACTGCACGTTCAGCGACAGGGTCAGCGCCATCTGCCGGACCTCCGGATCGCCGGTCCAGCAGCCCGAATAGCCCATGACCGTGTCCAGCAGCGTCGCATGCACGCCGCCATGCAGGTTGTCATGGCGGTTCATGTGTTCGGGCCGCAGCGCCAGTTCGAACCGGGCATAGCCCTCGCGCCAGTCCACCATTTCCATGCCCATATGCGCCGAAAAGGCGTAAGGGGGCTCAAAGAACCGCTCGTCCATGGGTCACCTCTCTTCCTGACCCCGCCTTGTCCGGTTTCTGCGACGCAGCGTCAAGGCTCAGGCGGCATCTCCGTCCGGCGTCATGGCCAGTTCCAGCGGCGCGGGCGCGCCCCCCAGATCATCGACCCGCAGCGGTCCGCTGGGCTTTGACAGCCGGTTGCGCACCACCCAGTAGAGCCGGTCCGAGGCGCGGGTGATCGCCACATAGGCCAGACGTTTCCACAGCGGCTGCCCGGCCTCCACCCGCCCCATGCGCGCGGCGGCGTAAAGGTCGGGGGCAAAGACCTGCACCTGTTCCCACTGGCTGCCCTGCGCCTTGTGGATGGTCACCGCCGCCCCGTGCAGAAAGGTGGCGCCCATGCGCGCGGCAAAGGGGATGAAGGGCTCCTCCTCGTCCGGCTTCTCGATCTTCACGATCGAGGCGGCAGACAGCTGCGGCTCCGGCGCGCCCATCACATGCAGCCGCGAAAAGCCCGGCTTGCGCCCCGGCCCCAGATAGACCACCTGCGCGCCCTTGATCAGGCCCCGCGCCTCCAGATCCAGCCGTTTCTTGCGATGCTTGAGCGGCAGCTCGATCCCGTCGCAGACCAGCGGCTCGCCCGCCAGCAATTCGGTCTCCGGCGCGCCATGCACGGCACGGAACGCCGCAATCAGCCGGATCCGCGTGGCATTGCGCCAGACCAGCACCGGCGAGCGCGCCATCAGATCGACTTCCACCCGCTCGGCCCAGACCACCCGGTCATCCCGCGCCGCCGCCTCCTCCACCAGACGCTCGAACCGGGCAAAATCCACCTCCGGATCAGCCAGCGCATGGGCCAGATCCAGAATGGGGCTCGACGCTTCCTGCCGGTGGATGCGGCTCAGCTCCATCTTCTGCGCCTCGGGGACGGACTCGAACACCATCTTGCCCGACTGGTTCACCGGCGCCAGCTGCGCCGGATCGCCGAACAGCACCAGATTGGGAAAAATCTCGCGCAGATCCTCGAACTGCCGCTCGTCCAGCATCGAGGCCTCGTCGACAAAGCCGATATCCAGCGGCTCCTCGCGGCGCTTCCAGCCGGTGATGAAATCCGACCCGCGCAGGCCAGCGGCGGCCAGTGCCGCGGGCACGGATTTATGGCCCTGATACGCGGCAAAGGCACGGTCCAGCGCCTCGTCGCCCAGCCCCGCGACGGTGGGCCGCTCGCCATTGCCCATCAGCCATTCGGCGATGCGCTCATATTCGGGATCATAGACCGGCGTATAAAGAATGCGGTGAATGGTCGTGGCGGGCACGCCGCGCATCCGCAGCACCGAGGCCGCCTTGTTGGTGGGCGCGAGCACGGCAAGCCGCCGCGTCTCGCGCCGCCGCCGGGCCTCGTAATCGCCGGACACGATCTCGCAGCCCGCCGCCTCCAGCGCCTTGCACAGTTCCGACAGCAGCAGCGTCTTGCCCGACCCGGCCTTGCCCATCAGCGCCATCACCTGCGACCGGCCTTCCTGCGCGGGCTGGGTGGTGCCCTCGTCGGGGTCCACCCCGGCCTCGCGCAGCATCGCGGCCACACGGTCCCAGGCTTCGGCCTGATCTTCGGAAAAGCGGAGGGCGGCTGCGGTCTCGGTCATGCCGCGACCCTACAGCCCCCGCACCGCCAGCACCAGAGAGTGCGGCACCGCCCTTTCATCTTGCCCCTAAACTCCGGGGGTGAATTGGCGCAGCCAAGAGGGGGCAGAGCCCCCTCCCCTGTTTCCGTCCAGCGGCCCCCTCAGGCCGCGCGCACCGCCGCCGCGGGGGCCACAGGGTCCGCTCCGAAGGCCGCCTCGAACCAGCGGCGCGACTGCGCGGGCTCGATCCCGGCGCTTGCGGCCACCCGCGCCTGCGCCTCGGGGGAATAGCCCCAGAGCCCGACGCTGATCCGCCCCCGCCCCTCGCCCTGATGCCCCAGCACCTCGGGCGAGGCGCCGATGCGGCCATAGATCCGCACCATGCGCGCATCAAAGACCCCGACAAAATGCTCCACCCCCAGCCCGCGCATCACCTCGCCCCCGGCCAGCATCAGCGCCGCCGCCACGCCCGGCCCCGCATCGCGGGCAAGGCAGAACCGGGTGCATTCCCAGATCAGCGGGCTGGCGATCCGCACGCCCTCGGTCAGGTGCAGGAAATGCTCGTTGACCATGGTCCGCCCGGTGGTGGGCAGGAACCGCATCGACCCGCCATGACGCCCGCAGGGCTTCTGCCAGAGGACGTAAAGCGGGTTCAGCGCGTCATACTGATCGCGCTCGAACCCCTGCGCATCCACCGTCACCTCCCAGCCCAGCCTCGTGTGGAATTGGTCGGCGCGGTCGCGGAACATGCTGTCCGCCAGCAGGGGCTGCGTGGCAAGCTGGTCGCCGTAAAGATACCGGATCATGGCTGTCTCCCATCAAGATGATGAAAGACAGCCTGCAAACCTCCGGTGAACGAGATCTGAGCGGAGCGCGCGCCCGTCTCACCGCAATCCTGCCGCAGCGTGCGCCCGTCTCACCGGAAGGTTAACGCAAAGGGGGCGGCTCAGACCACGATCAGCCCGCGCGACAGGGCGCGGGCCACCGCATGGACCGTGTTCATCGCCCCCAGCTTGAACCGCGCACTTTCCACATAGACCCGCAGCGTGTGTTCGGAGATGGCGAGCGTCTCGGCCACCTGCGCGCGGGAATAGCCCACGGCCAGCAGGGTCAGCGCCTCGATCTCGCGCGGGGACAGCGGCTGCGCCGCTTCGGGCCTGCGCCCCGGCTCCAGATCCAGCGCCTTTTCGTTGAAGGTATGCGCCATCAGGATCATGTCCCGGCGGTGCAGCGCGGTGAACTGCGCCCAGTCCTCGTCCGGGCAGCTGTGACTGACCGTGAACAGCGCGAACTGCCCGTTCGGGCCGCGGATCGGGATGGAAAAGCCCTGATTGCCGACGCCATGCGCAATCGCGTCCTTCTGAAAGGCCCGCGCCGCCTTGGAGGACCAGTCGAGCCGCTTCCAGTCCACCGGGTGAAAGCGCTGGAAACAGCCCTGCACCACCGGATCGATGCGCAGATAGCCTTTTTCAATGTAGCGCTGCACCCAGTCCGGGCTGTAGGTGCCGCAGCCATACTGTTCGCCGCTGGCGCTGACCCAGTGATAGACAAGGTGATCGACGCCGTAATGCGCCCTCAGCGCCTCGCTGACCGCCTGCAGATCCTCCAGAGAGCGCGCCGCCTCAAGCTGCTCCAGGAACCCGCCCGCTGCGGGAAGTTGCGCCGCAAAGCCCAATCGCGCCCCTCGTCGATGTCGACGCGATTTCGACCTGCGCCACCAGCCGGGTATCGTCCAGCTGCCCCGCCAGCGCCTCCAGATTGTTGGCGCGGGCGAAGGTCTGCAAGTCCGTCAGAACGTCGATGATCCAGTCATGTCTCATGACGAGTCTCGCTTTCAAGTGGTTAACAATGCCTTAACACAACCCTACCATGTCGGGGCTTTTGCCACCATTCACGCATTTTACCTCCCCAGAAATGGCGGGGGTGCCGCGGGGCAAGCGCTTGATCCGCCATGGCACCGCCCGGGCCCTGAACGCGGACCGCCCGCGATTCGACATTGCGGATCGCGGGCGGCAGGGGATGGGGCGCAGGCGGCTCAGCTTCTGGCGTCCAGCGCCTCCTCGAAGGTGCGCAGCCCGGTGCGCGGCGCCTGCACCAGCACCGACATGTTGCCGGGCTTGTGCAGGTTGCGCCGCATCTTCACATGCGCCGCCGGGATCTGGTCCCACGGGAACACCTCTGACATGCAGGGATCCAGCCTGCGGTCCACCATCAGCCGGTTGGCGGCGGCGGCCTGTTTCAGATGGGCAAAATGCGAGCCCTGCAGCCGCTTCTGGTGCATCCACATGTAGCGCACGTCAAAGGTGCAGTTGAACCCGGAGGTGCCCGCGCAGATCACCACCATGCCGCCCTTCTTGCAGACCAGCGCCGAGACGGGAAAGGTCGCCTCGCCCGGATGTTCGAACACCATGTCGACGCTGACGCCCTTGCCGGTGATTTCCCAGATCGCCTTGCCGAACTTGCGCGCCTCGGCGAGCCAAGTGGTGTATTCGGGCGTGTTGACGGTGGGAAGCTGCCCCCAGCATTTGAAATCGTTGCGGTTGATGACGCCCTTGGCGCCCATGGACATGACAAACTCGCGCTTGCTCTCGTCAGAGATCACCCCGATCGCATTGGCCCCTGCCGTGTTGATGAGCTGGATCGCATAGGATCCCAAGCCGCCCGAGGCGCCCCAGACCAGCACGTTCTGCCCCGGCTTCAGGTCATGCGGTTCATGCCCGAACAGCATCCGGTAGGCGGTGGCCAGCGTCAGCGTGTAGCAGGCGCTTTCCTCCCATGTCAGATGCTTGGGCCGTGGCATCAGCTGCTGCGCCTGCACCCGGGTGAACTGCGCGAAGCTGCCGTCATGGGTCTCGTAGCCCCAGATGCGCTGGCTCGGGCTGAACATCGGGTCGCCGCCGTTGCATTCCTCGTCGTCGCCATCGTCCTGATTGCAGTGGATCACCACCTCGTCGCCGACCTTCCAGCGCTTCACCTTGTCCCCCACCGCCCAGACGATGCCAGAGGCGTCGGATCCCGCGATGTGATAGGGTTGCTTGTGGCCGTCAAAGGGGCTGATCGGCACGCCAAGCCCGGCCCAGACCCCGTTGTAATTGACCCCCGCCGCCATCACCAGAACCAGCACTTCGTGGCTGTCGATGGACCATGTATCGACCACCTCCTGCTGGAAGGAGACGTCGGGTTCGCCATGACGCTCGCGCCGGATCGCCCAAGCATACATCTTTTTCGGCACGAACCCGAGCGGCGGCATCTCGCCAATCTCGTAAAGGTCTTTCTCCGGCGCGTCATAGGGCGCGATCTCGGTCTTGGTATCCAGAGCCATCGGGAACCTCCTTCCTGCAAACGTCCTGCAACCAGCTTCCTCGGCGCCGCAGTGCAGAATCGCCGATCCTGAACCCCGGAGATAAACTTGGTCGCGCAATATTGCAATCTTCAACGTAGTTATTTTGTAATTTTATGACCGAGCGGATGCAGAAACTCCCCGCCGAAGCCTTGTTTTTATGCCTCCACCCCCTCCGCACAGGACGCTGCAGCGCGGCGAATTGACGGGACATTTTGTTTCTTATATCAATCCACAAACGCAACAAGATTAGCTTCACGATTCACGCCGCGCGGGAGACCCCCATGACCGACGCTTCGAAAGACAAACCCTGGCTGATCCGCACCTATGCCGGACATTCCACCGCCCAAGCCTCGAACGCGCTTTACCGCAGCAATCTGGCGCGCGGTCAGACCGGGCTGTCGGTGGCCTTCGACCTGCCGACCCAGACCGGCTATGACAGCGATCACATCCTTGCCCGTGGCGAGGTGGGCAAGGTCGGCGTGCCGGTCTGCCATCTGGGCGACATGCGCACGCTGTTCGACCAGATCCCGCTGGAGCAGATGAACACCTCGATGACCATCAACGCCACGGCGCCATGGCTGCTTGCGCTCTATATCGCGGTGGCCGAAGAACAGGGCGCCGATGTCGCGCAGCTTCAGGGCACGGTGCAGAACGATCTGATCAAGGAATACCTGTCGCGCGGCACCTATATCTGCCCGCCAAAGCCTTCGCTGAAAATGATCGGGGACGTGGCCGAATATTGCTACAGCCATGTGCCGAAATGGAACCCGATGAACGTCTGCTCCTACCACCTGCAGGAGGCGGGGGCGACGCCGGAACAGGAACTGGCCTTTGCGCTGGCCACCGCCTGCGCCGTGCTGGACGATCTGCGCCCGCGCGTGGCCCCCGAGGATTTCCCCGCGCTCTGCGGGCGCATCAGCTTTTTCGTCAATGCGGGCATCCGCTTTGTCACCGAGATGTGCAAGATGCGCGCCTTTGTCGATCTGTGGGACGAAATCCTGCGCGACCGCTACGGGGTGGCCGACGCGCGGCACCGGCGGTTCCGCTATGGCGTGCAGGTCAACAGCCTTGGCCTGACCGAACAGCAGCCGGAAAACAACGTCTACCGCATCCTGATCGAGATGCTGGCCGTGACCCTGTCCAAACGCGCCCGCGCCCGCGCGGTGCAGTTGCCCGCATGGAACGAGGCGCTTGGCCTGCCCCGCCCGTGGGACCAGCAATGGTCGATGCGGATGCAGCAGATCCTCGCCTATGAATCCGACCTGCTGGACTATGACGACCTGTTCGACGGCAACCCGGCGGTCGACCGCAAGGTGCAGGCGCTGAAGGACGAGGCCCGCGCCGAACTCGCCAATATCGACAGCATGGGCGGCGCCATCGGCGCGATCGACTACATGAAGGCGCGGCTGGTGGACAGCAATGCCGACCGTCTGAACCGGATCGAACGCAACCAGACCGTGGTGGTGGGAGTCAACCGCTGGACCGAAGGCGAGCCCTCGCCGCTGATGGGCGAAGATGGCGGCATCATGGTGGTGGATCCCGCGGTGGAGCAGGAACAGATCAGCCGCCTGCAGGCATGGCGCCAGACGCGCGACGCGCAGGCGGTCACGGCGGCGCTCGCCGATCTGCGCGCCGCCGCTGCCGAAGGGCGCAACATCATGCCCGCCTCCATCCTCTGCGCCAGAGCGGGCGTCACCACCGGCGAATGGGCGGCGCAGATGCGCGCGGTGCATGGCGAATATCGCGGCCCCACCGGCGTGTCGAAATCCGTCAGCAACAAGACCCAAGGGCTGGACGACATCCGTGCCGCCGTCGATGCGGTATCGGACCGTCTGGGGCGGCGGCTGCGGTTTCTGGTGGGCAAGCCGGGGCTTGACGGGCATTCCAACGGCGCCGAACAGATCGCCTTCCGTGCCCGCGACTGCGGCATGGAGATCGATTACGAAGGCATCCGCCTGACCCCGGAACAGATCGTCACGGCGGCGCAGGAGGGCGCGCATGTGGTCGGCCTGTCGATCCTGTCGGGCAGTCATATTCCGCTGGTCGAGGATCTGATGGACCGGATGCGCGTGGCCGGATTAGGACATATTCCGGTGATTGTCGGCGGCATCATTCCCGAAGAGGATGCCCGCCGTCTCAAATCCATGGGCGTGGCGAAGGTTTATACTCCCAAGGATTTCGAGCTGAATGCCATCATGGCGGATATCGTGACGCTCGCCGACCCGGCAGATCTTGCCGCTGCATAGCGTCAGAACGCCTAAATCCTGAAAAAATTGCCGCCCGCTCTCCAAATGCGAGAGCGGGTTATCATTTTTTTAACCATTTTCTTTAAACTGACACAGACCGTGGCCTTGCAAAAAGCGCCAGTTTCGCAAAAGGCTATAAAAAAAGGAGTAGACCATGAACGCAGATCTTGACTCTCTTTCGAAGGACGAGCTGATCCAGCTGAGAACCGACGTGGAAAAGGCCCTGAAAACCATCGATGCGCGCCGCAAGGCGGATGCAAAACGCGCCGCAGAGAAGGCCGCAAAAGAATACGGGTTTTCGCTGGATGAAATCCTTGGCGCCGCCACCGGCAAAACCACCAAGGGTGCTGCAAAATACGCAAATCCCGCCAATCCGGAACAGACCTGGACCGGGCGCGGGCGCAAGCCGAACTGGGTGATCGAAGCGCTGGATAACGGCAAGTCGATCGAGGATCTGGCGATCTGATGACGATCCATATCGGGGCTGACCCGGGCGATGTGGCGGAAACCGTCCTCATGCCCGGCGATCCGCTGCGCGCGGAATGGGTGGCGCAGACCTTCCTCACCGAAGTGCGCTGCATCAACCGCGTGCGCGGCATGCTGGGCTTCACCGGGCTGTGGCAGGGCCACCGCGTTACGGTGCATGGCTCCGGCATGGGGATGGCCAGCCTGTCGATCTATGCCAATGAACTGATCCGCGATTACGGCGCAAAAACCCTGATCCGGATCGGCTCCTGCGGCGCGATGCAGCCTGATGTGCAATTGCGAGATGTCATTCTTGCAATGACCGCCACCACGCTGTCCACGCCCTCTTCCGGGATCTTCCGGGAATTGAACTTTGCCCCCTGCGCCAATTATCCGCTGCTGCGTGCGGCGGCGGATGCGGCCATGGCGCGCGGAACGCGCTGCCATGTCGGGGGCATCTATTCCTCGGATGTCTTTTACGACGAACGCCCTGACCTGAACGAGATCATGACCCGTCATGGAATATTGGGCGTCGAAATGGAAGCGGCGGAACTTTACAATCTAGGCGCGCGCCATGGGGTCCGCACTCTCGCTGTTCTGACCGTGTCGGATCATCTGCTCACCCATGAGGCGCTGCCCGCAGCCGACCGTCAAAGCTCTTTTGCCGATATGGTGGAAATAGCGCTAACTGCCGCCTTTTCCTGAAATCCGGAGTCCCGGCAAAATCGAACAATTTTCTGGCATAGCCCCGTGATCCCGGTCACGGGGCTATGCTTTTGCGCCCCGTCAGCCGTGACTCCGGTCATAGCCATTGACCGGCGGCGGCGCCCAGCCTGCCAGCAGATCCGCAGATGCTGCAAGGATCTCCACCTCCAGCGGATAGCAGGTGGCGGCGTCCGAACTGTGCTCGCTGGAACAGTCCCCGCCCGGACAGGCGCTCAGCGCGCCCAGCAGATCGATTTCGGCAAAGAAGGTCAGCGTGTCGCCGGGCCGCACCGGGCTTGCCTTCATGAAATACTGCCCCGTGTCGCGGGTAAAGCCGGTGCACATGAAGACGTTGAGCACATCCTGCACATATCCCTCCGCCGCCGCACGGCTCTGCCCCGTGGCCTCGGCCAGCGCGCGGGTCAGGTTGGAATGGCAGCAGTGGTGATAGGCCTGTCCGCTCAGCAGATGGTGGGTATAGGGATCGCAGCGGGTGCCGATCACGTCATGCACCGCCCCGCCAAACGCGTCGATGCCATACCAGTCCAGACTGTCCTGCACGAGCGTCGCCATGGGCCGCAGCGTCGGAAAGCCGGACCACATCCGGTCCCCCACCCCCAGATGCGAGCCATGCAGCGCCCGCGTCTTGCCGGAATAAAACCGTTCCGACAGATCGGCGGCGTTCCACAGGTTCAGATCGCCGACCTGCGGACCCTCCGTGCAGCGGATGCGGAAAAAGCCGCCCGCCGGCACGCGAAAGGCGCAGGCCTCGCGCGGGGCGGCCACGACCTTGTCCACCACCTCCGCCGCCGCCAGCGCCCTGGCGTAAAGCGCCAGATCGGGCACGGGCAGGGTTTCGACCGGATAACAGATCACCGGCGCCACGGCGCGGCGGGCTTCGGCATCAGCGGGGGCAGGACACATGGCTCGCTCCTTTTTGCGCAGCAAAGCCCGGCGCGCGCGCCCGTGCAAGCCCGTCGCGTCTTCTGACCCCAAATATCCCGGGGGAGCCGCGCGGCACGCGCGGCGGGGGCAGCGCCCCCGTCACGGATCAGGCCGGAAACAGGTCTCGGGGGTCTTGCCGCGCGAGCCCGTGGTCTCTGCGCCGCAATAGATGCAGCGCCACTGGCTGTCGCCCTCGCGCCGCGTCTCCCGCCAGCGGCAGAGGCGGGTCTTGCGGTTGGTGAAGATCAGCAGCAGCACAAAGGCGATGACGAGGCCAAGGGCAACAATCACCCTGCGCCTCGTCGGTGAATATGTTTGATCATGACGCGCAAGATGGCCCGCAGGCCCCTCGGGTCAAGCCGCCCGGTAATAATCCGGGGCGCCCAGATCGTCGCGCGGCTCGGCCTCGGCTGCGGGCACAAGCCGGGGCTCGGGCTGGTAATAGCCATAGGCCTGCTCCAGCGCGGCGCGGGCTTCGGCGGGAGTGACGGTCTTGGTCATCGGAGTCATCCTTTTCTGCGATCCAGCAAGCTCCCCCTCGCCCCGTCACATAAGGCGCCGCGCCGGGCCGTGCACCGGTTGATGCTGCAACTGCGAAATGCACCCAGCGCAACCGTGCCCCAGCGTCATGCCCGGTCCAAAGAAAAGGCGCCGCACCCGGACGGGTACGGCGCCATGTCAGAACGGCAAAGCCCGCAGATCAGACGTGCCGGTTCAGCATCATCTTCTTGATCTCGGAAATCGCCTTGGCCGGGTTCAGCCCCTTGGGGCAGGTCTTGGCGCAGTTCATGATGGTGTGGCAGCGATAAAGCTTGAACGGATCCTCAAGATCGTTCAGCCGCTCGCCGGTCGCCTCGTCACGGCTGTCGATGATCCAGCGATAGGCATGCAGCAGCGCGGCCGGGCCCAGATAGCGGTCGGAATTCCACCAGTAGCTCGGGCAGGCGGTCGAGCAGGAGGCGCACATCACGCATTCATAAAGCCCGTCCAGCTTCTTGCGGTCCTCGATGGACTGGCGCCATTCCTTCTGCGGACGGTTGGTCTTGGTTTCCAGCCACGGCATGATCGAGGCATGCTGCGCATAGAAATGCGTCAGGTCGGGGATCAGATCCTTGACCACCGGCATATGCGGGAGCGGATAGATCTTCACCTCGCCCTTGATCTCGTCGAGACCATAGATGCAGGCCAGCGTGTTGATCCCGTCGATGTTCATGGCGCAGGATCCGCAGATCCCCTCGCGGCAGGACCGGCGGAAGGTCAGGGTGGGGTCGACCTCGTTCTTGATCTTGATGAGCGCGTCCAGAACCATCGGGCCGCACTTGTCCATATCGAGGAAATAAGTGTCGACCCGCGGGTTCTCGCCGTCATCGGGCGACCAGCGGTAGATCTTGAAGGCCCGGACATTGGTCGCGCCCTCGGGCTTCGGCCAGGTCTTTCCGGTCCGGATCTTGGAATTCTTGGGAAGCGTCAGTTGCACCATGGCTCAGGACTCCTTGGCTGAAAGAGTGGCGTTCGCGCGGGGACGGCGGGCATAACGCGCCTGCCGCCGGAGATAGTTGATACGTCGGCGCAGGCGAAGCAGATGATGCGAAAGGCGCAGGCGCGTGCCGTCAAGCCACACATCCTCCGCCAGCGTCGGCACCTTGCGGGTGCGCATCTGGCGCGCCGCCTTGGCCTCGTAGTCATCGAGGCAGTCGAAATATCGCTGGTCCACCACGGCCTCGCCCTGATGTTCCACATGAAAGTCGATCACATGCGCGGTCAGACCGCGCGCCTGCGCCTGCTGCACCAGATCCAGCCCGTAAAGGTGAAACCCGGTCAGATCGCAGGAGGGCGCCACCAGCCGGTCGCGACGCAGCAGGATGAAATTCTCATCCACCACATCCACCTCTGCCGGAAAGGGGCCGCGCGCCTGATTTAGCCGCCAGCGGTCACTGATGCGGATGATATACCGCCCGTCCCGGCGTCCGGCATTGGCCGCGATGGCCCAGCGGGGTGCTGCGGCGTCCAGCTCGGCCAGTCGCGCCTCCAGCACGTGGCGGTCGTCCTGCAGGGCCAGAACATCCTGATGCAGGCAGATCAGGTAGCTGCCGCGCGCCTCCTGCAGCAGCCGGTTCAGGCCGGAATAGGCATCAAACTGATTGCCGTCGCGGTTGTCGACATACAGGAATTCCGCAACATCCGGGGTAAAGCCGCGCGCCACGAAGCTGGACACCATGGCCGCATATTGATCTGGCCGGGTGACAAGGCTGAGAAAGGAAAACCGCAGCGGCGCCTCGGGAGCGGCACCGCTGACCGCGCGTGCGGGCAGCCCGGCAAGGGGGCAGCCGCTGCTCATGCCATGACCCCGAAACAGCCGCACCGCCGGCCAGTCGACCGGGTCAAGGCAGCAATGTGACGGAACATCAGGCCAGCCATGTCAGAACCCGGCCAGCAGCGCGGGCACCGCCTGCTGCCCGAAGCAGCGCAGCGTTTCGGGTTTCTGCGCGATCTCGGTCACGATCTGCACCGAGCTTGCGGTGGGCCCGGTGACCGCCTCGCTGGCCAGCGCATAGATCTGCGTGGCATTGGCGTTGTTGATCAGGCAGTCGATGGCGGGCTGCACCGGCACGCCGGGGAACCGCTCTGCCACCACTTTTGCGGTGGTGGACCGGGCGGCCTGACGGGCGATCTGGTCCTGCGTCTGGGCCGAACAGGCGGCCAGCAGCGGCAGGAGGGCAGCAAGGATCAGAGTCCGACGCAATAGGTGGTTCCTCCATAAAGCACGGATGCCCCCGGCGGGCAGTGAGCGCCGCGCGCCGGGCTGGCCGCGGGCGTGAGGCTGGTCAGGCCTGCGCTCCGCGAGGGCGGGGTGCCATAGGTATAGGTCCGGACCGTGGCGCCGTCATTCTGGCGAAGGTCCACCCGGTGGTCGCCCGCCACAGGCCCGGTTTCGGGTGTCGCGGGAAGCGCGCCTGTGGTGCGCGCCCGCACGCAGGCGTTGAGCGCATCGGCGCCCTCCTGCGTGCCGTCCGGGCCCGGTATCGCCACCGGAACCGGCTGCCCCGCCGGGTAGCTGTAGCTGCCCGGCGGGGAGATCTGAAGCATGCAGCCCACCATCGGATCGCGCGACGCGCCAGTGGCGCAGGCGGGAAGCCCGGCCAGCGCGACCAGTCCGATGAGGCGCGGACCGATCAAAATGTCCGGGCCTTGGGTGCGATCTTGGCAAGGCTGATGCCGCCTTCGGCTTCGCTGGTCAGCGGATCCAGCACCACCGGACGCTGGCTCAGCGTCACCTTGACCCCATCCACATGCGCGATGGTGTGCACACGCCAGTTGTCGTCGTCGCGCGTCGGGTAATCCTCGTGGGCATGCGCCCCGCGGCTTTCCTTGCGCGCCTCGGCGCCAACGATGGTGGCCAGCGCATTCGGCATGAGGTTGGTCAGCTCAAGGCTTTCCATCAGGTCGCTGTTCCAGACAAGGCTGCGGTCGGTGACCTTGATGTCGGCCATCTTGCCCGCCACGGCGGTCATCTTGTCGACCCCGTCTTTCAGCGTCTTGTCGGTGCGGAACACCGCCGCATCGGCCTGCATGGTCTTCTGCATCTCCAGCCGCAGCTCGGCGGTGGGGATGGCGCCATCGGCGTGGCGCAGCGTGTCGAAGCGGTCAAAGGCCTTGTCCACCGACGGCTTGTCAAAGGCCGCCACCGATGCGGCGCGGTCCACGACCTGCCCCGCCCGGATCGCTGCGGCCCGGCCGAACACCACAAGGTCGATCAGCGAGTTCGAGCCCAGCCGGTTCGCCCCATGCACCGAGGCGCAGCCCGCCTCGCCCACGGCCATCAGGCCCGGCACGATGGCATTGGGATTGTCGGCGGTGGGGTTCAGCACCTCGCCCCAGTAGTTGGTCGGGATGCCGCCCATGTTGTAATGCACGGTGGGCAGGACCGGGATCGGTTCCTTGGTCACGTCGACGCCCGCAAAGATCTTGGCACTTTCCGAAATGCCGGGCAGGCGTTCGGCCAGCGCTTCCTTGGGCAGGTGCGACAGGTTCAGGTGGATGTGGTCGCCATGCTCGCCCACGCCGCGGCCTTCGCGGATTTCCATGGTCATGCAGCGCGAGACATAGTCGCGCGGCGCCAGATCCTTGTAGTTGGGGGCGTAGCGTTCCATGAACCGCTCGCCTTCCTTGTTGGTGAGGTAGCCGCCCTCGCCCCGCGCGCCTTCGGTGATCAGGCAGCCCGAGCCATAGATGCCGGTCGGGTGGAACTGCACGAATTCCATGTCCTGCAGCGCCAGACCCGCGCGCGCCACCATGCCGCCGCCATCGCCGGTGCAAGTATGTGCCGAGGTGGCGGAGAAATAGGCCCGGCCATAGCCGCCGGTCGCCAGCACCACCATCTTGGCGTTGAAGACATGCATGGTGCCGTCATCAAGCTTCCAGCAGACCACGCCCTGACATACGCCGTCGGGCGACATGATCAGGTCGATGGCGAAATATTCGATGTAGAATTCCGCGTTATTCTTCAGCGACTGGCCATAAAGCGTGTGCAGGATGGCATGGCCGGTGCGGTCGGCGGCGGCGCAGGTGCGCTGCACCGGCGGGCCTTCGCCAAATTCGGTGGTGTGGCCGCCAAAGGGGCGCTGGTAGATCTTGCCCTCTTCGGTGCGCGAGAAGGGCACGCCGTAATGTTCCAGCTCATAGACCGCGGCGGGGGCGGAACGGGCGAGGTATTCCATCGCATCGGTATCGCCCAGCCAGTCGGACCCCTTCACGGTGTCATACATGTGCCACTGCCAGTTGTCCGGGCCCATGTTGGCAAGGCTCGCGGCGATGCCGCCCTGTGCCGCGACGGTGTGCGACCGGGTCGGGAACACCTTGGTCACGCAGGCCGTGCGCAGCCCCTGTTCGGCCATGCCGAGGGTCGCACGCAGGCCGGCACCGCCTGCCCCCACGACCACGACGTCATAGTCATGCGTCTCGTATTCGTATGCAGCCATCTTTGCGGTCTTTCTCTCAGAGAGCGATCTTGGCGAGCGCGAAGAGCCCGGCGGCGGTCAGAGCGTAGCTGAGCCCGATCACCAGCATGATCAGCAGCTTGCGGGTGCTGCCTTGGGTGTAATCCTCGATCATCACCCGGGCGCCCTTGTGGAAATGCTGCAGGCCCACCACCAGCACCAGCCCGGTCAGGATCGCCGGAAACGGCCGCTGGAAGGTCGCCAGCGCGGCGTCATAGCCGGATCCCAGCGCATTGCCGAAGATGTAGAGGAAGGTAGGAACCATGAAGGCCAGAGCAACGGAGCTGACGATCATATACCAGTGATGTTCGGCCCCGCTATGGGCGGAGCCCTTGCCCACGGCGCGCTTGCGGTCGGTCAGGTAACGCATCGGTTGCTCCCTCAGATCCAGAACAGCAGGACGGTCAGCACGGTCAGCACCACCGAGCCATAGATGCAGGCCCAGCCGAGCTTTTCGGCGGTGGGAATGTCCAGCGCCTTGCCCGCGTCGAACGCGAGATGCCGCAGCCCGGCAAGGTAGTGGTACCACATGCCCCAGAGCGACAGCAGCATCACCAGATTGCCCACCCAGCTGGTGATCCACCATTCGGCGGTGGCAAAGGCCTCGGGCCCGGCGGCCAGCGCCAGCAGCCACCACACCATCGCAAAGGTGGCGACGATCAGCGCGTTGCCAGTGATGCGGGTGAGAATGGAGCTCATGGAGGTGAGCTGAGGTCGGTAATAGGGCCCGATCATGAAAGGGGAGAGCGGGCGTTGGATCCGGTTCTCGTCGGCCATGGCTTGTCCTTTGTGTTCCCTTGTGGCCGGTTTCTACCGGCTTTTCCCCTGCCCTGTCACGTCGCTGCACATGCATTGATCGCATTTTTTGCCGTGATAGCGAAAAAATGAGGGGCTAATGTGATCACAGCCTGAAAACCGTGATCACATTTGCGGCGCTAACGGATTCCCTAGAGGAATGATCGCCTTTTCCAGAAGGTTGCGCCCCACGGCGGGCGGGGCGCGGCAGCGACTCAGGCCGCTGCGGCTAAAGCGGCATCAGCGCCCAGTAGTCCAGATCCAGCAGGACATGCGGCAGATAGCGGCCATCCTCACCCCTCAGCTCGAAGGGGGCGCCGCCACTTGTGGCCACCAGCCGCAGCCGGATCGCGCCGACCCCGGGGGCCTTGGTTTCCGCCTTGTCCAGCACCTCGGACCACGCCCGGACCGTGGTCCCGGCGAAACAGGGATTGGCATGGGCGCCGCCGTTCAGCCCCACGATCATCTGTGCATTGGCCAGCCCGTTGAAGCTGAGCGCGCGGGCCAGCGACATCACATGCCCGCCATAGATCAGCCGCCGCCCGTCCTCGCGGAAGGTGGCGTCGAAATGCACCTTGGCGGTGTTCTGCCACAGGCGCGTGGCGAGCATATGCTCTGCCTCCTCGATGGTGACGCCGTCGACATGGTCGATGGTCTCGCCCACGGCATAATCGCCCCAGCGATGCGGCTCGCCTGCCTGCGCAAAATCATAAGCGCTGAAATCCAGCCCCTGCGGGATGACCAGATCCGCCGCCTGCAGCGCCGGCTTCAGATCGGGCACCACCGGATCCGGGGCGGGCAGGCCTTGGTCCTGCTTGCGCACCAGCACCCAGCGCACATAGTCCAGCACCAGATCGTCACGCTGGTTGCGCCCTTCGGTGCGGACATAGACCACCCCCGACCCGCCACTGGAGGTCTGTTTCAGGCCGATCACCGTCGAGCGCGCCCGCAGCGTGTCGCCCGGCATCACCGGATGGTGCCAGCGGCCCTCGGCATAGCCCAGATTGGCCACCGCGTTCAGCGACACATCCGGCACGGTCTTGCCGAAGACCAGATGGAACGCCGCCAGATCGTCCAGCGGCGCGGCGGGCAGCCCGCAGGCGCGGGCAAACTCGTCCGAGGAATAAAGCGCATGCCGCGCGGGATAAAGCGCGTGATACAGCGCCCGTTCGCCGCCGCTGACCGTGCGCGGCACGGCATGCTCGATCACCTGACCCAGCCGGTAATGCTCGAAAAAGCGGCCCGGATTGGTCTTGGCCATCACTGCGCCCCCAGCTTCGTCTCGGGGGTGTAGATGCCC
This sequence comes from Salipiger marinus, assembly GCF_900100085.1. Taxonomy (GTDB): domain Bacteria; phylum Pseudomonadota; class Alphaproteobacteria; order Rhodobacterales; family Rhodobacteraceae; genus Salipiger; species Salipiger marinus. The sequence goes on from NZ_FNEJ01000006.1 coordinate 102,391, forward strand.
GGCGCCTCCTTCACCACGGCCTGCCCGCAGCGCATGACGCCATTCGCGGCGTCAAAGGCATAGGTCGGGCTGCCGTGAAGCTCCCAGCCCTTGTTCAGGGCGTCGGTGACCTTGTGGCAGAAGGCCGACGTGTCGTCAGCACTCAGAAAACGATAGAGTTTCATGAACTTATCCGAAGGTTGGGTAGCCAAGAAGATAATGCACGGCGACAATCGCCGCATAGACGATCACGGTGCCGACCAGCGCCATGATTTCCTTGCGCGCCGGAAAGGGGCCGGTGGGCCGGGTCCACGGGGTCTGGCGGTTGATGAGGATCACCTCCACCACCGCCCAGGCCAGCAGGCCACCGAACAGCACGAAGGACGGCACGTCGCCATTCACCAGCAGATGCGCCACCGCCCAAGCCTTGACCGCCGTCAGCTGCGGATGGCGGATGCGGGCGGTGATCGCGGTCTTCATGCCCGAGGCGGCAAAAAGATAGACGGCAAACAGCGTCAGCAGATTGTTGAGGCCTACGGTCGCCGGGTGCCGCCCCCAGACAAACGCGCCATCGGCCATGCGGTAGCCAAGGATCATGAGGACAAGCCCCGCCAGAATGCCTGCGGTGGCAAGCCCGCGCCCCTTGGGGCCGATGGCTGCGCGCTGCGCCGGGGCCAGCCGTTTCCACAGATGGGCGCCGGACCAGAGGAGCAGACCTAGGATGAGGATCAGCATGGGGAACTCCTGTTCAAACTGCGCCCACCCTCGCCTTATTGTGCCAGCGCGGCAATGGCTTCGGCGCGGGCCAGCAGCGATTTCGCCGTGGCCACATGCAGGTTCTCGACGATGCGGCCATCGACCACGGCAACCCCCTGCCCCTCGGCGGCGGCGGCCTCATAAGCCGCGATCTGCCGACGCGCGAGGTCGATCTCTGCCTCGGTGGGGGCAAAGGCGGCATTGGCGATCTCCACCTGCGCGGGGTGGATCAGGGTCTTGCCGTCAAAGCCCATGTCTCGGCCCTGATCGCATTCGGCGCGCAGCCCGGAATCGTCCTTGAAGGCGTTATAGACCCCGTCGACGATGATCCGGCCATGGGCTTTGGCGGCCAGCAGGCACAGCTGCAGCGCGGTCAGCATCGGCAGGCGGTCGGCGCGGAAGCGGGAATTCAGCTCCTTGGCCAGATCATTGGTGCCCATCACCATGCCCGCCAGCCGGGGATGCGCGGCGATGGCGGCGGCGTTCAGCATGCCGCGCGGCGTTTCCATCATGGCCCAGAGCGGTTTGCCGGTCAGGGCAGCCAGCGCGTCAAGCTGCGCGGGGCTTTCCACCTTGGGCAGCAGCACCGCGTCGCAGTCCATGCTGGCGGCGGCGCGGGCATCCGCCTCGCCCCATGCGGTGTCGAGCCCGTTGATCCGCACGATCCGCGTACGCGCGCCATAGCCGCCCATGGCCAGCGCCGCGGTCAGCGTCGCACGCGCGGCGGGTTTTTCGGCGGGGGCGACCGCGTCTTCGAGATCGAAAATGACCGCATCCACGGCAAGGCTGCGCGCCTTGTCGAGCGCGCGGTCCTTGGAGCCGGGAATATACAGCACCGAGCGGTAGGGGCGCAGCGCGAGGTCCATGGTTTCCTCCCTTGAGAAACAAAGTTGCGTGATAGGGGCCATTATTTGCCGAAAAATGCAAGCACCCTGTCGCTGCAATGCAGAGAAAGGCGCAGCGCGCGCTCCGGTTAACCTCTCCTTCGGGTTTTGGGAGGAGAGTGAGGGCAGAGACAAAAGCACGGCGGGAAGCGGGCAAGGATCTGGTCAGGGGACATGGGGGCAGGACCGCGGCAGCGGATCCTGCCAAGCCGAAAGGGTGACACGATGAGCTGGAAAATGGCACTCGGGGGGCTGGGACTGGCGATCTGCGCCGCACCCGCCCTTGCACAGACCCCTGCCTGTGCGCCCCGCGATCAGGTGGTGGACCAGCTGGCCCGCCGCTATGGCGAGGTGCCGCAATCCATCGGGCTGGGCAGCGACAATGCGGTGATGGAGGTCTTCGCCTCGGCAGAGACCGGCACATGGACCATCACCGTGACCACGCCCGCCGGCCTGACCTGTCTGCTGGCCAGCGGACAGGCTTTCGAGGCGGCGGCGGCGCTGCTGACCCCGCCCGGCAGCGATGCCTGAGGTCTGGCGCGCTGGGGGCTCTGCCCCCGTCCGCGCCTGCGCGCGGCCTCCCCCGGAGTTTGCCGAGCAAGATGAAGGCGCGCAGATTCGAGGCGGGACAGGCCCGGACGCGGCGGCGGGTGATGCCGGGCCGGGCAGACCGGCGCAGGGGGCATGCCCGCCCCGCAGGAGATGTCGGCGAGTAAGGCGTTGGAATGGCGATGTTTAGCGCAAACAATGTCCGGCTCATCCTTTGCCGCTTCCGAAACGCCGCTGTGCAGCGCCCTTGCACGCAGGGCCGCAAGCCCTTACGCAAGCGGCGGACTTCACAATGGAGCGGAGAACAGATCCATGGCCAGACCCAAGATCGCCCTCATCGGCGCGGGACAGATCGGTGGCACGCTTGCCCACCTGGCAGCCCTGAAGGAGCTGGGCGACATCGTGCTTTTCGACATCGCCGAGGGTACGCCCGAAGGCAAGTCGCTCGATATCGCGGAATCCGGCCCCTCCGAAGGGTTTGACGCCAAGCTCAAGGGCACCCAGGACTACGCGGATATCGCGGGGGCCGATGTCTGCATCGTCACCGCCGGTGTGCCGCGCAAACCCGGCATGAGCCGGGACGACCTGCTGGGCATCAACCTCAAGGTCATGAAATCCGTGGGCGAAGGCATCCGCGACAACGCGCCGGATGCTTTCGTGATCTGCATCACCAACCCGCTCGACGCCATGGTCTGGGCGCTGCAGCAGTTTTCGGGCCTGCCCGCGAACAAGGTCTGCGGCATGGCCGGCGTGCTCGATTCCGCACGCTTCCGCCACTTCCTCAGCCTTGAGTTCGACGTGTCCATGAAGGACGTGACCGCCTTCGTTCTGGGCGGGCATGGCGACACGATGGTGCCGCTGGTGCGCTATTCCACCGTGGCGGGCATCCCCCTGCCCGATCTGGTGGACATGGGCTGGACCACCAAGGACAAGCTGGACGCGATCGTGCAGCGTACCCGCGACGGCGGCGCCGAGATCGTGGGCCTGCTGAAGACCGGGTCGGCCTTCTACGCCCCCGCCACCAGCGCCATCGAAATGGCCGAAGCCTATCTGAAGGACCAGAAGCGCCTGCTGCCCTGCGCGGCATGGTGTGACGGCGAATTCGGCCTGAACGGCATGTATGTGGGCGTGCCCACCATCATCGGCGCCGGTGGCATCGAGAAGATCGTCGACATCAAGATGACCAAGGACGAACAGGCGATGTTCGACAGCTCGGTCAGCGCGGTGAAGGGTCTTGTGGAGGCCTGCAAGGGCATCGACTCCTCGCTCGCCTGAGCCAGAACGCACCCCGACGGAGGGCTCCGGCTGCGGAAACGCACCGGGGCCCTTTTTCTATTCTGCACGCTCCGGTTGCGATACGGATGATTCTGAAGGCTGACGGCGCTAACGGATTCCACGGGGGCGGAACTATGTGATCACACCCCGGAAACCTGTGATCACATTGACCGGAATTTTTCCGCCAATCTTCGCTTTGTGCAAGATTTCCCTTCGCAGGCAGGGGGAAGGCGGCTTATACCACCCCCGAAATCGCAGCAAGACGGGAAGAGTCTTCCATGAACATTCATGAATATCAGGCGAAAGCGCTTCTGCGCGACTATGGCTGCCCGGTTTCGGACGGCCGCATCGTGCTTTCCGCCAATGAAGCCAAGACCGCTGCCGGCGCGCTGGACGGTCCGCTCTGGGTGGTGAAAGCGCAGATTCACGCGGGCGGCCGGGGCAAGGGCAAGTTCAAGGAAGCCGAGGCCGGCGAAAAAGGCGGCGTCCGTCTTGCCAAATCGGTGGAAGAAGCCGCCGAGGAAGCCAAGAAGATGCTCGGCAAGACGCTGGTGACCCACCAGACCGGTCCGGCGGGCAAGCAGGTCAACCGCGTCTATATCGAAGACGGTTCGGACATCGAGCGCGAGCTGTATCTGGCGCTGCTGGTGGACCGCGTGACCAGCCGCATCTCTTTCGTCTGCTCCACCGAAGGCGGCATGGACATCGAGGAAGTGGCGGCCTCCACCCCGGAGAAGATCCTGTCCTTCTCGGTCGATCCGGCCACCGGTTACCAGCCCTATCATGGCCGCCGCGTCGCCTTCACGCTGGGTCTTGAAGGCCCCGCCATGAAGCAGTGCGTCAAGCTGATGGGTCAGCTCTACAAGGCCTTCGTCGAGAAGGACATGGAGATGCTGGAGATCAACCCGCTGATCCTCATGCCCGGCGGCAACCTCAAGGTTCTGGACGCCAAGCTCGGCTTTGACGGCAACGCGATGTATCGCCAGCCCGACATCGCCAACCTGCGCGACGAGACCGAGGAGGATTCCAAGGAACTCGAAGCCTCCAAGTATGACCTGAACTACATCGCGCTTGATGGCGAGATCGGCTGCATGGTGAACGGCGCGGGTCTGGCCATGGCGACCATGGACATCATCAAGCTCTACGGGGCCGAGCCTGCCAACTTCCTCGACGTGGGCGGCGGCGCCACCAAGGAGAAGGTGACCGAGGCGTTCAAGATCATCACCTCCGACAAGAACGTGAAGGGCATCCTCGTCAACATCTTCGGCGGCATCATGCGCTGCGACGTGATCGCCGAGGGCGTGATTGCCGCTGTCAAGGAAGTTGGCCTGCAGGTGCCGCTGGTGGTCCGTCTTGAAGGCACCAACGTGGAACTGGGCAAAGAGATCATTGCCAATTCCGGCATGAACGTGATCGCCGCGGACAACCTCAGCGACGGGGCCGAGAAGATCGTGAAGGCTGTGAAGGGCTGAACGGCATGGCGCTGATCGCAAAAATCGACCCTCCGCTGGACGTTGACGCGGACGGGGTCGCGCAGATCCACGCGCGGCCCTACGGCGCGGCAGATGCCATGACCGGAGAGGAGATCTTTGTCTGGACCTCCGAACGGTCCGGCGGGTACGGGCTGGCCGCGCGCGGCACGGTCCTCGAGGCCCGGATCGACAGCTTCGCCAACACGGCGGGCGACGGCACGCACAAGGAGCTTGTGCTGGCCGTCCGGATCACCCACGGCGCGCCGCTGCGCCCGCTGGATCTGGATCAGGTCGCCCCGCCTGCCGATGGCGATGCCGCAAGGCCCATCTACGCGCATGCACTCAACAAAATCACCTCGCTGGAGCCCGATGTTGCAGGCTTCGTGAGGTCGCATTTCGAGGAAGAATGAAATGGCAGTTCTCGTAAACGAACACACCAAGGTCATCTGTCAGGGCATCACCGGCTCGCAGGGGACTTTCCACTCCGAACAGGCCATCGCCTATGGCACCAAGATGGTCGGCGGCGTGACCCCCGGCAAGGGCGGCACCGACCATCTGGGTCTGCCGGTCTTCAACTCGGTCCACGAGGCGAAGCACGTGACCGAAGCCAATGCCTCGGTGATCTATGTGCCCCCGCCCTTCGCGGCCGATTCCATCCTCGAGGCGATCGACGCCGAGATGGAGCTGATCGTCTGCATCACCGAAGGCATTCCGGTGCTGGACATGATGAAGGTCAAGCGCGCGCTGCTGAACAGCAAGTCGCGGCTGATCGGGCCGAACTGCCCGGGCGTCATCACCCCCGATGCCTGCAAGATCGGCATCATGCCCGGCCACATCCACCGTCGCGGCTCGGTCGGCGTCGTGTCCCGTTCGGGCACGCTGACCTACGAGGCGGTCAAGCAGACCACCGATCTGGGTCTGGGCCAGTCCTCTGCCGTGGGCATCGGCGGCGACCCCATCAAGGGCACCGAACATATCGACGTGCTCGACATGTTCCTTGATGATCCGGAAACTCAGGCCATCATCATGATCGGCGAAATCGGCGGCTCCGCCGAGGAAGAGGCTGCGGCCTTCATCGCCGAGCAGAAGAAAAAAGGCCGCTGGAAGCCGATCGCGGGCTTCATCGCGGGCCGCACCGCCCCTCCGGGACGCCGCATGGGCCATGCCGGTGCCATCGTCGCCGGTGGCAAGGGCGACGCGGAATCGAAGATCGAGGCGATGAAATCCGCCGGAATCGTGGTGGCAGACAGCCCGGCAACGCTGGGTGAGGCTGTCATGAAGGCGATCAACGCCTAAGTTATGTCTGAGGGGCGGCTCCGGCCGCCCCTGAGCCCCTGTCCGAAGCCGCCCGGTCGGGCCCCGTTGCGGGGGGTCGCCCAGGCTGCTTCACCGATCGGTCGAAAAGGAATACGCGCAATGACGGATCAAAGCTCAAACGACCAGTTTCACGCCCTCAGCTTCATGCAGGGCGCGAACGCGGAATATCTCGAACAGATGTATGCCCGCTACGCCACCGACCCCAAGGCGGTGGACGAGGCCTGGGCCGAGTTCTTCCGCGCGCTTGGCGATGACGAGACCAGCGTGAAGAAAGAGGCGCAGGGCGCCTCGTGGCAGCGCGCCGACTGGCCGCCGGTGCCCAATGACGACCTGACCGCCGCGCTGACCGGCGAATGGCCGATGGCCGCCCCCGCCGAAGCCAAGGGCGCGGGCCGCAAGATTGCCGAGAAGGCCGCCGAAAAGGGCGTCAACCTGAGCGACGATCAGGTGAAGCGCGCCGTGCTGGATTCGATCCGCGCGCTGATGATCATCCGCGCCTACCGCATCCGCGGCCATTTCGCCGCCGATCTGGATCCGCTGGGCCTGCATGGCCGCGACCCGCATCCCGAGCTTGACCCCAAGGCCTATGGCTTTGCCGAGGCCGACATGGACCGGCCCATCTTCATCGACAACGTGCTGGGGCTGCAGGTGGCCTCCATGCGCGAGATCATGGGGGTGCTGAAGCGGACCTATTGCGGCACCTTCGCGCTGCAATACATGCATATTTCCGATCCCGAACAGTCGGCATGGCTGAAGGAGCGGATCGAGGGCTACGGCAAGGAAGTCAAGTTCACCGGCGAGGGCCGCAAGGCGATCCTCAACAAGATGGTGGAGGCCGAAGGCTTCGAAAAGTTCCTGCATGTCAAATACATGGGGACCAAGCGCTTTGGTCTTGATGGCGGCGAAAGCCTGATCCCGGCGATGGAGCAGATCATCAAGCGCGGCGGCGCGCTGGGGATCAAGGAAGTGATCTTCGGCATGCCGCACCGGGGCCGTCTGTCGGTGCTGGCCAACGTGCTGCAGAAACCCTACCGCGCGATCTTCAACGAATTTCAGGGCGGCAGCTTCAAGCCCGAGGACGTGGACGGATCGGGCGACGTGAAATACCATCTCGGCGCCTCTTCGGACCGCGAGTTCGACGGCAACAAGGTGCACCTGTCGCTGACCGCCAACCCCTCTCACCTCGAGGCGGTGAACCCGGTCGTGCTGGGCAAGGTCCGCGCCAAGCAGGACCAGCTGGGCGATGGCGACCGCAAGCAGGTGCTGCCCGTGCTGCTGCATGGTGACGCGGCCTTTGCGGGTCAGGGCGTTGTCGCGGAATGTTTCGCGCTCTCGGGCCTGCGCGGGCACCGCACCGGCGGCACCATCCATATCGTGGTGAACAACCAGATCGGCTTTACCACGGCGCCGCATTTCTCGCGCTCCTCGCCCTACCCCACCGACAACGCGCTGGTGGTCGAGGCGCCGATCTTCCACGTCAATGGCGACGATCCCGAGGCGGTGGTGCATGCCGCCAAGGTCGCGATCGAGTTCCGCCAGAAATTCGGCAAGGACGTGGTCATCGACATGTTCTGCTACCGTCGCTTCGGTCACAACGAAGGCGACGAGCCCATGTTCACCAACCCGATCATGTACAAGCAGATCAAGGGTCACAAGACCACGCTGACGCTCTACACCGAACGGCTGGTCAAGGACGGTCTTATCCCCGAGGGCGAGATCGAGGACATGAAGGCCGCGTTTCAGGCCAAGCTCAACGAGGAATTCGAGGCGGGCAAGACCTACAAGCCCAACAAGGCCGACTGGCTGGACGGGCGCTGGTCGCATCTGGATGCCCAGAAGGAAGGCAATTACCAGCGCGGCGAGACCGCCATCAAGGAAGAGACCCTTGCAGAGATCGGCAAGGGCCTGACCACGGTGCCGGAGGGCTTCCCGCTCCACAAGACGGTGGGCCGCTTCCTTGAAGCGCGGGCGCAGATGTTCGAAAGCGGGCACGGCTTCGACTGGGCCACGGCAGAGGCCATGGCCTTTGGCGCGCTGCTCACCGAAGGCTATCCGGTGCGTCTGGCCGGTCAGGACAGCACGCGCGGCACCTTCTCGCAGCGTCATTCCGGCCTGATCAATCAGGACACCGAAGAGCGGTACTACCCGCTCAACCACATCCGCGAGGGTCAGGCCCGCTACGAGGTGATCGACAGCGCGCTGTCCGAATACGCGGTGGCCGGGTTCGAATACGGCTATTCGCTGGCGGAACCCAACGCGCTGACCCTGTGGGAAGCACAGTTCGGCGATTTCGCCAACGGCGCGCAGATCATGTTCGACCAGTTCATCAGCTCGGGCGAATCCAAGTGGCTGCGCATGTCCGGCCTCGTCTGCCTGCTGCCGCATGGCTACGAGGGTCAGGGGCCGGAGCACAGCTCGGCGCGTCTGGAACGCTTCCTGCAGATGTGCGGGCAGGACAACTGGATCGTCGCGAACGTCTCGACCCCGGCGAACTACTTCCACATCCTGCGCCGCCAGCTGCACCGCAGCTACCGCAAGCCGCTGATCCTGATGACGCCGAAATCCCTGCTGCGCCACAAGCTGGCCGTGTCGGATGCTGCCGATTTCTCCACCGGGTCGAGCTTCCACCGCGTGCTCTGGGACGATGCCGAAAAGGGCCATTCGGAAACCAAGCTGGTGGCGGATGACAAGATCCGCCGCGTGGTGATGTGCGCGGGCAAGGTCTATTACGACCTGCTGGAAGAACGCGACGCCCGTGGCATCGACGATGTCTATCTGCTGCGGATCGAACAGTTCTACCCCTTCCCCGCGCTGAGCCTCGTCAAGGAGCTGGAGCGGTTCAAGGGCGCGCAGATGATCTGGTGTCAGGAAGAGCCGAAGAACCAGGGCGCCTGGACCTTCATCGAGCCGAATATCGAATGGGTGCTGGGCCGCATCGACGCGACCCACAAGCGGCCTGTCTATGTGGGCCGCGCCACCTCGGCCTCGCCCGCGACGGGTCTGGCCAGCCAGCACAAAGCACAGCAAGAGGCGCTCGTGAACGAGGCGCTGACGATCGAAGGGAACTGAAACGATGACGACCGAAGTGCGCGTCCCCACGCTGGGCGAATCCGTGACCGAGGCGACCGTGGCCACCTGGTTCAAGAAACCGGGTGACAGCGTCGCCGTCGACGAGATGCTCTGCGAGCTTGAAACCGACAAGGTCACCGTCGAAGTGCCCTCGCCGGTGTCCGGCAAGCTTGCGGACATCGTGGCGCAGGAAGGCGACACCGTCGGCGTCGATGCCCTGCTGGCCAATATCGCCCCCGCAGGCGAAGCCGGGTCCGAGACGGTCGAGGAACGGCCCTCCGCCAAGAAGGCCGATGACAAGGCCGCTGCCGCCGCCTCCGCCTCCGGCACCGAGGTCAAGGTGATGGTGCCCACGCTGGGTGAATCCGTCTCCGAAGCCACCGTCGCCACATGGTTCAAGAACGTGGGCGACAGCGTCGCGCAGGACGAGATGCTGTGCGAGCTGGAAACCGACAAGGTGTCGGTGGAAGTGCCCTCGCCCGCCGCAGGCGTGCTGGGCCAGATCCTTGCCGAAGAAGGCAGCACCGTGCAGGCCGGTGGCCAGCTGGCTGTGCTGACCTCGGGCGATGGCGCGGTGAAACCCGCCGCCGAAGTGCCGGGCGACACCCAGTATGACACGCCCCCCGCTGGCAATGCCGGGCCCAAGGGCGATATCGAGGATGCGCCCTCCGCCAAGAAGGCCATGGCAGAGGCCGGTCTGTCGCGCGATCAGGTCAGCGGTTCGGGCCGGGATGGCCGGGTGATGAAATCGGACGTGTCCGCCGCCGTCTCCGCCGCCAAATCGGCGCCGGCCCCCGCAGCCGCCCCCGCCAGCGCGCAGCGCGCCCCCAGCCCCGCCGAGGATGCGGCGCGCGAAGAACGGGTGAAGATGACCCGCCTGCGCCAGACCATCGCCAAGCGGCTCAAGGACGCGCAGAACACCGCCGCCATGCTCACCACCTATAACGAGGTGGACATGACCGAGGTGATGTCGCTGCGCAACACCTACAAGGACCAGTTCGAGAAGAAGCACGGCGTGCGTCTTGGCTTCATGTCCTTCTTCACCAAGGCCTGCGTGCATGCCCTGAAAGAAGTGCCCGAGGTCAATTCCGAAATCGACGGCACCGATGTGGTCTACAAGAACTTCGTCCACATGGGCATCGCCGCGGGCACCCCGCAGGGGCTCGTGGTGCCGGTGATCCGCGACGTCGACCAGAAGAGCTTCGCCGAGATCGAGAATGAGATCGGCGAAAAGGGCAAGCGCGCCCGCGACGGCAAGCTCAGCATGGCGGAAATGCAGGGCGGCACCTTCACCATCTCCAATGGCGGCGTCTATGGCTCGCTGATGTCCTCGCCCATCCTGAACCCCCCGCAGTCGGGCATCCTCGGCATGCACAAGATTCAGGACCGGCCCATGGTCATCAACGGCAAGATCGAGATCCGCCCGATGATGTATCTGGCGCTCAGCTACGATCACCGCGTCGTCGACGGCAAGGGCGCCGTGACCTTCCTCGTCCGCGTCAAGGACGCGCTCGAGGATCCGCGCCGCCTGCTGATGGATCTGTGATCCGATGACCTTCGCGCCCCGCCCGATCCGGCGGGGCGCGCCCCCGACCGGCGAAAGGACAGCCCCATGAGCCAGCAGCTTCTGCTTCGCTTTGACGCCTTCGACCAGACCCGGTTCGATGACGATGCCGAAACCCGTGCCGCTGCGGGCCTGACGCTCCTGCAGCTCTGGACCGCCGAGGGCGCCACCCGCTGGGCGCTGTTCTCGGTCAATGACGCCGCCAAGGCGCGGAACTGGCTGTCAGAGGCCGGCGCGCTTGGCCATGGCCCTGCCGAGTCGCATTTCCTGAGGACGGCATGACCCCGGAACTGGCCGCCCTTGCCGCCAGTGTGCTGGTGCATCTGGCCGCCGTGATGTGGTCGCAGCAGGCGCTGAACGGCGATATCGGCAAAGACGGCAATGTTGGCACCCGTGAAAACCTCGAGGCGCGGATCTCGCCGCGCACCGCCCGCCTGCGCCGCGCGCTCGCCAACCATGTGGAAAACACCGGGCTTTTCATCATCGCCGTGGTGCTGGTGCAGATGACCGGCAGCAGCAGCTGGCTCACCGCCACCGCCGCTTGGGTCTATGTGGCCGCCCGCGCGCTCTATCTGCCCGCCTATGCCTTCGGCTGGGTGCCATGGCGGTCGCTCATCTTCACCGCAGGACTGCTCGCCACCCTCCTGATGATCGTCGCGAGCCTGATCTGAGCCATGACGCCCGAACTGACCGCCCTCACCCTCGCCGCCCTGCTTCAGGGCCTGCAGTTCCTGCTGTTCTCGATCCTCGCCCAGCGTCAGGTCGGCCCGAAATACGCGGCCTCCCCCCGCGATCAGAAACGCGAGCTGACCGGCTATGCGGGCCGCGCGCAGCGGGCGCTGCAGAACCATTTCGAAGCGCTGATCCTGTTCGGCATCGCCGCCGGGGTGGTGACCTTCGCCGATCAGGGCAACGCGCTCACCGGGGCCTGCGCGCTGGTCTATCTGGGCGCCCGGGTGCTCTATGTGCCCGCCTATCTCTTCGGCTGGACGCCATGGCGCTCGCTGATCTGGGCCATGGGCTTTGCCGCCACCATGATCCTGCTGATCGCGGCGCTGACATGACCCTTCTTCTGACCACAAATATCCCGGGGGGAGTCGCGTCAGCGACGGGGGGCAGCGCCCCCCTTTCCCCCGCCCCACACCGCGCGAGGCTGCGGCACCGCCCGCCCCACGCCCCCGTTTGACCCGATAGGAGACTCCCATGGCACAATATGACGTCATCGTGATCGGCGCAGGCCCCGGCGGCTATGTCGCCGCCATCCGCTGCGCCCAGCTGGGCCTGAAAACCGCCTGCGTCGAAGGCCGCGACACGCTTGGCGGCACCTGCCTCAACGTGGGCTGCATCCCTTCCAAGGCGCTGCTGCACGCCTCCCACCAGCTGCACGAGGCCGAGCACAACTTCGCCAAGATGGGCCTCAGCGCCGGCAAGGTGAAGGTCGACTGGAAACAGATGCTTTCCTACAAGGATGACGTGATCGGCCAGAACACCAAGGGCATCGAATTTCTGTTCAAGAAGAACAAGATCGACTGGATCAAGGGCTGGGGCACCATCCCCGAGGCGGGCCGCGTCAAGGTCGGCGACGAGACCCATGAGGCCAAGGCGATCATCATCGCGTCGGGCTCCGAACCCGCCCCGGTGCCCGGCGCCAAGGTCGAGGTGGACGAAAAGATCGTGGTCACCTCCACCGGCGCGCTGGACCTGGGCAAGATCCCGAAAAAGCTGGTGGTGATCGGCGCGGGCGTCATCGGGCTGGAAATGGGCTCGGTCTATGCCCGGCTTGGATCCGAGGTGCAGGTGATCGAATATCTCGACCACATCACCCCCGGCATGGATCCGGAAGTGCAGCGCGCCTTCCAGAAGCTGCTGCAGAAGCAGGGCATGGAGTTCACCCTCGGCGCCGCCGTGTCGGGTGTGGAGACCAAGGGCGGCAAGGCCACGGTCACTTACAAGCTGCGCAAGGATGACAGCGACCACACGGTCGAGGCCGATGTGGTGCTCTGCGCCACGGGCCGCAAGCCGGTGACCAAGGGGCTGGGTCTTGACGCGTTGGGGGTCAAGCTGACCTCGCGCGGGCAGATCGAGACGGATGCGCAGTGGCAGACCTCGGTCAAGGGCATCTATGCCATCGGCGACGCCATCGAGGGCCCGATGCTGGCCCACAAGGCCGAGGACGAGGGCATGGCCTGCGCCGAGGTGATCGCGGGCAAGCATGGCCACGTGAATTACGACGTGATCCCCAGCGTCATCTACACATGGCCCGAGGTTGCCGCCGTCGGCAAGACCGAGGCCCAGCTGAAGGAGGAAGGCCGCGCCTACAAGGTCGGCAAGTTCTCCTTCATGGGCAATGGCCGCGCCAAGGCGGTGTTTGCGGGCGACGGCTTCGTGAAGATCCTCGCCGACAAGGACACCGACCGGGTGCTGGGCTGCCACATCATCGGCCCGTCGGCAGGCGACCTGATCCACGAGATCTGCGTGGCGATGGAATTCGGCGCCTCCGCCGAGGATGTGGCGCTGACCTGCCACGCGCATCCCACCTTCTCGGAAGCGGTGCGCGAGGCGGCGCTGGCCTGCGGCGACGGCGCCATCCATTCCTGATCCCGCCCGCGGACAGACAAACGGCCCCCTCTTCGCGGAGGGGGCCGTATTTATGTGGCGCAGGGCCTGTCGCCGAAAATTTTCCTGCGAAAAATTTTCTGGCGCCCTTACCAGAGCGTGGCTCTGGCCCGGGCGGGGTAGTCCCGGTCCCACGCCCCGGCCTCGATCCCGCCGCGGGTCATTTCCGCAAGGATCTCGCCAAGGCTCGGCACCAGCGCGCCATCGTCGCGGCCCCAGAGCCCCGAGCGCAGCAGCGCCTTGGGGCATTGGGCATAGACCTCGGCGATCTCGATCACGATCACCGTGGCAGGCTCGCGCCCGTCCCGGGTGAAGCGCGCGCGCAGGTCTGCGTCATCGGTCAGCCATGCCCGGCCGTTCACCCGCACCACGGCATTGTCCCCCGGCACCATGAACATCAGCGCGATGCGCCCGTCGCGCAGGATGTTACGCAGGCTGTCGAGCCGGTTGTTGCCGCGCCAGTCGGGCAGCGCCAGCGTGCCCGCGTCCAGTTCCAGCACCACCGGGCCATCATCGCCGCGCGGGCTGGCATCCATGCCTTCGGGGCCGCAGGTGGCCATGACGCAGAACCGCGACGCGGCGATCCAGCGCCGGTAGGCGGGTGTCAGCCGTCCCGCGACCTTGTCGAGCGCCGCACCGGAAGCCTGCCCGTAAAGCGCCTCCAGCTCGGGCAGCGTGTCAATCCTGCGCATAAAATCCCGCCTCTGCCATGAGCCGGTCCGAAGCCGGCTCGATCTCCTGTTCGAGCCGCGACAGGAATTCGCTCTTGCTGAGCCCGGGCGCGAGCGGCGGCAGGAATTCCACCACCGCCAGCCCCGGCTTGCGCAGGATGCCCCGGCGCGGCCAGAACAGCCCAACATTGGTGGCCGCAGGCACGCAGGTCTGCCCGGTCTGGCCATAAAGCAGCGCGGCCCCGACGCGATAGGGCAGCTTGACTCCCGGCGCGACCCGCGTGCCCTGCGGATAGATGATCAGCTGGCCGGGCCGCACCAGCCCCTTTTTCACCTGCGTCAGCATCTGGCCGATGGCGGCGCCGCGCTTGCTGCGGTCCACCGCCACGCAGCCGATGCGCATGGCATATTGCCCCAGCACCGGCGTCCAGAGCAGTTCGCGTTTCATGATGAACTTGGCCGCTGGCACCGCCGAGAAGATCATGATGATGTCGAAAAAGCTCTGATGCTTGGCGGCAATGATGACCTCGCCCTTGGGGGGCGTGCCGCGCACCTCGCTGCGCAGGCCGACCATCCATGACGCCGACCAGCGCACCCAGCGGCACCAGCTGATGCAGGCAAAGCGGGCGCCCCGGCGCGAGACCAGCGCCCATGGGAAACAGCCAAGGCCGATCACGGCCATCATCAGATACATCTGGACGATGAACAGCACCGACCGGACCCATTGCAGCGCATCGCGCATCAGCTCAGACCTCCTAGAACACGGCGTGCCGCCGCCGCCGTGGCGGCAAAGGCCACCGCCGCCGCAAGCGGCGGCACCAGCAGCGGGAAGATCCAGTGCCAGCCGACAAAGGTCAGCCCGGTCAGGAACCCCGCCGTGGATCCGGCGCCGGGCATCAGCAGCACCGCCACCACCCCCAGCGCCACCCCTGCCGCAGCCCCCGTCAGCGCGCGCAGGGTGAAGCGGCGCACGAAGGCGCGGGCGATATAGGCATCGGTGGCGCCCACCAGCCGCAGCACGGCGATCACCTGCGCATTGGCGGCCAGCGCCGCATTGGCGGCCAGCGTCACCATCGCGCCCACCGTGCCTGCGATCAGCAGGATCGACACCCAGCCCAGCAGGCGCAGCCCGCTTGCCGCCGCCACCAGCGGACGGCGCCAGCGGGTATGGTCATCCAGCACCGCCCCCGGCACCTCGGCCTGCAGGCGCAGCCGCAGCCCCGCCGCGTCATAGCCTGTCGCATCCTCGACGATCTCGATCAGCTGCGGCACCGGCAGATTGGCCAGCGGCAGATCCGGGCCGAACCACGGCTCCAGCAGCGCCTGCTGTTCCGCCTCGGTCAGGGCGCGGGCGCGGGCGACACCGGGCGTCTGCTCCAGCAGGCGCAGGGCGGCGGCGGTCTGCGCCGCCTGCTCGCCCGAGGGCGCCGAGATGCGCAGCGTCGAGGAGCGCGCCAGCTCGTCGCCCCAGCTGCTGGCCAGCCGTCCCGCCGCCAGCGACAGCGCCAGCGCAAAGACCGCCAGAAAACACATGGCGGCAGAGGCGAACAGCGTCAGCCGCGCGGTGAAGCCGGTGGGGGGCACCACCCGGTCCGCCGCCGCATCCCCGCGCGCCAGCGCCCGCAGCGATCCAAGGGACACCCTCACAGATCCGCCCCCGCCATCTGCAGCCGCCGGTTGGAGATGCGCAGCACCCGCGCCGAAACCTGCGCCTTGGCGGCGCGGATCAGCGCCAGATCATGGGTGGCGATCAGGATGGTCTTGCCCATGCGGTTCAGTTCGACCAGCAGGCGCAGCAGGCGCTGCGACATCTCCCAATCGACATTGCCGGTGGGCTCGTCGGCCAGCACCACCTCGGGCGACATGATGACGGCGCGGGCCAGCGCCGCGCGCTGCCGTTCGCCGCCCGACAGTTCCGGCGGCAGCGCCGTGGCGCGCCCGGTCAGCCCGACCCAGGCGAGAAGCTCGTTGAGATTGCCCATCTGCCCGCTGCTCCAGCCGCCCGAGACGCTGAGCGGCAGCGCCACGTTTTCCGCCAGCGGCAGATGGTCCAGAAACTGGCAGTCCTGATGCACCACGCCCACCCGGCGCCGCGCCAGCGCGATGGCGTCGCGGTCCATGCTGCGCACGTCCTGTCCGAACAGCCGCACCTGCCCCGCCGTGGGGATAAGCGCGCCGTAACAGAGTTTCAGCAGCGTGGTCTTGCCCGCGCCCGAAGGGCCGGTCAGGAAGTGGAATGACCCTGCGGCAAGCTGCAGCGTCAGGTCGGTCAGAAGCTCTCCGCCGCCGTAGCTGTAGCCCACCTGGTCAAGTTCAATCACACCATCACCCGTATTGCCGAGGGTCGGTCTGTTGTGCCCGAGCCTCGCTGCAGTTGCAATCCGCGCGGAGGCGGGAAAACGGGCTTTTCCTTGGCCTGCGGGCAACCTATTGTCCGCAAAGGCGGGACGCCGCCGACGGAGCAGCGGGTGGTGACGAGATGCGGCTGATTTGCCCCAAGTGTGGCGCACAATACGAGGTGCCCCGGGACGCGATCCCGCAGGAGGGCCGCGACGTGCAGTGCTCCGGCTGCGGCCATACATGGTTCCAGTCACAGGCCGATGACAGCGCGCCCGCCCCGGCGCCGGTGCAGCCCCCCGAACCGCCCCGCGCCCCTGATCCCGAACCAGAGCCCGTTGTCGTGGCCGAGCCCGCCCCGGAGCCCGAAGAGCCGCCCGCCCCGGTGCGCCCGGCCCGGGGCCGCGCGCTGGATCCCTCGGTGGCCGAGGTGCTGCGCGAGGAAGCCGAGCGCGAGAAGCGCCGCCGCTCCTCCGAAGGCCCAGGGCTGGAAACCCAGCCCGAACTGGGGTTGAGCGGGTCTGCCGATGACGAGGCCGCGCGCCGTGCGCGCGCCACGCGCGACCCCATGGGGCATGTGGGCGGCAGCGCGCCGAAACCCGATCCCATCGGCCCGACCGGCGGGGCGGCCACCGCCACCGCCGCCTCCCGGCGCGACCTGCTGCCCGATATCGAGGAAATCAATCAGACGCTGCGCGCCACCAGCGAACGCCGCGCGGTGGAAACGCTGCAGGGCCGCGCCGCACTGGAAGAAGAGGCGGCAGAGGGCAATGGCGGCTTTGGCCGGGGCTTTCTTGTGGCGGTGCTGCTGGGGCTGGTGGCGGCGGGGATCTACCTGATGGCCCCGCGCCTGAGCGAGATGCTGCCCGCCGCCGCCCCCGCGCTGGAAAGCTATACGCAGGCGGTGAACGGCGCGCGGCTGTGGCTGGACGGTCAGGTGGCGGCGCTGCGCGCGCAATGGGGCGCCTGATCCGGCATCAGCCCCGGCCCTTCCACGGCACCAGCACACGTTCCGCCCAGCGCATCAGCACGTCGATGGCAAAGCCGATGCCCCCGATCAGGATGATGCCCATCAGCACGATGTCGGTCAGCTGGAATTTCGACGCGACCATGATCATCATGCCCGCGCCCTTTTCCGCCGCGACCAGTTCGGCGGCGACCACCGTGCCCCAGCACACGCCCATGGCCACCCGCGCCCCGGTAAAGATGTCGGGCAGCGAGTTGGGGATGATGACATGGCGCAGGATCTGCGCCTTGCTGGCGCCCAGCGCATAGGCGGCATGGACCTTGGAGATTTTCACCCCCGACACGCCAGAGCGTGCCGCGATGCACATGATCCAGAGTGCTGCCAGAAACAGCAGGATGATCTTGCCCGCCTCGCCGATGCCCGCCCACAGGATCACCAGCGGGATCAGGGCCAGCGGCGGCACCGGGCGCATGAATTCCACGATCGGGTCGAACCAGCCCCGGAACCAGCCCGACAGGCCCATGGCATAGCCCAGCGGAATCCCCACCAGCGCCCCCAGCACGAAGCCCGCCACCACGCGCCACAGCGACCAGCCCAGATGTTCCCACAGGGTGCTGTCGCGATAGCCGTTCTGCGCGATTTCGACCAGCCGCGCCACCACCGCTTCGGGGGCGGGCAGCCAGATCGGCTCCATCTGCCAGCCCTTCGCGGGCTCGAAAGTCAGCGTGCCCTTGGGCGACATGCCGACCCGGCCATAGGGGGTCTGCACCGCGCCGCCGGGGCTGATGGGCTCATCATTGACCGCCACCACGCGATGGCCCGCATCGCGCCCCGCCGCATCGTTCTCGTCCACCCGGATCAGGCCCGACCGCCATGCGGTGACACTGGCCGCGTCATCCTTCGCCCAGCCCTCGCCTTCGGGCACCTGAGGCGCCGCCGCCTCCTCTCCCAGCGGGGACACCGCCACCGTCACCGTGGCGTCATCGGGCGGCAGGCCATCGGCCTCGGCGGTATAGGTGAACCGCGCCTCGCCCACGAAGGGCCCCGGCGCGTGCAGGAATCCCGGCACCCAGTGCGAGCCGGTGAACGCCCCCCAAAGCAGGAAGATCGTCAGCACCGACAGCACCGAGGCGACGCGGTCGGGGCGCACCGCGCTTTCATCGCCAAAGGTCACGGTCTTGCGCGCTGCCATGCCCGACAGGCTGCGGTGCACCAGCAGCCGCACCAGCGCAAACGACGCCGCGAACACCACCAGATAGATCAGCAGAACGGTCATGTGGCGGCCTCGGTGCGGCCCATGATTTCCTCTTCCATGTCCCAGATCATGCTCAGGATTTCCTCGCGCCGCAGCGCAAATTCGGGATGTTTCTTGACGCAGCGCAGATCCTCCGCCGCCCCCAGATCGGCAAAGGGCAGCCGATACTCGCGGTGGATGCGGCCCGGGCGCGGCGCCATGACGATCAGCCGTTCGCCCAGAAGCAGCGCCTCTTCGACGGAATGGGTGATGAGGATGATGGTCTTGCCGGTTTCCTTCCAGAGCTTCAGCACAAGGCTCTGCATCTTCTCGCGCGTCAGCGCATCCAGCGCCCCCAAGGGTTCGTCCATCAGGATCACGTCCGGGTCATTGGCCAGACACCTCGCCAGCGCCACGCGCTGCTGCATGCCGCCCGACAGTTCATAGACCGCCTTGTCCTTGAAGGCGTGCAGGCCCACCACCTCCAGCAGGTGATCCACCTGCGCGCCCCAGTCGCGTTCGCGCCGCCCGGCCATGCGCGGGCCAAAGCTGACATTCTCGCGCACGTTCATCCATTCGAACAGGGCGCCCTGCTGGAACACCATGCCGCGTTCGGCGGCGGGGCCGCGCACCTCATGGCCGTTGAGCCGCACCACGCCTTCGGTGGGGGCCAGAAACCCCGCCACGATGTTCAGAAGCGTGGTCTTGCCACAGCCCGACGGCCCCAGCACCGACAGCAGTTCACCCCGCGCCAGCGTCAGCGACACATCGTTCAGCGCCTGAACCGTGCCGCCCCCCGGCAGATCGAACCGCATCGACAGGTTTTCAAGGGAAAGCCCGGTCATCACCACCCCGCCTTTCAGGAAACGAAAGGCGCGGCACCCCAAGGGCCGCCGCGCCGTCACAGGCCAGAGGCCCAGGTTACATGGCCGAGGCGGATTGCAGCGGCCCGGTGTTCACATGATCGGCGTAGCTGTCGAGCGCGCCATCGATGGATCCGGCTTCGACAAACACGTCGGCCACGCCCTTCATGAACTCCTGCGCGCCGCCGCCCAGCCATTTCGCCGTCATCTGCTCCTCGACGGTGGGAAAGACGAAGGTGGCCAGCGTTTCGGCGGTGGCGGCCTCGTCCATGCCCGCATCCTTGGCGATCACCGGCAGCATTTCGGCATGGTTGGCCTCATCCGCCCACATGGCATTCGCCTCGGCGGTCACGGCCAGAAACTTTGCCACCAGATCGGAGTTTTCCGCCACCCATGCGGCAGGGCCGGAGGTCACGTCGAAGACGAGGATGCCCAGATCCTCCTTCTCGGCGCCGGTCAGCAGCACGTTGCCGTGCTCTGTCATCCGGCGCAGCGCCCCGCCCCAGCCGCAGGCCATGTCCACAGCCCCCTGCGCGATGGCGGCGGCGCCATCGGGCGGCGCCATGTCCACGATCTCCAGACTGGCGAGGTCGACGCCAAAATGGTTCATCTGCTTGAGAAAGCCGTAATGCGCGGCGGTGCCCAGCGGCACGGCGACCTTCTTGCCCGCCAGTTCGCCCGCGCTGTCCTTGTCGATCTCCAGCTCGCTGCGCACCACGCAGTTGTCATTGTCGGCATAGCTTACCGCCACGTCGAGGATCTGCAGATCCTGCCCGGCAGAGGCCGCGACCACGAAGGGCGGCACGCCTTGGCTTACCGACATATGCACATCGCCCGAGGCCATGGCGGCGGACATGGCGGTGCCGGTGTCGAAGCTGACCCAGTTCACCGGGACGCCCAGCGCCTCGTCATAGAGGCCCTTGGCCTTGGCATATTCGAAGGGCATCGGCCATTCGAGGAAATAGCCCACCGTCACCGACTGCGCCTGAGCAGCCCCCGCCATCAGCGCCAGAGCGGCCACCGCCCCCGTCAGCACCCGTGTCCGTGTCATCCGCATCTCCCTGTGTGGCGCCCCGCATCGTTGCGGCGGGGCTTGGCCCGATCCGACCGGGAATCCCTGCGGCGTTCAATGGCCAACCCCGGATCCGGCGGTCCCGACACCTGCGCGCCGGGGGCATCTGCCCGGAAATGCGGCACTCCGCCGCCCGGTTTTGCGGCAGCACACAGGGCGCAGGCCAAGGGATCCGGGGGATCAGGAAATCTGGCCTTACCCTTGCCCCAGATCTGGCCCTAAGACATCCGTGCGTTTCCGGATCATGTGCTATGATCCCGAATGACCCCGGCCCGCCGTGGACCGCCCCGTGCCGGCCCGGCCCAGAGACAAGGAGACCCGAAATGGACGGCTCGCTTTCCCAGAACGACCTTTCCCATGTGATCGAGGCCGACAAGGCCCATGTCTGGCACCACCTGACCCAGCACAAGCAGTTCGAAACCGGCGATCCCCGCATCATCGTCGAAGGCAAGGGCCTGCGCGTCTGGGACCAGACCGGGCGCGAACATCTGGACGCCGTGTCGGGCGCGGTCTGGACGGTGAATGTGGGCTATGGCCGCAAATCCATCGTGGACGCGATCTCCGAACAGCTGATGAAGCTCAACTATTTCGCGGGCGCCGCAGGCTCGATCCCCGGCGCGCTTTACGCCGAAAAGCTGATCGAAAAGATGCCGGGCCTGTCCCGCGTCTATTACTGCAACTCCGGATCCGAGGCCAACGAGAAGGCCTTCAAGATGGTGCGCCAGATCGCGCACAAGCGTTACGGCGGCAAGAAGCACAAGATCCTGTATCGCGAACGCGACTATCACGGCACCACCATCGCCTGCCTGTCAGGCGGCGGCCAGCAGGAGCGCAACGCGCAATATGGCCCCTTTGCCCCCGGCTTCGTCGAGGTGCCGCATTGCCTTGAATACCGCGCACAATGGGATCTGAGCGGCGAGGCCTATGGCCAGCGCGCCGCCGATGCCATCGAGGAGGTGATCCTGCGCGAAGGCCCCGACACGGTGGGCGCGCTGTGTCTGGAGCCGGTGACCGCAGGCGGCGGCGTGATCGTGCCGCCCCCCGGCTACTGGGAGCGCGTGCAGGAAATCTGCCGTAAGTATGACATCCTGCTGCATATCGACGAGGTGGTCTGTGGCGTGGGCCGCACCGGCACTTGGTTCGGCTACCAACATTACGGGGTGGAGCCGGATTTTGTGACCATGGCCAAGGGCGTGGCCTCGGGCTATGCCGCCATCGCCTGCTGCGTCACCTCGGAACGGGTGTTCGACCTGTTCAAGGACGATGCCAGCGATCCGATGAACTATTTCCGCGACATTTCCACCTTTGGCGGCTGCACCGCCGGTCCCGCCGCCGCGCTGGAAAACATGCGCATCATCGAAGACGAGGATCTGCTGGGCAACTGCACCCGCATGGGCGATTACATGCTGGGCCGTCTGGGCGAGCTGAAGGACAAGCACGCCGTGGTGGGCGACGTGCGCGGCAAGGGGCTGTTCCTTGGCGCCGAACTGGTCGCCGACCGCGAGTCCCGCGCGCCGCTGCATGAAAAACAGGTGGCCGCCGTGGTGGCGGATGTGAACCGGCAGGGGGTCATCATCGGCATGACCAACCGCTCCATCCCCGGGCTGAACAACACGCTGTGCTTTGCCCCGCCGCTGATCGTGACCAAGGATGATGTCGACGAGATCATCACGGCGGTGGACAATGCCCTGAGCCGCGTCGCCGTCTGAGATGACCGCGTCGCAGCAGAACCACCTCGGGCAGCCCGTGGGGCTGCCCGTCCCCGATCCCCGCCCGCGGCCCCGGCCCGACCCCGTCACGCTGACCGGGCGCTGGGTCACGCTGGTGCCGCTGCAGGCAGATCATGCCGAGCCGCTGCTTGCCGCCTTTGACGCGGATGCGGACGGGCGCGGCTGGACCTATCTGCCCTACGGGCCTTTCGCCAGCCGCGCCGAAGGCCGCGACTGGATCGCGCGCTGCGCCGAAAGCCGCGATCCGCTGTTCTTTACCCTCTGCGCTCCGGACGAGACACCGCAGGGCATGGCAAGTTATCTGCGCATCGACCCCGCCAATGGCAGCATCGAGGTCGGGCATATCCACTACGCCCCCGCGCTGCAGCGCCGCCCCGCCGCGACCGAGGCCATGGTCCTGCTGATGCGCCACGCCTTCGAGGATCTGGGCTACCGGCGCTATGAATGGAAATGCGACGCGCTGAACGCGCCCTCGCGCCGGGCTGCGGAACGGCTGGGCTTCACCTATGAGGGCACCTTCCGGCAGGCCGCCATCGTGAAGGGCCGCAACCGCGACACCGCATGGTATGCCATCACCGATCAGGACTGGCCCGCGCTGCGCAGCCGGCTGGACCGCTGGCTTGCGCCCGAAAATTTCGACGCACAGGGCCAGCAGATCACCCGGCTGTCGCAGGGCTAGGCGCCGCTTCGCCCCGGCCACGGATTTCGCAACAAAAAAAGGGTCGCCAGCGGCGACCCTTCAACTGCAGCGGATGGTCCGCGGATCAGCCGTTGACGCTGTCTTTCAGCGCCTTGGCGATCGTCATCTTGACCACCTTGTCGGCCTCTTTCTTGAACTGCTCGCCGGTGGCGGGGTTGCGCACCATGCGCTCGGGGCGCTCGCGGCAGTAGATCTTGCCCACGCCGGGCAGGGTCACGGAACCGCCATCGGCGACTTCCTTGGTGATGATGCCGGTCAGGGCGTCCAGCGCGGTGGATGCGGTTTTCTTGTCCGACCCCATCTCTTCCGCCAGAGCGGCAACGAGTTGGGTTTTGGTCATCGGCTTGGCCATTTCATGGTCTCCTTGAACTGCCCGATCTTCAGGGCCCAATTGCGGGTATCTAACAGATGGTCGCGCTCAAACACAACGATTGCAGGGCTTTTGCAAGGGCAAAAGCAAGCGCTTTGGCCGATATCCGCGCGTCAGAGGAAGGCCGTTTCATCAAAACTGCGCAGCTTGCGGCTGTGAATCCGCTCCAGCGGCATGGAGCGCAGATGCTCCATGGCCCGGATGCCGACCATCAGATGCCGCGCCACCTGAGTCTTGTAAAAGTCCGAGGCCATGCCCGGCAGCTTCAGCTCGCCATGCAGCGGCTTGTCGCTGACGCAGAGCAGCGTGCCGTAAGGCACCCGGAAGCGGAAGCCGTTGGCGGCGATGGTGGCGCTTTCCATATCCAGCGCCACGGCGCGGCACTGGCTCAGCCGCTGCACCGGGCCGCGCTGGTCGCGCAGCTCCCAGTTGCGGTTGTCGACGCTGGCCACGGTGCCGGTGCGCATCACCCGCTTCAGGTCATAGCCCGACAGCTGGGTTTCCTCTTCCACCGCATCTTCCAGCGCCACCTGAATCTCGGCCAGCGCCGGGATCGGCACCCAGACCGGCAGATCGTCATCCAGCACCTTGTCCTCGCGCAGATAGGCATGGGCCAGCACGAAATCCCCCAGCGACTGCGAATTGCGCAGCCCGGCGCAATGGCCGACCATGATCCACGCATGCGGGCGCAGCACCGCGATATGGTCGGTGGCGGTCTTGGCGTTGGAGGGCCCCACCCCGATATTCACCAGCGTGATCCCCGACCCGTCGGCGCGCTTGAGGTGATAGGTCGGCATCTGCGGCATCTTGGGGCTTTGCGGGATCACCTCGTCGGATCTGGTGATCTGCACATTGCCGGTGGAGACAAAGGCGGTATAGCCGCTGTCCGGATCGGCCAGCTTCAGCCGGGCATAGGCCTCGAATTCGCTGACATAGAACTGGTAGTTGGTGAACAGCACGTGGTTCTGGAAATGCTCGGGGTCGGTGGCGGTGTAATGCGCAAGCCGGGCCAGTGAATAATCCACCCGCTGCGCGGTGAAGGGCGCCAGCGGCTCCGCCCCGTCCGGCGCGGGACGGGCCACGCCATTGACGATGTCATCATTGGTGGTCGACAGATCGGGCACATCGAACACGTCGCGCAGGATGAAGGCGCCCGCGCCTTCCTGCGGCACGGTCAGTTCGGGGTAATTGGCCACGGCAAAATGCACCGGCATCGGGGTGGTGGACAGGCCCACCTGCACCGGCACGCCATGATTGGCGATCAGAAGCCCGATCTGCTGCGTCAGGTAATGCCGGAACAGATCCGGCCGCGTGACCGAGGTGGCATGGGTGCCGGGCTGCGACACATGGCCAAAGCTCAGGCGGCTGTCGACCTTGGCAAAGCTGGTCGTGGTGATGCGCAGTTCGGGATAAAACGCGCGGTAGCGCACGCCCGGATGCCCGGTGGCCATGGCCTGCAGGAAATTGTCCCGCAGGAATTCGGCGGCCTGCGCATAAAGCGCGCAAAGCCGGTCCACGGCGGCGGCGGCATTGTCGAACAGCTCCGGCCCCGGCGTGTCGGGCGTGACGATGTCCAGCTGTCCGGGTGTGTCCTGCATGATCGGCCTCCGTTTTGCGGCGTTATTGCAGGGCAACGTGACAGGAAGGTGTGAGGCATTCAAGCGCAAGCACCCGCCACGGAACCGGTGCTGCGGGCCGCGCGTTCCGCGCCCATGTCCCGTGCCCCCAACCTTGTCTATTTCCCCGACACCCGCCCCGGCATCCGGCGCCGCCGCTGCGGGCGCGGCTTCAGCTACACCGCGCCCGATGGCACCCGGATCGACGACCGCGCCGAACGCGCCCGCATCGCGGCGCTGGCGGTGCCCCCCGCCTATGAGGATGTCTGGATCTGTCCGCGCGCCAATGGCCATCTGCAGGCCACGGGACGCGACGCGCGGGCGCGCAAGCAGTATCGCTATCACCCGGACTGGACCGCCTTCCGCGCCGAGCGCAAGTTCGCGCATCTGGCCGAATTTGGGGCCGCCCTGCCCGCCCTGCGCCGCCGCATCCTTGCCGACCTGCGCAGCCATGATCCGGGCGAGCGCAGCTTCGCGCTGGCGGCGGTGCTGGCGCTGCTGGACCGGGCGGGGCTGCGGGTCGGCAATGCGGGCTATGCCAAGGAAAACCGCACCTTTGGCGCCACCACCCTGCGCGGCGCCCATATGCAGCTTGACGGCGGCGCGCTGCATCTGCGCTTTCCCGGCAAGGGCGGCAAGCCGGTGGATCAGGTGCTGCGCGACCACACGCTGAACCGCGCGCTGACGCGGCTCGACGATCTGCCCGGGCAGGACCTTCTGGGCTGGCTGGACGAGACGGGCGCGCCGCATGGCATCCGGTCGGAGGAGGTGAATGCCTTTCTGGCGGACCGCACCGGCAATGACCGCCTGACTGCCAAGACCTTCCGCACATGGACCGGCACCGTCGCGGCGCTGGACGCAGCGCTGCGCCCCGGGCCTGCCAGCATCAAGGCCATGGCCGAGGCGGCGGCGGAGCGGCTGCACAACACCCCCGCGATCGCCCGCAAGTCCTATATCCATCCCGAGGTGATCGCGCTCGCCGATCTGGACGAGGCCGCGCGGCAGGAGCGCACCGCCGATGCCCGGGACATTCCCGGCCTGCGCCGCACCGAGGTGCGGCTGCTGCATCTGCTCGGCGGCTGATCAGCCCGCCGAGCGCAGCCCGGTCTGCACCAGCATGCCGCGGCGCTTGGCCTCGTAATAATAGCCGCGCGCATACCAGCCGATGGCGGTGTCATGGCTGCCATCCGCCAGAAGCCACGCGCCGCGCAGGTATTTCACGCCATATTGCAGATTGGTGTCCGCCTTCAGCAGATCCGTCGCCTCGCCGCGAAAACCCATGGTCTGCGCCGTCTGCGGCAGGATCTGCAGAAGCCCCATATAGGGCCCGTTGCGCGCCGCCGGATTGTGGCTGCTTTCGCGGATCGCGAGCCGATGCACCAGCGACCGGGGCACTTCGTAGTGATCCGACCATTTGTTGATGAGAAAGCGCAGCTGCGGCGTCTCGTTGGGATGCAGCGGCGGATCGTAGGTTTCAGGCTCTTCCTGTGACATGCGCGGACCGGAGGCACAGGCGGCCAGAGGCAGGAGCAGCAGCGACAGGCAGGCACGGCGGGAATACGCGGTCATCCAGACACCCCTTCTGAGGACAGAAATCCGGTAGCGAAACCGGGCGGGCCTGCCTATCCCCTTTGGTCGCGATCGGCGAAACCCTGCCAAGCGCGCAGCCCCCTTGCCAAGACAGGCGGCAAAATCCACTCTGCCGCCATGACACAGACGCTCCTGACCCTCGGCCATGGCTATTGCGCCAAGGCCCTTGCCGCCCGGCTACTGCCGCAGGGCTGGCAGGTGCTGGCCACCCATCGCGACCCCGACCGCGCCGCCGATCTGGCGGCGACGGGTGTCGCCCCCGTGCTCTGGACGCGCGAGGCGGTCGCTGCGGCGCTGGCGCAGGCCAGCCATGTGCTGGTGAGCGCCGGCCCCGATGGCGAGGGCGATCCCGCGCTGCGGCTTGCGGGCGACCTGCTGGCGGCGCGGGGCGCGGATCTGGACTGGCTGGGCTATCTGTCCACCACCGGTGTCTATGGCGACCAGAAGGGTGGCTGGGTGGACGAGGACACGCCCCCCGCGCCGTCAACCGCGCGCGGCAAGGCGCGGCTCGCGGCGGAACAGGCGTGGTCGGCGCTGCCCGGCCTGCCGCTGCACATCTTCCGGCTGGCGGGGATCTACGGCCCCGGGCGCGGTCCGTTCGAAAAGGTCCGGCAGGGCAGCGCGCGGCGCATCGTGAAATCGGGGCAGGTGTTCAGCCGCATTCATGTCGAAGACATCGCGCAGGCGCTGGAGGCGTCGATCCGCCAGCCCCGGCCCGGCGCGGTCTACAACCTCTGTGACGACGACCCCGCCCCGCCGCAGGAGGTCATCGCCCATGCCGCCCGCCTGCTGGACCTGCCGCCGCCGCCGGAAGTGCCCTTCGCCGAGGCGGATCTGACCCCCATGGCGCGCAGCTTCTATGCCGAAAACAAGCGGGTGCGGAACGATCTTGTGAAGCGCGAGCTTGGGCTGCGCCTGATCCATCCCGATTACCGCTCCGGCCTCGCCGCCCTGCTGGCGGAGACGGGGTAAGGGGGGCGCTGCCCCCCTCCTGGCCTGCGGCCAGTTCACCCCCCGGAGTTTAGGGGCAAGATGAAGGCGGAAGAGCGGGCTTTCATCTTGCCCCTAAACTCCCGCCGGAGGCAGGCCGTGACGGATCTCAGGCGCGCTTGCTGAGGAGGTCGATACCCAGCGTCACCAGAACCTTTTCCTCGATCCGCGCGACGTCGAGCCCGGCGCTGGCATACATGTCGGCAGGGCTCGCGTGGTCGATGAAGGTGTCGGGCAGCACCATGGAGCGGAATTTCAGCCCGTGGTCGAAGACGCCTTCCTCGGCCAGAAGCTGCGCCACATGGCTGCCGAAACCGCCGATGGCGCCTTCCTCGATGGTCAGCAGCGCCTCGTGATCGCGGGCGAGGCGCAGGATCAGATCGCGGTCGAGCGGCTTGGCGAAGCGGGCATCGGCGACCGTTGGCGACAGGCCGCGCGCCTCCAGCTTTTCGCAGGCGGCCATGACCTCGGACAGCCGCGTGCCGAAGCTGAGAATCGCCACGCGCGAGCCTTCGCGGATCATGCGGCCACGCCCGATCGGCAGCGGGATGCCGCGTTCCGGCATCTCGACCCCCACGCCCTCGCCGCGCGGGTAGCGAAAGGCGATGGGGCCCTCGTCATGGGCGGCGGCGGTGGCGACCATATGCACCAGTTCCGCCTCGTCGGCGGCAGCCATCACCACCATGCCCGGCAGGTTGGCGAGAAAGGCCACGTCGAAGGCCCCGGCATGGGTGGCGCCATCGGCCCCCACCAGCCCGGCGCGGTCGATGGCGAAGCGCACCGGCAGGCGCTGGATCGCTACATCATGCACGATCTGGTCATAGCCGCGCTGCAGGAAGGTGGAATACATCGCGCAGAACGGTTTCATGCCCCCCGCCGCCAGCCCGGCGGAAAAGGTCACGCCATGCTGTTCGGCGATGCCCACGTCGAAGACGCGGGACGGAAAGCGTTCGGCCATCAGGTCAAGCCCGGTGCCATCGGGCATGGCGGCGGTCACCGCGCAGATGCGCGGATCCTCGGCGGCAAGCTGGGTCAGGGTCCGGGCAAAGACCTTGGTATAGGCGGGGGCGTTGGAGGGTGCCTTTTTCTGCTCGCCCGTCGCCACGTCGAACTTGCCCCGGGCATGGCCCCGGTCGGCGGCATGTTCGGCGGGGGCATAGCCCTTGCCCTTGCGGGTCAGCACATGGATCAGGATCGGCCCCGTCGCCCGCGCCTTGACCATGCGCAGGACCGGCAGCAGCTGGTGCAGGTCATGACCATCAAGCGGGCCGAGATAGCTGAAGCCCAGTTCCTCGAAGAGCGTGCCGCCCACGGTCAGGCCCTTGAGAATGTCGCGGGCGCGCTTGGCGCCTTCGCGGAAGGGCGGCGGCAGCAGGTTCACCGCGCCCTTGGCGGCGGCTTTCAGGTCGTGAAAGGGCTGTTCGGCGTAAAGCCGGCTGAGATAGGCGGACATGGCCCCGGTGGGCGGCGCAATCGACATCTCGTTGTCGTTCAGCACCACGATCAGCCGCTTGCCCAGATGGCCCGCATTGTTCATCGCCTCATAGGCCATGCCCGCCGACATCGACCCGTCGCCGATCACCGCGATGGCATCGCCCAGCCCGGTGTCGCAGACCCCGCCCAGTTCCCGCGCCATGGCAAAGCCAAGTGCTGCGCTGATCGAGGTGGAGCTATGCCCCGCGCCAAAGCAGTCATAGGGCGATTCCGACCGTTTGGCGAAGCCCGACAGCCCGTCCTTCATGCGCAGGGTGCGGATGCGGTCGCGGCGGCCGGTCAGGATCTTGTGCGGATAACACTGGTGCGACACGTCCCAGACCAGCTTGTCGCGCGGCGTGTCGAAGACCGCGTGCAGCGCCACGGTCAGTTCCACCACGCCCAGACCCGCGCCCAGATGGCCGCCGGTTTCCGACACGGCGGAAATCGTCTCGGCCCGCAGTTCATGGGACAGCCGGACCAGTTCGTCATCCGAAAGCCGCTTGAGATCGGCGGGCGCGGTGACGCGGTCCAGAAGGGGCGTTTGGGGGCGGGAGGACATGAGAGGCTCCTGACGTCAGGTCTTGCGCGAGATAACGAACCGCGCCGCATCCCGCAAGTTCCGGGCGGCATCGCCATAGGGGGCAAGCGCCGTGCAGGCCTCCTCCACCAGCGCGCGGGCGCGGGCGCGGGCCGGCTCCAACCCCAGCAGCGACACGAAGGTGGCCTTGCCGCGTCCGGCATCCTTGCCGGTGGCCTTGCCCAGCGTCGCGGCGTCGCCTTCGACATCAAGGATGTCATCGGCGATCTGGAAGGCAAGGCCCAGACAGTCGCCATAGCGGCAGAGCGGCGCGGGATCCGCCCCCGCCATCCGCGCGCCAGCGGCGGCGGACCATGTGATCAGCGCGCCGGTCTTCAGCGCCTGCAGCGCCTCGATCTGCGGCAGGGTCAGCGGGTCGGCGGCGGTTTCGGCGGCGATGTCCAGCAGCTGCCCGCCCACCATGCCGCGCACCCCCGAGGCTGCCGCCAGCGTGGCGATCAGGTGCAGCCGGGCTTCCGGCGGGCAGGTCGCGCGGGTCAGCAGCTCGAAGGCGAGGCCCTGCAGCGCGTCCCCGGCCAGCACCGCCGTCGCCTCCGACCAGCGGCGGTGCACGGTAGGCTTGCCGCGGCGCAGGTCGTCATCATCCATGCAGGGCAGATCGTCATGCACCAGCGAATAGCCGTGCAGCGCCTCGATGGCGGCGGCGGCGGGGGCGGCGGCCTCGGGGCTCAGCCCGTGCAGCCGCGCGCCTTCCAGCACCAGAAAGGCGCGCAGGCCCTTGCCGCCCTCGACGGCATAGACCATCGCCTCGGCCACGTCGCCGCCCTGCCCGGCCAGTGCCGCGCGGATCTGGTCAAAGGCCAGATCCCGCGCCCGGCCCATCGCCTGCGCCAGATCCGGGGCCAGATCGCGCACCGGTGCCGACATCAGAGCCCCTCGACCGGAGTCACCCCCGACGGTTCGCCCTTGGCGTCCAGCGTGATGGCGGCGACCTTTTCCTCGGCCTCCTTCAGCTTGTCCTCGCAGCGTTTGCGCAGATCGCTGCCGCGCTGATAAAGGCGGATGGATTCGTCCAGCGGCACCTCGCCGCGTTCCAGCTGGGTCACCACCTGTTCCAGTTCGGCCATCGCCTGTTCAAAGCTCATGTCCGCGACGGGGGTATCAGTCATCTGCCTGCCTCGATCAGTTCCATCACATGCACCCGGGCGCTGTCCGCCAGAGCCGCCAGATCATAGCCGCCTTCCAGCACGGAGACCACCCGCCCCCGCGCCGTGCGTGCCGCAATCTCGCAGAGCCGCTGGGTGAGCCAGCCAAAATCCTCGGTCTGCCAGTTCAGCTCTGCCAAGGGATCGTCGGCATGGGCGTCAAACCCCGCCGACAGGATCAGCAGGCGCGGCGCAAACGCCTCCAGCCGGGGGAAGACCTGCGCCTCATAGGCGGCGCGCATCTCGGCGCCGGTGCTGCCGGGGGGCAGCGGGACATTCAGGATCGTGTCCTGCGCGCCGCGTTCGGACGGAGCGCCGCTGCCGGGCCAGAGCGGCATCTGCTGCGAGGTGATGACCAGCGCGCGCGGTTCGTCCCAGAGCAGCGCCTGCGTGCCATTGCCGTGATGCACGTCAAAATCGACGATGGCGACCCGGTCGAGCCCGTGATGGTCCAGCGCATGTTTGGCGGCGAGCGCGGCATTGCCGAAGATGCAGAAGCCCATGGGGGTTTCCGCCTCGGCATGGTGGCCGGGCGGGCGGGTGGCGCAGAAGGCATTGGCGAATTCCCCCGCGATCACGCCATCGACGGCGCGGAGCGCGGCGCCCACCCCGCGCCGGGCGGCGCGGACCGACCCCGGCGACAGCCATGTGTCGGCATCCAGCTGCGCATGGCCCCGCGCCGGTTCGGCGCGCGCCAGCCGGTCCAGATAGCGCTGGGGATGCAGTCGCAGCAGATCGGCATCGCCCGCCTCGGGGGCGGCCAGCCGCAGCAGGTCCAGCGTCGCCAGCGCCTCCTGCACATGCCGCAGCCGCGCCACCTGTTCGGGATGGCCGGCGGGCGTCACATGCGCGAGGCAGTCGGCATGGGTGATCAGCGCGGTGGTCATGTGTGGCCCTCCTCCGGTTGCGCCAGCGCAGGCAGATGACCCCGGCGCGCGGGATCCGGCAAGCCCTTAGCCACAGATATGGCGCGGAACGGGCTGCAGAAAACCGCGCCGCCGCGGAAAATTGCACGAGGTGGCGGTCAGTCCGGGGCCAGCATGTAGCCCGCGCCGCGCACCGTCTGCAGGTAGCGCGGCTGTTTCGGATCCGCCTCGATCTTGCGGCGCAGGCGGGTGATCTGCACGTCCACCGCGCGTTCCTGTGCCTGTCCGCGGTCGCGGCCCAGCTCCTCCACCAGCTTGGTGCGCGACAGCGCCTCGCCGGGACGGGCGGAGAAAATCCGCATCAGCTGGCTTTCGGTGGCGGTCAGCCGCACCAGATCGCCGCCTTTCCACATCTCGCCGCGTTCGATGTCATAGCGGATCGGCCCCAGCGTCAGCAGCTTGGGCTGCGTCGCGTCGGAGGGCGCCTCAGGCATCCGGCGCAGGATCGCATTGATGCGCAGCAGCAGTTCCTTTGGCTCGAAGGGTTTGGACAGATAGTCATCCGCCCCCGCCTCCAGCCCCTTGATGCGGTCCTCGGTCTCGCCGCGTGCGGTCAGCAGCAGCACCGGCATCCGGCCCGACTGACGGATGAAGCGGGTCAGGCTGATGCCATCCTCGCCGGGCATCATCACGTCCAGCACCACCATGTCGAAATCAAGCCCGGCCATCAACCGCCTTGCATGGGCGGCCTCGCGGGCGGCGGTGACCATAAAGCCGTGGCGGATCAGGAACTTCTGCAGCAGCCCCCGGATCCGTTCATCATCATCAACGATCAGCAGGTGGATGTCCGGATCGCTCATGTCCGGTTCTCCCGCAGCCGCAGATACTGCCGGTGCATGTCCGGATCCATCATCGCCTCCAGCACGCGGCGGAAGCCTGCCACCGCCTCCGGCCCGGCCTGACGGAAGGCGGCGCGCATGCGGGCGCGCTGCGCATCCGACAGCTGCCGTTCCAGCTGGTCGCCCGCGGGGGTCAGGAACAGATGCCGCTCGCGCTTGTCGGCGCGGCCCACCCGGCTTTCCACCAGACCGTCCTCGACCAGCGTGCGCAGCACCCGGTTCAGCGACTGCTTGGTGACGCCAAGGATGTTGAGCAGGTTGTTCACCGTGGTGCCGGGGGCGCAGTGGATGAAATGCAGCGCGCGGTGATGGGCGCGGCCATAGCTCAGCCCCTGCAGGATGCGGTCGGGATCGGCGGTAAAGCCGCGATAGGCAAAAAACATCGCCTCGATCCCCTGCCGAAGCTGTTCGTCGGTCAGGTAAAGCAGCGCCTCGCCACCCTGTGCCTGCACGCCCGCTTCCGCCATCGTCGCCTCCTTCTGCCTGTCCAGCCCGTTTTAAGTCAGCCTTGTTGACATTCCAACAGCAAACTGCTAGCGAGTCTCAGTTTTTGCGCAATATTATGTCCTGAACGGACCTAACTGCCGCAACTTTTGAAAAGAACCCGAGGAAGGAGAGGGCTCATGGAAGGCGCATACGACAATCGCGACGGCAAGATCTGGATGGATGGCCAGATGGTGGAATGGCGCGACGCGCAGGTGCATGTGCTGACCCATGCGCTGCACTATGCCAGCTCTGTCTTCGAGGGGGAACGGGCCTATAACGGCAAGATCTTCCTCAGCCACGAGCATTCGAAGCGGCTGCATTTCTCGGCGGGCCAGCTGGATTTCGAAATCCCGTGGACGGCGGAAGAAATCGACGCCGCCAAAGATGCCGTGCTGAAGGCCAACGGCTTTACCAACGCCTATGTGCGCGCGGTGGCGTGGCGCGGCGCGGGTCCGGACATGGGCGTCGCCTCCAAGCGCAACCCGGTGCGGCTGTCGATCGCGGCATGGGAATGGGGCAACTATTATGGCGATGCCAAGATGAAGGGCGCCAAGCTCGACATCGCCAAGTGGAAACGTCCCTCCCCCGAAACCGAACCCAGCTTTGCCAAGGCCGCCGGTCTTTACATGATCTGCACCATGGCCAAGCATGCCGCCGAGGCAAAGGGCTGTTCCGACGCGATGATGTTCGACTATCGCGGCTATGTGGCCGAGGCCACCGGCGCCAACATCTTCTTCGTGAAGGATGGCGAGGTGCACACCCCCCTGCCCGACTGCTTCCTGAACGGGCTGACCCGGCAGACCGTCATCAAGCTGCTGAAGGAAAAGGGCGTCACCGTGCATGAGCGCCATATCGAACCCGGCGAGCTGGAAGGCTTTGAACAGTGCTGGCTGACCGGCACCGCGGCAGAGATCACGCCCGTGGGCCAGATCGGCGATTACACCTTCGACGTTGGCGCGCTGACCCGCGACATTTCGGAAACCTACGAAAAGCTGGTCCGGGCCTGACACCCTGACCCACTGAGACCCACTGAACAGGCCGGGGCGATTCAGGTTTCGCCCCGGCCGCAGCGCCGGTCAGGTCATCGCGCGCAGCATTCCGGTATTGGACTGGATCACGGTGTTCAGTTCCACGATCTTGGCCAGCCGCGCCTCGATCTCGTCCTGCCCCGCATCCAGTTGATCGACGATCCCCGACAGCGAATCCCCCGTGCCGGTCAGTGCCGCACTTTCGATCTTGCACATCATGCGGGTGGAGCTGAGGCCGGTGACATAGCGTTTCATGTCCAGCACCGACCGACCAAGCCGCATCGCCTCCATCTCCACGACCTTGAGCGCCTCCTGCGCAGAGCGCTGGAACATCCGTTCTTCGCCATCCAGCCGGGTCTTGTCATCGGCAAGGTCGCTTGTGTTCTCGCCATGACGGGTGTCGTCGTTGAACATCTCGGACATTTCGCCCTGCATGGCCGCCGCGCAGACCAGAAACTGCCCGCGCTGGATGGTTTCGCGCATCCGCACATAGGTGCTGTCATCGCCATCGACGAAGCCGCGCACCCATGACGCCATTTCATCCAGCATGGAGCCGTAGTTCACGGAAATGGCGCTGATCGGACCCCCGGCGTTTTCCAGCCGCGAGGCGAGGATCCGCATGTTCATCGGCACGGTGCGGATCGCCTTGATGATCTCTGTCATCTGGTCGGTCTGCGCCTTGATGTCCGCAATGGTGCGCGACATCACCAGAAACCGCTGCTGGCGCTGGTCCAGCTTGACGCCGATGCGCCGCGCCCGCTCCTCCATCTCTGTGGCGATGGCGGCGGCCATGAAGCCCTCGTAGCTGGCAAAGCCGTGCTGGGCCAGCCGGTCCAGCAGCATCTGGGCGCTGCGTCCCGCCTGCAGCCCCTGTTCCTTTTCCGCCTGCAGCATGTCGGCATAGATGCCACGCACCTGCGCGAACAGCTCCGACGACGGTTTCATCCGGACGGAGATATATCCGCCCTCGATCGGCCAGGCCACGGCAAAGACCCAGTAGAACCGCCCGTCCTTGGTGCGGTTCTTGACATAGGCGGCGACGTTCTTGCCGTCCTTCAGCCGTTCCCAGTACAGGTGGAACACGCCCTTGGGCATGTCGGGATGGCGCACGACCTTGTGCGGGGCGCCCTTCAGCTCGTCCCAGGTGAAGCCGGAAACCCGCTGGAAGACGCTGTTGCCTTCCTGAATCACCCCGCGTTCATCGGTGCGGGTGAAAAACAGTTCTTTCGCTTCGAAAGGCACCTCGCCCAGCGTGCTGTTCCGGGTCTGTGCCATGAGTTGCGCATCATGCTGCGTCATCGGTGCCTCGACTGCCATATCCCGCGTTCGAGGCACCATGCGCCGAGACCCGTTAGAGAATCGTTTAGACGCGCCGCTTTATGTCAGCCCGGAGACAGGCCGCGCAGCCGTTCGGAGCGGCGGCGCAGCATTTCCACCGTGGCCAGCAGGCAGATGGAAATGGCCACAAGGATGGTCGCGGCGGCAAGGATGGTGGGCGACAGCTGTTCGCGCAGGCCGGTGAACATCTGCCATGGCAGCGTCTGCAGTTCGGCGGATCCGATGAACAGCACCACCACCACCTCGTCGAAAGAGGTGATGAAGGCAAAAAGCCCGCCAGAGATCACGCCGGGCAGGATCAGCGGCATCTGCACCCGGAAGAACGTGGTGACGGGATTGGCCCCCATATTCGCCGCAGCCCGGGTCAGCGAGCGGTCAAAGCCCACCAGCGTGGCGGTCACCGTGATGATGACAAAGGGAATTCCCAGCACCGCATGGGCCAGCACCACGCCCCAGAGCGTGCCGACGATGTTGATCTTGGAATAGAAGAAATACATCCCCGTGGCCGAGATGATCAGCGGCACGATCATCGGCGAGATCAGGATCGCCATGATCGCCCGCCGCCCCGGCACATGCGACTGCGACAGGCCGATCGCGGCCAGCGTGCCCAGCGTCACCGAAATGATCGTGGCCAGCGGCGCGATGATCAGCGAATTGCGCACCGCCCGCGTCCATTCCGGGTTGGTCAGGAAATCGACGTAATGCTGCAGGGAATAGCCCGCAGGATCAAAATCCAGCATTTCCGGCGTGAAGGTAAAGAAGTTCTGCGCGTTGAAGGACAGCGGGATGATGACAAGGATCGGCGTGATCAGGAACACGAAGATGGCGCCACAGATCACCCGGAAGGTGTAGTGCCACAGCACCTGCCCCGCCGTGAGGTAAGGCACCAGCGGCATGCGGTAGCGGCGCCAGCCGATCCAGTAGACGAACCAGCCGAAGAACCAGCCGAAAAGCGCGCCAAGAATGGCGCCGGACACGCCGCTCATTGCATAGCCCGCCAGCAGCAGCAGCGCCACAAGCCCCCAGCGCAGCGGACGCTCCAGCGCGGCGGGCAGGGTCATGGCCGCAAAGCCCAAGGCCGCCAGCAGCAGCGCGCCGCCGAGGATGCCCAAGGGCACCGACCCGTTGGCCGCCCCCACGAACATCCCCGCAAGCGCGCCCGCGGCGGCCAGAGTGGGCAGGGTGAAAGACAGCGGCTGCTTGGCCGAGGGGGTGAGGATCACGGTGCTCATGTCTTTATCCCAGCTTCACGTTGTCGATGCCCACGATGCGGTCATAGGCCCAGTAGAGCACCAGCACGACCGCCAGCAGGATCGCCCCCAGCGCCGCCGCCAGCCCCCAGTTGAGCGAGGTGGAGATGTGATAGGCGATGCGGTTGGAAATGAAGGTGCCGGTGGTGCCGCCCACGATTTCCGGCGTGATGTAATAGCCGATGGACAGGATGAACACGAGGATGGACCCCGCGCCGATCCCCGGCACCGACTGCGGGAAATAGACCCGCCAGAAGGTGGTCCAGTTGGTGGCCCCCAGCGATTTCGCCGCCCGCACATAAGAGGGCGGGATGGTCGACATCACCGAATACATCGGCAGGATCATGAAGGGCAGCAGGATATGGGTCATGGCGATGATGGTGCCAAGCTGGTTGTTGATCATCGCGAGCCGCGCATCGTCCCCCACCAACCCCAACCAGACCAGCGTGTCATTGATGACCCCCTGCTGCTGCAGCATGATCTTCCACGCCGAGGTGCGCACCAGCAGCGAGGTCCAGAACGGCAGAAGCACGAGGATCATCAGCAGGTTGGCGCTGCGCGACGGCAGGTTGGACAGAAGATAGGCCACCGGATAGGCCAAGAGCACGCAGCTGAACGTGATGGCCAGCGACATGAACAGCGTGCGTCCGAACAGCAGCATGTAGATGCGTTCGTTTTCGGGCCGCTTCTCCATCCCCTCCGGGGTCAGCTGCATGTCCATCGCGTTGAGGAAATAACCCGGCGTGTAATCGGGGGAGTATAGCTTCAGCGTCTGCCAGATCTGCGGCTGCACCCAAGCCTCGTCAATCTCGGCGAACCCGTCCGTAAAGGGCAGGCGGCTGAATTCGGGGCTGTCCACCAGCGCATCGGCGGCGGCCAGCATCTCGGCCCGGGGGCCGTCATAGCCGGACAGATCCGCTGCGGCCAGATCCTGATAAAGCGCGGTATGCACGGCCGACCACGGCTCTTCTTCCAGCGGGCTGTCGCCATCCTCGGTCTGGGTGAAGCGCGCAAAGGCCGCATAATGTTCGGCGCTGCGCGGCAGCAGGGTCTCTGCCCCCTCGCGCAGCTGGAATCTGGGCATGCGTCCTTCGCCGTCCCATGCAGCCTGTTCCGCCAGCCACTCGGGGTCGCCAAAGATCTCGGCCCAGGGTTCGGGCTCGTCCCAGTCGCCGTTCAGATCGGTGAACTGGTCCTGATAAAGCTCGCCCATATCCTCGAGCCCGCGGCCCGACTTGCGGAAGAGCGAGGAGGCGCCGGTCTGTTCGTAATTCAGCCGCGAGCCCAGCCGGGTATGTTCCTTGCGCTCTGCGGCCAGAAACAGGTCGTAATAGGCGGCTTCGAACACCGGCTCGTCGGGAACCCCCTGCCCGTCCCAGTCCGCCAGCAGGCGCGCGGTGCGCGGCATGGTGTTGGACACGATCTGGTTTTCCACCGACCGGAACAGCATGTCGGCGATGGGAGCGATGAAGGTGATCAGCACGAACAGCAGCAGCGGCGCGATCAGGGCCAGCGCGCGCATCTTCTGCATCCGCAGCGCGCGGGACAGGCTCTTTTTCAGCGGCGTGCCGTCAGCGGCCAGCATGGGCCCCCGTGATGCGGGTTGCGTGGCGTCGGTCATCCGGTCTCCGTGCGTTATCGGCGGGCTGCGGGAAAGGGGAGAAAGGGATGCGGCGCGGACGGCGCCGCATCCCGATCAGCGAAGGGTCAGATCACTGCGCAAGCCAGGACTGGAACTTCGCGTCGATGTCGTCGCGGTAGTCGGCCCAGAATTCATACTGGGTGACATAGACGTTGGTCGCGTTGGCCGGATCGGTCGGCATGTGCGGCGCCATCTCGATGCCCAGCTCGGCATGCTTGCCCACCAGCGGTGCCGAGGAGGCGCGGGCCGGACCATAGGAGATGTAGGCGGACTGATCGGCCAGACGCTGCGTGTCGGTGGCGAACTCGAGGAAGTGCATCACGCGGGCCAGACGATCCTCGGGCAGACCTTCGGGCACGATCCAGCCGTCGAAATCCAGCATCTGCGCATCCCAGAGCATGCCGATGGGCTGGCCCTGCTCGGCGATGGCGGAGAACAGGCGACCGTTATAGGTGGAGCCCATCACGACCTCGCCATCGGCCAGCAGCTGCGGGGTTTCCGCGGCGGCGGACCACCAGATGGTGTCATCCTTGATGGTGTCGAGCTTGGCCAGCGCACGGTCCTGCCCTTCGGGCGTGGCCAGCACGTCATACAGCTCTTCCTTCGGCACGCCGTCACAGATCAGCGCCCATTCCACATTCGCCAGCGGGCGCTTGTTCAGCGCGCGCTTGCCCGGATAGGTTTCGGTGTCGAAGAGCGCGCAGATGTCGGAGGGCGGCGTGTCGCCCACCATGTCGGTGCGGTAGCCCACGGTGGTCGAGAACACGATCTGCGGGATGAAGCAGTCGGAGACGAGCGAGTCGCCGAAATCGTCGGTGGGCGCGCTGCCGTCGTCGCCTTCGGCGAGCACCTCGTCGAAATCGATCTCCATCGCCAGACCTTCGTCACACAGACGGATGCTGTCGGCGGCTTCCACGTCCACCAGATCCCATGTGATGTTGCCGGCTTCGGTCATGGCGCGCAGTTTGGCCACCGCCTCGGCAGAGCTTTCGTCCCATGCGATGCTGACCTCGGGGTGCAGCGCCTGATAGGGCTCGGCATAGGCTTTGAGCTGGCTGTTCTGATAGGCCCCGCCCCATGACACGATGGTCATGGAATTGGCCATGTCCTGCGCAGCCACGGCGCCTGCCGCGACCGAAAGCGCGGTCGAGGCCAGAAGCGTCTTGGTCAGTTTCATCTTATACTCCCATTGATACCCGTATTGTCAGGGGATCCGGGACACGGGCAAACCACCGGATCCTGTGATGCGCCGCAGGGCCGCCCCGAGCAGGGCCGCCGCGCGGGCCTCGATCTCAGAGCGCGTCCAGCGCGCGGCAGTCCTCGGGCAGCCAGCCGATCTCGATCTCCTGACCGGGCTTCAGCCGCACCTGATCGGGGGCGTTGCGGGTCTTGATGACGAAATC
This sequence comes from Salipiger marinus, assembly GCF_900100085.1. GTDB lineage: Bacteria > Pseudomonadota > Alphaproteobacteria > Rhodobacterales > Rhodobacteraceae > Salipiger > Salipiger marinus. Next base: position 142,143 of record NZ_FNEJ01000006.1, read on the forward strand.
GGTATTGCCCGCCACGGCAAGCCGGGTGCGGAAAATGTCACCCATATAGATGAATTCCAGCACCTTGGCCTTCAGCGTATGGGCGCCGGGCCGCAGCCGCTCGCGGTTGTATTCCACCCGCTCCGGGCGGATCGACACGCGGGTGCGTTCGCCCACCTTCGACACGTTCACGGGCTTGGCGTCGATGACCTCGCCATCGTCCAGCCGCACCGTGCAGATGTCGCCGCGCATCTCCTGCACCACGCCTTCCAGCGTGTTGTTCTCGCCGATGAACTGCGCCACGAAGCTGTTCTGCGGCTCTTCATAAAGCTCGGCAGGCGGGGCAAGCTGCTGGATGCGCCCGTCATTGAACACCGCCACCCGGTCCGACATGGTCAGCGCCTCGGTCTGGTCATGGGTGACATAGACCGTGGTGATGCCCAGCGAATGCGCCAGCGAGGTGATCTCGAACTGCATCTTCTCGCGCAGCTGCTTGTCGAGCGCGCCAAGCGGCTCGTCCATCAGCACCAGCTCCGGCTCGAAGACCAGCGCGCGGGCCAGCGCGATGCGCTGCTGCTGCCCGCCCGAAAGCTGCGCCGGACGGCGCCCGCCAAAGGCCCCCATCTCCACCATGTCGAGCGCACGCTTGACCTTGGCCTCGCGGTCGGACTTGCCGATCTTGCGCACCTCCAGCGGGAAGGCGAGGTTTTCGGCCACGGTCATATGCGGAAACAGCGCATAGTTCTGGAACACCATGCCGATGCCGCGCTTGTGCGGCGGGATGTTGTTGATGGGCTTGCCCGCCAGCTTGATCTCGCCATGGGTGGCAGTCTCGAACCCGGCCAGCATCATCAGGCAGGTGGTCTTTCCCGATCCCGACGGCCCCAGCATCGTCAGGAACTCGCCCTTGGGCAGGGTCAGGTTCAGATCCTTGACGACGAGCGACACGCCGTCATAGCTCTTTTGCACACGTTCGAAGGCGACGAATGCGTCGCTTGATCCGGTATCAGGCAAATCCGGCTCCCCGTTGATGTCCGCGGATTTTTTCCGCTGTCTTGTAGCCTGATAAAACCGCGTCGGAACCAATCTTGCAACCGTGTTGAGACAAAGCGCCGGGGATTCGGGCACTTGCGGGACAAGGCGACACATTTGCGGCACTTCGCAGTGAAAATGCGTCATCAGACAGACCCAAACGGGAAAACCGCCCGCACCCGTCCCGCCCTGCCCTAAGGTCACCCAGCAGGCTGCGGAGGGGATTTCTGCCCAGAATCGCCCCTGACCCCGCCATGACAGCCCCGGTGGCGCCCAATTCGGCGGCAGCGGGCGCCGAAAAGGTCAGAAAACGCGCAAGGATGCCGCGAAATGTCGTTTTCGGCGGGCCAAGCCCCCCTGTCATGGCGTGAACTGACCTCATCGGCAGCAAGGAGAGGCGCATGGACCACAAATTCCACAAAGATCTTCCGTTCAGCGCGGCGGAATATGCCCGCCGCCTGTCGCTGACCCGCAAGGCCATGGATGTGGCCGGGCTCGACGCGCTCTGGGTCACCGATCCGTCGAACATGGCGTGGCTCACCGGCTATGATGGCTGGTCCTTCTACGTGCATCAGGGCGTGCTGGTGCTGCCCGATCAGGATCCGATCTGGTGGGGCCGCAATCAGGACACCAATGGCGCGCTGCGCACCGTCTGGATGTCCGACGATCATGTCTGGGGCTATGCCGACAATTACGTGCAGTCGCCCGACCGCCACCCGATGCGCGATCTCGCCGTGCGCATGGCGGGGCTTGGCCTCGAAGAGGCGCGCATCGGTGTCGAGACCGACAATTACTATTTCTCCGCCAAGGCGCTGATGGTGCTGACCGAAACGCTGGCCCGCGCGCAGTTCCCCGATGCCACGGCGCTGGTCAACTGGCAGCGCGGCATCAAATCCGCCGAAGAGATCACCTTCATGCGCCGCGCCGCGCGCATCTCGGAAAAGATCATCGACGGGCTGGTGGAACGTGTCGAACCCGGCATCCCGAAAAACGAGGTGGTGGCAGAGATCCTGCGCGACGCGGTGATGGGGGCCGATGGCCACTGGGGCGATTACGCCGCCATCGTGCCGCTTTTGCCCTCGGGCACCGATGCCGCCGCCCCGCATCTGACATGGGACGGGCGCCCCTTCGAAAAAGGTCAGGCCACCTTCTTTGAAATCGCGGGCTGCTACCGGCGCTATCACACGCCGTTCTGCCGCTCGATCTATCTCGGCACCCCGCCCGACTTCATCCGCATCGCCGAGGCCGCGCTGATCGAGGGGCTGGAGGCCGGGCTCGAAGCCGCCCGCGCCGGCAACCGCGCCTCCGACATCGCCCATGCGCTGGCAGCGCCGCTGGACCGGGCGGGCATCGAACGCGGCGCGCGCTGCGGCTATCCGATCGGGCTCAGCTATCCGCCCGACTGGGGCGAACGCACCATCAGCCTGCGCACCGAAGATGAAACCGTGCTGCAGCCCGGCATGACCTTCCACTTCATGCCCGGGCTCTGGATGGCGGACTGGGGGCTGGAAATCACCGAGAGCATCCTCATCACCGAAGACGGCGCGGCGGAATGTTTCTGCGACCGCCCCCGCCAGCTTTACGTGAAGCCATGAGCCTGCTGCCCCGCACCGAAGCGCTGCTGGCGCGCCTCATCGCCTGCCCCACCGTCTCCAGCGACAGCAACATGGAGATGATGGCGCTGATGGCCGACCATCTGGAGCATTTCGGCGCCCGGGTGGAGCTGTTCTCCGACAGCACCGGGCGCAAGGCCAATCTCTTTGCGACGCTTGGTCCCGACATCCCCGGCGGCGTGGTGCTGTCGGGGCATTCGGATGTGGTGCCGGTCACCGACCAGATCTGGTCCAGCGATCCCTTCACCCTCACCGAACGCGACGACCACCTCTATGGCCGGGGCAGCTGCGACATGAAGGGCTTCATCGCGGCGGCGCTGGCCTTGGCCGAACCCGTCTCGCAGACGCCGCTGCGCCGCCCGCTGCACCTGTGCTTCACCCATGACGAGGAGGTGGGCTGCCTCGGCGCCCGCGCGCTGGTGCCGGAACTGCAGCGCCGCGGCTACGCCCCGCGCATGGCGCTGGTGGGCGAACCCACCGGCATGCGGCTGATCGAAGGCCACAAGGGCTGCTGCGAATACACCACCCGCTTCACCGGGCTCGAAGGCCATGGCTCCGACCCCGATGCCGGGGTCAACGCGGTGCTTTACGCGCTGCGCTACACCCAGCGGCTGATGGATCTGGCGGAGGCGCTGAAAACCCGCGCCCCCGCCGACAGCCGCTTCACCCCGCCCTGGACGACGGTGAATGTGGGCCGCCTCGCGGGCGGGGTCGCGCATAACGTCATCCCGGGCCGGGCCGAGCTTGACTGGGAAATGCGCCCCGTCCAGCCCGGCGACGCGGAATACATGCGCGAGGCGCTGGCGCATTACGTCACCCATGACCTGCTGCCCGCCATGCGCGCCGTGCATCCCGGCGCCGACATCACCACCGAGGTGATCGGCGAGGTGGCGGGGCTGATGCCCGTCCCCGACAACGAGGCCCGCGACCTGATCTCGCGCCTGACCGGCAGCAACACCGCCGATGTGGTGCCCTTCGGCACCGAGGCGGGCCTGTTTCAGGACATGGGCATGTCGGTGGTGGTCTGCGGCCCCGGCGAGATCGCGCAGGCGCACAAGCCCGACGAGTTCGTCACCCGCAGCCAGCTCGCGCAATGCCTCGGCCTGCTCGAAGGCGTGGCCCGCAGCCTCGCCGCCTGAACCAGCCGGGCCCCCGCGCCCCCTTCATCTTGCCCCTAAACTCCACGGGGGTGCGGGGGTGTGAAACCCCCGCGGCGCGGTGCCTCAGCCCGCGCCGCGCCCGGCCAGTTCCTCCGGCACCACCAGCCGCGTGCCATAGGTGATCCGCGTCACGATCCGCCGCAGATGCTCGGGGCGGAAGGCGATGCATCCTTCGGTGGCAAAGCCGGGCCGCCGCCAGCGGTGCAGGAAGATCGCCGAGCCCCGCCCACGCTCCGCGCGCGGCCAGTTCCAGTCGGTCAGCAGCACCAGATCATAAAGCGGATCGCCCCGCCGCAGCCGCTCGTGGCTGTGCGGATAGGGCGCGCGCACCATCAGGTTGTAATCCTCGTGGCCCGGATCGTCGGACCACAGGTCGCCGGGCCGGATCGGCAGCGCCCAGTCCACAGGCCGCGCCATGCGGTCGGGCCGGTAAAGGCAGCCCACCAGCCGATGCACCCCCGCCGGGGTCGCGCCATCACCCTCGCGCTTGTCGGCCCGCACCCCGCCGCGCCCGATGCTGCAGGGCCAGAGCCGCCCGGCAAAGCGCAGCCCCTGTGGCGTCAGCACCATGTCCTCGGGCCGGATCACAGCAGATGCCCCGATTTTTCGGCCTTGGTCGCCAGATAGCGGGCGTTCTGCGGCGTATGCCCGACCTTCAGCGGCACGCGTTCGGCCACGGTGATGCCGCAGCGCTCCATCATCGCCATCTTCGCGGGATTGTTGGTCAGAAGCCGCACCGCGCCAAAGCCCATGCGGCGCAGGATCTCGGCGCCCAGCCGGAAATCGCGCTCGTCATCCTCGAACCCCAGCCGGTGATTGGCCTCCACCGTGTCAAAGCCCTGATCCTGCAGCGCATAGGCGCGCATCTTGTTGGCAAGCCCGATGCCGCGCCCCTCCTGATTGAGGTAAAGCAGCACCCCCGCGCCCTCGGCCCCCATCTGCGCCAGCGCCGCGTTCAGCTGCGGCCCGCAGTCGCATTTCAGCGAGCCCAGCAGATCGCCGGTGAAACAGGCCGAATGCAGACGCGCCAGCACCGGCTGCGCCCGGTCGGGGCGCCCGATCTCGATGGCGTAATGCTCGTCGCTGCCATCCTCGGGGCGGAAGATATGCAGCCGGGCATTCTCCGCCGCACGCAGCGGCACCCGTGCCTGCACCACATGATCAAGCCGCGCCAGCGCCAGCATATGCGGCGCCGCAGCCTCCGCATCCACCAGCGTCAGCCGCTCGGCCTCGGCCAGCCGCTGTGGCGCGGCCAGCGGCAGCACCAGCGCTGCGGGCAGCAGGCGCGCGGATTTCACCAGCGTGATCGCCAGCCGGTGCAGCGCCACATCGCCGCCGCGCCGCGTCGAAAGCGGGCCCTTCATCGGCTTGTCCAGATCATCCGCCGGATCGGCCAGCGCCTGCAGCCAGCCCAGATCGGCCTCGGGCGGCAGGATCACCCGCGCCACGTCGCCGTCATAGGCGCGCGCCTTCAGCGTCTCGGCCCGGCGCGCGGTCAGGACCAGATCGATCTCGCCGGGCTGGCGGCGCAGCACCGCAAGCCGCGCCGCCGACAGCGTCTCTGCCGCGACCACCAGCGCCCCGCCGCCCGCGCCTTCCAGCACCACGGGCACGCCCATGCGCAGGTCGGCGCGGGCGCGGGCAAGAATCTCTCCAAGGTCGGGGGCAAGCGGCATCTGTCGGTTTCCTGTCGCGGGGCGCGGGCGCTGCACCAAAGCAGGGCCACGGCTGTAACAAAACCCCGCCCTCAACACGAGGCCGTGAAAGGACTGCAGCAAAACTTGCCCACACGCAACGGTGTTTCCATTTGAAGGGGAAGGCAAATTGGAGACAGGCATGGCCCAGATCAAGAATATCCTTCTGGTGGACGACGACGACGACCTGCGCGAGGCGCTGGCCGAACAACTGGTCATGACCGAGGATTTCGAGGTGTTCGAGGCCGATGCAGGCGCCGCCGCCATGACCCGGGTCAAGGAACAGGTGCATGACCTCATCATTCTCGATGTGGGCCTGCCCGACACGGACGGGCGCGAGCTGTGCAAGCTGATGCGCAAGCAGGGGGTCAAGTCGCCCATCATCATGCTGACCGGGCATGACACCGACGCCGACACCATCCTCGGGCTCGACGCGGGCGCCAATGACTATGTGACCAAGCCGTTCAAGTTTCCGGTGCTGCTGGCCCGCATCCGCGCGCAGCTGCGCCAGCATGAACAGTCCGAAGACGCGGTGTTCACCGTGGGGCCCTATACTTTCAAACCCGCGATGAAACTGCTGGTGACCGAGGATGACCGCAAGATCCGCCTGACCGAGAAAGAGACGAACATCCTCAAGTTCCTCTACCGCTCCGCCGAGGGCGTGGTGCCGCGCGACATCCTGCTGCACGAGGTCTGGGGCTATAACGCGGGCGTCACCACCCATACGCTGGAAACCCATATCTACCGGCTGCGCCAGAAGATCGAGCCCGACCCCTCGAATGCCCGGATTCTGGTCACCGAATCGGGGGGCTACCGGCTCGTCGCCTGAGAGTTCGGCGGAAATGTCACGCCTTTGGCGGATCCGCGCTCATCTCATGGATCGCGCATTGGTTGATCTGGGGGCTGGTGATACGCTTGTGGAACCTTTTGAGGGATCACGGGTTGACCCAGCGCCCCGGACGCAGACCCCAAGGCATCACAGATCCCGTTGCATGTGCGGGTTATCACATGCACCTCCCTGTTGGACCTGGCCGGGCGATCATGCCCGGCCTTTTTTTAGGCCCCGCACAGGCTTGCCCCCGCCGCGCCCTGCTCCGCGTTCCCGGGACGTGTTCCCGCGACGCCGCTCTGCATCCGGGGCTCCGGCATCCCCTCCGGAGCCCCGCAGGCCCGCCCTGTCCCCTCTGGCGTCCCCGGCTTGCGGCGGAGAGTTAGGGCAGAATGGTTAAAACTTCGCTAACCATTCGTCGGCCCCCGCACGCGCCTGCCCTGTGCAGCCCGGCCAAGCCGTGTTAGACACCGCCCGCTTCCGCCCGAAAGGACCGCATCTTGAACGATACGCCGCGCAGACTGACTCATCCCAACCTCAACGCCCCGGTGCTGGACTGGTGGGCGCGGGATTACGACCATGTCTTCGTGGTGCTCAACCCGTTCTTCCGCGTGCCCGGCACGCCGCCGGAATCCGTGCGCTGGACCACGGGCGGCGGCAGCATGCTGCTGGCCGACACGCCCGATGCCCTGACCGCCGAAGCCCCCGACGGGTTTGACGAGGTGGTGAAGACCACCGGGCGCCCGGTGCGCTGGTCGCATGTGGCCCAAGGCGTGGGCGCGATGGATTTCACCCATTTTGCCCGCACCGTCTGGCTGTGGGTGATCGGCGCCGAGGCGCCGGATCACGATCTGGCGCTGGCCGAAAAGCTTGCCCGCTACTGTCAGGCCGAAGGGCTCTACAAGCCCGAGGAGGACTGGCTGCCGCTGGTGCTGGAACCGGCACTGGCCCGCTATCTTCAGGCGGTGGGCATCGACGAGGTGACGCTGTGGGACGAATGGCGCGAAACCTCGCTGCTCTGTCCTTCGGAGGCCTTTTCCCGGGACGAGCCGCCGGTGACGCTGGTGGATGAAGGCCCGGTCTCTGCCGTCTCGGCGCCGGGGCTGCTGCTGAGCTGGGCGCAGAGCGATGTGGCCGGGCTGCTGGCCATCACCGAGGACATGCGCGCCCGCGTCGATCCTGCCCGCCATTTCGAAGGCTTCTGGGCCAGCGCCCGCACCGGCTCTGCGGTGTTCGATCCCGAAGAAACCGCCCCCGCCCTGCTGCACTGACCGCAGGCGCAGGGTTCAGCCTGCGGGCGGCGCGGCCCCGATCTGCGCCGCCACGGCGGCCTTGTCGATCACCGACCAGACGGCGCCGATGCGCCCCCGGCGATGTCGTAAAAGACATTTTCGGAAAACTGCACGCGGCGCCCGTTCACCGGCAGACCGAACAGCAGGCCGGTGGGGGTGCAGTCAAAGCCAAGCCGCACCGCCACCACCGGCGGCTCGCAGACCAGCTGCAGGAGGGTGAAGCGCAGGTCGGGAATGGCCCGCACATCCGCGACCAGCATGGCGCGATAACCCCCGAGCCCCAGCAGCGCGCCGTTGTAGCGGACATCCTCCGCCACGAAGCGGGGCAGATCGTCCCAGTCCCGCCGGTTCAGGCAGTCGATATAGCCATGATAGAGGCCCGTCAGGTCTAGCGGTGTCATGGGCATCTCCCTCCTCATTCCGTGCAGACAGAAAGGCCCGGCAGTCTCCTGCCGGGCCTTGCGAAGATCGAACCGGGCCGCGCCTCCCAACGCGGCCCGATGAGGCCGGATGGCGGATTACTCCGCATCCTCCTTCTTCTGCTTCTCTTCCTCGGGCATGGCCTCTCCGGTGTCCTGATTGACAACCTTCATGGACAGGCGGACTTTGCCACGATCGTCGAAGCCCAGCAGCTTGACCCACACGTCCTGGCCTTCTTTCAGCACGTCGGACGGATGGTTCAGGCGGCGGTTTTCGATCTGGGACACATGCACCAGACCATCCCGCTTGCCGAAGAAGTTCACGAAGGCGCCGAAATCGACGATCTTCACGACCTTGCCCTTGTAGATCCCGCCCTCTTCAGGCTCGGCCACGATGGACCAGATCATGTCATAGGCCTTCTGGATCGCCTCGCCGTTGGCGGAAGCAATCTTGATGATGCCGTCATCGTTGATGTCGACCTTGGCACCGGAAACCTCGACGATTTCGCGGATGACCTTGCCGCCGGACCCGATCACTTCACGGATCTTGTCGGTGGGGATCTGCATGGTCTCGATGCGCGGCGCGTGCACGCTGAACTCGCCGGCTTCGGACAGGGCCTTCGACATCTCGTTCAGGATGTGCAGACGGCCGTCACGCGCCTGTGCCAGCGCCTGCTTCATGATCGCGGGCGTGATGCCTGCCACCTTGATGTCCATCTGCAGCGAGGTGATGCCCGTTTCGGTCCCGGCCACCTTGAAGTCCATGTCGCCAAGGTGATCCTCGTCGCCAAGGATGTCCGACAGCACGGCCCAGGATCCGTCATCTTCCAGCACCAGACCCATGGCCACACCGGCCACCGGCGCCTTCAGCGGCACGCCCGCATCCATCATCGACAGCGACCCGCCGCAGACCGAAGCCATCGAGGAGGAGCCGTTCGATTCCGTGATCTCGGACACGATGCGGATGGTGTAGGGGAAATCCGTCGCGGCGGGCAGAACTGCCTGCAGCGCGCGCCATGCCAGCTTGCCATGGCCGATCTCGCGGCGGCCCGGGCTGCCAACGCGGCCCACTTCACCCACCGAATAGGGGGGGAAGTTGTAATGCAGCAGGAAGTTGGATTTGAAGTTGCCGTGCAGCGCGTCGATGAACTGTTCGTCATCGCCGGTGCCCAGCGTGGTCACGACCAGCGCCTGCGTTTCACCGCGGGTGAACAGCGCCGAGCCATGGGTGCGCGGCAGCAGGCCGGTTTCCGACACGATGGGACGGATCTGGTCCAGCGCGCGACCGTCGATGCGGCGCTTGTTCTTCACCACATCCGAACGCAGCACGCTCGATTCCAGCTTCTTCAGCGCGGAGCCCAGATTGGCGTCAGCCAGTTGCTCTTCGTTCAGTTCCGCCTTGATGGCATCCTTGGCCGCAGACACGGCAGCAACGCGCGCCTGCTTGTCGCTGATGGCATAGGCTTCCAGCATCCGCGCCTCGCCCACGGCTTTGACCGCAGCGTAAAGCTCGGAATAATCCGGCGGGGTGAAGTCGAACGGCTCTTTCGCGGCGGCTTCGGCCAGCGAGATGATGAGGTCGATCACCGGCTGGATCTGCTCGTGGGCAAAGACCACGGCGCCAAGCATCTCGTCCTCGGTCAGCTCGTAGGCTTCCGATTCCACCATCATCACCGCGTCTTTGGTGCCGGCAACCACCAGATCCAGACGCTGTTCGGGGTTGGCGCGCAGCCCCTGCATGTCGTCCACGGTGGGGTTCAGCACATAGTCGCCATTCACATAGCCCACGCGGCAGCCTGCGATCGGACCCATGAAGGGCACGCCCGACAGGGTCAGCGCGGCGGAGGCGGCGATCATCGCCACCACGTCGGGGTCATTGACCAGATCGTGGCTGAGCACGGTGCACATCACCAGAACTTCATGCTTGAAGCCGGGAACGAACAGCGGGCGGATCGGACGGTCGATCAGGCGGGCGGTCAGCGTCTCCTTTTCGGTGGGACGGGCCTCGCGCTTGAAAAAGCCGCCGGGCACTTTGCCCGCGGCGTAGTATTTCTCTTGGTAGTGGACGGTCAGCGGAAAGAAATCCTGACCTTCCTTGGCTTCCTTGGCGAACGTGACGTTGGCCATGACGGAGGTTTCGCCCAGAGTGGCGATGACCGTGCCGTCGGCCTGACGGGCAACCTTGCCCGTTTCCAGCGTGAGCGTCTCTTCGCCCCACTGCATCGTTTTCGTCGTAACGTTGAACATTTCTGCATCCTGTAAGGGAGCACTCCCGGCCCTCCGGGTCTCCCGTTTTGCGTGGCGGCCCCATTGCCGCCGCCCCCAAATCCTGTCGCATGTGCCCGGGGGCCTTGGGCGTCACGTCTCAGATGTTGCGCGCATACAGGTTTTTCCCTCACTTGGGAAGGGTGCAAACCGGCGCGCCCCTTTGACACAAGGGCTTTGCGCGCCCCTGAAACGCAAGACGCCCGCACCTTCCGGTGCGGGCGTTCAATCTGCCGTCAGGCGCGTCGCTTAGCGGCGGATGCCCAGACGCTGGATCAGCGAGGTGTACCGCGCCTCTTCCTTGGCCTTCAGGTAATCCAGCAGCTTGCGGCGCTGTGCCACCAGCTTCAGAAGGCCACGACGGGAGTGGTTGTCCTTCTTGTGGGTCTTGAAGTGTTCGGTCAGCGTGGTGATCCGGTTGGTCAGGATCGCAACCTGGACTTCGGGCGAGCCGGTGTCGCCGTCCTTGGTCGCAAACTCTTTCATCACGCGGGTTTTTTCTTCGGGAGTGATCGACATCGGGATCTCCTTTCGGATTGGAGGAATGGCGCAAGCCGGGATGTCGTCCAGCAGGGCCCATGGAGAAGTCCGGCGCGCATCGCCGGATGGGCGCCTTTACGTCAGATCGCCCCAAAAGAAAAGCCCAAAGCGCGGCTCAGCCGTCAAACTCCACCTCGCTTTCGCCGACCAGCAGGATCGCGTCCAGCGCGGGGGCGTCTTCGCTGGGCAGGACCGCCACCACGGCGCCATCCACCACCAGTTCCGTCAGCGCGGGATCCTCCGCGCTTGGCCGCAGCTCCAGCTCCGGCAGCGCAGCACCTTCGGTGTCGGGATAGACCACGATCATGCAGTCCTCGTCGGGGTCGAAATCCATCAGCTGCGCCGGATCGCCGTCGCTGCCCCAGTGCCCCAGCAGGAAATCATCGGCCCCGGCACCGCCACTGGCCACATCCCCCGCGCCGATCAGCAGGCTGTCATCGCCGTCATTGCCGTTGAGGTAATCCAGCACGGCATCGTCCTGCCCCGGCGCGGCCCCGAACAGAAGATCCGCGCCAGTGCCGCCGAACAGCGTGTCCTGCCCCGTCCCGCCGCTGAGCGTATCGTCGCCTTCGCGCCCGTGCAGCGCATCGTCGCCGCCACCGCCCAGCAGGCTGTCGCTGTCGAGCCCGCTTTGCAGCGTATCGGCGCCCTCGCCCCCGTCCAGCGTGCCACCGCCATCATGGGCGAACAGCAGGTCATCGCCATCAAGCCCCCGCACCAGATCGGTGCCGGCATCGCCATGCAGCGTGTCATTGCCATCGCCGCCCAGCATGGTATCGGCCCCGGCACCGCCCACCAGTTCGTCATCCGCGCCCAGCCCGTCCAGCAGGTCATCGCCGCCCGCGCCGCCCAGCTGGTCGGTCTGCGGCGTGCCGGTCAGGGTATCGTCGCCTTCGGTGCCAATGGCGATCACCCCGCCGGGCGGGGCCTGATCGCTGTCGTCCAGCACCAGCGGGTCGCCCTCCAGCTCTGGCGCGTCGTCGTCGGGCAGATCATCCCGCTCCTCGTCGTCTTCGGGCGTGGGGTCGGGAAAGCCGATGACCGCAAGCGATCCCAGCACCATCATGCCCACCATCCCCGCCAGCCAGACCATGACCCGAACCCCGCACAGACCCTGCCCGACATTGTCCCGCAGCCCCCCTCCCCGGGCAACGCAAATCGCGGAGCAGGGTTAACGGCGGGCAGGCGTTGACAGGCCTTGCCGAGCGGCCCAACGTCGCCGCAGACCAGAGACAAGAACAGGATCCCTCATGGACATCACCGCGATCGAAGCCGCCGCAGAGCGGCTCAAGGGCCATGCCCGGCGCACGCCGCTGCTTTCCTCGCCGTTTCTGGACCGGATCGCCGGGCGGCGCCTGCTGGTGAAGGCGGAATGCCTGCAGCATACCGGCAGCTTCAAGTTCCGTGGCGCGTGGTCGGCGCTGTCCGCGCTGGATCCCGACACCCGCGCCAAGGGGGTCATCGCCTTTTCTTCCGGCAACCATGCGCAGGGGGTGGCCGCCGCCGCGCGCGCCTATGGCGTGCCCGCCGTCATCGTGATGCCCGCCGACGCACCCGAAGCCAAGGTGGCGGGCACGCGCGGGCTGGGGGCGGAGGTGGTGCTTTATGACCGCGCCACGCAGGACCGCGACGCGCTGGGGGCCCAGCTTGCCACCGAACGCGGGCTGACGCTGATCAAGCCCTTTGACGAGCCGCTGGTGATCGCCGGGCAAGGCACCTGCGGGCTGGAGATCGCCGAACAGGCCGCCGAGGCGGGCGTGACGGAAGCCGACGTGCTGGTCTGCTGCGGCGGCGGCGGGCTGACCTCTGGCATCGCGCTGGCGCTGGAGGCGCGCGCCCCCGGCCTGCGCGTCCGCCCGGCAGAGCCCGAAGGCTTCGACGACGTGAAACGCTCGCTGGAGGCGGGGCGGATCGAACGCAACGCCGCGCTGTCGGGGAATATCTGCGACGCGATCATCACGCCGCAGCCCGGCAACCTGACCTTCCCGATCCTGCACCGGCTCTGCGGTCCGGGGCTGGCGGTCAGCGAGGAGGAGGCGCTGCGCGCCATGCGGCTGGCCTTCCGCCATCTGAAGATCGTGGCAGAGCCGGGCGGCGCCGTGGCGCTGGCCGCGGCGCTGTTCCGCCCTTCGGAGATCAGCGGCGACGCGGTGATCTGCACCGTCTCCGGCGGAAATGTCGATCCGGCGATCTTTGCCCGCGCGCTGGCCCTGCCCGAAGAATGACCAGGACGCGGCGGATCAGTCCGCGATCCGCCGCGCCTCGTCCAAGAGCATGACCGGGATGCCGTCGCGGATGGGAAAGGCGAGCCCGGCATTGCGGCTCAGCAGTTCCTGCCGCTCCACATCATATTCCAGCACGGCATGGGTCACCGGACAGACCAGCGCCTCCAGCATCCGGCGGTCGAATCCGGCGTCATCGGCATGGGTCATTGCATCCGCTCCTCTTCGCCACCGCCACCCCGCAGGGCATATTCGATCAGGGTCACCAGCGTTTCGCGCCGCGTCTCCAGCCGGGGGGCTTCCAGCAGGGCCTGTTTGTCCTCGGGGGCGAAATCCAGCAGCATGGACAGCGAGTTGATGAGCAGCTCATCCTCGGCATCCTGCAGCGCGCTCCAGTCCGCCGACAGGTTCCGGGCGGAAAAATAGCGGTTCAGCAGCCGCATCAGCGCCTCGCGGTCAAAACCCTCGTCGCCCTCGGCGCCGGTGGCCTGATCGCGTTCGAACCCGTCCCAGCTGACCTTGCAGCGGCGATAGGGGGTAAAGCCCGTCACCTCTTCCAGCACCCGGTAGCGGGAAATGCCGGTCAGGGTGAGCATGTAGCGGCCATCCTCGGTTTCGGAAAACTGGGTGATCCGGCCCGCGCAGCCGATGCGGTGCAGACCGGGATCGCCATCGCGTCCCGCCACCGCGTTCGGCTGGATCATTCCGATCACCCGCGTGTCGGTTTTCAGCACGTCATCGAGCATCGCCAGATAGCGCGGCTCGAACACATGCAGCGGCAGGCGGGAGCGCGGCAGAAGCAGCGCCCCCGGAAGGGGGAATACGGGGATAACTCCCGGCAGATCACGTCGTCGCACCATGCCTCCCCAGCTAGAGCGTCAGGCCGCTCAGGCAAATATCATCGAGCTGAGTTTGCGCCGACCGTTCAGCACCACCGGGTCATTGGCCTTCATCGCTTCGAAAATGGTGAAGAGCTGCGCCTTGGCGGCGCCGTCATTCCAGTCGCGGTCGCGGCGGAACAGGTCCAGAAGCTGGTCGACCGCCTCGGCCACATTGCCATGCGCATGCAGTGCCTTGGCCAGATCGAAACGCGCCTGCAGATCGTCGGGATTGGCCTCCACCTGCGCCTGCAGCTCGGCCACGGGACCGGCATTGGCGGCCTGCTTGGCCAGTTCGATCTGGGCATGCGCGGCTTCCAGCTCGGGCGCCTTGGAGATGGCCACGGGCGCGCCGTTCAGCACCGCCTCGGCCTGTTCGACATCCCCCAGCGCCAGCTGAACCCGCACCAGCCCGCCATAAGCGGCGGCATGTTCCGGCTGTTCCTCCAGAATGGCGGCGAAGATCGCGCCCGCATCTTCGGCGGCACCCTGCTCCAGCATCTCTTCGGCGGCGGCGATGGCCTCATCCAGCCCGCCAGAGGCATCCCCCCCGGCCGCTTTCACCACACGTTCGATGAACGCCTTGACCTCGGAGGCGGGCAGCGCGCCCTGAAACCCGTCGATCGGCTGACCCTTGTAGAAGGCGTAAACCGTGGGGATCGACTGGATGCGCAGCTGGCCTGCGATCATCTGCGCCTCGTCCACGTTCACCTTGGCCATGCGCACCGCGCCCTTGGCCTCTTCCACCGCCTTTTCCAGTGCGGGGCCCAGCGTCTTGCAGGGGCCGCACCACGGCGCCCAGAAATCGACGATGACGGGAACCTGCATCGACAGGTCCACCACCTCGGCCATGAAATCGGCCTCGCTTACGTCCTTGACCAGCTCCTCTTTCGGAGCCTGCGTCTTGCCCAGTTCCAGCATCTTGCCCTCCGCCGGTTGCGGTCACGTCTCGCAGACAGATGGCGCAAGCGGCCTTGGGTTGCAAGGGGAAGCGCCCCGAAGCCGCAGTCCCTAAAGATCGAAGCTGGCAAAGACCGGCGCATGATCCGAAGGCTGGTCCCAGCCGCGCACCGCCCGCAGGATGCGCGACCCGTGCCCCGCCGACGCGATGTCCGGCGTGGCCCAGATGTGATCCAGACGGCGGCCCTTGTCGGCGGCGTCCCAGTCCTTGGCCCGGTAGGACCACCACGAATAAAGCAGCCCCTCGGGGATGTCCTGCCGCGTGATGTCGACCCAGCCGCCCGCGTCCTGCACCTGCGCCAGATGCTCCACCTCGACGGGGGTGTGCGACACGATCTTCAGAAGCTGCTTGTGCGACCACACGTCATCCTCGCGCGGGGCGATGTTCAGATCGCCGACAAGGATCGATTTTTCCGGCGGCGCACCATGGAACCAGTCGCGCATGCCGGTGAGGTAATCGAGCTTCTGGCCGAATTTTTCGTTCACGGCGCGGTCGGGCACGTCGCCGCCGGCGGGGACATAGAAATTATGCACCGTCACGCCGTTTTCCAGCCGCGCCGCCACATGGCGGGCATGGCCCAGCGTGGCGAAATCCTGATCGCCCGCGTCCAGCAGCGGCAGCTTGGACAGGATGGCCACGCCGTTATATCCCTTCTGCCCGCGCGCGACGACATGGGTGTAGCCAAGCGCCCGGAAGCCGTCGAGCGGCATCTTCTCCAGCGGCGTCTTGATCTCCTGCAGGCACAGCACGTCGGGCTGTTCCTCGGTCAGCAGACGGCTGACCAGCGCCTCGCGCAGGCGGACGGAGTTGATGTTCCATGTGGCAAGGGTAAAGGGCATGGCGGTCTCCTGATCTGGCGGGAAACTGGCAGGGCGCGGGGCCGGGCGCAACCCGGAAGCGGCGCTACAGCACCAGCACGAGGATCAGCACCGACAGCGACAGCACCCCGATCCCCACCAGTTCACGCCGCGTGATCCGTTCGCGGAAGAACAGCACCGAGGCCATGAGCGAGAACACCAGCTCCACCTGCCCCAGCGCCTGCACATAGGCGGCGGTCTGCAGCGTGAAGGCGGTGAACCACGACAGGCTCCCCGCCATGGAGGCAAGCCCCAGCCAGATGGCGCGGCGCCGCGCGGCCCAGACGGCGGTGATCTGCCCCGGCTCCACCAGCCGCAGCCACAGCGCCATGGCAAGGCTCTGCGACAGGGTCACGCAGACCAGCGTGACCCCCGCCCGCAGGAACGGCGCATCCGACGCGATCTGCAGCGAGGCGCCGCGATAGCCCACCCCGGAAAAGGCAAAGAAAAACCCCGAGGCCAGACCCAGCGCCACCGACCGCGTCGCCATGCGGCGCAGCCAGTTGCCCGACAGGCCCGGCGTTTCCGACAGCAGCAGCACCCCCACCAGCCCGACAAG
This sequence comes from Salipiger marinus, assembly GCF_900100085.1. Taxonomy (GTDB): domain Bacteria; phylum Pseudomonadota; class Alphaproteobacteria; order Rhodobacterales; family Rhodobacteraceae; genus Salipiger; species Salipiger marinus. The sequence continues at coordinate 158,443 of NZ_FNEJ01000006.1, forward strand.
GATCGCGCCCCAGCCTGCGGCGGACAGGTTTTCGCCAAGGATCGCCAGCCCGACCAGCGCGGTCTGGATGACTTCGGTCTTCTTGAAGGTGATGCCCACGGCAAAATTGCGCTGCTGGAACAGCATCACCACGAAGATGGTGGCAAGGATCTGCCCCAGCGCGCCCATCATCGCATAGGCCCAGAAGGCAGGCGTCAGATGCGGCCAGTCCTGCCCGGTCCAGACCAGATAGCCCCCCACCACCAGCAGCGCCCCCGGGGAGGCATAGGCGAAGCGGGCAAAGGTCGATCCGGTGCTGCTGAGCGCACCCGTGCTGAGCACCTTGTGCAGCATGAAGCGCAAGGTCTGGAAAAACGCGGCAGAGAGCGTGACGGCGATCCACAGGTCCATCGCCGTGGCATGGCATGTGGCTGCGGGATTGACCAGATGCGCCAGATAAGGAAAGGGCCGGAGGTGTCCCCCCGGCCCCTGTCCCTGCGATGGCGATAGCGGTGGCTCAGACCTCGCGGGCCAGAGCCTCGGCCAGATCGGTGCGTTCCCAGCTGAACCCGCCATCCGCCTCCGGCGCGCGGCCGAAATGGCCATAGGCGGCGGTGCGTTCGTAGATCGGCTTGTTCAGATCCAGATGCGTGCGGATGCCGCGCGGCGTCAGGTCCATGATGCGCGGAATGGCACGTTCGATGGCGGCGGCGTCCACCTCGCCGGTGCCGTGGGTGTCCACATAGATCGACAGCGGCTTGGCCACGCCGATGGCATAGGACAGCTGCACGGTGCAGCGGTCGGCCATGCCCGCCGCGACCACGTTCTTGGCCAGATAGCGCGCGGCATAGGCGGCGGAGCGGTCGACCTTGCTGGGATCCTTGCCCGAGAAGGCGCCGCCGCCATGCGGTGCGGCCCCGCCATAGGTGTCGACGATGATCTTGCGCCCGGTCAGGCCCGCGTCGCCATCCGGCCCGCCGATGACAAACGTCCCGGTGGGGTTCACCCACCATTCGGTTGCATCGGTGATCCAGCCCTCCGGCAGCACCTCGCGGATATAGGGCTCCACGATGCGGCGGATGTCGTCCGAGGTCTGGCGTTCGTCGGTATGCTGGGTGGACAGCACCAGCGTGGTGATCCCCACCGGCCTGCCGCCTTCGTAGCGGACCGAGAACTGCGATTTGGCATCCGGACCCAGCAGCGGCTCCGCCCCCGATTTGCGCGCCTCCGCCAGCCGCTTCAGCACGGCATGGGAATAAAGGATCGGCGCGGGCATCAGCTCGGGCGTTTCGTTGGTGGCATAGCCGAACATGATGCCCTGATCGCCTGCGCCGTCACGGTCGCCGCTGACGCCTTGGGCGATATGCGCGGACTGTTCGTGCAGCAGGTTGGTGATCTCGCAGGTGGCGTGGTGGAATTTCTCCTGCTCGTAGCCGATATCCTTGATGCAGGCGCGGGCGATGTCGGGAATGCGCGCCATGACCCCGGCCAGCTTGTCCTGATCGGCAAGGCCGATCTCGCCGCCGATCACCACGCGGTTGGTGGTGGCGAAGGTTTCGCAGGCGACGCGGGCCAGCGGCTCCTCGGCCAGCAGGGCGTCCAGAACCGCATCGGAAATGCGGTCACAGACCTTGTCAGGGTGACCCTCGGAAACGGATTCCGAAGTGAAGATATAGTTCTGTCTGGACATGAGTGCTCCGTTGGATACCGACCGTCACGCCAGGAAGCCGTTGTGACGGGGATGTGAAGGCCCCTCGCTAGAGGTTTGCGGCAAGCGCGTCAATCTCAAACGCGCCGCCCCCAGACCGCCAGCGCCGCCCCCAGCAGCAGCAGCAGGGCGAGGGCAGGCAGATCGCCGGTCCGGCTGTAGGGGGTCACGCGCAGCGGCGGCGGCAAGAGCGCGTCCAGATGCCCGGCCTCGCCCAAGGGCAGCGACACCAGCACCCGCCCCGCCCCGTCGATCACCGCCGACACGCCGGTATTGGCGGCGCGCAGCAGCGGCAGGCCCTGTTCGATGGCGCGGATCCGCGCCTGCGCCAGATGCTGATAGGGGCCCGAGGCTTCGCCGAACCACGCGTCATTGGTGATCTGCAGCAGCAGGTCGGGCCGTTCGGCGTAGCCGTTCACATCCTGCGGAAACACCGCCTCGTAACAGATGAGCGGCAGAGCCCGGCCCAGACCGGCGCCCAGATCCACCAGCTGCGGCCCCGGCCCGGCGCTGTAGCCCCCTTCGGCCCGCGCGGCGAGGCCGCTGAAATTCAGCCGCCGGAACAGCGGTTTGAGCGGCATGTATTCGCCAAAGGGCACAAGATGGTGCTTGTCATAGACCTGCAGCACCTCCGCCCCCTGCCCCACCAGCGCCAGCGAATTGTAGAAGGCCTCGTCCTCCAGCCGCTGGATGCCCAGCACGACACGGGCGGGAAAGGCCGCATCGGAAATGACGGCGAGCGCCTCTTCGGCATTGTGCAGCAGCGTGGGCACGGCGGTTTCCGGCCAGACGATCAGATCGGGCCGCGGCAGGCTGCCATGCGAGGGCGCGGCGGTAAACTCTACCTGCCGTTCGAAGAAGAACTGCATCCACGCCCGGTCCCATTTCTGGGTCTGCGGCGCATTGGGCTGGATCAGGCGCACCACCGGCTGGCCCTCCAGCGCCTGCAGCGGCGGGATCATCGCCTGCCCGCCCGCCAGCGCCGCGACCAGCCCGCCGGCGGTCAGCGCGGCCTTCAGGGTGGCGCCACGCCAGCGGCGCAATGCCGCGCCCCGCACAGCGCCCGCCGCCAGCGCCGCCAGCGCCAGCGTGGCCAGCGTCAGCCCGTGCGGGCCCAGCACCGCCACCCATTGAATCGCGGGGGTCTTTTCCCAGACATACCCCACCAGCCCCCAGGGAAAGCCGGTCAGCACATAGGCCCGCGCCAGTTCCGCCGCAGCCCAAGCCACAACCAGCCCCAAAAGCGGCGCGCGCCGCGCATGGGCCCCGACCCAGAAAGCCAGCGTCCAGAACAGCGCCAGCCCCGCCGCCATGAGGATCAGCGCAAAGGGCGCCATCCACGCGGTGACGGCGGCATCCACCTGAAACGGCTCGGTGATCCAGTTGAGTGCAAGGCCGAAATAGCCAAAGCCCACGCCCCAGCCCAAAAGCGCCGCGCGCCGGGGGCCGGGCTGCGCTGCGTAAAGCGCCATGGCCCCGGCCAGCCCGGCCAGAGCCAGCAGCCACAAGTCCCATGGCGCCTGTCCCAGCGCCATGAGAAGCCCCGCCGCGATGGCCAGCGGCAGACGCGCCCAGTCCGGCATCCGCCGCGCCGGACTGTCAGCCACGGGTGTCCCCGGCCCCGCTCTGCGCCGTTTCCGCCGCCGAAGGCGCGGGCAGCAGCGCAGGCGTGGCCGGCAGATCCGCCGCGTCAGAGGCGGGCGGGCGCACCCGCAGCCGCTTGATCCGGCGCGGATCGGCATCCACCACCTCGAAATCGATGCCCGCCGGATGGGGAATGACCTCGCCGCGCGCGGGGACGTGCCCGGCCAGCATGAAGACCAGCCCCCCCAGCGTGTCGATCTCTTCTTCGTCGATTTCGTCCGGATCGGTCAGGGCAAGACCGGTCTCCGCCTCGAATTCTTCGAGCGGGGTCTTGGCCAGCGCCAGCCAGCTGCCGGATTTTTCACGGAAGAAATTGCGACCCTCGGCGGTGTCGTGTTCATCCTCGATCTCGCCGATGACCTGTTCGATCAGATCCTCGATGGTCACGAGCCCGTCGACCCCGCCATATTCGTCGATCACCAGCGCCATGTGCCGACGTTCTGTCTGCATCTTCTGCAGCAGCACGCCGATCGGCATGGAGGGCGGCACGAAGAGCAGCGGGCGCACCATCTTTTTCATGTCGAAGCTCTGCCCGGAGCCGTTGAAGCCGTGGCGCAGGGCAAAATCCTTGAGGTGAACCATGCCCACGGGCATGTCGAGCGTGCCGGAATAGACCGGCAGCCGGGTCATGCCGCTGTCGCGGAAGACCTTGACCAGTTCATCGCGGGTTGCGGTATCGGGCACGGCGATGATGTCCGCCTTGGGAATCGCCACATCCTCCACCCGCATGCGGCGGAGGTTGATGAGCCCGTGCGCGGGTCGCCACGCGCTGGTGCCAGAGGGCTGTTCCACGGCGTCGTCCGTATCGGCGCCACCGTTCAAACCCCCGAAAATCCGACGGAAAAATCCTGCCGGACGCTCTTGTTGCTCTGTCTGCTGCGCGCTTTGCGCTGCGTTAGACGAGCCGTCACTATCGCCCATGAGTCCTTCTGTTCCTGTGTGGTTGCGGGGCCTAACCGCCCCCGTCGCTGACATATGGGTCCGCGATGCCCAAATTGCCAAGTATTTCTGTTTCCAGACCTTCCATCAGCGTGGCATCCGCGTCACGTTCGTGATCATAGCCCAGAAGATGCAAGGTTCCATGAACGACCAGATGCGTGACATGGTCGCTCAGGCGTTTTTCCGCCGCCTCCGCCTCGCGCGCGCAGGTCTCATAGGCGATGGCAAGATCGCCAAGTTCGGTGGCGAAGGGTCCGTCCTCCGCCTCGGGCAGATCCGGCGCGGCCCCGTCCTCTTCTGCGCCGCGCTCTTCCGAGGGCCAGGACAGCACGTTGGTGGGCACCGGCTTGCCGCGGAATTCGGCGTTGAGCTCGGCGATGCGGGCATCGTCGCAGGCCAGCACCGCGATCTCGAACCCGTCGGGATCAAGCCCGAGATGGGTCAGCGTGGCGCGGGCGGCGGTTTCCGCCAGCGGGGCGATCCCCGCCTGCTGCCAGCGGTCGTCCTCGATCAGGGTGTCGGTCAGATCTGGCATGAAACAAGCCGGGGGCGCTGCCCCCGGACCCCCGGGATATTTGTGGTCAGAAGAAGCCGGGCGCGAGGTCAGACCCCGCGCTCCGCGTCTTTTTCGTAAGCTTCGATGATCCGGGCCACAAGGGGGTGGCGCACCACATCGGCAGAGGTGAAGTAGCTGAAGCTGATGCGCGGGATGCTGGTCAGCAGCCGTTCGGCATCGGCCAGCCCCGAGGCCACGCCGCGCGGCAGGTCGACCTGCGTGCGGTCGCCGGTGATGACCATGCGCGAACCTTCGCCAAGACGGGTCAGGAACATCTTCATCTGCATGGAGGTGGCGTTCTGCGCCTCGTCGAGCACGACGAAGGCATTGGCCAGCGTACGCCCCCGCATGAAGGCCAGCGGCGCGATCTCGATCACCTTTTCCTCCATCATCCGGGCCAGCTGCTTGCCCGGCAGGAAGTCGTTCAGCGCGTCGTAAAGCGGCTGCATGTAGGGATCGACCTTGTCCTTCATGTCGCCGGGCAGGTAGCCCAGCTTTTCGCCCGCTTCCACGGCGGGGCGGCTGAGGATGATCTTGTCGACCTGCCCGGTGATGAACATGTTCACCCCTGCGGCCACGGCGAGATAGGTCTTGCCGGTGCCCGCCGGGCCGATGCCGAAGCACAGTTCGTTCTGAAAGAGTTCGCGCACATAGGCCTTCTGCGCGTCGGTCCGCGGTTCGACCAGTTTCTTGCGGGTCTTGATCTCGACCTTGCCGCCCGCGAACATTTCCAGCTGGTCGCCGGTGTCGATCTCTTCGGCGCCAAGGCGGAATTCACGGTCGATGTCGGCGCGCCCCACCGGGCGCCCCTGTTCCAGCCGCTGATAGAGGGCAGACAGCACCGCCTGCGCGGCATCCTGCGCCTCGGCCGGGCCGTGCAGGGCAAGCTGGTTGCCGCGGCGCAGGATCTGCACGCCGGTGCGGGCTTCGATATCGGTCAGGTTGCGGTCGAATTCGCCGCACAGATCTATGAGGAGGCGGTTGTCCGGAAATTCCAGAATGGCTTCGGTCAGGGTGCCTGTGGTCACGCATGTCTCCTGCGCTTGGGACTGGCACAATGGTGCCAAGCCCCGGGGGGCGGGGTCAAGCCCACATCGGGAGGACCGGCGGGCGCGATAGACAAAAAGGCCGCGCGGAGCGGATCCACGCGGCCTGTGCAGAGGTTTGGGCGGGGGCAGGTCAGAGCGGGTCGCCGATGACCGAGGTGGAGCCACCCTTGAAATCCCCGGTGGCCACCGTGGGCGGGGCCACGCCGGAACAGACCGGTTTGCCGTATTTGTCGAGCCGGCGGGCCAGATAGCCTTCGACGCCGTCATCGGCGATCCAGTTGTCGCAGCCATCGGGATCGACCCAGACACCCCATTTGATCTGGCTCAGATCCTTGCGGTCCACCGAGTTGCGGTCCACGCTCTTGTCGGCGCCGATGGGCACATCGGTGGCGCAGGCGGAGAGCAGGGCAGCGGCGGCGAGCCCGAGGCTCAGTTTCACGAGTTTCATGTCCCGCACCTCCTCAGCGCACACACAGGATTTCGACGCGGCGGTTCTGCGCCATGCCCTCATTGGTGCGATTGGTCGCCACCGGGTAGACCTCGCCATAGCCGCGCACGTCGATCACGCGCGATCCGATATTGTTCGCGACGGCGGCCACCGAATTGGCGCGGTTGTAGCTGAGCCGTTCGTTATAGGCGTGGCTGGCGCGGGCATCGGTATGGCCCACGATGATGTAGCCGAAGGCATTGGCCTGCCGGAAGAACTGTTCCAGACGGGCGCGGGCCTGCGGATAGATCTTGTAGCTGTCGGTGGCAAAATACTGATCGGTGTTCAGCGTGCCGCAGACATTGATGTCGCGGCAGACCGGGCGGCCATCCCGGGTCACGCGGGACACGGCATAGCCTTCGACGCCGTCATCCATCACCCAGATTTCGCAGCCATCGGGCGAGATGGAAATGCCGGGGATATAACGTTCCCCGATGATGGTGCGGGTGTTCTGCGTCGAGATGACCGGATCGGCCATGCCGCTGCTGTCTGCCGATGCGGGTGCCGTCGCCCCGGTGGCAGCCAGAGCGGCCAGTGCCACGGCGCAACAGGCGCCGCGGAAGGCTTTGGTAATGCGTTTTGCCACAGCCTCTGTCCCTATGTAAAAAGTTACGTCCCCCAAGCCGCGCGTGGCCCGGATTCGAGAGCGCGCGCAAACTCACTATATTCAAAAGAGTAGCAGTAAAATTGCGGCTGTGAAGAAAAAACCACCAGATATTGTGGCTCCCTGCGCAACAGCCCCGCAATGCTCTTCGCTCTGTTTCCGGAACGGGGGCAAAGCCCCACGATTTCAGAGGATCTGTGACAAAAACGCGGCAGGCCCTGCCTCAGACCAGCGCCGCTTTCAGCGAATTGGGACCACTTTCCAGCACGCGCACGCGGCGCAGATCGCCGGGCGCCAGACCTTCGGCGGTCACATGCACGGCGTGCAGGTAGTCGGATTTGCCCACCATCTGCCCCGGCATCCGCCCCGGCTTTTCGAAGAGCACGCTGACCTCGCGGCCCACCATGGCGTCCTGCAGGGCGCGCTGCTGGCGGGTCAGCAGGGCCTGCAGCCGCTGCAGACGTTCGTCCTTTTCGGCCTCGGCCACCTGCGGGCGTTCCGCCGCAGGCGTGCCGGGACGCGGCGAATATTTGAAGGAATAGGCCGAGCCGTATCCCACCGCTTCCACCAGATCGAGCGTGGCCTGAAAATCCGCCTCGGTCTCTTCGGGGAAGCCCACGATGAAATCGCCCGACAGATGCAGGTCGGGGCGGACGGCGCGCAGCCGCCCGATCAGTGTCAGATACTGCTCTGCGGTGTGCTGGCGGTTCATGCGCTTCAGGATGCGGTCGGATCCGGCCTGCACCGGCAGATGCAGATAGGGCATCAGCTTGGCGCAGTCGCCATGCGCGGCGATCAGATCCTCGTCCATGTCATTGGGATGCGAGGTGGTGAAGCGGATGCGTTCCAGCCCGTCCACCCGCGCCAGATCGCGGATCAGCCCGGCCAGACCCCGGTCATGCCCGTCATAGGCATTGACGTTCTGGCCCAGCAGGGTGATTTCGCGCACGCCGCGTTCGATCAGATCGCGGGCTTCGGTCATCACGCGATCGGCGGGGCGCGACACCTCTGCGCCACGGGTATAGGGCACCACGCAGAAGGCGCAGAACTTGTCGCAGCCCTCCTGCACGGTCAGAAAGGCGGTGGGGCCGCGTTTCGCCTTGGGCCGCGCCTTGAGATGGACGAACTTGTCCTCTTCGGGGAAATCGGTGTCGAGCGCCCGGCGCCCCTGCCCCGCCTGCGCCTCAAGCTCGGGCAGGCGGTGATAGCTCTGCGGGCCCACCACCAGATCCACCAGCGGCTGGCGGCGCATGATCTCGGCGCCTTCGGCCTGTGCCACGCAGCCCGCCACGCCGATCTTCAGATCCGGCTTGGCATCTTTCAGATCCCGGTAGCGGCCCAGTTCCGAATAGACTTTTTCCGCCGCCTTTTCCCGGATGTGGCAGGTGTTGAGCAGGATCATGTCGGCGTCTTCCGCCGAGGAGGTCTCCACATAACCCTGTCCACCCAGCGCCTCGGCCATGCGTTCGCTGTCATAGACATTCATCTGACAGCCATAGGTCTTGATATAAAGCTTCTTCGGCTGGGTCATCGGAGGCCTCCGGTCGCGGCGGTTCAAGCGCTGCGGATACCGCATTCCGCCCCCTGCTTGCAATGCACCAGATTTTTGCACAGGGTCGGCAGGGGTCGGGTGACGGGGTTGTGATGCGGTATAGCGGGCTGGAGGCGTTCCTGCGGCGGGACCGGGGCCGACTGCGCGGCGGCCCCGTGGCGCTGATCTTCTGCGAGGATCAGGCCGAGATCGACACCACCCTGCGCCATCACCTGCAGCTGGGATTCCGTCCGGTGCTGGCCTTCATGGCGCCGCATCTGGCACTGGCGCCGGATCTGACGGCGCAGGTGCTGCGCATCGACTGGGATCCGGCGGCGGACCGCGCCGTGCCGCATGCCGTCGACCGCCTGAGCGAGGCGGCGCCGGGGCTGTGGATGTTCTACTGCTACAATGCGGAATTCCTGTTCTATCCGTTCAGCGAAACCCGCTCCGTGCCGGAGATGCTGGCCTTTCACACCGAAGAACGCCGCGCGGCCATGCTGACCTATGTGGTCGATCTTTACGCGGGCGATCTGGACCGCTGCCCGGACGCGGTGTCGCTGGACGACGCGTGGATGGACCGGACCGGGTATTACGCGCTGGCGCGGCCCGATCCCGCCCGCCACAACCACCCCAAAGAGCGGCAGCTGGATTTCTTCGGCGGGCTGCGCTGGCGCTACGAGGAGCATGTGCCGCCCGAGCGGCGCAAGATCGACCGGATCGCGCTGTTCCGGTCCGCACGCGGGCTGCGCCTGCGCAGCGACCACACCTTCAGCGACGAGGAATACAACACCTATGCCTGTCCGTGGCATCACAACCTGACGGCGGCGCTGATGTCCTTCCGCACCGCCAAGGCGCTGAAGCGCAATCCCGGATCCAGCGAGAGCATCCGCAGCTTCCGATGGCATGGCTCCGTCCGGTTTGACTGGCAGTCGCGCCAGCTGCTGGATCTGGGGCTGATCGAGCCCGGACAGTGGTTCTGAGCCGGGCGGCGGTTCAGTCAAAATCCTCGGTCACGATGCGGTCGGCGGGCACGCCGCGTTCCCGCAGCAGATCCGACATGTCCTCCAGCATGGCATCGGGGCCGCAGACGTAACAGGTGTCGCGGTCGGGCTGCAGGTAATCCTTGAGCAGCGCCGAGTCGATGCGCGGATGATAAAGCGCGCTGTCCTTGTCCTGAGTCACGATGAACCGGGTGCGCAGGCCGGGCATGTCCTCGAAAAAGGCCTTGAGGAAGATGTCCTGCTCGGTCTCGTTGGAAAAGATCAGCGTGTTGCCCTCCAGCGTTCCGGCCCGGGCGAGCTTGTCGCGCAGCACGGCGATGAAGGGCGTGACCCCTGCCCCGCCGGCGAGGAACAGGCCGTCACCCTCGTCCTTGATGGCGCCCCACGGATCCTCGACCAGCACGGCATCGCCGGGCTGCATCCGCGCGATGCGGGCGGTCATGCCTTCATGGCCCTCCGCATCCTCCGGATAGGTCTTGATGACAAACTCCGCAGCCTCCTCGGAGGGCAGCGAGGTGAAGGTGAAGGGATGCCGGGTCTCGCGCCAGCCGTCACGGTCCAGCGCCATGTCCACCGCCTGACCGGGGGTGAAGGCCAGCCCCTCGGGGCGGTCAAAGACAAGATGAAAAACGGAATGGTTGAGCGGCGTGATGCGCTGCAGGGTCAATCTGCGGGTCATGAAGTCTCCTTGCTGTAGGGCGCAAACGCGCCGCACTCCGGCAAGGTTCCTCTTCTTCCGCGGCCGCGGCCGCTCCGGGGCCGCGCCTATTTGCGGCGCAGCCGGATCACCACATCGACAGAGGCGATTTCCGCCCCTTCGGGCAGATCGGGCAGCTTGGCGATCACAAGCTGGTCCGACGGCGCATCGGTCAGATGCCCGTCCTCTTCCCAGTAGAAATGCGGATGGTCATGGGTGTTGGTGTCGAAATAGCTGCGGCTGCCATCCACCGTGACCTCCTGCATCAGCCCCGCATCGCAGAAGGCGCGCAGCGTGTTGTAGACCGTGGCAAGCGACACGCTTTCGCCCCGCTCCTGCACGGAAGCGAACAGGCTTTCCGCCGTCACATGGCGGTTACGGCCATCGCCGACAAGCAGGGCGGCAAGCGCCACACGCTGCCGCGTCGGGCGCAATCCTGCCTGGTTCAGCCAGTCGCTGCCTCTTTGAATGGCGTCAGAAGTCATCGCCTCATCCGGTCACGTCGCTGCATCAGATCCATATAAGGTCTGAGCCTGTGGAATTTCAAACGGAAATGCGCAAAAGCTGGTGCACCCCCCGCGCCGATGCGCAGGCTTGCATGGCGCGGCGGCGCGGTGCTAGAGGGGGTCGAAACTTGAAACCCTAGGACTAAGAGGGCCTGCCTGCATGGCCGACTATCCCACCAGCTTCGGCAAGGAAGACCTGCTGAAATGCGCGCGCGGCGAACTTTTCGGCGCGGGCAACGCTCAGCTTCCTGCGCCGCCCATGCTCATGATGGACCGCATCACCGACATCTCTGGCGATGGCGGGCTTCATGGCAAGGGGCATGTGGTGGCGGAATTCGACATCACGCCGGACCTGTGGTTTTTCGAGTGCCATTTTCCCGGCAACCCGATCATGCCCGGCTGTCTGGGGCTGGACGGGCTGTGGCAGCTGACCGGATTCAATCTGGGCTGGCGCGGCTGGCAGGGGCGCGGCTATGCTCTGGGTGTGGGCGAGGTCAAGCTGACCGGCATGGTCCGCCCTGACCGCAAGCTGCTGACCTACAAGATCGATTTCACCAAGGCGATCCAGACCCGGCGGCTGACCATGGGGGTTGCCGACGGCATCGTCGAGGCGGATGGGGAAGTGATCTACCAGGTCAAGGACATGAAGGTCGCTCTGTCCGAGAGCTGATCCAGGGAGGATCAACATGCGTCGCGTCGTCATCACCGGACTGGGCATCGTCTCGTCCATCGGAAATTCCGCCACCGAAGTGCTCGCCTCGCTGAAGGCAGGCAAATCCGGCATCACCGCCAACGAGCAGATGAAGGAGCATGGCTTCCGCAGCCAGATCGCGGGGGCTCCCGCCATCGACGTGGCGGACCATGTGGACAAGCGCGTGCTGCGCTTCATGGGCCCCGGTGCGGCCTATGCGCATATCGCCATGACGCAGGCCATCGCGGATGCGGGGCTGGAAGAATCCGACATCGTCAATCCGCGCACCGGTCTGGTGGCAGGATCGGGCGGGCCCTCCACCTCGGCGCTGCTGACCGCGCATCAGACCGTGCTGAAGACCGGCGGCACCAAGCGCGTCGGCCCCTTCGCCGTGCCGAAGGCGATGTGTTCGACCATCTCCGCCAACCTGTCGACCGCCTTCCGCATCAAGGGCATCAACTATTCCATCACCTCCGCCTGCTCGACCTCGCTGCATTGCATCGGCAACGCGGCAGAGCAGATCATGATGGGCAAGCAGGACGTGATGTTCGCGGGCGGAGCAGAAGAACTGGACTGGACCCTGTCCTGCCTGTTCGATGCCATGGGCGCCATGTCCTCCAAATATAACGACACCCCCGAAAAGGCGAGCCGGGCCTTTGATGCCGGGCGCGACGGCTTCGTGATCTCCGGCGGCGGCGGCATCGTCGTGCTGGAAGAGCTGGAGCATGCCCGCGCGCGGGGCGCCAAGATCTATGCCGAAGTGACGGGCTACGCCGCCACCTCGGATGGTCATGACATGGTGGCCCCGTCCGGCGAGGGCGGCGAGCGGGCCATGCGGCTGGCGCTGTCCACCCTGCCCGAGGGCCGCAGCGTCGGCTACATCAACGCGCATGGCACCTCGACCCCGGTCGGCGATGTCGGCGAGATCGAGGCGGTGCGCCGCGTCTTTGGCGAGGGCAGCACGCCCCCCGTCAGCTCCACCAAGTCGATGACCGGCCACAGCCAAGGCGCCACCGGCGCGCAGGAGGCGATCTATTGCCTGCTGATGCTGCAGGACGATTTTATCGCGCCCTCGATCAATGTGGAAACGCTCGACCCCGCGCTGAAGCCTGCAGAGATTGCGACCACCCGCGTGGACAATGCCGGGCTTGATACGGTGATGACCAATTCCTTCGGATTCGGCGGCACGAATGGCTCGATGCTGCTGAGCAGATTTAACGGCTGAGGCAGGTTTAACGAATGAGCGAGCTTCTGAAGGGCAAGCGCGGGCTTGTCATGGGCGTGGCGAATGAGCGCTCCATCGCATGGGGCATCGCCAAGGCGCTGCATGGCGCGGGGGCAGAGCTGGCCTTCACCTATCAGGGCGAGGCTTTTGGCAAGCGGCTGGAGCCGCTCGCCGCTTCGGTCGGGTCGGATTTTATGGTCGATGTCGACGTGACCGACGACGCCTCGCTGGATGCGGCCTTTGCCGCGCTGGCGGACCGCTGGCCCAGCATCGACTTTCTGGTGCATGCCATAGCCTTTTCCGACAAGTCGGAACTGACGGGGCGGATCCTCAACACCAGCCGCGACAACTTCAAGCATTCGCTCGATATTTCCTGCTATTCCTTCATCGATGTCGCGCGCCGCGCGCATCCGCTGATGGTGGAAAACGGCGGCACGCTGCTGACCCTGACCTATGAGGGCAGCCAGCGCGTCGTGCCCAATTACAATGTGATGGGCGTGGCCAAGGCGGCGCTGGAATCGGCCACCCGCTATCTGGCCAATGACCTTGGCCCCGAAGGCATCCGGGTCAATGCCATCTCTCCCGGTCCAATGAAGACGCTGGCGGGGGCGGCCATCGGCGGCGCGCGCAAGACCTACAAGTTCACCGACCAGAACGCGCCGCTGCGGTCCAACGCGACGCTGGAGGCGGTGGGCGGCACGGCGGTCTATCTGGTGTCCGATGCGGGCGCCTGCACCACCGGTGAAATCATCCATGTGGATGGCGGTTTTCACGTGCTGGGAATGCCGCAATACGAATACCTCTGACCCGCTCCGGAGTGCGGCAGCAGCGGGCGACTTAACGTCGCCCGCAAGTCATGCGGTATTGTTTGCATTATCTGCCCAAGCGGCATTATGATTTCTGATATAGTCTGAATGCTCCTGCGGTTCTGCAGGTAACGAGTTTTATTTTTTCCCGAAGCACGCCCGGTAAGCGGTCTTCGCCATTTTTGGTGAGTAATCAGGTGACGAACCGCAAAAACACGTCTCCGCCCAAGCGTCCGCGTCCCGACCGACCGGATTCGGACCCCAAGGGCAGACCTTCCCGCCGCCATGCACCCGGCTGGTGGATCGCGCCTTTCGCGCTGATTGGGCTCTTGCTGTGGTGGGGTCTCTGGAAGCTGGTCCAGTACCTCTTTTTCTGATCCGCCCGCGCCCTGCCGCCGCGCCGTGGGACAGGCTTCGTTCCGGTCATTCCGCAACCGTCAAGAAATCACCACATTAAGACCGCAAACTATGTGCTTCTGAATCCACAACTCTGCGAGAAGAGTGCGGCGCTGCTTACAAACACGGCCAAGATGTGAGTAGGTGATGCTAAGGGGTCTTATTCCAGTAGAGCATGGCGAGGGGCGTGGTTTGCGGAAATCTGCGAAGCAATCAACTGGACGTGCACGTCCTGCGCGCAAGGGTCTTCCCCGCGCGCTGATGACCTGTCTGGTTCTGCTGGCAGGTGCGGCCTGTTCCACCTTTCCCAAGACATGGAGCGAGTTTGACGACACGCTCGACCGCGCCCCCTATGTGCAGCAGGATCTGTCGCAGGCCTGGGTCGGCTATCCGGGGGCGCAGCTTGTGCTGGAACGCCGCTACCGCAATGTCAGCGAACAGCGCATCCTGCTGCCCAACACCACCACCCTGCCCGGCGACAACTTTGTCTTCATGATAACGCAGGGCAACAACCTGACCTCGCTGGGCCAGTTCCAGCCGCTGACCATCTGGCGCCGCAATGGCGAGCCGCCCCTGCCCTTCACCAGCTTCCGCGATCTGACCATCACCACCGAAGAAGACGTGCTCGGCACCCTGCACTGGGCGCGCTGGACCAATGGCACGGATCTGACCTGCGTGCTGGCCTTCCGCAGGCTGGATGCCTCCTCCCGCGTGGTGCCCCCCGGCACCGGAGGGCTGGACGTGATGATGCGCAACTGTCTGCGCGGCAGCGTCGAAGAGGCGCTGCGACCGCTGGCCATGGCCAGCGCGGGCTTTGCCGGGGAACGTGGCGCATTGGATGGACGGCCTCAGATGCTGTCCCCGCTTGCGGCGCCCATCCCGTGAGCCGGACCGCGCGCAAAGCCCGGCCGGGGGCCATGCTGCTGATGCTGGTCTGGCTGGCCCTGCTGGTGCCGGTGCTGTTTCTGGCGGCGACCCCCGTCGCAACCGTGGTGCAGGCGCTGCTGGCTCTGACCGTGCTGGCGATCCTGTTCGCCCTGAAGCCGTTTGTGCAGAAAAGCCTGCGCGTGCGCTTTTTCGTGCTGGCAGCGGCCAGCACGCTGGTGCTGCGCTACTGGTTCTGGCGTCTGACCGAAACCCTGCCCTCGCCCGAGGATCCGGTCTCCTTCATCGCCGCACTGGTGCTGTTCGGGGCGGAATCCTTTACCGTGGTGCTGTTCTTCCTGACGGCCCTCATCACCGCCGATCCGACCACGCCGCCGCTGCCCAAGCGCATGCGCCGCAGCGAGGCGCCCACCGTCGACGTGCTGGTGCCAAGCTATAACGAGCCACCCGAACTGCTGGCGGTGACGCTCGCGGCGGCCATGCAGATGGTCTATCCCGAGGGCCGCAAGACCGTGGTGCTGTGCGACGATGGCGGCACCGACCAGAAATGCGCCTCTCCCGATCCCAAGGCCGCCAAGGAAGCGCAGGAGCGGCGCGCGCAGCTGCAGGCCATGTGCGAACAGATGGGCGTGGTCTACACCACCCGCGCGCGCAACGAACACGCCAAGGCGGGCAATCTCAACTCCGCGCTGCAAAAGCTGCGCGGCGAGCTGGTGCTGATCCTTGACGCCGACCACGTGCCGAGCCGGGAGTTTCTGGCCCGCACCGCCGGGTATTTTGTCGAAAACCCCAAGCTGTTTCTGGTCCAGACCCCACATTTCTTCACCAACCGCGATCCGATCGAGCGCAATATCGGCCTGCCCGAGACCTGCCCCTCGGAAAACGAGATGTTCTATACCGAGATCCATCGCGGGCTGGACCGGCTGGGCGGCGCGTTCTTCTGCGGCTCCGCCGCGCTGATCCGGCGCAAGGCGCTGGACGATGTGGGCGGCATCTCGGGCCGGACCATCACCGAAGACGCCGAAACCGCGCTCGACATCCATTCGCGCGGCTGGGAAAGCCTGTATCTCGACCACGCAATGATCGCGGGGCTGCAGCCGGAAACCTTCGCCTCCTTCATCACGCAGCGCGGCCGCTGGGCCACCGGCATGATGCAGATGCTGATCCTGAAGAACCCGCTGTTCCGTCCCGGCCTGACCATGCTGCAGCGCGTGTGCTACCTGAACTCCATGAGCTACTGGCTGTTTCCGCTGGTGCGCATGATCTTCCTGCTCAGCCCGCTCTTCTACCTGTTCTTCGGCCTCGAGGTCTTTGTGGTGACCTATGACGAGGTGCTGGCCTATATCCTGCCGCATCTTCTGGTGGGCTTCCTGATCCAGAACGCGCTGTTTTCAAAGGTGCGCTGGCCGCTGATCTCTGAAGTCTACGAGATCGCCCAGACCCCCTATCTGCTGAAGGCGGTGTTCAACACCGTGCTGCGCCCCAACGCCGCCACCTTCAAGGTGACGGCCAAGGACGAGACGCTGGACAAGGATTTCATCTCGCCGGTGTTCCAGCCGCTGCTGATGCTGAACCTGCTGCTGTTCGCGGGGCTGGTGGCGGCGGCGATGCGCTGGTCGCTGTTTCCCGGCGACCGCACCGTGGTGCTGATCGTGGGCGGCTGGAACCTTTACAACTTCCTGCTGGCGGCGCTGTCGCTGCGGTCGGTCTTTGAACGGCAGCGGCGGCTGCAGAAACCCCGCACGGTGATCCGCGCCCCTGCGCGGGTCTGGCTCGCCGGTCAGCCCGAAGAGACGGCGGCCCCGGCCCTCGTGCGGTCGATCTCGGGCAAGGGGCTGCGGCTGGAACTGCAGCTCGGCCCCGACACCGATCCGGCCCTGCTGGAGATCAAGCCCGATGCAGAGATCATGGTGCATCTGGAGATCCCCAAGGCGCGCGCGCTGGAGCAGACGCTGCAGGGCAAGGTCACCCAGTCCGACCGCGGGCGGATGGGCGCGGAACGCCATGGGCTGGCCGTCACGTTTGACGAAAGCCAGATGATCGCGGCCAGCGCCATGACCGCATGGCTGGTCTATGGCGACAGCAAGAAATGGCACGCCGCGCGCAAGGCCGTGCCGCAGCGGCGCGGGCTGGTGCCCGGCATCCTGTTCGTGCTGCGCAAGGCCATCGTGTCCCTGCCGGTGACGGTGATCGGGCTGCTGCGGGCGCCGTCTTCGGCGCGGGCGGCCAAGACCGATGACCGCCGCAGTTCGGTCGAACAGCAGGCCATCGACCAGTTTCTGGCCGATGATCCGCGCGACGATGACGGCAGCGGCTATTTCGACAGCGACGAAGCGGAGGTGCGGGCATGATCCATCGAACCCTCCGGCATCTGGGCGCGCTGGCGCTGCTGCTGGCGGCGCTGCCCGGTCAGGCGCAGCAGATCCGGCTCGACCCGCTGCCCGATGCGGGCCCCGCCGAGGTGGAAGAGGCGCGCCCCGTTGTGCCGCAGCAGCCCGCGGGCCCCCGCCTGCATGTGCAGGGCGCCAGCCCCGAGTCGCGCCCCGCCACCACCGCCGACGTGCTGCTGCCGCTGCGTGCGCTGGAGCCGCAGCCGGGGCGGGTCACCAGCTACCGCATGGAAGGCGACGCGCCGCAGGCGGGCTTCGTGCTGTTCCTGCCGCAGGATTTTGACGGAGAGACGCTGCAGATCGCGACGCAAAGCTCCATCAACGTGCTGCCCGACCGCTCGCAGATCCGGGTTTTTGTCAATGGCAGGGCCATCGGCACCGCCACGCTGGAAAATTTCGACAGCGTACGCGCCGTGTCGCTGCCGGTGCCGCCGGGTCTGCTGAAGGCCGGGCGCAATCTGGTCCGGATCGAGGCGCGGCAGACGCATCGCGTATTCTGCGGCGCCGACGCGTCGTTCAGCCTGTGGACCGACATCGTGCTGGACCAGAGCGGCGTGCGTCTGGGATCGCAGAGCTTTGACACCAATCCGCTGGGCTTTCTGGCCGCCGTGGCCGCACAGGCCGCCCGGGGTCAGGCGCTGCGCGTGCATGGCACCGGAGCCGCCGACCGCGCCACCACCATCGCCCCGGTGATCGCGCAGGTGGAAGGCGCCTTTGGCGGCACCCCGCCCCGCATCAGCTTCGAGGATTACTATTCGGTCGGCACCACCCCGCCCGCGCTGGCGCGGGTGGCCGAACTGCCGCTCGGCACCAGCCCGCCCGGCGGCTATGAATTCCGCCGCGGCAGCGATGGCGCCATCGTGATGGCGGTGGATCCCACCGCCTATGAGCGGCTCGCCGAGGTGCTGGCAGAGGCGGTGCCGCAGAATGGCACGGAACAGGGCCTGCCCGATCTGCCGCTGGGACGCTACGTCACCTTCGGCGAGCTTGGCTTTGACGGGCTGCAGGGCCATGGCCGCTACATCCGCGAAGGCGCGGAATTCCGGCTGCCCTGGGACTGGCTGCTCTTGGCCTCGCAGCGGGCAGACTTGGCGCTGAACTACCGCTTCGACACCGGCCTTCCCGAAGGCGCGCTGCTGCTGGTCAAGGTGAACGGCACCACGGTGCAGCTGCTGCCGCTGGACGATCCCGAAACCGCGGGCCAGACCCTGCCGCCGCTGCCGATCCGCTTCCGCGCCTCGCTGCTGCAGCCCGGCGTCAACCGCGTGGATTTCGAGGCGCTGGTGCCCGGCGATCCGCCCGATCGGGCCTGCGAACCCCGCGCCAATCCGGTGTTCGAGGTGCTGGACAGCACGCAGATCTTTGTGCCCGACTCGCCGCTGATGTCGCGGCCCGGCCTTGGGCGTACGCTGGCGCATCTGCGTCAGGAAGGCCTGTCGATCAGTGAAAATGCCAAGCAGACGCTGCCTGCGGGGCTGCTGCTGCAGCTGGCGGCGGTGTTCCGCGGCCATCAGGGCACCGAACGCGCGCCCTCCGGGCTGGACCCGCAGCTGACGCTGGCGACCCCCGCCGATCTGGGCCTGATCGAAGGACCGCTTGCCGACCGCTACAGCGCCGATCTCCTGCACGCGCTGACCCGGGTTTCCGCCCCCGCCGTGGCCACGGCCCCCGTCGCCGCGTGGGACCGGGTGAACGAAGGCAACTGGCTGTCGGCGCTGCTGCGGCTTGACCGCATCGCGGCGCTGCCCGACCGCCTGCGCGAGGGCGTCACCTCGATGTGGCGTGGCGACGAACCCGACCTGCCGGAATGGCTGGCCGACCGCAGCGCACAGGCGCTGCTGTTCCAGCCCGACATGTCCCGCCCCGACCGCGTCTGGCTGGTGGTGGGCCCCCGCGCCATGCCCGAAACCATCGTGGAAAGCCTTGCCGCCACCCATCGCCGGGTCGACGGGCCCAAGGGGCAGGTGTCGGTGCTGACCGGCGAAGGGATCTGGGACAGCTGGGTTTCTCCGGACCAGCCGCTGCAGCTGCACGAGCCTCTGACGCTGGCCAATGCCCGCGCCGTGGCCGGAAACTATGCCACCACACGGCCGCAGGACTATGTGCTGGTCTTCATCACCATCACCCTGTGTTCAGCCTTTGTGGCCATGCTGATCGCAATCCTCATGCGACGGAGACGACCATGATACGGCGCAACCTGCTGGCCGGTCTTTGCGGACTGGCCGGAGCTTCGGTGTTTGGCGCTGGCGCCCTGCGCGCCCAGACGGCGGATGACATCAGCAATCTTGGCGACGTCTGGCGCGCATGGAAGGCGGCGCATCTGGCCTCCACCGGGCGGGTGATCGACCGGCTCCAGCAGAATTCCAGCCATTCCGAAGGTCAGGGCTATGGGCTGCTGCTGGCGGCGGTCATGGGCGATGCCCGCAGCTTCGAGCAGATGGAAACATGGACCCGCGTCAATCTGGCGATCCGCGCCGACACGCTGATGGCGTGGCGCTGGCTGCCCGACACGCCGGAGCGGGTGCCCGATCTCAACAATGCCAGCGACGGCGACCTGTTCCGGGCTTGGGCGCTGATGAAGGCCGCCGATGCCTTTGGCGTGGCGGAATACCGCGACCGTGCCGCCGCCATCGTGGCCGATCTGGTGACCACCTGCATCGTCCCCCGGCCCGACCGCATCGGCATGATGCTGATGCTGCCCGCCGCGCAGGGTTTCCAGACCGATGAGGGCTTCATCTACAACCCGTCCTACGCGATGCCGCTGGCGATGATGGAGCTTGCCAATGCCTTTGACGCGCCCGAACTGGCCTCCGCCGCCGATGGCGCGGTGCAGCTCATGCGCGATCTGGCCTCGGGCGGCGTGGTGCCCGACTGGGTGCTGCTGACCCCCTCCGGCCCCCGCGCCGCCGAGGGGTTTTCCTTTGACGCAGGCTATGAGGCCGTGCGCGCGCCGCTTTATCTGGTCTGGTCCGACATGGCCTCGCATCCGGCGGTGGCACGCTATGCGCAGGCGCAGGCCAATCTGCCGCCCGGGCTCGTCGCCACCGTGATCTCCCGTCAGAGTGGCGGCGTGCTCGCCACGGATGGTGCGGCGGGCTACAATGCCGTTGCAGCCTTGACCGCCTGCGCGGCCTCTGACCAGATCGGGTCGCGCATTCCGCCTTTTGCGCCGACTGACCCCTACTATCCCGCCACGCTGCATCTGTTCGCCCTTCTGGCACAGATGCACGCCGAACCGAGATGTCTGCCGCTATGACCCTGCTCCGCCTGTTCCGCCCCGCCCTTCTTGTGCTTGCGCTGCTGCCCGCCGGGGCCATGGCGCAGGATCCCGATGAACGCGACCTTCAGGCGCTGCGTTTCTACATCAACGAGAACAACGAACAGGCGATCCGGTCGGAACTGCGCCGCCTTCAGGTGCAGTTTCCGGAATGGTCCCCGCCGGACGATCTGTCCAACCTCAACCGCGACGTGCCCCCCGGGCTGGTCGACGGCATCTACCAGCTGATCGCCCGCGAGGATTTTGCCGGGGCCCGCGACCGGATCGAGGATGCGACACGCACCTATCCCAACTGGACGCCCTCCGCCGATCTGCTGCAGACCCTGTCCCTGGCCGAGGCGCAGCGCGAATTCACCGCCGCGGTCGATGCAGGCAATTCTCAGGCGGCGATCCGCATCGCCCGCGCCACCCCCGCGCTGCTGGTCTGCGAACGGGTGAACAACGCATGGCTGCTGGCCGAACAGTATCAGGCGGTGGGCCAGACCGACACCGCGCGCGGCATCTATCGCGGCGTGGCTGACAGCTGCACCACGCCGGACGTGCTGGTGGCGACGCTGGAAAAATCCGCCTCCGTGTCCAATGCCGCGCAGCTGCAGGAGATGGCCGCGCTGATGCGCAACACCGCCCCCGGCGTCGCCGCACAGATCAACGCCGTGGAAACCCGGCTGCTGGCCGGGCTTGGCGCCGCCCCCGCGCCCGGTGCCGCGCCCGCCGAGGCTCCCGCTGCCGCAGGCGTTCCCGTCACCGATGCCACCCGGCCCGAAGCGCGGCCCGCCACGCTGGGCCAGCCGCGCCCCGCCCCGGCACAGGCCCCGGCGTCGCGCACCATGGCAGCCCCTGCGCCCGCAGGCGCTGCACGCGCGGCACCTTCCGGCGGGGGGGCAGGCTATAACGCGGTGCTGGCCGCCGCGCAGGCCGGGGACTGGCGCCGCTGCCTGTCGCTGGCCACCGGGGCGAAACAGCCCGAGATCGTGTCGCAGCGCGGCTGGTGCAACTTCAACATCGACCGCCCCATGCAGGCGCTGAAGGATTTCCGCGCCGCCGCCAGTTCCACCCGCGATGGTAACCTGCAGCGCGATTCCCTGTACGGCATGGCGCTGACCATGCTGCGCATGAACATGGTGGATCAGGCCGCCTCGGTTGCGGCGCAGACCCATTTCACCCCCGAACAGCGGCTGGAGATCGAGACAGAGATCCTCGACAAGCGCGGTGTCGCCGCCTATGAGCGCGGCGATTACCGCCGCGCCATCGCCTATTTCGACGAGGTGGAACGGCTGACCGGGCGGATGCGCCGCGATCTGGCCATGCTCAAGGGCTATGCCTATCTGAATTCCGGTCAGCGCGACCGGGCCCGCGCCCTGTTCCAGATGCTGCATGACCAGATGGCGACCGCGGAATCCCGCCGGGCGCTGGCGGCGGCGATCCAGTAACGCGGGACATCCCCATGACGCGGCCCATGTTCAGCGCAACCACAAAGACAGGGGCACAGGGCGGATGACATCAGACAAGGCGCCGCTGCGGGTGGCGGTGATCGGGATGGGCCCGCGCGGGCTTGGCGCGCTGGAAGCCTTGGCACGCCAGATGCCGCAGACCGCGCGCCCCGTCACGGTGGAGGTGTTCGACACCGGCGCGCATCCCGGTGCGGGGCCGAATTTCGACCCCGAGGACAGCCCGCTCTGCCTGCTGAACACGCCGCTGCGCGCGCTGGATCTGGGCGCACCGCCCGGGGGTCCCGACCGGCTGGCAGGGTTTGCGGAGTGGAGCGGCAGCACCGATCCCGACAGTTTCCCGGCGCGCAGCCTGCTGGGCGGCTATCTGGCCGCGCGCTTCGATGCGCTGGTCTCCTCCCCGCCGGAGGGGCTGCGCCTTGCGCGGCGCAGCGCACAGGTCACGGCGCTCGATCCCGTGCCCGAAGGCTGGCGGCTGCGCGGGCCCGAGGGCGGCTTTGGCCCCTATGACGAGGTGCTGCTGACGCCGGGCCAGCCTGCAACAGACCCCGATCCGCAGCTTGCGCGCTGGCAGGACCACGCGGAGCGGACCGGCGCCGACCTGCAGCCCGCCTATCCCGCCCGCGCCCTGCTTGCCGCCGCCGAAAGCTGGGCCGGGCAGACCCTGGCGATCCGCGGACTGGGCCTTTCGACCTTCGACGTGCTGCGCCTGCTGACGCTGGGGCTGGGCGGCAGCTTTACCGCAGGCGGCTATGTCGCCTCGGGGCGCGAACCCGCGCGGATCCTGCCGTTTTCGCTGAACGGCCATCCACCCGCGCCGAAGCCGCAGACCGCCGCGCTGGATGCCGCCTTTGACCCGACCGGGCCGGAAAGCGCCGCCTTTGACGCGGCACTGGCCCAAGCGCTGGATCAGGCGCCCCGCGCGGCGCTGGAGCGGCTCGCCACGGCCCTGCTGCCCCCGGCCCGCCGCATCCTGCGCGCCATGGCCAGCCCCGACCAGCCCGAGCCATGGCTGGAGACGGAACAGCGCGACCCCGGCGCGCAGGACAGCGGCACCCCGCTGGAGGTGCTGCGCCACGGCATCGCCATGGCAACGGGCACAGCCCCACCCTCGGCGGGTTATGTCATCGGCCAGATCTGGCGCAAATGGCAGAACGCGCTGCGCCAAGGCTTCAACCCCGCGCGCTGCGATGCCGCCACCGCCGCCGCGATCCTCGGCTTTGACGAGGGGCTGAAACGCTTTTCCTACGGCCCGCCGCTGCGCTCCGCGCAGGAACTGCTGGCGCTGGTCGAAGCCGGGCGTGTCGATCTTTGCGCGGCAGAAGATCCGTCGATCACCCTGACCGAGCGCGGCTGGAGCCTGAGCACCGCGCAGGGGGCTGTTCCCGTCCGCGCCATGGTGGATGGGGTGCTGCCCGCGCCGCGGCTTGATGCCGTGACCGATCCGCTGGTGGCAGGCGGGACAGCTGCGCACGCTCTCCGAGGATCTGGGCGCCGAGACCGCGCCCGACGGGCAGCTGGCCGGCGCTTCGCCGGGGCTGTGCCTGCTGGGGCGCATGGCGCTTGGCAGCGTGATCGCGGTGGATTCGCTGCATGACTGTTTCGGCGCCGCGACAGATCGCTGGGCCGAAGGGCTCTGCGCCCGCCACCGCTGAACCGGCGCAGCCGTTGCAGCCCGCGCGGCGGCGCCTATATCAGCAACGGGAACCGGCCCGGCAACCAAGGAGAGCGAGCCATGGGGTATTTCAAGACGGCCCTGCTGATGGCGGCGATGACCGCGCTGTTCATGGGCATCGGCTATCTGCTGGGCGGGGGCGGCGGCGCGCTGATCGCGCTGGCGGTGGCCGCCGCGATGAACGTCTTCACGTGGTGGAATTCCGACCGCATGGTGCTGCGGATGCACAACGCCCGCCCGGTGGGCGCGCGCGACAGTTTCGGGCTGAACACGATGGTGGCGGATCTGGCGAAAAACGCAGGCCTGCCCATGCCCGCCGTCTATATCATCGACACGCCGCAGCCCAATGCCTTTGCCACCGGGCGCAACCCGGCCAATGCCGCCGTGGCGGTGACAACTGGCCTGATGCAGAGCCTGTCGCGCGAAGAACTGGCGGGCGTGGTGGCGCATGAACTGGCGCATATCCGCAACCATGACACCGCGATCATGACGGTGACCGCCACCTTTGCCGGGGCGATTTCCATGCTCGCCAACTTTGCGCTGTTCTTTGGCGGCAGCCGCGAACGGCTGGGGCTGGTCGGCACGCTGGCGATGATGTTCCTTGCCCCCGTCGCGGCGGCGCTGGTGCAGATGGCGATCTCGCGCACGCGGGAATATGCCGC
Source organism: Salipiger marinus (assembly GCF_900100085.1). Lineage (GTDB taxonomy): Bacteria > Pseudomonadota > Alphaproteobacteria > Rhodobacterales > Rhodobacteraceae > Salipiger > Salipiger marinus. The sequence goes on from NZ_FNEJ01000006.1 coordinate 182,602, forward strand.
CGACAAGGCCGGGGCCGAGATCTGCGGCCAGCCGCTGTGGCTCGCCTCGGCGCTGGCGCGGATCCAGCAGGGCGCCGCGCGCATCGACAATGACGCCGCCGAACGCCATCCCGGCACCGCGCATATGTTCATCATCAACCCGCTGCACGCGCATAAGCGCGACAGCATGTTCGCCACCCACCCCGCCACCGAAAACCGCATCGCCGCGCTGCGCGCCATGGCGGGCGAGGCCGCAGAGCAGCCCGCTCCGCGCGAGGTGCGCAGCGCGCCCTCGGGCCTGCCCCGGGTGCCGCGCGGCGGCTCGCAGCGCAAGGGACCGTGGACCTGACACAGTTTTCCGGCGGACAGGGCTGGACCATGGCGCAGGCTTCGCCATAGTCCGGCCCGACTGGCCATCCCGGCCCAATCCGGAGGAACATCGTGACAGACCCCCATCCCTTCACCGAAGCGCTGCTGACCGCCTACCAGACCCGCACCCGCGTTTCCCCCGAAACCGGCCTGCCCCAGACCCGGGACGAGGCGCTGGCCGTGCAGGCCGCCGTCAGCGCCGCCCGTGGCGCCGTGGCCGGGTTCAAGGTGGCGGGACAGGGCGACGCGCCGCCCATCCTTGCCCCCATCGCCGCCTGCGACGTGGTGCAGGAGGGCGGCAGCCGTCCCTTGGGCGACCGTTTCGCGGTGGAAATGGAAATCGGCTTCCGGCTGGACAAGCCCCTGCCGCAGGACGGCTTTCCCGCCAGCCCGCAGGAGTATTTCACCCCGCATCTGGTGCTGGAACTGGTGGACCAGCGGATCGACGGCGCGGTGGCCGAACAGCCCCTGCCCCGGCTCGCCGATGCGCAGCTGAACGCCGGTCTGGTGGTCGGCCCGGCGCTGGCGGACTGGGACGGGCGCGATTTCACCACGCTGACTTCCCGGCTGCTGGCCAATGGCACGGCGCTGCTGGACGGTGAGGCCACCGTTCCCGGCGGTTCGGCGCTGGCGCATCTGGAACTGCTCTGCGCCTCTGTGGGCGATCACTGCGGCGGGCTGGTGCCCGGCCAGATCGTCATCACCGGCTCGCTCTGCGGCTGCCCGTGGTTCGACACCCCCACCGACATCGAGGGCCACGTGGACGGGTTCGGCAGCATCCGCGTGCGTCTGGCCTGAGACGGGCCTGACCCGCGCCCCTAACCCGCCGCGATGACGCGGCCCAAGGCAGGGGCAAGCCCGACAGAGGGCTTGCCCACCGGCTTGCAGGCACGCGCGCCAAAGCCCACCCGCAGCGAGGCCAGCGCCAGCGCCTGTGCCGTGGCGGCACATATCGGATCCAGCACCAGCGCGGGCACCTCTCCGGCGATCTCGGGCGCCAGACCCGCCAGCGGCGCGCCGCCAAGGATCACCACATCCGCGCCATCCTCGACCACCGCGCGCCGCGCCAGCGCCACCAGATCGGCGCGCAGCAGGTCGCGGGCGCGGCCCACATCGGGCTGATGCGTCTCGGGCGTGCGCACCCCGGTAAAGCGGGCCGAAAGCCCGGTGGCGGCCACACAGTCGGCATACCAGCGGCGCATGACCGGCGAGAAGGTCACGATGGAAAACCGCTCTCCCATCATCGCGGCGGAAAGCACGGCGGCCTCGGCCATGCCCACCACCGGCAGGTCGAACAGGTCGCGCGCCCCGGCAAGCCCGGGATCGCCAAAGGCGCCGATGATCACCGCGTCCATCCCCTGCTGGTGGTCCGCGATCATTTCCAGCGTGATGGCCCCGGCGATCTGCGCCTCGGCGCGGGAGGCGATATAGGGAAAGCCGCGCGGCGCGGTCAGCGGCACGATCTCGGCCCGGTCCCCCGCCACCTTGCGGGCCAGCGCCGCCATGCTGTCGGTCATGGCGGTGGTCATGTTGGGATTGACGAGAAGCAGGCGCATGGCGGGCACTTTCACAGGCGGGTCAGCAGAGGGGCAAGACGGTCGGCAGCGGCCAGCAGCGCCGCATCACGGCCCCGCGCCGCCCAAAGCTGCATCCCCAAGGGCAGCCCGTCGGTCGTGGTGCCGCAGGGCAGCGACAGCGCGGGACAGCCCGCGTGATTGGCCTGCGAGGTAAAGGCGGCGTGGTCGCGCGGCCCGCAGGGCAGCCCGGCGATGGTGGCAGGGGCAAGCTGGCCCACCGGCCATGCCGCGCAGGGAGTGGTGGGGGTCAGCCAGAGCGGGTGGCGGTCCAGAAACGCGCCAAGGATTTCCGCCATCCGCGCGCTGGCCTGCCGCGCCTGCGTCACCTGCTGCGGGCTCAGCGACAGGCCAAGGGTGATCTGCGCGCCCAGATCGGGGTCGAACCGGCCGGGATCGCGCTGCCATTCGGCGCCAAAAAGCCGCGCCAGCCCCGCAAACTGCAGCGGCATCACGGCGGCGCCGTCAAGCCCCTCCCAGTCGGGCGCGGCCTCGGTCAGTTCATAGCCCGCGCGCTGCAAGGCGGCGAGGCTGCGATCATAGGCGCGCGCCATGTCCGGATCCAGCCGCTGGCCCAGCCCGAAATCCCGGCTGACGGCGAGTGCTGTGACCTGCGGCGCCACGTCGGGCACCCCCGCCAGCACCGCCATGGCCAGCCGCACATCCGCCACGTCCCGCGCGATGGGGGCGATCACCGAAATGCCCGCCACCGGCTCGTCAAAGCCCGGCCCGTAGGGGACCAGATCCTGCGACGGCTTCAGCCCCACCAGCCCGGTATGCGCGGGCGGACGGCGCGAGGATCCGCCCGCATCGGTGCCAAGGGCCAAGGGCGCCATGCCCGCCGCCACCGCCGCCACGCAGCCCCCCGACGAGCCGCCGGGGGTGCGCGACAGATCCGACGGGTTGCGGGTGATGCCGTAAAGCGGGGTATGCGTGGCGCCCTTGCAGGCAAATTCCGAACAAGTCCCGATGCCAAGGATCAGCGCCCCCGCCTGCCGCAGCAGGGCCACGGCGCGCGCGTCTTCGGGGGCCACAAATTCCGCGAACAGATGCGAGCCCTGGGTGATGCGCAGGCCCTTGACCCAGATATTGTCCTTGATGACCACGGGCACGCCCGCCAGCGGCAGCGCATCCCCCCGCGCCAGCCGGGCCGCGACCTCTGCCGCCTCGGCCTGCAGATGCGGGTTGGTCAGGGTCAGGGCGTTCAGCGCCGGGTTACGTTCGGCCACGCGGGCCAGCGCCGCCTTGGCCACGTGCGCCGGGGTGACGCGCCCCGCCCGCACCTCGGCGGCCAGCGCGCGGGCGCTCAGATCCATCACGCTCATGCCTTGGTCCCCCTCGTTTCGGCCCAGCGGGCCGCGATCTCGCGCCGGGGCGCGATCCAGACGCCGGGGCGCGCGGCGATATGGGCCAGCACCGCCTCCAGCCCGGCGATGCGGCCGGGCCGCCCGATGATCCGCAGATGCAGCCCCACCGACAGCATCCGCGCGGCGGTGGCCCCTTCGGCCCAGAGCCGGTCGAAGGCCCCGATGACATAGTCGGAAAAATCCCGCGCCTGCACGAACCCGCCACCGGGCGAAAAGCGCATGTCGTTGGTATCGAACGCATAGGGCAGGATGACATGATCCCCCTCCATGCGCGGGATGTCATCGTCATAGGCATCGCTGTCATAGCGGAAGCCGCCATGCGCCTTCAGCAGCGCGCGGGTGTTGACCGACGCGGCAGAGCGGGTGTGCCAGCCCACGGGGGCCACGCCGCAGGCCCGGGTCAGCGCGGCATGGGTGCGGGCGATCACCTCGGCCTCGGTCTGCGGGTCCATATGGGCGTGACGTTCCCACCGCCAGCCGTGACAGGACACTTCATGCCCGCGCGCCACGATGTCCTGCAGCAGCCACGGCGCGCGCTCGGCCACCCGCCCGCAGGTGGAAAAGGTCGCGCGGGCGCCGCTGGCTTCCAGCGCGCGGACGATGCGGGCATAACCCTGCCGGGGGCCATAGGCGAAATGGCTTTCCATGCAGGGATCAGGCACATGCTCCACCTCCTCGCGGATTTCGTAGGTGGCTTCGTTGCGCGCATCGCCATCGCCGATGGACAGCTCCGCCCCCTCTTCGACATTGACCACGAAGGACACGGCAAGGCGGGCGCCATCGGGCCAGCAGGGCGCGGGTTCGGCCCCGGACCAGCCCCGGAAATCGCGTCGGTCGCTCATTGGCTTACCCCTGGATCATGCGGTTGAGGCCCACGGTGCGCGCGCCGAAGACCAGCACGATGACCGCCAGCAGGATCAGCCCCGAAGACATGGCCGCCAGCGACGGATCCGGCTGTTCCTCAAGATATTGCAGCATCTTGATCGGCAGCGTCTTGTTGCGCGCATCGGTCAGGAAGATCGAGATCGGGTAATTGTCCATCGAGGCGAGGAAGGCGAACAGCCCCGAGGTCAGGTAGGCCGGGGCCAGGTTGGGCACCAGCACCTGCAGGATGGCGCGCGGATAGCTCAGCCCCAGCGTGCGCGCCGCGTCGATCAGCGAGAAATCGAAGGCCGCCATAGAGGCCAGCAGCGTGCGCATCACAAAAGGCAGCGTGATGACGATATGGCCCAGCAGCAGCGACAGATAGGCGTCGCGCAGCCCGATCTCGCGGAAGAACTGCAGCAGCGCCACGCCCACCACCAGCCCCGGCATCATCAGCGGCGAGACGGCGAAGGTGGCGATGGCCTCGCGCCCCCGGAAATTGCCCCGCGTCACGGCGATGCAGGCCAGCGTGCCCAGCACCAGCGAGATGGCGGTGGACAGGGTCGCAAGGTTCAGCGACAGCACCACCGCATCCCAGAGCCCGGACCGGCGGTCCAGCGAGGCATACCAGCGCAGCGACCATTCCGGCGGCGGCAGCGTATAGACCGGCGAGGAGGTGAAGGAGGCCAGCACCGTGATGACGATGGGCAGCATCAGGAAGATGACGCAGCCGATGCCGATGATCCAGCTGAGGCTGCGGAAGATGCGGTCGGTCTGGGTCATTGGCGGGCTCCCAGCCTGCGGGCCAGCACGCTGGAGGACACGACCACAAGGATGGCGATGGCCAGCAGCACGGCGGAGATGGTGGAGCCCAAGGGCTCGTTGCGCAGATACAGGAACGACCGGGCGATCAGCATGGACAGCGTCTGCTGGCGTTCCCCCACGATCAGCGAGGGGATGACATACATCGAGATCGCCATGGAAAAGGTGAAGGCCGATCCGGCCACCACGCCCGGCAGGGTCAGCGGCAGCGTGACATGGAAGAACCGGAACCACGGCGAAGCGCCAAGCGAGGCCGCGGCCTCGGGCAGGCGGGAATCCATCTGGCGCACCACGGCATAGATCGGCAGCACCATGAAGGGCAGGAACACGTTGGCCGCCCCCACCACCAGCGCGGTTTCGGTGAACAGCATCCGCATCGGTTCGGTGATGATCCCCAGCCCCTGCAGCGCGGTGTTCAGAAAACCGTTGGCGCGGAACAGGATGGACCATGCAAAGGCCTTGACCACCACGCCCAGCGACATGGGCAGCACCATGGCCACAAGGAACACGGTCAGCCACGGCCCGCGCGCGCGCGCCATGGCGAAGGCGGTAGGATAGGCGATCAGCAGCGCCAGCAGCGTGGTCAGCGCGGCAACGCGCAGCGTCCGCGCCAGCACCCCCATGTTGTAGTCATCGGCAAAAAACGCGCCATATTCGGCCAGCGACAGCCCGTCCGGCGTGCGCACGGATTTGGCCAGCAGCAGAAGCAGCGGCAGGGCATAGACCACCGCCAGATAGGCCAGCCCCGGCACTGCCAGCAGTGCTATGCGGTCGACGCGGGCCGTCATGGATCCACCCCATAGACCAGCGTGTCCGCCACCGCCCAGCCAAGGCTGACCGTTTCGCCGCGCGCCAGCCCGGTGCGGATGCCGGGCAGTTCGCACAGGATGCGGTCCCCTTCGGGGGCGCGGCCATGCAGCATGGTCTTGGACCCCAGCACCATCACATCCTCCAGCGTGACCGACAGGGTGTTTTCCCCCTGCCCCAGCGCCACAAGCTCTGGCCGCACCGCCAGCAGCGCGGCGCTGCCCGGGGCCAGATCGCCCGGCGCCCGCACCGGGCCAAGCGCCGTCTCGAGGCTCAGCAGATCTCCGTCGCGCGCGGTGACGCGGGCGGCAAGCCGGGTGGACAGGCCGACAAAATCCATCACGAAGGGCGAGGCAGGCCGGGCGTAAAGCGTGGAGGGATCGGCGAACTGTTCGATGCGGCCCGCGTTCATCACCGCGATGCGGTCGGAAACCCCCATCGCCTCTTCCTGATCGTGGGTGACGAAGATGGCGGTGATGCCCCGGTCGCGCAGCAGCGATTTCAGCTCCACCTGCATGGTTTCGCGCAGCTTGCGGTCCAGCGCGGAAAACGGCTCGTCCAGCAGCAGCAGATCGGGGCCCACCACCAGCGCGCGGGCGACGGCCACCCGCTGCTGCTGGCCGCCCGACAGCGCGGCGATGGGACGGTCGGCAAAATCGCTCATCCGCACCAGCCGCAGCGCCTCGGCCACGGGGGCAGCGGTGGCGGATTTGGCGGTGCCGCGCGCCCGCAGGCCAAAGGCCACGTTTTCGGCCACGGTCAGATGCGGGAACAGCGCGTAACTCTGGAACACCACAGAGATGTTGCGCCGGTGCGCGGGCTGGCGCGTGATGTCGCGCCCGCCCAGCACCACCGATCCGTCATCGGCCTCCATCAGACCGGCGATGATGCGCAGCAGCGTGGTCTTGCCGCAGCCCGAGGGACCAAGGAGCGACACAAGCTCCCCCCGGTCCACCCGGAAGTTCATGCCGGACATGACCCGGGTGCCCTTGAAGGATTTCGCCACGCCCCAGACGTCAAGATAGTGGCGGTCGGCGGGAGAGATGGGGGTCATGTCCGTCATGGGATCAGATCGCCATCAGCTTGTCGAAACGGTCGATCCATTCGCGGCGGTTCTGCGACACGAAGGCCCAGTCGGGGCTGTAGATCTGCACCCCGTCCGGGATCACCGCGCCTGCCGTCACCGTGGTGTTGGCGGGAACCGAGGTGGCGAAATCGGCGATCGCCGCCTGCAGCTCGGCCCCCAGCATCTCGTTCACATAACCGGTGGCAAGCTCGGCGTTCGGCCCGCCCTTGACCAGACAGATGCCCGACGGCATGGCAAAGATCCCCTCCTGCGGGGCGGCCAGATCCACCGGCACGCCTTCGGCCTTGCGCGGCAGCGCGTAGGACGAGAAACTGCCCGACAGCATCGAAATCTCGCCCTGCTCCAGCAGGTTGAAGGCCTGGCTCATGGTGGAATAGACCGACAGCAGGTTGGGCTTCAGCTCTTCCAGCTTGGCGAAGGCCGCATCGATTTCATACTGCGCCTCGGCAAAGGGTTTGCCCGATCCCAGCATCGCCGCCATGAACAGCGTCCACATGCCTTCGGTGTTCTGCAGCGACGGGATGATGATGCGGCCCTGCGCCTCGGGGGACCAGAGCGCCTGCCAAGACGGCACGCCTTCGGTCAGGTCGGTGTTATAGGCGATGCCCGCCCAAGGCTGGACGTAGTTGCACCACATGCCGTCCATATGCACCGCGTCGGGGCGCAGGTCGGTCATGTTGGGCACGGCCTCGGCGGTGATGGGGGCCAGCAGATCCTCTTCGACCGCCTGAATCATCACCGGGTCGTCCATCTGCACCACGGAGAGATAGGGATTGTCGCGGTTCGAGGCCATCTTCTCGAGGTTGACCGAGGATTTGGTGCCTTCGAACAGGATGTCCGCGCCGAGGGTCTTTTTCATGTGGGGCACCACCAGCGCCTCCATCCATGCGGTGTGCGAGCCGGCGCAGCCCGCCACCAGTTCGCTGGACTGCGCGCGCAGCAGGGCGGGCGTGGCCAAGGTTCCGGCGGCGGCAAGGGCAGAGGTTTTCAGAAGCGAACGGCGGGTCAGGCCGTTGCGGGAAATCAGGGTCATGGTTGGTCCTTCTCTGTCGGGTCAGGAGGCGGTGTCAGGGTGCACGCACCCGCGAAAGGTCCGGTTCTGCTGCCGGGCTCAAAATGGAATGCCATTTAACTTATGGGAAATGCCTCGCCACGCTGCACCTGATCCTCCGATCAAAACCGCTATAAATATGCAGTCTGTCCACAATTTAGGCAGCCCATTCTGGCTGCTGCACAGGCTCTGACCAGAAGGAAAAGAAAATGGCATCCCATTTGCGAAACATCACTCTGCTGGATCCCGACTCGGGGATGACACGCGGCGTCGATCTGGTGACGGACACGCAGGGCCGCATCGCGCGGATCGGGCCGGATCTGCCCCCTGCCCCGGGCGTGCCGGTGATCGATGCGCAGGGCGCGCTGTGCCTGCCGGGCTTCGTGAACAGCCACAACCATTCGCCGCTGATGATCGTGCGCGGCATGATCGAGGATATCAGCTTTGCCCCCGCCTATACCCCCGGCGTGCCGCAGGGGCACTGGCTGTCGGACGAGGAGACGCTGGCGCTGGCCCGGCTGGGCGTGATGGAAATGCTCTGCGCGGGGGCCACCACCATCGTCGATTACTACCGCTGCCCCGAGGCGCTGGCACAGGCCGCGGCAGAATTCGGCCTGCGCGCGCAGGTGGGGGGCCGGGTCATGGACATGGACAGCGCCGCACTGGCCGAAGGCCGCTTCGCCCGCGATGACGCCTTGGGCGAGGCGACGCTGGGGGCGGCGCTGGCGCTGCGCGACAAATGGGCGGGTCATGCGCGGATCAGCACCATCCTTGCCCCGCACGCCCCTGACAGCTGCTCGCGCGAGATGTTTGCGCAGATGCGCGATCTGGCCTTGGCCAGCGACACGCAGGTGCACACCCATCTGAGCCAGTCGCAGATGGAGGTGGACCAGATCCGGGCGCGCGAAGGCATGACCCCGACCGAATTTCTGGATGATCTGGGTCTGCTGACCCCGGACCTGATCGCCGCGCACTGCATCTTCATGACCGACAGCGACGTGGCGCGGTTTGGGGCTGCGCGCGCGGTGGTGGCCCATGCGCCCATCGGCAATGCCAGCTTTGGCGCCGCCGCCCCGATCAAGGCGCTGGCCGAGGCGGGGGCGCGCATCACGCTCTGCACCGATACCAAATCCGCCGACATGTTCGAGGCGATGCGCATGGCGCTGGCCTCGGCCCGGCTGCGGGCGGGGCTGTGTTTCGATCTGGACGCGGCGCAGGTGTTCCGCTGGGCCACGGCGGGCGGCGCCGAGGCGCTGCGCGGCCATGGTGCCACCGGGCGGCTGCGGGTGGGCGATCCGGCGGATCTGATCCTGCTTGACCCGCTGGCCGCCAACCTGCGCCCGGTGATCGACGGCCCCGGCATCGTGGTGCATTCGGGCAATGCCGCCAATGTCACCGACGTGATGGTGGCAGGTGACTGGCTGGTGCGCGACCGCCGCCCCACCCGTGTCGAGGCCAGCGCCGTGGTGGCCGAGGCGCAGCACGTCGCCGAAGGCCTGTGGCGCCGCGCCCGGGGCTGAGCGCCCGCAGGGTCAGGCGGCGGGCACCTCTCCCGCCGCCAGCACCTCGGCCAGCGTCTGGCCGGTATGGCGCAGATGCTGGCGCCAGATCTCTGCCGCCGCCGCCCCGTCGCGGCGGCGCAGCGCCTCCATCAGCGCCTCGTGTTCGGCCACCGCCTGCGCCAGCCGGTCGGGGCGCATGATGGCCAGAAACCGCCCGCGCCGCGCCCGCGCGATCAGCCGCCGATGCGTGTCGCTGATGATGGGATTGCCGCATTCCATCACCACGAAATCGTGGATCTCGGAATTGGTGTCGAAATAATCGGTGTGATTGCCGATCTTGTGAAAGGTCAGCATCTGCGCGTGCAGATCCTCCAGCCGGTCCAGCTGCGCGGGCGTGATCGTCTGCGCCAGCCGTTCTGCCGCAAGGCTTTCCAGCGCGGCGATGACCTCGAACAGCGCCAGCGCCTCGTCGGCGCCGAACTGCAGCACCTGCGCGCCCTTGTTGCGCGAAATCTCGATCAGCCCGTCCTGATGCAGCAGCTTCAGCGCCTCGCGCACCGGGGTCCGCGACAGGTCCAGCTCTGCCGAGATGCGCCGTTCCACCAGCCGCGCGCCGGGGGGATAATCGCCCTTCACGATGCGGTCGCGCAGCACCTCCGCCACCCATTGCGCGATGGCGGTCAGGCTGTCGGACGGGCCGGGAGGGGAAAGAAGCGGCTGCACCGGAACTTGGTCCTGTCAAAACGGGATATGGCATTCCATCTTGCCCAAGCCCGCCCCGGATGCAAGCACTGCGCGCCTTGCGCTGCCCCCCGGTTTTGGCGCAGCAAGGGGCCAGAGCCGCCGTCAGGAGATGCCATGCCCCCCGCCCCCCGTTCCGACCTGCCCTGCGGTGGCCTTGACCTTGGCGGCACCAAGATCGAGGCGCGGCTGTTTTCGCCCGGCCTCGACCTGCTGGACAGCCGGCGCATTCCCACCCCCACCGGCGGGCTGGACGCGCTGCTGGAGGCGGTGGCGGACCAGCTGCACTGGCTGGAGGCCGCCTCGGGGCAAGGGGCGGCGCTGCCGGTGGGCATGGGCCTGCCCGGCGTGATCGACACGGGCGGCGGCCCCGCCTTTGCCGCGAACCTGCCCGTCGGGGGCCATGACCTGCCCGGCGCGCTGCGCCAGAGGCTGGGCCGTGCGCTGCCGCTGCTCAACGATGCGCAGGCCTTTGCCCTGTCAGAGGCGCGCGGCGGGGCGGGCGATGGCGCGGAGCGGGTCGCGGGGCTGATCATGGGCACCGGCATCGGTGCGGGGCTGGCGGTGCTGGGCCGCGCCCTGCCGCAGATCCAGCTGGCGGCGCTGGAGGTGGGGCATCTGGGCTGGCCCGCCCGGCTGGGGGATGCGCTGCCGCTGCTGGCCTGTGGCTGCGGGCGCAGCGGCTGTTTCGAAACGCTGCTCTCCGGTCCGGGGCTGTCCCGGCTGGCAGAGCACCGGCTGGGCGTGGCGGTCCCGCCCGAGGATCTGGCGCAGCGCGCATCGCATGACCCTGCGGCAGAGGCGGTGCTGACGCTTTGGGCCGATCTGGCGGCGGAACTGCTGCTGACCCTGCATCTGGCGCAGGATCCGCAGGTGATCGTGCTGGGCGGCGGGCTGACCCGCCTGCCGGGGCTGCTTGACCGGCTGGCTGCGGCGCTGGCCCCGCTGCGGCTGGGGCCGCTGCCCCTGCCCCGGCTGGCGCTGGCGGTCTTCGGTGATGCCTCCGGCGCACGGGGGGCCGCGATCCACGCGCGGGATCTGGCGCCATGCTGATCGCGGCGGATCTGGTCTGGACCGGCGACCGCTTTGAACGCGGCCTTGGGGTGGAGACGGCGGGCAGCCACCTGCGCGCCCTGCGCCCGCTTGCCCCCGGCGAGACCCCGGACCGGCACGCCGCGCTGATCGGCCCGGCGCTGAGCGATCTGCAGGTGAATGGCAGCGGCGGCGTGATGCTCAATTCTGATCCCACGCCCGAGGCCATTGCCCACATCGTCGCCACGCAGCGCGCGCGCGGCACCGGCTGGGTGATGCCCACGCTCATCACCTGCGAACCCGAGCGGATGCGCCGCGCCGCCAAGGCGGCGGCAAACGCATGGGGCCTGCCCGGCTTTCTGGGCCTGCATCTGGAGGGGCCGCATCTGAACCCCGACCGGCGCGGCACCCACAGCGCGGGTCCCATGGGCCCGCTGTCGGACACGACCCGCGCCGTGGTGCGCGATCTGCGCGCGCAGGGCATTCCGGTCATGGTGACGCTGGCGCCCGAAATCGCGGGACCGGAGGCGGTGCGCGATCTGGCGGACATGGGCGCCGTGGTGTCGGGCGGGCACAGCGCGGCCACGGCCGAACAGACCCGCGCGGCGCTGGCAGCGGGGATGAGCTGTTTCACCCATCTCTATAATGCCATGCCGCCCATGACCTCGCGCGGGCCGGGCATTCTGGGGGCCGCGATCAATTCCGACGCCTATGCCGGGATCATCGCCGACGGGCATCATGTCTCATGGGAGATGGTGGCGCTGGCGCTCCGCGCCCGCCCGCTGCCGGACCGGATGTTTCTGGTGTCCGACGCGATGGCGACGATTGGCGGGCCGGACCAGTTCGAGCTTTACGGCGAGATCATCCGCCTGCGCGACGGCGCGCTGGTCAATGCGGCGGGGGCGCTGGCCGGGGCGCATGTCGATCTGGTGACCAGCCTGCGCAACATGGTGACGCATGTGGGGGTGCCGCTGCCCGAGGCCTACGCGATGGCGGCACTGGTGCCGCGCGACGTGATGGGCCTGCCGCGCCCCGGTCTGCGCGAGGGCCAGCCGCTGGCGGAGGTGCTGGCGCTGGATGCGGCGCTGGAGCGGCTGCCGCTGGAGTGACCCCGCCCGGACAATGCCGGACGGGGCGCAGGCCTTAGGCCAGAAGCTCGGTCGCGTCCTTGCGCGCCTTGCGCGCGGCACCGGCCAGCAGGCTGATGTCATTGGGGCCAACGATGAAGTTGTAACCCGCATCGCGCAGATCGGCATAGGAGCGGCCCGCCCCTTCGATCGTGCCCAGCATCAGGCCCTTGTCGCGGGCGGTCGCCTCGACTTCAAGGATCTTGGCGCGCACCGACGGTTCGGTCAGGTTTTCGATATGGCCCATTGAGGCGGCAAAATCGTTGGGGCCGACAAAGGCCATGTCGATGCCTTCGATACCCGCGATTTCCGCCACGTCCTTGACCGTGTCGATATGTTCGATCTGCGCCATCAGCAGCAGTTCTTCATGGGCGTCCTTGGCATAGGTCGTGACCGACCCATAGGCGGAGGCGCGCACGATGGGCGCGGCATAGCCCCGGCGCCCGCGCGGCGAATACAGGCAGAAGCTGGCGATGTCGCGCGCCATGGCGGCGGAGGTGACCATGGGCACCATGATCGACCGCGCGCCCCGGTCCAGCGCGCGCTTCAGCGTCGCCTCGGAGGGATCGGGCACGCGCACCACGGCCTGACCGCCTGCGGCCTCGACGGCGCGGATCAGGCCCAGACCCTCTTCCAGCCCGGCGGCGCCGTGTTCGCAGTCGATCACGATCACGTCCCAGCCCGCATGCACGAGCAGTTCCGCCACCTCGGGGGAGCCCAGCTCAAGCCATGCGGCGGCGACGGTCTCTCCCGCCTTCAGACGCGCCTTGAGCGTGTTCTTGCCAGTCATTTCTTTGCATCCTTCGCAGACAGAGTGTTGTGCCGCCCGATGATTTCCAGTGCGGCCCGGACCAGAAGCAGGCCCCAGACAATGAGTGTGACAACCCCCAGCACGGCGGCGGCGTCACGTTCGAAAAAGCCCATCAGGTTGCCCTGTGCCTTCATCATGGAGACCATGAAGTTGCTTTCCACCACCTTGCCAAGCACGATGCCCAGAATGGCGGGGGCCAGCGGAATCTGCGCCCATGCCATGGCAAAGCCCAGCAACCCCAGCACCAGCACGATCCAGATCGCCATGGTGGAGCCCATGATCGCATAGGCGCCGATCATCGACAGCATCAGCACCAGCGGCATCAGCACCGCGCGCGGGATGCGCAGGATATGCGTGGCCACCGCGACGGCCAGACCGCCGGTCAGCAGCATCAGCACGTTGGCGACAAGGAAGGCGCCGAAGATGGTGTAGACCAGCGTGGCATCGGTGGTGAAGATGTCCGGCCCGGGGGTCAGACCCTTCATCAGCAGCACGCCGATGGCGATGGCGGTGACGCTGTCGCCGGGAATGCCGAAGACCAGCGCGGGCGTCCATGCCCCGGCCACTGCGGCATTGTTGGCGGCACCGCCGTCCACGATGCCCTCGATATGGCCCTTGCCGAACTTCTCGGGGGTCTTGGAGAACCGCCGCGACAGGGCATAGGCGATCCATGCCGCCACATCCGCGCCCGCGCCCGGCAGCGCGCCGATCACCGTGCCGCCCACGCCCGACCGCAGCACCGCCAGCTTGCGGTGCCAGATCTCGCGCCATGCGTCGCGCAGGCCGGTAAACAGCGGCTCGATGCTGATCCGGCCCAGCCGTGTCTCTTCGCCGCTGCCCGCGTTGCGCAGCAGTTCGGACAGGGCGAAAAGCCCGATCATGGCGGGGATGAAGCTGACCCCGTCATACAGATCCTCGAGCCCGAAGGTGTAGCGCGGATGGCCCACCGCCACGTCGATGCCCACGGTGGCAATGGCCAGCCCGATGAACAGCGAGGCGAAGTTGCGCGCCACCGAGGCGCCGCCCACGAAGACCGCACAGCTGAGCCCGAGCGTGGCGAGCCAGAAGGCCTCGTCGCTGGAAAAGCTCGCCGACAGCCGCGCCAGCTGCGGCGTGGCGAAGGCAAGGATGATGACGCCGATGATGCCGCCCAGCACCCCCGCGATCAGCGAGGTGAAGAGCGTGGTGCGCGGCTTGCCGTTCATGGACAGGATGTAGCTGTCCTCGACATAGGCGGCGGAGGCGGGCGTGCCCGGCATCTTCAGCAGCGCGCCGGAAATGTCGCCCGCGAAGATCGCGGTGGTGGTGGTGGCCACGATGGCGGCCACGGCCTGTGCCGGACCCATGAAATAGGTGAAGGGCACCAGCAGCGCCACCGCCATGGTGGCGGTCAGACCCGGCATGGAGCCCACGAAGGCGCCGTAAAGCGTGCAGAGCAGCACCGTCAGCAGCAGGTGCGGCTCCATCACGGCGGTGAAAATGGCGAGAACGTCCAAGTGGCGGCCTCCTTACCAGGCGACAGGGGACAGCAGCCCCCATGGCAGCGGCACGCGGAGCACGCTGTAGAAGATGTAATGCAGCACGATCGGCGCGAGGATTGCGACGCTGGCGCAGGTCAGCCAGCTGCCGCCGAAGACGCGGACCACCACCAGCAGCGCCAGTGCCGTCGCGACATGAAAGCCGAGGACCGGCAGCAGGACCGCAAAGCCTGCCACCACCGCGCAGAGGATCAGCGCAGGCAGCCATGCGAAGCTGGACGCCTCCGATTCGGGCGCGATACCTCGCCACGCTTCAAGAAGTACGCCCAGACCGGACAGGATCAGCCCGCCCGCGATGATGCGCGGAAACAGGTCGGGACCGAAGGTCACCGCGCCGATCTGCGGAAAGCCCGCCGCCACCACGATCATGGCGATGCCGAGGACGACAAGCGCCGTCCCCGTCACGATGTCTCTGACCAGAGTCATCCGTTTGCCCGCTTACTTCGCAAGGCCGACAGCTTGGATCACTTCGCCAAGGGCGGCGTCCTGCTGTTCCATATAGGCGGCCAGATCGGCGGCACCCATGTCCACGACTTCGGCGCCACGGCTGGCCTTGAATTCCGCCCATTCGTCAGAGGCCACCACTTCGGCAATGGCTTTCTCGTAGGAGCAGACGATGTTCTCGGGCATCTCGTCCGGGCCGGAGACCGAGATATAGGCCGCCAGCGTCCAGCCGCTGTCCAGCGCCTCGGCGGTCAGCGGCACGTCGGGCAGAGCCGACATCGGCGCGTCATGCATGTAGGCCAGCGCGCGGACTTCGCCGCTTTCCACCAGCGTCTTGCCTTCGGAGAGCGCGGGCGAGGCCACGTCGACACCACCGGCAACCAGTTCCTGCAGCGCGGGCGCAGCACCCTGCGACGGGATCCAGCGGATGGCGTCGGGCGCCATGCCTTCGGCGTTCAGCATGCCGGCAAGCGCCAGATGCCAGATGCCGCCCAGCGAGGTGCCGGAGGCGGTCAGGTCACCCGGATTGGCGCGGGCATGGTCCAGAAGCTCGGTCACGCTGGTGAAGGGGCTGTCCTTGCCCACCAGAACCGACGCGGGCACGATGTCGATCAGCGCGATCGGCGTGATGTCTTCCCAGGTCATGTCGGTCAGACCGACCCAGTGCATCGTGTTGATTTCCACGGTCACGGCGCCCACGGTGTAGCCATCGGGCTCTGCGCGCGAGATTGCCGAATGGCCGGTCACGCCGTTGCCGCCGGTGCGGTTCACCACGTTGAACGGCACGCCCCACGCCTGCTCCAGCAGGGTGGCCATCATGCGGCTGTTGGCATCGGTGCCACCGCCCGCGCCCCACGGCACGACATAGGTCACGGCGCGTTCAGGTTTCCAGTCGCAGCTGTCCTGCGCCAGAAGAGCGGTGCCCGATACGGCAAGAGTCGTGGCCAGCGCGGCCACCTGCACGGTCTTTTTCATGAATCGTCCTCCCAAGACGTGCTGCTTTGGAACCGAAGTCGCAGCATGGACCCATCTTGAAACATGGTATACCAGACTAGTCAATCGGTTGACTCGCCGCGTGACACCGGTTTTTCTTGTCTCACCTCACCCCAGCCTCACAGGTTCGTCAGACGCCACATGCCCAAGCGAACAACGCTGCGCGACATCGCCCAAGAGCTTCAGCTGTCGGTCTCCTCGGTGTCGCTGGCGCTGCGGGGCCATCCGCGCATTCCCGAAAACACCACCGAGAAGGTGCGCCAGACCGCGGCCCGGCTGGGCTATATCTACAACCGCGCCGCCGCCGACCTGCGCCGGGCGGAAAGCCGTCTGGTGGCGGTCTGCATCAACGACCTGTCCAACCCGGTGTTCAACGAATTTCTGGTGCAGATCGAGGAAGAGCTGCACAGTCAGGACCGCGCGGTGTTTCTGGGCGTGGCCCGCGAAAGCGCCGAGCTGCAGCGGCAGTTCCTGAAAACCGCGCTGGAACATGGCGTCAGCGGCATCATCCTTTGTCCGGTGCAGGGCACGGGCGTCGCCGAACTGGACATGCTGCTGCCCGCAGGCGACGGCACGGCGCCGGTGGTGCCGACGGCGGTGTTTTCGCGGCGGATCGCGGCGGCGTCGCTGACGCAATTCGTCAATGACGATCCCCTGACCGGACGGCTGGCGGCGGGCTGCGTGCTGGACGAAGGCCACCGCCGCATCGGCTGGCTGGGCGGCGGACAGGCCACCTCTACCGCGCAGGGGCGGCTTGCGGGCTGTCTTGCCCTGCTGTCCGAGGCGGGCCTGCCCCCGCCGCAGATCCGCCACGGCCCCACCTCCCGCGCCTTTGGCCGCAGCGCCGCGCTGGATCTGCTGCGCGGGCCGGAGCCGCCCACGGCGCTGCTGTGCTTCAGCGACCTTATCGCCTTTGGCGCGCTGGCGGCGCTGCGCGAACTGGGGCTGCGTCCGGGCATCGACGTGTCGCTGGTGGGCTGCGATGACATGGACGAGGCCGCCTTCACCGCCCCCGGCCTGACCACGGTGATGGTCGACAAGGCGGGGATCGGACGCTCCGCCGCCCGCTCGCTGCTGGAGCCGCCCCGGCCCGGCGTCACCGTGCTGGCCCCCCGGCTGATCCGCCGCGCCACCGTGGGGCCCGCCCCGCGCGCCTGAGCCGACGTTACGTCACGCACCGGAACCTTCGCCAAGATCACGGCGTTGTGAAGCGGAACCGCCAGCTTTTTATTCAGATCAGGACAGCTATTTTGGAAAAACTCGCGCACCGCCTCGGCCTAAAGACCGATCCGACCATTTTCTTTGTATCCGCAGGCTTTACGGTCGTATTCGTCCTCGCGCTGGTGCTGTTTCCCAACCCGATCGGAGATGCTTTTGCGGCGGGCCGGTCGTGGATCGTCACCAATCTGGGCTGGTTCTTCATCCTTGGCGTCAATGTCTGGCTGGGCTTCCTGATCTGGGCGGCCATGTCGCGCCACGGGCATATCCGGCTGGGGCCCAAGGGATCCCGCCCGGACTACAACAACCTGTCATGGTTCACGATGCTGTTTGCGGGCGGCATCGGCACGGTGCTGATGTTCTGGGGCGTGGCCGAACCGATCAGCCATTTCGCCAACCCGCCCCTGCCCGGCGTGGTGCCCTATACCGAAGAGGCGGCGCGCGATGCCATGTCCATCGCGATCTACCATCTGGGCCTGCACACCTGGACCATCTTCACCCTGCCCGGTCTGGCCTTCGCCTATTTCATCAACCGCTATGACCTGCCCGTGCGGGTCAGTTCGGTCTTCTATCCGCTGCTGCGCGAGGGCATTCATGGCCCCATCGGCAAGGCCATCGACATCGCGTCGATCCTTGGCACGCTGTTCGGGGTCGCCGTGTCTCTGGGGCTGGGGTCAAGCCAGATCGCTGCGGGCCTGTCGGCGCTCTTCGGCTGGACCGATGGCACCGGGCTCAAGGTGGGCATTCTGGCCGTGCTGACCGTGGTGGCAGTGGGGTCGATCACTGCCGGGCTCGACAAGGGCGTGAAGCTGCTCTCCAACCTCAATATCGGCATGGCCGTGGCGCTGATGGTCTTCGTGCTGGTCACCGGGTCCACGCTGTTCCTGCTGCGCGCCATCGTGGAGACCTTTGGCCTGTATTTCGAGAACCTGCCGCGTCTGGCCTTCTGGAACGACATGCTGGCGGATGAAAACCCGTCCAACGAGCCTTGGGGCTGGCAGGGATCGTGGACCGTGTTCTACTGGGCATGGACCGTGACTTGGTCGCCCTTCATCGGTCTCTTTGTCGCGCGCATCTCGCGCGGGCGGACCATCCGGGAATTCGTGTTCGGCGTGCTGCTGGCGCCGTCGCTGTTCACCCTGATCTGGTTTTCGATCTTTGGCTGGCAGGCGATGGAGTTTGACGGGCTGGGCCTTGCCGCCCGCGCCGCGCTTGGCGATCAGGCCGGAGAGATCAGCGCCGCCGTCGCCGAAAGCGTGCCGCTGGCCATGTTCGCCTTCTTCGAACATTTCCCGCTGACCGATTTTGTGCAGGGCTTTGCCGTCATCATCGTGGCGATCTTCTTTGCCACCTCGTCGGATTCGGCCTCGCTGGTGGTGGACATGCTCTGCACCGGCAAGGCGACGCCGGGGCCGGTGCACCAGCGGGTGTTCTGGGGCGCCGCCGAAGGGCTGGTCGCCGCCATGCTGATCGTGCTGGCGGGCGATGCGGGCCTGACCGCGCTGCAGCAGGTGATCACCGTGGTGGGTCTGCCGATCTTCCTGCTGGTCTGCATGATGATTCCTTCGCTGATCCGGGGGTTTGCGCAGGAAGACATCGACCATGTCAGCATCGGCACCCGCCCCGAACTGAGCGATTTCGACTGACCTGACCTGATCCCCCCACAAGGCCTGACAGCCCCCGCAAGCCCCCGCTTGCGGGGGTTTTTGCGCATGGCGTTGCCGGGTCTTGACAGCTTGTGCCTCTTGGTTGTTATTTGTAGTACAAATTAGAGGAGGAGCTGATGCGGGTATCTGCCGCCATCCATCGCGAATTCAGCATCGCACAGATCGACGACCGGCTTTATTCGGCTTTCATCGAGCATATGGGCCGCGCGATCTATTCCGGCATTTACGAGCCCGGTCATCCGCAAGCCGACGATCACGGTTTTCGCCGCGACGTGGCGCAGATGGTGCGCGACCTGAACATTCCCGCCATCCGCTATCCCGGCGGCAATTTCGTGTCGGCCTATAACTGGGAAGACGGCATCGGGCCGAAAGCGGATCGCCCCGTCCGGCTGGATCTGGCGTGGCGCAGCAAGGAAAGCAATCAGGTCGGGATCAACGAATTTGCGATCTGGGCGCAGGATCTGGGCATCGACATGATGCTGGCCGTCAATCTGGGGTCGCGCGGGATTTCGGATGCGCGCAACTTCATGGAATATGTCAACCATCCGTCGGGCACGCACTGGTCCGACCTGCGCCGCAGTCACGGGGTGAAGCAGCCCTACAACGTCAAGATGTGGTGTCTGGGCAACGAGATGGACGGGCCTTGGCAGATCGGCCACAAGGAGGCCAAGGAATATGGCCGTCTGGCCGATGAAACCGCCAAGGCGCTGCGGCAGCTGACGCCGGGCGCGGAAATGGTGGTCTGCGGATCCTCCAATGACGAAATGCCCACCTATCCCGACTGGGAACGCGGCGTGCTGGAAGAATGTTACGAGAATGTCGATTACATCTCGCTGCACAAGTATTTCGGCAATTCCAGCCGCGACACGCTGAATTTCTTTGGCAAGGTCGAGGAAACCGGGCGCTATATCCAGTCCATCGCCGGCGTGATCGACTTCGTGAAGGCCAAGAAACGCGCCAAGAATGACGTCCATATCTGCTTTGACGAATGGAACGTCTGGTATCACAAGCGCGAACAGGATTCGAAGAACTGGAAAAGCTGGGACTGGCCAGAGGCGCCCGCCCTGCTGGAAGAGGATTACACGTTTGAGGACACGCTCTTCGTGGCCTGCCTGCTCAACGAATTCATCCGCCGGTCCGACCGGGTGCGCATCGCCTGCATCGCGCAGCTCGTCAACGTGATCGCGCCTATCCGGGCCGAGGCGGGCGGCCCCGCATGGCGGCAGTCGATCTACTGGCCCTATCAGCTGGCCTCCATCCACGGGCGCGGCACGGCCCTGCGCGTGGCGGTGGACGGGCCCAGCTATAACTGCGCCGTGGCCGATGACGTGGATTATCTGGACGTGGCCGCGGTTGAAGGGGACGGCATCGTGACGCTGTTCATGGTGAACCGCCACCTGACCGAAGAGGCGGATCTGCGGCTGTCGCTGACCGGCTATCCCGGCGCCACGCTGCTGGACCATCAGGTGATCCAAGGGCATGACCTGATGGCCACCAACGGCCCCGGACGCGAACCCATCGCCCCGGTCGCGGGCCGCGGTCTGGCGGTCGAGGACGGCATGGTGGGCGGGGCGCTTGCGCCGCTGTCCTATCACGTCGTGCGGATCCGGGTCTGAGCCATGGCGGGCGTCAAGCTGACCAATGTCAGAAAGTCCTTCGGCGCGCATGACGTGATCAAGGACGTGTCGCTGGAGGTGCCGAAGGGAGAATTCGGCGTCTTTGTCGGCCCCTCCGGCTGTGGCAAGTCCACCCTGCTGCGGATGATCGCGGGGCTGGAGGACACCAGCGGCGGGCGCATCGAAATCGGCGGGCGCGACGTGACTCACGTGGAACCTGCCAAGCGCGGCGTGGCCATGGTGTTCCAGTCCTACGCGCTTTATCCGCATCTGTCGGTGGCCGAGAACATGGGCTTTTCGCTGTCGCTGGCCCGGGTGCCGAAACAGCAGCGCGAGGAAAAAGTGCGCGAGGCCGCGCGCATCCTGCAGCTGACCGACCATCTGGACAAGAAGCCGTCCGCCCTGTCGGGCGGGCAGCGCCAGCGCGTCGCCATTGGCCGCGCCATCGTGCGCGAACCGGAGGTGTTCCTGTTCGACGAACCGCTGTCGAATCTGGACGCCGAACTGCGGGTGCAGATGCGGCTGGAACTGACCCGGCTGCACCGGCAGATCGGCGCCACCATGATCTATGTGACCCATGATCAGGTGGAGGCGATGACGCTGGCCGACGACATCTTCGTGCTGAAGGGCGGCCATGTGATGCAGGCGGGGCGTCCGCTGTCGCTTTATGACGATCCCGCCAACCGCTTTGTCGCGGGATTCATCGGCTCGCCCGCCATGAACTTTGTCGAGGCCCGCGTGACCGCCAGCGACGCGCAGGGATTTACCGCGCGCGCCGCAGAGGGAGAGCTGCGCGTGGCGATGACCCGCGACACCCCTGCCCCCGGCACCGATCTGGTGCTGGGCATCCGCCCCGAACATCTGCAGCCCGCCGAACAGGGCCTGCCGGTAACGGTGGAAATGGCCGAAGAACTGGGCGGAAATTCCTATGTGCATGCGCGCAGCGCCACCGGCGCCGATCTGGTGTTCGAACGCCGCGGCTCGCGCGACCGGCTGGACGGGCAGCGCCTGCATCTGGGGGCGGATCCGCAGACCATCTACGCCTTCACCCCGGACGGGCAGAGGCTTCGCTAGGGACCAAGCCGCAGGAGGGCGGCCCCATCAAGGAGGAGGACACTATGACTTACAAGGCATTCACTCTGGCCAGCGCCGTGGCGGCGCTGCTGGCGGGCGCTCCGGCCAGCGCGCAGCAGACCGTGACGTGGTGGGATTTCCTGTCCGGCGGCGACGGCGTGCGGATGAAGGCGCTGATCGACCAGTTCAACAGCGAACATCCCGACATTCAGGTGCAGGCCACCACGCTGGAATGGGGCGTGCCCTTTTACACCAAGGTGCGCACCTCTGCCGCCGTGGGCCGGGGCCCCGATGTCATGACCTATCACCTGTCGCGCCTGCCGCTGGGGCTGGCCGAAGAGGTGCTGACCCCGATCACCGCCGAGGATCTGGACACGGCGGGGCTGGCGGAGGAGGATTTCTTTGCCACGGCGCTTGATGCCGGCAAGGACGCCGAGGGCGCGCTTTATGCCATCCCCTTCGACATCCACGCCATCGTTCTTTATTACAACGCCTCCTATCTGGAAGGCTCGCGCTTCCTGGATGACGAGGGCAAGCTGACCGGCATCGAAAGCCTCGCCGATTTCGAAGAGGCGCTGGCGCTCGCCGCAGAGAACGGCGCCGAATCCCCCGTGACCTATGCCACCGGCGATGATGGCGGCACCTATCGCGTGTTCTACACGCTGCTGGCGCAGCAGGGCGGCACGCTGATTTCCGACGAGGGCGAGATCCTGCCCGGCGACAGCACCGAAAAGGCGGTGCGCGCGGTCGAGATCATGACCAAATGGCATCAGGAGGGCTGGCAGCCGGAACAGGCGCTCTATGAAGCCTCGGTCGCGCTTTTCACCTCCGGCAAGTCGGCCTTCCAGCTGAATGGCGTCTGGGAAGTGCCCACGATGACCGATCTGGAAGACGCGGGCGATCTGGGCTTCGACTGGGGTGCCGTCGAGATCCCGCAGCTGATGGACCAGCAGGTGACATGGGCCGACAGCCACGGCTTTGCCATCCCCGTGCAGGGCGACGCGCCCATGGATCCCGAAAAGCGCGAGGCGGTGATGACCGTGATCGGCTGGATGGAAAAGAACGCGATCCAGTGGGCCGATGCGGGCCATATCCCCGCCTACAAGCCCGTGGCGGAAAGCGAGGAGTTTGCGGCGATGCAGCCCAATGCCACCTATGCCTCGCTTGCCGACCGCGCCGCCTATGACCCCCGGTCGGAAATCGCGGGCGTCGCCTCCCCCGCCTATGACGTGGCGATCAACATCATCTCTCCCGCGATCCACGGCTATCTGTCGCCCGAAGACGCGGTGGAGCAGATGAAGGCCGAGCTGCAGTCCCGTCTGCGCTGACCCCCTGCCCCCGCCCGTGCCTGCGGCGCGGGGGCATTCCTGACAACAGAAAGAGCCCCGCCATGGCCATGATCCGCAACCGGTCACGCCACCGCCTTGTGGCGCTGTCGCTGATCCTGCCCTTTGCCGCCATCTTCGCGCTGGTCTTTGCCTATCCCGTGGCCGAGGTGGTGCGGATGAGCTTTACCGACGCACCGCTGATCGGCGGCGGCGACTGGGTGGGCTGGGACAATTACGCCCGCCTGCTGTCGGACCGGCTGTTCTACACCTCGCTGAAAAACAACGGCTATTTCGTGCTGCTGACGGTGGTGCCGACCACGGCCATAGCTCTTGCCATCGCGCTGGCGGTCAACCGGCTGTCGGGGCGGATGCAGGCGCTGGCGCTGGTGCTGTTCTTTACCCCCTATGTGCTGCCGGTGTCGGTGGTCACGCAGATCTGGGCATGGATGCTGGATTTCCAGTTCGGCGTGCTGCAACCGGTGATCGAATTCTTCACCGGCAAGCCGGTCCCGGTGTTCAAGAATCCCAACTGGGTGATGCCCGCCGTGGCGGTGGTGACGATCTGGTGGACCAATGGCTTCAACGTGCTGCTGTTCCTTGCCGGGCTGCGCAACATCCCCACCGAGCTTTACGAGGCCGCAGCCCTGGACGGCGCCACCCGGCGGCAGCTGTTCGGGCGCATCACATGGCCGCTGCTGTGGCCGGTCACGGCGCTGGTGCTGACGCTGCAGCTGATCCTGCAGCTGAAGATCTTCGATCAGGTCTATCTGCTGTCCGAAGGCGGGCCGTTCAATTCCAGCTATGTGCTGCTGCTCATGGTCTATCGCGAGGCCTTCCAGCTGAACAACGGCGGCTATGCCGCAGCGGTGTCGCTGGTGCTGTTCCTGCTGATCGTCGTCATCTCGATCCTGCAATTCCAGATCCTGCGCATCGGAGGGCGCAAGTCATGACCCGCCGCATCGAAAACCTCTCGCTCACCGTGCTGACGCTGCTGGCCGGGCTCATCTGGATCTTCCCGCTCTACTGGGCTTTCGTCACCTCGCTGCGCTCTGAAAACCGCGTGGTCTCCGAAGAGGCGGGCGTCTGGCCGGACGAATTCAACCTGTCCTCCTATGTGGACGCGCTGTTCAACACCTCGCTGATGGACTGGTATGTCAATTCGATCGGCACCTCGCTCATCATCACCGCCATCGTGCTGCTGACCGGCATGATGTGCGCCTATGCGCTGAGCCAGATGGAATTCCCGGGCCGCCGCCTGCTTTACGGCATCGTGCTGGCCAGCTTCATGGTGCCCGCGCAGGCGCTGGTGGTGCCGCAGTTCATCCTGATGAACGATCTCGACCTCATCAACCGCTGGGGCGGCATCATCCTGCCGCAGCTGGTCGTGCCGGTGGTCATCATCGTCTACAAGCAGTTCTTCGACGCCGTGCCCAAGGAGATGCGCGAGGCGGTCACGCTGGATGGCGGCAGCGATTACACCCTGCTGTTCCGCATCTACCTGCCGCTGAACTGGGGCATCACCACGGCGCTTGGCATCATCACCTTCATCATGAGCTGGAATGCCTTTCTCTGGCCCTTCCTCGTCATCACGACCGAGGACATGATGACCATTCCCGTGGGCATCACGCAGGTGAACGATGCCTTCGGCGTGGCCTATGCCCGGATCATGTCGGTGGCGCTGCTGGCGGCGGCCCCGGTGGTCATCGCCTATCTGATCTTCCAGAAGCGCGTGACCGAGGCGGTGATGATCTCCTCCGGCGTCAAGGGCTGATCCCCTGCGGCCGGTCGCTCCCTGACGGCTGCTGCCCTGCCGGCGCTCAGACCTTGAGCGTCGGCAGGCCCAGATCAAACACCGTGGTGCCCCGCGAATCAAGCAGCGCCGTATCCACCAGCTCCGTCATCAGCCGCCGCGCGCCCGCCGGATCCCGCGCCTCGATCCGTGCGAAGACGGCGGCATGTTCCTCCACCGGGTTGCGGGTGTGCGGGTTGGGCATGTCGCGGTAGCGAAAGGCGGTGGTATGGGCCACCGCCGCGCAGATCCCCGCCTCCAGCGCGCCCAGCACCGGGTTCTGCGAACTGGTCAGGATGGCGCGATGAAAGCTGGCATCGGCATTGTGCCACGCGCTTTCCGTCATGTCGCAGGTGCGCATGTCATGCAGCGCGCGGCGGAAGGCGGCCAGATCGGCCTCGGTCCGGCGTTCGGCGGCAAAGGCGGCAGCGGGCGGCTCGATCATCGCCCGCATCTCGTACAGCGCGCGGATATACCAGTCGGGTGGCGCGCCGCTTTCAAAGCTCCAGCGCACCACATCCGGATCCAGCAGCGACCATTTCTCGCGCGGGGCCACCCGCGTGCCGCTGCGGGTGCGGGTGACCAGCATCCCCTTCCCCGCCAGCCGCCGCAGCGCCTCGCGATAGGCGCCGCGCGAAATGCCGGTTTCGGCAAGAAACACCATTTCCTTGGGCACAGGCTCGCCCATGGCGATCTTGCCCGCGACGATCTGCCGTCCGAGCCAGTCCGCGATGGATTCGTTCTTGCGCTTGTCCTGTGTCCGCATCGCCTCGACCAGCGCCACGGCCTCATCCGTTTTCTCTGCCATAGGTCCACTCTAGCCGCCCGCACGCTGCTCCGCAGCAGCGAAAACGCGGCACGGGGCCCATGCAGGGCCGGAGACCGTCTGCCGTAGCCTAAAACTGGACAGCGGCGCAGAATGAAGGTAGCGCAGAACCGCTGGATTCCGCCGCAGAGGCAACATCCAGCAGCGGCCCGCGTGGTGGAAAGGTAGACACAGGGGACTTAAACTCCCCAGACTTCGGTCGTGCCGGTTCGATCCCGGCCGCGGGCACCACCTCCACCCACGCAAATCCATGCCGACAGCCCCACCAAAGCCCCGAGCCGCCTAGGCCAGCAACCGCAATCCAGTGAACTCGAAGGAAAACTGGTGCCCCCACACGGACTCGAACCGCGGACCTACTGATTACAAATTACGTCATACATGTTTGATAACAAGTAGTTAGGCGGAATGCATGACTAAACTAACAGTCAGAGTTTCAATCACTTAGCTTGAACCCCTGTCCCTGCTTAATCAAGCATGCGAGGAGAGAATCTCTGCGGGGCTCCTTACAAAGGAGGATCTGATTGCGCCCGATCCAATTATAAAACATTTGTTTATTCACAAGGAATTATGGGCGGGCGATGCAGAAAAAACCTCCATAGCTTAAGTCAGTTAACTGCAATCCTGACCAAGGCCGACAGAGATCTTGAGAGACACCCTCTGTGCGGATTCGAGCCTAAGGAAGGACGGGAAATCCTAAATTTGCACAAGCAGTGCGAGGGGGATTTCAACCACGAAACAATTTGCTACTGTCGAACACGAGGGGCAGGTACTGGCGTAGTACTTGGCAGGAGGGTGATACACATGGCTACGATCTCAACGATTAAAACACTTAGCGGCGTCGGCATCTTGGCAGACAAAACCAGCAAAGATGCCATACCATCATTTCAAAAGTTTAATCTTGTCTACGGCTTTAACGGAACCGGAAAAAGCACGCTATCGCGCGTATTTTCTTGCCTCGAGGAGGGCAAGCATCACGATGCACTTCCTCCAGACTGCAGCTTTGAGATCGCGCTTGATGACGGCGTCACATACAAGGCGCCGAGCAGGCTGGAAGGCCTAGAAGGCCGAGTCTGCGTCTTCAACGATGATTTCGTTGAGCGAAATCTTCGGTGGAGAGAGGGCCGCGCATCATCAATTTTCTACATTAGCAAAGAGCAGTCCGATCTTGCAGCCAAACTTCGGATGAATCAGCAAGTCCTTACGGAAAAGGAGCGATCGCGGGACGCCGATCAGAAAATCGCCGATGAGCGAGAGAAATCTCTCAAGAGCTACCGTACAGAACGAGCCAAGTTGATTGCCAGCTCGCTGCACTTGGGCAACCGTAGATACGAAGCTAGGCAGCTGGAGAAGGACTACGAAACGCTGCTATACAGCAAAGGCGCAAAATTAGAGGCAGATGCCCTTAATTCTCTGGTTGATGTAGTCCGCCTTACTGCGCCCCCCCCCGCTCTAAAGACTATTTATATAGATATTGAAGGGATCTATGACACGGTACGAGTCGCACGACACTTGGCTGAGCTGAGTATCGGTACGGTAGTTTTAGAGGAAATGGTAAACCACCCAGCGATGGTTCCTTGGCTGAAGGACGGCCATGATTATCACAGCGAGAACGACCTCGACACTTGCCTGTATTGTGGTAACCCGATCACCGATGCTCGGAAGCACACACTCGCTGAAGCACTGGACGACCAGCTTTCAAAGCTGATGAAAGACCTGAAATTCGAGGAAGTGAAGGCCTCAGAGCTTTTATTCGAGATCAAAGCTGCTTCCGAAGCCTGGCCAAAATCTACCGAGCTCGATTTGCAGCTAGCAGAGCGTTACGCTTCAGCTTACCGGGATACAAATAGCGCACTGCATTATTTCATACCTATTATTGAGGAGGCGCGCCGAGTTCTCACTACCCGCGCAGAACAGCCAACATCTACCCTGCCAAACAAACTTCCGAGCCTTCAAGAAACTGAGGAACGAGCCGAACTACTCAAGGAGATGATCAATAGACAGAACGCTATTATAATTAAGCATAACGAAGCATTTAATAACTTCACAGAGCGCCAGAATAACGCCCGTGACGCCATCAAGAAACACTACTTGGCTGACGGACAAGACAACTATGACGCACTCAATAAGTCGCTGGCGATTGCAAGTGAACGCGTCAAATCCATTCAGAAAGAAATCGATAACCTGGAAAGCGACATTGCTGAGCTTAGCGCCAAGGTTCGAACCCATGGCCCTGCCGCGGATCAGATCACGAAGCTCGTTCGTGCCTACCTTGGCCACGGAGAGCTCACGATATACGCGGCCGACGAAGGTTACGAACTACGCCGACACGGCAAGATCGTCAAAGGAGCGCCGAGCGAAGGTGAAAAGACAGCCATTGCACTCTGCTATTTCCTCTCATCCTTGGAGGCAGACGATCGATCAATCAACGATTTGATCGTGGTCATTGACGATCCTATCTCAAGCCTCGACACCAAGGCCATGAACTATGCCTGCTCGCTCATCCTCTCACGTCTCGAAGGGGCTGCACAGCTTTTTCTCCTGACACACAATCAGCACTGTATGAACGAGTTTAAAAAGGCTTGGCGTAAGCAGGCAGAGGCAGAACCTCCGACAGCCGCGTTGCTCTTTCTGGATGCTTTTATTCCCGAGGGATCGCAGGTGAGGAGCGCCCGCATCACCCATCTTCCGTCGCAGCTTTGTGCTTATGACTCCGAATACCATTTCCTGTGCCACAAGATGTTACAGTTTGAATTGGCTGTAGAAAGTTACTCGGAGTACTGGTTCATGATGCCAAACGTAATCCGACGGGTATTGGATGTTTTTCTTGCCTTCAAAGTTCCGGGAAGCCACCCACTGCAACAGAAACTCAAAGCATTAACTAAGAAATATCCAGCCATAGATGACGTCCGCATCAAGGCCCTAGAGCGCTTGATCCAAGTAGAATCACACTCTGACAGCCTTGATGATCTCATTTCGCATTCGTCGATGACAATCGAGGAAACGCGGGACGCGAACGCAGCACTGCTCGAACTGATGGCAACGTCCGACGCCGACCACACCAAGGCGATCCGTCGGCAATGCAAGGCCGCGTGAAACCTGCCGGAGAACACCACATCCTGTCGCCCGAGTCACTGTGCAAACATTCCGCGTCCGGTATGTAGTTGCCTGACCGGTCGAGCAGTTTATTCGCACTATCGTTCTGTGATGCTGTGCTGCTGAATCTCTGGCGCGCATTCCCGGTCCCATGTCGTGTTGGTCTTAATGTCCAGCCGCAGGTTTTCGGGCCAGCGGTCCGACCGGACCTCGAGCTCTTCGCGCGTGAACCGCCTTGGCTGTTCCACGTCGCAGAAAAGCGGCCCCTCGGTCGGGACCAGCTCAAGCTTGCGCGCGGGGTCAGCGCAGCCAGTGGTCAGGCACATGCCGCAGATCAAAGTCAGGCAGCTGGTCAATCGCATGATCGCTCTCCTTGTCTCTCGTGATTGCAAGAACACGGGCGCTGCATCCGGTCAGCGCCACGTCGAGTGCCGCGTTATCCTGCGCCAGAGCGGCGCCGGCCTGCCTTTCCCGGTGCAGGAGCAGGCCAAGGCCGGCCACCGCACTCAGGGCCGCGCACAGCGCCGCTGCGAGGATGTTGCGAATCATGCCACCAGCACCCGGTTCAGATCCTCTACCTGAACAGAGGCAACGCCGCACATGCCCGGCGACCAGGGCGTGTCCGGCTTGCCCTGCCACCAGCGGAAGCGGTCCGCGAGGCGAGTGTGGTAACCATGGGTCGCATAGCCCGGGCCGTTGTAGCAACGAGCAAAGCCCCGCCAGTCGTGCCGGCGCAGTTCGTCATCGAGGCCGGCCGCTACGATGAAGGTGACCATGGCGTCCAGCTGGTGTTCCTCATCCTGCGCGAAGTCCTCGACCATCGCGCGCCCGGTATCGTAGCCGCAGAGCGAGGCGTTGAACCCCATCATCTGGGGCAGCCCCCAAGAACAGGACCGGATCGCGGCGCGTTCGTCGATCGCCGCCATGCGCGCAAAGAGCGCGTAGCGCGCATCGGCCGAGACGGGATAGGGCCGTTCTCCCCATTTCGGATAGGCCAGCCCCTGCCGCGCGGCTTCGTCCCGCCGCGGGCCCGCGCCAAGCTCCCGCCAGAAGACATGCCGCTCTGGCAGCATCTTCAGCCGCCCGTCAGGAAAGAAGCCGCTGTTGCTCGCCTCCACGTCGAGCACCGCGTGCAGCTCGTCCTCGCCCACGCCGATTCGATGCCCGATGCGCGGCAGATCGATGTCATCCAGCCGACGGGCGGCGCCTTTATAGAACATCACTTCGGTCTCCTCAGGATGGAGTAGAGCCGGAACGGCTCGGGATAGGTCACACAGGTGAACAGGTTGTAGGCGGGCCGGTCATCTTCGGGGATCGCCAGAAGGCGCGCCCGCAGGATCAGCAGCAGGCCGATGATCAGGCAGAGCTCGAAGCCCATGTTGATGTTGAGGCCACCCAGCAGATCGCGGACGAACGGCCATTCGTCACCCGTGACGACGCGGCCAAAGGACCAGTAGACGGATCGGCCAATGGCGCCGAACGCGACGAAGAAGAAGCCCCAGGCCAGATGCGCCGCCGGCGGCGTCATCGAGGCGAGCAGGTTCGGGATATATGCCCGTGCAGCCCAGAGGCCGATCAGCAGGGTGGCGAGTGCCGTGGCGTGGTGCATGGCCATTAGTGTCTCTCCTTCGGACGTCGGGTGATCTCGTCGAGCGCGTTGGAGATTTCCCGCTCGAGGCTTTCACGCTTGAGCCGCAGCTCCGCGAGCTGGCGCTCCTGTGCGGCGATGCCGGCCGCAGCGCGGCGGATACGCTCGTCTTCTTCAGGGTGGGGTGGTCTGCGGAAGGGCCAGATGTTCATCCTGCTGCTCCCTTCTGGATCGCGGCGGAGATGCGTTCGAGCTGGGCCAGCGTCTGCACCTCGCGCTGGATCGAGCTTTCAAGGTTCTGCTGGGACTGTTCGATCAGCCGGTCTGTCAGCCGGTCGATGCGTTCCTGACGCTGGGCGTTGTCCTTCAGCAGCCGCTGACGGTCATAGACCATCGCGGCCAGCATCAGGCCAATCGTCCCGAACCTCTCTACCCACCACTCCGGATCCATTACATCAACCCGAACCCTGCCCTTACCTCCGCCACCAGCGCGTCGGCCTCGGCCTGGTCGAGCCAGGGCGCGAGGTCATCGCGGGTGAGGGTGACGGGGGTGCCGTTCTTGACGACAGCCACGCGCCCCCCGTCGAGGTAGATCCAGATCTCCTCGGCATTCCTGTCGCGCGGGCGGTAGACGCGGACCCGATCCACATCGTCCGGATCCAGCTGCACGAGGAAATCCCGGACGGAATAATCCGCCCAGGGCAGGAAGTCGAAGGTGCAGAAATCAGCAAGCGTTTTCATGGGATCATCCTCAGAGGTAGCGTTCCATATGGACTTTGAGCGTCCTGCCCCGCCACGCGGCGAGATCAGCCGCAGAGTGGACCTGCAGGACGCCACCAGTCGTTCGGACTTCGAGCGGCTGCGTATAGGTGTCGGTGTCACGAAGCTCGTCAATCAGCCCCCCACCGAAGGTGCCAAAGTCGTTGAGACTGCCAGAGCGATACCGCGCGCTGATCACCGTTGAGAGGATGAGCTGCACGTAGACCCGCGAGCGGTTGACCTGCACGGGGTTGCCGTCCGCATCCCGCACCGTCGTCCAGACCGAACTATCGGTCGCATCAAGCGTCACCGTGGCCGCGCTTTCGACCTTGGCGCCCACGGCGAGGCGCGGGCCTTTGAGGGCGCCCTGTGTGGTTTCGATATCCCCCGAGGCCTGCAGCGCGCCGAAGGTCATGGGCCGGCGCGATCGGTCCAGACCGGTGAATTTGCGATCGTCGAACTGCCGCCCATTGTTGCGGTGGCTCAGCTCTTCCGTCTTGAACTGATGCGTCGGCCCGGCCTCTTCATAGCAGACGGTCGGAAGGGTTGTGACCGTGGCCCCCACCACGCTCTCAGAGGCATTGTGAGAGACGGTCACCTCGGACGAGGATGTGAACCCGGTGATCCACGTCTTCAGGGTGGCGCCACCGGTCCCAGCCCCGGCAATGTCCACGGGCTGACCCTCCGCCATCCACTCGCCGAACTGGGTTTCGCCGTCGAGGGTCAGCACGTTGCTTCCGGCGGTCATGATGCCGCTGGTCGTGGTCTTTCCTTCATACCCCTGCTCGAAGTCGATATCCTTGATCCGACTGCCGTAGATGCCGCCGCCGTTGTTCCGGAACACCGCGATCTTCTGGCCATTGCCCTTCACGCGCGTGATCTGGCTGTCATACATGCCCATGCGGTTGACGATCAGGTAGGATTTGGCGGTGCTGCCAAATATGAGATCCATATTGGTCCGGGCCTGGCTGGCCGTCGCCGTGGAGTCGGGGCGCGCTCCATTGTCGTAAAGCCGGTCGCAGTCCAGCGCCTTCATGTCCTCATGGGTGTTGTTCTCGGACCATGAGGTGCAATTGCGCTGGAAAAGGCAGACGGCGCTCTTCAGTCCGGAATGCCGCCACCGATAAAATCTCAGCCCCTTGGTGTTCCCGCCCCCGATGTCGTCCCAGAGGATGCAGCCGAGAGGGTCAATGAGGCTGTCTGCGGCATGGAAGAACCCGCCGTCGATGATCGGTGTCTTCCAGCCTGCATTGTTGCCAAGCTGATAAATCCGCAGCGCCCATTTGCCGGTGCCTTCCGTGAACAGGAAGTTCGCGCCCCGAAAGTCGAAGTAGCTGTCCCGCCCGGACTTCGGCACGTCATAGGAGTAGCAGGCTGGCGCATCGTCAATCACCGGGTCGCCCGGATCGCCCAGCCTGTAGAACCCGCCCGCTTTTGCGTGCCCGCCCCCGCGACGCGCATTGGCCTTCAGGAACTGGCGGAAGGCCAGGGTCGATGGCAGCACACCATCAGGATCTGCCCCGAACGAATCGAGGTAGAGGACACCGCCCAATGGCAGCACCTTCAGCCGCTGTTGTGCGGCATTCACAAAATCATAGTCCGTATCCGTGGAGGCCTTAGCCTCGAACCGAAAATCCCCCGAGTAGATAACTTCTCCTGGCTTCCAGCTCTCGCCGGAAGCCAGGAGATAGGAAACCGCGTTGAAGGGCTTTCGCGCCAAGGCGAAGCCTCCCAAGGTTTCACCATCGAAAACCCGCAGCTCCTTGGTATCCACGTCAACTTGCACCTCCGAAAACGCGCCGACGCTGTTGTCGAGCATTGCCGATGTGCCGCGCCGCAGCTGCAATTCCTGAGCCATGTCCTGTCTCCTGCCTAAGCGTCTTCGTTCGACCAGCCGAGGTCATAGGTTGCCGTGATGACGGGGTCGTTCGCCCAGCCCAGATCCATCGGGAATGACATGGGACGGCTGGCAATCAGGGACGCGACCGCCTGCAGGTGCGGCCCCTCGATCACCTCATAGCCGTCGTCCGACCAGGCGAAGATCTTGCCACCGCGTTCCTCGGGAGGACGTGTCACAGGCCGAAGCGGTCCATGATCCGGGGGCGTGCGCAGGGCGCTGTCGAGCTCGCGGCGGGTGTCCTGCGTCGCCTGCGTCGTGCGATCCAGCTGCCGCTGCAGCCCACGCTCGCGCGCGTTCTCGCCCCTGTAGCCCTGTTCGATCCGGGTGCTGCGCTGGATTGCCAGCTTGGCGCCCGCGTGCAGGCCGGCGACAGTGGCATCAAGCGTCAGCGCCCCCGACATCTCCGCAGCAGCGGGGCTGAGCGAAAACTGCGACTGGCTGAGAACGGTTCGGCCGGTCAGGGAAACCACCGTCACCCGCAGCTCGTCAGCGCCGCCATAGGGATGCGGCACGATGTAAGGGCCCTGCCCGGCAATGATCTGCACCGGAGCCGGTGTCAGCTCGTCCACGCTCATCTCTGTCCTCCGAGTGCATTGCCAAGATCAGGCGCGCGCGACGGCAGCGCCGCGCCACGGTCCCACCAGCCGCGCGTCCCGTAATCGCGCTCGCGCTTGCGCATCTGCCGCCGCCAGAGATCTTCCGCCTCGGGATCCAGAAAGGACTGCAGCTGATCGGCCACCATCCGGTCGAAGGCGACGCGCTGATACCAGAGCGACGACAGGACGGGCGTGTTGTAGCGGATGAAATTCGACACATCCCGGCCAACGAAGGTGCTTTCACCCTCGGCTGCCCGCGTGGCGTTGGACAGCGGCACATTCAAGGCGTCGCCTGCAAAGGACACCACCGGCCCGGCGATGGTTTCGGCCAGTCCGCCGCCGAAACGGTTGGTCTCCGCCGCGAAGAAATCGCCGAAGATG
Organism: Salipiger marinus; assembly: GCF_900100085.1. Taxonomy (GTDB): domain Bacteria; phylum Pseudomonadota; class Alphaproteobacteria; order Rhodobacterales; family Rhodobacteraceae; genus Salipiger; species Salipiger marinus. The sequence continues at coordinate 216,545 of NZ_FNEJ01000006.1, forward strand.
CCAAGGCCACCGCCCTGCAGCACCGCGCCGCCCCAGAATTTGGCATCGTCCATTGGGCGCGGATCGTTCCCCTTGGCGAGCTCCTTCAGCTGCAGGGCAAGCGCGCCGAGAACGATGAGCCCCGCGCTCATCTGCGCGGCATAGACGGCGCGATCGGAGCCCGTGGGCATGGCCAGCCAACGCCGGTACTGGCCCATGGTCAGCGACAGCGCGAAGCCTTTGAACATGGTCGAACTGCGCAGCAGCTCGCCCGCGATCGTGCCGGGCCGCGTGTCGCCAACGGTCAGCGCCCTGCCTTCGATCCGCAGGTTGGGCACCGCATATTCAAGCTGTTCTTCGATCGCCATCTGCAGGCGCAGCGCCAGCCCCTCCGCCTCCATGGGTGGCAGGGCTGTCTGATGCTCGCGCCAGTGAAAGGGGGTCAGGAAGGTGACACCATCCGGCGTGCGGAACATCGCATCAGGAGCGCGCAGGTTGTCCCAATCCTGAGGCGTGATGCCGCGCGCCTCAAAGATCTTCCGCAGCGGTTCGTCGATCTGGTCAAAGCTGCGCCCGGCATTGTCCGCCAGAAACCCCGCAAACTCCATCTGGAAGGCGGTGCGGTGCATGTCTGTCCAGAAGCTCAGACCAGAGGCGCGGATCGTGAAGCTGGTCAGGCGGTTGGTGAGCTCTGACGACATCTGCTCGGACAGGAAGCGGGCGGCAGCGCTGCCGGTATCCGCCAAGGTGTCAGCGACATAGCCCATGCGCGCTGCGGTCTCGCGCGTCGCGTTGCTGGCCGCCAGCTGAGCAGACCGCGCGAGCACGTTCCGAGGCTGCAAGCCCGACACCTTTGCCGCCATGGAGATGGTGGCAAGATCCGTGGGCGAAGACAAGATTGCCGCCCCCAGCTTCGCCGATGTCAGGACACTGCGGGTGCTTGCAAAGAAGCGGGCCCAGCCCTCCTGTTCGGTCTGGTTCACGGACCCGTCGATATGGGCCAGCATCGTGCGAGCCAGCGCCGCCTTCTTGCGCACCGCCTTTTCGGCGCTGACATTTCCCGCAACCCGTTTCGTGGCCACCTGTGACGCGAATTCCAGACCCATGCGCGGATTGGGGCCAAGGACGCGCATCTGGGCAATGTCGCGCGCCAGACCGTGCAACCCGCCCACCATGGAGGAAAAGGGATCAGAGGCCCCGAAGCGGGCGTTGTAGTCCATCCATGTGTCGCCATCGAGGAAGTGCAGAACCCGGTGTTCGGCATGCCGGTTGTAAAGCGCCTTGCCGCCGGGGGTCATGCGGGGATCGCGGCGGTTCGAGCCCTGGGTCAGGATGCCCTCGCGGATCTCGGCCAGAAACTCCATCGCGCGAGCCCGGTTCGGCATCGCGCCGCGCTCGGACGCAAAGGGCTTGCCGGTGCGCAGATCGGTGATGCGCGACCAGTCCAGCCGGTCGAAAACAAACTGCTCCCATTCGCCCGGCGCCGCCTTGCGGATGGCAGCCGCATCATGGGAATGACTGACACCAAAATTGTCGAGCTTGCCGATGTCGCCCCCATAGGCGTTGAACAGCTGGCGCAGGCGTTCCTGCTGCTTGCCCACGGCGTCGGCCAGCGCCTTGGCCACCAGATCGCCGCTGTCCTGCCCGTGCAACTCGCGCAGCACATTGCGCAGCCGCGCCTTGTTCCGGCTGACACCCAGCAGGTTCCGCCCGGTCGATTTCAGCACGTCGCGGATGCCATGGTTCACCGAACGCACCAGCGCCCGGCGGACGCTTTCCACGCTCTCCCCCCGGAAACCGCTGTTTTCGGAATGCTCGATAAGGTCGCGCAGGGCCAGCGCCGGATCCGGGGCGTCGCTGATCAGGGTATGAAGACGGCGCATGCCCTGCAGCTGGTTGATGACGGCGTGTCGGCGCGACCGCGCCTGCTTTCTGGTTGCCTCTTTCAGATCGGCAAGCGCGGCCGCTTCAGCCTGATGGGGCGGCATGACGGTTTCATACCGGGCCATCAGCTGATCGAATTCCCGCGCCGCCTCGGTCGCGCGGGTGCTGTCCAGTTCACCGCCCTGCACGGCGCGATCGAGACAATCATGAATATTGGCCATCAGGCTTTTCCTTTCACACCGCAGAGGTCGACAACGGTTGCCAGCGCATCGTCCTGGTCGATGTCATCGAGCATTTCGCGCACGCTGAGACGGATGCCGCTTTCCAGTTCGAATTCTTCGGCAGCAAAGGCCTGAAGCTCCTGCAGGGCCTTGTCATCGAGATCTGCCGCATCTACGTTTGATCCGGAGGTATCCCCCATGACATCACCCGTATTCACTGACTGGGACGGTCGCCCTGCGGTGCTGTTCTCGGCTTCGCGAAAAGAGGCGCTGGCGCTTCTCAAGCCGGGCGGCGACTGGGTGCCGGTCGATGCAGCTGACGTGTCCCATACTGCGCGGGTGCTCGACTCTGCCGAGACGCTGAAGTCCTGGTTCGCAAGCACCTTCGGGGAGTTCGAGGTGCCCACCAGCTTCGCAAACGAGGCATCGTCGCGGGACAGCGCCGCGGAATAAAGATCACGCATCTGCTGCATCAGCGCCTCGCTCTCTTCAGCGTCGCCAGAGCTCCTATATCTTTCGTAGAGTGCGTGCCCTGTCGCGTTCTTGGCCTCCAGCATCGCCGGTGACCAGATCTGCACCTCGGCCACCACTCCGTTCGGGGTTTGAACCAGCACCTTCCGATCAAAGTAACCGTCATTGGTCACCGACCAGCCTTCGTCCAGAACACCAGCGGCAGCGGCAAGCCGAGCCACGAGGCGATCTGCGTCCTCGGCGGTATTCACAAGGAAGCCGCCGCGCGCGACGTCGGTCATTTCCTGCGCGGTCTCATATGCCTTGCGCTGCATCTTCTCCAAGGCGGTAGCCTTCACCTTCAGCCCAGGCGTCTTGAAGGTGATGCCAAGATCATCCGCCACGCGCACGCCCAGATCCTCAAGAAACGACTGCGCCGCCGGCGCGAGTTCGTAAAGCTGATCCACCGTCTCGAAGGGCTGCGATGCCTTCAGATCGGCCAGAGCCTGCCGGGGGTTCTCGACTTCCTGAAGCGTCCGGGGCGGCGTCATGTCCGCCGCATCGCGGAGCTGCTGCGCCCCGATCGCGTCTGCGGCTTCCACCTCCGGGCTGGCAGCCCCCGCCGCGAAGGCATCCTCGGGGATGTCGTCCAGCCGGATTTCGGGCTCCGGCGCGGGGGGCACAGCGGCGCGGCCGATTTCGGTCAGATCACCAAAGGCGGCCTTGTCGATCGCTTTCAGCGCATCGAGCGGGCCCGGTGCATCAAAAAGCGCCGCCTCCGCCCCGCCGATCTTTTGGGCCTCGGCGGCATAGCGTTTCAGAAACTCGGCGATGGTTTCGGCCCGGGCCGCGCGGCCGTTCGGGGCAAACTTGCGGATCAGGGCCACGGTCAGCGGCGCGGTGTTCCCCTCCAGCAGATCGACCTGCGCCAGCATATCATCCAGCACGCTGGCGAGCTTGCCGCCTTCCCGGGCAGCAACCTCGCGCGCAAGGGCAATCGTGCGCATCGCGTCCAGGACAAACGGCGTGATGTCCATCTCGGCCCGGATCCGGCCTTCGGCGACGGCCTGACGCAACGCCGCCCATTCCGGCGCCGCCTGCGCGAGCGCGTCCAGCAGGGACTTCAGCTCGCCCGCCTCGGTTTCCGCATAGCGCGCGACGATGTCCGGCGCGTCATAGGCGCGGGCGAACAGGGCATCCCGGATCCGGCGCAGGCCTTCGGCGTTGATTTTGCCAGTGGCATCGACCAGCCCCGAACGCTCTGCCTGCGGCATGCTGTCGAGAACCCGGCGCGTGAAGGGCGCATTGGCGGGTGTGTTAAGCCCCTGCGTCGGATCATAAAGGGCGACGGTTTCCGAGTTGATCCCGCGCGCGTCCATCGCCGCCCGTTCGGTAGCGCTCATGCGCGCGATCTGCGAGGTGTTGGCGGCACGGACGAAGCCCTGCCGCTGGGTGCCGTCCAGATCCGATGTGCGGCGACCGATCAGGACGGGCCGCTGCATCCCCTCCGGGATCTCGAAGCCGGCGGCAATGATCTGCTGGCGATAGGCGTCGGCGCGGTCGGGATGCAGATTATAGGCGCGGTCGATCGCGGCGACCCTGCCATTGCCGCTTTCCACCATGCTGTCGGGGCCCACGATCGGTGCGCCCCGGTCAGCCTCTGGCGACGGCATGAGCCGGGCCGGATCAAGCCCTGCGGCGATGGCGCTGATCTGTTCATCGCTCGAGGCCCGGCTGCGGTCCCGCGGCTGCAGGTCGCCGCTGGCGCGCTGCAGGCTGGCGAGATCCACAACCTGATATTCCACATCGATGCGGAACCCGTCGCCCGCCGAAACCTGCCCCGTGGCGGTGTAGCCGCGCCGCGTGGAATAGCCGGAAAAGCTGGAGCTGCCGGCGTCCGCGCTCGCCCCGCCGCGTTGGCGTGCGCTGGCCTGCACACCATTAACCTTTCCGGGTTTGAAGCCTTCATGCCGCTCCATCGCATCCAGCATGACCTGACGTTGTGCCGGGGTCAGTGACGCGGTGTGGGTGTCTGCCGATACCCCCACGGCACGGGCGACGACGCTGATATAGGCACCCGTATTGTTTTCAGATGGAGGAGCATACCGGTTGATCGCATCCGCAATCGACAGGTTGCGATAGGCTCCGCTTTCAAACAGCAGCGCAGCCTTTGCGGCCCGCCCTGCCTCATATGTCGGGAACACGGCAAACCGGCCATCCGTCCCTATCGCCCCATGCCTACGAGCGAAATCGCCATACTCGATATTGCCGGGGTTATGGTTGCGCCAGTTGCGGGCACCTTCGCGACGCTGAGCGGTGCCATCTGCCGATTGCACCACGGTGAAGCCCCGTCCGGCTTCGATGACGCGGTCAAAGGCTGGCAGCTCCGCATCGGCAGCTTCCATGCCGGGCGCATCGCGGCCAAGGATCCCGCCCATGGTTCCTGCAGACGACGGCTCAGGCGGCACGGCATCCCCGCGCATCTGCCGCCCTGCCCGCGCCACATCGTCACCAAAGCCAAGCTGCGGCGCGCCCGGGGGTCGCTGCCCCCCAAGAGCAGCATTGCGCGTGCTGCGGTATTGGCTGTAGCGCAGCGCCCCCGCGATGCCGCCGCCGATGAGGCCGCCGGTCAGCGCCGCCATGCCCAGCTGGCCTGCCACGTTCGGTGTCGGCAGATCCAGCCGCTCGGCTGTTTCGAACTGACGCTCCAGCAGCAGGGCTTCGGCGCCAGCGTTCACGGCCGCCTCGACGCCAACGACGGTCAGAAGTCGGGCGCCGGCGCTGGCCCCGAAAGGAAGGGACAGGACCGTGCTCTGATCCGTCGCACCCGCCCACATCCGGCCCAGAAATTCCGCGCCGCCGCCGCCAAGCTGCAGCACGTCCATGGCATCGTCATGCTCCGCCTTCAGGCGGGACGTGACCTCCTGACCGAACTCCTCGCGCGTGGTCGGCAGGGGGATGCCGAAGTTTCGCAGCTCCGGGTTCTGCGCCAGCATCTGCCGGTTGCGATCAAGCACATAGTCCAGTTCGTTGAAGAACCGCGAGTTGGAGGACCGGCTGCGGATGGTGCCCGGCCCGTCGCCATAGGCGTTGCTGTCGCGCAGCCGCGCAGCCTGCTCTTCCATCACCTCGCGGCTGGTCCGCTGGGCCCGGTTCCAGCTGTCGGTCTCGATCCGCTCTGCGGTGATTCCTGCGGAGAAGGTTTCGCCAAAATCCGGCACCTTGCCCTGCAGGGGCGCGAGAAGCGGCGCGCTGCCGGTATCCTTCAGAATGAAGGTCATTTCGCGGCCTCCCGCAGCAGGCGCCGCAAGCTGAAGGTGAACGGCGCCCCCTGATCGTTCATGAGGACGGTCGGCGGCTCGGCGGGATCAGCAGAGGGGCGGACAAAAACGTAGCTGTCATCGCCCGCAGCCATCAGCTGCAGCTCCGACATGGTGCGCTGGTCGGGCAACTCGCCGTCGATCCGGGGCAGCTGACCCCCGGATACCGCTTTCAGGCGCGCTTCAAGGCCCTCGGCGGACCACCTGAAGGAACGCGGGTTTCCGGGATCCTGCGCATAGCCAAGCCGCGACAGCGCCTGCTCCACCTCCGGCGCCCCGGCGCCCTTCGGCAGGATGACGGGCACGCCGGCAACCTCCTGAATGCCGCCGCGCGCCTGGGCCGTGCCGTGGCGCCCGGTGCCGCCCAGAACCTCGTGCAGGGCCTGCGTGTAACGGTCGTCATCAATATCGGCGGTCGGATCGACCCGCCCCATGCGCCGGGCGTAGAGGGCATCCGCCGCCGCAAGCGTGCGCTCCTGAAGCGCATCCCCGCCCGGAAGGTCTGCGTAGACCGCATCGAGCACCTGAAACGACACGCCGCGCCGGTCGGCCAGCGGCGGCATGACGACGTTTTCCCGCGCCAGAGCGGCCTGCCCGCGCAGCATGTCGAGCGCCCGGCCGGGCGGGTTGCCCGCCGACAGGAAATCCCCCGCGTGGACAAGCACCGGATCCCCGCTCAGCCGCTGCAGCTCTGCCGTGCCCACGGTTCTGGAGACAACACCGGCCAGACGCATCCGCTCTTCCGGATCGTTTTCTGCGTCCAGGGCAGTTTCCAGTGCGTCGGCTTCGGCTTCGGTCAGGATGCGGCTATCGCGTGCAAAGCCTGCGGATACCAGCTCCTCGCCGATCTGAGCGCGCCGGGTCAGCTCGGCGGCGAGCGTCTCGCTGTCCGCCGAAAAGTCGATCGGGCTGATCTCGGCCACGCCGACGGTGCCGGCATAGGCGATGGGGTCTTCGTCATAGCCCTTTTCGTGCTCCTCAAGCCGTTCCTGAAGAACCTTCAGCCGTTCGGTCTGGTACGGCTTGGTGACCTTCCGCGCCTCCTCCTCATCGATGAGGGCGGCCAGCTGCGCGGGCGTCAGGGTGGCAAGCGATCCGTTTTCTTCCCGCAGGGCAATGGCGGCCTTGGCCTCTCCATAATACTCGCTCTGCTGAACCTCTGGATCCTCGAGGAACCGTTCATCCACCGCCTCGCGACCATCGGCGGCGATGTCCCTGATTTCCCGGATCCGGTCATTGATCGCCTTCTTGCGTTCGAGTGCGGCCTTTTCTGCCGCCGTCGCGGCGGCTCGGGCATCGGCCTCCAGTTTCCCCTGGGCCTGCACGCGGTAGCGGGCGACGGTGTCCGCTTCCAGCCCAAGGAAGCCGCCCGCATCGGCGGCGGCAATGAAGGCCTCCGGGTCGTCGGACACCATCCTGATGGCGCGGGCGTTGGATATGTCGCCCTGCAGACCGATCCTGCGGCGCTCCGCCTCGGCGGCATCGATGACACCTGCGGCCAGCAGACCCTCGATCTGTTCGTTGCCCTGAGACAGGAGCACGTCAACCGTGCCCGCATCCGCGCTGGCGCCGGTCCGGGTCGCTTCATGGGCGTAGCGCAGAAACGACGCCTCCCGCTCGGCATTGCGCAGGCCGACCGTGCGGCGCCCAAGGTCGAAGGCCACGGCGTTGGTCAGCTGGTCGAAGGCAAGACCGAAAGGCTCGCGGTTCTTCGGATCGATCAGGGGTCTGCCGGTCTCTGCCGTGGCGGTGTCGTATTGCTCGCGCAGCGCCTGCACGCCCTGCGACCACGCGGCGTCTGCGGCATCGGGATCCCCGATCTGCTGCACCGACAGGCGAAGATCATTTACGTCGCGGGTCAGATCGACCTGACTGCGCTTCAGCTCGCGGTCCAGCCGTTCCGCCTCGAGGCCCTTGCCGACCTGCGCCATGACCTGCCCGAAATCGGCCAGAGCTGCGCCGCCCGTCGGCACGGCCTGCTGCGGCGCCCGGGCGGCGCGACCGGGGCTGAGCGGCCCGACAGGGACGGTGAGCCGCGTCATGCCAGAAGCTCCGGCCAGATGTCAGGCGCTGCCGTCAGGAAATCAGCCGCAGCGGAAAAGCCGCCCTTGATGACGGCATTCCGGCCCTGGGCGCGCAGCATGCGCTGCTGTCCGGTCAGTTCGACTGCCTCGGCCTGCCCGCCCTGCCGGATCGCGGCACTGCCGAAAGCCATTTCCTCGGCTGCCGTCTGGCCAAGGTAGACTGCGGACGGGCTGCCCAGATCGACGCCCCGCGCGGCAAGCTCGGCCCGCTGGCTGCCGATCTGGCGGCGAAACTGTGCCCGGTAGCGCTGATCCTCGACCGAATTCAGCTGCAGCATCTGCTGCTTCTGTTCGCCAATGGCCTTGGCCTGCGCGGCAGCAGCGCGGTTGGTCTGCACGCCCTGCCAGATGCTGCCGCCAATCCCGGCGACGGTGCCGGCAAGCTGCAGCACCTGCCCCGTCGTCATTGCGGCCGCCGCCGCACCAGCGCCCGCTGTGCCAGCGCCCGCTGCCCCGGCAACAACAGGAGCGAAGATTGCGGGAACACACATCAGGCGCCAACCTCTTCGATATTGGGCACAAGGCCGGTGATCGTCAGAGGGGCGAGCCCGTCCGGCAGGAATTCGATCGACACCTCGTCCGCCTCGCCGCTGTCACAGCCAAGCCCGACGATGCCGCTGGCGTCGCGCGCGACTGTCTCCAGAATGCGGTAGGGCAGCAGTTCGCTGGGGGCTGCCGCGTGTTCCTCCCCGGCGTCGTTCCGTTCGATCGTGCGGACGAAGCCCGCCGCCGTGCGATGGACGATAGCCGCAGACCCCCGCTTCAACCGCCGCTTTCGCCCGCGGCTGTCACCATCCCGGGCGCCGGCGCGCAGGGGCAAGGTGCGCACGCGGTGGCTGGTATCGACCAGACCGATGACCGCGTGGGACACAGGATCCGGAAGGGTCAGACTGCCATCCTGTGAGACGGTCAGATCGTCATAAGCGCCGCGGTCGGTCCATGCGGACACGGTCTGACCAGCCAGATGCGGCAGGCTGAATTCTGAGGTCGGCACAGCAGGATCAAAAACTGCCCCGCAAAAGGCATGGTTGAAGGTTTCGACCCCGCCCGCGCCGGACAGGGGAAGCACGTTCAGCGCCTGCTCCTCGATGCAGCGGACCGTCTGGCCGCCGATCTCGCGGCGCACGATCATGGTCAGGAGGTCATAGGCGGCATCGACGCTGGGGGTCACATCGATGTGCTCGACAAAGCCACCGGCCACAGGAACGGGCGCCCAGCCCAGCACATCCTGTTCCGGGTCATAGATGACGCAGGCCAGCGTTCCGTCGCCGCAACGCAGCCACCCGCGCTGAAACGGCGACGGCTGCCACACGATCTGTTCGAAGCGGGCGCCGCCCAGATGCTGCGACGGCAGGGAAAGCTCGACGGGTCGCATGGCGTCTTCGGAGAAGTTGTAGCGGATCTCCATCACCCGGGCGCGGTCCTTGGTGACGTAGACCGGCCAGCCATAGGGCAGCGCGGGCTGCACCCGGGCGGCGCCGTCCGTCGCCACCACTTCGGGGCGGAAGGTGGTCAGGGTGATCGGTTCATCACGCGATCCCGCCGCCCCAAGCCGCACGCCGCCAAGCGAACCGATATAGACGCCGCGACGGCCCGACACGAGCCAGTTGATTTCGTTCTTGGACGAGACGCCGCCGATGTCATAGCTGAACGATCCGTCCTCCTGATCGCTCGGCAGGAAATCCCGATAGGCGCCGATGGTGGAAAAGGTGATGGTGCGCGGCTCTGTCGGGGTGCGCGCCGCAACCAGCCGCTGCTGGTGAAGGGTGATGTGACGCGGGAAACCGTAAATCTCGTTCCATGCGCCTTCGGACCAGCGATAGGTCGGGTCATCGACGCAGGGCTGCGGAACAGCCGTCACAACATCCGCAATGGCGGTGTTGGTATCGACAACCTCGGTGATGCGGACAATCCCCGCTTCGGTTGAATGGTGTTTGTAGAGCGTGGCTTTTGACAGGTCGGTGCGCACCGTGCCCGAACTGTGGACCGGGGGATTGATCCCGGTGTTATCGCCCGCCGTGATCTCGTAAACATTCTGGTCGTAGCGGACCAGCTGGCCCACCTGGCAATCGGCATTGCCAACCCAGATCGGCACGTTGCGCCAATCTGTCGGCTCCAGCAGGATCAGCACGCCGACATGCTCCGGGGTGAAGATGTCCCCCGATGCAGCCAGCGTCACGCCGACGGCACCCGGGCCGATCATGGTATCGTACAGGAAGGTCCACCAGACGGCGGGGCTGCCAAAGCCAGCGCCAGTCAGTGCGGTGCCGCTGGTATGTCGGGGCGCCGTGGATCCACACGATCCGTCTACGGCCTCTTCAAGCGGCGATCCGACACCGGCGAATTCATAGACCCGGCTGCCCGTCTTGCGGACGTCGCCGATTTCCAGATCCTCGTCCGCCTGCCAGTAGGTTTCCGCACCGGTGCCGTCGGGGCCGATCAGCTGGATCGTCTTCGCTTCATCAAGGTTCTGGACCCGGAACGGCCCGGCCTCCAGCTTGGCCGGGGCAAGCGTCCAGTTGTCCAGGGCGAAGCGGCTGAGCTGCTGCAGCGGGTGCCGCCCGTCCGCGAGATACATCACGTCGGCGTCCTGCATGTGGTTCAGGTTGGGCAGGTCCGCCGCGGTGAATGGCGTGTCCAGTTCATAGGGCACACCGCCCTGCATGACCAAGGCGCCGTAGCGCCAGACCCGCATCTTGCCTGCGGTAAATTCCAGCGCCAGCGCGTCGTCATCCGCAAAGATGAAAGGCACGCGGATGGCATAAGCGTTGCCCCGCGTCGTGCCGCGAAAGATGGTGCCGGGCGCGCGGGTGAACCCGCCCTGCCGCAGCGGCAGGAAGCCGCGACAGATCGCAAGGCCGGTCTGGTGCCGCTGGAAATCCTCCCGCGCGTGCAGCAGCGGATCAATCTCCCCGGCAGAGAACGCGACCTGAGGCGGGCGGGAGGCGGTCATCGCATGACCCCCGCCGCCCAGTCGTCACTGGTCTGCTGCGGCAGCCCGTCCAGCCGGGTGCCAGACGCGGTGCCCTGATCGGACGTGATGGCGCGCTGGAATGCCGCGCTCAGATCATCCTTCAGCTCGACCCGCTTCGTGCGCGAGGTGACCAGCTTTGGCGACAGCAGCACGGCCAGCTGGCAGGCGACGGTCAGCTTGAAGTCCGACGGCAGCTGCGCCTCGTTGGTGAGGTGGAACGTGCCCCGGATCAGGATCTGCCTTTCGCTGGCGCGCAGCGTCATGCCATCGACCCGATACCGGATCCCGCTGCCATAGACCTTCCGCAGCTTCAGCATGTCATCCGGCAGCAGGAACGCATGCGGCAGATCCGGATCCGTCGCATCGTTGGGGCCCGGCAGCGACAGAGGCGGGCGGATCATCCGGCGCGCGAAAGACCAGTCATAGGCTTCCAGCATCATCCGCAGAGCCTCGGGATACTGCTCTGCCGCCGCCTGCGCCTCTTCGGTATTCTCCCCGAAGGACTGCAGCGGACGCATTTCCATCAGGCGGAACGCCTGTCTTGCGATGGTGCTGGCGGCGATGGCGACGGTCATGGAACCCCCATGGATGGGCCGGGCACCATGGCCCGACCGCGGGCGCGTCAGGGCATGATGTAGGCGATGCGGAAGGTCATGGACCCGGCGCCCGTGGCATTGGCCTCAGCATGCGCCCAGATCTCGAGCTGGCCGCCCGGGTTCTCTGCCAGCCCCAGCACCTCCCACCAGCGCTTGCCGTGGTTGGCATCGGCCACCGCGAACGGGGTGACCACGTTTTCGGTGGCTTTGGTCTGGTCAACCAGCGCGTCGGTGTCGGTTTCGGTGCCGATGACCACCTGCGCAAAGCCCCAGCTGGCCACGCCAAAGAACGTGTCCTCATGCACCAGCGCGTTCGAGGGCACATTCGCGAGATGGTATTTCGATCCGCTGCTGTCGGTGCCGACGTTGGCAACGCTGCCGGTGGACAGGACGAGGCGCCCGCGCGCCACCTCGGGATCGGGCGGCGTCGCGGTGATGTCGAAATGGTCATAGACCAGATTGGAATTGCCGGTGACAACGGCCATGGGGGTTACTCCTGGAAAGGGGAAGGATCAGGCCGGATGCGATGCGCCCGGCCCGGTCGGTCAGCCTTCGACGCAGCGGATGATGCGGACGCCCTTGTCCTCGACACGCCCGGAATTCACGTAGGCGTCGACATAGACGTAGGGCAGGTTTTTGGCGGAACCGTCGTTCCAGATCCGGCCATCGACGTCCTGCCAGAAGGCGGCAACGACATTTTCCTTCGTCCAGATCGGGACCAGGCGATGGCCGCTGCTGTCATAGGGCACCCGGTTGGAGAACAGCCAGTTGATCCCCAGCAGCGTGCCCGGCTTGCCGTTGCGGATGTTCTCCACCTCGAACGGGTTGAGGCTGGTCTTGGTGGCAAGCGCCAGATTGATCAGGTCGGTTTTCTGCTTCGGGCTGATCAGGCCATAGATTTCCTGATCGCTCTCCAGCCCGAAATCCTCGAGCTCCATGCCCTCGGTCGCCGCGCGCAGCTTTTCGGCGGTCAGACCGATGCTCTCGCCGCCCAAATCGTGGGCGATGTAGTTTCCGGCGGGCAGGGTCACCAGCGCATTGGGGGTCTTGCCCTCATAGACGCCACCCATGATACCGCCGCCCGCAACGCGGAACTTGCCGGTGCTCTGCACCTTTTGCACCCCAAGGATCGTGTCGAACACGCCGCGTTCCACGCCCTTGACGTGGTTCTGCAGGAAGGTCGATGTGGGATCCATCGCCTTGTCGAACTGTTCTTCCTTGGTGATGTATTGCCCGGTTTCGATCACTTCCGGACGGACCAGCCAGCGGCGGGAATGCTTCGGCGGGTTCTCGGGGTTCCGGCGGCTGTAATCCTCGCCCTTGATGTAATCGACCGCCCCGACGAGATCCGCGATGTCCTGCGCTTCGCCCTTGCCGTCAGCGACAGTGACAGCGGCGCGCAGCGGGTTCTGCATCTGCTGATGCACCATCTTCACGTTGTTGGTGAAGGTCAGCTTGTGATGGTCCTCGACCACCTGACGATAGGACATGGGTGCCCCTCTCTCGAAAAATCAACAATATGGTGAGATTTCGGAGGGGTTGCCCGATGACACCGGACCCGACCTGAGCCGTAACGTGGCCTGCCCGCCGGAATTGCCCGGATCAGACGGACCCGCAAAGGGGTTGCCCGTCGTGAAAACTTCATCCCGAATTTTGCGCGAAAGTCAAGACAGAACGCCACATATGGCCATCGGATGACCGGGCCCTACTGCATGCAGAGCCCGGAACAGATCAGGGACTCCGATCAACAGCGCCTGAGCGCGCGATCTGGTTTGCCGCGACACCCGCGCGGGATCGGCAGCGATCTTGCGCAGTGACCAGCGCCAGCAGCACCTGCTCTTGATCAGGCTCCAAGTCTAGGCTGGACAAGACGTTTGCCAGCGCAACCGACAGCCCCTCCTGTTCGTGAAGTGCTTCCAGAATTTCTTCCGCTCGGTCGAAGGTTTGCTGATTGATCACGCCGACACCTCATATGTCTGCGGTGCCGGCGGGGCAGAATATCCGGAGCTGAGCTGGTAGCGGCACACAAAATTCATTCTCGAACCTCTTTCCATATTGCGAGAATGAGAAATCCCAGCACCTGAAAAAGGCCGAAGCCCGACAGATAATGTGGACATTCGCTGGCAATTGCCGGTGTCAAATGGTTTGATTGCAGGCGAAGTAGTTTCCGTCGGGTACTGTCATGATAGACTGGGCACGGGTCTGGATTTTTTCAGGGGTCACGGTGCTCCTCGGTACAGTGAAGATCCTGAGCGACGGCGTGGCTAGATACTGGCAGCCATGGGTCGTGCTCGCTACATACGCCCTCGCTTTCGCGATAATGGGACTATTCTTGAGTTTTCCCAACGACAGCAAGGCACAGCGCAATCTGGCGATATTGTCGCTTGCTCTTTTAATCCTCGCGGCAATTTTGCCCACCATCTTCGAACTCTGGTGACCCCGCCGCAGTCGCCACGACGGGGTCTGTCTGATCACTTCCCGGCGTCCGCGAGGATCTTTTCAAGGTGCATCCGGCGCTCATGCAGGGCCTTGTAGGCTGCGCCAGCGCCCGGGGCACCGGCGCGTTTTGCGGCCATCGCCTTGCCATAGTCGCTGTCGGGTTTCAGCATCGCGTCCAGTTCGGCCCAGGCCTCGGCCGGCGTCGTGCCCAGCCCACCGCCGGCCCCCTCGAGGCGGGGCAGATTGTCCTCGCCCATCATCTGACCGACAGCCGCGAAGAGGCGCAGCGTGTTGGCGTCGCCCGACGAACCTTTCAGAACCTGCGCGATATTCATGAGCGCGTTGCTGTCGAGCCCTGCGGCTTCGGCCAGCGCGCTGGCGGCCTGCTGGGCCAGTGCCACCCGGGCGTCATACTGATCGCCCCAGTCCTTTTTCAGCTCCGTGCGCAGCTGGTCCGCAGACTGCTGCAGATCGCGCTCGGCCCCCTGCAGCATGTCGGCGACGTTCTCGGCATAGAGGTTGACCATGCCCTGCAGCTGCGGCCCGTTCAGCCCCAGCTGATGGCCAAGAGCGCGCGCCTTGCCTTCCAGCTCTGCATCCCATGCCTGATCCTTGGGCCAGCCCTCGGGCTTTGCGAGCTCGTATTTCTCGGCGCTTTCCGGAATCCCGAAGACCTCGCCATTCTTGCGCAGCCACTCGCTCATGTCCTCGTCCTTCTTCGGACGGGTCAGCAGCTGGTCGGGCGAGGCGCCAAGGCGGCTTTCCGCATGACGGTAATTTTCGGTGATCTTGGCCAGCGCGTCCAGCGGATCGTCCAGCGTCAGGCCCTTCGCGGTCAGCAGCTGGCGGTGGGTGTCGCTGAACTTATCGCCCTCCCACCAGTTACCAGCCCCGGCGCCACCTGCGGGGGCCGTGTCATCGCCGCCCCCCGGGATCGTGTCCGCGCCAGCACCCGGTGCCGTGTCCGCGCCGCCCCCGGCACCGGCACCGGCATCAGCCACCTGAAACACGCGGCGCGCACGAAAACGCTTCAAAAAATCAGTCATAGTCCTGCTCCTCAAGAAGTTCGTTTAGTTGGGTTGGGGTCAGGCCAGCAGCCGCAAGCAGCTGCAGGGCCAGATCGCGCCGGCCCGCCTCATAGGCCAGCCGGTGCGGGTCGATCGGCGCGGCGCGGGGGATACCGCCGCTCATGCGCACGGGCTCACCGGCCAACAGCCCGCTCTGCCGGATCAGATCGGGCACCAGCCCCGGCACCTTGCGTGCCGCCTCGCGCCAGATCGAGGCATGCGCCGCCGCCGTCGCCCGCGCCTGCGGGGTGACCCCGAAACGGGACAGCAGCATGGACAGACGGTCAAGGATCATTCCTGCTGCCCCCTGCCCTGCATCGCCGCCCCGGCCTGAGCCATGTCGCGCAGCCCGGCGCCGCCGGTCTTGGCCATTTCCGCCATGGCCTGCGCCTGCTCGGCCTGCTGGCGGGCGGCCCGCGTCTGCATCGCCACATCCCGGGGAACCAGAACCCGCTGCGGCACCGACGTGCTGGCCTCGTGCAGCACCTCGGCGTAATCATCCGCGCTGATCCGGTCGAGGATCTCGGGCTTGAGCTGCGCCAAGGGCAGCATGTCGCCAAGGACATACTGGCGGACCGTCTGCGCCTCGGACGCGCGCAGGGCCATGGCCGCCGCCGATGTATAGGCCACCATCAACGGCGTCCCGGGTGGCACGCCTTCGGGCGGGGGCGGGATCTGGCCGGCGCGGAACAGCATCCGGAACCGCCGCTCGTATTTGCGGGCCGCGTATTCCTCCATGATCCGGTCGGCATGCGGCGCCCAATTGCGCAGCCGGGCCTCCTCGATCACGCGGTTTTCCGCATCGGAAATCCCGGTGCGCCCGGTCAGGCTCATGACCGAATAATAAAAGGCATTCTCCACCGCCTCAGCCGCCGCGCGCTTTTCCTCCAGCGTCAGGCCGATATTGCCGTTGAATTCCTCGGACCGGACCAGAGGATTGCCGCGAACATCCACGGCGCCATAGACGACGCTGCCGGGGCGAAACTCCCCGTCCAGCGGAATGGCATTGCGATCGGGGGCGAGTTTCGTGGGATCTGCGGCCCGCTGCGCGGCGCGCAGGGTGGCGGTTTCCATCAGATCCAGCTTCCGCGCCGACGGCAGCGCGATGGATCCGGGGCCCGTGCCGTAGATCATGCCGCTGTCCACATCCCAGCGCGGGAAATAGATCGGCATTTCGTCATACCCCGCCTCGCGGACCACCGAGTAATCCAGCTGACAGCACCACAGGCTGAGCCAGCGCCTGCCCCGCACGCCCAGCCTGCCCTGCTCGAACGTGTCGTTGGGCAGGACGTGGTGGAAATAGGCGTGCTTTTCGCTGTTGCCCTTCTGCGCAAGGTCCATGACCCGGGGCGGCACCTTGCCCTTGAAGGCGCGGACCGCCTGTCGTGGCGTCAGATACCGCTTCCGGACCGCCTCGTTGACCCGACCATGAAAATCCACATCGACGACCACCTCTGCGAGCGAGAAGGTTACGTCGATGAACTTGCGGTTCACCTGGTCCAGCTCGTCATAGGCGGCGCCGTTGCCGAAGGCCGCAAGGTCCGCGTAAATCTGGAAGCTGGCCGGGTAAAAGCTCGACATGGACGGGCTGAAGGAGGTGTGAACCTTCGACGCGGCACGATCGAGCCATTCCGCGAAAGGCGGCCAGCGGTTCAGATCCTCGTCGGGCGTGGTGAACCCGCCCCAGCGCGTCGCCGGGTTGGTGATCCCGGCATAGATGCCCGCAGCGAAATGACCATGCGCAATCGCGCCCTCGCTGGACATGGATTTGGTGAGCTGCCGCGTGGTCGCGGTGTCGACACGAAAGCCGCCGCGCTGGGGGCGGATCAGGCGGGCGATGTCCTCCCAGTCGCTTTCGAACTGCAGGCGCGGCTCCTTCAGCTCCGACCAGCGGCGTTCGGCCTCGCGGGCGCGTTCATCACCGGGAAAGAGATGGGTGGATTTCATCGGGTCACCTCGCCCAGCTTGCCGCCGGACGGGATGCCCAGGGCGGATGTGAGGATATTTGCCGCCGCGCCGGAGCGGGCGCGCCGCAGCCGCGCCTCGATGTCGCCGTCCTGTCTGGCCGTGGTGGCTGGTGCCGGGATCAGCGCGGGCTTCGGGTCTTTGATGTTCGGGCCTTTACACATGCTCGGTGCCTCCTTCGTGGATCCATGCGAATTGCAGAAAGACGGCGCGCCCGTCCGGGCCATAGCCGGGGGTCTCCGCCTCGAACCGGAAACCGCAGGCCCGAAGGAACCCGGGCGCGGTCGGATGGTCAGCCCAGCATCGGGCTTCCAGACGGTGGATGCCGGCGCCAGCCGCCCAGCCGGGAAGACGGCGCCGGATTTCGATGGCCGCACGCGCCAGCGGCATGCGGAATTTGTCATGGGACCGGGACAGGAGCGCCGCCTGCGCAACACCGCGCGCCGTCAGCACGACGGTCAGCAGCGCGAAGGGTCTGCCGGTGTCGGTGCGCAGCAGATGTGACACCACCCCGACCGCCTGCGCCGCCCGCCATTCGGCAAAAAGCGCCAGATGCGACGCCTCCGCCCCGCGCGCGAGCACGGCCTCGCGGTAATCCGACGGGTCAAGCGCCCGCAGGATGTCAAGCGCGGCGTGATCCTCATATGGCCCGGCGTGGATCATGCCGTGCGCGCCGAATCGAACGGGGCCGCGAAGGCGTCCGGCTGCACGGTATCACCGACAATGCGCCAATCGTCGGCCAGCATGTCGGTCTGCGAGGCCAGCCAGCCGACAACGATCGTGCCATCAGCGGCGCGCATGTCGATATGCGGCAGCACCTCGATCTCGCCCTCGGGGTGTTCGAGCTCTTCGGCGCGATGGGCGGTTGCATGCCCGCATTTTGCGTCGCGCGCGCCGATCACCGATCCGGGCGCCAGCTTCAGCCACATGCCCTTGCCGTTCCAGCCGGCACGGGCGACGCGCGCGCCCTGCTTCAGGGCGCGGAGTGCATCACCGAAATCCATCACACCGCCCTCCCTTCCTGACGCAGCAGCCGGCGTGCGGCGTTGCCCCAGTTGGTGGCGGCCAGATCGCGCGAGCCGCGCGCCCCGACCTCGAGCCTGCCGGCCTTCGCATAGGTCCGGCCCTGCGATGTCTCGCGGAACTTCATGCCCTCCTCGATCTCGAGGCGGCGCAGCATGTCCGCATTCACGGTCGGATAATCCGCCATGACCCAGACGAGCCGTTCAAGCACGTCCAGATCGGGCTTCGGCGGCGCCTTGGGGGCGGCCTGCGGCGTGGGGTTCGTGGTCATGATCTTTCTCCGTAGGGGTCAAGGACGTTCCATCCTGTGCGCAGGCCGCCTTGCGGGCTGTCCGACAGCGGCGGCCCGCCGTTATGGCCGCGCATGGACTGCGGGCCCTTTCGTTTGTCGGACAATCTTGCGACGTAGGGGCTGATGCCGTCGGCCCGGTGCTGGCCCAGCAGCAGGTATTGCAGCGCGTCGTGCACGTTGGCTTCGGTCAGCTTTTTGTTCGGCACCTTGCGCTTGTCGCCGCTGCTATCGACCTCTTCGCCCCAGACATACCGGGCCTCGAAACCGCGGATCAGGAACCTGCAGGACGGGTCGATGAGCAGGCCCGGCTCCCCGGCCTCGAGCGGCGCCTCAAGCGCTGCGCGCACGGCCTCCAGACGCGGCTGGATGCGGTTCTGACCGATGATCGACGGGCGGATATGGAACCCCGCCGCGCGGCCCACCATCAGGTTCCAGGTCGCGTTTTCGTCCGCCGACTGGCTGGCCCCATGCTCGCCGGCCATGTCGCCCCAACCGGCTTCGATCCGGCCCCCCGGGCAGCGTTCGTCCAGAAACTCCCGCAGGCGCTGGCCGAACACCTGCGCAAACAGCCGTTCATCGGGAAAGTGCAACTCGCCAAGGATGCGCCAGCGGAAAAAGCCGACCAGCTGGGCGACGATCGCCGCCCCCTTGAAGCCCTGATCGAGGCCAAGCAGCAGCGGCAGGCGGGGATCGAAGGGGATCGTCTCTTCGGCGACATGGATGCGGCGCCGGAACTCCCGCTTGAAGACCGGCTCGCCCTGCCGAAGATAGACCACCTTGTTGTAAACGAGCCGGTCGACCATGTCGCCGCGGCCTTCCAGCTTCATCGACATGATCTGGCGCGGGTAATAGCTCGAGCTGAGCTTCGCGAGGTTCTCGCAGCCCGGCTCGCCATAGCCCGGCTGGTTGTAGAACTCGATCCGCACCGGCTTGACCGTGCGCGGCGGGCGGTGTTCCTCGCGCGCCCGGGTGTCTTCATCCGCCTGCATCGCCAGCGTCAGCTCAGCCGCCAGCCCCCGGCGCCTTTCCTCGTCGTGGAAGACGCGGAAGGCCCAGTTGTCCTCGTCGGGCGCGTTGAAGTCGCAGGCGATCTGCCCGTAGCTGCGCAGCTCGGGCGGCAGCCCCTCAAAATGCGTCTTGGCGGGATAGCGATCGATCCGGCCAATGCCCACGCTCAGGATCTCGCCCGGCATGGTGTCGGCTTCGTTCAGCACGATGTCCGTGGTCTGAATGCCGCGCATCGACGCGATGATGTCATCCCCGAACGCCATGAACTCGGCGGTGAATTCGATCGGGCCGAACGCATCCTCGAAATGGATCACATGGGTGACCGGATCGCCCCGTCCGCCCGACCATTTCCCCAGCGCCTTCGGGAAGGTCTCCAGATAGCTAGGGATGGTGGTGGACCAGACCTGGCGATAGGTCTCGCGGATGAACAGCACCTTGTAGCGCCGCACCCCGTCCACGGTGCTGCGCGGCATGCAGATGGCGCGGCGCGCGCGGCTCTTCATCAGCGTCGTGGTCTTGCCGGAGCCCACCGGCCCCTGAATGCCGACCACGTCGCCGTCATCGAAATAGAAGCCCTGCGCCTTGGGGCCCGGGAAATAGGCGGTTTCCTCGAGGCCGGGAAAGCTGTTGCCCCCGGCGAAATCGCCCTCTAGGCTCTCGATTGCCTCTTTCGCCCCCAAGCCTTCCAGTTTGGCGAGCGTGTCCGGATCCAGAGCCGTCTGGATCCCCGCACCCCCGTTCGCTGCGTGCCCGGGCCCGCCGCGACCCTCTCCGGAGGCAGACCGCAGCACCCCCCCACCCCATTCGCCGGTCACAAGGTTCACGCTCATTTCCCAAGCTCCGGATCAAAAACCCTGAATGGGGTCGGAGCGGGGGGCAGACAGACAGCCGCGGGGCGCCCCCCCGGGGGGGTCGCGCGGGCGCCGGGCCGGGCGCGATCGGCGGCTGCGGGGCGCGGGATCGACCCTGCGGCGGCGCGACCAAACTGATTTTTAATCAGTGCATCCGGCATCACTTTTCCCTGTCTTTCCAGTCGGTTGGCTGATCCGTCCGAATTGCCGCGTCCGAATTGCGCGCCTCATCCTCGCTAACCTGTTGATTTCGCTCGATTTGCCAGCGCACATCCGCAGGCACCAATCCGGCACCAGCGGCGGGCGTCACATCCCGGACCGATGCGCCGCGATCGGCAGGCGCGCCGCCCTGAACGACGAGCTGCACGGTCTGCTGCACCGACACGTCGGGGCTGGCCTTGGGGGTGCCGTAAGGCAGCAGCGCCTCGGCGGCGCGCAGCTGGACCGCAAACACCTGGGCGAAGGTGGACAGGCGCTGTTCGGGCGTGATGACCCGATCCGCCTTGTCCTTGTCCTGCGCCTCGGCGAAGGCCCAGACCAGCAGGCGTTCGGTCTGCATCATCGCGGTCTCGAACACGTCGCGCGAGCTGGTCAGGCCCGCCATCTCGGCCAGCTGCTGTTCCGGCAGGCGGTATCCCTTGGCCGCGAGCCAGTCGCGCATCTGTCTGGAGCCCTTGCCCATCGCGCCCTTCGGACGGCCGCCGCTGGGTGCTGCCACCTCCGCAGGCGTCCGGC
This sequence comes from Salipiger marinus, assembly GCF_900100085.1. GTDB lineage: Bacteria > Pseudomonadota > Alphaproteobacteria > Rhodobacterales > Rhodobacteraceae > Salipiger > Salipiger marinus. The sequence goes on from NZ_FNEJ01000006.1 coordinate 237,433, forward strand.
CCGGCTCGTCCGGCAGCAGGGACAGCTGCTCGCCGGTCCGCCGCGCATCCTCGAGCCGCGCCGCAGCCTTCCGGGCCAGCTCCTCTTGGGTGTTGCGCGGCTTAGCCATGCCGAAAACCCCCTATTTTAAGCGAAATCAGGGACTTAAGGTCATTCCACAACAGAGAGGGGGCCAATCTACAACGCTTCAGGCCCCCTTGTTGTAGGCTTTGTTGTAGGGATTTCGCTTTGAAATCAGCGCCTTGATAGATAACTACAACGCTACAACGGATATATTCATTCACCCACACACGCGCGCGCGCGCATGCGCACATATTTGAGAGGGGCGCGATTTTGCGTTGTAGCGTTGTAGAATGGGGGTAATGCGCTGATCTGGCAGGGTTTTTCCCTACAACAAACCCTACAACAGAGCCATGGCCGTTTGTTGTAGCGTTGTAGCCCTGACCCGTGGCGGGGCCATCAGAGCGCACGAACATCATGGCATCCGACCGGGTGCGGGGCAAGCGCGAAGGGATGCGCGGCGGGACAAGGGAACCTGAATGGCGCATGTGTCTAGCGGTAGTCCTCGAGCTCATCATGACCGGGGCGCGAGGCGCCAGCGGTTCCGTTGGCAGGATCCATGGGGAACGACAGCATTCCGGGGATCGCCTTCAGCGGCATGATCCAGCCGCGCGAGGTGATCCGGGCCAAGGTTGGCGGGTGTGGGGGCTGGACGGCGCCGGGCACGCGGGAGGCGGACTGCTTCCATGCACCACCTGACCACTGGCTGCCCTGAAACAGCTGCACCAGCGGGGCAATCGGCTTGTTCATGATGAACAGCCCCGGCTCGGGCTCGTCGTAGACGCGCAGGCCCAACTGCGACAGGTGGCGCTGCGCGTTCCGCTGCTGGTCGCTCTTGTCCATGGGGCCACCGTCTTCGTTGTAGAGCGTCTTCGGCGCCCCGGGCAGACCGGCGGCCGCCGCAACCCATTGGGCGATGTTAAACTGTTCCCCGCGCCGGAACGGGTCATAGGTCTGGGACATGAGGTGCAGCAGCATCGCCTCGGCGTCGTTGACGGTGTCCGCCTTGTCGGCTGTCACCTGGAACGCGACCTTGCGCGCCATGCTGGCCGCCTCGTCCTCGCCCACCACGTCCTCCGACCGCGCCATGTCGGCCAGCGCCAGCACCGTGCCCCAGTTGTCCGCGTCGCGGCCCGTCACGTCGGCCAGCTCCAGCGCGTGCCGCCAGACCGCAAGGCGTTCGGGAAAGCTCGCCCACCGCTCGATCAGGAAAGCCTTCAGCCGGGCGCCACGGCTGCGCCAGGTGCGCGTGCGCAGCCCCAGCTTGGCGGCACCTTTCGGGATCGGGTTGAGCTCGAGGCGGATCAGGCGCTGCACGTCCTGCGTCTTCATCACGCCGGGGATCAGGATCGAGGAGAACAGGAAGGTGGAATAGACCTTGCCGCCGACGCCGGACTGATCCGCGCTGCCGCGCAGCCACTGGCCGCCCGACGAGGCGACACGCGCAAGCGTGATGATGTCCTTTTCCTTGGTCGATCTTTCGTCGCCCGGCTCGAGCTCGTCCACCGCGACCGGCAGGCTGGCATGGCCCAGCTGGGAGGTGATGCCGGATTTCGTGGCGTCGGTGGACTGGATCAGGGCGCGTTCGCCGTGCAGCATCTCGATGAAGCGCTGAAACTCGGACTTGCCGGCACCAGCTGGTGCGGTCAGCCAGAAGGTCGGCCGCCAGTCCAGCGCCCCACCCAGAAACTGCGCCGCGATCAGGCCCAGGGCGATGACCGGGTGCAGATCGTCGCGCGTCCAGTTCCATGTGCCCAGCATGCGCAGGATCTCGGGAACCGGATCCGGACCGTCGGCAAAGTCCGGCGCCGCGACAGGGGGTGCTGCAGGGTAGATCTTGCCGTCGATCCGCCCGGGCGGCAGGCGGTCGCCGCGATACAGGACCGCGTCGCCCAGATGATAGATCAGCTCGCCGTCGTCATCGGTCCAGGCACCAACGCCACGCACATCGGAATTGGGCTCGAACACGCCGCAGGCGCTGACCGCCTCGTGCATCCGCATGGCGGCTGATGTCTGATCGAAGCGGTTGCGCTTTGGCCGCAGGATCGGGGGATCTCCGCGCTCTGCAATGTTCTCGAACTGGGGAAACGCGGCGGTCAGGGACGCCATGCGGTGCCCGAAGAGGCCCATGATTTCCTGCGCGCCCAGCTTGTCCACCTTCTGCAGCTGGCCGTTCACGTCGAGAAAATAGCGAAACTTGCCGCAGACCCCCAAGGGCGTGACCGGGCAATTGTCGAAGATCTCGTGCTCGGCATTGCGGCGGGCCGTGCCGCCGCCCTTGCCACCCGCCGCGCCGTCCTGCTTGGCACCTTCGCGGGGCGGGCTGCGGTCATCGCCGGACCCCTGCTGATCGCGGTGGACCGGCAGGGTGACGACGGGGGCCTGTTCCAGTTCCTGACGCAGCTGCTCCGCCGTCGGGCCCGGGCGGGCCGGCATCTGCTCCTCATCCGTTCTCGCCGTCAAATCGGCCATGCCTCTGCCCTTCATTCTTCGTCTGCAGTCTCTTTTGGCGGTGCTTTGTCCGCCGCTTGCCGCAGTGCATCGTTCAAATCCTTGCCGCCGTAGCGGTTCTGCCAGAGGCGCACCTCGCGCCCGGCCTTGCAGTGCGCCTCGATCGCGCGGCGCAGCTGCTCCTTCTGCTCCGGATGCGGGTCGCGGTCCGCGACCAGCGTGACCCGCGCGACGTTCTCCGGCAGGCGGATCGCGCCCATGTTCGACAGGCTGATCGCCGCCACGACACGCACATCGGGCAGCAGCATGACGACGCTCAGCGCGTCCTCGATGCCTTCGGTGATGTAGACATGCGTGCCCGGCGCGCAGGCAGGCAGGCTGGGCGCTCGGCCACCACGCGGCCCGGTATCGGCACCGCGCCAGATGTTGATGCCGCACTGCCAGGCATGACCCAGCACCAGCCTTGGCTTGGGAACCGGCGCCTTGATCCAGCGGCCATCCTCGCGGGCCAGATAGGTGCGATGCACCGCGACAAAGCGGCCCTGCAGGTCGGTGATCGCCGCAGCCATCATGGGATATGTGCCTTCGGTCACCTCTCCCGTCTTGTCATCGATGTACTGGTATCGCGCCTGCGGGACGTAGCGCAGCGCGCCCGGCTGGCGGCCAAGGCTCGCCAGATCAATGCCCCGCTCGGCGCGCAGGTAGTGATCCACCGGCGTGCCGCGCAGCGCCTCATGGCCGCTGAGCCAGATGCCCTGCGCAAGACGCTGCCTCCGCTCGCGTTTCTGCTCTGCCGCTGCATCTGCGAGGGCCCGCGCCCTGGCCGCCTCTGCTGCCCGCTGCTCGCGCTTGCGCCGCAGCTCGGGGCTTTCGGTATCAAGCCCCAGCCATGCCCGCGCTTCCTTGATGGCGCCGCTGAGGTTCGACGACCCCTCGCCATGCAACGCGAGGTCGATCAGGTCCAGCACATCGCCATGGCTGCCGGTCGCATAGTCGTTCCAGCGGCCTGCCTTCGATCCGGAGACGTGGATGCAGAAGCTGCCCACATTGCGATCAGGGCGCCCGGGATTGAGGGTCCAGTAAATCCCGTGTTGGGTGTGGCTGCCCGCGACCGGCGGGGCATAGTGGCTCACGACGCTGTCGAGCTGCGCAAGAAGCCGGTCCTTGATTTCCTCAAGGCTGTAGGTCTGCCGGGATGCCATGGGTCAGACCGGACGTGCGGCCCGCGCCTTAGGCACGGCCAGCATCACGGTTTTTGCCCGTGTCCGGGCGGTGCGGAATGTGTCCGGAGCCACGATCATTGCGCGGCTTCCTTCTCGATCGCCAGCCCCAGCCGCCACTCGGCCCAGGCACAGACGGCGGCCCGGCTTTCGAGGCAGGCGCCCGGATCGCGCCGCCCGTCCGGATCATGCGTGGCCAGCAGCATGCGACCGGCCTCGCTGAGCCGCCGGACAAACGGATTGCCGCTGTCGGACTTGGTCAGGGCGTTCCGCAGGATGTCGAGATGCATCGCCTCCCGCTTCGCGTCGTAGATCACGCTGCAGGCCAGCACCGTCAGGCAGTGCGCCAGCACATGGTCCGCCGGTGTCATGGGCGTCTGGATGTCAGCCATGGATGTCCCTCCGGCTCTGTCCCGGGGGCGTGGGCATGTTGGTGGCATCGATCCAGTGGATCATCTGCTCGGCGGCCCGGCGGGCTTCATCGGGGCTGTCCGCCCGATCGACCGCGTCGCACAGGTCGCCGACGGCGCGGGACAGGTCGTCGCCACCCCCGCCATAGCGCAGCGCGGACCCGCGCAGTTCGGCGATGTCACCGCGTGCGAGGGTCTGGCTCTTGATCCGCATGCACACGGCAAACGCCTCGAGGCGCAGGGCAATCTGGGTACGTTCCATGGCTGATCTCCGGTTTCTCCAGGCGGGGGACGGTGCAACGCCGCCCCCCGCGGATCGACGGCACGCAGCCTGTTCGGTCGAGCGGCAGCATCCGCCCGACTGCGCACCGGATCTGATGACAAAAAGGCCGCCCGCCTCGGGACAAAGACGGGCGGCCAGGTGACTGGCGCGCGGCAGTGCGCCAGCCCGGACAGACCGCAGCACCCCGAGGGAGAAAGGATATGCGGTCTGGCAGATCATTCGGCGGCCACCTGCGCGGGGCCGCAATGCAGCTGCGCCGCAGGTGCCGCGCGCATGGCTTCCACCAGCCGGTCGATCTCGACTTCCGGCGCGCCCCAGATAAGGTGATCCGCGCTCAGCGGGATCTCCCGCGCCGCCGCATAGGCAAGCAGCGCCCGATTGGCGCGCGGCGGCATGTCACCGGGATCCCGGTATTTCGAGCCACGACGCCAAGCGTAGGCGGCCTTTTCTCTAAGGCCCCCGATAAGCGCGAGGCCTTCGATCGGCCCGATAAGCCGCTCACATACCTCAACTGGTGTCAGGTGTTTACTCATGACGCCAGATCTAGCGGCATCATACCAGATCTTGCAACTGATTTTTTCAGTATTTCTGTCAAGCAAGTTCAGTCACGAGTGACTACTTGGCGAATATGGATGTCAACTGGTTCAAGCAGCAGCAAAAACGCGCAGGCGTCACGGCCGAGGATATCGCTCAGGCCATGGGCCGCGCGCGCTCGAATGTGTCGAACATCTATGCTGGCAAACAGCGGATGTCCCTGGAATGGGCCAGAGCCTTTGCCCAGGTGCTGGATCAGCCGCTGGACGAGGTTCTGCGGCACGCCGGCACGCTTGAACCGGCAGAAGCACAGCACCTTTCCCCCGGCTTCGCTGAGGCAGATGCGGTGCCCTTCATCGGCAAGGGCTCGGAAACCCACAAGGCCGCCCAGATCGCCGCCTGCTTTGGTGGCGGACAACCCGGCGTGGATATATGGCAGGTGCGCCGCAACTCCCTGTGCCTTAACGGCATTCTGACCGGAGACTTTGTTCTCGTAGACACTCGCCAGTCAGAACTGACCAAGGCCGGAGACACGGTCATTGCCCAGCACTATGACTGGCAGACTGGCTCCGCGACAACGATCCTGCGCCGCTTTGAGCCTCCGGTTCTGGTCGCAGCCTCGATGGATCCCAGCGAACAGCGCGCCCTTGTCGTTGACGGGCGGAATGTCGTCATTCAGGGCAAGGTCATCGCGAGCTGGCGCGCGGCCTGACGCCCGGCACGCCCGCCCCTACTGCACCAGCATCCCGCAAGACCCGAACCTCCTGCAGCAACCTCCAGCATGGCTGAGCGGTGCATTTCTCCGCCACGCAGCCCTGCTTTCATTTTCAGCGTATTTCAGTTTTTCTGACATTTTCAGTTGACAGTTACGAGTAGCAACCCCTAACTCATGGCATCAACCTAGTTCAGGAGTTGGCCATGAACCTTGCCCCCGCCAATGATCCGGTCCCGCCCGCCCGCGCGGTGGTCGATGACCGCACACTGTCCCGCTTCGAAGTCGTGGCGCACAGCGCGCAGACGGTCGGAAGCATTTCCGATTCCGATGCGACCCTGCTGCTCCTGCTGGCAGCCCCGATCGCCCGCGAGCTGCAGCAGCGCCGCGCCGCGATGTCCTGCATCTGCGACATGACGGATCTCGCCAATGTGCACTTCCTGCCCGGAAGCTGACCGGCTGCCCGACACGTCGGAGCTGCAGTTCCGCGACATGACGCCGGAAGAAGAGCGCGCCTTTACCTACGCGCTCGACTGTCTGCGGACATGGGCGGCGCAGCTCAGCGCCGGTGCCGACAAACTCTCCGACCGGGCAGCGGATGCCCGACCGATGACGCCGAGGCAGATCGCCAAGGACCGCTTCCAGATGGTCGACAGCCTCGCGCACGCCATGCAGCTCGGCTTTGTCCGGTAGGCTGCTCGCCCGGGCCGCCCCCGGCGTCTCATCCCCATAAAAGGCGTCGGCCCGACCACCACTCACAGCCCTGCCACGGGCGGACGGCAGGGCACCCCTTCCACAGGTGCAACCGTGCAAACCGCAATCTTCCTGATCGCCTTCGTCTGCGCGTTCAGCGCCGGCTTCGCCGCCTTCAGCTGGGCGCGCAGGCTGGGTGACACGCTCGGCCCGTCCGAAGACGGCTTCACCACCTCCCTCAGGCAGAACGCCTCGCGCATGGAAAGGATGAGCCAATGACCCCGTTTATCGACGCTGACGCAGTGGCTAACCTGATCGGCTTTTCGTCGGGCCGAGCCTTTCTCGCCGCCCGCTTCCGGCTGGAAACACAGGAGCATTTCCCCCTGCCGATGCCGACCTGCCAGCGCCCGATGAAATGGCGGCGCGACGCGGTCACCGCATGGCGCGAGGAACGGGGCCTGCCCGCAGCCACCGCCCCGGTGATCCATGCCGGATCGAACGTCATCCTTATGCGGGAGGCGCGGCGGGCATGACCAAGGCGCCGTTCCCCAAGCTCCCCCGCGGCCTTGGCCTGCGGCAGCGCCAGCGGGCGGACGGCACCTGGCGCCTGTGGTGGGAACCTTCCGCCGATGCGCGCAAAGCGGGCACCCTGCCCGTAGAGCTCGATCCCGACCGGCCGACATGGTCGAAGCGGCAGGCGGAAAGCCTCAAATCGAATGCGGGCGGCTCCCGTCCGCAGCGCATTTCCTCGAGCGGTCGGACCGTGGATGCCCTGATCGCGGAATACCGCCGCTCCAGCCGCTTCGCAAAAACCAAGCCCGCGACGCAGAAGGGCTATCTGGCGGATTTCAACACGATCTCGAAGAAATGGGGCGGCCAGCCGATCGCGAGCTTTGATCGCCCGGTGATCTACACATGGTATGAGACGCTGCACAGGCGGACGCCCACCTACGCCTCAAAGCTGATCCGCTCCTTCTCGGTCCTGTTCAGCTATGCCGAACTGCTGGGCTGGCGCCCCGAGAATTCCAACCCCTGCTTCCGCCTGCAGCTTCAGCAGGCCCGGAAGCGCAAGCGCTATGCCACATGGGCCGAATATGATGCGCTGATCACCGCCGCCGAAGATCTCGGCCTGCCCGCCATGGCTGGCGCGATCGCGCTTGCCACCTTCGCAGCACAGCGGCAGATCGATGTCATCACGGCAGAGCTGGGCGCCTTTCAGGATCTGGACCTTGGGTCGCACAGACTCTGGGTCTGGGATCTGACCCGCTCCAAGCGCGGCAACCTTGGCCGCATCCCCCTGCATGACGAGCTGGCGCCCCGGGTGCGCGCCCTCAAGGAAGCTGCCCGCGACAACCAGACCCGTCTGTTCCATGATGATCTGACCGGGCAGCCATGGTCCGGCGACCTGTTCCGCAAGCGGTGGGCCACCATCCGGCAGCGCGCCGCCAAGGCCTGCCCTACCCTGCTCGATCCGAATCCGCTGGAGTTCCGCGACCTGCGCCGCACCTTCGGCGTCTGGGCCCGCTCCGGCGGCGCCCTGCGCGAGGACGTGGGCGACGTGCTGGGCAACTCCGCCGCCATCGACGCTGGCCTAGGCGAGGTCTACATGCCCGCGCAGCTCGAGACAGCAGCGCGGGCGGTGGCAGCGATTCGTCGACCCGGCGAGATTAGCTGGAAGAAAAACGGATAAGCCGCCTCCGCACGCGCTACGCGTTAAGCGTTAAGCGTTAAGCGTTAAGCGTTAAGCGTTAAGCGTTAAGCGTTCAAGTAGAGGTCTGCTTCACGTCGAAGAATCTCTATGCTTTATTACTTGAGAGTAATAATTTAGATGCCCCTCAAGACGACACGCATCTTCTTTCTTGCATAGACCCGACTGAAGCACGTGCCTATAGGCACGCAACTTATTTCGGTATCCTTTAGTTAACTTCACCTCTCCGCAATTTACTATTAAACCATGGACCTTCATTCTTTTCGGCGCAACGGAGAAGTAAGTTTTTTTCTTCGAAATCTTCCAGGGAGTACTATAAAAGATCGTCGACAACCTTTCCGGAAGAGAGGACGGATACACACCCTCAGACGAGAAAGTAATATCATCTGCATAGCGAGTTATTCTGATTCCCAGCTCCTCCGCCAATTCTGCTAGAGCGGTATCAACCTCAAACATCGCAATGTTGGAAAGAACAGGACTTGAAGGGGCACCTTGCGCAAGACCCCCATCATAACAAGAAAGCTTCGAGATTAATTCAGAGCTCTTGAAGTCATACCCAAAAGAACATAAGCTTGAAGCGATCAAACTCCGAGGCGTACTTGGAAAAAAATCCTCTAAGTCTATTGAATACACCCAACGCGCACTAGTATGACGCACTGCAGCATCAATATGCGATCTGCCCGGCACAAAGCCAAAAACATGGTCTGGAAATCTCGCCTTTCCTTGCAGCTGATACGATATCCACTTCTGTATGACTTTAAGACCAACCTTTGGCGCAAGAATCGACCTCTTACCCTTCCCCTTCGGTATGGAAAATTTCCGATAGTGGCGGTCGGGTTTGTTTATAAAAGACCACACAATTCCCGGATTGACGCCAAACATCGTTGCCAAAACCTCCTTCGAGGTAATTGGCATGCCCCCCCCCTCAATAAGCTTATTGATGCGTTGCAACTCTTCATGATCTACTACAGAATCCACAGCTTTTAAAAAATCTTCTCTTTCCGAGAAAATAAAAAACTGCGATTCTACAAGATTGTGCGGGAGTCTCATTTAGCAAACAATCGTTTCATGAGCGTCGGTCTTCGGACTGACGATTCGAAGGAGCGTCAGTCCGAAGACCGACGACCCTTCTGTACATAGCCTTGGCAAGTGGGCATGATACACACCCGCGCCTGAGACTCCCGCGATGTGATTATAGCTCATTTCGCCTCGCCAGGTCAAGAAACCGAACAACGTCCGGACTATTTCGGCGCTTTACTGTTCCAAGAACCTTCAAAGCACCTGCAGTCAGACAATAAAGTCCATCTTTCCGCCGGATGATCTGCCCCGCCCGTCGAAGAGCATCCAAATGTCTATTTACATAGTCAATCGGCGGGGAAGAAAACCCTTTTGACTCCAACCTTGAAATCAAAACTTCAACATTAATAGGTGCTGCTATTCGAAGCTCCATAAGGATAGCCGTTCGAGACGGTAGATTTTCATTGACCGTTAACTTCACTTCAAGAAGGGACAAGCTTGCGTTATTTATGTAGATAGCTGCACGATTCTTTATTTCCTCTAAGTAGCTTCTGGTCACACCACCCTTTGGAACAATCCAGACAGTACAGCCTTGCGAGTCAATCGTGAGGAACGAATTTCTCACCCATTCCGGGAATGCATGAAGGAGTGTCGCCCTCAACCCAGCCTCAAGATCAAAGTTAGCAGTATCATTTAGAATAAATTTAACAAGAACTCCCGAGCGAACCAATTCCTCAGATATTTTACCCAAATAAATATTTGAAGGCTTCTGATGGCCATTGCTATCTTTAGAAACCTCAATAAACGCATAGAATGCCAACCTGTCGCCATCCTGGCGCACCACAGGCCCACTAAGCACCAGACCAGACGAAGTCAGAATTTCCGCAACATCAGATGAATTAAGCATTTTCTTGCCTGACTATAGCGAGTACTATGATTGACCAGTGCTCCGCTTTCGCCACCCACTCATGCGCCTCGGTAACCGGCACCCCTGATAACTTAAAACGGGCAGAACGAAAATCTACTAGTGTTTCTGGAGTGTAATCCGCAACAACACGAATAGCGTAAGCCTTCTCCAAAGTCTCAGCAAATCCTAAATTTATTGAGCTGGCCTGCCTGCACCCCTGAACAAGGCTTACATCACCAAGCTTGTCAGCCTTCCTTTGAAGCGCCTTGATTCTCCTTTGAATAGTGCCTCTAAGAATTTCCGGAATGTTTTTATGTTTGATATTTCCTTCATACTTACTATCAATATTTATAAGAGCCTTTCTAACCAGCAGAAAAGTAGCATAATAGTATCTATTAAATGCGGATCTGGCATACATGTCTGCGCCGCAAACACCGGAAGAGTCTGCTGTGACGAGCCTAACGGCTTCAAGTTGTAGGTGGTGTGCGACGCTGTGCATTGGACAACTATTTTTTAAGTCTACGATGGAAGCAGTTGATATTTATAAGAGTACACGCACAAAGCGTCTCGGATTTGGATGCGATGGTACCTCAAGAGACTACCAAATTTGCTATGACCTGAAAACTGGCGAAGTCGGCATGTTCGATCCTAGCGTACATTCCTTACCACTGAACACAATGAGCAAGTTCCCATAGGTACGGATGAACTATTGGTACCGCCGGGCACGCGCATCACGCAACTTAGGTGACGGGCAACTCAGGACGTTGCGGTCAGAGGTCACAGCTAGTGTTCAATTTTTACTACCTGGCGCCGCGTCACCCCTCGAGGGTCTGACACCTTTTATCGCCGCAGCTGCAAAACACTTGAAGTACAACACTCACTTGGTTGACATCAACAAGCGTCCGATTCGGACATGCTCGGACACTCGGACAACGACACGAGAAAACTCGCGCATCTCTTTGATTTTAATCAATTATTTGGTGCCCCCACACGGACTCGAACCGCGGACCTACTGATTACAAATCAGTTGCTCTACCAGCTGAGCTATAGGGGCACCGTAGGTGCAGGGATATGCCAGCCCCGCCCCGGACTGCAAGCCCGAAACTACCGGTTGGCATGCGCGAGCAGGCCTACGGCGGCGAGACCTACGCCGATCACCAGCACTGCCGCCGGGGCGGCGCCGCCGAGGTTTTCCAGCGACGCCTGTTCATGCACCCGCGTGGCCAGCGTTTCATAGTTGAACGGGCGCAGCAGCAGGGTGGCGGGCAGCTCTTTCACGCAGTCGACAAAGACCAGCAGCAGGGCCGAGGCCAGAGAGCCTCGGATCAGCGGATAATGCACCTCGGCCAGCACCTGCCCCTGACTGCGCCCCAGCGACCGCGCCGCCAGCGCCAGATTCGGCGACACCCGTCCCAGCGCCGCATCCGCCGCCCCCTGCGCGATGGCGAAAAACCGCACGCAATAGGCCAGCACCAGCGCGAAGGCGGATCCGGTCAGCACCAGCCCGATCTCCTGCCCGGTCACGGCGGCCACGGTGTCCGCCAGCCGGTGATCCAGCGCGGCCAGCGGAATCAGGATGCCGATGCCCAGCACCGCCCCCGGCGCGGCATAGCCGATCGTGGTGACCGGCATCAGCCGGCGCGGCAGCACCCGCCCCGACACCCGCACGCCATAGACCAGAAACAGCCCGCCACACACGGTCAGCACCGCCGCGAGCCCGCCCACCATCAGCGTGTTCAGCCCCGCCCCCCAGAGCGCGGGATCGGCCCAGTTGCGGGCATGGTCCAGCGCATGCGACAGGATCACGCCGCCGGGCAGCAGGAACCCCAGCGCGAAGGGCAGAAGGCAGACCAGCAGCGCCGCCACAGCCGCCGCCCCCGTGAGCGGCACGCGGGCCACGGGGCGGTGCCGGATCGACAGGTTGAAGAACCGCATCCGGCGGCGCGAGGCCTTTTCCAAGAGCACCAGCAGGATGACCAGTGCCAGCACCGTGGTGGCGATCTGCGCGGCGCCGCCTGCATTGTTGCTTTGCAGCCAGACGCTGAAGATGCCGGTGGTCAGGGTCTGCACCGCAAAATAATCCACCGTGCCGAAATCATTGACCGATTCCATCATCACGATCGCCACCCCCGCCGCGATCGCCGGTCGCGCCAATGGCAGGCCCACGCGGCAGAACCGCCCCCATGCTCCCGCGCCCAGCGACTGCGCCACCTCGTCGGCGCTGGCGGACTGCTCGCGGAAGGCATTGCGGGCCAGCAGATAGACATAAGGATACTGCGCCGCCGCCAGCACGAGGATCGCCGCCCCCATCGACCGGATTTCCGGAAACCAGTAGTCGCGGGCGGTCTGCCAGCCGAAAGCCTGCCGGAGCCCGGTCTGCACCGGCCCGGAATATTCCAGAAAATCCACCAGCGCATAGGCGCCCACATAGGCCGGGATCGCCAGCGGCAGCAGCAGCAGCCATTCCAGCCAGCGCCGCCCGGGAAACTCGTAGCGCGACACCAGCCATGCGGTCACCGTGCCCGCGACACAGGCCAGCGCCCCCACCCCCGCCATCAGCACCAGCGTGTTGCGCAGATAGCGGGGCAGCGTGGTGGAGATCAGATGCGGCCAGATGTTCTCGCTCGGGAAGAGCGCGATCCAGAGCACGGCAAGGATCGGCGCCACCACCACTGCCGCGATCAGTGCAGCCCCCAGCGACCATGGGTCAGGCAGGCTGGTCAGCCGCAGACGGCGGGCGGTGTGGTCGGCAAGGCTCATGCGGGCATTCTCCTGCGGCGGCCGCGTTCCCCTCGCGGCGAAAGGCCTTATAGTGCAGGCATCGCGCAACAAAAAGAGCAGGCGATGCAGGTCATTCTTCACTTGGGCGTTCACGGCACGGATGAGGACCGTCTGCTGAAGACGCTGTTGCGCAATGCCGATGACTTCCGCCGCGACGGAGTGGCGATCCCCGGGCCAAGCCGGTATCGCACCCTGCTGTCGGAGGTGGTGAATTCGCTGGGTGGCGCGGATCCGGCGGAAGATGCGCGCGAGGTGCTGCTGGACGCGCTGCTGACCGAGGATGCGGTCGATGTGCATCGGCTGATCCTGAGCCACGAGAACCTGCTGTCGGTGCCCAAGCTGGCGCTGGCGGGCGGGCGGCTTTATCGTCGCGCCGAAGAGCGGGTCTGTGCGATCCAGAGGCTGTTCCGCGGCGATGCCGTGGAGGTCTGGATGGGCCTGCGCGACTTTGCCAGCTATCTGCCCGCCGTCTATCGCGAAAGCCCGGCGCAGAGTTTTGACGCGTTTCTGCACGGCGCCGATCCGATGCATCTGCGCTGGTCCAGCCTGATCCGCCGCCTGCGGGAGGCGGCGCCGGAGGTGCCCGTCACCGTCTGGTGCAACGAAGACACGCCGCTGCTCTGGGGGCAGATCCTGCGCGGCATGGCCGGGATCGACGCGGAGCGCAGGATCATCGGATCCTTCGATCTTTTCGCCGACATCATCAGTCCCGAAGGCATGAAGCGGTTCCGCAGCTTCCTCAAGGAGAACGACAGCGTCACCGAAGCGCAGAAGCGCCGGGTGATGATGGCATTTCTGGACAAATACGCCCTGCCGGAGGCGCTGGAGGAAGAGCTGGATCTGCCGGGCTGGGACGCCGCCTATGTGGACATGCTGACCGAGCTTTACGACGAAGACGTGTGGCAGATCAGCCGGATGCCGGGCGTCACCCTGCTGAGCCCCTGATCGCGCGGCGACGGGCGGGCCGCTGTCCCGCAGGTGTGCAAAACGACGCGGGCGCAGCCCTGTCTCAGGTGCCGCGCCCGTCAGGGATCAGGCCAAGCGGCGCGGGATCAGATCATCCCCAGCGCGGCTTTATACATTTCCAGCACCGCCTCTTCCTCGGCGATGTCGTCCTTGTCGCGCTTGCGCAGGGCGATGACCTTGCGCATCACCTTGGTGTCGTAGCCGCGCGCCTTGGCTTCCGCCATCAGCTCCTTCTGCTGCTCGGCAACAGACTGCTTCTCGATCTCAAGCTGTTCATATTGTTCGATGAATTGCCGCAATTCCTCGGCGGCCACGCCATAGGCGCCGGAAGTATCGTCCTGCATCTGCTGTTCTCCTGCCGGTATCGCGTCTGGTTACAGGCGGGCGCGCGCCCCATCAAGGGGTTGCGGCAGCGTGGGGGATGGATTACCGGGCTCCCGTTTGCGCAACGGGAAGGAACCGGGCATGGAATGGCTGATCTGGGTAGGCGCGGCGATGTCGCTGCTGGGACTTGTGGGGCTGTTCTGGTGCATCCTGCGCGTCTGGAGCGCGCGCCGCTCCGGGCTTGAGGATGCGGCGCTGCGCGAGGCGGTGCGCAAGGTGGTGCCGCTGAACATGGCGGCGCTGATGCTGTCGGTCTTCGGGCTGGTCATGGTGGTCGTGGGCATTTTCCTCAACTGACAGCCGTCCCCTGACCCGCTGCGCGGCAGAGCCCGCCCGGCGGGCGGTGCTCCGTCTCCCGCCGCGCCGTGACGGCACCTAGACCGGCAGGTTGTCCATCTCCGCCTCCAGCGCGGCGGCGGCCTCTTCACGGATGCGGTCGGCAAGTTCGGCGGGCACCGCCTGCCCCTGCGCGCGCAGTTCGGCGGCCCGCGCGGCGAGTTCGGACAGGGGCGCGGCATCCGCGCTTTCCGGCGCCTGATCTTGCGCCATGGTCCAGGTCTGCAGCGGATCGGTCATGAGCTGTCCTCCTTCATGAGGGGCCCCGCCGGGACGATGTCTGCGGCGCGGCCCCGATGGGTGGTGCCATCCCTGGCCTCATCGATGGCACGATCCGACAGAGTCTGCCCTGCCGGTCCCGGTCCTGCCATGATCCAGGTCAAGGACAGAAAGGTCTTGAAGACATATTCCATTATGATTATATGAACTCCGAACCGAGGGAGCTTTCCATGACCCAGCCCGATGTCACGGCCTTTTTCGACGAGGCCACCAACACGATCTCTTACGTGGCGCGCGATCCGGCGGGCCATTCCTGTGCCATCATCGACAGCGTTCTGGATTTTGACTACGCCTCCGGACGCACCGACACGCGCTCTGCCGATGCCATCATCGCTTTCGTGCGGCAGCACGGACTGACCGTGGACTGGCTGCTGGAAAGCCATGTCCATGCCGACCATCTGTCCGCCGCGCCCTATATCCAGCAGGCGGTGGGCGGCAAGATCGGCATCGGCGAACGGATCACCGAAGTGCAGGACACCTTCGGCAAGGTGTTCAACGAAGGCACGGAGTTCCAGCGCGACGGATCGCAGTTCGACCGCCTGTTCCGCGAGGGCGACAGTTTCCATATCGGCCAGATGCGCGGTGACGTGCTGCACACGCCCGGACATACCCCCGCCTGCCTGACCTATGTGATCGGCGACGCGGCCTTTGTGGGCGATACGCTCTTCATGCCGGATTTCGGCACGGCGCGCTGTGATTTCCCGGGCGGGTCGTCGGAAACGCTGTTCCGCTCGATCCAGAAGATCCTGTCCCTGCCGGACGAGACCCGGATTTTTGTCGGCCATGACTACAAGGCGCCGGGGCGCGACAGCTACGCCTGGGAAACCACGGTCGGCGCGCAGAAAGCCTCCAACATCCATGTGGCGGCGGGCACCTCGGCGGAAGAGTTCGTGCAGATGCGCGATGCCCGCGACGCGACGCTGGCCATGCCGCGGCTCATCATCCCGTCGCTGCAGGTGAACATGCGCGCAGGGCAGATGCCGCCCGCCGACGCACAGGGCGACGTCTTTCTGAAAGTGCCCGTCAACAAGCTTTGACCCCGCGCGCGGGCGGGCCGCCACGGCCTGCCCCGCCGCATCGCATCTCCTTGGCATAGGACACGCAGATATCATGCAACTCGACTGGATTTGGGGCCTGATCGGCGGCATGCTGATCGGGACAGGAGGCGCCGTGTTCCTGCTGGTCAACGGCAGGATCATGGGCGCGTCCGGCATCATCGGCACGCTCATTGACGGCTCGGCAGGCCGCAGCAGCGGCGAAAAGCTGAGCTTTCTTGGCGGGGTGATCCTGCTTCCGCTGCTGCTGACGCTGATCCCGGCGCTGCGGACGGTGGACACGCATATTTCGCAGATGCCGCTGGTGCTGGTCGCCGCGGGACTGCTGGTCGGGCTGGGCACGCGGCTCGCCAATGGCTGCACCTCCGGTCACGGGGTCTGTGGCATGTCCCGGCTGTCGGTGCGCGGCTTTGCCGCCACCGCCTGTTACATCCTTGCCGGGGTGGCGAGTGTGGCCGTGTTCCGCCATCTTCTGGAGGTGATCTGACATGGCACGACTGGTATTCGCCTTTCTGGCGGGGGGGCTGTTCGGCGCAGGGCTGTTCCTGTCCGGCATGACCGACACCGCCAAGGTGCAGGGGTTTCTTGACGTCTTCGGGGCATGGGATCCGACGCTGGCCTTCGTGATGGGCGGGGCGATGATCCCCATGGCGCTGGCATGGCTTTATGCCCGCGGGCGGCGACACTCGGTGCTTGGCAGCCCGCTCCCCGCCGCACCGGAGCGCCGGATCGACCGTGGTCTGGTGCTGGGATCGGTGATGTTCGGCACGGGCTGGGGGCTGGCCGGGCTCTGCCCCGGACCCGCCATCGCCGCGCTCAGCTATGGCGGGCCGATGCTGTGGATCTTCGTGGCGGCGATGCTGACCGGCATGGCACTGGCCCCGATGCTGCGGACGAGACTCGACAAGATCGTGGCGGCGGAATAATCCGTCATCATGGAGCTTCGTCAGATCACCCCCCGCTACACCGTCACCCCGCAGATCGCGGTGGAGGATGTGCCCGCCCTGGCCGAGGCAGGCTTCACCCTTGTCATCTGCAACCGGCCCGACGGCGAGGTGCCGCCAGACCTGCAGGCCGAGGCCATCGGTGCCGCGGTCCGGGCCGCTGGCATGGCGTTCGAGGTTCTGCCGGTCACCCATGACGGGCTGACGCTGGACACGATCGAGCGGCAGGCCGCGCTGGTCGCGGAAGCGCCCGGCCCGGTTCTGGCCTATTGCCGCTCTGGCACGCGCTGCGCCACGGTCTGGGCCATGGGACAGGCTGGCCAGATGCCGGTGGACGCGATCCTGTCCACCACCGCGGCGGCAGGATATCCGCTCGACGGGCTGCGCCCGACGCTCGACTCCCTCGCACAGCGCGAGACGTGATCCCCACCATCCCGGCATCAGCCGTCCTCTTCCATCGGGGCGGCTGAAAAGTCGAAATCGCCCAGATCCTCGCCGCCCATGGCGGCGGAGAAGTCGAATTCCCCCGAATCGAACTCCATCGCGGGCAGATCGGGCAGATCGGCGGCCAGATCCTCGACCGGCGGCGCGGGCAGCGGAGCCGCTGCCATCGGCGCCATCACCGGCGCGTCGGTCACGGGGTCGGGATCGGCGGACATGGCTGCCGCGTCACGGGGCAGGCCCGCAGGCCAGCGCAGCCGGATGGCCCGCATCCCGTTCATCTGGCCCAGACGCCCCCCCGCCACCGCATCCCCCTTTCCCGCGTAGAATTCCGCCCCGTCCAGCGCATCGCGCGGCAGCAGCAGCAGATCCCCCGGCTGCAGCGCCTGCGCCGCCCGCAGCGTCAGCCGGATCCGGCACAGCACCGCCTCCATCCGCGCGGGAAGCAGTTTCATCCGCTGTTCATAGGGACCGGGCGCGTCCGGCACTGGCGCCGCCGCGCTGTCCTCGGCCAGCCCCGGCTCCGGAAACAGCAGCAGAAGCTCGCCGCGCCGCCGCCCCAGCGCCAGATCGACCGACACCCGCAGCATCTGGTATTCCGGCGCATCAAGCAGCAGCGCGGCGCTGCGCGCGTCGTCGATCATGGCCCCGAACCGGAACCCTTCGAACCGGGAGCGGAGCGGATGATCCTCCAGATAGCGCACGAAGCGGTCCAGCGCGCCGTCGATCAGCGGCGCCATCATGGCGGCATCGGTCTGGGTCAGCGGCCGGTCGTCCAGCGGCATCTGGGTCACCTGCAGGATGGTCTGCACCTCGATCAGCCCGGTCATCACCTGACGGTCCACCGCCGCGATCCCCAGCACGCCCTCCGGCCCGTCCAGCAGCAGCAGCAGGGTGTCTGCGGGCAGGACGGAGACAAGGTTTTCCTGTTCGACCACTGACAGGTCGATCCCATGCGTCACCAGCGCCAGATCCCACAGCACATCCGCCGTGCGTGACAGCGCCCGGCGTAGCGCCTTGGCGGGCGACATCGACCGCGCCTCCAGCGCGCGGCGTGCAGCACTCGCCTTCTGGCTAAGGACATCCTGTCTGGCCACTGCCGCCATTCCCATTCCAGCCCGTTCTCTGGCCCATCTGCCCTAGCTGTATGGCGGCAGAAGGTTACCAAGCGCTTTAACCCGGCGGAAAAACGGCAGGGCTGCGCCCTATTGCGCGGCCAGAGCCAGATCGGCGGGCAGAACCACGCGGAAGGCGGCACCACCCTGCCCGGGCAGATAGGCGATCTCTCCGCCCAGCCGGGTCACGATCTGGCGGCAGATGGCCAGCCCCAGCCCCGCGCCCCCCGCCTTCTGGTCACTCACCCGGCTGAATTTCTCGAAGATCATGTCCTGCGCCTCGGGCGAGATGCCCGAGCCGTTGTCGATGAAATCGATGATCAGCGGCACCCCCGGCGTCACGCGGATGTCCAGCCGGGGCTGGGCGGCGTCGCAGTATTTGCGCGCATTGGCGATCAGGTTGATGAAAACCTGACTGAGCCGGTCCAGATCGGTGTGCAGGCGCACGCGTTCGGCCACCGGATCGCGCCGGATCAGCAGCCGCGCGCCGGCGTCATCCGCCGCCGCCGCCGCCGCCGCGCGGTCCAGCACATGGGCCAGCACGCCTTCGCGGAGGTTGAGGTTGACCTGCCCGTTTTCCAGCACCGACAGATCCAGAAGATCGTCCAGCAGCCGGGTCAGGCGGATCGCCTCGTCATGGATGATCGAGGCATATTTGGTCTGCTGCCCCGCACTCAGCCCGTCCGTGTCGCGCAGGATCTCTGAAAAAGCGCGGATCGAGGTCATGGGCGTGCGCAGCTCGTGGCTGATCTGGCTCAGGAAGGCGTCTTTCTGCACCGAAAGCCGGGTCAGCTTGGCGTTGACCTCGCGCAGCTGTCCGGCAGTGCGGGCCAGTTCCTGCGACTGCGCCTCCAGCCGGGCGGAGTATTCCATCATCTGCGCGGTCTCGTCGGCCACCGCCATCAGATCCTCGACCGAGACCGACATGCCGCCGACGATCTGGCCGACCATGGCATGGGCCGTGGCCGCCCCCACCGAGCCTGCCAGTTCACGCTCCAGCATCTCCAGAAAATCCGGCGTGGGTTCGGGCAGCGGACCCCGGGCGCCCTGACGCCGCGCCTCGCGTTCGAACAGCGCCTGCGCGTCGCGCGCGCCAAGGATGCGCTGCGCCATGATCATCAGATCCTCGGTCTGCGCCACGCCGCCGGTCCAGCTGCGCGGGCTGGGGGAATGTTCGAACACGTTGACGAACTGCGCGCCCTGCAGCCGTTCCAGCGGCTGCGGAAAGCTCGCCAGCGAGGCGAGAATGAAGCCGCCGGTGTTCAGCGTCATGGACCAGAAAAACGCATGCAGCAGTGGATCCAGCCCTTCGATCCCGAACAGCGCCTGCGGGCGCAGCCAGCCAAGCCCGAAGGGCCCGCCCGTGACCCAAGGTTCGGGCAGGAACACCCCCGCGCCGAAGCTCGGCAGAAACAGCGTGTAGCCCCAGCAGCCGAAGCCCAGCGTCAGCCCGGTGAAGGCGCCCAGCTTGGACGCGCCGCGCCAGAAGATGCCGCCCAGCATCGCGGGCAGCACCTGCGCCATCCCCACAAACGACACCAGCCCGATGGTGGCCAGCGCCTCGCCGCCACCGGACAGGCGGTAATAGAGATAGCCCAGCATCACCACGCCGATGATCGACAGCCGCCGCGCCAGCAGCACCACGCTGCGCACGTCGCCCGACACCTTGGCCCCCGGTTCCGCCAGCCGCAGCCAGAGCGGCATCACCACATGGTTCGACACCATGGTCGACAAGGCAATGGCCGCGACGATCACCATGGAGGTGGCGGAACTGAACCCGCCAAGGAAGGACAGCACCGCCAGCCCGTCCTGCCCCTGCGACAGCGGCAGGGTCAGCACGAACAGATCGGGGTTGGAGCCTGCGGGCATCAGATCCAGCCCGATGACCGCGATCGGCACCACGAACAGCGACATCAGCCCCAGATACAGCGGAAAGGCCCAGCTTGCGGTGCGCAGATGGGTTTCGTGGTCATTCTCCACCACCAGCACCTGAAAGATGCGCGGCAGGCACAGAAAGGCCGCCGCCGACAGCAGCATCAGCCCCGCCCAGCGTCCGCCGTCGATCTCCCACCTGCCCAGCGCCGAGGCGTCGATGCGCGCCAGCGTGGCGGAGAGCCCGCCGCCCAGCCCCCAGACCACGAACACCCCCACCGCCAGCAGCGCTGCCAGTTTCACCACCGCCTCCACCGCGATGGCCATGACCACGCCGTTGTGGCGCTCGTTCGCGTCCAGATTGCGGGTGCCGAAGATCACCGTAAACAGCGCAAGCCCCGCCGCCACCCACAGCGCGGTGTGGCCCTTTTCCTCGCCGGGGGCGAGATCCTCGGCGCTGAACACCTCGAAGCTCAGCGTGACGGATTGCAGCTGCAGCGCGATATAGGGCGTGGTCCCCACCACCGCGAGGATCGTGACCCCCACCGCCAGCAGGTTGGATTTGCCATAGCGCGACGAGATCAGGTCCGCGACCGAGGTGATGCGCTGCGACCGCCCGATGCGCACCAGCTTGCGCAGGATCCACCACCAGCCCACCAGCACCAGCGACGGGCCCAGATAGATGGTCAGGTATTCGAACCCGGTGCGCACCGCCGAGCCCACCGCGCCGTAAAAGGTCCATGCCGTGCAGTAGATCGACAGTGACAGCGTGTAGACCGCCGGGGACCGCAGCCAGCGCACCTGCCCGCGCAGCGCCACGCGTTCGGCGGCAAAGGCCACCGCGAACAGGAAGACCGCATAGGCCAGACAGACCGCGACCAGCGTGTTGAGCATGGTCATTCGCCCGTCTCCGCCTCCTCGCGCCGGCCCAGCGCATAGACCAGCACCGCAGAGCCCAGCACCAGAAAGGCCCAGACCCCGAACAGGTAAACGATGGCGCTGGAGGAGCGCACGCCGCCCTCTTGACCCTGTGGCCAGAGCAGCGGCACCAGCCACAGGAGCAGCCCCAGAAACGGCAGCACCCGCGCCGCATCCATCAGCCGCCTGCGCCGGTAGGACTGCCGTTCCAGAAACACCGGCGCCCTGCGGCGGCGCGGCTCCGGCGGGGTCATGCGTCGCCGTTGAGCGCGCCGTCCATAAGCGCGCGCACGGTGTCCAGCATCTCGCTGTTGGAAAAGGGCTTGGTCATGAAGGCGCTGACCCCTGCCCGTTCCGCCATCTCGCGGTCGCGGGTCTGGCCGCGTGCGGTCAGCATCAGCACCGGCAGATCGGCCAGCCCCGCCTCTGCGCGCAGGTCACGCAGGATGTCATAGCCGCTTTTGCCTGGCAGCATCACGTCGAGGATCACCAGATCGGGCCGCGCGCCGCGCAGGCGCGCATTGGCCGTGGTCCCGTCGGAATGGGTTTCCACCTTCAGCCCCTCGCGGGACAGGATGAAGCTGATCGCTTCGATGATGTTCGGCTCGTCCTCGATCAGCAGCACATGTTTCGACATGGCACCCCTTCCTCCACGGCTGCGGGCTCTCCCCTTCCCGAAACCATGGATCAACTCCCCCGGAGCCCTTGTTATCGCGAATGTTACCGGCCCTGTCAAAACTCCTGTTGCCGGGCATCCCCCAGAAGCGACGGCTCGCGCCGCGCGGGGCAGCCCAGCCGCGCACAGATGCGGCAGGTGACCCCCACCTCTTCGGCAGGCTCTCCTCCGGCGGGGGCGGCGGCGGGGGCGATCATCATATGCGCCTCAAGGATCGGATCGCGGTTCGGCTCAGGCAGGGCGGCGGGCTGCGCCACGGCATAGGCCTGCACCACCGATCCCTGCCGCCCGGCAAAGCGCAGCCGCCGCGCCAGCACCGCCATGGGGCGGCTCAGCGCCGGAAACAGCGGCCAGAGCGGGCAGTCGGCACCAAAGCGCGGGATCGGGAAATCCGGCAGCGGCTTGCCGAAGGTCAGCGCACCGGAGGCGTCGCAGATCGCCAGCCCCACCGGACCGCAGGGCGCATCGGCAGGCAGCGCCGCCAGACGCCGCATCATCCGCGCCGGGTCACTGTCGAACCGCCGCGCCAGCGCCAGAGGATCGGCACCCAGCTGGGCCACCGCCTCCAGCAGGACGGGCAGCGGCAGGGCTGCGGCATCCGCCGCCTGACGGCGCAGCGCCCGGCGCAGCAGGGCCCGGGCGCTGTCCGACAGGTCGCGGCCCAGCCCCGCCGCCACCTCCTCTGGCGGCTGGCCCGCCTCCAGCGCCGGAAAGTGGTAGCCCGCCGCCGCGAACACCGCCGTCATCTCCTCCAGCGGGGTGACGCTTTCGGTGGCGCCCCGGCCTTCGCTGTCCAGATAGCTGACCAGCGCGCGGCTGCTCTGCGCCAGCCGGGCGCTGTCTTCGTAGATGTTGCGGTGAAAGCGGCGCTGCCAGTCGGGATCAATCTCTCCGGGTTCGGCAAGGATCGAGGCGGCGGAACGGATCGCGGTCACGGTGGACAGCATCTCGTGCAGGGTTTCGGCCAGATGCGGGTCATGGGCCAGCCGGTCCGACAGGGTTTCGACGCTGCGCTCCAGCATCTCCACCCGGCCCCGCGCCTCGGCCAGCAGCCGCGCCCAGCCCGGAAAGCGCCCGGCAAACTCATCCGCCCGGTCCAGTTCGGCGGTGCTGCTGCGGCTGGCGCTGGCCGCTTCGCGCAGCGTCGCGATCAGCGCGGCCTCGGCCCCTTCGGTCAGCATCGACGGTTCGACCCCCAGCACCTGCGCGATGTCCAGAAGCAGCTTGCCGCCGATTCTGCGGCGATTGTGTTCGATCAGATTGAGATAGGAGGCTGAAATCCCGGCCTGCCGCGCCAGATCCGCCTGCTTCAGCCCCAGAATGGTGCGCCTTTCGCGGATCCGGCTGCCTGTCAACGTGTCGCGCGGCATGGGGCTTTTCCTGTGCTATCAACGGCTTTCTGCAGCGCGATATAAAATTATTTACCACGCCGGATCACATCCTGTTCATTTGTTGACAAAAAAATCCTGAATTGCAAAGCTGTTGTTGCGGAATTTTCGGTCTTTGCCAGATACTGATTTTGCACGGAACCGTGCCCGCACGCCGAAGGGAAGAGGAGCCCGTCGTCGTGCAGATCACCAAATGGGAGGATTCAATGTCCAACACTCTGACACGCCGCGGCGTGCTGAGGTCGGGTGCCGTGGCCGGTGCTGGCGTCGCGCTGCCGACGATCTTCACCGGCTCATCCGCCTCTGCCTTCACCAATGAACCCACCGGCGATACCGTCACGCTGGGCTTCAACGTGCCGCAGACCGGCCCCTATGCCGACGAGGGCGCGGACGAGCTGCGCGCGCTGGAACTGGCGGTGGAACACCTGAACGGCGGCGGCGATGGCGGCATGCTGCAGACCTTCTCCTCCAAGGCGCTGGACGGCACCGGCATCCTTGGCAAGAAGGTCGCCTATGTCAGCGGTGACACGCAGACCAAATCCGACGCCGCCCGCGCCTCCGCCAAGTCCATGATCGAAAAAGACGGCGCGGTGATGATCACCGGCGGCTCGTCCTCGGGCGTGGCCGTGGCCGTGCAGGGGCTGTGCCAAGAGGCGGGCGTGATCTTCATGGCCGGTCTCACCCATTCCAACGACACCACCGGCAAGGACAAGAAAGCCAACGGATTCCGCCACTTCTTCAACGCCTATATGTCGGCTGCGGCGCTGGCGCCGGTGCTGTCGCAGCTTTATGGCGACGAACGCCGCGCCTATCACCTGACCGCCGACTACACCTGGGGCTGGACGCAGCAGGAATCCATCGCCGCCGCCACCGAGGCCTTGGGCTGGGAAACGGTGGAGAACGTGCTGACGCCGCTAGCCCAGACCGATTTCTCCTCCTATATCGCGCCGGTGCTGAATTCCGGCGCCGACGTGCTGGTGCTGAACCACTATGGCGGAAACATGGTCAACTCGCTGACCAACGCCGTGCAGTTCGGCCTGCGCGAAAAGCAGGTGAACGGCAAGAATTTCGAAATCGTCGTGCCGCTTTATTCCGAACTGATGGCCAAGGGGGCCGGCGCCAACATCAAGGGCATCGTCGGTTCGCAGAACTGGGACTGGAAGCTGGAGAACGAGCGCGGCGCCAAATACACCGGCTCCAACGCCTTCGTGAAATCCTTCGGCGAGAAATACGGCTTCCCGCCCAGCCAGGCGGCACAGACCTGCTACGCGCAGGCGCTGCTTTACGCCGATGCCGTGGCCCGCGCGGGCAGCTTCAACCCCTGCGCCGTGGGCGAGGCGCTGGAGGATTTTGCCTTCGACGGTCTGGGCAATGGTCCCACCACCTACCGCAAGGGCGATCACCAGTGCTTCAAGGACGTGCTGGTGGTGCGTGGCGCGGAAAACCCCTCCGACGAATACAACCTTGTCGAGATCGTCGAGGTCACGCCGGTGGAACAGGTCACCTATGACCCCGAACACCCGATGTTCGCGGGCGGCAATCTGGGATCCTGCAACGCGGGCGTCTGACCCGCCGCACGGCCCTTCTCCGCGTTCCCGGCCCCGTGCCGGGAACGTCTTTCCCCGTATCCTCTGACCTCGAAGGCCGGGACATGGACGCCATCATCCTGCAAATCCTGAACGGACTCGACAAGGGCTCCGCCTATGCGCTGATCGCGCTGGGGCTTACGCTTATCTTCGGCACGCTTGGTGTCGTCAACTTCGCGCATGGCGCGCTGTTCATGATCGGCGCCTTCTGCGCGGTCACACTCAGCCGTCTGCTGACGCTCAGCCATCAGGTCCTTGACGAAAGCCGCAAGGATTTCCTTGGCAATCCGCTGAAAGTCGACGTGCCCTATGTCACCGAATGGTTCGGAGAGACGACCGGCGCCGCCATCATCGACTGGGCGGTGCCGCTGGCCATCCTGTTTTCCATCCCCGTCATGATCCTGATCGGGGTCATCATGGAACGCGGGCTGATCAAGCATTTCTACAAGCGCCCCCATGCCGACCAGATCCTCGTGACCTTCGGGCTGGCCATCGTGCTGCAGGAAATCATCAAGTATTTCTACGGCGCCAATCCCATTCCGACCCCCGCCCCCGAGGTGTTCCGCGGGTCGTTCGATTTCGGCGTGCTGCTTGGGTTCGATCCGAACGCGGTGATCTATCCCTATTGGCGGCTGGTCTATTTCGGCTTTGCCGCGCTCAT
Source organism: Salipiger marinus (assembly GCF_900100085.1). Classification (GTDB taxonomy): domain Bacteria; phylum Pseudomonadota; class Alphaproteobacteria; order Rhodobacterales; family Rhodobacteraceae; genus Salipiger; species Salipiger marinus. The sequence goes on from NZ_FNEJ01000006.1 coordinate 262,830, forward strand.
CATCGGCGGCGTCTTCGCCTTCCTGCAGTTCACCACTTTCGGCATGGTGGTGCGCGCGGGCATGGCCGACCGCGAAACCGTGGGCCTGCTGGGCATCAACATCGACAAGCGGTTTACCATCATGTTCGGGCTGGCCGCCGCCGTGGCGGGGCTGGCAGGGGTGATGTACGCGCCGATCAATTCGCCCAACTATCACATGGGCATGGATTTTCTGGTGCTCAGCTTCGTGGTCGTCGTGGTGGGCGGCATGGGCTCGCTGCCCGGTGCGGTGCTGGCGGGCTTCCTGCTGGGGATCCTCGAAAGCTTCGCCTCGATGAACCAGATCAAGGCCATCCTGCCCGGCATTGACCAGATCATCATCTATCTGGTGGCCATCATCATTCTGCTGACCCGTCCGCGTGGCCTCATGGGCCGCAAGGGCGTGATGGAGGACTAAGCATGTTCGGTCTCGGCAAGAAAGACCTGTCCCTGTTCCTGATCGTCGTGGGGCTGGCGCTGTTCGCCCCCTTCCTCCTGAACCCCTTCCCCACCGGCAGTTCGCTGGCGCAGTTCAACGCGGGCTATCCCGACCTGATGCAGCGTTTCGTGATCTTCGGCATCTTCGCCATCGGCTTCAACCTGCTGTTCGGGCTGACCGGCTACCTGTCCTTTGGCCATGCCGCCTTTCTGGGCATGGGATCCTATGCCGCCGTCTGGATGTTCAAGCTGCTGAGCATGAACGTGATTCCGGCTATCCTGCTGTCCATGGTGGTGGCCGGGCTGTTTGCCGTGGTCATCGGCTATGTCAGCCTGCGGCGGTCGGGCATCTACTTCTCTATCCTCACGCTCGCCTTCGCGCAGATGAGCTACAACCTTGCCTATTCGGTGCTGACCCCCATCACCAATGGCGAAACCGGGCTGCAGATCACGCTCAACGATCCGCGCATCTTCGGCGTCAGCGCCACGGCGGATGGCGGCATTCCGGTGACCAACCTCTTCGGGCTGGAAATGCGCAGCGCCACCACGCTAGACATCGCGGGCTGGAGCTTCAGCTTTTCGGCGGGCTATTACCTCTGCGCGATCATGATGATCCTCGCCTTCTACCTTGCCATCCGCATCTTCCGCTCGCCCTTCGGGCTGATGCTGCGGGCGATCAAGTCGAACCAGCACCGGCTGAACTATACCGGGCTGAATGCGCGGCCCTATACGCTGGCGGTGTTTGTCATCTCCGGCATGTATGCGGGGCTGGCGGGCGGGCTTCTCGCCTCGATGGATCCGCTGGCGGGGCCCGAGCGCATGCAGTGGACCGCCTCCGGCGAGGTGGTGCTGATGACCATTCTGGGCGGCGCGGGCACGCTGATCGGGCCGGTGCTGGGTGCGGGCTTCATCAAGTATTTCGAGAACATCTTCTCCAAGATCAATGACGGCGTGCTGCACAGCTGGTTCGCCTTCCTGCCCGACGGCATCGAAAATCTGGTGGTCGGGCTGATCCATCCCTTCGTGGGCAAGGGCTGGCACCTGACGCTGGGACTGATGTTCATGCTGGTGGTGATCTTCCTGCCCGGCGGTCTGGTGGAGGGCGGCCAGCGCATCGGACGCCTGATGCGGCGACGCAAGAAGCCGGCGCAGGATCCGCGCAAGCCCAGCCCCAACCCCGCCGAATAAGGAGCACGTCATGGGTATTCTTGAAGTCAAGGACGTGAACAAGCGCTTCGGCGGGCTGAAGGCGCTGTCAGAGGTCAACCTGTCGGTGCGCGAAAACAGCGTGCATGCCATCATCGGCCCCAATGGCGCGGGCAAATCCACCCTGCTCAACTGTCTGGTGGGCAAGCTCATCCCCGACACCGGGTCGGTGCTGTTCGACGGGCAGTCGGTGCTGGGGCGCAAACCGTTCGAGATCAACCAGATGGGGATCTCCCGCGTGTTCCAGACACCCGAGATTTTCGGCGATCTGACGGTGATGGAAAACATGATGATCCCGCTGTTTGCGCGGCGGGACGGGTCCTTCCGCCTGCATGCCATCCGCTCGGTGCGGGCGGAACGCGCGCTGGTGGAACGCGCCGAACAGATGCTGACCGATGTCAAGATGATCGACAAGCGCAGCATGCACGCGGCCTCCATGTCGCGCGGCGACAAGCGGCGGCTGGAAATGGCCATGTGTCTGGTGCAGGAACCGCGGCTGCTGCTGCTGGACGAACCCACCGCCGGCATGGCGCGCGCCGACACCAACAACACCATCGATCTGCTGAAAGAGATCAAGGAGTCGCGCAACATCACCATGGCGATCATCGAGCACGACATGCATGTGGTGTTTTCGCTGGCCGACCGCATCACCGTTCTGGCCCAGGGCACGCCGCTGGTCGAAGACACGCCTGCCAACATCAAGGGCCACCCCAAGGTCCGAGAGGCCTACTTAGGCGAACACGCCTGATCCCCCCTGCTGAACGGAGCCCAACATCATGAATGTCAGACCGGATTTTTCCAAGAACGCCAATCAGGCCGAAACCGCCCCCGCCTTCCTGTCGGTCTGGGACATGCATTCCTATTACGGCGAAAGCTATATCGTGCAGGGGATCAGCTTCAACGTGCACGAGGGCGAGATCGTGGCGCTTCTGGGGCGCAACGGCGCGGGCAAGACCACCACGCTGCGCTCCATCGCCCGGCTGGGCAACCCGCAGGTGCAGCGCGGCGAGATCTGGCTGGATCACCAGCCGCTGCACCGCATGTCGTCGCATCAGGCGGCGGTGGCGGGGCTGGGGCTGGTGCCCGAGGACCGGCGGATCATTGCGGGCCTGACGGTGGAAGAGAACCTGCAGCTTGCCCAGATCGCGCCGCCGGTCGGCTGGTCGCTGGACCGGCTTTACCAGCTCTTTCCGCGCCTTGGCGAGCGGCGCAAGCAGGAAGGGGTCACCCTATCGGGGGGCGAACAGCAGATGCTGGCGATCGCCCGGGCGCTGGCGCGCGACATCAAGCTGCTGCTTCTGGACGAGCCCTACGAGGGGCTGGCCCCGGTGATCGTGGACGAGATCGAAAAAACCCTGCGCCACATCAAGGAACAGGGCATGACCACGGTTCTGGTGGAACAGAACGCGGTGCGCGCGCTGCAGCTGGCGGACCGCGCGATCATCCTCGATACAGGCTCCATCGTCTTTGACGGCACCGCCGCCGAGGTGCTGGAGAATGAAAGCCTGCGGGCGGAGTATCTGGCGATCTGACGGCGGGATCCCCGGCCTGCGACCAAAGCGGTCTTGATTTCCCGGTCCGGGCACGCATGCTCTGCGCAAAGAGGAGAGAATGCCATGACCCATCAGTCCACCTACCCGCCCTCGGCGGAATTTGTGTCGCGGGCGCATGTGGATGCGTCCGGGTATGAGGCGATGTATGCGCGGTCGCTGTCGGACCCCGAGGGGTTCTGGGCGGATCAGGCGGGGCGGCTGGACTGGGTCAGCGCGCCCACGAAGATCAAGAACACCTGCTTCGATTTTGGCGCGGTCTCGATCAAGTGGTACGAGGATGGCCTGCTGAACGTCGCCTATAACTGCGTCGACCGGCATCTGGCCACCCGCGCCGACCAGACCGCGATCCTGTTCGAGCCCGACAACCCCGAAGAACCGGCGCAGCACATCACCTATGCCCAGCTGTCGGACCGGGTGAACCGCATGGCCAATGTCCTGCTCAGCCAGGGGGTCATGCGCGGCGACCGCGTGGTGATCTATCTGCCGATGATCCCCGAAGCCGCCTATGCCATGCTGGCCTGCGCCCGCATCGGCGCGGTGCATTCCATCGTCTTTGCCGGGTTTTCCCCCGATGCGCTGGCCAACCGCATCAATGACTGCGGCGCCAAGCTGGTCATCACCGCCGACACCGCCCCGCGCGGCG
>NZ_FNEJ01000036.1 GCF_900100085.1 Salipiger marinus
GCCGATGCCGGGGCCGACATCCTCACCGCGCATCTGGAAGCCGGACCGCACAGCCACCGCACCCTGCAGGCGATCCGTGGCGCGGGCATGAAGGCGGGGCTCGCGCTCAATCCCGGCACGCCCGCGCAGGCGGTGGAGCCGCTGCTGGATCTCACCGACCTGATCTGCGTGATGACGGTCAATCCGGGCTTTGGCGGGCAGAGATTCCTCGACATGACCGCCAAGATCCGCGCGCTGCGCAGCCTGATCGGCGACCGGCCCATCCATATCGAAATCGATGGCGGGGTTGATCCGGTCACCGCCCCGCTGGTGGTGGCGGCAGGCGCCGATGTGCTGGTCGCGGGATCGGCGGTGTTCCGCGGCGGATCGGTGGACGATCCCGCCCCGTATGGTCAGAATATCCGGGCCATCCGCGACGCCGCAAACGCCGCGACCTGATCCGCGCGCCGTTCATCTTGCCCCTGAACTCCGGGGGGTGAGGCGCGCAGGCGCCGAGGGGGGCAGCGCCCCCCTCTCCTGACCGGTGCGGCGCGGAAATCTCCGCGCCGCCACGATCCGCCGCCATGTTCCATCTTTTCAACCGATCCCGCCCGGTGCAGGCTGCGCGGAACGGAGGATGGCATGACAGACAGCTTGACCGGGATCCCCGCCGCACCCGCCCGGGATGATCCGCAGACCCGCCTTAAAGCCCTGGCCTGCGCCCGTCAGGGCACGCAGACCCGGACGGCTCTCCCGACGGGAGCCCGCCATGAGCCTTGATCTGTGGCTGGCCTTTGTTGCGGCCTCGGTGGCGCTGCTGCTGATCCCCGGCCCGACCGTGCTGATGGTGCTCTCCTACGCGCTCTCCAAGGGGCGGTCGGTGGCGGTGGCCACCGCAGCGGGCGTGGCGCTGGGGGATTTTGTCGCCATGAGCCTGTCACTTGCCGGTCTGGGCGCGCTGGTGCTGACCTCGGCCACGCTGTTTCTGGTGCTGAAATGGGTGGGGGCAGCCTATCTGGTCTGGCTCGGCATCCGGCTGCTGCGCTCTGCCCCGCAGGCGCTGCTGCAGGAGCCCGCGCGTGACGTGACGGCGCGCGGCGTGTTTGGCCATGCCGCGGCGGTGACCGCGCTCAATCCCAAAAGCATCGCCTTCTTCATCGCCTTCGTGCCGCAGTTTCTGGATCCCGCCCGGCCCCTGCCGCCGCAATTCGTGCTGCTGGTGGCCACCTTCGTCACGCTCGCCACGCTCAACACGCTGGCCTATGCGCTGGCGGCGGACCGGCTGCGCCGCGCCATCCGGCGCCCTGCGGTGCTGGTCTGGATCACCCGGATGGGGGGCTCTGCGCTGATCGCCATGGGGCTGCTGACCGCGACCCTGCGCCGGGGCGCCTGAGCCATGCGGGCGCGCCCCGCCCGGACCGACATGCTGGCGCTCTGCGCCGATCCCGCCGCCTTCCGCCATACGGTGGAACGGCTGGCCCATTGCGCCACAGGCCCGGTCAGCCGCATCCTCAGCCCCGGACCCGAGGGCGTGATCCTTGGCGCCGCCGTCGCCTATCACCTGCGCATCGGGCTCGTCGCCCTGCCGCGCAGCCCCAAGGGCCCGCTGCTCGATGACGAGGCGCTGCAGCCCGGCGAGGTGCTGCTTTATATCGATGCGCATCTGGCCAGCGGCGAAACCGCCGAGGCGGCGCTGCATCTGGCAGAGCGGCAGGGCGCGGATCTGCGCACCGCCGCCTTCCTGAACGAAGCCCCCGCGCGCGCAGGCCGCCGCAGGCTCGAAGCGCTCGGCATCCGGGTGCATGTGCTGGGCTGACGCCGGTTTCTTCTGACCCTAAATATCCCGGGGTGAATTGCGCCCCGCAGGGGCGCAAGAGGGGCAGCGCCCCTCCTGCCCCCTAGGATCAGGCGGCGTCGGAAGCCGCCGCGCGCGTCTTGCCAGAGGTGCCGTCGATGAAGCTCAGCACCAGCGGGCGGATGTTGTTGCGCCAGCTTTTGCCCGCGAAGATGCCGTAATGGCCCGCCCCCGGTTCCAGATGCTGCGCCTTCAGCCGGTCGGGCAGGCCGGTGCAGAGATCAAGCGCGGCGACGCATTGCCCGGGCGCCGAGATGTCGTCATTCGCGCCCTCCACCGTCATCACCGCCACATCGGTGATCTTGCCGATATCGACGCGGTGCCCTTCCACCACAAAGCGGTTCTGCGCGATCTCGCCATTCTTGAAGATACGCTCCACCGTGGACAGGTAGAATTCCGCGGTCATGTCCATCACCGCCAGATATTCATCGTAAAAGCGGTTGTGCGGATCGTGATCCGAGGCTTCGCCGCGGCTCACCCGGAAAATCTGGTCGGTGAAGGCGCGGGAATGGCGTTCGGCATTCATCGACATGAACGAGGCCAGCTGCAGCAGGCCCGGATAGACCATCCGCCCCACGCCCTTGTACTTGAACCCGACCTGCTGGATCATCGTCTCCTCCAGCTGGCCCATGGTGACGCGGCGGCCAAAATCGGTGACGTCGGTGGGGGTGGCATCGGGATCGATGGGCCCGCCGATCAGCGTCATGGTGCGCGGCTGCGCCTTGGGATCAAGCTCCGCCAGATAGGCTGTGGCGGCCAGCGTCAGCGGCGCGGGCTGGCATACCGCGATCACATTGGTTTCCGACCCCAGATGGCGCATGAAATCAACAAGATACAGCGTGTAATCTTCGATGTCGAACTTGCCCGCCGATACCGGAATGTCGCGGGCATTGTGCCAGTCGGTCACATAGACCTCGGTATCGGGGATCAGCGAGATCACGGTGGACCGCAGCAGGGTCGCGTAATGGCCCGACATGGGCGCCACCAGCAGGATGGTGCGCGGCTTTTTCGGGCGGCCCGTCACCTCGAAATGCAGCAGGTTGCCGAAGGGTTTTTCCACCACGGTGCGCACCTCGACCAGATGGTCGCGGCCATCCTCGCAGGGGATGGACCGGATGCCCCAGTCGGGCTTGACCACCATGCGCTCGAAGCTGCGCTCCGTCACTTCGCCCCATGCCGCAGCCATCCCGATCAGCGGGTTGGGCATCGCCGCAAAGGCGGGATAGGAGGCCAGCGTGCGGGCGGTCGCGCCCAGCCACTGGTTGGTGTTGCGGAAGGATTCCATCAGATCGTAAGTCGCCATGTAGCGCATGGACCGAAACTCCTGGATCGCGACCCGCCACGGGCTCTGGCCCCAGATGCGCCTCCCGCCACATCCGGGGTCTCCCCCGCTTCGGACCAATTCGCCGCTTTGCCCCCGGCACCGGCATCGTTAGACTAACGATGGGAGTAAATAGGGGGGATTCGACCTTATGACAACAACCGGCACAGAGATCGGTAAAGACCGTGCCCGGCTGGAAGCCAATCTTGGCAAGGTCGAAGCCCTGACGCAACGGCTGCTGGAGGCGCTGGCACGGCGCAAACCGGTCAATACCGCGCTCAGCGGACCGGAGCCCGAGCTTTATGCCAAGGCCGCGCAGGCCTACTGGCAGGAGTGGATGCAGAACCCCGCCAAGGTGTTTGAACAGCAGGTCAGCTACTGGGGCAAGTCGCTGCATCATTACCTTGAGGCGCAGCAGGCGCTGGCAGGCGGCAGCCTGACCCCGCCTGCGGATACCGGCCCGACCGACCGCCGCTTCAGCAATCCGCTCTGGGACAGCCATCCCTATTTCAACTTCATCAAGCAGCAATACCTCATCAGCGCCGAGGCGATCCGCAACGCGGTGGACGAGATCGAGGATATGGATCCGCGCGAAAAGCGCCGCCTGACCTATTTCGCCCAGCAGATCATCGACATGATGGCGCCCACCAATTTCTTTGCCACCAATCCCGACGCGCTGCAGAAAGCCGTTGAAACCGAAGGTGAAAGCCTTGTGCGCGGGATGGAAAACCTTGTCGCCGACCTTGAGGCGAACAATGGCGAGCTGGTGGTGCGGCTGGCCGATGAAAAGGCGTTCCGCATCGGCGAGAACATCGCCACCGCCGAAGGTCAGGTGGTCTGGCGCAACCGGCTGATGGAGCTGATCCAGTATGCGCCCACCACCGACAAGGTGCGCGAGACGCCCATCGTGCTGTTCCCTCCATGGATCAACAAGTTCTACATCCTCGACCTGAAACCGCAGAACAGCCTGATCCGCTGGATCACCGATCAGGGCTACACGCTGTTCGTGGCAAGCTGGGTCAATGCCGATGAAAGCTACCGCGACGTGGGGCTCGAGGATTACATCGAAGAAGGCTACCTGACCGGCATCCGTGTCGCGCGCGAGATCTGCGGCACCGAACAGGTCAATGCGGTGGGCTATTGCATCGCGGGCACCACGCTGGCGCTGACCCTGTCGCTGCTGAAAAAGCGCGGCGATACCTCGGTGAAATCGGCAACGTTCTTTACCACGCTCACCGATTTTTCCGATCAGGGCGAATTCACCCCCTTCCTGCAGAATGATTTTGTCGACGGGATCGAGGCGGAGGTGGCCAAGACCGGCATCCTCAAAAGCTTCATCATGGCGCGGACGTTCTCCTATCTGCGCTCCACTGACCTGATCTACACGCCCGCGATCCGGCATTACATGATGGGGGAAACCCCGCCCGCTTTCGACCTGCTCTACTGGAACGGCGATGGCGCGAACCTGCCCGGGCGCATGACCATGCAGTATCTGCGCGGGCTCTGTCAGCGGAACGAGTTTTCCGAGGGCCGGTTCAAGCTGCTGGGGGAAATGCTGGACATCGCCGATGTGGACGTGCCGCTGATCTCCATCGCCGCCGAGGGCGATCACATCGCCGCATGGACCGACTGCTATCGCGGCGTGCAGAAGATGGGTGGACGGTCCAAGACCTTTGTGCTGGCGCAGTCCGGGCATATCGCAGGCATCGTGAATCCGCCCAGCAAGAAGAAATACGGCCATTACACCCACAGTGACCTGTCGCTGTCTGCGCCTGACTGGAAGGCCGCTGCCGCGTTTGACGAAGGCTCGTGGTGGCCGACATGGGAGGCGTGGCTGCGCAAGCGGTCGGGCAAGCTGGTGGCGGCGCGCAGCCCCGGCGATTCGGCGCATCCGCCGCTCTGCCCCGCGCCGGGCGAGTATGTCCGCGCGAAGGCGACCGCCTAACCCTGCCCAGCCCCTGCTTTTTCTGCATCGCAGCAATTTCCCCTTGAAATGCTGCGCTGCAGCGTGCATATTCGTGTCAGCTGAGAACGGCGGGGTGGGCCCGCCAAAGCAGAAAAGACAGGAATAGACAGATGGCGACGACCCAAGATTTCACCGCGATGATGAAAGACATGATGGGCGCATTCCCCGTGGACACCAAGTCCATGGACGAAGCGTTCAAGACCACCGCGACGCTGAACGAAAAGCTGTCCGGCGTGGCTCTGGAAGCGGCGGAGAAGTCGACCGAAGTGTCCACCAAGTGGACCAAGGACACGCTGGCCAAGCTGGGTGAGATGATGAAGGTCAAGAAGGAGCCGTCGGATTACGCCAAGGCGATGACCGACTATGCCTCCGCTCAGGCCGAAATGACCGCCGAGCATATGGCCGCCTTCGCCGAGATCGCGAAGAAGGTCCAGATGGACACGGTCGAACTGATGATGGCCGCAGGCAAGGACTTCAGCGAAGACGCCAGCGCCGCCATGAAGAAGGCGACCGACGACATGGGCACCGCCGCGAAGAAGGCCACCGCCACTCCGGCGAAGTAAGGGATCATTTCTCGTCCCCTCTCCTCCTCCCTGGGACGGGTATGACATTGCGCCACTCTCCTCCCAAATCCCCGGCGCGATGAAGTTGGGCGGGCTCCTGCAGAGCCCGCCCTTTTCGTGTCTGCCGCCTGCTGACGCGCCTGCCGCGCCTAAAGCGCCAGAAACTGCAGCAGCGCGCGGTTGAATTCCTTGGGATGGCTCACGTTGCAGCCATGCGGCGCGCCCTCGATCACCTGCAGAGACGAGCCCGGCACCATCACATGGATGCGCTCTCCGGAGCCTTCGATCGGCACGATGCCGTCGGACGAGCCGTGGATGACCAGCACCGGCAGATCGACATGGCGCAGATCCTCCCGGAAATCGGTGGTGCCGAACGCCTCCATGCAGGCAAGCGCTGCGGTCTGGTCGGACTGCTCGCACAGCGCCACGGCATTGCGCAGCGCCTCTTCGGGCACGCAGAGCCTGCCTTCGGCCGTGTAGAAATCCCGCGCGAACTGCCGGAAGAACCCGGCGCGGTCGGCACGCAGCCCCTCCTCCATCTCTTCGACGGCATCCTTGGTCAGCGGACCTTCGGGGTTGTCCTGGCTCCGCATCATGTAGGGCGGCACCGCCGAGGCAAAGGCGACGCTGTGCAGCCGCCCCTTGTCCTGCGTGCTCAGATAGCGGGCGACCTCGCCGCCGCCCATGGAAAAGCCCACCAGCGTGACGTCGCGCAGATCCAGATCCTCCAGCAGCCCGGCCAGATCCGCCGCCAGCGTGTCGTAATCATAGCCGGTCTCGGGCTTGTCGGAGCGGCCAAAGCCGCGCCGGTCATAGCTGATGACCCGGTATCCGGCATCCTGCAGCGCGGCCACCTGCGGCGCCCATGCGGCACCGGACAGCGGCCAGCCGTGGATCAGCACGACCGGACGACCGGGGCCGCCGCTGTCTTCCACGTGAAGCCGGACTCTGGGGGCAAGTTGCGTGTCCATTGCGGACCTCCTTTCAGGCGGACGGCAAAGCACCGCCCTTCGCAACAAAACGAACCGGGCCGCCGCATGTTCCCGGCCCCTGCCCTGCGCCCCGCCCAAGGCACAAAAAACGCGACCCCCAAGCGGGGGCCGCGTCTTGTCCCGCCTTGCGGAGGGACGGGATCAGTTGACCAGCGTCGCCTGCGTCGCGGCGCGCAGTTCCTCTTCGGTGACACCCTCGGCCAGTTCGACGATCTTCAGACCGCCCTCCACCACATCCAGCACCCCAAGGTTGGAGATGATGCGGTTCACCACGGCCTTGCCGGTCAGCGGCAGGGTGCATTCCTTCAGCACCTTGCTCTCGCCATGCTTGTTGGTGTGGTCCATCACCACGATGACCTTGCCGACGCCCGCGACCAGATCCATGGCGCCGCCCATGCCCTTGACCAGCTTGCCGGGAATCATCCAGTTCGCCAGATCGCCGTTTTCCGACACTTCCATCGCGCCAAGGATCGCAGCCGCGATCTTGCCGCCCCGGATCATGCCGAAGCTGGTGGCGCTGTCGAAATACGAGGTCTTGGGCAGTTCGGTGATGGTCTGCTTGCCCGCGTTGATCAGGTCCGGATCCTCGGTCCCCTCGATGGGGAACGGGCCCATGCCCAGCATGCCGTTTTCCGACTGCAGGGTGATGTCCTTGTCGCCGGTGTAATTGGCGACCAGCGTCGGGATCCCGATGCCAAGGTTCACATACATCCCGTCTTCAAGTTCCTGCGCCGCGCGGGCGGCCATCTGATTGCGGTCCCAAGGCATGTTTGCCCCTCCTCTTGCCTATTGCGATGCCAGCGGCACATCCAACGTCACCACCGTGCCGTTGGCGCCGCGCATCACCGCCACCTTGCCGTCGAGTTGGAGGATCAGACTCCGGATCACCCGCCCGCCGACGCTTTCCTTGCTGGGCCATTCCGCCCCGTCATCCATGCCGACCCCGTCATCAGAGACGATGATCCGCAGCACTTGGCCCTGAAGCCGCGCCATGCGCAGTTCGACCAGACCGGTCTCGCGCCCCAGAAACGCATGTTTCAGCGCGTTTGTCAGGATTTCCGACACCACCAGCCCGATATTCACCGCCGTGTCGGTGGGGGCCTCGAAATCATCGACCGAGACGTTCAGCCGGATCCCCGGCCGCCCGTCGAAATTCTGCATGGCAGAGACCAGCCGCGACAGATAGGCGCCCAGTTCCACCGTGTCCATGTTGCGCCGCCGCGCCGGGTTCGCCAGTTCTTCATACAGCACCTGCAGGCTTTCGACCCGCCGTGACAGCTGGTTGAAATGGTGCTCCGCCCCCGAGGCGCCGCGTCCGTGCATGCGGATCAGGCTGGCGATCATCGCCAGATGGTTCTTCACCCGATGCTGGATCTCGCGCATTTCATGCAGCACGGCATTGGGAGAGATCAGCCGGTCCTCTGGCGCCAGCACCCGCTGGATCCCCAGAAAATAGATCAGCTCGCCCTCGCGGTCGAACACCGGGGACACCATCAGCCGGTTGACGAACTTCTCGCCGGTGGATTTGTAATTGACCAGATCCACGGTGATGTCATGGCGCGCGGCAATCGCCTCGCGGATGCGCTGCACCTCTTCGGGATCGGTGTCTTCGCCCTGCAGGAACCGGCAGTTGCGCCCGACCGCCGCCCGGGCAGAATAGCCCGTGGTCTCGGTGAAGGCCCGGTTGACATAGACGATGGGATTGTCATCCGCATTCGGATCGCTCAGCACCATGGAGACCCGCGCCGCATCAAATGCGGCGTAGGCCTCCCGGTCGCTCAGCCGGTTTTCCTTCTGGGCCGGGGCGCTGCCGGTGCTCATCTGCGATCACGCCGCCGGACGGGTTGTCCGCTGTTCGATGCGCTTCTCGTGCTCGCCCTGGATCAGGCGGTGCACATAGATGCCGGGCAGATGGATATGGTCCGGATCCAGCGTGCCGGGTTCGACGATCTCCTCGACCTCCATCACGCAGATCTTGCCGCACATCGCCGCCGGCGGGTTGAAGTTGCGGGCGGTCTTGCGGAAGATCGCGTTGCCGGTGGTGTCCGCCTTCCACGCTTTCACGATGGACACATCGGCCACGATCGCGCGCTCCAGCACGTAATCCTGACCGTCGAATTCCTTGATTTCCTTGCCTTCGGCCACCACCGTGCCCACACCCGTCTTGGTGTAGAAGCCGGGGATGCCCGCGCCGCCCGCGCGCATCCGCTCGGCCAGCGTGCCCTGCGGGTTGAATTCCAGATCCAGCTCGCCGGAAAGATACTGCCGCATGAATTCGGCATTCTCCCCCACATAGGAGGACATCATCTTCTTGATCTGCTTGGTGTCGAGCAGCTTGCCCAGCCCGAACCCGTCAACGCCGCAGTTGTTCGACGCGATGGTCAGATCCTTGACGCCGCTCTCCACGATGGCATCGATCAGCAGCTCGGGGATCCCGCACAGGCCGAAGCCCCCCGCCGCGATCAGCATGCCATCCTGCAGCAGGCCCTCCAGTGCCTCTCCCGCCGACCCGTAGACCTTCTTCATCGGAACACTCCCTCGTTGGCTCCTCAAGGTTTTCGCCGTCGCACCCCGCAAAGTCAATGCAGGCAGGCGGCATCGCCCGGAGCCGACGCGCGGTCATGCCGGATCTGACCTCAGATCACCCGAACCTGCGTCCCCACCGGGGCCAGCGAGAAAAGTTCCGCGATCTTTTCGTTATAAAGCCCGATGCAGCCATCCGAAGATGCACGCCCGATCTTGCGGGTATCGTGGGTGCCGTGGATGATGTAGGCGGGCCAGCTCAGATACATGGCATGGGTGCCCAGCGGGTTGTCGGGGCCCGGCGGCACCGGCTTCCAGTCCGGAAAGCGCTGCAGCTGCGACGGCGTCGGGGTCCAGGACGGGCCCACCTTCTTGCGCACGATGCGGGTATAGCCGCGCTTGGTCAGCTCGTCGGTCTTCGGCACCGAGGTCGGGTAGATGCGGTAGTCCGCCCCGTTCCCGGACCAGAAATGCAGCGCGCGCGAGGTGGTGTCGCAGACGATCGTCGCCACCCCCAGCCTCTCGAAATGGTCGCGCCAGTCCTGACGCACGAAGCTGGACATGTTGTGGCGCAGGGGCTGGGCTGCGGCGGGCAGAGCCGCCATCCCGAAAGCGGCACCTGCGGCGCCCAGAAGATGACGGCGGTTGAACATGCTGGCAGACATGATCCGGATCCTTTCACTCAAACACTGTTCCCCTGCACAAGATGGACCGCCCCGGAGGGCAGTCCAATCAAAGCATCGTGCGGGATCAGCGCGGAACGGTCCGGGCCGTGGCGCGTTCAGGCCTTTTTGCCTGCCGCTTTTTTCGCAGGTGCCGCCGCAGCCGTCTTGGCGGGGGCTTTCTTGGCCGGAGCCTTTTTCGCGGCGGTCTTCTTGGCGGGCGTCTTCGCCGTGGATTTGGCGGCGGCCTTTTTCTTGCCTTTGGCGGGGGCCTTGGCCGCGATCAGTTCCAGCGCCATTTCCATGGTCACATCGGCGGGTTCGGTGCCTTTGGGCAGGGTCGCATTGACCTTCTCCCATTTGACGTAAGGGCCATAGCGCCCTTCCATCACCGCGATCGGCCCGCCTTCGGGATGGTCCCCCATCTCGCGCAGCGGCTTTGCGGCCGCACGGCTGCGCCCGCCGGGATTGGCGCGCTTGGCCGCCAGCAGTTCGACCGCGCGGTTCATGCCGATCTCGAACACATCCGCCGGATCCTTGAGGTTGGCATAGACCGGCTTCGCCTCGTCGGGCAGCTGGTGCATCAGATAGGGGCCAAACCGTCCGAAATTCGCGGCAATCGCGCCGCCTTCGGGGTGATCGCCCACCACGCGCGGCAGGCTGAGCAGGGTCAGCGCCTTTTCCAGCGTCAGCTCATCCGCCTGCCAGCCCTTGGGCAGACTGGCCCGGTCGGGCTTGGGCACCTCTGGCGTCGCCTCGCCGCGCTGCACATAGGGACCAAACCGACCCGACCGCAGGCTGATCTCGTTGCCCTCGTCATCCATCCCCAGCACGCGGTCGCCCGCCTCCGCCGCCTCGCCGCCGATGGGGCGGGTATAACGGCATTCGGGATAGTTGGAGCAGCCGACAAACCCGCCGGAGCGCGAGGTCTTCAGATGCAGCTGCCCCGCCCCGCAGAGCGGGCATTGCCGCGGATCGCTGCCATCCTCGCGCGGCGGATAAAGCTGCGGCGCCAGCGCGTCGTCGAGCACGTCCAGCACCTCGGAAATCCGCAGCTCCGAGGTTTCGGAAATCGCGGCGGAGAAATCCTTCCAGAACTTCGCCAGCAGCGCCTTGTAATCCATCCCGCCCGCCGAGACATCGTCCAGCTCGTCCTCCAGCGCTGCGGTGAAATCATATTCCACGTAGCGCTTGAAGAAATTCAGCAGGAAGATGGTGACGATGCGGCCCTTGTCCTCGGGGATCAGGCGGTTCTGTTCCTTGCGGACATATTCGCGGTCCTGAATCGTGCCGATGACGCTGGCATAGGTGGAGGGGCGGCCGATGCCCAGCTCTTCCATCTTCTTGACCAGCGTCGCCTCGGTGTAGCGCGGCGGCGGCTGGGTAAAGCTCTGCGTGCCCAGAACGGCGCTGTTGTCGGACAGCACGGCGGCGCGGGTCTCGCCCTCCACCGCCTTGTCATGCTGACCCTTCAGCCCGGATTTGGCGAAAGGCGCGGCATCGCCGGAACTGATCTGCGGCAGGCGGCGGTCATCGTCGCTGTCCACATCGTCGCGGCCTTCTTCGTAGATTTTCAGGAAGCCGTCGAACAGCACCACCTGACCCGTGGCGCGCAGACCCACCTGCCCGTCGTCGGATCCGATTTCCACCGTGGTCCGTTCCAGCCGCGCCGCTTCCATCTGGCAGGCCAGCGTGCGTTTCCAGATCAGGTCATAGAGCTTGCGCTGGTCATCCTCGCGCAGGCTCAGCGCGGAGGCATCCTTCGACATCTCGGTGGGGCGGATACATTCATGCGCTTCCTGCGCGTTCTTCGCCTTGTTCTTGTAGATGCGCGGGCTTGCGGGCACGTAATCCTTGCCGAAACGGTCGGCGATGGCCTCGCGGCAGGCGGTCACCGCCTCGGCGGCCATGTCGATGCCGTCCGTCCGCATATAAGTAATGTGTCCCGCCTCATAGAGCCGCTGCGCCGCGTTCATGCAGGCCCGCGCACCCATGCCGAACTTGCGGCTGGCTTCCTGCTGCAGGGTCGAGGTCATGAACGGCGCCGAGGGATTGCGGCTGGAGGGCTTGGCCTCCACCGACAGCACCTTGAGCTTGCGGCTTGCCACCGCCTGCACCGCCAGTTCGGCCTGCGTGGCGTTTTCCAGATCGTAGCGTTCCAGCTTGCGACCGGCGAGCGTGGTCAGCCGCGCCTCATACTCCTGACCGCGCGGCGTGGTCAGCAGCGCCTTCACCTGCCAGTATTCGCGGGCGCGGAAGGCCTCGATCTCCATCTCGCGCTCGACGATGAGCCGCAGGCAGACCGACTGCACCCGCCCCGCCGACCGCGCGCCGGGCAGCTTGCGCCACAGCACCGGCGACAGGTTGAAGCCCACCAGATAATCCAGCGCGCGGCGGGCGAGATAGGCCTCCACCAACGGCGCGTCGATGTCGCGCGGGTTCTTCATCGCCTCGGTCACGGCGGCCTTGGTGATGGCGTTGAAGGTCACGCGGCTGACGGCGGTGTCCTTCCTGATGGACCGCCGCTTGGTCAGCGCCTCGCGCAGGTGCCACGAAATCGCCTCGCCCTCGCGGTCGGGGTCGGTGGCGAGGATCAGGGCATTGTCATGTTTCAGCGCCTCGGCGATGGCCGCGACATGCTTTTTCGAGTCGTTGCCGATCTCCCATGTCATGGCGAACCCGTCCTCGGGATCGACCGATCCATCCTTGGCGGGCAGGTCGCGAACATGGCCGTAGGAGGCGAGCACCGTGTAGTCGGATCCCAGATATTTGTTGATTGTCTTGGCCTTGGCCGGGGACTCGACGACGACGACTGGCATCAGTTAAAACCTCTTGCAGCGTTATGCTCAAAGCCTCTTTCGGGGATGGCGTATGGCGGCGCAACATGTGGGGTGCAAGGGGGGAATGTCAATGTGACCCCTTTGCCCGCTGCGGCGGGCCTAGCGGATCAGGCTCAGCAGACCGCCGGGGCGCCGCTCCACCCGGCCTTCCAGTTCCAGATCGGTCAGCACCGGCGAAATCTCTGCGGGTCGGCCGCCCAGATCGCGGATCACCTCGTCCTCCGGCACCGGGGCGGCGCCGAGCCGGGCAAGGATGCGGGCATGCAGCGACGCGGTCTCGCGCAGCGTGCGCCGTTCGGGCGGCGCGGGCGGGATCACCAGCGGCGCGCGCTCTGCCACGGGCGCAGGCGCAGGTGCGGGTGTCCCCATCCCCTCCAGCGCTTCCAGCACGTCGGCGGCATCCCGCACCAGCCGCGCCCCGTCGCGCAGCAGCATGTTGCAGCCCCCTGCCCGCCCGTCAAAGGGATGGCCCGGCACCGCCATCACCTCCCGCCCCTGATCAAGCGCGCAGCGCGCGGTGATAAGCGTGCCGGATTTTGGCGCCGCCTCCACCACCACCACAACGCGGGCCATGCCCGACACCAGCCGGTTGCGGGCCGGGAAATGCCGCGCCTGCGGTTCGGTGCCCGGCGGCTGTTCGGAAAGCAGCAGCCCCTCTGCCGCCATGCGCCGGAACAGCCCCGCGTTTTCCTGCGGATAGATCACGTCGACCCCGCCGCCCAGCAGGGCGGCGGTGCCGGTGGGCAGCGCGCCCTCATGTGCTGCGGCGTCGATGCCGCGCGCCAGTCCCGACACCACCAGCCAGCCTGCGGCGCCCAGCCCCTCCGCCAGCTGCCGCGCCATCCGCATCCCAAGCGAGGAGGCATTGCGCGCCCCCACCAGCGCCACGGCGGGCCGCGCCGCCAGATCGGCGCGCCCGTGCAGCCACAGCAGCGGCGGCGCATCGTCCAGATCGCAGAGGGCGGGGGGATAGCCGGGATCGCCCCGGCGGACCAGCTGCGCGCCGACACGGCGCCCGGCAGCCAGTTCGGCCTGCACCACGCCTTCGGGGCAGATCCTGTAATCGGACAGTCCTGCCGCCGCTGCCATGGCGGGCAGCGCGGCCAGACCCGCGCGGGCGCTGCCATGTTCGGCCAGCAGCCGCCAGAAGGTGGTGGGCCCGACGCGGCGGGAGCGCAAGAGACGGAGCCAGTCCAGCCGGTCATCTTCCGTGGTGGGTGGGAGTGGGGGGTGGGTGGAAGAGTGAGTGTGCCCGATCATCCTGACCCCGTCGCTTGCAGGATCTTTCTAGCGCGCAGGTGGTAAACCATCGGTAAACGAACACGCGGACCGGGTGCCCGCCGCGAAATTTTTCCGGCGGGCCCTCTTTGCCTAGGGCTTACTGCCCGGACCCGCCCACGGTCAGCCCGCCGATCAGCACCGTGGGCTGGCCCACACCCACCGGCACCCACTGCCCCTGCTTGCCGCAGTTGCCCATGCCCGGATCCAGCGCCATGTCGCGCCCCAGCGCGCGGATCTGCTGCAGCGCGGTGGCGCCGTCGCCGATCAGCGTGGCGCCCTTGACCGGGGCGCCGACCTTGCCGTTCTTCACGCGATAGGCCTCGGTGCAGGAGAACACGAACTTGCCACTGGTGATGTCGACCTGACCGCCGCCGAATCCCACCGCCCAGATGCCGTCCTTCAGCTCGCCGACGATGTCCTGCGGGTCGGCCTCGCCGCCCAGCATCAGCGTGTTGGTCATGCGCGGCATCGGCGCATGGGCATAGCTTTCGCGCCGCCCGTTGCCGGTGGGGGCCACGCCCATCAGCCGCGCATTCTGGCGGTCCTGCATGTAGCCCACCAGAATCCCGTCCTCGATCAGCACGTTGCGGGCCGAGGGCGTGCCCTCGTCATCCACGGAGATCGAGCCGCGCCGGTCGGGCAGCGTGCCGTCATCCACCACCGTGACCCCGGGCGCCGCGACGCGCTGTCCCATCAGCCCGGCAAAGGCGGAACTGCCCTTGCGGTTGAAATCGCCCTCCAGCCCGTGGCCCACCGCCTCGTGCAGCAGGATGCCCGGCCAGCCCGGCCCCAGCACGATGTCCATGACCCCGGCGGGGGCGGCATCGGCGCGCAGGTTCACCTGCGCCACGCGCAGCGCCTCGCGGGCGCGGGCCTGCCAGTCCGCCGGATCCAGCAGCCCGTCCAGCAGATACCGCCCCCCGCCCGAGGCGCTGCCCTGCTCGCGCCGCCCGCCCTCTTCGACGATGACGCTGATGCTGACCCGGGTCATCGGGCGGATGTCCGTCACCAGCCCGCCCTCGGGGCGCAGGATCGCCACCTCCTGACAGGAGGCGGCGATGGTCGCGGTCACCTGCACCACACGCGGATCCAGCGCCCGCGCATAGGCGTCGATCTCGCGCAGCGTGTCGAGCTTCACCCCGAAGGCATGGCCCGCGATGGGATCGGCATCGGTATAAAGCTTCTGGTTGGTGCCTGCGGGCGGGGGCGCCATCACGCCGCCGCCATCGCCCACGGCCAGCCGCGCCGTCTCTGCCGCGCGGGCAATCGCCTGCTCCGACAGGTCGGTGGCATGGGCATAACCTGCCACCTCGCCCCGCACCGCGCGCAGCCCGAACCCTTCGGAGGCGTCATAGCTCGCCGTCCTGATTCGTCCGTCATCCAGCACCAGCGCCTCGGCGCGGCGGCGTTCCAGAAACAGCTCCCCATCCTCGGCCCCCGCCAGTGCGGCGCGCAGCTGGGCCAGCGTCCAGTCAAGATCAAGCGCCGTTTCGAACGGGCGGAACGGACTTTCGGTCATCTGGTATTCCTTCTAGTCTTGATCTAGATCAAAAAAGCGCCGATTTGCCGCAAGCGATCGGCTTTATTTGATGCACGCTTTGTGCTTTTTAAAGGCCACAACTCGACGGGGAGAGGGATCTCCGGGTCCGCGCCCGGCCGACACCTTCCAGCCCGCGCACAAGAAAGACAACCGGATCAGGTGACACATGCGTAGAATTTCGATGCTGACGGGCCTTGTGTCCAGCGTGATGGCCGCGCCCGCCATGGCACAGGGGACGCTGGAGCTTGTGGGCACGCCGCATAACGGCGGCACCGGCTTCCAGCCCGCCGCGACCGAACTGGCCCGTGACCTGCAGTGGCTGGACGGGATGCTGCTGGTCATCATCACCGCGATCTGTCTGCTGGTCGTCGGCCTGCTGATCTTCGCGCTGGTGCGGTTCAACCAGAAGCGGAACCCCAACCCCAAGAGCTTCACCCACAACTCGCCGCTGGAAATCGCATGGACCATCGGTCCGATCGCGATTCTGGTGCTGATCGGCGCCTATTCGCTGCCGGTGCTGTTCAAGCAGCAGGAAATCCCCGAAGGCGACGTGGTGGTGAAGGTGACCGGCTACCAGTGGTACTGGGGCTATGAATATGTCGGCACCGATCTGGCCTATGACAGCTACATGATCGGCGCGCCCGCCACCGGCGGCGACAACCGGATGACCCCCGAAGTGTCGGCGCAGCTGCAGGAAGCGGGCTATACCGACAGCGAATTCCTGCTGGCCACCGACAGCGCCGTGGTGGTGCCCGTGGGTGCGACCGTGGTGATGCAGGTCACCGGCGCCGACGTGATCCATTCGTGGACCATCCCGGCCTTCGGCGTGAAGCAGGACGCGGTGCCCGGGCGGATCGCGGAACTGTGGTTCCGTCCCGAACGCGAAGGCGTCTATTTCGGCCAATGCTCGGAACTTTGCGGCATTTCGCATGCTTACATGCCGATCACCGTCAAGGTCGTGAGCCAAGAGGTTTATGACGCGTGGCTTGCCGCCTCGCAGGAAGACGGCGGCTATGTCGACGTGCGGCAGTTCCTCGCCGCCTCCTGATCCAGATCCGGCCTTCCGCGCCCCGTGCGGAAGGCCACCCCCCTGAACGACCCGAATCGAGACCGGCATGAGCGACCTGACCACCAATACGGCAGCGACATCGGCACAGGGCAGCTTCGAGACGGAAGCCCGCCTTGGCGACTATTTTGCGCTGCTGAAACCCCGCGTCATGACGCTGGTCGTGTTCACCGCGCTGGTGGGCCTGCTGGCGGCGCCCGTCGCCGTGCATCCTTTCGTGGGCTTCTGCGCGGTGCTGTTCATCGCCATCGGCGGCGGCGCCTCGGGCGCGCTCAACATGTGGTGGGATGCCGATATCGACGCCGTGATGCGCCGCACCGCCCGCCGTCCCATCCCCTCGGGCCGCGTCCAGCCGGGCGAGGCGCTGGGGCTGGGCATGGCGCTGTCGGCCTTTGCCGTGGTGTTTCTGGGCCTTGCCACCAACTGGCTGGCCGCCGGGCTGCTGGCCTTCACCATCTTTTTCTACGTCGTCATCTACACCATCTGGCTGAAGCGGGCGACGCCGCAGAACATCGTGATCGGCGGCGCCGCGGGCGCCTTCCCCCCGATGATCGGCTGGGCCGCCGCAACCGGCTCGGTCAGCGTCGAGGCGGTGCTGATGTTCTGCCTGACCTTCATGTGGACCCCGCCGCATTTCTGGGCGCTGGCGCTGTTCATGCGCTCCGACTATGACGATGCGGGCGTGCCCATGCTGACCGTCACCCATGGCCGCCGCGCCACCCGCGTGCATATCCTCGTCTATACCGTGCTGCTTGCGGGCCTCGCCCTTGCCGCAGCCTTCACCAGCATTGGCGGGCCCGTCTATCTGGCCGTGGCGCTTGTGCTGAACGCGCTTTTCCTGAAAGGCGCATGGGACATCTTCCGCCGGGACGAAACCCAGTCCGAGGTGGATAATTTCAGGACCGAACGCCGCTTCTTCAAGCTCTCGCTGCTGTATCTCTTCGCGCATTTCGGCGCGATCCTGATCGAGGCAGGGCTCGCGCGTTATGGTCTGGGAGGCTGGGCATGAGCATCGCCCGCGAACATGAACTTCACCACCGCCGCCGGGGCCGCAACATCGGGGTCGGCCTGATCCTTGGCGCGCTGATTGCGCTGGTCTTCGGCCTGACCCTCGTCAAGATCGGTCGCGGGGATTTCGCCGTGCCGCAGCCCGGCGCTGCGGTGCAGATGCAGGAGGCACCAAATGACAACTGATCCCAAGACCCGGACGCTGCTGCAGCTGGTCGGCGTGGTGGTCTTCATGGGCGCCATGGCCTGGGCCTCGGTGCCGTTCTACACTTGGTTCTGCCGCGTCACCGGCTATGGCGGCACCACGAACGTGGCCACCGCCGCCTCGGATACGGTGCTGGACCAGACCATCAAGATCCGCTTCGACGCCTCCAAGGATCGCGGCTTCGGCTGGGAATTCAAGCCGCTGCAGACCGAAATGACGCTGAAGATCGGCGAAGAGGGTCTGGCCTTCTACGAGGCCTACAACCCCACCGACCGGCCCATCGCCGGGCAGGCCACCTACAACGTCGCCCCCTATGACGCGGGGGCCTATTTCTCCAAGATCGAATGCTTCTGCTTCACGGAGCAGGTGCTGATGCCCGGGGAGCGGGTGCAGATGCCGGTGACCTTCTATGTCGACCCGGAGATCGTGAACGACCGCGACGCCAAATTCGCCAAGCACATCACGCTGAGCTATACCTTCTACGAGATCGACCTGCCCACCGAGGTTCAGGCCGCGCTCGACGCCCCAACAGACGGCTCCGCCGTCAACTGAACGTCTATCCAACGAGGGACCCCGAGAGATGGCGCACGCCAAGAATCACGACTATCACATCCTGCCACCCTCCATCTGGCCGTTCATCGCGGCGGTTGCGGCCTTCGTCATGCTGTTCGGCAGCGTGCTCTGGATGCATGACCACGGCCCGTGGATCTTCCTCGCAGGCCTCGTGGGCGTGCTTTATGTCATGTTCGGCTGGTGGTCCGATGTCGTGGCCGAAAGCCGCGTGGGCGACCATACCCCGGTGGTGCAGATCGGCCTGAAATACGGCTTCATCCTGTTCATCATGTCCGAGGTGATGTTCTTCTTCGCGTGGTTCTGGTCCTTCTTCAAACACGCGATCTACCCGATGGATCCGGACGGCAATTCGCCCGCCGTGGACGGGATCTTCCCGCCCGCCGGCATCGAGACCTTCGACCCGTGGCACCTGCCGCTGATCAACACGCTGATCCTGCTCTGCTCGGGTGCCGCCGTCACCTGGGCGCATCACGCGCTGGTGCACGAGAACAACCGCAAGGACATGAAGTGGGGCCTGATCATCGGCATCGCGCTTGGCTTCATCTTCACGCTGTTCCAGGCCTATGAATACAGCCACGCCGCCTTTGGCTTCTCGGGCAGCGTCTATGCCGCGAACTTCTTCATGGCCACCGGCTTTCACGGCGCGCATGTGGTGATCGGCACGATCTTCCTGTTCGTCTGCCTGCTGCGCCTGATGCGCGGCGATTTCACCCCCAACAAGCATGTCGGCTTCGAGGCCGCCGCCTGGTACTGGCACTTCGTCGACGTGGTCTGGCTGTTCCTCTTCGCCGCCGTCTACGTCTGGGGCCAGTAAGCTCCCGCCATCGCATGACAGAACGCCCGCCCCTTCCGGCGGGCGTTTCGCTTTTGCCCAGAACCTGCACCTTCCGCTGCGGACGGCCTGCCTCCGGCGGGGATATTTCTGGTCAGAAGAAGCGGCAGGCCCGCGTTTCTTCTGACCCCAAATATCCCGGGGGGAGGCCGCGCCCCGGCGCGGACGGGGGGCAGAGCCCCCCACTGCCTGCCAATCACGCCTTGATGTGTCCTGCATGGACGCGATAAGCAGGCCACAGCCTGCCCCCGGATCCGGATGCCCTTGACCCGCTACCTTGCCCCCCTTCTCTTTGGTCTGATTGGCGCCGGGATTCTCGTGGGGCTGGGGATCTGGCAATTGCAGCGGCTCGACTGGAAGGAATCGGTGCTGGCCCAGATCGAAAGCCGCATCGCCGCCGATCCCGAACCGCTGCCGCAGGTCGTGGACCCCGAGGCACAGCGCTATCAGCCGGTGCAGCTGAGCGGAGAGTTCCTGCCCGGCGCCCTGCGCGTGCTGGTCAGCCAGAAACAGGTCGGCGCGGGCTACCGGCTGATCTCGCCGTTCCGGACCGACGAGGGGCGCGTCGTACTGCTGGACCGTGGCTTCATCCCGGTGGCGCAGAAGGATCTGACGCCCGGGACCGGGCCCGCCCAAGTGCGGGGCAACCTGCACTGGCCGGATGACCGCAATTCCTCCACCCCGGAGAATGACGAGGCGGGCAATACATGGTTTGCCCGCGACATCGGCCCCATGTCCGAGGCGCTGCAGACCGAGCCGCTGCTGGTGGTGGCGCGCGCCGTCACCCCTGCCGATCCGGCCATCACGCCGCTGCCGGTCTCCATCACCGGCATTCCCAACGATCACCTGCAATACGCCCTCACCTGGTTTTCGCTGGCCGGGGTCTGGCTTGTCATGACCGCCCATTTCCTGTGGCGGCAACGGAAAAACGGAGCGAGCTGATGCGCTACATCTCCACCCGCGGGCAGGCGCCCGTGCTGAGTTTCGAGGACGCGATGCTGTCGGGGCTGGCCCGGGACGGCGGGCTTTACGTGCCCGAGACCATCCCGCAGTTCAGCGCCGAAGACATCCGCGCGCTGCATGGTCTCAGCTATGAGGAAACCGCCTTCCGCGTCATGCGCCCCTTCACCGGCGACAGCTTCACCGATGAAACCTTCGGCGATCTGATCTCGCGCGCCTATGCCGGGTTCGGTCATGCCGCCCGCGCGCCGCTGAAGCAGCTGGCGCCGGGGCATTTCCTGCTGGAGCTGTTCCACGGGCCGACGCTGGCCTTCAAGGACTTCGCCATGCAGCTGATCGGCCAGCTGTTTCAGGAAGCGCTGACCCGGCGCGGCGAGCGGGTGACCATCGTGGGCGCCACCTCCGGCGATACCGGCTCGGCGGCGATCGAGGCGTTCCGCGGCCTTGATGCGGTGGATGTGGTGATCCTGTTCCCGCATGGCCGCGTCTCCGAGGTGCAGCGCCGCCAGATGACCACGCCGGTGGAAGCCAACGTGCACGCGCTGGCGCTGGAGGGGCATTTTGACGACTGTCAGGCCCGGCTCAAGGACATGTTCAACGATTTCGCCTTCCGCGACGAGGTGCGGCTCGCGGGCGTGAACAGCATCAACTGGGCGCGGGTTCTGGCGCAGGTCGTCTACTACTTCTCCGCCGCCGTGTCGCTGGGGGCGCCGGAGCGCCGCGTCAGCTTCACCGTGCCCACCGGCAATTTTGGCGACATCTTCGCGGGCTACATCGCCAAGCGCATGGGGCTGCCCATCGACCGGCTGGTGGTGGCGACCAACCAGAACGACATCCTGCACCGCTGCCTCACCTCGGGCGGCTATGTCACCTCGGAGGTGCATCCCTCCATCAGCCCCTCCATGGACATTCAGGTCAGTTCCAACTTCGAGCGGGCGCTGTTTGATGCCTATGACCGCGACGGGGCGGCGGTGGCGCAGCTGATGACCGAACTGAAATCGGGCGGCTTCCATGTCAGCCAGGGCGCGCTGCAGGCGCTGCGCGAGGTCTTCGACAGTGGCCGCACCTCCGAGGATGACACGCTGGCCACCATCACCCGCACGCTCACGCAGACCGGCGAACTGCTCTGCCCGCATTCCGCCGTGGGTGTCGCCGTGGCCGAGGCGCAGCGCGATCCCGCCGTGCCCATGGTGACGCTGGCCACCGCGCACCCCGCGAAATTCCCCGATGCGGTGGAACGCGCCACCGGCCATCGCCCCGCCCTGCCCGAGCGCATGGCCGACCTTTTTGACCGCCCCGAGCGTGTCACCCCCGTGGCCAATGATCTGGCCGCCCTTGAAACCCTGATCCGGGAGCGTATTGCCCAGTGACCGTCCAACTGACCACCCTCAAGAACGGCTTCCGCATCGTGTCGGAACGGATGCCGGGCCTGCAATCCGCCTCCATCGGCATCTGGGTCACGGCCGGGGGGCGCAACGAACGGCTTGAACAGAACGGCATCGCGCATTTTCTGGAACATATGGCGTTCAAGGGCACCCGCACCCGCAGCGCCCTGCAGATCGCCGAGGCGATCGAGGATGTGGGCGGCTATATCAACGCCTATACCTCGCGCGAGGTGACCGCCTATTACGCCCGCGTGCTGGAGGCGGATACGCGGCTCGCCATGGACGTGATCGGGGACATCCTGCTCAACCCGGTGTTCGAACCCAAAGAGATCGAGACCGAGCGCCATGTGATCCTGCAGGAGATCGGGCAGGCGCTGGATACGCCTGATGACGTGATCTTCGACTGGCTGCAGGAACGCGCCTATGCCGACCAGCCGCTCGGGCGAACGATTCTGGGCGAGGCCGCCAATGTGCGCGGCTTCAGCCGCGAGGATCTGGCCGGGTTCGTCGCCGAACAGTATGGCCCCGGGCAGATGATCCTCTCCGCCGCGGGCGGCGTCGACCATGACGTGCTGGTGGAACAGGCCGAGGCGCTGTTTGGCGGCATGGCCGGGCGCGGCGCGCCCGAAGCCCCGCGCGCGCGCTTCACCGGTGGCGAGATCCGCCACGAAAAGACGCTGGAACAGGCGCATATGGCGCTGGCCTTCGAGGGTCCGGGCTATTGCGATCCGGAGTTCTACACCGCGCAGATCTATTCCATCGCGCTGGGGGGCGGCATGTCCTCGCGGCTGTTTCAGGAGATCCGGGAAAAGCGCGGGCTCTGCTACACGATCTTCGCCCAGAACGGCGCCTATGCCGATACCGGCATGACCACGATCTATGCGGGCACCTCCGGCGAGGAAGTGGCCGATCTGGCCCGGCTGACCATCGACGAGATGAAGCGCGCCGCCGACGACATGTCCCCCGAGGAGGTGGCGCGGGCCCGGGCGCAGATGAAGGCGGGGCTGCTGATGGGGCTGGAAAGCCCCTCGGCGCGGGCCGAACGCATGGCGCGCATGATCCAGATCTGGGGCAAGGTGCCCCCCATCGAAGACGCGGTGGCGCGGATCGACAACGTCACCACCGGCGATGTGCGGGTCTTTGCGGAAACCGCGGCGGCCAGCGCCCCGGCGGCACTGGCGCTGTATGGCCCGGTCAAGGACGCGCCGGGTCTGGACGAGCTGCAGGCACAACGGGCGGCGTGATGCTGGGGCGGCGGCGCAAGTTCCGGCTCGACACCGAGCGGCTGATCCTGCGCCCGCCCCTGCATGGCGATTTCAACGCGTGGATGGCGCTGCGCACCGCCAGCCGCGATTACCTGACCCCGTGGGAGCCGTCATGGGCGCCGGACCATCTGTCGCGGCGCGCCTTTTCCAACCGCGTCTACTGGGCCAACCGGTCGATCCTCGGCGGCACCGCCGTGCCGCTGTTTCTGGTGCGGCGCGAGGACGAGACGCTGGTGGGGGCGATCACGCTTGACAACATCCGGCGCGGGCCCGCGCAGTCGGGCACGCTGGGCTACTGGACCGGCCTGCCCTTCGCCCGCCATGGCTACATGCGCGAGGCCATCGCGGCGCTGGTGCATCACGCCTTCACCACCATGGATCTGAGCCGGGTGGAGGCCGCCTGCCTGCCGGAAAACGTCGCCTCGCGCGGGCTGCTGGAAAGCTCCGGCTTCAAATACGAAGGCGTGGCGCAGAGCTATCTGCAGATCAACGGGCGCTGGCGGACGCATGTGCTGTATTCCGCGCTGCGGCTGGACCGGCGCGGGCGCACGCAGGTCGGCTGAGTGCCGCGAATTTCCCCCACAAAAATGTCAGACCGTATCCGCCTTTCGTCACGCTAGGGTGAGAGGCAGGAAAAGGAGGTCTGCCATGCCCCGCCCTGCCCTTGCCCCTGCTGTTGCCTGCAGCCTTGCGCTGGCCGCGCTGTCGGCACCGCCCACAGCAGCACAGGAGGCCCGCCGCGCCTCGCACTGCATTGCCATCGCGGATGCCGCCCCGGGCATCGACTACCTGCACAAGGCCGCATGGACCGAGGCCGTGCCCGACTATTCGGTGCGGATCCAGTATCTGGACCACGCCTCCTTTCTGATCCAGACCCCCGGCGGGCTGGATGTGGTCACGGATTTTACCGGCTATATCGGCAATGTGGATCTGATCCCCGATGTGGTGACCATGAACCACGCCCATGGCACCCACTGGACCGCCAATCCCGATCCCGCCATCCCGCATGTGCTGGAAGGCTGGGGCGCCTTTGGCGAAGGCGTCGAACATCACCTTGATCTGGGCGAGTTGCTGGTGCGCAACGTCTCGACCGACATCCGCTCCATGGGCGGCGGGGTCGAGGAAAAGGGCAATTCCATCTTCGTCTTCGAGGTGGAGGGCCTGTGCATCGGCCATCTGGGCCACCTGCACCACGAACCCAGCCCCGAACAATACGCGGCGCTTGGCCGGGTCGACGTGCTGATGGTGCCGGTGGATGGCGGCTATACCATGGCGCTGGAGGCCATGGTGCGGGTGGTGGAACGGCTGCGCAGTTCGGTCATCATCCCGATGCACTGGTTTTCCGGCTATTCGCTGGACCAGTTTCTGGACAACGTCTCCGGCAGCTTCGCCATCGACCGCCGCGACGGGCCGGAGATGGTGGTGAACCTGCGCGATCTGCCCTCGCAGCCCACGGTGGTGGTGCTGCAGCCGCAATGGCTTAGCGACTAGGCGGCCAGCCCGGCAGGATGCCTGCCCGTTCCGCCGCGATAAACTCCCAGACCGTGCGCGCGGCACCGGTCAGCGGCATGTCGGCGCGGTGCAGCAGGAACCAGTGCCGCAGGATCGGCAGGCCGGGCAGATCCAGCGTCACCAGCCGCCCGGTGCGCAGCTCCTCCACCACGGTGTGATAGGAAATCAGCGCGATCCCCAGCCCCGCGATCACCGCCTGCTTGATGGTCTCGTTGGAATTCATCTCTGACCGGGCATAGGTCTTGCCCTCGCCGATGCGGTCCAGAAACCGGGTGGCCAGAATGCGCGTGCCCGATCCCGGCTCGCGCATCAGAAACGGCTCGGCCAGCACCGCCGCCGCAGTCACCCCCGCCTGCCCCGCCAGCGGATGGTCGGGCGGCGCGATCAGCACATGCGGATGCACCCCGATGGACAGCGATTCCACCATCGGCTCGCGCGGGGGGCGGCCCATGATCGCCAGATCCAGCGCCCCATCCTGCAGCGCCGAAATGATCGTGTCGCGGTTGCCGACCTGCAGCACCACCTCGATCTCCGGGCAGGCGCGGCGCAGGCGGGCGACAAGGCCGGGGGCGAAATATTTGCCCGTCGACACCACGCCCAGCACCACCGTGCCCGCGAGCCCCTTCTGCAGCGCATCGATTCGCTGCAGCCCCAGACGAAAGGCCGCCTCTGCGCTGCGCCATGCCTGCAGCAGCGCAGCACCTTCGGGAGTGGCATGGAACCGCCCCGCCCCCTCCCGCGACAGCAGACCGCAGCCAAAGGTCTGTTCCAGCACCTTCAGCTGGCTGTGCACCGCAGGGGCGGTCAGCCCCAGCTCTTCGGCGGCGCGCGAAATTGAGCCTGTTCTTTCAACGGCTTCCAGTGCGCGCAGCTGTTTCAGCGTCAGGGAGGACAGGCGGCGCATTTAAATTATCCGAATCCAAGGACAGATTAATTAAATTTCCTAACAAACGTGAATGCGCAAGATCAAGTCTCAGTCACCCGTCGAGGAGAGGAGGCCTTGATGACCGACCAAAGCCCGTTCGCACCCGAGGCCCCCATTCCCGCCGATCTGCGCCCGGTGCTGGATGCGCTGGCCCGCACCGCCCGCGATCTGGCCCGCCGCATTGCACGCGGTCCGCTTGCCGGACAGATGGGCGCGCGGGTGGGCGCCAACAGCGATGGCGACGCGCAGCAGGCGCTGGACGTGATCGCGGACCACGCCTTTGCCAGCGCCCTGCGCGGCACCGGCATCCGCTGGTATGCCTCCGAAGAACGCGACAGCGTCGAGGAACTGGACCCGGCAGGCCCCCTCGCGCTGGCCATCGACCCGCTGGACGGATCGTCCAACATCGAAACAAACGTCTCCATCGGCACGATCTTCTCCCTCCGTGCCGCGATGGACACCGGGGCGGAGACGTTCCTCCGCCCCGGGCATGACCAGCTCGCGGCAGGCTATGTGATCTACGGCCCGCAGGTCATGCTGATGCTGACCGTGGGGGCGGGGCTGCACTCCTATATCCTTGATCCCGACACCGGGCTCTTCACCCTGCTGGATCCGGCCGTGACCGTGGCGGAGGACAGCTGCGAATTCGCCATCAACGCGTCCAACTACCGGCACTGGGCCAAGCCGGTGCGCGCCTATATCGACGACTGCCTTGCCGGGGCGGATGGCCCCCGGGCGCGCAATTTCAACATGCGCTGGATTGCCTCGCTGGTGGCGGAAACCCACCGCATCCTGACGCGGGGCGGGCTGTTTCTGTATCCCTCGGACGCGCGGCCCGGCTATGCGCAGGGGCGGCTGCGGATGGTCTATGAATGCGCCCCCATCGCGCTGCTGGTCGAGGCGGCGCAGGGCCGCGCCACCGATGGCAGCACCCGCATTCTGGATCTGGTGCCCGCCAGCCTGCATGCCCGCACGCCCTTCGTCTTTGGCTCGGCGGGCAAGGTGGATCAGGTCACCGCCTATCACGACCTTCCCGAGCCCGAGATTTCGGCCCTGTTCGGCCATCGCGGCCTGTTCCGCGCCTGACCTGAAAGCCCCGACATGAGCAAGAAGCATCCCATCATCTCCGTCACCGGATCCTCCGGCGCGGGCACCACCACGGTCAAGACGACCTTTGACCAGATCTTCCGCCGCGAGGGCATCCGCGCCGTCAGCATCGAAGGTGACGCCTTCCACCGCTACAACCGCGCCGACATGAAGGCGGAACTGATCGCCCGCAAGGCCGCCGGGGACGAGACCTTCAGCCATTTCTCCTATGACGCCAACGAACTGGCCAAGCTGGAGGACATCTTTCGCATCTATGCCCAGACCGGCAGCGGCGAGACCCGGCATTACGTGCATGACGATCAGGAGGCCGCGCGCTGGAGCACGCCTCCCGGCGAATTCACCCCGTGGGAGCCGTTCGAGGAAGGCTCTGACCTGCTCTTTTACGAAGGTCTGCACGGCGCCGTTGACAATGACGCGGTGAACCTTGCCGCGCTTGCCGATCTGAAGATCGGGGTGGTGCCGGTGATCAACCTTGAATGGATCCAGAAGATCCACCGCGACAAGGCCAGCCGCGGCTACACCACCGAAGCCGTGACCGATGTGATCCTGCGCCGGATGCACGCCTATGTGCACTGCATCTGCCCGCAATTCACCCAGACCGACGTGAATTTCCAGCGCGTGCCGGTGGTCGACACTTCCAACCCGTTCATCGCCCGCTGGATCCCCACCGCCGATGAAAGCCTTGTGGTGATCCGCTTCCGCAATCCGCGCGGGATCGATTTCCCCTACCTGACCTCGATGATCCAGAACAGCTGGATGAGCCGCGCCAATTCCATCGTGATCCCCGGCGGCAAGATGGACCTCGCCATGCAGCTCATCTTCACACCCATGGTCCAGCGGCTTGTGACCGAAAGCCGACGCGCCTGACAGGGAGGACGACCGATGAACGTGCAGACCAAGGTGACCACCACCGAAGACCTGATGGCCAATGCCATCCGCGCGCTGACCATGGATGCGGTGCAGCAGGCCAATTCCGGCCATCCCGGCGCGCCCATGGGCATGGCGGATGTGGCGGCGGTGCTGTTCAACCGCTTCGTCACGCTGGATCCGAAACAGGACCGCTGGCCCGACCGCGACCGCTTCGTGATGAGCGCGGGCCATGGCTCGATGCTGGTTTACGCCATCCATCACCTGCTGGGGTATGACGACATGCCCACGGACCAGATCCGCCGCTTTCGCCAGCTGGGCGCGCGCACGGCGGGGCATCCAGAATACGGCCATGCCAAGGGGATCGAGATGACGACCGGCCCGCTGGGTCAGGGGCTGGCCACCGCTGTCGGCATGGCGCTGGCTGAACGCATGCTCAATGCCCGGTTCGGCGACGCGCTGGTCGATCATTTCACCTATGTGATCGCGGGCGATGGCTGCCTGATGGAAGGCATCAGCCACGAGGCCATCGACCTTGCCGGCCATCTGCGGCTGGGGCGGCTGGTGCTGCTCTGGGATGACAACGGCATCACCATCGACGGCGGCACCGACCTGTCGACCTCCACCGACCAGCGGGCGCGGTTCACGGCGGCGGGCTGGCATGTTCAGGCGGTGGATGGCCATGACAAGGACGCGGTCGCGCAGGCCATCGAACTGGCGCGGACCGATCCCCGCCCCTCGATGATCGCCTGCCGCACGGTGATCGGCTATGGCGCGCCCACCAAACAGGGCAGCCATGACGTGCATGGCGCGCCCTTGGGCGCCGAGGAGATTGCCACCGCCCGCCGGGCGCTCGACTGGCCGCACCCGCCTTTCGAGATCCCCGAACCGGTGCGCGCCGCATGGCGGGCCGTGGCGGCCCGGGGCGCCGCCGCGCGGCAGGACTGGGCGCGCCGGGTTGCGGCCCATCCGCAGGCCGAGGCGTTCCGCGCCGCGCAGGGCCCGGTGGATGCCCGCGCGCTGGAGGCGGCGATGACCGCCCACAAGCACCGCCTGTCGCAGGATGCCCCCCGCGTCGCCACCCGCAAGGCCAGCGAGATGGCGCTGGAGGTGGTCAATGCCACCCTGCCCGACACGGCGGGCGGATCGGCGGATCTGACCGGATCGAACAACACCCGCACCAAGGGGATGCGCGCCGTCGCCCCCGGCGATTATGCGGGCCGCTACATCCATTACGGCATCCGCGAACATGCCATGGCGGCGGCGATGAACGGTCTCGCGCTGCATGGCGGGCTGCGGCCCTATGGCGGCACCTTCCTTGCCTTTGCCGATTACTGCCGCCCCGCGATGCGCCTGTCGGCGCTGATGGGCGTGCCCGTCACCTATGTGATGACCCATGACAGCATCGGGCTGGGCGAGGATGGCCCGACGCATCAGCCGGTGGAAACCCTCGCGTCGCTGCGCGCCATGCCCAACCTGCTGGTGCTGCGCCCCGCCGATGCGGTGGAAACCGCCGAAAGCTGGGCACTGGCGCTGGCGCAGACCACCACACCCGTCGTGCTGTGCCTGTCGCGGCAGGCCCTGCCCACCGTCCGCACCCGGCATGTGGAGGCCAATCTGGTGGCACGCGGCGCCTATGTGCTGCGCGCGGCGCCGCACCGCGACGTGACGCTGATCGCCACCGGATCCGAGGTGGAGCTGGCCCTTGCCGCCGCCGACCTGCTGGCCGCAGAGGGCATCGCCGCCGCCGTGGTCTCTGCCCCCTGTTTCGAGCTTTTTGCGGTGCAGGGCGCCGAACACCGCGCCGAGGTGCTGGGGGACGCGCCCCGCGTCGGGATCGAGGCGGCGGTGCGTCAGGGCTGGGACGGGCTGATGCTGCGCCCCGGCGATGGCTTTGTCGGCATGACCGGCTTTGGCGCCTCGGCCCCCGCGCCCGATCTTTACCGCCATTTCGGCATCACCGCCGAGGCCGTGGCCGATCTGGCCCGCCACCTGACCCGCAGCCCCGCCACCGCGCACTGACCCCCACCGGAAAGGAGACCCCCATGCCGCTCATCACGCTCCGGCAGTTGCTGGATCACGCCGCAGATCAGGGCTACGGCGTGCCCGCCTTCAACATCAACAACATGGAACAGGGGCTGGCGATCCTGCGCGCCGCCGAGGCCTGCCGCGCCCCGGTCATCCTGCAGGCCAGCCGGGGCGCGCGCAGCTATGCGGGCGACGTGATGCTGCGCCACATGGTGCAGGCGCTGGCCGAGATGTTCCCCCGCATCCCGATCGTGCTGCATCAGGACCACGGCAACAACGACGCCACCTGCCTGTCGGCGATCCGCCACGGTTTCACCTCGGTGATGATGGACGGCTCGCTGCTGGAGGACATGAAAACCCCCGCCAGCTACGCCTATAACGCCCGGATCACCGCCCGCGTCACCCGCGCCGCCCATGCCGTCGGTGCCAGCGTCGAGGGCGAACTGGGGGTGCTGGGCAGTCTGGAAACCGGCGAGGCCGCAGCCGAGGACGGATCGGGTGCCGAAGGCAGGCTGGACCACAGCCAGCTGCTGACCGACCCCGATCAGGCGGTGGAATTTGTGCAGGCCACGCAATGCGACGCGCTGGCCATCGCCTGCGGCACCTCGCACGGCGCCTATAAATTCACCCGCCAGCCCGATGGCGAGATCCTGTCCATGGACACCATCGCCGCCATCCATGCCAAGCTGCCCGACACCCATCTGGTGATGCACGGCTCCTCCTCGGTGCCGCAGGCGCTGCAGGATCTCATCAATGCCCATGGCGGCCACATGCCGCAGACATGGGGCGTGCCGCTGGCCGAGATCGAACGCGGCATCCGCATGGGCGTGCGCAAGGTCAATATCGACACCGACTGCCGCATGGCGATGACCGCGCAGTTCCGCCGCGTGGCGCAGGAACAGCCCGGCGAATTCGACCCGCGCAAGTTCCTGATCCCCGCGATGGCAGAGCTGGAGGCGCTGTGCCGTGACCGGCTCGACCGTTTCGGGGCGGCGGGACAGGCAGAGCGGATCTCCCCGATCAGCCTTGACGACATGGCGCGGCGCTATGCCAGCGGCGCGCTCGCCCCCCGCATCGCCGCCGCCCGCGCGGCGTGACACCCGATCCCGCCGCCCGCGCGGCCTGACAGCCGCGTGCCCCAGACCCGGCCCATCCCGGCCCGACCCATCCCAGCAGGAGGACGACCATGAACGACATGAGCGACGCCAAGACCGTCACCGACGCCAAGAAGCGCTATTCGGCGGGCGTGATGAAATACGCCCAGATGGGCTATTGGGAGCCGGATTACACCCCCAAGGACACCGACATCATCGCGCTTTTCCGCATCACCCCGCAGGAGGGCGTGGATCCGGTGGAAGCCGCCGCCGCCGTCGCGGGCGAATCCTCCACCGCCACATGGACCGTGGTCTGGACCGACCGGCTGACCGCCTGCGGCAAATACCGCGCCAAGGCCTACCGCGTCGATCCGGTGCCCAACAGCACGGGCGAATTCTTTGCCTATATCGCCTATGATCTCGACCTGTTCGAAGGCGGCTCCATCGCCAACCTCACCGCCTCGATCATCGGCAATGTCTTCGGCTTCAAGCCGCTGAAAGCCCTGCGGCTGGAGGACATGCGCCTGCCGGTGGCCTATGTGAAGACCTTTCAGGGCCCCGCCACCGGCATCGTGGTGGAACGCGAACGGCTCAACGTCTATGGCCGCCCGCTGCTGGGGGCCACGGTCAAGCCCAAGCTGGGCCTGTCGGGCCGCAACTATGGCCGCGTGGTCTATGAGGCGCTGAAGGGCGGGCTCGATTTCACCAAGGATGACGAGAACATCAACAGCCAGCCCTTCATGCACTGGCGGGACCGGTTTCTTTACTGCATGGAGGCGGTCAGCCGCGCCTCCGCCGCGACGGGAGAGGTCAAGGGCACCTATCTCAACGTCACCGCCGGCACGATGGAAGAGATGTATGCCCGCGCGGAATTCGCCAAGTCGCTGGGTTCGGTCATCGTGATGATCGATCTGGTGATCGGCTATACCGCGATCCAGTCCATGGCCAAATGGGCGCGCGACAATGACATGATCCTGCACCTGCACCGGGCGGGGCATTCCACCTATACCCGCCAGCGCAGCCATGGCGTCAGCTTCCGGGTCATCGCCAAATGGATGCGGCTTGCCGGGGTCGATCACCTGCATGCAGGCACCGTGGTCGGCAAGCTTGAAGGCGATCCCGCCACCACCAAGGGCTATTACGACATCTTCCGCGAGGAGCGGAACCCGATGGCGCTGGAAAACGGCATCTTCTTCGATCAGGACTGGGCCTCGCTCAACAAGATGATGCCGGTGGCCTCGGGCGGCATCCATGCCGGGCAGATGCACCAGCTGCTGAC
This sequence comes from Salipiger marinus, assembly GCF_900100085.1. Classification (GTDB taxonomy): domain Bacteria; phylum Pseudomonadota; class Alphaproteobacteria; order Rhodobacterales; family Rhodobacteraceae; genus Salipiger; species Salipiger marinus. The sequence continues at coordinate 31,629 of NZ_FNEJ01000036.1, forward strand.
CTATCTGGGCGAAGACGTGGTGCTGCAGTTCGGCGGCGGCACCATCGGCCACCCGCAGGGCATTCAGGCGGGCGCCACCGCCAACCGCGTGGCGCTGGAGGCGATGGTCTTTGCCCGCAACGCGGGGCGCGACATCTGGAACGAAGGCCCGGACATCCTGCGCGACGCCGCCCGCACCTGCACGCCGCTGCAGCAGGCGCTGGAGGTCTGGAAGGATGTCAGCTTCGACTACGTCTCCACCGATGCGCCCGATTACGCCCCCACCGCCAGCGTGGCGATGTGATGCCGCCGGAGGGCACGCGCCCTCCTCCCCCGTTCAGATTTCAGGAGACATGCCATGCGACTGAGACAAGGCCAGTTCAGCTTTCTGCCCGACCTCACCGATCAGGACATCCACGCACAGGCCCAGTATGCCATCGATCAGGGCTGGGCGGTTTCGGTCGAGGTGACCGACGATCCGCACCCGCGCAACACCTACTGGGAGATGTGGGGCCACCCGATGTTCGACAATCCCGACGCCGCCGCCGTGGTGTTCGAGGTCAACGAATGCCGCAAGATGCATGGCGGCAAATACATCCGGGTCATCGCCTTTGACAGCACGCCGGGCTGGGAATCCATCCGCATGAGCTTCATCGTGAACCGCCCCGCCGACGAACCCGGCTTCCGTCTTGTCCGGCAGGAGGGCGAGGGCCGCAGCCTCCGCTACAGCATCGAAAGCTACGCGCTGCGCGAACCCGAGGGCCGCCGCTACGCCTGAACACCGCACCGGGGGGCTTTGCGCCCCCCGGACCCCCGCAGGATATTTTTGGTCAGAAGAAGCCCGGAGCCCGCCCATGTCATCCACAGCCCCTGTCCCCCGCCCCCAGAGCGTGGATCTGACCGCCGCCTGTGAAGCCTCGAGCGTCCGGGACATCCTGCAGGATCTGGACAGGTCGCTGATCGGCCTCGCTCCGGTCAAGGCCCGCATCCGCGAGACGGCGGCGCTGCTGCTGGTCGACCGGGCGCGGCGCGAACTGGGCCTTGCCAGCGCGCCGCCCACCCTGCACATGAGCTTCACCGGCAATCCCGGCACCGGCAAGACCACGGTGGCGCTGCGCATGGCCGACCTGCTGCACCGGCTGGGCTATGTCCGCAAGGGACATCTGGTCACCGTCACCCGCGACGATCTGGTGGGGCAGTATATCGGCCATACCGCCCCCAAGACCAAGGAGGCGCTGAAGAAGGCGATGGGCGGCGTGCTGTTCATCGACGAGGCCTACTACCTCTACCGTCCGGAAAACGAACGCGATTACGGGCAGGAGGCGATCGAGATCCTGCTGCAGGTCATGGAAAACAACCGCGACGATCTTGTGGTGATCCTTGCGGGCTATGCCGACCGGATGGACCGGTTCTTTGCCTCCAATCCCGGCTTCCGCTCGCGCATCGCCCATCACATCGACTTTCCCGACTACAGCGATGCCGAACTGCTGCAGATCGCCCAGACCATGCTGGATGCCCAAGGGTATGCGCTTGACGGTCCCGCCCGCGCCGCCATGGCCGAGTATGTCACCGCGCGCCGCCAGCAGCCGCATTTCGCCAATGCCCGCTCGCTGCGCAACGCGCTCGACCGGGCGCGGCTGCGGCAGGCCAGCCGGCTCTTTGAGGCCGGTCGCGGCCCGCTTGACGCGCAGGCCCTGTCCACCCTGACCGAACCCGACATCCGCGCCAGCCGCGTGTTCCGTGGCGGGCTCGACATCGACCGTCCTTCCGCCTGATCCTTCTTCTGACCACAAATATCCCGGGGGGTGCGGGGGGCTGGCCCCCCGCCTCTTCCCGCCCCCACAAGGACCAGCCCATGCCCTTTGACCGCCGCGTAAAGATCGCGCCCTCCATCCTGTCCGCCGATTTCGCCGATTTTGGCCGCGAGATTC
>NZ_FNEJ01000018.1 GCF_900100085.1 Salipiger marinus
ACCGACCCGAAGGAACGGTCGAGCTTGGAAAGAGGACTGCCCGGCTGCCAAGGCGCGCAACGAAACCCTGCGCGCCACGCGTCACTACGGTCGGGCATTCTGGAAGCGGTGGACCGGATACCACGCCCGTAGCCGAGTGGAGGCCAAGATGCGATGCCTGAAGGCCTTCGGTGAGCGCATCGCCGCGCGGGATCCAGATCGCCAAACCGCCGAAATCCACATCCGGGTCGCCCTTGTCAATCGCTTCAACGCGCTCGGCACCGCCCACGTCGTCCGCGTGGCATGAAACTGAATGGGAAAGGGGCACTCACAACTCAGGCCGACTTTCTGCAACAACGCCAACGAGATCTACGCGGCCCCTGTCTCCTGAGCGCGGAACCGCTGACGGAATGCGTGAAGCTGAGAAGAGATGACAAACCGGTCGAACCGGGGATCGGGACACCCCAGGGGGTCAAGGCGCAGAAAGCGCGCAATTTTGATTGGGACCCGATCCGCGGACTTCATCTGGGCCAGCGGCTAGACCGCACCACAAAGGCCGTAGACATGACTGCTTTCGGCATAGGCGCGTCAATTCCCAGCTTGCGCAGCAGGGGTCGTCCAGACATGGGAACACTTGCCCTCGCCAGAGATGCCCACTGCGCGTTGGCGACGGTCCACCAATGACTTGCGCCACCGGACCTGTGGGGGAACCGGCGCAGCGCCAGTTCCCCATCGGCTCATTCTGCCGGAACCCAGGGCCGGTTATAGGCTGCCACGCGCCAATCACCGTGTTCGATGAACCGGGGGGCGCTCCCGGTTTCCAGCGCCTCGGCTGCGGCGTTCAGCGCCTCGGGCGATGTCTCGGGCCAGGCGCCCGTTTCGATCCGTTCGACCAGGGTCTCGACGATGGCCGTGCTTTCGGCAGCCGTGAACTCGCAATGGCCCGTGCCCTGGACCAGCGACTGCCGATACAGATCGCCGGTACCCTGCTCCTGCACCAGCGCGCCGTAGCCTTCCATCAGCGTGTAGGGAATGGCCCAGTCGCCCAGCATGTGGATGCGGATCGCCGGAACCTGCAGATCGCCGGTCGTCGTGCGCCCGTCTGCGGCCCAGAAATCGCGCGCATAATCCGAGGCCGCGATGCGGGGGGCGGCGTCGATCCTGGCAATGTCGGCCTGAAGGTCCAAACCGGCCTGTTCGTAGAGCGCCTCAACCGTCCGCGCCATCGCGGGTGCGGCATTCTGGTAGAAGGCGGCATAGTCGACCCCCTCGTTCCCGGAAAGTTGCTGCCCCGATGCGGCGTTTTCGAACAGAAGCCGCGAGGACCCGCCAACATTACCGCCGATGCGCAGCGCCGAGGCCACGATCATGTCGGCCATGGCGCCGGCATCCGCGGTGTCGGGTAGTTCGGTCCCCTCGACCATCCACGGCGACCACTGTCCGATGGCGAAGGCAAGCGCCAGCCGCGCGCGGCCCTCCGGGCTTTCGCCCGCCGTTTCGATGGCGGCCATCCAGGACGCACGGATCGCGTCAAGGCTGCGCTCGCCACCCGCTCCGGCATTGGGCAGGCCGACGATGGCGAGATCGCTGGCCGGACCGTGCCCAGCGGCCTCATAGCTTTCGCCCAGCAGGGTCTGCATGGCGAACCAGCCATCCAGGAAACTGCTCATGATCCAGACCGGCGTATGGGCGGCAAGCACGGCGGCACCGTCGATCCTGTCCGGGTAATCCTCGGCCGAAGCGAGGCTGTCGAGCCCTCCGCCAGAACAGCCGTATTGCAGCACCATGTCAGGAGCGCGCTCCAGGTCCGTGAAAATGTCCTGAACAGCTTGTAGATTCAGGATTTCACGCTGCGGATCGTATTGCCACAGGCGCAGCGGGTGCCGGGCGAGCCCGGCGAAGGCATAGCCACGACCGAGCAGGTCGTCATACCGCTGGACCGCTGACGCGACCGAAACGTTGCTGGCGAAATCCAGATCCCTGAGTAGTCGACCATTCCAGTTCTCGGGCACGCGGATCAGCCATGCCGTCCCGTCCGGCAGGGTTCCCGCATGTTCGTTGAAGGCGGGCTGCTCCTGCGCCGACGCGAGCGGGGCGAAGCCCGCGGTCAGAGCGAGGCAAAGCACCACCATTCCGGTCCGCGAACGCGGGCCGGCCAAATTGGCTGTCCGTGACATGAATTTCCTCCAGTTTGATGCAGCGATGAAATCCGGCTCCTCTTCCGGGGAACCATCGCCGGGAAAAAACATAGATAGCTAATTATTAGTGTCAAGGGCTCTGATGCACAAATCGGCTTAAGGCCGAGGTTCCCCTTTCCCCGGACGGACTTATCCCACAGCTTCCGTGACGGGTATTCCGAGCGCGGTGTAGCCGTTCAGGACGGCGATGCGGACCTGGAGTTCGGCGACCTGTCGGTCGAAGTCCCGTGCCATGAGCCGCTGGCCCAGCAACTTGATACAATGCATCTTTGTCTCGACGCGGCTTCGGCGGTGGTATCCACTCCATCGTCGCCAGAGCGCGCGGCCCAGGTATTTCGCCGCGCGCAGGGCCTCATTTCGCGCCACGGCTCCGGCGGTGATCGTCTTCCAGGGCTTCGCGTTCTTGCGGGGCGGGATGACGGCATGGGCACCGCGATCTGCAATCGCATCGTGGCATTTGCGCGTGTCGTAGGCGCCATCAGCCGTAACGCTACCGATTTCCTGGTCCTGCGGGATTTGGTCGAGAAGGTGGGTAGGATGGGCGCATCACCGATGTGGCTCCCGGTGACTTCGACGGCCCGGATCTCCAACGTTTCTTCATCGATCCCAAGGTGGAGCTTGCGCCAGACGCGCCGTTTCGGGCCGCCATGCTTGCGTGCGTGCCACTCGCCTTCACCTTCGACCTTGATCCCGGTGCTGTCGATCAGCAGGTGCAACGGCCCCTTGGAGCCGCGGTAGGGGATGTTCACGGCCAAGGTCTTCTGGCGGCGAGATAGCGTGCTGAAGTCGGGCACCGTCCAGTTCAGGCCGACCAGCCGTAGCAGGCTCTCGACGAACCCGGTCGTCTGCCGGAGCGCCATGCCGAACAGCACTTTCATCGAGAGGCACGTCTGGATAGCGGCATCGCTGTAGGTCTGCTGGCGGCCACGCCTGCCTGTCGGCGCGGCATCCCAGCTCATCTCGGGGTCAAACCAGATCGTCAGCGAGCCCCGGCGCTTGACTGCTTCATTGTAGGCTGGCCAGTTCCTGGTCTTGTAGGTCGGGGGTATGGGTCTGCTCATGCAGCCTGACTAACAGACTGGATTCGCAAGGTGAAACCTTCACAGCATTTGCGCAACATGTATAACCGCCCCTTGCGCAAGAGGGTTTCTGGATCAGTTTCGCGCGGTGTCGGGTGCTGACATGTATCCGGCCTCTGTTGCGGCCATCATCACGCCGCGGGCCCGTATGGTGTTCGCAGGTCGGGTCCAGATCAAAGCCGCGTGCTCGATGGCACTCTGTTGCGCTCTGGTCCTCCCGATCCCGTCTCACGACCGTGCGCCAAACGTCTCCTTGCCCTCTTCCGCTCCGACGTCCTCGCGACCAGTGACGGCTTACGCCGCAGCGGTCGGAGACTGGTAGGCGCCGCCTCGGGCCATCAGCGCCCAGACGATCCGCGCCATTTTGTTCGCCAGCGCGACCCGCACCAGCATCGGCGGCTTGCGCGTCAGCATCTCGCCAAGCCATGTGCCCGGCCGGGCAGCGGCATGAACATGCCGCTTGATGATGACGCTGTTGGCCCCGATGATCAGCAATCGCCGCAACGACCGTTCGCCCATCTTCGTGTTGGCCCCGAGACGCTGCTTGCCTCCTGTGGAATGCTGACGGGGCGTGAGCCCGAGCCAGGCCGCGAAGTCGCGCGCTTTGCGGAACGTCTCGGGGGGCGGAGCCAGAACCGCTATGGCCGTGGCAATCAGAGGACCTATCCCCGGGACTGTCATCAGGCGCCGCGCCACCTCATTCTCCTTGGCACACCGGGCGATCTCGGCATCGAGCTTGCCGATTTCCGCTCCGAGATGGGCGAGTGACGCCACCAACACCTTGAGCGTGGGGATGGCATCGGCAGGCAGACCGCTTTCCGGGTCTTCCACAATGGCAATCAGCTTCGACATGTTGGCCGCGCGCTGCGGAACGATCATTCCGAACTCGCCCAGATGCCCGCGCAGGGCATTGATGGTCTGGGTTCGCTGCCGGATAAGCAACTCGCGGATGCGAAAGACCATCGCCGCGCCTTGGGTCTCCTCGCTCTTCACCGGCACGAAGCGCATCGTCGGGCGCGTCGCCGCCTCGCAGATCGCCTCGGCATCAGCCATATCATTCTTCTGGCGCTTCACGAATGGCTTCACGTAGGCGGGTGGGACCAACCGCACGTCATGCCCGATCTTCCCGATCTCGCGCCCCCAGAAATGGGCGCCACCGCAGGCTTCCATCGCGACGACGCAGGCCGGCAGCTGTCCAAAGAATGCCAGACCTGATCTCTTCGCAGCTTCTTGCGCAGCACCGCCCGGCCCGTAGCGTCGGCACCGTGGACCTGAAACACATTCTTCGCCAGATCGAGCCCGACCGTGATAATCTCCGACATGACCGCTCTCCTTTGTGGATCCTTGCAGACCCACCTTGGCACATCGATGCCGTCGGGGGGGCACACCATCAAAGCCGCAAATCCTCATGAAATGCGCGGCCCGCCTCGGCGTCGTAGCACCGGTAGGCGCAATAGTGCTGCTGCAGGATGGGCGAGGGCGCCCGCCCGCACAGGGTCTTCGTCATGATGTATGTTGCCTTCGTGAGTGTCGGCATTACCCGGTTTCCAGCGCCGCGGGGGACCGTAACGCCTTCCGCGTCGAGCTTGAGTGGGGGGATAGCAAGCTTTGGTATCTAATCGTTGACAATCTCCTAGCGAGGGCTTTAAAGATAGATGTCTAAGCTATGTTTCGCAAACCACCGATCCGGCCCCCGTGTTCCGGATGTCGGACGGGAGAGGGGCGCGACGCAGGGCCAAACGGGAGGACATGATTATGCGTTTCACTGCAATCGCGATGGCTGCCGGCCTCGCCGTCTCGGCGACGGCTGGTCACGGCCAATCGCTCAACCTCACTCTTTCAGGCGGGAACCCGGGCGGCCTTTGGTCGCTGCTGGGCGCCGGCATCGACCGCGCCGCGCAGGTGGCGGACACCTCGGCCGTGGTGACCTATCAGGCTACGGGCGGCGGGTTCGCCAACATCGGCCTGCTGGGCGCCGGGCGCACGGATCTGGGCCTGGTGCACGACGCCGAGGCGCAGCTCGCGCTGGGAGGCGAAGAGCCCTTCCGCGGGCCGATCACGAACATGCGGGCCATCGGCTACATGTACAACTGGGCGCCGATGCACTTCTTCCTCGACCGCTCGATGGCCGAGCAATACGGCATCGACAGCCTGGACGACATCGCCGGCAGCGGCGCGCCGATCCGCATCGGCATCAATCGCTCGGGGAACATCACCTCGAACATCGCGCTGATGATGTTCGAGCTGGTGGGGGTGACCGACGAATCCCTGGCCGAAGCTGGCGGCCAGTTCGTGCGCGCCGGCGCCAATGAGCAGGGCGAGCTGCTGCAGGACGGACGGCTCGACATGATTACCAACGGCATCTTCATCAACCACTCGTCGTTTCGCGCGGTGGACACGAATGCTGACGTTGTGCTGCTGTCGGTCCCGCAGGAGGTCATCGACGCCACCAACGAGCGCTTCGGCACCGGCCAGATGGTCATTCCCGCTGGCAGCTATTCGAACCAGCAGGCGGACGTGAACACCGTGACGCTGGGGGCGCTGCTGGCCGCGACCGACGCGATGAGCGACGACGACGCCTATGCCTTGACCAACGCCCTAATCACCAACATCGACGAGGTGCGCGCGGTTCACAGCGCGATGCAATCCCTGACGCCCGAGTTGCTCGCCACGCCCAGCGTGCTCGAGTTCCACCCCGGCGCCGCCCGTGCCTACAGTGAGGCAGGGCTGTCGCAATGATCGGGACACTCGTCTCCACTGGCCGCAGGAGGGATCTTGCGGCCGGCCAGCAACGGGCCATCGTCGTGGTGGCCGCGATCTTCTCGGCCTGGGTGATCTACGCCAACCTCTTCACCATCTCGGATCCGCTAGTTCTGGGCATCCTCTTCGTTTCGGGGATCTACGCGATCATGTTCGCGGCGATCGGTGCCACGCCGAACGCTCCCGACCGCATCCCGTTCTATGATATCGCCCTGTCGCTGCTCAGCCTGGCAGCGGGCATCTTCTTCTTCGTGAACGCCACCGCCATTGCGGACCGCATCAGCCTGCTGGATCCGTTCACGCCCGCGCAGCTCTTCTTCGGCATCTCGCTACTGCTCCTGACCCTCGAAGCGACGCGCCGGACCACGGGCATGGGACTTACCATCGTGGTCGTGGCCTTCCTGGCGTACAACTGGTTCGGCTACCTGCTGCCGCCGCCCTTCGGGCATGGCGTCGACGATTTCACCTACCTGCTCGATATCTTGGTCTTCACCACGGATGGCGTGTTCGGGGTGCCGATCCAGGTGGTCGCCAGCTACGTCTTCCTGTTCGTGATGTTCGGCACTTTTCTGTCGAAAGCGGGTGGGGGCGAGTTCTTCTTCAACCTCGCGGCGCTTCTGACCGGGCGCACCCGCGGCGGTCCGGCGAAGATCGCGGTGATTTCCTCAGGGCTCTACGGCACGATGTCGGGCAGCCCGACCTCGGACGTGGTGGCGACGGGCTCGATCACCATCCCGGTGATGAAGCGACTGGGCTACAGCGCGCGCTTCGCCGGCGCGGTCGAGGTCGCGGCCTCGACGGGGGGCAGCGCGATGCCTCCGGTGATGGGGTCGGCCGCTTTCATTCTCGCCGAATATACCGGCGTGGATTACAAGGCGGTGGTCGTCGCCGCCGTGGTGCCCGCACTGCTCTACTACCTCGGCGTCTTTAGTCAGGTCCACCTGCGCGCCGTGCGCGAAGACCTGCGCCCGTCCGAGGACGAGATGCCGACCGTAGCGCAGACGTTCCGCACGGGCTGGGTCTTCCTGCTGCCGATCATCGGCATCGTGGTGGCGCTGCTCTCGGGCTATTCTCCGACCTTCACCGCCGGGATCGGCGTGATGGGTGTCATCATCGCCTCGACGCTGCTGAAGGCGACGCGCCTGTCGCCGTGGCAGGTGATCGAGGGCTTGGGCGAGACCACGCTGCGCATCCTGCCGGTGGCTGGCGCCTGTGCCGCCGCGGGTCTGGTGATCGGGGGCCTGTCGATGACGGGGCTGGGTATGAAGGCCGCGAACCTGATCCTGGTGATTAGCAACTCGCAGCCGATCCTGACGCTGGTTATCGCCGCTGTCGTGACGATCATCCTGGGTCTCGGCATGCCGACCCCGAGCGCCTACATCCTGGCTGCCGTGCTGGTCGGTCCGGCGCTGGCGCAACTGGGCTATCCGGTGCTGCAGAGCCACATGTTCCTGCTGTACTTTGCCGTTCTCTCGGCGCTGACCCCGCCGATTGCGGTGGCGGCCCTGTCGGCGGCGGCGATTGCGCATGAAGACCCGTTCAAGATCGCCTTCACCTCGGTGAAACTGGCCTCGATCGGCTTCATGCTGCCCTTCGCCTTCGTCTGGAACCCGGCACTGATGCTGCTGGCCGACCCGCTGTCGAATACTTTGGCCGTGGTTGGGGGCGTGATTGCCACGCTGTCCGTGGCCACCGCGGTCGAGGCCTTCGCCAGCAAGCCGGTATCGCCGGCGGAGCGGGTACTTCTGCTAGGCAGTGCGGTTGCGGCGGTCGCGCCCTTCCAGCTGCTCGCGGTCGCGGGCATCGCGCTCGGGGCAGCCATGTTGGCACGGCACCTGGTGGCGGGGCGCCGGGCCAGCGTGCAACAGAACGCCGCCGGCTGATGCCACCCTGGCGCAGCCTAACAGATCGCGCGGCCCGGACCCCTCCGGGCCGCGCGTCCTTTTGCAAGAGAGACCGACGTGACCCATCCGACCCAGACCGCAGAGCGACTCACGACGCAGAGCCCCTCCGCCGTGCCGCCGCAACAACCGAAGTTCTGGAAGCGCTGGGCGGTCAGCATGCTGGCCGTCTATCCCGCGCTTATCGTCCTGGTGCTGGCCACGCGGCCCTTCACCCAGGGCATGCCAATGGCGGTCTCGCTGTTCATCGTGGCGCTGCTGCTGACCGGATTGAATGTCGGGCTGATCCTGCCATTCCTGAACAGGAAGTTGGGGCGCTGGCTGGCTGCGCGCTGAAGCCGGAACGGGCAGGGCGGTACGATTTCATATATGTGAAATGTCGCAATGATCCCGCCGGCAATCAAGACAAGGTGCTCTCCGCCAAATAAGCTTAGATAGCTTACCCTTTAGGTTGAGCAGCCAATCCAGACCAGACTGTCCGCCCAGGGGCGGCGCAGTCGGAACGCTACGGGAGGAGCGAGCGACATGACTTCATCCACCACATTCACCAACAAACTGCGTGCCCTTGCGGGCGCTTCGGCGCTGTCGGCCGCGACGCTGGGCCTGACTGGTGCCGCCGAGGCACGCGACTTCCGCCTGCTGTCGGGCTGGGATTCCAGCTATGTTGCGGTCGACGTGCTGACGTCGTTCATCGAGACGCTCGACGAAGCCGTAACCGAGGGCTTCGGCGTCAACGTCATGGGCCCCGAGACCGTGCCCCCGTTCGAGCAGTTCGACCCGGTGTCGCGCGGCCTGTTCGACCTGCTGTTCACCAATGGTGCCTATCACTTCAACCAGACTTCGGTGGGAATGGCGCTGGACGGCCTGTCGGGCGATACCGAGGCCTTGCGCGAAGCCGGAATTTGGGACGCGGTGGATGCCGATTACCAGGAGCAGGGGTTGAAGCTGATCGCTGTGCTTTACGACCTGAATGGCTACCACATCATGCTGAACGAGCCGGTCGGCGAGAACGGCCTCGAAGGACGTCGCGTGCGCGGCACGCCGATCTACCACCCGGCGATCAACGTGCTGGGTGGCTCGCCCGTGGTGCTGCCGGGCGGCGAGATCTACCCGGCGCTGGAACGCGGTGTGATCGACGGTGCGGCCTGGCCGACCATCGGCGCTCTGTCCTACCGCTGGTTCGAGGTCGCCGACTACATGATGCGCCCGACCTTCGGCCAGGTCGGCCATCTGGTGTTGATGAACCTTGACACCTGGAACGACCTGTCCGAGGAAACCCGGGCCGAGATCGAGACCGCCGCGCGCGAGTTCGAGATCGAGGCCAATGGCCTGTTCGACACGCTAGTCGCCGAAGAGAGCGCCGCCCTGGAAGCAGAGGGCATGAGCGTGACCGAGCTGTCCGAGGAACTGGCGGGCACGCTCAGCTCGGCCTGGTTCTCGGGCGTGATGGACCTCGCGGCCACGCAATCGGGCGAGGCGATCGAGGAAATTCGCCGTCTGGCAACCGAAGCCGATCTCGACGGCTGATCGGGGCCCGGCCCCTTCCGACGCGCGGCCGCTTGGTGCCGCGCGTCTTTCCGTCCCCCGGTCGTCCTTCTCGGCCCATTCTCTTCGGCCTTTCCGTTCCAGGAGCTTCCCTCCATGCGACCGATCCTGACGCTTCAGGACGTGCTGACCCGGCTGATGTTCTTCATCGGCGTCGGTGCGCTGGCAGCCATCGTGCTCATCTACGCCTTCGAGGTCGTCTCGCGCTATGCCTTCGGCGCGCCGACCCTCTGGGCGAGCGATTTCGTTTCCTTCCTGCTGCTGATCACGGTGTTCAGCACCGCGCCCTGGCTGACCCGCGAAGGCGGGCACGTGGCCGTGACTATCCTGCCCGACCTGGTCGGCCGGCTGCGCCAGGTGATCCTGCGCGCGGGCTTCCTGGTGGCGGCGGCGACCTGTCTCTGGGCTGCCTGGCTTTGCATCGGCGAGGTGCAGCACCTGGCCTCGCGCGGGACGGCGACCCTGACCACCGTGCGCATTCCGAAATGGATCCTGGTGGCCTTCATCACCTATGGCGTGGCCAATTCCGGCCTGTATTTTCTGCGCCTCGCCTTCGGCCAGGCGCTTTCCGAGACCGACTCCCAACCCGAGGTGACCCATGGTTGAAGGTATCGCCGCCGTCGCGACCGGCGTGGGGCTGCTTCTGGGCTTCATGGCCGTAGGCCTGCCCGTCTTCGCGGCCTTCCTGCTGGTCAACCTGCTGGCCGTCGCGGTCATCATGGGACCGATGGGCTACGGCATGTTCGTCAACTCGCTCTACGAGACGACGACCACGCAATCGCTGGTCACCATCCCGCTGTTCATCCTGATGGGCGAGATCCTGTTCCGCTCGAACTCGGTCGAGGTGCTGTTCCGGTCCATCGACACGCTGGTCGGTCGGGTGAAGGGGCGCCAGTACGTGCTGTCGATCCTGCTGGCCACGGTGTTCAGCACCCTGTCGGGTGCTGCGATGGGCGTGGCGGCCATGCTGGGCCGCTCGCTGCTGCCGGGTATGATCGCGCGCGGGTACGACGCGCGGCTGTCGGCCGGCACGATCCTGGCCGGCGCCAGCCTGGCGCCGCTGATCCCGCCTAGCGTCCTGGTCATCATCATTGGCACGCTGGCCGGCGTGTCGATCGCCGGGCTGCTGATCGCGGGGATCATCCCGGGGCTGATGTTCGCGGGCATCTTCCTGGGCTATTGCTTCATCCGGGTCTGGCTCAACCCCTCGCTGGCGCCCGACGAGCCCGACGACGGCACCCGTGCCACGCTGGCCGACAAGGGCTGGGCGCTGCTGCGGGTGGTGCCGTTCTCGATCATCATCCTGATGGTGATGGGTCTGATCCTGGCCGGGATCGCCACGCCGACCGAGGCGGGCGCGATGGGGGTCATCGGCTCGCTCATCACCGCCGCGATCTATCGCAACCTGTCCCTGAAGATGATCGGCGAGTCGCTGGTCTCCTCGGCCAAGGTGGCGGCGATGATCCTGTTCATCATGGCCAGCTCGAAGCTGTTCAGCCAGCTGCTGGCCTTTACCGGCGGCGCCTCGGCGATGACCGAATGGGTCGTGGGGCTGGAACAGTCACGCTGGGTGATGCTGATCCTGCTGATGCTGCTGCCCTTCGTGCTGTGCATGTTCATCGACCAGATCGCGCTGATGCTGATCGTCATCCCGATCTACCTGCCGATCATCGAGGAGCTGCAATTCGATCCGATCTGGTTCTGGCTGCTGTTCTTGGTGAACATCACCGTGGGGGGCATGACCCCGCCCTTCGGCTACACGCTGTTCGCGCTGAAAAGCGCGTGGGAGGATGCCAGCCTCGGCAAGGTCTTCTCCTCGGCCTGGCCCTTCGTGCTGCTGTACCTGCTGGGCATGATCGTGCTGGCGCTGGTTCCCGGGCTGACGACGCTGCTGCCGTCGATGCTGTGACAACCCTCGGCGCGGCGGCCCCGGTCGCCCGCCCCCTGCAAGACAAGGAGGGCTCCATGCTCGAACCGATCCTGCCCGACAACCTGGGCCTCTACTACGGCAATGCTTGGCACGCGCCGCAATCCGGGCGCACCGATCCGACCTTCGACCCGGCAACCGGCAAGGTGCTGGCCCAGGTGGCCACGGCGGGCGAGGCGGATGTCGACGCGGCCGTGGCAAGCGCCCGCGCGGGGTTCCGCGAATGGCGCGACGTGGCGCCCCTGGAGCGCGCGCGCGTGCTCAAGGAGATCGCCGCCATCATCCGCAAGCACGGCGACGAGCTGGCGCTGCTGGATTCCGCCAATTGCGGCAACCCCTATACCGAAATGCGCGGCGACGCGGGCGTCGCCGCGGCGCAGATGGAATTCTTTGCCGGCCTCGTCACCGAGATGAAGGGCGACACCATCCCGATGGGCCCCGAGCGCATCAACATGACCCTGCGCGAGCCGTTGGGCGTGGTGGCGCGGATCCTGGCGTTCAACCACCCGCTGATGTTCTGCGGCGGCAAGATGGGCGCACCGCTGGCTGCGGGCAACGCGGTCATCATCAAGCCTCCGGTGCAGGCGCCGCTCTCGGCGCTGAGGCTGGCCGAGCTGATCGACGGCCTGCTGCCCAAGGGTGTCTTCACCGTGCTCCCCGGCGGGACGGAGGCGGGCGCGGCGCTGGCCTCGCACAAGGGTATCGACAAGGTCACGCTGATCGGTTCGGTGGGGGCCGGGCGCGCGGTGATGCGCGCGGCCAGCGACACGCTGAAGCCGGTGCTGCTGGAACTGGGCGGCAAGAACGCCCTGATCGCCTATCCGGACAGCGACCCCGACAAGGTGGCCAACGCCATCGTCGCGGGCATGAACTTCAGCTGGTGCGGGCAGAGCTGCGGCTCGACCAGCCGCGCCTTCCTGCATGACGACCTGCACGACGCGGTCGTCGAGCGGCTGGAGGCGGATGTGTCGCGCTTCAAGCCGGGCATGCCGACCGATCCCGCGACGACGATGGGCGCGCTGGTCGGGCGCGAGCATTTCGACCGGGTGATGGGCTACATCGCCTCGGGCAAGGCAGAGGGCGCGCGCGTCGTCACCGGCGGCAACGCGGTGACCGAGGGCGCGATGGCGGACGGCTGCTTCGTCGAACCGACGATCTTTGCCGATGTCACGCCCGACATGCGCGTCGCCCGGGAAGAGATCTTCGGCCCGGTTCTGGTGCTGCGCCGCTGGTCGGAAGAGGGGGCGATGATGGACGAGGTGAACGGCCTCGACGTGGGCCTGACCTGCTCGATCTGGTCGAAGGACCTGGCCACGGCGCATCGCGCGGCGGCCCGCGCGGAGGCCGGCTTCGTCTGGATCAACGAGGTCGGGCGGCACTTCCTGGGTGCGCCCTTCGGCGGCTACAAGCAGTCGGGCTTGGGGCGCGAGGAGGGGATCGGCGAGCTGATCTCGTTCACGCAGGAGAAGAACATCCACATCAACCTGGGCGGCCAGTAAGCCTTTATCCGGACTGTGGGAAAAGGAAAGGGGGCGGATCATCCGCCCCCTTTTTCGTGTCTCAGCGGGGCGCCAGCCGGCCCACCGGGTCGCGCTCCCGCAGCCAGTCCAGGAGGTCTGTCAGCTGGCGGTCGCGCTCCTCGACGATCTCGGCATAGGGCGCGTCGTACTCGTACCAGCCGCGTCCGGTGATCGCGCCCATGTGCCCGGCCTCGGCCAGGTCGCGCAGCGCCTTGCGGCCCTTGTAGTTCTCGTCCCCGGTCTGGTGGTACAGCGAGTCCGTGACCGCCAGCGCCGTCGCCTTCGACACGATCAGATCTTCGGTCAGCAGCGGCCCCCACAGCGCGAGGCGCGGCCCGATGCTCAGCCGCACGGCCGCGTCGATATCGTCGCGGCTGGCGATGCCCTCGTCCATCAGGCGATAGATCTCGGTCAGCATGGCGAACTGGATCTTGTTGATCAGGAAGCCCGGCCGCTCACCGCAGGCGACGCCCACGTGATCGATGGATTCGACGAAGGCCCGGCCCCATTCCACCAGCGACGCCGGGGTGAAATCGGCGTGGATCACCTCGATCGAGCGGATGATGTGCCCGGGCGTGATATAGTGCAGGCCCAGTATCCGCTCCTTGCCGTTCACCCTGGCGCCGATGTCCGACAGCAACAGCGACGAGGTGTTGGTGGCCAGAACCACCTCCGACGGGCAGAGCGCGTCCAACTCGGCGAACAGCGCCTGCTTGGTCTCGAGCTTCTCCTGCACCGCCTCATGCACCATGAAGGCGCCCTTCACGGCCTCGGCCAGCGAGGGCTCGGTGCGCACGCGTGCCAGCATCGCGTCGACGGCGGCCGAGTCGTCTGCGAAGGTCGCGGCGATCGGGCGCGCGCGCTCGGCAAAGCTGGCCAGCAACTCGGTATTCATGTCGCACAGCGCGACATCATGGCCGTGGTGGGCATAGAGCGTGGCGATCACGCAGCCCATGAAGCCCGCGCCGACGACGCAGATCGTGCCGGACGACGGCGGGAGGGGGATGGAGGGGGCGGTGTCGGGCATGGAACCTCGTCTGGTGTCAGGGCGCGGTCGGGGCGTGCCCGCCGCCTGCCGAAAGGGATGAACGGGGAGGGCCGTGCCACTGCGCAATCGCGCGCGCATCCTGCCGTCTCCCTTGCCGACAGCCTTGCGAAATCGGGCCCCCGGTCAACGCGAACCGCCCCGCATGGCGGATATTTCGAGGATGTGAATTCTGCCCGAAGGCCCGCGCGCCGGCTGCGGGACATCCGCCGGGGCCGCGTCGCGAACCCTTTCCGCAGCGCCCCGATTCGCCTAGATTGTGACAGGGCGGAGCGGGCCGGTACGGGTCGCCGAGCCGTGTGAATCGGAAGGGCAGGGGAGATGACCGCAGACAAGGTGAAATCCGCTGCGCGGGTGTTTGAGATCCTCGAGTTCTTCGCCAGTCACCGACAGCCTGCCCGGCTGCACGAACTGGGCGCCGCGCTCGGCTATCCGGTTTCCAGCCTGACCGCGCTTTTGCGTACCATGCTGGACATGGGTTACATGACGCTCGATCCCGCGACCCATGCCTATCTCCCCGCGCCCCGGCTGCAGACGTTGACGGGCTGGATGCAGGTCGACGATTATGAGCAGACCGTGCTGTTCGATGCCCTGTGCCGTCTGCGCGAGGCTGCGGGCGAGCCGGTGGTGCTGGCCGCGCCCGCCGACCTGCATGTCGATTACGTCACCTCGCTGCACCGGCAGGAGGGGCGCAACACCCATATCCGCGCGGGCGACCGGCGGCTGATGGTGCAGAACGGCACCGGCTGGCTGATGCTGGCGCGCGCGCCGCGGCCGGTGGCGCTGCAGATCTACCGTCGCACCGTGGCCGAGGGGCTGATCTCGCCGCGCGACTACCCCCAGGCGGCCTTCGAGGCGGTGCTCGACGCCAATCGTGATACCGACGTGTCGATCCTGCACGCGCGCGACCTGCTGGACATTCCGACGCACCGCACGGTGCATTGGGATGCGTCTATGATGTCGACGCTGATCCCGGTGCCGCCGGGGCACGCACGCCCGCTGGGCATCGGGATTCATGGGCCGACGGAGCGCATATCACGCCGCGCGGATGAACTCTCCGAGCTGCTGCGCCGGACGTCGGCGGAGCTGGCGGCGCGCCTCGAAACCGTCTGAAGAGGCGCGCGCAACTCTGAACAAGACCATGAAAAAAGGCCCGCACGATTGCTCGTGCGGGCCTTCCCTGCGTGCGCCTTGGGAGGAAAGCGCCAGCGCGTCACTCGGCCGCTTCGGCCGGGTCATGGGCGACCAGCGTGCGCCAGTCGACATCCTTGGGATAGACCCCCTCGTGCGAGGCGATGCGCGACTGCAGCGCGAAGCTCGCGGTGCCGATCGCCGGGCCGCCCTCGGCCACCTTCTGCGCGGCGTCGGTCATCAGTCGGCGGAACTCGACGATGGCGAGGTCCGAGGCGCCCAGCACGTCGGTATGGCGCTGCACGCGGCTGCCCATCGACACCCACATGATGATGTCCTCGTTCGGGATGCCCGGAACGCCGGTGAAGTGGCCTTCCTTCATCAGCTCGCGGTCCTGCTTGAAGTCGTTGTCCAGCGTCCGAAGCGTGCGCCACTTCTCATCCAGGTCCTTGCCCGGAACAGCGTGGTTGAAGGCGCGCCATTCCTCGGTCGAGGGCACTTTCGGGCCGCCGAAGGCGAGGAAGTGGAACGCAGTCTCGTCGTCGTTGATCGGCACGATGACGCTGGCGACCTTGTAGGCGTTGTTGGGCGGGATCAGCGAGTAGTATGGCGCCACGAACTCGGTGATGCGCAGGTAATGATGCGTTGCTGCGTTCTTGATCGGCTTGCGGATCGCTGCGTAGTGGAAGCCGTAGCTGGTGGTCTCGGTCTGCATGCGCGGCGATTTGTCGGTCGACGGGCGGTACCACGATTTGTCATCGGCTGCGGCACTTTCCACGCGGGCCGGTTTCATCGTTGATGAATGCAGCGACGAGGAATGCGCGCTGTCGATCTGTCCTTCGTGGATCTGCGCCCAGTTGGCGGGGACACGGATCTTCAGGATGGCGACCGGGGTGTCTTCGGTTGGGGCGAAGGCGGGGGGCTGGAACTCCGGCATGTCGGTCTTGTCGCCGAGCCACGCCCAGACGAAACCGCCCCATTCGCGCACCGGGTAGGAACGGGCCTTGACCTTGTCCATCAGCGGGCTTCCCTCGGGCTCGGACGACATGGCGACGACGTTGCCGTCCACATCCATCTTCCATCCGTGGTACAGGCAGCGCAGGCCGCAATCCTCGTTGCGACCGTAGACCAGCGAGGCTTTGCGGTGCGGGCAGAGCTCGTCGAGCATGCCGAGACGGCCCTTGGTATCACGGAACGCGACGTAGGATTCGCCAAGCACTTCGACGCGCAGCGGCTTGCCGTCGTTCTCCGCCACTTCTTCCATCAGGCAGACCGGCGTCCAGTGCTGACGCATCAGTTTCGCCATCGGCGCGTCACCCGTCACGCGGGTCAGGACTTCGTTCTCTTCGGGGGTCAGCATCTCGTACTCCTCCTGCGGCCCGGGCCCGTGAAGGCCAATCTCGAATGCTTGACAACATATACTTAGCTATCTAAACGAGCAAGGGCAGATACACGTTTTTTGGGAGGGGCGAATGGAGCTCATCAGGATGCGCGTCGGTGCAAGACGCGCGCTGACCCCGCAGATCACCGAATTCACGCTGGTTCCGATGGAAGAGGGCGCGCTGCCCGGATTCACGCCCGGCGCGCATGTCACGGTCGAGACGCCCTCGGGGGCAATGCGGCGCTATTCGCTGGTCAACGACGGCACCGCGCCGGACCATTACAAGATCGCCGTGAAGCGCGAGCCGGCCAGCCGGGGCGGCTCGGCCTCGATGCATGACGAGGCGGTCGAGGGGTTCGAGCTGAACGTCGAGGCGCCGGAAAACGACTTCCCCATGGCCGACGCGCCGCGCTACCTGCTTATCGCGGGCGGCATCGGGGTCACGCCGATCTCGGCCATGGCCGCGCATCTTGAGCGCGAAGGCAAGGATTTCAACATCATCTACCTCAGCCGCAGCGCGGAAGAGGCGGCCTACCTGGAAGACCTGACCACCGCTTACGGCGACCGTGTCCTGGCCCATCACGACGAGGGCGACCCCGAGAAGATCTACGATTTCTGGGACCATTTTGCCGAGCCGCAGAAGCTGAATGTCTATTGCTGCGGGCCAAAGCCCCTGATGGACGAGATCGAGGCGATCTCGGGCCATTGGCCGGAAGGCCGCGTCAACTTCGAGGATTTCAAGCCCGTCGACGTTGTGCGCGCCGATGACGAGGCCTTCGAGGTCGAGCTGAAGAAGACCGGCATCACGCTGACCGTGCCCGCCGACCGTTCGATCCTCGAGGCTATGCGCGATGCCGGGTTCCCGACCGTCAGCTCGTGCGAGAGCGGCACCTGCGGCACCTGCAAGACGCGACTCCTGGAGGGCGAGGCCGATCACCGCGACATGGTGCTGATGGACGAGGAAAAGGCCGACAAGATCATGATCTGCGTCTCGCGCGCCTGTTCGGGCGGGAGGCTGGTCCTTGACCTCTGAGCCCGCGCAAATGCCCGTCAGGCTAGGCGTCGTCGGGCTGGGTCGCGGCTTCATGCTGATGATCCCGACCTTCACCGCCGATCCGCGCGTGAAACTGGTCGCCGCCGCCGCCCCCCGCGCCGAAAGCCGCGCGGCGTTCGAGGCCGAGTTCGGCGGTCGGACCTATGACGACATCGTGCCGCTTTGCGCCGATCCTGAGGTGGAGGCGGTCTATATCGCCACGCCGCACCAGATGCACGCCGACCACGTCTGCACCGCGCTGGCCGCCGGCAAGCATGTGCTGGTCGACAAGCCGATCGCCATCTCGATGGCGGATGCCGACCGCATGGTCGCGGCCGCCGAGGCCTCGAGCAAGCATCTGATCGTAGGCCCCAGCCACAGCTTCGACCCGCCAGTCGAGGCCGCGGCGCGCCTGATCGAGAGCGGTGAGGTGGGATCCCTGCGGATGATCCAGGCGTTCAACTACACCGATTTCCTCTACCGCCCCCGGCGCCCCGAGGAACTGCGCACCGAAGAGGGCGGCGGCATCCTGTTCAGCCAGGCGATCCACCAGATCGACGTGGTGCGCCGGCTGGCCGGTGGCCTTGCCACCCGAGTCACCGCGATGACCGGCGCCTGGGATCCCGCGCGCCCGACGGAAGGCGCGTTCAGCGCGCTCATCGCCTTTGCCAATGGATCCTTCGCCAGCCTGACCTATTCCGGCTACGCGCATTTCGACAGCGACGTCTGGATGGATAATGTGGGCGAGCTGGGCCAGCGCAAGGACCCCGCCGCCTATGGCAAGGCGCGTCGCGCCTTGCAGGGGCTCGACGCCGAGGCCGAAGCCGCGCTCAAGCAGACCCGCACCTACGGCAGCGGGGCCGGGCTTATCGAGGCGGAAAACAACGAGCATTTCGGCCCGGTGATCGCGCTGTGCGACCGCGCCGACCTGCGGCTGACGCCTGCCGGGCTGGATGTCTTCGGCGACATCGAGCGCCGCTTCGTCGAGGTGCCCTTCGGCCCCGCCCCGCGCGGACCTGTCATCGACGCGCTGGTCGGCGCCGTGCGCGAGGATCGCGCGCCCGCCCAGACCGGCGCCTGGGGCCGCGCGAGCCTCGAAATCTGTCACGCGATCCTGGAATCGGCGGCCTCGGGCCAGCCGGTGGATCTGCAGCGCCAATGCGGCATCACGTAAAGGAGGAACACGTGTCCGATCTGAAACTCTCCCTCGCCATGGGGAATTACGACCGCACGCGGGCCATCGTCGACGGCCGGGTCAAGATCGACGGCGTCGATCCCGTGCCGATGCTGCTGTCGCCCGAAGAGATGTTCTTCCGCGCCTTCCGGCACGAGGCCTTCGACATCTCGGAGCTGTCGCTGTCGTCCTATTCGATCTCGGTCGCGCGCGGGAACCCGCATTACGTCGCGATCCCGGTGTTCCTGAGCCGCGCGTTCCGTCATACCTCGGTCTATATCCGCACCGACCGCGGCATCGACCGGCCCGAGGATCTGAAGGGCAAGCGCATCGGCATCGCCGAGTACCAGCTGTCGGCCAACGTCTGGGTGCGCGGCATCCTGGAAGAGCATTTCGGCGTGAAACCCTCGGACGTGACCTGGGTGCGCGGCGGCATGGACACGCCGGGCCGCCCGGAAAAGATCGCGCTGACGCTGCCCGACGACATCACCATCGAGCAGGCGCCCGAGGGTGCCACGCTGAACGGCATGCTGGCGGCGGGCGAGATCGACGGCTTCATCGGCCCGCGCTGGCCGCGCTGCTTTGCCGAGGGCCATCCCCATGTCGGCCGCCTGTTCCGCGACAGCATCGGCGCGGCCGAGGAGTATTTCCGCCAGACCCGCATCTTCCCGGTGATGCACGTTCTGGGCGTGCGCCGGACCTTGGTCGAGGAATACCCCTTTCTGCCCGCAGCGCTGCTCAAGGCGTTCTCGGAGTCGAAGAAGCTGGCCGAAGAGGCCTTGAACGACACCTCGGCCACCAAGGTGACGATGCCCTTCGTCGAGGACACGCTGAACCGTGCCCGCGCGCTGATGGGCCCCGATCCCTGGAGCTATGGCGTCGGCGCCAATGCGCATGTGCTCGACAAATTCCTCGACTACCATTTCGCGCAGGGCCTCTCGCCGCGCCGGGTGCAGGTCGACGAGCTGTTCCACCCCTCGACCCTCGAAGCCTACAGCCTGTGAGCAAGGAGGCCCCATGAGCCGTTACCAACCCGGCGATATCGTCGAGATCCGGCTGGAGCAGGGCCTCGCCTATGCCCAGCTGACCCATGAGCACGAAAGCTACCCGCCCGTCGTGCGCCTGTTCCGGGGGCTGAGCGACAGCCGCCCCTCCGATCTGGAGGCGCATGTCGCGCAGGCTCCGCGCCTGACGGCGATGATCCCGCTGGAACAGGCGCTGGACCGGCTGGGGCTGGCGCATGAAAAGGCGGGCAGCGCCGCGCTGCCCGAGGACGAGCGCAAGTTCCCCACCTTCCGCATGCCGATCCGCGACAAGCAGGGCGAGATTGTCTATTGGTGGTTCTGGGACGGGCAAGGGCTGAGCTATTCGGTCGAGCTGGACGCGATCCAGGACAGCCTGCCGCTGCGCGAGGTGATGTCCTCAGCCAGGTTGCTGCAGGAATTGCAGGCCCCGGCCTGAGCACGAAACACGACAGGTCCCCATGATCCCCTTTATCGGCGAGATCTTCGCCATCCTCGCCGCCTTTTGCTATGCCTTCGGCTCGGTCGCCGCGACCAAGAACGCGCGCGAAAAGGGCGGGCGGGGCAATGCCGTGCTGCTGTCGATCGTGTTGACGGCGCTGTTCTCGGGCGGGTTGTGGCTGATCATGGGGCCGTCGCTGCCGCCGATTGACACAGGCTTCTGGATCGGCGTGGCGATCTTCGTCGTCGCCGGCATGCTGGCCACGGTGCTGGGGCGGATCTTCTTCTTCCGCTCCATCGAGCTGGCCGGCGCCATCGAGACCGGGCTCATCCGCCGGCTGATCCCGGTGTTCGCCGCCGTGCTGGCGATCCTGTTCCTGGGCGAGAGCCTGACCATCGCCAGCGCGCTGGCCTTCGTGCTGGTCTTCGCCGCCGTGGCGCTGGTGGTGTTGTCGAACAGGGGCCAGATCGTCGCCGATGACGAGGACGCCCGGCGAGCGGCCGGCGAGCGCAACACCGGCCGTGTCCTGGCGCTGATGTCGGCGGCGAGCTATGGCGGATCCTACGTGGCGCGCAAGTTCGCCATGCGCTGGCTGCCCGATCCGCTGATCGGCGCCTTCATTGGCGCGGTAGCCGCCTTCGTGTGGTTCGCCGTCGCAGCCCTGTTCAGCGCCGCCTATCGCCGCCACCTGAGCGAACTGTTCCGCCGCCCGACCGGCTGGCAGCTGGTGGCGGCCGCCTTCGTATCGCTGGGCCAGACCGCGCAATTCGTGGCGCTCAGTTTCACCACCGTCACCGCCGTGGCGATCATCGGCACGATCGAGATGTTCCTCGCGGCCTGGCTGGCCGCCTGGGTCCTGCGCACCGAGGATCGCCCCGGCCCGATCTTCGCGCTGGCTTCGCTGATGGCGATGGCAGGCGTGATCGTGCTGGCGCTGGTGCGCACCTGAAATAACACAAGAATTCCGAAACGGGAGAGAGACAGATGACCAGGGAAACCGACCGCCCCACACCCTGCGAGGTGAAGACGCTCTACGGCAGCGACGCCATCGCCGAGATGCTGCGCCGGCTCGACACGCCCTACGTCGCGCTCAACCCCGGCTCGAGCTTCCGGGGCCTTCATGACAGCATGGTCAACTACCTCGGCAACCAGGATCCGCACATGCTGCTGTGCCTGCATGAGGAACACGCGGTTTCCATCGCCCATGGCTGGGCCAAGATCACCGGCAAGCCGATGACCGTGGTGCTGCACGCGAATGTGGGCCTGATGCACGCCGCGATGGCCATCTACAACGCCTGGTGCGACCGCGTGCCGATGCTGATCCTCGGCGCGACCGGCCCGGTCGACGCGGCCAAGCGTCGGCCCTGGATCGACTGGCTGCATACCTCGCGCGATCAGGCGGCGGTGGTGCGGCCCTATGTGAAATGGGATGATCAACCGGCGTCGCTGGCCGCCTCGCTGTCGTCGCTGATGCGGGCGATGCAGATTACCACCTCGGCCCCGATGGCGCCCACCTATGTCTGCTTCGACGTGACGGTGCAGGAAACCGCCATCGAAGCCATGCCCGCGCTGCCCGATCCCGCGCGTTTCGCAGCCCCTCAGGCCCCGGGTGCGAGTGCCGCGCAGGTCTCGGCCCTGGCCGACATGCTGGCCGAGGCGCAATCGCCGGTGATCCTGATGGGCCGCGTCTCGCGCGATGAAGGGGACTGGGCGCGGCGCGTGGCGCTGGCCGAGTATTTCGGCGCCCGCGTCATCACCGACATCAAGACCGGCGCCGCCTTCCCGACGCGCCACAAACTGCACGCGGGCGCGCCCGGGTTCTTCCTGTCGGCTGAATCGGTCGAGGCGCTGTCGGGCGCGGATCTGGTGCTGTGCCTCGATTGGGTGGACCCGGCCGGCACGCTGGCGCAGGGCAAGCTGGGCGCCGGGGCCAAGGTGGTCAACGCCACGCTCGAGCCGATGCTGACGAACGGCTGGTCGATGGATCATCAGGACGTGGTGGCGAGCGATCTCACCATCCTGACCGAGGCCGATGCGCTGGTCGCGGCGCTGTGCGAACGGCTGGGGCTGGAACCCGCCGCACCCGCGCCCCGCACGGCACCCGCGCCGCACGGGCAGGAGCCCGATGCCGTGCTGTCGCTCGACGCGCTCTCGCATGTGCTGCGCGCGGGGCTGGCCGAGGATCCGCACACGCTGGTGCGTCTGCCCCTGGGTTGGGACGGTCGCCATTGCGATTTCACCGGGCCGCTCGATTATCTGGGCTATGACGGCGGCGCAGGCATCAGCTCGGGCCCCGGCATGGTCGTGGGCGCGGCGCTGGCACTGAAGGACACGGGCCGCATGCCGGTCGCGGTTTTGGGCGACGGCGATTTCATCATGGGCGCGACCGCGCTGTGGACCGGGACGCATCAGAGCGTGCCGATGCTGATCGTGGTGGCCAACAACCGCTCGTTCTTCAACGACGAGATCCACCAGGAACGCGTCGCCCGCGACCGCGACCGCCCGGTCGAGAACAAGCATATCGGCCAGGCGATCGACGAGCCGGATATCGACATCGCCGGCCTCGCGCGGGCGCAGGGCGCGGTGGGCATCGGCCCGGTCGCGACGGTGGCCGCCTTCGAGGCCGCGCTGGCCGATGCCGTGGCGCAGGTGCGCGCGGGCAAGTCGGTGGTGATCGACGCCCGCATCCTGCGCGGCTACGTCAAGGAGATGGCCGAAGGCATGACCGCGGAACAGGACGGCTGAACAGAATGGCTATGCGGGGCGTCGTGGATGGGCAACGGGTGACACGAAACGGTTGAAAAGACATCTAACCCTTGTGTCCTGCACGGGAAATCAGCACAAATGGAAGCGACCCGTCGCCGGCATCGCGCTGGCGACGGGGCTTTCGTTTCTGGCCGATTGAGACCGTTCCACATGGATGAAACCGCGCCCTCGGGGCATGAAGACTTCGATCCCAAGCTGACCGAAGAACGCCTCGCGCGTCTCGTTCGTCTCGCCGCCAGGGCTTTCAACCGCTCGCTGCAGATGCGCCTTCAGGACGAGGGGATCACCTTCGGCCAATGGATCTTCCTGCGCATCCTTTGGTACAATGACGGGTTGTCGCAGCGCGAGCTGAGCCAGCGCGCGCATCTGACCGAACCCACCGCGCACGCCGCGCTGACCAAGCTGGAGAAGCAGGGCGTGATCACGCGGCAGAAGATGGACGGCAACAAGCGGACTTTGCAGATCTTCCTGACGCCCAAGGGCTGGGAATTGCGCGACCGGCTGGAGCCGATGGCGCATGACGTCAACCTGATTTCGCTGAAGGGGCTGGAGGAGGACGAGGTGCGCGTGCTGCGCAAGGGTCTCCTGGCGATCATCACCAATCTCGAGGCGGATGAGAACGCCGCCGCCGAGCAGGGGATCAAGGTGCCCGCGACCCGGTCGAGCTTCTGACCGGGGCGCAGGCGGGTTGGTGGGGCAGGGCGCCGTTCAGGCGCCCGCCATCTCGCGCATCAGCGCCGCGTCGAGCGAGACCACGTCGGCATATTTTGCCTGCAGGTCCAGCAGGCTCTGCTCATGTGCGGGCTGGCTGCGGTCGCCCACCGCCTCGCGCACCACGATCGGACGGAAGCCGTTCTGCAGCGAGTCCACCGCCGTCGCGCGCACGCAGCCCGAGGTCGTGCAGCCGGTGATCACCAGCGTGTCGACACCCTCGGCTACCAGGCGGCTCGACAGATCGGTGCCGAAGAAGGACGAGGCGTATTTCTTCACCAGCGTGCGTTCTCCGGCCGCGAGGCTCAGCCTCGGGTCCAGCTCGGCCCCGTCGCCGCTGGCGGCCAGCGTCTTCAATCCGCCCTGTTTCAGCGGCCAGATCCCGGCGTCCGACAGATCCGGCTCGTCGTAGCGCACGGTGGTAAAGAACACCGGCTCGCGGCGGGCCGCGAAATCGGCGATCAGTGCGTTGATCGCCACGATCTGCGACGACAGGTCCGCGCCCAGCGGCAGGTCGGGATTGGTGAAACCCTTGATGACATCGATCACCACCAGCGCCGAGCGGCGGCCGAAACCGATGGTCTGCCCGAAGCCACGGGCCTTGAAGGCTTGTTCGTCCATGAAGTTTCTCTCAGTTTGGATCCCGGAAGCCCAGGGATCGGGATATGGAATGGGCATAGAGGCGGTTGAGCCGCCCGGTATCCTCGCGCCGGCCGTCGCGGCTGCCGTCGCGGTCGTAGATCGTGCTGAGCACGCCCACCGGCGCGCCGGTCTCGTCGCGGAAGGCGCAGGCAGTGCCCTCGATGTTCTCCAGCCCGCTGCCGAGGTTCTCGGCGTAACCCAGGTCGCGGGCGGCGGTGACGCGCTCGGCCAGACCCTCGTAGGTCAGGCCGCTGTCTTCCAGGTGGCGGCTGATCTCATCGCGGCGCGAGGTCAGCTCGACCTCGGGCTTGGCGGCGATATAGGCGATCTGGAAGGCCACGAAATCGGACCAGCCGTAGATGATTCGCCAGATCGGCACGCGGGTGCCCGTGGGCCAAAGCCTGCGCATGGGATGGGCGATCGGCGTACCGATCCGATCATAGAGGGTCAGTTCCTGGCGTTCCTCGGCTGCCAAAGTGATGTGCACGAGGCAGTTCGCCTTGAGCGCGAGCCCGTCCGCGTCATTCAGCGCAAGTTGTCCTGCGCGCGAGTGCAGCCATACCTCGTAGCCCATCTCCCAGTAGCGCAGCGAAGGGCTGTAGCGGGACTTGGTGTTCTTGTGGACGAATCCATACGCCGCAAGGGTTTGCAACAGGCGGTGCACGTTGCTCTTGGTCATGCCGAGAGCCGCCGACAGGTCGCTGATGCCCGCCGGCGCCTCGCAGGTTGCTAGGTGCCGCAACAGGATCAGCCCCTTCGAGAAGGACTTGTCGAGACCTGCCTTATTGTTGGGCAGATCGGGGCTTTCGTCGGTCATGCCGCACGCCTTACTTGACGGAAAGAAATGTGAAAAATTAGTCGCAAATTACGGTACAAGCTTTCTACAATATAGAACAAGGGAGGTCAATATGATCCGCCATACCGGAAAGCCCCTTATCACCACCGCGCTTTCGTCCGTGCTGTTCGCAGGTGCCTTCACCGGCCCCGCGCTGGCGCAGGAGCTGATCGAAGGGCATCTCAACATCATCGGCTCGGCCAGCTTCATGCCCCTCTATGCCGAGCGGGAGATGCCGTTCTGGACCCAGACCCTGGCCGAGGAATCCGACGGGCTCATCACCGCCGACGTGCGCCCGTTCAACGCGTTCAACGAGGCCGGCCTCAACGGCACCGAGCTGTTGCGCCTGCTGCAGCAAGGCGTGGCTGATGCAGCGACGCCGATCCTGAGCTACCTGGCTGCCGACGACCCGATGAGCGAAGCCATCGACCTGGCCGGCATCGCCCCCGACTTGGCCAGCGCCCGCGCCGTGTCCGAAGCCTGGGCGCCGGTTCTCGACGCGCATTTCGCCGAGCGCAACGACGCGCGCGTGCTGGGCGTTCTGGCCTATCCGTCGGGCGCTGTTGGATAAATCAGCTGGCGAGCGCAATCCCCCTTTCCCCGGGCACACTTACCCTGCGGCCACGGTCATCGGGATGCCGAGTGCCGTGAAGCGGTTGAGGACCGCCACCCGGATCTGGACCTCCGCCACCTGGCGGTCGAATTCCCGGGACATCAGCCGCTGGCCGAGCAGCTTCACGCAGTTCATTCTCGTCTCGACCCTGCTGCGCCGGCGGTACCCGCTCCAGTTCCGCCAGAGTGCCCGGCCCAGGTGCTTCGATGCTCGCAGGATCTCGTTGCGTGCGCGAGCTCCTGCCGTGTCCGGCTTCCAAGGCCGGGCGTTTCGACGGGGTGGAATGATCGCTGTTGCTCCACGGGCCGCAATGGCATCGTGGCAGGCGCGTGTGGCGCAGGCACCGTCAGCCGAGACAGTGGCGATGTCCTCGTTCGCCGAGATCTGGGCGAGAAGGTTCGGCAGCATCGGGGCGTCGCCGACATTGCTTGAGATGACCTCGACCGCCCGGATCGCTCTGGACGCTCATTCGGTAGAAGCGCCGCATGTTGACGGCCGGGTCGATCCGCTTGAGACCGATCACGGTCGGGAACACCTCGAGCTCGTGCAGTAGGTCGAGCATTGAGC
Source organism: Salipiger marinus (assembly GCF_900100085.1). Taxonomy (GTDB): domain Bacteria; phylum Pseudomonadota; class Alphaproteobacteria; order Rhodobacterales; family Rhodobacteraceae; genus Salipiger; species Salipiger marinus. The sequence continues at coordinate 26,272 of NZ_FNEJ01000018.1, forward strand.
AGCCACCTCTTCAGCGGCCAGTTTTTCAGCCGGCGCTCGGCGTCTCCACTCAATTGGAACCAAGGGCCGGGATTGGGGGCTCGCGCCCCCACCTCGAACTTCATGACCGGGATCGGACGCCTCGATGTGTTGAACTTGGATCTGGCGCCCATGCCAAGCGTGATCCACGCCGTACATCTGGGGCGGCATGGCATGCGCCCGGCAGTGGCGCAATTGCTGGATTGGCTGAAAGTCTCTGCGAAACGCCTTGTATGACGGACCCGTGCGGCACGAGGCGAACAGATATCTTCCGCAAACAAAGGAAACCGATCAGGCTGATCTATGTGGGCGTCGCCGACGCAGATACCTGCGCGTTCAGCCGTGAAAATCTTCCTTGAATCTGTCGATCTGATGCATGCGCTCATGCAGGATCGCGACGATACCGATATCGCCGTCGGACAGTCGGCGCCAATAGACGATGTGGTGTTCGTACCGAAAGAAGAACCCTTCGACGCCGAACTCTGCCGGGATCAGCTTTGAGGCGACGCCATGGGCCTCGATCCGTTCGAACGCTTCGAACATGCCGGTGATGTAGCGGTCCGCCTGGACCTCGCCCCATCGGTCGCGCGTATAGCGGTAGATGTCATCGAGGCGGAGTGATGCCGCCTCCTGAACCCGGATCGCCATCTGGTCAGGCCCGGTTGCGAGCGATGACTTCGGCGGCCGTCAGCGGCCTGTAGCTGGTCTCGGGCGCTGCGAAGGCGCGGGTCAGCTCGGCCTTCAGCCGGTCGAAAGCCTCCTGCTCGGCCCGCTCCTTGTCTCGCCGGATCAGGTCGCGCACGTATTCGCTGATGTTCTCGTAGGAGCCGTTCTCGCCGACATTGGCCGCGACGAAATCGCTGAGCGCACCGCTCAGACGGACGGTCATGGTCGTGGTGCGGGACATGGAAGGCTCCTCATGCTTGGCGCGTATTCAATATAACCAAAAAACACTACACATCAAGTCTGGCGGCGGTGGAGCAATTTGGCCTCCCCGCCGCCTCAGTGGCGGCTTGACCTTATTCGGCATCCGCGCCGTCGTGCCGATCGGCCAGCAGCAAGACCATGTGGAACACGATATCCGAGTGCCTGGCCAGTGCGATCAGATGCTCGCCGCTGGGTCCACGCTCGCCCGCAATCCAGTATTTCACGGTTCGCTCGCTGGCGCCCGTCCACCGCATCGCCGTCTTGACTGCTCGATGCGTCAAGCCGAGTTCGTCCCGAAGCGCCGCGGCAATGGCGGTCCGGTAGTCGGCGGCATCGGCTTCAAGGTGCACATTTGTGCCCGTTTTCGGCACAAATGTGCCCGTCTTGGTCCGCATCTCTGCGTCCTCCTTCGATAATACTCTGGGAAGGACATGAAAAGCGGCAGTTCGTATTTGCGCCCAATCTGCGGTAGAGGGCCATCAGCTCGAAGCAGCCCACATGATTTCTTGGGAGGCGGGCGTGGCTCGGGGAAAAGCACCATTATCCGAAGGAGAAACCGAGCCGTCCGCGCAGCTGCTGGCTGCGGAGTACGTCCGGATGTCGACCGAGCATCAACAGTATTCAACCCAGAACCAGGCGCAGACGATCCGCGAATACGCCGAACGCCGCGGCATCAGGATTGTCAAAACCTATTCGGATGATGCGAAAAGCGGCCTGATCATCGGCGGCAGGATGGCATTGCAGCAGATGATCGCCGATGTCGAATCCGGCGTGGCCGACTTCAGCGTGATTCTGGTCTATGACGTCACCCGCTGGGGACGTTTTCAGGACACCGACGAATCTGCCTATTACGAATATCGCTGCCGAAAGGCGGGAATGCAGGTCGCCTATTGCGCCGAGCAATTCGAGAACGATGGTTCTCCGACCTCTACCATCGTCAAAAGCGTCAAGCGGGCAATGGCGGGCGAATACAGCCGTGAGCTTTCAGTGAAGGTCTTCGCGGGCCAATGCCGTCTGATTGAGCTCGGCTATCGTCAGGGCGGCCCGGCGGGCTTCGGGTTGCGTCGCGCCCTGCTCAATGAGCGGGGCGAAGTAAAAACCGAACTGAAGCGCGGTGAGCACAAGAGCCTTCAGACGGATCGCGTCGTCCTGGTTCCCGGACCAGACGATGAGGTCCGGACGGTGCGCTGGATCTACAGCCAGTTTCTGAAGAAGGGCCTGTCGGAAACCGAAATTGCGACAGAACTGAACGCGCGCGGCATCCTCACCGATCTCGGGCGGGCCTGGACCCGCGCGACCGTCCATCAGATCCTGACCAATGAGAAATACATCGGCAACAACGTCTACAACCGGCGCTCGTTCAAGCTGAAGCGAAAGCGGGTCGCAAACGGCCCGGAGATGTGGATCCGCTCGGACGGCGCCTTCGATGCCATCGTCGAGCCGAAACAGTTTCAGAAGGCCCAGGCCATCATCGCGGCACGCAACCGTCGCTTCTCGGATGAGGTGATGCTGGAGCGCCTTGCCCGGCTCTTCCAGCGTCATGGTTACATTTCCGGGCTGGTGATCGACGAAGCAGATGGCATGCCGTCCAGCGGCGCCTATGCCCATCGCTTCGGCAGCCTGCTCAGGGCCTATTCCCTTGTCGGGTTCACCCCGGATCGCGACTATCGCTACATCGAAGCCAACCGCCTGTTGCGGCAATTTCACGGCGACGAGATTGAGCGCGTGATCCACGAAATCACCCTGCTTGGCGGTGCTGTGATCAGGAACCCTGCGACGGACCTGCTGATCATCAACGGCGAATTCACGGCATCCGTCGTCGTCGCCCGCTGCCGCGAAACCTCCTCAGGCGGCCTGCGCTGGAAGATCCGCTTCGACACCGGACTCGCGCCCGACATCACCATCGCCATCAGGATGAACCGCACGAACACTGACGCGCTCGATTACTACCTGCTGCCCCAATTCGAGATGCGGAGCAAACCTCTGGGGCTTGCAGAGGAGAATGGCCTGATGCTGGACGCCTTCCGCTTTGAAACGTTGAACTTTTTCTTCGACATGGCCCGGCGCGTTTCCGTTTCCGAGGTGACACCATGGTGAGCGATATCGAAACCCACGCCGAGGTTCAGATTATCCCCATTGCGGCCATCACCGTGGAAAATCCGCGAGAACGATCTGAAAAGACCTTTCGTGCGCTGGTGGACAGTATCGGCAAGGTCGGGCTGAAGAAGCCGATCACCGTCGCGCAGGATGACACGGCGTCAGGGGATGCCTATCGGCTGGTCTGCGGTCAGGGGCGGATGGAGGCCTATGTTGCACTGGGCGAAACCCACATCCCGGCCATCGTCGTGGACGCGAACGAGGTCGAACGACTTCTGCGTAGCGTGATCGAGAATATCGCCCGCCGTCAGCAGCGACCGCTCGAGCTGCTGCAGGACATCGCCATCCTGCGCGACCGAGGATACTCGGACCACGACATCACCGAGAAAACCGGATTGTCATGGTCGTACGTTCACGAAATCGGCGAGTTGATCGCCAACGGCGAGGAACGACTGCTGATCGCGGTCGAGACCGGTCAGATGCCCCTCAGCGTCGCACTGTATATCACGAGGGCGGAAGAGAAGGATGTGCAGAAGGCGCTGGAAGCGGCCTATGCCTCGGGTGAATTGCGCGGCAAGAAGCTGCTTGAAGCACGGCGGCTGGTGGAACTGCGCCACCGGCACGGCAAGAAAAAGGGTGCCACACGCACAAAACGATCTGGGGTGCGGATGACATCGGCGGCGCTGGTCCGGGCCTATCGTATCGAGGCAGAACGCCAGCAGGACATGATCCGCAGGGCCCAGTCGACGCGCGGCAACCTGCTGTTCCTCGACGCAGCGTTCCAGTCCCTGCTCAAGGATGAGAATTTCCTCACTTTGCTCCGTGCCGAGGGGTTGGATTCCCTGCCGAGCATGGTGGTCGACGGTCTCAAGGAACCTCGGGCATGACACATATGGGCAAAACGCCCCCGCCCAAGGGGCCAGGATTTGAGCCGACCCTGCGTCAGATCCCGATCGCCACCATCCTGCCGGTGAAGCAACTGCCGATCACGGTTCCCAAGGGCCAGAAGTATGCACAGATCGCCGCATCGATCCGCGAGGCCGGCTTGATCGAACCGCTCGTGGTTGCGCGCGCTCCTGGTCAGGACGGCACGTTCATCCTGCTCGATGGTCATGTCCGTCTGCATGTCTTGAAGGAAATGGGCGAGGAAACCGTCACCTCCCTGGTCGCCACAGACGACGAGTCTTTCACCTACAACAAGCGCATCAGCCGTCTCGCGACAATTCAGGAACACAAGATGATCTTGCGGGCCATTGAGCGTGGCGTGCCAGAGGCCCGTATTGCTGCTGCACTGAATGTGGATGTGGCGTTGATCCGGCGAAAGCGGACATTGCTGAACGGCATCTGCCCCGAGGCTGCTGAACTCCTGAAGGACAAGCATTGCCCGGTCAACAGTTTCAGGTCCCTGCGCAAGATGAAGCCCTTGCGGCAGATTCAAGCGGCGGAACTTATGATCGCCGCGAACAACTACACGGTGGCCTATACCGAGGCCATCCTTACCGCGACCGATGCCGAAGACCTTGTCGATCCGGAAATGAAAAAAGAAACCTCTGGCATTACGCGCGAACAGGCGGAGCGGATGAAGGCCGAAATGGCCAGCCTGCAGAAGAACATCAAGTTGATCGAGGGGACGCTTGGCCCCGATCATTTACGCCTTGTGGTAGCGGGTCGCTACGTCGAACGGCTGCTCACGAATGAACGGATCAATCGCTATCTCGAAAAGAACCATGGAGAGATCCTCGGCGAGTTAGGTCGAATCGTGGCGGGCCTGTCTCGACCGGAACCGTCTTCGGAAGGGCCCGACGAGGCGGACGATTAAGGGATTCTGGAACAATCTGACGATGGGGACCCGGACCCAGTTCAAGCGCGGGGACCGCGGGAGACGCCGGACTGTGGGCCGGATCAAGCGCGGAGGTGGGGATGGCGGCGAACCCGTTCGGAGCCCACCAAGGTCGGCGGACATATCGCCGACCACGCAGGTATTCTTTTGCGATGACTATCTGCGATGTTTGACGGGCGCGCTGCATTCGACCGGATATTGGGTGCCAGTTGGGTTGGCGGCGCGCCCGCGAGTGACCACGTTTTGGTTGGCCAACACTTCGGTACTCAATGCCTGTCTGCCGCGATGCAGGGCAGGCCAGAATGGATTGGGCCCGCAAGTCATCTCGATATCTCGCCGGCCAGCACCGCGAGTCCGTGCACCGCCAAGGTCGCTGAAAACCTCTGGCACTCAAACTTGCGGATCACATCGAGGACCCGCGCTTCGTAGGCAGCGTGTCCAATCAAGCGACACAAGTCGGACGCGTGGAACTGGCGGTTCGCCGTTGGTGCGGCTTGCATCTGTCTCAGCAATTCGCGCTCTTTGGGGTCCGTTGTTGGTCTCGCGGGCGGCTTGACCGCGGGACGAGTTGGAGTTCCCGACGAATTTCGCCACCGGCGCATGAAGCCAAGCAGGAAGCCGGCCGGCACCCTGCCGTTGCCTCGCGACCGGTTGAAGGCGAGGAAGCGATCCCAGATGACCTGGGTGTCGATGTTCCAGCAGGGCAACGTGGCCTTCACTGCTTTGATGAGCTCTGCCCAACTGGTCTGAAAAACGTTCGAACTCGCGGTGATATCGATCAGCCCTGAGAAGATAGTTTTGTTATTATTATCTCTAGATAGTGATGTGTCGCCTTCACCTGACACGAGATCATGGGTTTCACGCTCCTCGTCGAAGGCGGAAAACCGAAAGATCCAGGGCGCGAACTTGCCATTCGGCTTCGCCCGCTCGAGCTGCAACTGCGAAGCCTCAAGTTCGTTCAGAAGAACCGTAAGATACTGCCGTGAGACACCCATCTTCTCCGCCAGGGCCGAGAGGGTGAAGGCTGCCGTTCCGCGCGACAAACCGTTGTAGCCATCCTTCCAGGCGATGGCGTCGAGGATGAGGGTGGCAAGCTTGTGCGCTGCGACAGAGAGATTTGTCTGTGTAATCCGTCGCAGGATCAGGCCGGTCGTAGGTTCCATAGTCGAGGTCTCCTTGGAGATCCGACGCCATGTCGTGAGACAACAACATTCTTGCCAGCAAAACAACTTTGCTGGTTGCAGGTGTTTTAGCGGTGCGCTAGGAAACTCTTGTTCACGGAGTTTTCTAGCGCGGCGTCAGGCTTCACGGTCTGGCGTCGTATCCTTTTCTTGGGGGTTAAGGGGTGCCACGCTTGGTCGTCAGGGCAAGAACGACGAAGCGCGGGCCGGTTTGTCAGTAGTGAACTTCTTCGAATCCGTAGCTGCCTGCGTTATCTCGCCAGTCGACGAAGACGGATCGGTATAAATAGCTGCCACACCGATCAGGGATGCTCAGGCCAGCTGCGGCCGGCACTTGGCCAACGTTGGATCTTGTCCATCGGTAATCGCCCTGCACGCCGTAGGACCCCAATCGCGTGAGATCGCTATGATGACATGTGCCATCTCGGTTCTCGTACTGGCTATACTCGATGTGATAGACGCGAATGCTGCGCACGAAATCAAAGGCGTCGCCCGAAATGTCGATGTCGGCTTGCTCATCCGCTTGGACGCGGACTAGGGGAATTGGATTCGAGGCCTGCGGTTCGGGCGGATTGCGGAACGTGATGTCATAAAGGCGTTCCATAGGCGACATTGGACTGGGGTCTTTGAACGACACACCCATTGGGCACCGCCAGATTTGTAAGGGCGGCTCGATCGGCCATGGCGTGATCCGCCGAATGAAGACCGCTCTGGCATGCGCGCAGGGCGCAGAGGCAGGCCAACCGCCCGCAAGGCAGAGGAGGATCGCACAATCCACCTGATAGGCCTGAGCCGGAGCTGACGAGGCCATTAGTCCGGATATGCTTATTGCCGTGGCTGTTGCCACGCCGTGGATCACGTGCTTCATGATGCCGACTCCATCTATAATGGTGCAGCGATACGAAACAACATTAATGATAGCAAGGAGATTTGATTGATGGTTGCGTGCGATTGTTCGCTTGTCTAGCTTGATGGCTTCCAAGAACTGACGTCGGTTCTGGCTGCTTCGGCGTCTTGAAAGTGGCCAAAATTGCGGACCTCTTTCATGTTAACTTTCACTCAAATATCTGTAAAAAAATACAAATATAGCATTTCAATGCGGCCACGAAAGCGGTCATGGAAGAACAGGCCGCATGAGCCCGTCACACGGAGAGTCGCAGCGCTCATGGTCTCAGGAATGGCAGAACGGAAAACTGTCTCGCCTGGTTCCCCGGCGGGAATCCGGGCGCAGAAGGACGGGGTGGAGCAACGAGCCTATGTTGGGACCGAACATGACCTTGAAGATTTATGTCAGTATCTGATACGATTGAGCATGGATAGGAGAGTCTGATGCCAAACGTCCACCTGACCGAACCGATGCAGAAATATGTGCAGGCGCAGATCGAGTCCGGCGCCTACGCCAATTTGAGCGAAGTCGTGCGCGCCGGCGTCAGGATGCTGATGGAGCGGGATGGCGCCCGGCAGTTCTATTCCCTCAAGGCCGACCTAGAGGAAGCAGCCTCCCTGGCCGAAAATGGGGATTTCGCCGAGTTCGATGCTCATGCCTTCGAACCGGATGCGTTTGATCGCTGACCCACATGACAATTCGGCTTTCCGGTCGGGCCAGGGCCGACCTTGAAGAGATCCGTGCCTACACCGTCGAAACTTGGGGTAGGGACCGATGGCTCGTCTATTACCGCCAGTTGGTCAACGCCTTCGAGCAGATCACCGGGGATCCCGACCGGGGTCGGGACAGGAGTCTCTTCGTTCCGGGGATGCGGTCCGTCAACTGCCAACGTCACGTGATCTTCTACAAGCGGCTAGATGCGGCGGACGGGGCGGCAGTCATCCTGCGCATCGTGCACCTGCGCCGCAACATGCCCGCGCTCGTCTACTACGAGGATCTCGACGGCGGTTAAGCCCTTGCGTTTCCTCATTCCAATAGCTCGACCAGTTTCCCATAGTCTTCACTGACCTCGCGTGCCTCCTGAAACGCGCGTTGACGCTCGGCATCAAGGCAACGGAAGTATTCCTGGATGTCGGCGATGTAGCCCTCGAAATCAGAACGCAGCAGATCGGCATAGGCACGCATGTCTTCTTGCGACTGGGGCAAGAACGGTCGCTCGGGTGGTATGCAATCCGCAGCTGCGGCTACCGGCATGCTTCTAAGCAGGAACGCGAACAGCAACGGTGCGTTGCGCGCAATAAACAAGCGCAGGGCAAAACTCCTTTGCCGCCTTTAAGATTATCATTCTGTCGGATATCACCCTTATCGGAGCAAGGCGAACTTCGTCAACACGTTATTATTGTCTTGCTATCATTAATGTTGTTTTGTATCGCTCGCGGTGTTGCGACCCCGTGGGCCTGATACTGCACCCAGGCAGAACAAGGACCCAAGGGAAGGCCATGATAGAAGAAGCCCCGAATGTGGTTACAGAAGACGGACTGCGCGGCTTGCTCGCCGAGGGCTACCTCATTGAGGTGGTCTGCAAGGAGAGAGCAGAGAAGCGCCATAACAGCTGGTACGGCTCGTGGGTCATCCGCGCCGTCGCCACTGATGGGCGTGACGATAAGATGCTCGTCACCAGCCGAAGCGTCCTCAAGCTCCGCGACTTCAAAACCATCGTTGGCCTTGTCAGTTTCCTGGCCGACATGGGCTGTACGACCGCTAGCATCCCACTTGAAGAAGGTGGCCGCGAACGCCACGCCGCGCCTCCGGTCAAAGGCAGCTGACTGCGCGACTGCGCTCGTCGTTGCTTTGGGTACAGGCGTTTGTTCCGCGCCCCCGGCCCTGGCCGACGGTTTCATCTTTTCGGTTGGCCCAGACGGCCAATTGATTTCCACTTCTCAAGAGGCAAACGGGCGCCTTTTTCTCTTCGCAGAACCTCGCGTTCCTGACGCAACGAGCGAGACAGCGATCCCGGCTCGATCCGCCGCCCGCGCCACCCCAGAAATCCTCCATGCGATCGAGAGCACGGCTCTGCGGTATGCCGGGCATGGTGCGCTGCGTCGCGCGGGGCTTTCAGTCACTGATTGGGCGCTCCTTTACCGGGCCAATATCGAAGTCGAGAGCGCATACAATCCGGCTGCACGTAGCCCTGTCGGTGCGATAGGCCTTGGCCAGCTTATGCCGGATACCGCCCGCGACCTCGGCGTGGACCCACATGACATTGCGCAGAACCTCGACGGATCAGCCCGCTACTTGCTGATGATGCTCGACCAGTTCGGTGAGGGCTCTCTGGCCCTTGCGGCGTACAACGCTGGCCCTGAGGCGGTCACACGCCACGGCGGCATCCCCCCTTTTCGAGAAACCCAAGGGCATGTGGCCCGTGTGACTGCCGTGTTTGAGCGGCTCAGAGGAGATCTTTCATGACATCGAGACCTTCGATCGTCGCGCTCGGCGCGATGGCCCTTATCGTGCTGGCGGGTCCAGCGCTTGCACAGAGCATCGACCTCTCGCCGGTACAGACCCTGCTTCAAGGAATTGTCGATGCGATCACCGGCCCCTTGGGAATCGTGATCGGAACGCTTGCGCTGATCGGGGTGTTCCTTTCCTGGCTCTTTGGCATCCTCGACTTCCGTCAGGCGCTCTGGGTCGTGGTTGCAATCGCGGGCATCGCCGCAGCACCCACCATCGTCGCCGCCATCTGGACCACCTGAGCTCCGTCCATGGCTGACCAGTCCCGCGTGTTCATCGGCCTTCTCAGGCCACCCAAGCTGATGGGCTTGCCGATCATGTACGCCATGGTCTGGCTCTTCGGCTCGACGCTTCTGTTCCTCTGGGTGCAGAGCTGGGTGGTCGCTGTGTTCGCGGGGCTGGCCTGGCCGGCGCTCTGGAAGGCCGCAGACTGGGATCCGAACTTCCTCGATGTCCTGGTGATCACCCTGCAGGAAACCCCGCCCACGACGAACCGCAAGCTGCACGGAGGCGACAGCTATGCCCCGTGATGGACTTGCCGATGAGGTTGAGAACGCCAGCGATCCGCTGACCGCGCTACCCGCATGGGTCAAGGGCGAGAAGCGGCTCTCAATGATGCTGCCTTATGTGAGCCTCGTGAACGACCGAACGATCCGGACACGCGGCAACGAACTGATGCAGTGCATCCGCCTCGAAGGGGTGAACAGCACCACGAGCGAGGACGGGCATCTCGACCGTATCGGAGGGTTGCTGGCTGGCATCGTGGCGCAGGTCGGGACCGAGTTCTCATTCTACCTGCACAAGGTGTCGAAAGCGGTCGATGTGACCCTGCCGCCCGTTCCGGGCGAAGGGTTTGCGGCTGCCGTCGACGAACGATGGCACGCGCATCTCGGCCGCGCGGGTTTGCGCGACAAGACGCTGACCCTGACGGTGCTGAAGCGACCCGAGACCGGCAGCCGCTTGCCCTTCGGTCTGGGCGCGTCCCGCGCCCGGCATGCGGCGGACACGACCCGACGCTTGCGCAAGCTCGACGAGGTGGTGGGGTTTCTGCTGTCGTCCTTCGATGAGCTGAAGCCCCGCCTGCTGGCCGCCAGCGGCGGCGAGCTTCTGGGCTTCCTCGGCTCCCTCAACACCGGCGAAGAACATCCGCTCTTCCCCCGGTCGCGCCTCGGTGTGATCGCCGAGGACGTAGCCAATACCCGCGTCACCTTCCGCGGCACGACCATCGCGCTCTCCGACGGTGCCGTGGGCGACAAGCTCGGCGCGATCTTCGCGGTGAAGAACTACCCCGCCAAGACCGACAGCCTGATGCTCGACGAGCTGAACCTGCCCGTCGACATGGTGGTCACCCATTCTTTCGTGCCGATCAACGCCAACATCATGGCCGGCAGGATCAAGCGGCAGCTGCGCCTCATGCAGGCCGCCAATGACGGGGCCGTCAGCCTCGCGCAGGAGTTGGAACTGGCCCAAGACGATCTGGAATCGAAACGCCTGATCTTCGGCGAACATCATATGACGGTGGCGGTCTATGCGCGGACCCAAGCGGCACTCGACGACATCGCGGCCGAGATCCGCAATATCTCGGCCACCTCCGGCATCAACCTGATCTCGGAAGCCTTCGGGGGGCGGGCGCATTTCATGGCGCAGCATCCCGGGAACACCGGGGCGCGCAGCCGAAAGGCCGCGATCACGAACCACAACTTCGCCGATCTCGCCACCTTCCACCGCACGCCGCTCGGCAAGACCGGTAGGGAAGTGCCATGGGGCGTGCCGATCACGCTTTTCCCGACACCGGAGCGCAGCGGGTTTCGCTTCAGCTTCCACGAACAGGGCGCGCCGGATCGCGAACCCACGGGAGGCCACACGCTAATCCTCGGCCGTCCCGGCTCCGGCAAATCCGTCCTGGCGGCCTTCCTGATGACCATGGCACGGCGGGCAGGTGCGCGGGTCTTCGTCTTCGACTATCGCGCGGGGATGGAGATGGCCGTCCGCGCGCTCGGAGGCAGCTATTCGACCGTGCGGGCGGGGCGCCCCACGGGCCTCAATCCGCTCCAGACCGAGATCGACGTGCGGGGCCAGGCATGGCTTGCTGATTGGCTCGCGAGCCTCTTGGAGCGGCGCGATCGACCGCTAACCCCGGTTCAGACCAACCGATTGCAAGAAGTCGTGCGCCAGAACGCAAGCGCAGGACATGCGGGCCTACGAAACTGGTCGGATTTCGCCTCGCTGCTGGTCTCGACCGATGACGAGGGCGATCTCTTCGAGCGTATGCAGGAATGGACGGCCGAGGGTCGCTACGGCTGGATCTTCGGGGCCAATGCCGAGGACAGTTTCAGCATCGATGGCGACGTCGCGGGCTTTGACCTCACTGGCATTCTCGATTCCGAGAGTGAGCGGGAACGCATGGCCGTCCTGTCCTACCTCTTTCGCCGGGTCGAGCGGGTGATCGAGGACCGCAAGCCCACCATCATCGTCATCGACGAGGCATGGAAAGCCCTCGACAACGCCTACTTTGCGGAGCGACTCAGCAACTGGCTGGTGACCGCCCGCAAGCAGAACGCCGTCGTCGTGATGATGACGCAATATGCCAGCCAGCTCGAGCGCACGCGCACCGGCAAGACCATCGTGGAAGCTGTGCCAACCCAGGTGCTCTTGCCCAACATTCGTGCTTCCGCCGCTGACTACGCGATGCTCGGCCTGACCGAGAAAGAGCTCGACGTGCTTCTAGGCGTCGGCTCGGCCTCGCGGCTCGCGCTTGTACGCGACGACCGTGGTTCCGTCGTGATCGATGCCGATCTCAGCGCGCTCGGCCCGCTCGTGACCATCCTTGGCGGAATGGAGAAGGGCGAAGCGCTTGTCGGCGCCGATTATCGCGAACGTCCTGATTTCTGGAGAGTGACATGACCCGTACCATCATTCGCAGCGTCGTGCTGCTCGGGCTCGGCCTGACGTTGACAGCCTGTGCGCAGCATAACGCCCCGCAAGCCAACTGCTTCAGTTTTCGCGAGGCTCCTGTGCAGGCAGGAACCGCCACCGCCACGATCTCGACCATGGGGGCGGAGGTCACGCGCCGCGACACGGCCTGCGATTTTGTCCTCTTGGGGGCGAGCGGCTAAGCCAATGCGGACCTGGCTTCCTCTCTCGATGATCGGTTTTGCGCTGGCAGGTCCCACGGCGGGGCCAGCGATCGCCCAGGGCGTGCCGACCTTCGACCTGCGCCTCTTCGCGGAGCGGCAGGCCATCCTTGAGCAGACCGATCGTGACCTGGCACTGCAGCAGGACCGGCTAAGCCGCGAGGAGGAACTGGCCGAAATCGAGCGCCAGCAACTCGCCTCCCTCGAAGGGCTGATGGATGCCATGTCGCTTGGCGCTGGAGACGTGGCCGGAACCGTGGCGGGGCTCGAGGCGGGGCAGGGGGCGGTAGACAACGTCGAAAGCGCGGCCGCCAGTCTTTATGCGCCCGAGGACGCCAATCCAGCGGCAGCGCGGATGTTCGGCGATGCCCGGGAGGGGATCGAGGAGCTGATCATCCGCGCAGCACGCGACACCCATAGTCTGTCCGGGGTCGGCCGCGCAGGTCTTTCGCTCGTGCAATGGCGCTGTCTCTTGCAGGCGCTGATCTGGCAGGAAAGCCGTTTCCAGATCGGGGCACGCTCACCCGTGGGGGCCTTCGGACTTACCCAGATCATGCCCGGTACCGCGGGGGATCTCGGGATCTACCCGGCCTATTACGACGATCCCTATCTGCAGGTCACCGGCGGTGCGCGATACCTCGCACAAATGCTGAACATGTTCGATGGCAACATTATCCATGCGCTCGCCGCCTATAACGCCGGGCCGGGCAATGTGCAGGATTATGGCGGTGTGCCGCCTTTCGCGGAAACCCAGCATTATGTCGTGGTGATCCCGCAGCAGTACAACAGCTACCTCGCGGCCGTAGGCGGCATCGATGCCCTCGGCACCATCGACCCTGTGCTCCTCGCCAACGCGAGTTTCAGCCTCTCGGCCCACGGCGCAGGGGTCTATGGCGACTATTCGCTGGTCTCGGTCCGTGCCGCCGCCCTGCGGGTTCAGGACATCATCACCCGCATTGGTGAGACCGAGGATCTCCACGAGGCCATCGCGCTCAACACCTATGCCCGGGCCGAACTGGCCCGGCTGGTCGCAATCCGGACCCGGATCAAGGCCGCACGAACCGAGCCACTCAGCGCCGAGCAGTTCGCCTTGGCGGCAGCGCAGGCTGCCGAACGGCAATACATGGATTTTAGTCAGGAGGATTTGCGTTGAACCTGCGCCTGCCCCGTTCCCTTTTCGCCGGTAGCATCGCTCTCGCGCTTGCCCTCAATGTCACCGGACCTGTCGCGGCACAGGGTGTGCCCACGGTGGACACTCAGAACATTGCTCAGGAAATCCGCCAGCTTCAACAGATGCTGCAGGATTTCGGGATCCAGACCGATCTTCTGGACAATGCGTTGGAGCAACTGGACATGCTGCAAAGCCAACTCGATCAGCTGAACGAGATGTATGCCTCGCTCACCGGGCCGCGCAGCATCCTCGGACTTGCCATGGGCGGGGACCTCGACACCTTGCTTGAGGCCAACTTCGAAGACATCCCCGGCCTGATCCGAGGCATCCAGGCGGGCGATTGGAGCGCGCTCATCGGGCCCAATGCCGGGCCCATGCGCACGCAGATGGAACAGGCGCTGGCAAGCGCCGGGTTCGACGAGGATTCACTCCGCGAGATCGCCACCAGCGGCAATCCGGGCGCCGAAGGCGTTGCTACGCGGGCAACCACAGGTGCTGTGATGTCGGCGGCGGCGCAGAACAGCCACGCAGAGGCGGAACAGTCGCTCGAACGGGTGGAACGTCTGGTCGAGATGATCCCGGACATGGAAGATCTCAAAGCCTCGATGGATCATAACACACGCGTCACGGCGGAACTCGCCATCGCCATGACCCGGATGTGGGAGCTGGAAGCGATCCAGACCCTCGGCGCAGGCAATGCAGGCGTGGTTGATGCCGCCACCGTCGCCGAAGAGCGCCGCTACATGGACTTCACCTTGCCGGATCTTGAGCCATGAGTGGGGCAGGCGTGATGACTGCGCGCGAACTCGTGGAAGAGGAACTTGTTTACGGTGCCCTGCGCCGTGAACAGCTTTGGCGAGTGATCGGCCTTTCCGGGGCGGGCTTTGGCGTATTCGGCTGTTTGACGGCTGCGGCTGTCGCGCTGATGATCGAAACGCCGCCTCCCGTGGTTGTGCCCTACGATCCCGCGACCGGGATGGCGCTCCCCAATGCCACGGTTGAAACCGTGTCGCTCTCCGAACGGCCTGCCGTGATCGAAGCGCAAATCTACCGCTACATTCTCGACCGCGAAACCTACAACCAGCTCGACAACGATCTTCGTGTCCGCCGTGTCCTGGCACAGTCTTCCGGGTCGGCCGAGGCCAGCATGCGCGCGATGTGGACATCGGGTCAGGAGAACTATCCGCCGACGCGATACGGGGCTGCGGCCGAGATGGCCGTTGAGATCGCATCGATCAACCTTATTGGCGAGAACCGCGCACAGGTGCGGCTCAGAAAGCGCCTGACAAGTCCGCAGGGGGTACAGGATGGATCGTTCACTGCCACGTTGATGTTCGAATTCCGGCCCGAGCGGACCCGCGCGATCGACGATGTCTGGCAAAACCCTTTCGGTTTCACCGTCACCCAATATGCCATCCGATCGGACCGTTCCGAATGACTAGCACTCCAATCTTTACCTTGTTGGCCGCCAGTTTTCTCACGTTCGCGGGATCGACTGCCTTGGCCGAGACCACGCCCCGCCCAGGTTCTCATGACAACCGCGTGCGCGTCGCGACTTGGACTGAAGGCCAGGTTTACCGTGTCGTTACGACTCTGACCCGCGTCACCACAGTCGAATTCGGTGAGGGTGAAACCATCCGCTCGATCATCGCCGGCGATACGGTCGGGTTTCAATTCGACGGTGTCCCGGGTGGCCGTGCCTTCGCCATCAAGCCGACAGCATCTGGCGTCGCCACCAACATCACCGTCTACACCAACCGCCGCTCCTACTACTTCCATGTCGTCGAAGCCCGGGAGACGCCGCATTATGTCGTGCAGTTCCGCTATCCTGAAAACCGCGTGCAACCCACTAGGGCGGTTGCGGCCGATGCGCCGAATGCGAACTATGCGGTCAGCGCCCGAGAAGAGTTCACGCCGACGGCCATCTGGGATGATGGTACCTTCACGTATTTCCGGTTTGCACGGAACGCGCCGGTGCCCGCCATCTTCCGATATTCGAACGGAAGGGAACGCGCGGTGAACAGCCACACCTCGAGTGACGGCGTCATTCGCGTGTCTGGCGTCAACCGACAATGGGTCCTTCGCCTTGGCGAAGATGTGGTTTGCGTCCAGGACGCAGGGCAGGCCACATCATGACCGAAGGTACGGAAGACCTCGCCGCGCGCCTCGCGGCTCTCGAAGGCTCGACAGGCAAAGCGAAGGCAAGCAAGCGGCCTGCGCCGCTTGCCGCGATCCTTGGGGTCGTCGGCATCGCGGCAGCAGGCGGTCTGGCATGGGCTGCCCTGCAGCCATCAGCAGAAGCACCAATGGCGACCGCCGCGCCGGAGGAGTTCCAGAGCAGCGGCCCCGGATTCGGAGATCTGGCGCCGATTTCTGCCCCGCAGCCCAGCCAAGCCCCGCCTGCGGACACAGGTCCGAGCGAGTCGGAACTCGCGCTGATGGAAAGTCTTGCGACATTGAGAGCGGAACTCGAGGACCTGCGCGCAAGACCGGCCGAGGCCGCAGATAGCGGGGCGGAGCAGGCGATTGCAGACCTGACGGCGCAAATTGCCAACTTACATGAAGCATCCGCCGAGGCGCAGCGTGCCCTCGAGCGTCAGCTGACCGAGCGGGATCGCGAATTGGATCAGCTCCGCATGGACTTGGAACTTGCACGGCTTGCACCACCAGAGCCGACCTCATTGGGACCAAGTGAAGAAGAATTGCGGCTGGCCGAACTCGAAAGGCGGCGCGCAGCCGAAGCTGAGGCCCGCGCAGAGCGCATCGCGTCTCCTATGATCGCGTTCTCCGGGATGGGCGCGGGTGCGGATAGGGAGAATACGCTGGAAGCCGCGCGTCTGAATGCAGATGAAGCCTTTGTTCGTTCGGGCGCGCAACCAGCACAGGTGACACGTGCCGAAGTGATCGCGAACCCATCGAACACGGTTGTTCAAGGCACCATGATTCAGGCTGTGACAGAGACGGCCCTCGACAGCACACTGCCCGGCGCGATCCGCGCCATCGTCTCGGAAGACGTCCATTCTTTCGATGGAACGCGTATCCTGATCCCGCGCGGCGCGCGGCTGATCGGGCGCTACCGCTCCGATGTCGCACTTGCCCAATCGCGCGTCATGGTGGCATGGGACCGGATCATCTTGCCCGATAATCAGACCGTGCAGATCAGCGCCTTCGGTGGAGACGAACTCGGCCGTACTGGCACCACCGGGTTTGTCGACACCCGTTTCGCGCAACGCTTCGGCTCCGCCGCGCTGATCTCCTTGATCGGCGCCTTGCCTGCGGCTGCGGCGGGTCAAATCGACAGCGAGGCGGCGGCCGATGTTGCGAGCGATGTCGGCACGGATCTGCGCGATAGCACGCAAAGCGTGATGCAGGACTATCTGGCGATCCGGCCAGTGATACATGTCGATCAGGGTACACGGATCACGGTCATGGTCGATCGTGACCTGGAGATCTTCTGACATGGCTGCAAGTTATCTGGAGGCGTCGCTCGACCGTTTCGGTCCCAAAGTCCTGCACGACGACACGATCGAGATCTGCATCAATCCCGACGGACAAGTCTGGGGCGAATTCCAGGGCGATCACTTCATGCGAGGTCTCGGCAGCCCGTTGAGCCAGACCGAGATCAAGGACCTCGGCAACCAGATCGCCTCCGCCGCCTCGACCACGCTCAGCACGAAGAAGCCCATCGTCTCTGTCTCGATCCTATATCGAGATCGCCCGATCCGTGCGCAGGTGATCCAACCCCCGGCAGTGGAAGGCGGGTTCTCCATATCGTTGCGGTTCTTCTCCTCCCTGCCGCTAGAGGCAATCCGGCTCGGCTTCCTCTTTGGAAAGGAGCGCAGCCTCGAAGGTCTGCGGCGCGAACGAAACGCCGCGCTGCGCGATGTGGTGACATCCGGCGACATCGGCGCCGCGCTGCGGTTTTGCGTCGAGAACAAGCTCAACATGATCGTCTCGGGTGGCACGTCGACCGGCAAGACGGTTGCGGCGCGCAAGATCCTTTCGCTGATTCCGCCCGAAGAGCGGATCATCACCATCGAGGAGGCGGCCGAGCTGCGCCCCGAGCAGCCCAATGCCGTGACGTTGATCGCGGACCGGGACACGGATGCCCGCAGTGCCGATGTGCTCTTGGCCTCAACGCTTCGCATGCGACCTGACCGGATCGTCCTAGGCGAAGTCCGCGGGCGCGAGGCGATGACGTTTCTCGAGGCAATCAATACCGGCCACGGTGGATCGCTGACTACGCTCCATGCCGAGACCCCACAACTTGCTGTTCGTCGCCTCGCCTTCGCCGCCCTCAAAACGGATGTGCCGATGACCTATGCCGACATGATCGATTACATTGAGGGCTCGATCGACGTGATCATTCAGGCAGGCCGCCATGAAGGCGCGCGTGGAATCACCGAGTTCTTCCTGCCGGGTCAAACCACAGATTTGAACCTCGACACGGTCGACGGCAGAGTCAACAAGAGCCCCTCCGTTGCCGCTGAGTAAAAAAGGACCCCCCAGATGCGAAAACTAATTCTCGCACTCATGCTTGCCGCCTTGGCGGGCCCTCTTGTGGCGCAGACTTCGCCGCAGGTCTCAAACGATCTCACAGTCAATATGTCGCCGCAACAATACCGGATCTGCAACGAACGTCCGGCGCGCCCGACCTGGATGGACGAAATCAATCCGCGTGAAGCTTACAAGGCAGCAGCTTTGATGGAGTTGTACGAAATTCGTGCCTGGGAGGAGATTGCAGAATCTGGCGACTGCAGCTGTGAAACCCGCTTTCCCGCTTGGGATAGCTCCGATGGCGAATATTATGAAAGGTATGCAGGCCTTAGCCAAGCCGAGCATTCAGCGTTTCGCCGCGACTGGATTGAAGTAAGGAAGCAACTCGAGCCGAGCGTGCGTACAATCTGCGAAGCTCAAGGCAACTGGTAATGGGCGTCGTCAGCTGGATGGTCGGAACGGCAGACGCGTTCCTTGTCGATGCGGCTGAGTCCCAGTTCGGGGCCGTGGCAAGCAATACCGGCACGATCGTCCTGCTGATGGTCACGCTTTCGCTAATCGGCGTCTGCATCAACATGGCATTCCAGTTCCGCAGCATGGATGGGGCCAGCTTCTTCTGGTACCTGATCAAGCTGACCCTTATCGGTCTGTTCGCCTTCAATTGGGCAAACTTCAATGCAGTAGCAAACGCAGTCATTGGAGGCTTGGACTACGTCGCTGGCGCACTGGTGTCTTCGGTTGGCGGCGGAGGAGCCGGAGCCACACACTTTGCCGGCGAATTCGACATCCTGATCGAAAAATTCAGCCAGTACCTGAATGCCATCGGCAGCAACCTGAACTGGATGACGGGCGCGATCCTAGGCGGAATCGGGCTTATTCTTTTGAGCTTCCTTGGCTTCATGACCGGCATCGTCCTCATATTCGCCAAGATGATGCTGACCCTCATGCTCGGCCTTGCTCCGATCATGATTGCATTGTCGCTCTTCGACGCGACCAAAGATTTCTTCCACAGATGGGTCTCGACGACGATTAGCTACGCCTTCTACCCCATCGTCATCGCCGCCATGTTCTCGACCGTGGTCGGTATGGCGAATTCGCTGTTAGCGCAGCTCGGTGACCCAAACTCCGCAACCAATATCGGCTCGCTGGTGCCGTTCTTCGTGATGGTGTTCCTGGCGAAGGGCTTCGTCGCGGCCACGCCCCTGATCGTGCGGGGGATCTCGGGGAACCTGATGGTGGCCGCGGCACCCGCTGTGGTCGCGGGATCGACCGGGATCCTGCGGGGGATCTTCAATACCGACGGCGTGAAGGGCAGGGCGCGGATCGGTGCGCTCACGACGGGTGAGGCGATCGGGCGGGGGACTGTCCAGGCCCCCGCTGCTGTGCGGAGTGCAGCGGCGACGGCGAGCGCGCAGGTGGTCAGGATGGCCGAGAGGGCGAAAAGGCTGGGGCGGTGAAGCACAGCGCGACTGAGCAACGGCTGATGATCCAGCTAGAGACCTGCTGCCTCGTAGCGC
The DNA here is from genome assembly GCF_900100085.1 of Salipiger marinus. Classification (GTDB taxonomy): domain Bacteria; phylum Pseudomonadota; class Alphaproteobacteria; order Rhodobacterales; family Rhodobacteraceae; genus Salipiger; species Salipiger marinus. The sequence continues at coordinate 46,051 of NZ_FNEJ01000018.1, forward strand.
GTGTACACCTCGGTGCTGCCGTCATGAAGGATGAGGAACACGTCGTAAGCCTCGCGTTCGCTCTCCGGCCCCATGCCGGGGGAACCGTAGGGCATGCCCGGAACGGCCAGACCCACGGCGCTGGGACGCTCGGCCAGCAGCCGCCGGATATCAGCGGCCGGCACATGGCCCTCGATCATGTAGCCCTCGACTTGGCCGGTGTGACAGGAGACCATCTCTTGCGGGATGCCATTGTCGGACTTGTAGCGCATCAGCATCGTGCCCATGCTCGCCTCGGTCGTGACGGTGAAGCCATCACCCTCCAGGATCTCGATCCAGGCCGAGCAGCAGCCGCAATTCGGGTCCTTCAGGACGTGTATCGACGGTCCTCCGGATTGCGCCAGCGACAGTTGGGGGAGCCCTGCAAGAAGGGCCGCGCTGCCGATCAGCAGGCCGCGTCGGGTGAGGGTGTCTTGTGTCATGTCGTTCTCCATGGGTTGAAGTCAGGTGCGCTCAGAGGTCGATCCGCCTGAGCCGCAGCGCATTGGTGATGACCGAGACCGACGAGAGGCTCATCGCCGCCGCCGCGATCATCGGCGAGAGCAGGAGGCCGGTCAGGGGATAGAGCACCCCCGCGGCGACGGGCACGCCTGCGGCGTTGTAGACGAAGGCGAAGAACAGGTTCTGCTTGATGTTCCTGAGCGTCGCGACGGCCAGTTTCCGCGCGCGGACAAGCCCCACGAGATCGCCGCGCATGAGCGTGATCCCGGCACTTTCCACGGCCACGTCGGCGCCGGTGCTCATGGCGATGCCGACGTCCGCGGCCGCGAGCGCAGGAGCGTCGTTCACGCCATCACCGGCCATGGCGACCGACTTGCCCTTGGCGCGCAGTTCCTCGACCAGCTTCTGCTTGTCCTCCGGCAGGACGCCGGCGCGGACCTCGTCGATGCCGAGCTTTGAGGCCACCGCCTCGGCCGTTCGCCGGTTGTCGCCGGTGGCCATGATGACGGTGAGACCCAGCGCGTGCAGATCGCGGATCGCCGCTTCGGTCGTCTCCTTGATCGGGTCCGCCACGGCGACGATCCCGGCGAGCGTGCCATCCACGGCGACGAACATCGCTGTCTTGCCGTCCGCGCGCAGCGTGTCGGCCTCTGCCTCGGCCTCGTCCGTCGACAGCCCGAGATCGGTCATCATCGCCGCATTGCCGAGCGCGACCCTGCGTCCCCCGACAGTGCCGTGGACCCCTTTGCCGGTGACCGCCTCGAAGTCCTCCGCAGTCTCGAGCGACAGGCTGCGGTCCTTCGCCCCGGCCACGATCGCTTCGGCGAGCGGATGCTCCGACCCGCGCTCGAGCGCAGCGGCAAGGCCGAGTACCTCCGCCTCGTCGCCATGAAGCGCCACCACATCGGTCAGTCGCGGCTTGCCCTCGGTCAACGTGCCGGTCTTGTCGACGATCACCGTATCGACCCGCGCCATGCGTTCCAGCGCCTCGGCATCCTTGATCAAGACGCCCGCCTGCGCGCCCCGGCCGGCGGCCGTGGTGATGGAGATCGGCGTGGCGAGCCCCAGTGCGCAGGGGCAGGCGATGATCAGGACCGAAACGGCCGAGGCGATCGCGAAGGCCAGCGCCGGTTCGGGCCCGGCCCAGAGCCAGACGCCGAAGGCGATGATGGCTATCACAACGACGGTCGGCACGAAAACCGAGGAGACCTTGTCCGCGAGTCCCTGGATCGGCGCCCGCGACCGCCGCGCCCCGGCGACCATCTCTACGATCTGCGACAGCACCGTGTCAGCGCCCACCTGCGTCGCGCGCACCGCCAGCGTGCCGTTCTTGTTGATCGTGCCGCCGGTGACGCGGTCGCCCTCGACTTTCTCCACCGGGACCGGTTCGCCCGTGATCATGCTCTCGTCGACCGACGACCGGCCCTCGACCACCTCGCCGTCCACCGGCACGCTGTCTCCGGGCCGGACCCTCAGAAGGTCGCCCTCGACGATGTTCTCGAGCGGTGCGTCGTATTCCGACCCGTCTGCCAAAATGCGCCGCGCGGTCTTGGGCGCGAGGTCCAGAAGCGCGCGGATCGCGTCGCCCGTCCGCTCCCGCGCGCGTAGCTCCAGCACCTGACCGACGAAGATAAGCGCCACGATGACAACGGCCGCCTCGTAGTACGTACCGACGCCGTGGCCCATCCGGTATTCGGCCGGGAACACGCCCGGCGCGAAGGTCGCGACCAGCGAGTAGAGATAGGCCGCGCCGACGCCGAGCGAGATCAGCGTCCACATGTTCGGCGAGACATTGCGGATCGAGTCGATCCCGCGCCGGAAGAACGGCAGCGCGGCCCAGAGGATCACCGGGGTCGCCAGCACGAACTCAGCATAGACCGAGAGGCGGTGCCCCATCCACCCACGCACGTCTAGCCCGACGAGTTCGCCCATGGTGATGATGATGAGCGGCACCGCCGCCGCCGCCGAGATCCACATGCGTCGCGTGAAATCGACGAGCTCGTGACTCGGTTCGTCCGAAGGCACCATGGGTTCCAGCGCCATGCCGCAGATCGGGCAGCTCCCCGGCTCGTCACGCACGATCTCGGGGTGCATCGGGCAGGTGTATTGCGTGCCGGGCTGGGCCTTCTGTCCGGCCTTCTTCGCGTTGCCGGAGGCGTAGAAGTACGGATCGGCGTCGAACTTCTCCTGGCACCCGGCGGAGCAGAAGTGGAACGTCTCGCCGCCGTAGTCGCGCGTCCGCGCGCCCTCCTTGATCTCGACCTGCATCCCGCAGACTGGGTCGGTCGCGGTCTTTGCGCCGGTTTTGGTGTCGGAGGTAGCGTGATGGTGATGATGGTTGGCCATGGATTGATGTCCTTTCTGTCCCGGTGTGCGGCCTCCAGTCGTTGGAAGGTCAAGAGGTGGGCTCGTGTCTTTCTTCTTGTGCGGAATGGTGGCTGCCATGCGCCGGTTCGTGCGATGGCGGGTTGAGCGCGAGGAAGATGCGCTCGAACAGGAAAACGGCGGTCATGCCGGCGATCGCGATGACGACGATCAGCGGGTCGCTCTGCCATTTGAGCGCGGCGAAGGCCGCAAGGACCACCGCGTCCAGTCCGATCGCCGTCAGCAGGACCCATCCATGCGCGCCGATCTCCTCCCGCAGAGTCCGCCAGACACCCCAGTGGATCAGGATGTCCATCACGAGGTAGAAAAAGGCGCCAAGCGAGGCGATCCGGCTGAGGTCGAAGAAGATCGTCAGCGCGCTGGCGATCACCACCGTATAGACGAGCGTATGGTCGCGGATCGTGCCCGGCATACCGAAATGGCTGTGCGGGATCAGCTTCATGTCGGTCAGCATGGCCAGCATCCGCGACACAGCGAAGATGCTGGCGATCACGCCCGAGGCGGTCGCGACCAGTGCGAGCGCGACTGTCAGGTAGAAGCCGATCCGCCCGAGGGCGGGCTCGGCCGCTTCGGCGAGCGCGTAGTCCTTTGCCGCCACGATCCGATCGAGCGGCAGGCTGGCGCCGACGGCGAAGGCGACGAGAAGGTAGACGACGACACAGATCGCGATGGATATGATGATCGCTCGCCCGACGTTGCGGTGCGGGTCGGTGACCTCGGCGCCGCTGTTGGTGATCGTCGTGAAGCCCTTGAAGGCCAGGATCGCGAGCGCCACCGAGGCAAGGAAGCCCGCAACCGCACCGCCATCCGCGCCTTCCGCCGCCTCGAAAGAGAAGCCGCCGGCCCAGAGCGCGGCAATGCCGAAGGCCGCGATGCCGCCCACCTTGAGGACCGCCATGAGCTGCGACAGAAGACCCACGGAGCGGTTGCCTGCCGCATTCACGAGGTAGGCGAAGACGATGAGGCCCACGCCGATGGCAGGGACCAGCCAGCCCTCGGGCTTCAGATCGAGCCCCCGCAGGAGGTAGGTCGCAAATGTCCGCGCCACGAGGCTTTCGTTGATGACCATCGACAGCGCCATCAGCAGCGCGGCACCGGCCGCGACCGTCGTCGGACCGTAGGCCTTGGTCAGGATCATCCCGATCCCGCCCGCAGACGGCCAGGCGTTGGACATCTTGACGTAGGTATAGGCGCTGAATCCCGTCACCACGGCGCCAGCGACGAAGGCAAGGGGGAACAAGGGACCCGCAAGTTCTGCAATCTGCCCGGTCAGTGCGAGAATGCCCGCTCCGATCATCACGCCGGTTCCCATTGCCACTGTGTCGAAGAGCGACAGGCTGTTCTTCTGATACTGCTGGGCCATCACTTCTTCCTTTCTGCCTTCCCTCGCGTCGCGGCCCAGATCAGCGCTGCTATGGCCAAAACCAGCAGCACAAGGATCAGCAGGCCGAACAGCCAGCCAAACCCCATACCGGTGCCCATGTCGTTCCAGTTCATCATGTCGTCCTCCTGTTTTCCGGGCTGCGAGAGGCCCGTCTCTGCGGATCTCGCGAGAAGGTGGTGGAGCGAAACCGCAGCGATCGGGACGTCGGGGCGCTCGAAGCGAACGCCCCGCCTGCGGTCAGACCGAAGCCGATACCGCGAACTCGGTCATCATGCCGGTCGCCAGGTGCGGCATGTGATGGCAATGGAGCATCCAGCGCGCGGCTTCGCCCGCGTCCAGCGCCACGTCCACCATCGACATCGGCGGCACGTAGACCGTGTCGCGCAAGGCGCCTGCCACGCGGCGTCCGTTCAACCCGACGACCTGGAACACGTGGCCGTGCAGATGCATCGGGTGCCCCATCATCGACATGTTGTGAAAGGAGAGCACAACCCGCTCGCCTCTGCGCGCCGTGACCGGCTGGTGCTGGCCCCAGACGGCGCCGTTGATCGTCCAGACATAGGGCTGCATCGAGCCGCCCAGCATCAGCATCTGGCTGCGATCCACGGGGCGCTCCGGCAGGGCGTCCACCGCGATCAGCCGTGCTTCCTGCGCAAGATCGGTGTCGAACGCGGGCGCTTCAGCCTCCGCCACGGCATCGACGCGCCGCACCTCGGCACCGGGCGTGGCGAGGATCAGACCGGTGCGCTCCCTCGCCCCCTCGCGCAGCGCGAGGATCGGCCAGGCTCCGTTTTCGTTCGGCAGGTCGATCTCGAGATCGAGCCTCTGTCCCATGGCGAGCCCGAAACGGTTGCCGGAAAGCGGCTGCACCGCGTGACCGTCCGCCGCGACGAGGCGCGCCCCGGCCGCCCCGGTATCGATCCAGAACACCGTGGCCGCCGCGGCGTTGATGACGCGGAGCCGGATGCGACCGCCGCGCTCGACCTGCACCACGTCGGGGTCAGATAGCGTGCGATCGTTGGCGAGATAGGCGTCCCAGTCGTAGTCGTTCAGGTCCATGGCCATGCCGCCCATCTGGCCGCCCATGCCCATCATCCCGCCCATACCCGGCATCTGGTCCATTGGCATGCCGCCCATCGCGCCGTGATCCATGCCCGGCATGGCGCCCATGCCGCCCATGGGCGTCCCCTGCATGGGTTGAGCACCGCCGTGATGCGCGTGTGCGCCGTGGCCGCCGCCCGCGTGACCGCCGCTTATCTCGGCCAGAACCTCTTCCGGGGACTTGAACGAGAAGTCGTGCAGGAACATCACGACCTCCTGCCGGTCGGCGGCGACATCCTCGGCCGAGCGCACGATCAGCGGCGCGGCGAGCAGCTGCATCTCCTGGGTTGGCACATGGCTGTGCATCCAGTGCGTGCCGGGCCGCGCCTCGAAGTCGTAGGATCGGGTCTCGCCCGGCGCGAGCAGGGGCATCGGCATGTCGGGCACGCCGTCCTGCGCGTTGGGCGGGATCTGCCCATGCCAGTGTATGATCGTGCCGATGTCGAGATCGTTGGTCAGATCGACCCGGAACCGCTGTCCGGGATCGAGCACCAGTCCCTGGCCGCCGGAACCGGCAAGGCCGAAGACTGAAGCCGCGCGTCCGTCGATGTCGAGCGTGCGCGTGGCCGCGGCTAGGCGAAGTGAGTCAGGGGTTTGCGCAAGGGCAAACCGGGGCATGTGCGCAACTGCAACGGCGGCCGCGCTTGCGGCAAGAAAACCGCGTCGTGAAAGGGTGTTCATGGTCGTCTCCTCGGGACATTCCGTCCCGTACAAAAATGCCTATGGGGACGCCGCGGGCGTCGGCCCGGGCGCTATCAGAGGAGACGGAGCTTGGGAGGTCGTTCGTTCAGTCCTGGCATATGGCTGACGTGGACGGCCCCGGCGGGAGAGTCGTGGTCCGCGGGCTCGAAGGCGTGTCCGGTCTCCACCCCCGGCATCGCCAGGAAAACCGACAGACCTGTACAAACAAACTCGCAAATGGAGGCGTCGGTCGCTCCACAATGCTGGTTGCCGTCACAGGATGGATGAGCGTCGCCGGACGCGTGCATCATCGCACCAAGATGATCCGTATGGTCCAGCTGCATACCGCCCATTCGCGTAGCATGGGCTGCGCCGATCGTCGTAACCACGGCGATCGAGATTATGGCAAGTATGGAGAGGACTCGGGCGAACATGCCAGAAAGATAGACATTGCTCGCAAAAATGTCCATTGCCGCCGGCGATAGATCTCTGGCTGATTCGGCCTCAGCGTGAAGGCGATAAATTACTAAAGCGATCGGGACCGAACACTTGAGAAGAGGCGTCCGAATAGCGGTGGCAGGTGTGACCGCTGGCGGCATTGTGATTGCGGGCTGGCACTATCGCAGTGCTTCAACCAGCGGTATCGCCTCGGTAGAGGTCGTCTCGCAAGGACGGCAGATCTATTCCGATCAATGCGCCGCATGCCACGGAACGGATCTCGAAGGCCAACCTGATTGGCGCTCGCCGCTTCCCTCGGGCCGGTTGCCGCCGCCTCCCCATGACGCCAGCGGTCACACCTGGCACCATCCCGACGATGTGTTGTTCCGCATCGTAAAGGAAGGCACGGCCGCGATCGTCGGCGGCGGCTACGAGAGCGACATGCCGGGGTTCGGAGGCGTTCTGAGCGACGCGGAAATCCGCGCGGTGCTAGCCTACATCAAGAGCACATGGCCAGAGGGCGAGCGGAACTATCAAGAAAGCATGTCACAGGGAAACTAGATGCTCCAAGTAGAGCTGATGCGGGGCATGGTCACAACGTCAGTGGTGGGCGGAGCGTTTTGGGAAGCGATTCAGAAACAATAGTTTAACGTGGAGTTGGTTGGATATCGGGTCCATCCCGTCCTGCGGTCGCCAAGCAAATCGTTGTTGCAGGGAAACCTCGGATTTTTCGGGCAGATTGGACCGACTTCGCAACGCCCTGTGACGGCGATGTGCGATCCGTGTGCACGTCTCTGGGAGCCAGCATAATACCGCCAGAGAGGCGGCGGCCATTAGTCATCCATGCGCTTCAATGATCGCCCGCGTCGTTTGCACTGCCGCTGCCAGTTCTGATCTGCCTGCATGGTTGAGACCCATTCCTGCGAGATCGAGCGACAGCTGTCCCTGGCCACCTCCGCTTCCAGCAGCACGAGCCGCGCGGCCTCGAACCTTCGCTGCGCTGACAGGGTCAGTTTTCGCCGCGTTAGGCGCATTCGGGTCGACTTCCCGCGGTCCCGCAGCCGCCCGAACCTCCTGCAATTCCTGCTTCAGCTTCTCGACCGTCTCGCGAGTCTCGGACATCTGTCGGTCCCGCCGAAGGCCTTCCTCATCCGGATACGGGAAGCTTCCCGATTGACCGGCGTGCAGAACCTTCAACACCGGGTCCTCGAAATACTTCACCCTTCTTGCCCGGATCGGCATCTGCGCGTCGATCACGAGGATGACCTCGTCTAGGTCCATGCGCCGGGCCTCATCCTCGGTCAGGAGCGGGGTATCTTCTGTCCTCTCCGAGACGCTGCGCCCTTCGAATGGATTGCGTCCAACAGCACGGGAGCGGGTCACCACACGCTTGGTGGTCTTGCCGACAGCCTGGCTCAATTCCTCGATGGTCTTCTGCTCGGACGGGGTGAGGTAGAGCTTTACCCCGGCGCCGCCCTGCAGCGACCGGCGGGTGTTTTCGCCATAGATCTCATCGAGCGCGGGGATGGTCTGGGTCACGATCGCGAGGTTGCCGCCGAACGAGCGCAGCGTCTTGATGCTCTCGGCGACGATCGGCATCTTCCCGAGCCGGTCGAACTCGTCGAGTATGATCATGACCGGCCAAGGTTCGTCATCGCCAGGTTCCTGTGCTTGCAGCGAAGCGATCAGGTCCGAGAAAAAGAGACGGATCAGCGGGGCAAGCGGTCGGATCATCTCGGATTCGACCACAAGATAGATCGCATGTGGGCGGCGGCGGATATCCCGGAATGAGAAGTCAGAGGTCGCGGTGGCCGCGTCGATCGCGCGGTTGTCCCAAGTGTCGAGACCCGATGTCATCAGGAGGGAGAGGTAGGAAGTGAGGGTGTCGTTGTTGGTCGATGCCATACGCTCGAAGATCAGTTTGGCCGACTTGTTCTTCACCTCCTGCGAACGCTTCAGGTATTCCTTCTGCTTGTCGCCCCCCGAGGCTGTGATGCGATAGATCTCGCCGATGGTCGGCACGCCGCGCTCGAAGGCCAGAAGACCGGCCGCCACGAACAAGTCGATGCCCCCGGCCAGAAGCCCGCTCAGCTTTTCATTGTCGGTCTGCAGGAAGAGCTTCGCGGTGAGTTTCAACTCCATCTGCTGCCGGTCGGGGTTGGTCATGGCAGCAATGCGCGCCAGCGGATTATAGCGATGTGTCGGTCGGTCCCAGTCGGTCGGCGCGAAGCGGAAAACCTTGTCCCCCATGCTGGCTCGGAAGCGCGAGGTCTCGCGGAAGTTCTCGCCTTTCACGTCGAGCACCACGGCGGAGCCCTTGTAGGTCAGCAGGTTCGGGATCACGAACCCCACGCCCTTGCCCCGGCCCGTAGGCGCCACGATCAGCGCGTGGGGGAAGGTTTTTGAAACTAGGAACGGGCGCTTGGATTTCGGGGAGCCGAGCTTGCCCAGAAGGAAGCCGCCGCCGGGCTTGGCAAAGAAGCCGTTCCTCTTCATCTCGCTGCGAGTCTGCCAATGCGTCGTCCCGAAGCGGGTCAATGCATCCCCCAGAAGCGTGACGCTCAGCATCAGCGATGCCAGGCCGAAGCCGCCAAGGATAAGGTTCACCCAGAGGAAGTCTTTTGGCGCGGACTGAGACAGACCCCGATATTCGCGGGCAAGCAGGGTGACGTCGAAACGGGTGGGAGAAAGCCCATAGCGGAACATGACAAAGCCGGTCGCCACGACATAGCCCATGGCGAGACCGACCAGCACGAGGCTCAAAACTCCTAGGGCAATCTTGCCTTTATCCATGGGTGATCCCCTTCTCACCATGTGCCGCGGCGTGGCGCGCACGCTGCGCCTCGATCTGCTCTTCGGCCAGAGCATCGAGAACGCGCTCCATGGCCGGGCCATGCGCGGTGACCTCGCTGCTTTGAAGATAGGTCTTGGCGAGTTCCAGTTGGCGCAGCGGATCCTCGGTGAACTTGTCCAGGACGTCCGCATTTCCCGCCCGCAGCGCGTCGATTGCGTCAGGGCTTAGTCGCTCGTTTATCTGCTGCACGATGTCCTGCTGCTCTGACTCGGAGAGTGGGCCCTCGACGTCGGCGTTTCGCACAAAGGCCATGACGGTTGGCGCTGTCTCCTCCAGATACCGGCGCTCGGCGTAGTCCTGTCGCGCCTGGTCCTCGATCTCGAAACTGCGTTCGCTGATATAGGCACGCGACGCGCCGAGCGAACGAAGGTGATTGATTTCGTCCTGGACGGCCTGCCCGAACTCGTCATCCGGCATCTCCGTGCGATAACGGGCGAGGATGCGGAGCTCTTCGGTGATCGGACCGAGATGATCCGAAGGATCCCGCAAGGCGAGGTCCATGTCGCCAGCATGAAGCGTGCGGTCCTGCTCCGATACCGCATATTGCGGCGGCATTCGACTGTCAGTCATCTGTTCCCAAGCCATCGAGGCCAATTCGGCATGTTGCGGAGATCTCTGCGCATAGGCGTCGAACGCGACGCGGGCCTCTTCAACCTCCACGGCGCCGGCCCGCCTTACAGACGGGTCGTCGGAGAACGGATGATCGAAATCCGTCCGACGGAACTGCGCCACCAGCGCCCTGAACGCCTGCCGCTCCGATGGGGCAAAGATTTCGGGCCCGTCCTTCTCGAGATCACCCCCTGATGCCGCCAACCGCTCGCCGAGCGCTGGCTCAGCGTTGTCCACCTCGTCGATCTCGGTTGGCGCGCGAAGGACGCGTACGTCGGTCAGGACATCGCCCAACCGAACATGCACGGCTTCCAGCCGGTCGAGCGCTTCTTCCCGGTCCGCAGATTTCTCCAGATCGAGATCGCTTGCTTTGGCAATCCCCTGCAGATCCTGTGCCAGCCACTGGCGCTCCAATGCGGCATTGCCTGCCCCCTCCCGCAGGCGCGCGGCCACAGCCTCGGCATCGATGCCCGTGCCTTGCAACGCCTCGGCCAGCTTTGGTGCCACCTCTCCATCGTCAAGACGCGCGAGGTGTTCTTCACTTAAGTTCGGCCTTGCATAGATGCCGTCCCTGGATGGGGCATCGACCAGGGCGGCGGAGCGATCCCCGAGCGGGTTCAAATGCGCGACCGAGGCCAGAACGTCGGTCAGCTTGCGCTCGATCACCGGCCTCTCGGCCGCCGGCGCCCTGTCGATCGCCGCCTCGATCTGGCGAATGTTCTGAGAAAACTCGGTGATCAGCGTGTCGAACGCTGCTTCGTCTTGGGACATGTAGATGGCTCCGTCAGATTGAATCTGACCGCCTCTGGCAAGGATGGTGCTGGCCCTCTCGAGCGCTTCGGCCACGTCTTCGAAATTCGAACGGGACGCCTCCGCCGCGAGCCCGCGATAGATCAAAGCGTTGTGCCGGACGGTTTCCAGAGCGGCCGCCAGGTCAGCACCGGTTCTCCGGCGCTCGACCGGGGGACGACCTTCGTCGCGAGCCTTGTAGATTTCATCGATCTCGGCGCGGTAGGTAGTGACGCCGCGATCCAGACGGCGCGTCGCCTCAAGGCGGATCCCATGAACTTGGGCCGCCTCGACCATCGCCTCGCGAAAGGCGTCGTAGTTGAAGTGATGATCCTTCCCGAGAAAGAACATTTCGCCATCCTTGCTGCGGCGGTTCAGAACGATATGCGCATGTGGATGCGCGCGATCTTGGTGTATTGCAGCAATATAGTCGAATTGCGACCCCTCACCTTGAAAGAACTTCTCGCAGACCGCCTGGGTGATATCGCGCACCTCCTCGCCGCTGGTTCCAACCGGGAATGCCATCAGCAGATGCGACGTATGGCCAAGCTTGGGGCTGTAGCGCTCGTTCCACTGGTTCTCGAACCGCCGCGCCACTCGGTTGATCTCGGCTTCCGAGAGCTGCTTCTTCCCGTCATGGGTGCCGCGACTGTCGAGGATATGGGTCGACTTCGTCGTGAGATATGTGAGCTGCGCCCGTAGCTGCGCCCCGGTGTGGCAGCCCCCTTTCGAGATAGCCTTGAAGATCGCTGGCGAATAGCCGCGCGCGGCCCGAACCATCTGCGCGCCCATGGAAAGCCCCTGCCAGGATCCCGAAACCCGGCTCCAGCCTCGTTCAAATAGCGCCGGGTCGATGCCACGGACCCGGTCACTCCGCGCCATTCTCATCCCTCTCGGCGAGGCCCGCCAGGGCAGAGCTGATCTCAAGGTCCAGCAGGCTGCGCCGCGCACGCGACATCTCCTGGACCTGGTCGGCCAGATCGAAGACCAGACCCGCAAGGGCGCGGACGTCACGGTGACTTGAGGCCGGGTAGGACAGTCTCTCGCCCCGCACCTTGGCCTCGTTCAGACGTCGCGCGATCTGGTTCACGTTGTTGCCGACCCGGTTGAGCGCGGCGCCGAGGCAGCGCAACTCGTCACACATCTCGTCGTCGGGCAGGAAGACACCTGCGGCCGCCAGCATCAGGCGGCGCATGGCATCCGAGCGGTGCGCAATCCCGCGCCGCGACAGCGCCGCGTCGAACCGGCGCAGGTCGTCGTCCGAGACCCGGATCCCCACAACCCGCGATCGGCTGCCGTTCGCTGTCTGACGCTCATCCCGGTGGTTCACCACGTTGTAGATCGTCTTCAGGCTGACATCGTAGCGCGCGGCCAATGACGCCGCGGAGACGCCGTTCCGGCGCTCCTGGGCGATGGTCAATCGCTCGATCTCTGACAGTCTGCGGCGGCGGGGCATTTTGAAGTTAACGTTCCTATTTCTTGCCAACTTCGTACAAGCCCGCCGACTCCCAACGCAAGTGGAGTCGGCTATAAGGGCTTGTACTCAATGTAGAAAATCTCCTTGCAGGGGCGATTTCCCGTCCTTTGTCAAATGGATCGCGCTTCGCGCTCATGGCACCACGCGATGCGGTCCCCGCATCGCGCATCGCGTCTTTCGCGCCCCGTCTCTTGCACCCCGCAAGACGGGTTTTGCCGCGTGCTAACCGTCTCGCGTCACCCGCAGAACGACATACGCGAGACTGCCTCCCGTCGTCTGGAGCGCGCTATCCGTCACCTGCATTCCGTCCGCAGCACATCGCCAAACGCATCCCGACATTTGGAGGGTGTGTGGTGCCCCGCGACGAATGCTGAAGGCACCACGGCAGACGTCGCACGGTCATCGCAAAACGCCGCCCGCAGCATGCCAGGCGCGGGTCGCATCCCGACTTCTGCTTGACCCCTCCGCCTCATGCGTTTAGCGACACTTTAGCATTATCGTTGCGATTCACTATTTTTGCGGAGGATCAGAATGCCGAACGAAAATCTTGTGGTGATCGCAGCGATGGCCCGGAAAGGGGGCAGTGGAAAAACGACGCTTTCGCGCGCCTTGATCAGCGCCGCGATCGCCGCCGGACGCAGAGTGATGTTGATCGACACGGACAGCACGAGAGTACTCGGGGCATGGCATGCTCGGGCGGAAGCCGGTGGGCTGAGTTCGTCGCTTCTCTGCTCGGCCACCGTCGAAAGCGTGGCGGGTGTCGAGGGTCAGATCGATCAGGTCTACATGGCAGGCACAGCAGACTTCATCTTCATCGATACCGCGGGGGTCGGTGCCGAATGGTCAGACGGCATCGCGGTGCTTGCGGACCACATTGTGACGCCCGTCATGCTGTCGACATCTGATTTCGATGTCGGAGCGCAGACGGCTGATTGGTTTGAGAAGCTGAAATCCCGTGTTGACGACCCCTCCGGCCTGCCGCGCCACCACGTCGTCCTCAACATGGTTGACCCGAAAACGACCCGTGCTGACGCCGCCCTAATTGAAGAAGCGCTCACCCGTTTTCCGGTGATTGAGACCGTCATGATGCGGCGGAACACTTACAAGGAGATGGACCAGAAGGGGCTTCTCCACGCCTTGGCGCTGGAAAAGCAAACCGATCCAAACCCTCTGATGCGTCCACATGTACGTCATGTCGTCGAGGCGCTCGAGGAGGCGACGGACATCCTCAACAATATTCTTGCTGCGTGAGGACAGTCGATTGCGCAAGAAGATCCCGACCATCACTAGGCCCGACCCAGCCTACGCCGCCACCCTGCAACAGGGTGACCGCGAGGTTCCCGGGAAGGAGGAAGAGGCACAGGTCACAGCAACAAAGACTGGGACCCCAGCCGCTGACGTTGACGCTGATCCGCACGAGTCAGAGCGTGTCCCGGAAGGTGCCGTGGCGCCGCACCAAGTCACCGCGGAAAGCTCTGACCCGCATACCAGCCTGAGAGCTCCCGTATCGGCGCGCGCTTTGAGCCCGACCCGGAAGATCGACATCAGGGTCAACGCACTCGAACGACAGGAAGCAGCGCTGGAGACTTGTGGTGTTGAGCCAGCACATGTGGTGCGTGCCGCCCTGCGCCGTGCAGTCAAAGGCTGGCAACTATCGCCGGTCTTCGCCCCAGTCGCGGAGGAGCGACGCACTCGAAACACGCAGTGGCAGGCCCGTACATCTCTGGCAGTCGATGCGGCCAGCCTGGGTGTCCTCCTCCGGGACCACGACCCCCTCGACGTCTTGAGTAAATGGGCTCTGATCCGCGGCCAAGTGGAACCACGCATATGGGGCGAGATCGACAAAATCTTGGAAGAAATTGCTGTTCCCGCTGCATCGCCGCATGAGCAGCACACACCGTAAGAGACCTATCTGAAAAGATAACTTGCATTTCGCCGGTGGATTTTCGCCCAACGGCGGAAGCTCGCCTTGCAGTTGCGGAGAGCGTGGCGCTAATGAGCGTCATATAGAATTTCAGACCTCAGTGGTGATGAGTTACGAGGTCCATTTTGGAGGAACGCATTATGAACACGAAGCCCCGCCTGACTGGCGAACCGATCATGCGCATCCTCTGCGAGACATCTGAAAATCTGGTTGGCTACCTGTACCAATGGAACAATGGTGACGTGCAGCCTGCCTGGTTCGACGGCGCCATGGCGGACGTTCGCTATGAACCATTCTTTCAAGCGCCGGAACAAAACCCCGCCGATCCGAAGGCCCCCAGACCGCGTCAGCAAGGTCTGACGCACCTTGAAAAGGCATAGCTCAAGGCCTCGCGTCGGTTTGTGGGTCACCCCATCGCGCAGGTCCTTTGAGCGATAGAGTTGACTTCTATGCCTCAGAAGTGGTCTAGATGTGAGTTATAGAAAGGATGTCTATAACTCATGGCTTGGAACTGGACGCTGCCTGATTGGCCGGATTTCCGGTATGACGCCTCCGCTCTGGAGCCGTTTGAGCAGACGTTCCTGCTGTCGTCCGGAGAAATCCTCGGCGCGGTCCATCATGTCAGCCAGCCGGAACGCGAGCAACTCCGCATCGAACTGCTCAGCGAGGAAGCGATGCAGACGAGCGCCATCGAGGGTGAAATCCTCGATCGGCTCAGTGTGCAATCTTCGCTGCGCCGCCATCTGGGCCTCGATCCGGACAGCTACCCTGCCAAACCGCGCGAACAGGGCGTCGCGGAAATGATGGTCGACGTCTATTCCAGTTTTGCAGAGCCGCTAACCCATGAGACACTGTACCGCTGGCATCGGATGCTCCTGTCCCATGACCGTCGGTTGGAAACCATTGGGGCCTACCGACAACACGCCGAGGCGATGCAAATCGTTTCCGGCCGCCTTGACCGGCCCACGATCCATTTCGAAGCGCCGGCCTCGGAGCGGGTCATGCCTGAGATGGAGCGATACGCGGATTGGTTCAACAAGACCGGGCCGGGGGGAGCAGAGCCGCTTCCAGCGCTGACGCGCGCAGGGCTAAGCCACCTCTATTTCGAGAGCATCCATCCCTTCGAAGACGGCAACGGCCGCTTGGGTCGCGCCCTCGCTGAAAAGTCGCTGGCGCAGAACATTGGCCAGCCGACCCTCATCTCGCTCGCCTTCACCATCGAGAAGGAGCGCAAGGGATACTACGATCAGCTTGAGCAGCATCAAAAAACGCTCGACGTGACCGATTGGCTCGTCTGGTTCGCAGAAGTTGTCTTGAAGGCCCAACAGGCAACACTCGACCGCGTCGGCTTCTTCATCAGCAAGGCACACTTCTACGATCGTCACAGAGACCACTTGAACGAACGCCAAGCCAAGGCCATCGCTCGAATATTTCGGGAAGGCCCTGGCGGTTTCAAAGGCGGCCTCAGCGCCGACAACTATCTCAAGATCACCGGAACCTCACGCGCAACCGCAACCCGCGATCTGCAGGACCTGGTCGAGAAAGGTGCGCTCAGCCGAACTGGAGATCGACGCCATACGAGGTACTGGTTGAACCTGAATCCGAAAATCATCACACAGGTCGCCCGACAATATCCATGAGTTTCGAATAGTCCGTAACCACATCATACTTAACCCTGTCAGGAGCAACACGCTCGCTGATCTCGTCGAAGAACTTTCGGGCGCACTCGATTTTCGTCTTCTCGATTTCGCGCAACTTCATCGATGACATCGTGCCCTTGGTCTCAGCAACGAAATAGATGTGCCGCACACTGCCAGCTTTGAAGGAAATTGCCCAATCTGGGTTATAGTCGCCGACCGGAGTTGGGATCAGGAAGCCACGCGGCAGCTTCGCGTAAACTACGACTTCGCTGCTTGTATCCAGCTCCTGCACGAACGCTTTTTCCACGTCGGAATCCGTGATCGCGTAGTCATAGACATGGTTCTTGAGCTTTGCCGTTGCCCGCGAGAAATCTTGGCCGGTCTGGTTGGCAGTGAAAATGTCTACGTCGTACCGCTCGTCGACTTCATCATAGGCTAGTCGCTCGATCACCATCGCCGCCTTCTGTTCAGCAAAGATACGCGACGCTTCGGCGATGAAGTGTTCGGGGTTCTTGGTGAATTGCTCGAAAACCGCTGGTTCGATTTGGCCTAGGATGGAAGCTGCCGTGTCTCGGGTTAGCTGGGCATTCTCGGCTACTTTGCCCACGAGGTCATACTTCACCAAGGAGTGGACCGAACCACCATGGCTGGTGGTCGTGTTCGTGACCTTGAAACCGTCACCGCTTCGCAGTTGGCCGTCGGTCAATCCGTCGTTTTGCACGCCGATTTGAACCGTGTACTGCAACGGGGTAACCCGCAACTGGCTGTCCAGCGCGCTGACGCATTTGCGGATCAACTCAACCGAGTCGAACTCGACCCGGTAGACCGCCTTCCGGTTGATACGCGCCCAAAGCTCCTGGAACTCCTTCTTCTCGAAGTTCGCATTCAGAGGATTGGTCTTTGGCTTACGACCATCATCGACCTTGGGCAATTGCGCATCGCTGAAGACGCTCTCGATGAGCTGGAAGACCTGCGCCGCGCACGGCTTTAAGTCGTCGGGTAGGTCGGCCAGTTTTCCCTCGGCCTTGGCCTCGTGATAGGCGTCCGCGATCTGGTCCGCATCATCCGTGTAGTCATTCTTCACCAGATAGCGGTAGATCTGCTTTGCCATGGCGGCAGTCACCTCAACCGTGCCCTCCTCGGTCGTGAGTGTCTTGCCCGTGAAGTACTCCTCGGTTGCCTGCCGCGGACGCGACGATAGGGTATCCGCGATCTCCTTCTGGAGCCCGGCCACGAAGTCCTTGTAGCTCTCGCTCGCGACGACGTTCAGCACGTTGATGTCATGCACCACTGCCGGGTGGTCCATCCTGTCCCCATGCTGGTCGACGCATAGCCGCAGGCCACGCCCCACTTCCTGGCGCCGGGAGATGGTGTTGTCGCTGTGCTTCAACATGCACATGACGAAAACATTCGGGTTGTCCCAGCCTTCGCGCAGCGCAGAGTGCGAGAAGATGAACCGTGTAGGTTCTTCGAAAGAGAGCAGACGCTCCTTCTTCTTCAAGATAAGATCATAGGCGTCCACATCCTGAGAAACGGCGACTTTTCGACCAGTTTCAGCGTCTTTCTCCTGCTTGATCGACCCATCGATGTCGCGGCCGGTCTTCTTGTCGATAGAGAAGTAGCCATTGTGGGTCTTGGCAGAGTCGATGCCGGCGAGATATTTCCGGTAAGCTTCATTGTCGATTGCGAGTTCGGACAGATACTCGGCCTTCAGCAATTCGTACTCTTCCTCAAAAACCCGGGCATATTCGCCTTTCTCATCGGCCTGACCGTAGTCCCGGTACTTAACCACCTCGTCGATGAAGAATAGCGACAGGACCTTGATGCCCTGCGCGAAAAGCTGCTTTTCCTTGTCCAGATGCGCTTTAATCGTCTCACGGATCTGGATGCGGCGGATGTCGCGCTCTGAGACGTCACCGTTCGCCTCGCCAGCCCTCAGCACTTCCCCGTTAGTGAATTCTACCGTGTCGTTCACAGCATCGATCTGGCTGATCGTGAAGCCGCGGTACTGATCCAACTCGCCAGACTCCACGAACAGGTCATCGCGGAACGAGAGTCGCCGCAGCTGGCGCTTGATCTCGCCCGACTTCAGCTTCACCTCCAGCTCGATCCGCGCCACGGGGGCTTTTTTCGAGATGTCGATGCCTTCGAGGTATAGGTACGCATTGGTGCCGGCGAGACCACGGGTCTGGATACCACGCACCGCGATCTTCTTCACCAGTTTCTGGTTGTAGGCGTCCAGCGCATCCAGCCGGTGAACGCGATTGTGCTGCGTGCGGTGGGTGGCCGAATAGCGCATGATGAACAGCGGCTTGAACTTCGGCAACGCCTCCATGGTCGCTGCGCCTTCCATCTTCTGCGGCTCGTCCAGGATCAGGATTGGCCGGTTCGAGGCGATCACATCGATGGGCTTGCGCGACTGGAAGTCGTCCAGCTCGTCGTAAATCCGCCGATTGTCAGCTCCGCGCGACGCAAACGCCTGGATGTTGATCACCATCACGTTGATCCCAGCGTCGGACGAAAAGCTCTCCAACTCGTGCAGGCGTTTGGAGTTGTAGATGAAGAACCGCGCCTTCTTGCCGTAGCTTTCGGTGAAGTGGTCCGCCGTGATCTGCAGCGACTTGTAGACCCCTTCGCGAATGGCGATCGAGGGCACCATGATGATGAACTTCGACCAGCCGTAGCGCTTGTTCATCTCGAAGATGGTCTTGATGTAGCAGTAGGTCTTGCCCGTGCCGGTTTCCATCTCGACATCGAGGTGAACACGTGTCGCGGCCAAGGCATCGCGCTTGTAGGTCGCGGCCACGGGGCCACGCTCGCCCCGCGCATTCTGGGTCGTGAATTCCGTCAGTGATTGCGAGACGGGCAGGTTCTGGCGTTGTTGGACCTTCTGGATATTTTCCAGGATCTGCGCGTCGGTCAGCGCAAAGTCGGCGTTCTTGAAGCCTTCGTATTCGGCTTCGGGCCTTATTTGCTGGCCCTTTTTTACCACACCTGGGTCGATGCGGAAAGTCAGGCCAGCGGTTATAGGCTGCCCGGCGAAGCAGTCGACCACGTCGTTGACGGCATTGGTCTGATAGGGCTGGACCTTGAACTTGAGTTTCATGGTCGGCCTCAGATCGCTTTGACTTCGGTGCTGGGCGAAAGCTGACGGAAGATCTGGGTCACGTTGATCTTCACCGCGTCCGAGACGAAGCCGTTGTCCCGGAAGACGACGCGCAGGGGCTCGTGGCCCGCCAGTTCCTTCACCAGATCCTCGGTGATGCCGCGGTCGAAGCAGGCGACAAGGGCGTTGTCGTCGACGAAGAATACGGACTTGCCCTGCACCGTCTCGCGGCGGATGGGCAGCGTCAGGTCCACGCCCCAATCGACCAGCACCTGGAACAGCAGGTCCTCGGCTGTGCGGCCGTCCTTCACGTTGTCTACCATGTCGAGCAGGTCGGACTGCTTCAGCTCGTCCGGGCGGTAATAGACGTCCTTCATGTTCGAACTGTCCACCTTGAGCACTCGGAAACCGACATCGCGGTTCCAGTTTGCATGGCAGTCGCCGTTAAGAACCTGCGCGCCAGCACGTCGGATACGCTCCCGACTGACTCCTGGGATCGTCTTGAACCCGGCCTTGAAGGCTTCTGACTTTTCGTCCGCCGCTTCATCAAGCTGGACCATGATGAATTTCCGGTTGCCGCCGTCTTTCGCGTTCTGAAGCATGACTGAATGCGCGGTGGTCGACGACCCTGCAAAGAAGTCGAGTATGATGTCTTCACCCTCGGTCATCATCTCGATGACCTCCTGCAGAACCAACTCATCCTTGGGGAAGTCAAAAAGGTCGCCTCCCATCAGAGCCCGCAAACGCTTCGATGCGGCGCGGCCGTCCTGATAGAAAACGCTATATGGCGTCTGAAATTCGCTGTCCTTAAGATACTTTTTCATGCAAGGGACCGAGTTCTCGTCATCCCCAAAGTGGACGCGTTCGTCCTTGATCCAATCGGCCATCTTTTTCGGGTCCGGCGTCATCCATCCCCGTGCAGGAACCTTCACGGGATTGCCGGTGGTAGGATGAAGAACCTCATATTTGGGCCCCCCGCCACCGGGCCACGAAATATCCGCAGCGAAGTACACTCCTCTGCGATCAACGTTACTGTAATGCTTGTGAGCCTTCGAAGGATTTCCGTCCGCGAGGTCGCGATACCATTCCTTTAGGCCGACGGTCATCGCCTTGTGGTCTCCGCCGTGCTGGCGTTTCAGCCGCTCATACTGCGCATAGATTTCGTCCAGACCCTTTTTGCGCTGCCGCCAAGTCACTCCGTTCTCGCGCAAGTATTCAGAATCGCGCGCATAGCAGACGATGTATTCGTGCGAGACCGACACCAGCCGCGAGTCGTTCTTGCGCCCAGCCGCCCAAACCATGTCGGCGACGAAATTCGACTGACCGAAAATCTCGTCCATGATCAGGCGCAACCGTGGCTGCTCGCCCTCATCGCATGACACGAAGATGGCCCCATCTCGCGTCAGCAGGTTTTTCGCCAACCGGAGGCGCGGGGCGATCATCGTCAGCCAGTTAGAGTGGAATCGGCCATTGCCTTCCGGGTTCGCGACAAGGCGCGCGCCTTCCTCGCTTCGTTCTCCCGAAGCAATTTCCTGTGTCACCTGATCCGAGGCAAAGCTGTCTCGATAGATGAAATCCTTGCCCGTGTTGTAGGGCGGGTCGACGTAGATCAGCTTGATCTGTCCGAGGTAAGTGTCCTGGATCAGCTTGAGAGCTTCGAGGTTGTCGCCCTCGATGAACAGGTTTTTCGTCGCATCGAATTGAAGGCTTTCACCTTGGACCGGCCGTACCGCCTTGTTGATCGGCGCGTTCGCAAGCGCCAAGGCGTCGCGCTTCCCCGGCCAGTCCAGCCGGTACCGCTCCTGCGGCCCTTCCACGATGTGGTCGCTCAACTCCTGACGCAGCTGATCGAAGTCCACCGCCAGACGCACCGCCCCCGTCGTCTCGTCCTGCGCCTCGGTTACGCAGCCGGGGAACAGGTCGCGGATCTTCGCGATATTGTCCTGGCTCAGGTCGGGGCTGTGCATCTTCAGCTTGTCCATGCTCTTCCTCTCAATCATTCGTCACGGCGGTTCCGGGGTGTGCCGCTGCCAGCCGCTCAAGTTGTTGTTTCGCCGCGCGCAGCTCGGCATTGATCGCCACGCGCTTGTTGAATTGCTTTTCGCGTCCCAGCCGCGCCGTAATCCGCTCGACCTCCCGCGTCTGCGCCTTGATCGCCTCTGCTTGTGCAATGCGCTCTTCCAGAGACAGGGGGCGCTCCGCCTCAGAAGGGGAAAGGGATGCCTGCGGCACCTCGCCAAACCCTGATGCGGCCCCGGGGATTAACCGAGCCGTCTGCCCTGCCACCAGCGGCTCCAGCAGCCGCTCGTACAGCGCTCCCATGTTCAGCGCCACAGGCAGCGGAGCGCGTGGCGCATCCTCGGGCAACCAGCCCCCTTGGAAATAGTCACCCAGCACCCAACGGGCACCGTCGGCCTCACTCGGCCGCTTGTAGGCCGCGGCCAGTTTGACGCGGCCGCCATGGGCCACCTCGAAGATCAGCGGAAAGGGGATGGCCTTGTCGATGGCGCGCAGCACGCTCGTTTCCAGCGTCGCGGTGCGCGCGGTGATGCGGAAGACCTGTATCTCGGCCACCTGCTTCGTCGCCGCCAGATTGACCGTTTCGGGCGCCAGCTTGTGCGACCAGGTGATCTGATCCACCTCGCGCACGAAGAGGTCCTTGAGGCCCGAATTCGCCCCGGCGTGCTCGTAGATCTTGTTCTTGGGGATCACGCGCCCGAAGGCGCTCGCGCGAGGCCAGTCGTAGAGGGTCATGAGCCGCCCCCTTCGATGACCAGGAAGGCGATCAGCTCGAAGTCGTCCAGCCCCTTGATGGTGTGGGTCAGCGCCGTGGTTCGCCCGCCGCTGAACAGGCTGTCGATATCCTTCTCTTCCTTCACCTCGATCATCGATCGGATCGCGCTGGAGAGCAGGTCGGAATAGCGGCCCATCTTGCGCCCGTCGTCGGTGCGTTCGTTGAAGATGCGACAGACATCGCGCATGGGCTCGATCCGCCCCTTGCAGCTGGATCGGATCAGGTCGAGCAGGCGCTTGACCTCGGTGTGGTCGGCGACGATCTGCCCGTCGTCGTCGATGTAGACCAGGTAGAAGGGGTGTAGCCGGTTCTGCTGGTTGACGTTCACACTGTCGTGGATGTTCTTCAGGGCGAAGATGACTCCGGGATGCAACCCCAACTCCGGTTGCGCCGGGACGACGGCGTGCATACCGAAGGGCACGTTGTCGAGCTCGCCATGCGCCTTGACGTAGTTGAGCAGGTCCATCCGAAAGTCGTTCAGCCCGAGATCGGTGATCGATATGCCGGCCTTCACGTCCTCGAGCTCGATGACCTCGTCCTGAAGCCGCTTGAGCTGTTCCTTGCGGTAGGCGATGTCACTCGACTTGGCCGTGAGCACGTTATCGTCGCCGGTAGCGGTGATGTCGGTGATCACCATCCGGTTTTCGACGCGCTCCTTGAGGTTGATGTATTCGTCGAGCGTGATGTCGGGCCAGTAGTTGACCAGCTGGATCTGGCTGTTGGGCGAGCCAATCCGGTCGATCCGACCAAAGCGCTGGATGATACGCACCGGATTCCAATGGATGTCGTAGTTAATCAGGAAGTCGCAGTCTTGCAGGTTCTGACCTTCGGAGATGCAGTCGGTGCCGATGAGAATGTCCAGCTCAGCCGGATCGTTTGGCATGACGATAGCTTTCTCTTTCGAGCGCGGAGAAAACAAGGTCAGGACGCTTTGGAAGTCGTATGACTTCTTGAGCGTGGTCTTGGGGGAGTCCGACCCGGTGACCTTACCGACATGCAGTTCGAGCTGGTGTGCGAAAGGCGCTAGGTTGTCGTAAAGGTAATTTGCGGTGTCAGCGAAAGCGGTGAAGATCAGCACTTTCCTGTTTCCAGGATTCAGAGGCTCATCAACCTTCTTTCTGATAAGGGCAAGCAGATGCTGGAGCTTGGCGTCGTCCGCCGGTTTGACCTTTTCCATTGATGCGATCAAGTCTTCGATCAGGACAAGGTCGGCAGCCAGATCGTGCTTCCAGGAGGGCAGGTCCATGTCTGCGAGACTTATCTGCACCTTCTTGCCGACAGTGAACTCATCGAGCCCCGAAAGATCATCGTCTTCCGGGTCGAAGTCACTCATCTCAGCAAGGTGGTCGCTTACACTCCCGCTGCGTCCCGTCTTTTCGAATTCTTCGATGGCATCGAGCGTGCGCGAAACATTCGCACCTAGAGACCGAAGCGTGAGACGAAACGCTGCAACCGAGCTCTCCAAGCGTTTCAGCAGGTTGGTCGTCATGAGGGCCTGAAGGCTGCGCTCGCGATCGGCCTGCCTCAGTTTGCCCCTACCGCCCTCGGTCTGTGTGTCATAGATTTCCTCATACTTCCGCAGTCGGCTCGGCAGTATGTAGCTGATAGGCGCATAGACTGCCAGCTTGAGTACCGAAAGCTGCGAGAAGATATCGTTGAAACCCATCACGTCGGTTCGTTCGGTGATTGGCCGATGATGTGAAAGAGGTTTGCGTCTCTGGGGAAACTTTCCGATGTCTTTTGTGTCGTAGAAAGTTTCGATGTGCTTCCGCGAACGGGCAATCGTGACGGCATCGAGAAGCTCGAAAAAGTCAAAGTCCAGCGACTTCAATATCGATGCGGCGGTCCTTTCCTCCGAAGGCAGAGCGGACCATTCGTTGAATGCGGTTTGGGCCCGTCGGAAAATCTCCTCAATGGTGGCCTGACTCTTTAGGCTTTTGCTGAGCGCCTCCGACTGCCCCTCGTATGCCAGTGCCAACTGGTTGCGGAGATCGGTGAACTTGTTATTCACCGGCGTCGCGGAAAGCATCAGGACCTTGGTCTTAACGCCCGCGCGGATGACCTTGTTCATGAGCTTTTGATACCGCGTCTCCCGGTCTTTGTAGACATCGTTGTTCCGGAAATTATGGGACTCGTCGATCACGACGAGATCGTAATTTCCCCAGTTCACGCGATTGAGGGGGATGCCAAAGGATTCCCCAGACGTCCGTGAGAGATCGGTATGGCACAGCACATCGTAATTGAACCTGTCCTTGGCAAAAATGTTTGTTGTCAGATTCGAATTATAGTTGCGCCAGTTATCTGCAAGCTTTTTGGGGCAAAGGACCAAGACTGAGCGATTCCGCAACTCATAGTATTTGACCACCGCCAAGGCAGTGAACGTCTTACCAAGGCCGACCGAGTCAGCGAGGATACAGCCGTTGTATGTCTCGAGCTTGTTGATGATGCCGGTCGCTGCATCTTTCTGATAGTTGAACAGCTTGTTCCAAACGAGGCTGTCCTGATAACCCGTAAGATCGTTCGGCAGAACATCTTCGTCGACTTCATCAAGGAAGTCTTGGAAAATGCTATATAGCATCGCGAAATAGACGCGCTCAGGAGAGTTCTCTTGATAGACGGACTCAATATGCTCGCAAATGGCAGAGGTTACGTCCTTCACCTTGTCCGGATCCGACCAGATCTGGTCGAAAAGTTGAAGGTACATCTTCGCATGCGCAGGGTCTTCAAAACGTGTGACGAAGTTTGAGACCGCATCGCCCTTTTGGTAACCCAAATCCACAGCGGTAAAGCCGCTGATGGGCATATATCCCACCTCTCCGTCAGAGCCTGCAACGTGCATGAACTGCTGCATCGGCGCCTTGCTCGTATTTGAGCGGAACCTTGCCTTCTTGCGGATCCAATCTGCACATTCGCGGGCTACAGCTCGCTGCGTTAGCTTGTTGCGAAGCTGGATCTCGAATTCTGTACCATAAAGGCCGCTTTCGCGCCGAGCCTTGGGGATGAAGAATTCCCGGCGCTCTTTCCGAAGGCGATCCGTAACCTCCGTCGGAACGAAAGTCGGAGCCGTAAAAATGAACTGCAGACTATCGATTTTCGATAGCTCAGATTTCAGCTCCTCGAATGCATAGATCGAAAAACACGATGCCGCGATCCGCAAGCGTGACCCGCGTTCGATGGAATCCTTCAGGTCATCCCCTAGCAGGCGCGATGTGTTATCAATAATTTGCATCGACAACCTCCCGGTTCAGAAGAACAATCTGCTGATCTTCGGGCTCCCTGGCGGATGGAGCAGTGTCGAGCCCAAGACGCTTGAGCGTGTAATAGAGCAGCGCGCGGCGCACCTTTATCTTCGCGCTGCCGCCACGCATCCCGTAGTCGAGGGCAATGACCTTAGCCTGCGTTTCTGACAGTTCGGGATGAGGAGCCACTTCAAGGACGACTTCTGAATTCCAGTCGAGATCATCATCGGCCGATGTCCCGCTTTCGCGTGAGCCACGAATCTCAATCATCCGGGAGAGAAGGAAATCCTTGAAACACTCGTCGGTTAGACAAAACGCGCGGGCGTGCCAGCGAAATCCATCGAAGGCAATCGCGTGAGGCGCAATCCAACGCCACCGCGGATCTGGGCTGGAAAGGGACTGGTATCGTATCTCTATCTCTTCGGATCGCCTGATCGCTCCCACAACGGACCGAAGCGTCACGGGGTCAACACCACGGACCGGCGTCGGCGCAGAGGCAAAGGACGGAAGATTAGCGATCCAGGAGTCTTCACGGTCAAGAATGTTTTCGGCCACGGACCGTAGCTGAGCTAAATAGCGACTGGCATCAGGTTCCAGAAATTGTGGTTGGAATGCACTGCCTCGCACATAAGTCCGCGCACTCTTGTCGTAGACCATGTTCGCCGGAGCAAAGCCGATGTAGCGATTCAGGTCAGTGGACGCTTGGTTGACCGAGACACCGAACTGATCCATGAGGTCACTCCGGTTTACATGCCCCTCCCAGAACAAGCGGAACTCTATGAACTCGAGACGTTGCTCGACTCCCCATCGAAGTTCTGACCTGTCGTTATCCACCCTGGCCTCCCGGTATCCCAATGCGCATTGTAACTATGCGCGCCCATTTTCTGGGCCTGCGACAACTTTAGGGAGTGACACCGAGATTATCAATCGAATTTCAAGACGTTGCCTTGGAAGTCGACCATTCAGGCGTAGATACCCCAGGGACTGGTCTTGGACTATCAAAGCCCAAAGGATCAGCTAGCTCGAACGCAAGTATCCTCGGCGATGCTTCGTCGCTGCGAGCTTCAGTAGGGCGGTCACAGCATGCCCCTCGTCCGGGTGCTGTTCGATTAGCATCTGCCCTCGAAACCCGATACGGCCCCATTCCCGCACAAGGCATGCGCCGCCAAACAGGTCCGGCTGAACGCTCATTCGATAGAAGCGGCGCATGTTGAGAGACGGGTCGATCCGCTTGAGATCGACCGTTGTCGGGAACACTTCCATTTGCTGCGATATGTCGAACATGTTGTTGGCGCCTCTCTCCAGACCACAATATCAAGCGCTCTTCGACGTTTCCACAATGTTCTGTCCCGGATTGAAGTCGGGGGCTCACGCCCCCTTCTCGAACTTCATGACCGGGATGCCAAGCTTCTTGGCCTTGTCGGCGAGGTTTTCCTGGATACCGGTTCCGGGGAAGACAAGGACCCCGACCGGGAGCACATCCAGCATCGCGTCGTTGCGCTTGAAGGGCGCGGCCTTGGCGTGCTTGGTCCAGTCGGGCTTGAAGGCCACCTGCGTCACGCCCCGGGCTTCGGCCCATTTGGCGGCGATGAGCTCTGCGCCCTTCGGGCTGCCGCCGTGCAGGAGGACCATGTCGGGATACTTGGTCCGGACCTGGTCGAGCTTGCCCCAGATCAGGCGGTGATCGTTGAAATCGGTCCCGCCGGTGAGGGCGACCTTGGGGCCTGCGGGAAGCATTACCTCGGTCTCGGCGCGGCGCTTGGCGACCAGGAAGTCGCGGCTGTCGATCAGGGCGGCGGTCATGTGCTGGCGGTTCACGATTGATCCGGTGCGGGGGCGCCAGGTCGATCCCGTATGATGGACGAACTCGGTGGCGGCGTGATCGCGCATCATGTCCATGCAGTTGCGCCGTTCGACGAGGGTCAGGCCTTCAGCCGTCAGGCGCTCGAGTTCGACGGATTTCACCTCGGAGCCGTCCTGCTCGCGCTGGAGGCGGCGCTGCGCCTGCTCGTTCTCATCGAGTGACCGCTCGATCCGTGCCGTGGCGCGGTGGAAGAGGTTGACCTGGCCCCAGAGCACTTCTTCGAGATCGGGTTCCATGCGGGTGTCTTCCAGGGTCGCGACGAGGGCGTCGAAGATGTCGGCGACGGCGACGGCGAGGCGCTGTCCATCGGGCATCGGGCGCGGATCGGGCTCGTCAAAGGGGCGATAGCCGTAGAGCTGGAGCTCGTCGAGCGCATGGGCGGTCTGGGATGCGCTATGGGCGGGTTCATACGCGTCGTCGTGGGTGTGGATCGTCATCGGTTTCTTGCCTCCGGGCCTGTCTCGTCCGCGCGTCATCCCGCGCGGCCTTCATGGGCAGACCCGAGCCGTCGGGGCGGTTGCCCCTTCACCCCGGCTTCACCGGGGCCGGAACAGCGTGGAGGAGGTCGGCAGGGATGCTATTTGTCTCGCGATGCAAAGGCGGCTTTGCCGCCGGCGGAAATAGGTTCCCTGCCGACCTTGCAGGGGCAACCGCATTGACGGCCTGCCCATCTCTTGAAGGCCGCGCAGGGCTGACGGGTGGATGCGCAAGGCCCGGGATGGGGTGAGAACGACGATCCAGAGCCACGACTGGGATGCCGCCCCCTGCCCCGCACTTCCAGACCCCCTGCGCGATGCAGCTCAGCCCAATAGGCGATGCCGATCCTCTGGCCCGATCTGACCTGCCAGATGCTGGCGCAGCGCGTCCTTGCCGTTCGCCCGAAGATCATCGTTGAAATCCCCGAGCCGCGGTTCCAGCACCCGCACGCGCACCCCGACCTCGGAGGCTCTGGCGCTCAACTTCTCTGCCGCGCGCTGCCCGGCCGGATCGCGATCGATCGCGATGTAGAGGCGCTTCAGCCCCTCTGGCAGCAGGACCGCCCCGAGGTGACCCGAAGAGAGCGCCGCCCAGACGGGCAGACCTGGGATTGCCTCGGACAGGGACAGCATGGTCTCGATGCCTTCGCCGATGACGAGGATGTCATCCTGCGGGGTCAGCCTGACAGCATTGCCGAGGAGGTGACCCATAGCCCGACGCTCTGGATTCACTGCCGCCTTCCCCTGCCCGTCAGCTGCCAACCAGGTGCGATGCACGCCCTGCACGGCCCCTGCCCCATCGGTAACCGCCGCGATCATCGCCGGTCTGGGGATGCTCCGGGTCTGCCCCTCTTCCCGATGCCAGCACTTCGGGTGGAAGCGTAAGGCGCCGTTCGCCCCGAATTGGGTGATGCCTCGGGAACGGAGGTAGGTCTCCGCAAGCGTGCCTGTGATCGGGTTCGAGGCAGCAAACAAGCGCGCCGCCGCCGCAGGAGTGCCACCGGGCGCCTTGGCCTTCCTAGGCTCTTGCCTATCCGGGACGACCGGCTGCGGACGGCCAAGATGCGCTCGGGCCTCGGCGAGAAGGTCGGGGAAGCGCGTGATCCCCGTCCGGGAGCGGATGATGTCCAGGAGATCGCCATGCTCGCCTGTGGCCCCATCCGTAAACTTGCCCGCTGCCCCTGGTCCCGACGCAGGGCCCGTCAAACGCACGAAGAGCGAGCGGCCGGGGTTGTTCTGCAGATCGCCGACGATCCAGTAGGATCCTTCCCGCCGTCCGGCGGGAAGGTAGGCACGACAGACGCCTTCGGCATTTTCTGCCAGATCGCGCACGAGGTCTTCGGTCTCGGAATACATGGGTTAACAACCTCCGCGATCATGTAGCCTTGCGACAGGACAACGTGCAAGCAAACGATCCAGTATCGCGACACCATCGGCGTCGGTCGGGCAGAACAGCCGAAGCTTCCAACTGATGATCTCCGAGAAGAAGCCATCGGCCTTGAGCCGATCCTTGGCTGCCTCCGAGAAGCCCGACAGTTCGATCCGGTTCGCGCCCATGACGCGCGAGCGGTGCAATTCCATCCCTTCGGACAGGCACACCACGGTCTTGCCCTCCAGAACGAGGGCATGGACCTGCGCGGCCGAGAGCTTGGGCGCATCGGCGGCCAGCGTGGTCGCGACCCAGGCAGGCGAGACGCGGCGGCCGATGATGCGCTGCCCGTCATCGGTCTGCAGGCGGTAGACGCGGGTTTCATCCTGGGGAAGCTGCTTCCAGATCGGCAGCAGCAGACCTGCCACGATGTGCAGCGTGGCTTCGGAGAACTCCGGCACCTCGGCCAGTTCCGCAGTCCACGCCGCAGTGAAGGCCGCGCGGTCGGCCTCGAGCCAGTGGGTGTCCTCCATGACCTTGGCCGGGACCGTGCTGGCATCAAGCGGGCGGATCAGGCGCAGGCGCGGCTCGATGGTGCCATCGTCCAGCATCAGGCTGGTGGCGGGCACCTGCACCGCCGCCCGGCCTGAGCGGCTGTTGACCAAGAGCCGCGCCTTTGGATCATCGAGCCAGTCGAGCGCATCCACGAGCGCTGTCGGCGTGTTGCGGCGCTTTTCCGCGATGGTCAGAAGCTGGGTTTCCGCACCCGAGCCTGGATGGGTGTAGATCACCCGCGCGTCCGTGACGCGGAAGCTCTCGGCGCGCAGCGTCTCGAGCCCAAGGTCATAGACCCCGGCGGCGATGGCGCCCTCGATCCGCTGGTCGAGCAATTCCTCGAAGACCGAGAATAGCACGGCTTGCATGTCGATCGTCAGCGCCAGCAGGCGATTGAGGAAGGTCGTGATCGGCGGCAGGTCGTCCTTCAGACCGTTGTCATCGGTCAGGCTCAGGCCGGTGGCATCCTCGAAGGCCCCGAGGGAACAGCCCACGACATCGCCGCGATAGATGCGGCGGTAAAGCTGGCGCAGCGCATCGCGGGCGTAAGGTGACTCGAGATTGTCCTCGGGGCGAAACAGTCCCTGCCCGCCCGTCTGGCGCTGACCCCGCGTGATGGCTCCGAGCGTATCGAGGCGGCGCGCGATGGTCGACAGGAACCGCTTCTCCGCTTTGACATCGGTGGCCACCGGCCGGAACAGCGGCGGCTGCGCCTGGTTGGTGCGGTTGGTGCGGCCCAAACCTTGAATCGCCGCGTCTGCCTTCCAGCCGGGTTCCAAGAGGTAGTGGACCCGCAGGCGCTGGTTCTTGGCCCCGAGATCGGCGTGATAGCTGCGCCCGGTGCCGCCGGCATCCGAGAAGATCAGGATACGCTTTTCGTCATCCATGAAGGCTTGGGTTTCCACGAGGTTCGCGGCTCCAGCCCGGTTCTCCACCACGAGCCGTGCCGAATGCCCTTCGCCCTTCCGCACGATGCGCCGCGAGCGCCCTGTGACTTCGGCCACAAGTTCGGTGCCGAAGCGCTGGACGATCTGGTCGAGTGCACCCGGCACCGGCGGAAGCGAAGCCAGTTTCTCGATCAGCGCGTCACGACGCCGGACGGCTTCGCGGCACTCCACCGGTTGGCCGTCGCGCGTGACGGGGCGCGACGAGAGGTTGCCCTCGCTGTCGGTGAAAGGCTCGTAGAGCTGCACCGGGAAGGAATGGGCGAGGTAGTCCAGAACGTATTCCCTGGGTGTGATATCACAACGGATATCATTCCATTCGTCGGTTGGGATGTCCGACAGGCGGCGTTCCATCAGCGCCTCACCCGTCGAGACGATCTGGATGACCGCCGCGTGACCCGCAGCCAGATCTGCATCGATGGATGCGATAAGCGTGGGGGTTTTCATCGAGGTGAGCAAATGGCCGAAGAATCGCTGCTTGGCGGACTCGAAGGCGGACCGCGCGGCGGATTTCGCCTGACGGTTCAGTGTGCCCGACCCGCTCGGCCCGTCGGCCGCGCCGGAAATGTTCGCCGCCTCCAGCGCCGCGGTCAGGTTGTTGTGGATGATGGCGAAGGCCCCGGCATAGGCATCATAAATGCCGCGCTGCTCGGGGCTGAGCGCATGCTCCAGCATCTCGTATTCGACACCGTCATAGGACAGCGAGCGCGCCGTGTAGAGGCCGAGGGACCGCAGGTCGCGGGCGAGGACCTCCATCGCGGCGACGCCGCCAGCTTCGATGGCTTGCACGAATTCCGCCCGCGTCGCGAAGGGGAAGTCTTCACCACCCCAGAGCCCGAGCCGCTGAGCATAGGCGAGGTTGTGGACCGTCGTTGCGCCCGTGGCCGAGACATAGACCACGCGGGCATTGGGCAGTTTGTGCTGCAGGCGCAGGCCCGCCCTGCCCTGCTGCGAGGCCATGGTATCGCCCCGCTCGCCTTTGCCGCCGGCAGCATTCGCCATGGCATGGCTTTCGTCGAAGAGGATCACCCCGTCGAAATCCGCCCCGAGCCAGTCGACGATCTGGTCGACGCGGGATTTCTTGGCACCCCGTTCTTCCGAGCGCAGCGTCGCATAGGTGGTGAAGAGGATGCCCTCGGTCAGAGGGATGTCGTGCCCTTGTGCGAAACGCGACAGCGGCGTCACCAGAAGCCGCTCCTGGCCAAGCGCCGACCAGTCGCGCTGCGCATCTTCCAGCAGCTTGTCGCTCTTTGAGATCCACAGCGCCTTGCGTCTTCCTCGGGCCCAGTTGTCGAGCAGGATCCCGGCCGACTGACGGCCCTTGCCCGCCCCGGTGCCATCGCCGAGGAAGAAACCCCGGCGGAAGCCGATAGCGTCAGCGGCGTCCTCCGGTGCTGCGGATACCACGTCTCCGGTCTCATCGACGGTCCAAGACCCCGCGAGACGCGCGCCATGCGCCTCCCCCGCGTAGATGACGGTCTCGAGCTGCGCGTCGGACAGCAGGCCGTCGCGTAGGATGGTCGCCGGAAGCTTGGGGCGGTACGTGGGTTTCGGCGGCGCGACCGAGGCCATGGCCGCCGATTGCACAAGCTTGGTCGGGTGTGGGGCTGCGCCGGGGATGTCGATCGCCTGCAAACGGAAGGTCTCGTAGATCGCATCGGACAGACGTGTCGCGTCCTCGGCGTTGTCGCGGAGTTCGTAGCTTAGGTCCTCGACCTCGATCTGCGCTCCATGTTTCTCCGGTTGAGCCGCAGAGGTCGCGCGCGATCGGTTGACGGGCTTGCATGTTGTGGGGGCAGGATTTCCCGGGAAGATGGGAGAGTGGCCCAGACCCGCATTTGCGGCCCGTTCCATCTCGAGGCGCGGCGGAACCTCTGCAGTGACCCTGGACATTAGATGCGCCACGTCCGGGGACGTGGGCTGGTGCAGGTCAGCGGTGATGCCGCCCGGCTCACCGCCGCGGCATTTATCAAAGACAGAAATCCGCGTCTCAAAGCTGGTGCCGTGCTTGGCGAAAGCTGCGCCCGACACCGCGCCGGTGAAAATGAGATGGGCCGTCTCGGTCAGACGGCCGAAGGTCTCGGCCCAGGCCGGCGCATCCGGAGCGAAACCGGCTCCGGTGATGGCGACGAGCCGTCCGCCGGGGGCCAGACGCGCGAGGGCCGAGCGCAGATGCCGGGCCGTCGCCTCGGTCGACCGACAATCGACATTGGCTTGGGCCGAGAAGGGCGGGTTCATCAGGATGACGCTCGGGCTTGAGGAGACATCGAGATGATCATCGATCTGCGCGGCATCAAACCCCGTGACCGGTCGGCCCGGGAACAGCAAGCGAAGAAGGTCGACGCGGGTGTCCGCCAACTCGTTCAGAGCCAGAGTGCCGCCGGCGATCTCGGCGAGGATCGCCAGAAGCCCGGTCCCGGCAGACGGCTCTAGGACAAGATCACGGGGCGTGATCTGTGCTGCCGCCACAGCCGCGAGCCCCATGGGCAGCGGCGTCGAGAATTGCTGAAAGCGCTCCATCTCTTCCGACCGCCGGGTGTGCGTGGGCAAGAGGCCTGCCACCTTGGCGAGGATCGGCGAGAGCGCCGCAGGCGTGCCGGCACGCGCAAGCAGCGCCCGACCGAATTTCCGCAGGAAGAGGACCAGCGCCACCTCGCCCGCCTCATAGGCCAGCTTCCAGTCCCAAGCACCGGTCGCATCGGAACCGCCAAAAGCATGTTCCATCTCGCGGCGTAGGCGCAGCGCGTCGATCTGAAGCCCTTGCGCCAGATCGGGCTGCAGCGCTTCAGCAACAGCAACGATCGCAGGGGCGGGATTTGCTGCCAACGGAACAACGGGCGCAGGCAAGGACGCCTGCGCAACAGGGGCAAGATGGGTCATCGGGAAACTCCGGAATGAAGGACAGGATCAGGCCCGGACACCCTCTCTCGGACAGCCTCGGACCTGATCTTTCCCGGCCCCTCTCTCCCTTTCGCACCAAGGTGTTCCCGACGCTTGGCTTGATTTTGTTCTTGTTATGTTCTATATTCAGAGCCAAGTCAGAAAGGGGGTTCCACCATGGAAAGCACCAAGCACGCCCTGCCCGCAACGCCCAAGCAGATTGCCTATGCGCGGTCGCTCGCCCTGCGCAACCGGACGCTCCTGCCCTGGGAGGTTCAGCAAGACCGGCGATCTTTGAGCGCCTGGATCGAGGCTCAGGCCCAGCTGAAACCGGTATCGGACATGGACCGGCTGCCCACGTCCAAGCAGGTGGCCTTCGCTGAGAAACTCGCCCGGATCAAAAGGCGCGCCGTTCCGGACGAATGCTTTCGCGACAGGGGGCTCATGTCGAAGTGGATCGACGGGAACAGGTGAGAACGGCACCGGCTGGCTCCGACCTGCCGGAGATTCTGCCATACCGCGGTTTGGCAAACCGAGCGCAGCTGCCAAGCTGTAGGTTGGCAGACTGGACCTTCGGGACATCAGCCTCGGTCAAGCTCCTGTCCGAAGGACCAAGGTCTGGTTCCGGCGGCACGCCGGGAGGTGCACCGCTGCGACCTTCGGTAACCACCGCAAGTCGTAGCCGTCTCTCAACCCAGCGTCTTCAGATCTCACACCCCTTGGGGCTAGTCCCTCAGTTCTTTGGAAATGGTGAGATAGAAGCGTCCATAACGCTGGAAAAGCATTCTCATCAAAGAAACCTGTAGATGTCTCTTTGAAAATCTGTCACTTTAGGCATCATGGACACCGCAAGGTCACAGAATCTGAAGAAAGTGCTCGATGCCGTACCCGCCGGGTATCTGGTCGATGCGGCATGGCTCGTCTCGCAAGGCATCGCCTATGAGAGCTTCCGTGACTATGTGAAACGCGGCTGGCTGGAGCGCATCGCACGCGGTGTCTTCCGCCGGCCAGTCCCGAATATGCAGGCGTCCAACAGCATCGACTGGAAGACCTGCATCCTTTCGATGCAACATATCATGGGTCATGATTTGCATGTCGGGAGCACGACGGCACTCGGTGAACAAGGACATGCCCATTACCTCCGCCTGGGGGAAAGCGCTCCAGTCTGGGTCTACGGGGACAAGGTCCCGAACTGGCTGATCAAACTGCCGACGGATGCCCCGATCAATATCCGCCC
The DNA here is from genome assembly GCF_900100085.1 of Salipiger marinus. Classification (GTDB taxonomy): domain Bacteria; phylum Pseudomonadota; class Alphaproteobacteria; order Rhodobacterales; family Rhodobacteraceae; genus Salipiger; species Salipiger marinus. Next base: position 80,277 of record NZ_FNEJ01000018.1, read on the forward strand.
CCGTTCCTTGTTCACCAATCAGAAGCTGGGTGTGATCGAGGGCAAAACGACAGGCCAGCCATGGGACTGGGGTCTGACAATGTCGACGCCGGAGCGCGCAATCCTGGAAGCCATGGACGAGTTGCCCCACCATGAGAGTTTCCACACGCTCGACATGGTCTTCGAGAGCCTGACAACCCTGCGCCCAAGGCTGATTTCCGACCTCCTACAAGCGTGCCAGAAGATCAAGGTAAAGCGTCTGTTCTTCGTCTTCGCCGACCGCCACGATCATCCCTGGCGCAAACGGATCGACCCGCAGGCCTTCGATCTCGGAAGCGGTGACCGAGCCCTAGTCCGAGGTGGCAAAATCCACCCGCGCTATCGGATCATGGTGCCGGAAGATTTCGTGAAACCGGAGGCCGACAGTGGCGCGTGAGACCTATGAAGCCCAGGTTGCACTGCTGGTGCGCGTTCTGCCACATGTCGCGGACGAGAACGTCTTCGCGCTCAAGGGCGGGACGGCCATTAACCTATTTTACCGAGATCTGCCACGGTTGTCGGTCGACATCGACCTGACCTATCTTCCGATCAAGGACCGCGCCGAGAGCCTGGACGAGATCAATGCCGCGATGGATCGCATCGCGGCCGCCATCGAGACCGGCATTCGCGGCGCGAAATCTCAGCGCATCCAAGGGGGCGGCGGCGGGGCCACGCGGCTGCTGGCACGCTTTGGGAATGCCGAGATCAAGATCGAAACCTCGCCTGTGACCCGTGGCGTCGTCCACGACCCGGAGATCCGGACCGTCTCTGCAGCCGTGGAAGATGCCTATGGCTATGCCGAAATGCAGATCGTCTCGTTCGAGGACCTGTTCGCTGGCAAACTGCACGCTGCCCTCGACAGGCAGCATCCACGGGATCTCTACGACGTCACGCTCCTCTACGAAAACGAAGGCCTGACGCAGGACCTCTTCCAGACCTTCCTGATCTATGTCGCCAGTTCGCCGCGCCCGGCGCATGAGCTGCTCGATCCGAACCTGATCGATCTCGAGCAACCCTACGCGCGGGAATTCGAGGGCATGACCAGAGCACCCGTCCCTCTCGATACGCTTCTGGCGACGCGCCTGAAGTTGGTCGCCGATCTGCAATCGAGGCTCGATGACAAGGCGAGGCAGTTCCTCCTGACGCTTCAGGACGGCGAGCCTGACTTTGCGGCGATCGACCGCTCGCAAGCCGCTGACCTACCGGCCGTGAAGTGGAAACTCCTCAACCTGAACAAACTGAAGCGCGACAACCCCGAAAAACATGCCGCGCATCGCGACGCCTTGTTGAAGCTCTTGGGCTGAGCCACGCCCAGCACCGTCGTGAGGGGAGCTTTGCGTTGGCCGTCCTCATCGCGCCGATGGGAGGCGCCGAAGGCGGGTGAACTCAGTCGGCGCTTCCAAGCTCTGTGTTTCGCTGAAATGACCGCGTTTTCGCCCGATGAAAGGCAGAGCGCAGGGCTTCGGTCGGCAAAGGCGGCGAGTCTATCGCTTCAAAGAAGTGCTCATGGTCGATCTGCTTGAGATCGGTGCGGTCTGGGCTTTCGATATCAGGCGTTGCCATCTTTGTAGGCCTCCAGGCCAAGTACGGTTTTTTGGATCAGCCGACGGCCGCAATCGAGTAGTGCGGAGTCCCATCCCACACAAGATCCCAAGACGCGCCTGGACGAACGTTCTGAATTGCGTGGGGCTCGAAGCAGACCAAGCAATTCCCGCCCGGTGCAGGAGCCCGGACCGAAGGGTAAATCAGGCCCTTGGATCCGCCCCGACGCAGATGCTGTGCCAGGCTTTGGCCCTCGGGATACCCGACAGCCGGATCCGGATGCAGCGCCGGATGACCTGCCTCATCGGTCATGTCGTCGAAGACGCCGATGAAGTCGGCCAGCAATTCCACATAGCGGGTGCTATCGTGGAAGCTGCCGGTAAAGCCGAGTTCGCGTGTACGGTGCCAAGCCACTTCGCTGACAGAAACCATCACATCCCATGCGCAGTACCACGCGCCGCGCTCCTCGACGTTGAAGCGGTTTCCGCCGACGCGGGTGTAAGTGAAGGCTGCGTTGACGTGACTGTCCCCATAGATGCGCAGATCGCGGCTGCGGCGTTGCCAAGCGAGTTCGCGCGGGTCCAGGTGCGGGTTGCGCCCACGTTCGGCCTGTAGACGTCCACTGGTCATGCCCTCGATCTCTGCCAAGATCTCCATCTCGTCATCGGTATCGACGAGACCGCGCAGCGATGGCGGCTTGTGGTAGGTGGCAGGCAGGAGACGAACGAGACCACGATCGGAAATCTCGGTCTGCTTCATGCCCCACCACGCAACGCATCAAGATAGGTCCGCACCGCGAGGATCTGCGGCAAACCCCCGTCGATGGCGGTGTCGACTGGTCTGCTTCCACCAAAGAGCGGCCCCTTGTTCGGTCGGGTGAACCAGCTTTTTGCCAGAGGCTCCGAGAAGTAGAGTTCGAGCGACTTGAAGATGCCAATTACAGCGCTGAGCCGCAGCAGTTGGTCCTTGGTGAGCTCCCCGGCGAAATCCGGCTTCTTGGCGCGCTTCCACGTGCTCTCTGACATGTCGGCAAGGCCAGCCGCTTCCTTGAGACTGAGACCCCAAGCATCGGCCACGCGTGCATAAGCTTTCAACGCGACGGCGTTGATCTGTGCGGGCTCCCGGATTTTCTCTGCAACGTACATGGCGTCCTCCATTGGCTTCAATATAGTCCATATGGACTTACGGTAAAGATCAAATGAACCTTGCGCTTTGATCACTGTTACCCGAACCGCCGCCCTCCTTCCGTGAACGTATACTCGTTGACGATGATCCCCTCCTCGATGGCCTCGTCCGAGGTGAGGTGGTCGTATTCGGCTTCAAGCTGGCGGTAGAGCCAGCGGGCCAGATCGCGCAGCGCCTCGGTCACGAGCTCCTCGGCGTCCTCGGTCGGCGGCTGCCACCTCGGGCTGTCCCGCGTGACGTCGATCGACATGGTGTATTCATGGTAGTAGCGGCCACGGTGGCTGGCCTCGGCGGCGAGTTGGTAGAAGTTTCGCCGCTGGATGGCCTGCAGACGGTCGGCGATGCCATGCAGCGTCGCGTCGGTCGGGGCGTAGTCCCGGATGCGCGTGGCCGCGCCCTTGGCGTGGGACCAGTAGCCCTCGAAGCAGGCGCCGTCGCCCTGGCTCCAGAAACCGGAAAACCAGATGCAAGGCTTGGCCCGCGCCTCGCCACCCATCAGGCGGACGGCGGTGGTCTTCAGGCAGATGCCGAGGATTTCGCAGACCCGCTCGAAATCCTCATAGACCACGTCCCACCAATCGTCATGGGGGCCGAGCTCGCGATACCAGCTGCGGGCCTTTTCCTTGGCGGCATCCGAGAGCTCGGGGAACAGGTAGACGGTGGTGCAGATGATCTCAGGCATCGACGTCCTCCCCGTTCAGCGCCGCGACCAACCATTCTTGCGTGCTGGACCAGCCGATGGATTTACGAGCGCCGAGATCGATGGCATGCGCACCGCCGCCAAAGGCGTCGAGCCGCGGGCGGGAGCAGGTCAGAGCATACTGGAACCCCCAAAGGCCGGTGAGGTCGAGGTCTTCGGCGAGCCGCAAGACGAAGCGGATGACGGCTTCGACATCGCCGTGTTCGTCATCATGGATCCAGAGGCTGCTGCCATCGGGGGCATCCTGGCGCACGAGATCGAAGCCCGCGACATCCGGATCGTCGGCGTCCTGATCCGCAGCGCGCAGATCCTGAAACAGCGCAAGTGCACGGGCCGCCTTTTCGGGAGTGCCGACGTCGAGCAGGCACGAGAAATGGGTGAAGTAATCCGCCATGGGGACCTCCTGAATGGGGAAGACCCGGCCAGGAGGCCGGGCGATCGATTGGGATGAAGGGGTAGTTGGGAACGATCAGCCGGTCGGCGTGTCGCCCGCCGCCTGTCGTGCGGCATGAGCGCAGAGCATATGCCGGTAGAAGCGCTTGCGCGCCAGCCGGAGACCGCAAACAGCGCGCGTGTCGGGATGTAGCGACCGGACCGCCGCGCGAACCACTGCCAGTGGCGAAGCGGTCGGCGGCAAGCCAAGACGTCGATAAGTGGGATCGGTCATTTCACGTGACCTCGACCACGGGCGAGACGAGATGCGGATCGACCTGTGCCTCGATCCGTTCGGTCCGCCCCATCCAAAGCTCGGGCCGAATGGCCTTCACCCAATCGGCGAAGCTCGGGATGAAGCCGAGGTCCTCCTTAACATGCTGCTCGCCGACCCAGCGGGTCGGGATGACGCGCCCGGTCGAGAGCGTGAGGGTCGGGCCGAAAATCGTCTCGGCCATGAAGATGCCCTCCGCATGGTGGCGCAGCGCCCGGTGCCGAAAGTCGGCTGTGATCTCCTTGCTCTGGTCGAACCAGGAATGCACGGCGAGGTAGTCGTCGACCGTGCCGCCCCATTTCTTCACCGAGGACAGGGCGTGGTGATACGGATGTGCCATCGCCGCCCCCTCAGAAATCGTGCGTGTAGAGTTCGGACGAGGTGAAGCGCTCGTTGAACTCAAGGTGGATGGTGCGAGCGCTCGCGTCGAAGCAGAATTCGCCGTAAGCCCCGTCGTTGTTCTCCCAGCCGCAATGGGTGTCGGAGAGGAAGTCGTAGGCCAGCTGCTCCACGACATCTTCGAGCGAAAGCGCCCGCATCTCGACCTCCGGGTCGTCCCAGGTCAATGCGGCATAGGCGATCTCGGTCTTGGGGAAAGCAACCTCGGTCTCGCCAGCGTAGGCTTCGATGCTTTCAACCTGGCCGCTATCGCCATAGCCGTCGAAACTCACGGTCACATGGGTGATGCCCGCGGCAGTCAGAGCATCGAAGAGGCGCTCCTTGTTGGCCGGACGCAAAGCTGCGATCCGCGCGTCTCGCTCGGCCTGCCGGGCCAGCACGGCGGTGAAATCGATCCTGGACGGCGCCATCGGCGCGGCCAGGGTGGGTTCGATCTTGGACATTGGAAACTCCGAAATGAGGGAAAGGATCTGAACCCCGAGGCTCTCTCTCGTCCTCCTAGGCTCACATCCTCCCCTGCCCTTCTCTGACTCTCGGGCGTCACGCCGCGATCTGCAGGGCGCGAGACGCGAAGACACGCCAGAGCGGATCGACAAGACGGGCATCGAGAACGTCGGCGTGGTGCCGCAGCCGTCGCGCGAGGCTATGTTCATGCCACTCGGCCGCCCGCATGGCCTGCGCGCGGGTCTGGCTGGCCTCGGACACGACGGCGCGGGCTTCGGCGGCATCCGAGACCGGGTGGCACCATGCGACCCCGCCATCACAGGTAGCTCCGGCCAGAACGAGACGGCCCTCCCGATCGAGGATTGCCAGGATGCGCGGAGCGTCTTCAGGTGTGATATCTTCGGCGTGAACGATTGCCCCCTGCATGGCCTCGGCCAGCGTGGCAAACCGCTCCAGTACCTTGGGGTGTGCCTGCCCGGACATGAGAGCTGCGGGCGCATGGCAAGCCGTCGTGAGTGCGAACGGCAAGTCTTGATCTGCAAAAACGGTCAGGAGGCTCGGCGGCAAACCTGTTTTCTGCGTTTCCGGCTGAGTTTGGAGAGGAAGGTCGAACATGGGCATATCTCCGACGGTGCGGAGAGCCTCTCTCCCCGCTTCAAACCGTCAAAGACCAAACCACCCCCTCGGACTCTCTGTCGCTGAACGGGTCGATCATTTCGGCGTTGGTAAATCGCTCCATCGAACCCGCAAGTAGCGCCCTTCGCGCTTTGGGAGATCTTTTCGGTCGATCATCCGACCCGAGACCTGAAAATCCTCGTTGATCTTTACAACCAAGAGCTTGTTGAAATGCCCATTTGTATCGACCACAACCACATCCTTTGTCTTGAATGGCGTAATGGTTTTGACCTCGACATGATCATTGCCAAGTCTTCCGTCAGCACCCTGGGCATAGGTCTTGTTCAGCTTGATACCATACGTGATAGCACCAAACAGCTCACCGATATCGCCGTAGACAGAGAGGTGAAGGCCGGTCTCGAGGTGGTAGCTTTCCGCGAGGGACAGGAGATCCTCAAAATATGGGATCATAGACCTAATCGCGTTCGGGTATTTTGCGCCCCACTCCTTGTAGCGAAGCTGCTCGTCGATTTCCGACCAGGTAACCCATTCGCCGTCATCATAAAATGCACGATCTGACCAATCGATTTCTTCCATGCGCGTACTTCCAACACCTAAACATTTCGGGCACGGTAGCAGGTCGATGAAACAGGAACGAGACCGGAGGCGATATCGCCTCCGGTCGCCACATTAGCCAACGCGGTCGAGGAGCTTCTTGGCGCGCCCTTCCATGTCGAGGCGTGCATCCTGCTGAGTCTTGTCGCGAGCGAGCCGCGTGATGCCCTGCACGAAATCGAAGATGCTCTCGGGCGGGCGGCCTTCCTCCATCAGCACCTTCTCGATGATCTTGCCGGATTCGGCCTTCGAGAAACCGCGCTTGCGCAGGAAATCCGCGCGGTCCGCGTCGCTGCGCGCCACGATCTGCTGGCGCGCCGCCTTGATGCCGTTCACGAACCCCTGCGGCGAGGAATTGGCAAACCGCGTCAACGCGGGCGCGGCCTCATGTGCGAAGCGCGAAGCGGCGTATTTCGAGTGACGGATCTTGATCTCCTGGAAATCCTCGACGCCCCAGAGGTTGCGGTTCTGGCACACCGCCCGCAGATAGAAGCTCGCCATGCCGAGGGTCTTCGCGCCCACCTCGGAATTCCAGCAATAGAAGCCCCGGAAATAGAGATCGGGGGAGCCGTCCGCCAGCTTGCCCGCCTCGATCGGGTTGCGATCATCGACCAGGAACAGGAAGACATCGCGGTCCGAAGCGTAAAGCGTGGTCGTATCGCGGCTGATTTCGACATCGGGGTTGTAGACCCCGGTCGACCAATCCAGCACACCCGGTACCTTCCAGCGCGTATCGCCCGTGCCATTGCCCGCGATGCGCTGAACCGCCTCGACAAGCTCGAAGTCATGGATGCGGCCGTAGTCGGGACCGGTCACGGCGCGCAGTTCCGTGCGGCCATCCTCGGTCTCGAAGGTCTTCACCTGCTCGGCGCGGTGGTTGGTCAAACCGTATTGCAGGTTGATCCCCGCCAGAGGCGCGGGAAGCTGCCGCAGGTAGGATGCCGGGGCACCGACGATGCTGGCAAGCTGGCCGAAGGCCCAGTGCGTGGGTGCGACCGGCTCATGCGCTTTCGGCAGGACCAAGTCGAGCCGCTCTGCACTGTCGCGCGCTGCCTCGACACGGATGTCGGCGGTTTGCACCACCCGGCTGCGGCTGCGCTCAGAGCGACCCTTCACATTGGCCCAGAGATCGTCGAGCGACAGGTACCGCTCGTCATCCGGCCTGTTGAACCATTCGGACGACACCCGCCCATTCCGATCACCCCGGCTCACATCCACTTTCCAGCCACCAGCCCGCGTCGGCTGTACCGCATCCAGAACTTCCACAACGCCCATCGGCATTCCTCCGCGACAGGTGCCGGGAGCCACTCTCCCAGCCCTCAACCTGTCACCGGGAAACCGGCCAACCTCAAACTCTCTCGGGCAAACGGCGCTAAGTCGGATGCGCCGCACGCCCGCAACTCGCTGGTGTTGACCTGCGTTCAAAAATGGCAGAGGTTAAACAAGGCCTTTCTCGCAGGCCGGTGTGCCCGCCACGCGAAGCTTTGCAGCGATCTTGATTTCGAACAGCAGACCTCATGCCATCGGCGGGTCTGATTAGCAGCGGGCACCTAGTCAGATCCAGCTTGGACATGGATCATGACAGAGAACGATCAACTTATAACTTTGAAACTCCTGGCGAAGCGTTACGCTAGGGCGACGGGTCAACCACAGCACGTAGCGCTCGACTTTGTTGCCAGTCGAATGGGCTTTGCTCATTGGAATGCGTTGACAGGCAGCGCCAAAGGAGAGTGGGTTCCCTCCGAAGCACAAGTTGCCACGATCAAGGCCTTCGTGGAACGGATCACTTCCTACGAGGGTGCGACCTTCGACCATATCTTCGGAAGCCCCGATGCCGTCACTCGAGGAGAAGTACGGGGGCATCCATACGAACTGAAAACAATGCTTGGTGACGTCCGCATGGATGGTGAGGGTTGGCAGATCGTGCTGCCAGAAAACCCTTCGGCTGCCCCTCGTGTCGAGATCGACATCAAGCATGCCCAGACCAGCCCGATGAACGATCGCGTGCTACGTGAAGAAGCCATCGGGATTGCGAGGGAATTGATGCAGAGCGTCAAGGCGCGGCGATTTGCCGATTGGCCACGGCGCGCCACAAAGCCGGATGCGGAAGGAAATGTGCGGCACCCGTTCTTGGAGATGGAGGAATCGAACCTCTGGTACTGCCTTCACTGCAACTCAGAGATCACCGGCCCACAGATCGCTGGAAACCAATGGCACTGCCCCAGCTGCGGCGCATCACCAATCAACATATTTCCAGAAGCCTTCTGGCTGGAACCGACCGATGAAAAACCAGTGCCAGTCCAATCCCGCGCCGAAAGGCAAGAGATTGAACCCATCGTGTCAATTATAGATCCGCGGCCAAGGCTTGACCTCGACAGTGACCAGGTGACCCATTTGATCCGGGCTGCCCTTTTCGAGGATGCGACCAATGCAAGCGAGCGCATGGGAGCGAGTCTGGCCGAAATCTGGGTTGATGACGATCTCGACGTGGTTGTTTCCTTCGAGGATCACTACTGGCCCGAGGACAAGGAGCCGACCGCTGCGATCGAAGTGGCCGCACTGCTTGGGATCGAGATTGAGTTGGAAGTTACTTGGTCGGATCCGTTGTTCGCATGGCCCGGTTTGGGCACCGTGACCCAGAGCACGGCCGATTATACGCGGTTGATGCTCGACACGTATCTCAGTCACGGCGCGACCATAACCAAAGACGAAATCTAGCTCGTGCGCACGTTGAACAATTAGGCGCATTCAAGGCGCTCAGCACCGGAAGGCAAGCGTGGGTGCCTTTTCCAGTGGCCCGAAAAGACTTTAGCCCGGCGGTTTAACCCGCCGGGCCCGAGGGGGTGACCCCGCTCCTCAGAACGGGATCTCATCGTCGCGGTCGACCAACTCGGGGTTTTCGTTCTCGGCCGACTTCGGACGGCTCAGGAAGTCGACCTTCTCGGCGATGATCTCGCAGCCGTAGCGGTCGTTCCCCAGGCTGTCGATCCACTTGGTGTAGTGGATGCGGCCGTGGACGAGGACCTTCATCCCCTTTTCGCAATGCTCGGCGACCGTCTTGCCGAGACCGTTGAAGCAGGTGATGCGGTGCCATTCGGTGTCCATGACCCGGTAGCCGTTCTCGTCGCGCATCACACGGCCTTCCGAGAGGCGGGGACGCGAGGTGGCGAGGCTGAAGTTGGTGATCTTGGTGCCGCTCTGGGTGGTGCGGACTTCGGGGGTCTGACCGATGTTGCCGGCGAGGATGACGATGTTCTGCATGATAAGCTCCTGTGTTTCCTGTCTTCGGGACCGTCCCTTCGACAAGACCCTGAAAAAGCCCGTCGGGTGACGCGTGCACGGTGGACAGCATGGACACCGGACACCCCCAGAGGACCGGGGTGGAGCGGGCAGGACGCCAAAGGCGGCCAACACGGCCCGGACTGACGCGGGGTTGCGCGCAGGAGATCGAACGGGATTAGGGGATTGTCAGTCGAAGGGATGGCCCAGGAGACAGAGAGATACGGGGAGCCCATGCCAGACCATGTCCCCTTGCCCATCGGGACTGCTTTACCCCAAGCCCAGCACGCCGCTAGCGGCCCAAGTGGCTATCACCGGCTCTCGCCCCCCTGCCCTTCCGTGCTGCGGAATGCAGGGCCTTGCCGCGACGGGCTATCGATACCGGAATATTCAGGACACGGACCGCACCAACGGCTGCTTTCGATCTCGACGTACTGTCGCTCAGCGAGCTGAAGAAAATGCAGAATGACGTCGCCAAAGCGATTGCCACATTCGAAGATCGGCACAAGGTGGAAGCCCGCGCCAACGTGGAAGCTTCCGCCCGAGACCTCGGCTACTCCCTAGCCTACGGCGACCCCGAACAGCGCACCGACTCCAGCGGTCGCCGCCATGGCGAGTGCACCCCAGAGCGTGACCCTTGCAGCACCTCGAATAACACCAGCACCGCCAGCAGAAGCGCCTAATCCACCAAGAACCGCGAGGCCGAGGATCGTCGACACGGCGACCAAGAAAACGATCCGTGCATCCGGGACGACCAGTACGACGATCAAGGGCAGCACCGCACCCACGGCGAAGGTCAGCGCCGACACCAAGGCGGCCTGGATCGGGCGGGCTGTCACGGTCTCGGAGATGCCAAGCTCGTCGCGGGCATGCGATCCGAGCGCGTCACGTTCGGTCAGTTGCACGGCCACCTTTTCGGCAAGGTCTCGGTCCAGCCCTCGCTCGACATAGATTTGGGTAAGTTCTTCGAGTTCGGCCTCGGGTGTTTCCGCCAGTTCGCGGGTCTCGCGCGCAAGGTCAGCGTTTTCCGCGTCAGTCTGAGAACTGACTGAGACGTACTCGCCTGCCGCCATGGACATCGCGCCGGCCACGAGGCCAGCCAGCCCCGCTATAAGGACCTCCGGCTTTCCCGATCCTGCTGCGGCGACGCCGACCACGAGGCTTGCCGTCGACACCAGCCCGTCGTTCGCGCCGAGAACGGCGGCCCGCAGCCAGCCGATGCGATGCACCATGTGGATTTCGGAATGCGAGAGGCGGCTCATGGCGTGGCTCCTTGCGCGATGTCATCCTGCCCGGAGGAGACAGCCTTTGGTTTCGGAATAGTGGGTTCATGGGGCGCGATGCGCAGCGCGCGGAGGGCGTTCAGGATCACTGCAACGTCGATGACCTCCTGCAGGAGCGCCCCCTGCACCGGAGTGAGATAGCCGAAAGCCGCCGCGATCATGCCCATGACCGAAAGGCCGATCCCGGCGACAACGCTTTCGACAGCGATGCGGCGCGCGCCGCGCGCGATCTCGATCCCTAGCCCGAGGCGGTCGATACGGTCGACAAGCAGCACGACATCCGCCGCCTCCGCCGAGGCCGCCGCGCCCCGTGCGCCCATGGCGACGCCCACGTCTGCCGCTGCGAGCGCGGGCGCGTCGTTGACCCCGTCGCCCACCATCATCACCGGGCCGTTCTTGCGCTCGGTGAGAACGAGCAACACTTTCTGGTCCGGTGTCAGCCCGGCCCGCAGACCGTCGAGCCCAAGCCCTTCGGTGACACGCTCGGCCACGTCAGCGCGGTCTCCGGTCGCGAGCAGGATACGCGCGATCCCCTCGCGCCGCAGCCCGTCCAGCATCTGGCCCGCGCCGTCGCGCAGGGGATCGGACATGACGAGATGCCCTACCATGTGCCCGTCGACCGCGACAGCAACGAGGACCGAACCAGCGGCGATGGCGGAATGATCGCCGGGCCGCCGTCCGACGCGGGATGCGACGAAGGCATCCCCGCCGACGATGATCTTCCGGCCTTCGACATAGCCGACGACGCCTTCGCCCGGAATCTCCGCCACGTCTGACGGAACGGGTAGAGAGAAGCCCCGCTCCTTTGCGGCGGCGACGATGGCCTGAGCCACGGGGTGCTTGGACGCTTGGTCGAGCGCGGCAGCCAAGCGCAGTATGTCCTCCTCTGCCATGCCGTCGTGGCTGTCGATTGCAACGATCTGCGGCCGTCCGTCCGTCAGCGTGCCGGTCTTGTCGAGGATCAGCGTGCGGATGCGCGCCATCGTCTCGAGCGGCCCCGCTCCCTTGATCAGCACCCCGAAATGCGCCGCGCGCGACAGGCCTGCGACCAGCGCGACCGGCACGGCCAGGATCAGGGGACATGGCGTTGCGACGACAAGCACGGCGACGGCCCGGATCGGATCGCCGGTGAACCACCATGCCGCGAAGGCGATGCTGACCGTGACGGCCAGAAACCCCAGCGACCAACGGTCGGCCAGTCGCGACATGGGCGCCTTGGAGGCCTGCGCCTCTTCCACCAGCCGGACGATCCCGGCATAGGTGCTGTCCTTGGCCTCGTGAGTTGCGATCAGGTCGAAGGCTTCGCCCGCATTGGTCGATCCGCTCATGGCCTCGGCGCCGTAACGGAGCCGGACGGGCAGGGATTCCCCCGTCAGCGCCGAGGTGTCGACGAAGGCCGTCTCTGAGCTCAAGGTGCCATCCACCGGCACCACGTCGCCCTGCCGGATCAGAAGGCGGTCGCCGGGCGCAATTTCGTTCAGCGGCACTTCCTCCAGCCCGCCATTCCGGTGTCTTGTCGCGGTCCGGGGCACACGGGACAGCAGGTCGTGCATTTCACGGCGGGCACGCCCTTCCGCGAAGGCTTCGAGGAAGGTGCCGCCGGAATACATTACGGCGACCACCGCCGCGGCGAGGGTCTCGCCGAAGACGAGCGCCGCCGACATGGAGAGCGCGGCGACAATATCGAGGCCCACTTCGCCGGAACGCAGGCTGCGCAGGATCTCGACCACGAGCGCGGCGAGCGCGGGAACGACGCCCGCGATCCAGACCGCGTTCGCGACGTCGGGTTCGCCGGAAAAGTAGAAGGCAAGTCCCGCAATCAGGCCGGTCGCGGCAATGAGCAGGATAGCGGTCTTGAAGCGGTCGGTCCGTGTCGTCTCCATGCGGCTCATCTCCCCTCGGCTGAGGCGATTGCCGCTGGCTCTTCGGAAAATAGTCGTCCGACTCCCACGCCCCTTACGTTGACAACATCATCGCGCAAGAGGAACAGGGCGTCGAGGCCGCTTTGTTTTGCGAGCGTCGCGCCTTTGACCGGCCCAAGCACCATGAGGGCCGTCGCCCAGGCATCTGCCTCTGCACAGCTGCGGGCCACGACCGTGATGGAGGCCGGCGACGCGATCAGCGGCGCTCCCCGCCTCGGGTCCATCGTGTGCGACAGGCGGCGCCCCTGCACCTCGACCCAGTGACGGTAGTCGCCCGAGGTCGCGACGGCGGCATCCTGAAGCGCGAGGATCGAATGCGGCGTCCGGCGCTCGGCGTCCGGCGCCTCGACCGCGATGGTCCAGGCTTCACCGTCCGGCCTGAGGCCCATTGCACGCATCTCGCCATCGATCCCGACGAGTCCGTCGGATATGCCTTGATTGCGGAGGATTTCGGCCAGTCGATCCACGCCGTAGCCCTTGGCGATGCCATTCAGGTCCAGCGCGATGGGTGCGGCCTTGCGCACGTGTTCGCCGTTGATCTCGAGCACGTCATGCGCCGGGCGGCGCGAGGCGGCCATCGCGGTGCGGATGCCATCCGGCGCGGCGGCCTCCGGTCCGAAGCCCCAGGCCATCACCGCGTCGCCCATGCCGATGTCGAACGCCCCGCCCGAGGCGCGCCCGATCTCGAGGCCGAGGCGCAGGACCGCGGCCAGTTGCGCAGGCACCGCCACCCATTCGCCCACCGGCGCCGCGTTGACCCGCATCAGGTCGCTGCCCGCGTTCCAGGTCGACATCTGCCTGTCCACCTCGTCCACGGCCCCCTGCAGCGCCGCGCGGACCGGGGCCTTGTCAAATTCGGGCTCCGTGAAGAACAGCGCGGACCAGCGCGTGCCCATCGTCGGTCCGTTCAGGGCAACCTTCACCCGTTCAGTAGACATCTTCGACATACCGCCCCTCCGCCTTCAGGACCGCCGGCGTCAGCCCGGAGGTCGCCAGGATCTCGGCCAGCGCGTCGGCCACGCCAGCTGCCATGTCGCGCCCGCCGCAGACCATCACGCGGGCGCCGTTGCGGATGAGGTCCGCGACCTGGGCGGCCTCGCCGCGCAGCGCGTCTTGCACGTAGTGCGGACGCGCCCCGCGTGAGACGGCCGTGACCAGCCCGGTCAAACGACCCTCGTCCTGCCAGCCGGCGAAGTCCTCGCCGTAGAAGAAATCGCTGTCGGGATGGCGCATGCCGAAGAAGAGGTGAACGGGCCTGCGACGCGCGTTGCCGCGTATGAAGCCCGCAAGCGGCCCGATGCCGGTCCCTGCGCCGATCAGGATCAGCGGCGCCCGGCGCCGCCCCGGACGGAAACCGGGGTTGGGGCGCAGGAAACCGCTCACCGTGTCGCCGGGCGCCAGCGCCATGAGCTGACCCGAGCAGAGCCCGCCGGGGTGCTTCTTGACCACGATTTCGATGAAGCCGTCGCGGCGCCCAGAGGCGAGCGAATAGAGCCGCGGGACGGTGCCACCATTGGGCAGAATGCCGATCAGGTCGCCCGCCTGGAACCGGGCGAAGCCGCCCCCGATCAGCCGTTGCCAGAGCGAGACGCGGGGAAGGGCAAACCGCAGGATCGCCGTCGGCGCCTGCACCTCGGCGCCGTAGTCGCGGCGCGAGACGAGGGTCAGCGTGGTCGTTTGCGGCTGGACCGGCTGGTGCGTCAGTTCGAGTTCGATCCCGAGAGCGTCTCCGAGCGCCCCGCCCCAGCGCGCGAAATCCTGCGGCGATTGCCGGTCGATTGTGTCGAGCGGCAGAAGCTCGGGCCAGCCCTTCGCCTCTGCCGCAGTCGCGACGGACTTGGCGAAGGCGCAATAGGCCGGAAAGCTGCGGTCGCCGAAGCCGAGCACTGCCAGAGGAATGTCCGGCGCGCGGTCGGTCGCGTTCAGCCGGTCGAGAAAGCCCTTCGCCGAGGCCGGCGCCGCGCCGTCGCCATAGGTCGCGGCCAGCAGGATGATCCGCCGGGCGTTGGTGTAGCGCTCAGGGCCGAAGCCCGACATCGGGCCGACATGGACGCTCTGCCCGGCTTTCGTCAGCGCGGCGTGCAGCGTCGCGGCAAAGCCCCAGGTGCTGCCGCCCTCGCTGCCGACAAGCAAGATCGTCTCGGCGCGTCCGGCGGGCTGGTTGCCCCGGATGCGTGGTCGCCCGGGCCGCCCGGCGAGCCAGACCAGCACGCCGGTCGCGCCCATGGCCGGCACGCCGAGCGCCATGAGCCCCAGCACGAGCCCCAGCGTCGCCGCACCCTGTCCGGTGTGCAGCATGTAGATGGTCTCCGAGACGCGCTCCCACCCGGTCAGGTCGGCCCAGGCCAGCAGCGCCCCGTCGCCCTGATCGAGATATCCGGTGCCCCGGTCGGTCTTGAGCGTGAATACGTCTGTTGCGTCGCCGGGATAGGGAAAGCTCAGCTCGCGCAACTCGGCGACCGGCGTTCGCCGAAGCGTGGGCATCCGGCCCGGAGCGAAGCCGGTCTCCCCACTGACCTCGGCAGGGGCGACCGGCAGGACGCCTCCGTCCGGCAGGAGATCGAAGGTAGACGCCGTCATCCAAAGCGCGGTCGTGGAGGACAGGACGAGGCCGACAACGGCGATGCGTGCGATCTCGGCGTGCAGCCGCCCGGCAAGCGGTCCGCGCAAGGGTGAAAACCAGCGTCGCCAGCCGCCCACCCGCCGCGCGACCAGCGTCGCGCCGGAGAGCGAGAGGATCAGCATCGCGGCCGCCCCTGCGGCCATGGCGATGCGGCCGCCGTCCCCGAGGAACAGCGAGCGGTGCAGGTTGGTGAGCCAGCGTTCGGCCTGGTTCGGGTCGGCCGAGGCTACGCCCTCACCCGTCGCCGGGTTGATTACGGCGGCACCCGGCGCGCCCTGATCGAACCAGTAGGCAGTGATCCGACCGGAGGGCGACCGGCGGATCTGCTCGACGCCCGGATAGACGGCCTGGATGCGGTCCGCGAGAGCGGCTACGGTCAGTCCGGCTTCCGCCTGCGGCGCGGCGATGCGCTCGGCCGCAGGGAAGACCGACAGTGCCGCGCCGCTCAGGCCCAGGATGGTGACGAGCGCAAGGGCCAGAAGACCCGGCCAGCGATGGAGTGCACGGATCATGGCCCCACCCTTCACATGTCGTAGGCGAAGCTGGCGATGTACCGGCGCCCGCGCACCGGCGTGCCCGCGCCGTCGGTCGTGAGCGGTACGGCCACCTCGTTCGGACTGTCGCGCATGTCCTCGACGGCCGCGTCGATGTGGAGCGTGTAGCCCGCATCAAAGAGCGCGTCGGCGAGGTCGAGCGTGATCTCGAGCGTGCGGCCCGCGCCGACGCTGGCGCCGGTGATTCCGTTCACCTGCGCGGTGTCGCCGCCGGTGGCGCGGTACCAATCGCTGAGGTGCTCGTAGTACTTGGACTTGCCGCCAGCCATCCAGAGACTGCCGACATAGGCGCCCGAGGTGTCGGTGACGTAGAGCGCGAGATAGGCCCCGTCGCCGCCGTAATTGTTGAGGGTCGTGGTGAGCGTCACCGGCCGCGCCATGGCGAGGCCGGGGAGCGTCAGCGCGGTGGTGAGCGCGAGCGTTGCGAGAAGCGATTTCATCGGGTTGATCCTTGTTCGGAGAGGAGCTTGAGAGCGGTTCAGTTCACCTGAACCTGCGGCGGGGTGCCGTTCCCGAAGAGGCCGTTCTGCGGAGGGGCGACCGTGCCGGCGGGCGCGGGATTGCGGGCGCCGCCACGGTCGTCGTCCTCATCCTCGTAATCCATCTCGACGATCTGCAACGTCGCCGGATCGAGCTTCACCTCGATCTCCCGGCCATCCTGATCTCGGCCCTCGATCTCGTAGCAGCCATCGTCGATCTCGAAGTCGCGCACGGTCCAGCCGTTTTGCTCAGCCAGCTGCATCACGGCCTCGCGCGGCTGCCACTGGTCACGGGGCACGCGGCACTCGTCGTCGTCGGCCAGGGCGGCGCCAGCGGGCAACAGGGCGATCAGGGCGAAGGCGGTCAGGGTCTTCTTCATGGCAGGGTCTCCTTGTCATCTGCTGAGGACAATCTGGAGACAGGACCTGAGGCCTTCCTGACGCGTCGGCGATTCCCGCTTCAGCTTGCCGTCAGGAAAATGGCCCCGCCGAAGAGGGCGGGGCCAAAAAGGTGCGAGCGCAGGCCACAGGGCTGACATGGCGATGCGCCCTGCCCCGCGGTTAAGCGAATTCGAACTGCTCGAAACGGACACGGCGAGGCGTTTGGCCTTGCGCCTTCAAGCCCTTCAGGACCCCGTCCTTCAGGCCGGTTGGGCCACAGAACCACAGATCGGCTTGCCGGACTGCGAAAGGGGTGGCGCTGATCAGCCGCTCAGCCGTGAGCCTGCCATCGCGCGCCGTGACGAACACCTCGAAACTGAACCTCGGGTTGCGGGCAACCGCAGCGCGCAGCGTCTCTACGCCAATCGCTTCATCTTGTGTCGGAACGCAGTAGATGAGGTGAATGTCGCGACTCTCCGCCTCTGTCAGGCTTTCCGCCCAGGCGAGGAACGGCGTGATACCGATGCCGCCGGCAAGCCATATTTGGCGCGCACCGCCCTTGCGGAAATTGAACCGTCCATATGGCCCTTCGACCTGCACACGCGTTCCGGTCCGCAAGATGGCGGGCAGGCTTCGTGTCCAGCCACCCAAGCCCCGGATGGAGAACGTCAGGGTGCCGTCAGGGCGCGGGGCGCTGGCGATCGTGAAGGGGTGCGGCTCGGACAGTCCCGCCTCTGGCGCGCGGAAGAAGGCGAATTGCCCCGGCCGCCACCGCATGGCCCGCCCCTCGGGGCGGAGGGTCAAGGTGGTCGTGTCACCGGTCTGCCTGATCTGGCTGACGGTGAAGTCTCTACGCCGTAGGTGCGGAGCGAGCAACTCGGTGAAGATCCAGGCGACCACTCCGGCGATGCCGAAAGCATTCAGCACCAACATGAATGTCGGGTCTACCCCAGCAGGCATGTCGACAAAAAACTGGTGAAACACCACGATTGCAAAAAGGGCTCCCATGAAACGATGGCTGAACCGCCAGAGCTGATAGGGAATCTCGAGCCCGATGAAGGGCAATCTCCGGAACCAGCTGACAGCGACTAGGGCGAGAAGTGCGTTGAAGGCAAGTTCGCCCGCCTCTTCACCTAGGTCCCCAAGGGAGGTTTCACGCACCAAACGCTCGAAATCCGGCTCTATCTGCTGGTGCAGTATCATCAGGACCATCGCGGAAATGCCGAGCCATTTGTGGACCCGGTACATTCGATCGAGACCGCCGAACAATGGTTCCACCAGTGGCGGCCGTGCGGCGAGGATCAAGGTCTGTGCCATCGCGACAACTGCCGCGGCCCCGACGGCAATACCAAATGCTGCATCCGCACCATAAGGCGCATAGGTGTTCATCCCGAGCAGAGCCGCCAGCAGGCATGGCAGCGCCACCAGCACCGGGCCCGTCAGGGCCAGAGGAGAGTTGAGGGAAAGCCGAGGGAGTGTGGGAAGGCCCGGCGCGGAGACATTACCATCACGATGCGCCGTATCAGTCATCGTCGCGTCTCTCGTGATCGCGGTCGCGACGATCATGCTCGTCGTCCTCAAACTCGAACTCGATTACTTCCAACGTGGCCGGGTGGACCGTCACCTCGATCGCACGCCCTTGGGCATCCCGGCCGTCAATTTCGTAGCAGCCATCGTCGATCTTGATGCGGCGCACCGCCCAGCCATTTTCCTCGGCAAGACGGGCAACCGCGTCGCGCGGCTGCCAATCGGCCATCGGGACGAAGCAGTCGTCGTCAGCCAGCACCGCGCCGGCCGGGAAGACCGCGAGAAAGCCGATAATTGTCAATGTCTTCTTCATGGGGCACACTCCTAGTGGCTGGCCTCTTGATGCACTTCATGCGCTGCGAAACTGACGGCAGCCTGAACGGGGTCGACCCGCAGGCTTCAGCTTCGTGTCAGGCAGACGGATCATGGAGGGACAACGGACAAGGACGGGTACGACCATGCGCATATTGCTGATCGAAGATGACACGACTCTCGGCGCTGCCGTGCGCGACCAGATCGCAGCCGATGGCCAGTCAGTGGATTGGGTTACGCGGTTGGATGCGGCGGGCGATGCGATGGCTGCTACGTCCTACGACTTGATCCTGCTTGACCTGATGCTGCCGGACGGGCGCGGTATAGGGTTTCTCAAGGGCTTGCGCACGCGGGGCGACGTGACACCGGTCATCATTCTTACCGCACTCGACCAGGTGTCCGATCGGATCGACGGGCTTAATGCAGGCGCTGACGACTATCTTGTGAAGCCTTTCGACCTGTCGGAACTGTCGGCGCGGATCGGATCGGTCGCGCGGCGCTACAGCGGCAACCCCAACCCGATCCTGACCCACGGACCGCTCGACATCGACCTTGCCGCGCGCAGCGTCCATCGGGATGGCAGACATGTGCCGCTGACGGCGCGGGAATGGGCGCTCTTCGAAGCCTTCCTCGCGCGTCCCGGGCAGCTCCTGTCCAAGGCGCAGTTGGAGGAGAAGCTCTACGCTTTCGACGCCGAGGTCGAGAGCAACACCATCGAGGTCCATGTCAGCCGCCTGCGGAAGAAACTGGGGAGCGCAATCATCGAGACCGAGCGCGGCATGGGCTACCGCCTGGGCAGGCCATGAAGTGGCCCGTCAGCCTAGAGGCACGGCTCGGCCTGTCGGTGGGGCTGGTGCTGACGGTGCTGTGGCTTCTCGCAGCGACGGTGACGGCCGTAATCGTCCGGGCCGAAATGGACGAGGTCTTCGACAGCGCGCTCCGTGAGACAGCGGAGCGGATCCTGCCGCTGGCAGCAACCGACATCGTCGGGCGGGAAGATCAGGGTGTGACCCAGCGGCTCGCCCCGATCCGTGAGCACGACGAGTTCTTCACCTATCTCGTGCGCGATGCTGAAGGCCGCGTCCTGTTGCAATCGCATGCGGCGGACCCCACCGTGTTCCCCTCCTATGACGGGCCCGGGTTTCGCCAGACCGCGACGCACCGTCTCTACAGCGACGCGGCGCTTCAGGACACGATCCGCATCACAGTGGCCGAGCCGCTGGCCCATCGCATGTCGGTGGCTCGCGAAATCCAGATGGGTCTCGGCCTGCCCTTGCTGATCGTGCTTCCAGTGGCCTTGATCGCGATCATCCTGGCAGTTCGCTTCAGCCTTGATCCTCTGCGCCGGTTCCGCGCGCGGCTGGAAGCACGTGGCGCTCGCGACCTTTCGCAGGTTCCTCACGAGGGGCTTCCAACTGAAATCGGCCCGTTGGCTGATACGCTGAACAGCCTGCTGGCCAGATTACGTGAGGCGTTCGAGGCCGAGCGAAGCTTCGCCGCGAACGCCGCTCACGAGTTGCGCACACCACTCGCGGGAGCGATCGCGCAGGCGCAGAGGCTCAGGTCGGAAACCAAGGACCGAGCGGCTGCACAACGTGCGACCGACATCGAGGAGACGCTGAAAAGGCTGACGCGACGCACAGAACGCATGATGCAACTCGCGCGGGCAGAAGGCGGGCGATTGAGGATGGACAAAAGCTCGGATCTGAGGGGCGTTGCGAGAATTGTGGTGGACGATATTGGCCGCACGGGCACGCCAGATCGTATCAGGCTAAATCTTCCCGACATGGCTGTCATGTCAGATCTTGATCCCGACGCCTTCGCCATTCTGTGCCGGAACCTCGTGGAAAACGCTCTTCGTCATGGGGGACAGACTACCCCGGTCGACGTCACGCTGACCGCATCTGGCCAGTTCACCGTGGCAAATGACGGCCCTGTCGTGCCAGGCGAAACACTCGACCGGCTGACAGC
The DNA here is from genome assembly GCF_900100085.1 of Salipiger marinus. Lineage (GTDB taxonomy): Bacteria > Pseudomonadota > Alphaproteobacteria > Rhodobacterales > Rhodobacteraceae > Salipiger > Salipiger marinus. The sequence goes on from NZ_FNEJ01000018.1 coordinate 100,832, forward strand.
GCGTTTCGAGCGGGCCTCTGCCACCTCCGACGGCAGCGGCCTGGGTCTTGCCATCGTCGCCGCAATCGCAGAGCGGATCAGCAGCCGCCTTGTCCTTCAATCGCCGCGGCCGGGCCGGACCACAGGTTTTCAAGTATCGCTCAGGTTGCCGATAGACGACAGCGAGTGACAGCGACATCCACTTTGGTTCCCAAAGGGTCAAATGCAGCCTTGGGATCAAGATCATCAGGGCCTGGCCTGGCGCGTCGGTTACCGTGCTATGCAGCGTCACGCTCGGAAAGGCAGCGCACAGCGCCAGCAGCCTGTTCGGAATGGACCCCGCGCTGATGAACGTCATGTAACCAGCGCTCACCATGAGGGTGACCGCTGTTTCCAGCATATAGGGATGGTCGACGAAAAGGCTTCCCGAACATGGTAGAAGCAGACTGTCGGAAGCGATTGTTAGCCGACTGACTATCCCCGGTCACGGGGGCATTACTAGGCCCAGGTGCACACCTGTGCCACGCCTGGGCCCTCGGGAAGTGAGGCCGAAGCTTCACCCGAACGGGTCGTATTCCGAGACGATCACGACCTCGTCGCCGTCGATTTCATCGGCGGGGACGGCACCATAGGTTCCATCACCTGCCTGGAAGACGACGATCGAGACCATGAGCGTGGCGGCGAGGGAAGCGGCGAAGGCGTGAGCATCTTTGCGGGACATCTGTTTGGCTCCTGTCTTGGAGGCGGAGGACCATCCCCCGCGCGACAGGACCCCGCAGGCCCGAAGACTGGCTGACATCACCGGGTGCGTTCGGCTCGTCCGAATCCACCCGGCGGCACGGGTTCGCCCGTAGTCCGACCCCTCGCGGGTTGATCTCGAAGACAGGATTCGGGGCAAGGAAGGGAATGGCGAGCGGGGGATGGTGCGACCGCTGACTGGAGCCGTATGTTCCACTGATGCTTTCGCTGCCAGCCTCCCGGGCAGGCTCTTGGATGACGATCCCTTTCCGTATTGGAATGGATCCTATGGTGCCCCGCGATCTCGCGGGACAGGGTCGTCATGGATGAGAGGCCCGCTCTTGGGCGGGCCCCTTGGGTTCTACATAGGCTCAGGCGGCAAGCTCCGCGTCCCCTGCCCTACCGGCGTCTTCTTCGCCGACAATCTCCAGCCGCGCGTTGCGATAGCCTTCTCTGGCGATCCAGAGTTCGGCAGCCGTGACGGACTCGGCCAGGTGGAGCAGCTCCGTGCAGCCGCCGAAATCCAGCACGACGCGCACCTGTCCGGGCTTCGGCTCCTCAGCCACTTCGAATGTCAACGCACTGTCAGCCGAATGAGTCCGCATGATGGTGACAAGAATGACCCCGTCCGAAGAGAAGTTCCCCTCGTGCAGCGTGAACGACGCCGGCGCCGTCCAGGTCGGATAGGGTCGCGGCGGCTCCTTCTTGACGAGACGGCCGACGCCGTTCGAGCGCTCCCAGGCCGCGAGCTTCTTTGTGAACCGGGCGGGCGGTTTCGTTGTGCTATCGGTGTAGCGAATGAGCGCGCCCAGGGGCGCGGTTTCGAGAATGGTGGTTGGAGACATGATTCCTCATCCTGAATGCGTCATTTTGCATTCATCTTATTGATATTGTTGTATTTTATGTGATTGAGCGCGGGTTTCCCCGCCCTCGGATGGCGCAGATCACTCTGCGGCCATCATCGACGCATCATCACCCGGCAGGTCAGCGGTGAGGAAGGCGGGAAGGTCGACATCCTCGGTCTGGCCGGCGTCGGAAACGGGCTCAGGCGCCCCCTGCCCTTCTGCGTCGTCGAGTGCTGCCAGATCGTGACGGCGAAGAACCTCCGGCAACCAGCCGCTGCCTTTCAGCAGACGCTCGGCTTCGGTCGCCATCTCGCCCTTCTTCAGGTGATCGAGGAGTTGCGCCGTCCCCTCCCCTTTCGCCTCGCGCACAGCCTCGAGTATCCGTGCCTTGGGCACGCGGTTCAGGTAGGTATCGGCCGTCGGCTCCCAACCCGCCTCGACCATGTCGAGTTCGACCGCCTGTGCAACCAAGTCGGACTGGGTCATCCGCTTGGTCAAGCCGCTGGCGGAGATACCGGCACCATAGGGGTTCACCTTCTCATGGAGCGCGTTGATCCCGAAGCTGAGGCAATGCGCGAGCAGCGAAAGCCGGCTCCCTTGATCGAGGGAAGCCAGGTAATCCCAGAGAGCGGCATCGTCGCCGAGCGGCAGGTCGGCCTCCCACTCCGCATGACGATCGTCAACCAGCTTGGCTACCACGCTGTCCTTCAGATCGCTCGCCTGCGCCGACATATAGACGTGACGCACCGAGGCCTCGAGGCAGCTGCCGGCCGAACTGGACGTCCGGAAGGTGTCATTGACGAGCTTCAGGAGCAGCAGTGTCAACGCGACGTCAGGTGAGCGCCCGACAGCTTCCCGCAGTGCCAATGTCCGGTGCGCCGTCAACTCCATGATCAGCCGCTCAGGCAAGGGCTTCAACGCACCATCGTCCTCGTCGTCGGGCATAATTCCGCCAAGCGCCTGACCGGCAGAGGTGATCACCGTGCCATGGCCGACACCGTCCGCGCTGCGCCCCGCTGAAAGCTCAACGCCCTGCCCGTCTGCCGCCTGTTCACCGCTGTGGACGTCGGCATCTTGCCGAGGTTCATCCTCGGGCCGGACAAAGCCCCGATAAACTGAAAGCTCGCCATAGCGGTCAAGCGTCACGAAAGCCCCTGCCCGTACGATCTCCTCCGCGTCGAAGATCAGCGGCCTAGCCTCCAGCTTCTCCATCGCGACTTCCAACTCGCCAAGACGCGCGTCGATCTCTTCGGGGAATTCATCCTGGCCCTCGTATTCCTCCTCGAGCGCCCGGTACTCGGCAAGCAGCTTGGCATGGGCCGTGCCTTCGTCATCTGTCATCGGCGCCGGGTCTCCGCTCAGCCGGCGGAAGCCGTGGCTGTAGCCATAGGGCAAGTCGAGAGAGACCTCGATCCACTTCCAGCCCTCGGTCGCGATCGCTTCGGCTTCAGCCTGAAGCTTCTCGCTAACCAGACGATCCAGCAGGGCCGGGTCTTCCAGCCAGCCGCCGTCATCGCCCTGGAAGAGGTCGTGCAACATGGTGCCGCCAGCAGCCTCATAGGCATCGACGCCGACAAAGACGGCACGACGATCGGAGGCCCGCACCGAGGTTTCGGTCAGCATGCGTCTGATCTGATAAGGCTCCTTGTTCCAGGACGACTTGATCGCCTCCCAGACCTGAACCTGACGCTCGTGATCCGGATTGACCGTGAAGGCCATCAGCTGCTCCAACGTCATCAGATCCTCGGCGTAGAGATCGAGCAGGGCAGGGGCCACGGCGGCGAGTTTCAGGCGCTGTTTGACCACCTGCGGCGTGACGAAGAAAGCGGCAGCGATCTCTTCATCGCCCTGACCCTTATCCCGAAGCGCCACGAAGGCGCGGAACTGATCGAGCGGATGCAAGGCTGCACGCTGCATGTTCTCAGCGAGCGAATCGTCTTCGGCGAGGATCGCGGAAGTGGCATCTCGCACGATGCAGGGAATGGGCGTCGTCTTGGCCAAGCGTTTCTGCTTCACCAGGAGAGACAGGGCCTGGAAGCGCCGACCGCCAGCGGGGATTTCGAACTTGCCGGTCTCGGACCCGTCATCCGCCAGAACGGGCCGAACGCTCAGGCTCTGCAGCAACCCGCGGCGGGCGATGTCTTCGGCCAGTTCCTCGACCGAGATGCCGGCCTTGATGCGCCGGACGTTGGACTGGCTCAGCACGAGCTTGTCGAAGGGAATGTCCCGGGACGGGGACAGGGTGACTTTCTGGGCAGATTTCGCCATTAGATCTTCTCCGCGACGGGCGCCGGAAGCCACTCTCCCGATCTCACTTCCCGTCACCCCTTTCACAGCCCATCTCTATCTCTCGACATGTCCACCGCGGTGGACATCACGCAGTTGCTGCCCCAGAACGAGAAAGCCTCTCCAACAACAGTGATGGGTTGAAGTCAGTTTCTCTGCGACCGAGCGTGATGCTGTGGAAATACGCTCCAAAGTCTCGGATGCGATTGCTCATCTGGAGAATTATGAAGATGGCGCATGATGCTTTTTGAGAGCCTATCTTCTTAGCAGCCTTTTCGAAGGTGCTTTCGTGGATTCCCATCATTGGAGCGAGCGTTCTCGCGTGGCTTTCGACATCGTGCCAGTTCCTAAGTGAGTTCGTTGCGAACGATGTAGCCTGGTCACAAACTGTTGTGAGCGTTTGCAGGGGAGGTGTTTGGCTGTTGGTCCCGCTTTCTAAATCTTTTTGTTCTTTTTTAGACTTAGAATGGTGGCGGACAGTTTGCCCGTCATTGGCGGGCAGTTTCATTGTTTCTGTTGCGTCCACCGCGGTGGACATCTGTTTGCATTGAGCCTCCAGTTCGCCGAGCAAAGTACGATACTCCGCGATCGAGAGCTTCCTCCGAAGAACTCGGCGTACCTGATGAGTGAGTTCGTTCTCGGGGTCAGCTTCGTCGATCTGAGCAAGTTTGGTTAGGATTTGCTTTCGCAAAAACACGCGATCCCGACGAGCGTTTTCCATCGCTTGGGCTGTCGCAAGTAGTTCGCCGGCACGCGCGAGCAACGGAGCCAGCGACAACCCATAGCTAATGGACTGACCTTCGGAGGACTTCACTCGGTATCTCTTGCGATTTGGGCTGTCGTGGCGCTTCATGAAACCGAGTTCAACAAAGCGATCGATGTGCCTACGGAGGGTTCGTTCATCGATCCCGCCAACTCGACGGCAGATCTCGTCGTTGGAAGCGAAGACTGTGTCTCCATGCCCAGGCTTGAGAAAGCTCAGCATCGCTTGGAGCGTTTGAACATGTCCTGGACGGAGACCGAACAGGCTGCGAGTATCTCTGAGCGCGCGGAAGACTGCCCAGATGTCGGTTTCAGGTGTTGACGTGGCGGGGGTGCCCTTGCCGACGCCAAAGGTCTGAACGGAAAGCTTTGTGAATGCCATGTTTGTTGAACGACGACCGTTGCGGCCCACAACTTCCCCGGCTCTTCCCGCTGTTCTTGGCGAGAAAAGGCAACAAAAAGACGTCCACCGAATCGGTGACTCTTGACCGGTATGTCGGAGATTGCTACATCACAGGTGCTAATCAGATGATGAGGGCTCTCCGGGGGAAACCTTGGGGGGCTCTTTTCTTTTTGGTCTTCGCCTTTCTCCTCTGCTCGTGTTTTTGGTTATGACCGGGGATCAGCTTCCCGAGCCTCTCTCATTCTGCCATTGTTCAAAAAGCTGTCGCAGCGTGGTTTCCGCGCGCTCTTCGAGCCATTGGCCGAATTCCGGGTTGTCCTTGCGGGTGATCTTGATAGCGATCGACTTGCCATCGACTGAAAGTGTGCCGACAGGGCTACCACTATTGTCCTTTACCACGGTCGTTTGGCCACGGGCGCTTTGGTCGGCTGCGCCACGCGCCTTGCTGGAGCAAGCAACATAGACGGCTTGAAACTTGTCCGAGCTTGGAGTGGTGTCAGGCAGAGAGGCAAGTGTCTCACGCGCAATGTCGACAAGCGGAACCTTCTCTGAAAGTGCAGCAAGATCACCCCATTGGCGTCGACCTACGCCATGAGCCGGGCCGATGAGCCGGACAAGTTCGTCAGGCAGCTGCTCGATGACTACACGATGGTTCGACACACCTTGCCGGGTGAGGCCTAGGGCGTCCTGAATGACGCCAGGTTTGTAACCGGCTTCCTGCATCTCTTTGATAAAAAGAGATTTTTCAATGAAGGACGGATCCAGCCGCAGGTTGTTTTCCTGACCTTGCGCGATCAGAGAAGCATCATCATCGAGCGTTCGAACGATCGCTTTGACGGTTCCACCAACTCTTCGAATGGCTGCAAGCCTGCGACGCCCGTAGATGATGCGGTATCGATCCGGTTGGTCAGAGGGGCGAACCATGATCGGCACTTGCTGACCATGCTTGCGAATGCTTTCGGCGAGATCTTCAATGCTACTATCTTCCAGGATCAGGCGATCTCGGAGACCATCCATATCGATCCGGTCGGGTTCGATATCTCGGATTGAGTTGGCAGTGATTTCCCGGAGAGAATCCCGCAATCCGCCAACCGAGCCAGGTAGCTTCGAGGATTTGACCGGGGCAGGGGAGGGTGCTGCCGACTCTTTTTCGTCTTTCGGTGGCTGGTTGAAGATATTTCGAGCCATCAGCGACGCCCCCATGCCATTTGGATTGTCTGCTCCAGCTCATCGGCAACGCTGTTCACGCTGGTCAAAGCCCGATCAATGGTCTTCCGAATGAGCTGGCTCGGGTCTACCTCATAGATGGTTTGCTGAGTCATGCCGGCGTCAGAAATGGCTGTCGACTTCAGCATCGGTTCAGTCATGACTTGGCCCGCAAGGATTGAACGCAGGTACCCGGCCATTTGCGTTTGTGGTCCGTCCGACGGCTCGTAGCGTGTGATCAGAAACTTTACGAAGTCCCAAGTGACATGTCGTCCAATCGCCTCTTCGACAGCTTTGACCGTTTCCGAAGCGAGTTTGAGGAACTGGCTCATCGAAGCGATGTCGAGCATGCCGGGGACGACCGTCACAAGTAAGCCCGTGGACGCTGCCAATGCTGTCAATGTCAGGAAGCCCAACTGCGGAGGGCAATCGATCAGCACGATGTCATAGTCTGAGTCGACTTCCTCTAGCGCCAGAGCAAGACGCTCTGCAAAAATCGGCTGAACCCTGCGCGCAAGGGCATTCGCTGTCTCGGTTTCGTACTCGGACAACATCAAGCCAGCCGGGACCATGTCGAGCTTGTGGAAGTATGTTTTCTGGATGACCTCCGAGAGCGGAACCTGATCATCGTATCTCAATGCGTCGTAGATTGTGCCGCCTTCGGCAAATTCGAGCTCAGGCCGGAAGCCGAAAAATGTCGTCAAACTGGCTTGCGGGTCGAGGTCCAGCACAAGCACGCGGTAGCCACGCAGGGCATACCTGTGTGCCAAATGGATCGTCGCTGTTGTCTTCGAGCTGCCGCCTTTGAAATTCACGACCGAAATGACCTGAAGACGGTCGCCGTCCCGGCGGCCAGGTCTGTACGCGTCAGCATTTTTGCCTGTCCGCGCCAAAATGTTGCGGAGGTCGTCAACTTCTTCGGCCGTGTAGAACCTATGACCGCGACCGTCAGTGTGAACTTCAGGGAAGCTGCCATCTTTGTGGCGGTTGCGCAGGTTCGACGTACTAACGCGCAGCAACTCGGCGACCTCGGTCGAGCTGAAGCGGCGCAAGGACTTGCGTTCTTCTGGCTCGAACGCAACTTTCATCTGCCGGTCAAGCGACTCGGCAAGACTGTCTGCGAATGCTCCGATGTCGGAAGAGCCGATGCCTTGCGCGTAGCCCGTATTTCGATCATCCATGTTCTGCCGCCTCTCATGGCCTTTGCTAAGGCTCTTCGTCGTTCTGACGGTCGAAGCCACGTCTGACGCGTTTTGCCGTCAGAATGGAAATGCCACGAACATCTGAGTCCGGCAAGAAGAATCTAGATGTAGTGGAAAAGTTATCCACAGCACCAATTTGGTCGCGCGGGGCGTGCGCTAGATAACGCATTGATTATCAACGATAAAGACCGTGTCGGTCGCAGCCGACACCCTTCGAGATATTTTCTGCTCGCGCGAACTAACCTCTAGGCATTGTTGGATATTTACGTGGTTTTCGTCCAATTGAGGCGATGATTCTGGAAGATTTGGGCCGAGCGAACAGAGTGGTTTGCCGACCATTAGCGCCTACAAAAGGCCGAGGCGCTCTGCACGCTCCAGCAGCATTCTGACTGAGGAAGGCTGCCAGCTGGTGCGACCGCGAGGGGTGCGCTCACGCATAGATTCCAGTCGGTCGCAGATTGCCTGCAAGGTGATCTCGGGGTCAGCACCTTTGATTGCGGTGACAATCGCAGGCAGGCGATCGTCGGTTTCGCGACGTCCAGCGCGTCCAAGCACTTCAGCGGGCAGGAATTCGTCCGCCACTGTCGCGTTTAGTTCCCGATTTCAATTGAAGCAGTAAGCTGAAACTGAAGCGCTGGAATTTCATCTTAGCGCTTCACCAAACACGTCAAGAATTGTCGCGTTTAGTTCCCGATTTCAATTGAAGCAGTAAGCTGAAACTGAAGCGCTGGAATTTCATCTTAGCGCTTCACCAAACACGTCAAGAATCCTGGGCATCACAGCCCTGCGGCTTTGGTTAGGTTCACTCGGAACCTGTCGCGCCTGCGCTGATAGCGCCGGGTCATCTCGGCCGACGCATGTCCGAGTTGCTTTTGAACATAGCGCTCATCAACCTCTGCCGACGAGGCGAGCCCGGCGCGTAAGGAATGGCCGGAGAACATTGCCAGCCGTTTGGCGTCCGGCAGATCGGACCTGACGCCGCTTTTTAGAACGCTCGCTTTGATCAGTC
>NZ_FNEJ01000039.1 GCF_900100085.1 Salipiger marinus
GCCTGCGACAGATCCTGCTGCACATAGGGGGCGCGGTCGAGCGTGTCGTCAAACTCGCTCCATGTCCTGGGAAAGGTGGAACAGGCCGCCCTGCGCAGTAAAGCAATAGAGGGAAACCTGCGGGCTAACCTTTGCCGCCCCCGCCATTCAGCAGCCTGCCTCCCCGATCTCTGCAAAGCTCTCTTCCGGAATTGCAAAACACTCCCTGAAGCTCGGGAGCGGTCACAGTTTCCTCGTTGTTGCAAAGAAGTATTCTTGTTTACTGCCATGATATTTCGCCGCGAGGGTGAGGCTTCATGAACACACCAGCTTACCCCGTCTCACAGGCCGAGGTCGCCTAAACCGCTGTACGATTTGCCGCTCAAAATTTACCTATAGTAACAAACATTTAAGGCCTGATAGATCAGCCGCCCTGAGCCGCACAAAGTTCGCCGAGCGATGATTCTGGTGAGCTGCCCGGTCATAGACACAATTTCCAGAGGCGCGTTGAAATTTTTCACAGCCCCTGATGTGGGGTGCTTTTGTTCGGTTCGCCGACCGGGGCGCTGTCGCCGTCATTCCGCACATAGGAACGCGAAGCCATGGAAGACAATCACTGCCGGCACCGTCGCACGCAATGAAGCCCTGAGAGCATCGAAACCTTTTGGCCTGGCTTTGTCGCGACGATGACACGGATACCACCGCCGGAGCCGTGCCGAAACGACGATGCATTGTGTGAAGCTACTGGACAAGCGGTTGAGGGCGCGGGACTTCGACCGCCAAGTCGCCGAGCTCCAGATCCGTATGCCGTCTTGAACGGCTACACCGCCCTGGGCATTTCCGCCACAGAGGTCGCAGGTCGGCTCTATTCCGGAAAAGGGAGTCTTGACCATTCTCATATTCGTGATTTGTGCAGCAACGCCGGGACTGTGCGTCTAAGCTATGGTTCAAAAATTAATCCCTGTTAAAAATGGCAAAATTTAGGCGCAGCGCAATTGTTGTTCCATTTGGCTCTGATGGTGTGACCGCCCCCCGACGGCATCTAGGGTCAGGATTCATAACCAGTAGATGACGACCGCGGCAAGGGCGATGGCTGAGAGGAACACCTTGGGACAGCGATCATAGCGTGTCGCGACACGCCGCCAGTCCTTGAGCCTGCCGAACATGATCTCGATGCGGTTGCGCCGTTTGTATCGGCGCTTGTCGTATTTGACGGCCTTCTTGCGCTGCTTTCTACCAGGGATGCAGGCGCGTATCCCCTTGTCTTTCAACGCCTCTCGGAACCAGTCGGCGTCATAGCCGCGATCTCCGAGAAGCCAGTCGACCTTGGGCAGACTGCTCAGTAACGCCCGCGCACCGATGTAGTCGCTGACCTGTCCAGCGGTGACGAACAGGCTGAGCGGTCGCCCTTGGCTGTCGCAGATGGCGTGCAGCTTGGTGTTCATGCCGCCCTTGGTTCGACCGATCAGGCGACCACGCCCCCTTTTTTCGCGGCCAGGCTGGTCGCAGTGCGGTGGGCTTTCAGATACGTCGCGTCGATCATCACGGTCTTTTCCTCGCCGTGTTCCGCAGCCAGACCGACCATCATCCGGGCGAAGATGCCTTTCTCGCTCCAACGCTTCCACCGGCTGTACAGCGTCTTGTGCGGTCCGTAGGCTTCAGGGGCGTCGCGCCAGCGCAAGCCATTGCGATTGATGAAAATAATTCCGCTCAAGACCCGTCTGTCATCGACCCGAGGCTTGCCGTGGGACCTGGGAAAAAAAGGGGCAAGCTTGGCCATCTGCTCGTTGGTCAGCCAGTACAGGTCGCTCATGTCACCGCTCCGTTTTCCGAGCCGTGAATCACGCAGCGCGTCGAAAATCAATGCATCCTGACCCTAAGGACAATCAATAGCCGACCTCAGCCAGTCTAACTTCTGGGTACTTGGTCAAAATCTTCTTGACGACTGCGTCAAGCTGCACAGAGGCACCTCTCGCAGTCATCATGTGATCTAGGCACAATATGAGCGCCCTCAGCTTATTGTTTGGAACACCAGCCGCTGGAACACCGGCGTTTTGGTACCGCTGAGGTTGCTTCTGGAACGTCCGATTGAACAGGCGATCGTGGTGCGCGCACACGTTCCGGAGGTCGACTAGGGCCTCTACCCAGTTTTCCAACATTTGATCGGTAGGAACACCAAAATCAGCGGCGACGGCCTTAACTAACGGACCGTCTAGCGCCTTGAGGAGCCTTGAAGTGGCTCCAAAGGTCAGAAACTCTTTAAGGGTCCAGATCGCCGGCAATGGTGGGTTAGAATAGTTGTCCTTGTAGTGCTTCGCCCTCTTGTCTTTTGATGAGTTGTAAACAGACGTTAGCTTCTGGAGCGCCTCAAGATGAAGCTCCTTCGTCTTGAAGGCCTTGGGGTCGAAGTATGGGTGGCTCCCGAACCGGGCGCTGAGCTCTTCAGAGATGCGGTTGCGAAGTAGGACCTCGAACTGTCCGACAACAGAAAAACAAACAGCGCGTAGCTTCGCGTCACACTCGTAGATTTTTAGTATATGATTGTAACTCGTCCCAGGTAAGAAAGGCTTCCCTAGGAGCGTATGATCCCTACGGCTCAAGAAGTAGATCCGAAGCCGTTCATAGCCAACCATCTCTATCTTGCGCGCCGCGACCTTCGGCCGGGGTATAGCAAGACCCTTCGCCTTAAGATGCAGGACGCGATCTGTCGCGCTAGCGTGAGGCTTTGTGAAGGGAGGGAGTGTCATAAAAGATAAGGGCCGCCCTTTTGCACTAACTGGTTGCCCAGCCACGTGTGGCGACCCATGACTTCCCTCATATGCGCCATTTTGTGCTAAGTTTCAAGTCCAATGTCGACTGAAGCGGGTGTTACGCGAGCTTCATGCTGTGGGTCGCACTGAGGGACTAAATAGGTCGTTTTTGACCGGGCCGCCCCGCCCTACCGGGTTTCAACAGGTTGGCCGGGACAGAAGCCCACGACGAAACCAGGTAGGTTTGCAGACACGCAGGCGTCATCAATCACGCGCCTCGGTTGGCAGCGTTCCTCTCTCGGATATCCACCTCCGTGACCCCGTACAGGAAGGCGGAGGCGGGAGAGGCCCGATCCGCCGTCTCCGTGAGTATCTCGGCCATCTTGCCCCGGTCCGCCTCGTTCAGGTCCCCGAAAACCTCATCGACCAGGCCTGGGATCCCCGCGTCCGGTGTCCTGTTGCGAAACAGCCGGCCTAACGCCTCCGCGATACGACCGCGTTCACGCAGCTCCAACCCATGCGGGACCCGCTGGACGGTCACCGCCTGGATGTAGTCCGGCGCCGTCATCTCGTAGGACCCGGCGATCGCCTGTCCGAGAAGACCGGTCGAGCCGACCTCATAGAACTCGATCAGCCCGAGGATGTAGGGGGTCTTGTCGATCCCGATGAAGGAGAGCGGAGGCAGGCCCGCCCGGAGCAGCGGCTCGTTCGAGAGGAGCCGACCCATCCGCTTGTTCCCGTCCCCGAAGGCTTGCAGGTAGGAGAGGCCCGCGAGCAGGAGGAACGACGCCTCGAACGGGTCCTCGACCTGACCGGCCTTGGCCAGAAGGTCGCTGAGGCCGGCCGTGAGCAGAACATAGTCGGAGGAGGGGCGGTAGCTGGTCGCAGAGATCTGCACCGCGCCCCTGCGGACGCTGCCGAGGTCGGCCGGGTCCAGCAGATCCCGCATCATGAGGACGTGACGGCGCTGAACGGACCCGGCGTCCGGGAACGCGCCGTCGAGCCCCTCCATCATCAGGGAGATCGCCGCCTTGTGGTTGAGGATCATCGCCGTCTCCAACCGGTCCCGGCCGGAGGCGCTTTCGCCGTACTTGATCAGCATCTCCGTCGAGAGATGATCATAGGTGTTCCCTTCCAGGTTCGAGGACGCCCACGATAGGTCGATCAGAAATCTCTCCGCGATCGCCCTGCTGTATGTGGAAGCATCAAGTCGCTGTCCCCCGGCCTGTTCCACGGCGTCCCGCATCCGGGCGGCTGCCTCCTCGGGGAGCCAACGTGTCTGGTTCGGCACATAGCCGCCGATCCGGTCGGGGTCGTAGGGGATCGGAGTGCGCCGCCTGGGATCCGTCGCTACGCGCCGCGCGTCCTGCGTGAGCGAGAACCGGGCACCCCGGGTCTCCCCCTCCTTGAGGAGAAGGCCCCTGCTGATCAGCCCGGACATCACGCGGGACATCGTCGCCTGACTGGGGGCGTCGCGCATGCGGGACATCAGCTCGCGCTGGCTGACTGGGTCCGGGCTGCGCAGCAGAGCGTCCATGACGGCGCGTTCCTGCGGGGTCAGATTTCGGATCTCGAGGATGGGATGCATGGGGCTAACTCATATATTCATTATTTATTCATGTAGCGAAGTTCCGGCATCCATTCAAGGTTCGTGAAAAAATTACGTCTCTCAAGACACTGTAATACAACCCTACTTCTCGAAATACCCGTTCCTGAATGAATGAAGGATAAATTCAGGAGAGCGCAGATCAACGCATCCCGAACAGCCGGCCCGGCCCCCAGCTACTCGTAGCCCCGCTTCGCCTTCTGCATCTGGATGTCGAACCTAGCGTTTTTCGCCTCGATTTCGGACGGGTACCAGTCGACCCTGACCTGCCCGGGTTGGCCGATGCGGCCCCACTCCCGGACGAGGGACCAGTCCCCGAAGAGACCGGGCATGAGCTCCATCCGGTAGTAGCGGTAAATGTTGTCGGAAGCGTCGATCCTCATCAGGTCCATGTCGTTCCCCACATCCGGGCTGCGATGTCTTGTTCCTCCTTCCCGACCGCGTCGGCGTAGATCGCGGTGGTGCTGAGCTGCGCGTGGCCGAGCCAGCGCTGGAGCATGTGCAGCGGTACGCCCTGGACCGTCGCATGGACGCCGAAACCATGCCGGAGGCCTTTCGGGCTGCGGTGCGGCGCATCCGGTACCCCGGCCTCGATCATGACGCGTTTCACGATCTGCCAGACCCTGACGCGGCTGAGGTCCCAGATCGGGGCCACGGCCTTCCGGCGAGACTTCTGGGCCTCGCGGATCCCGTGGGCGGTGTTCAGAGTATCAAGGAACTCGGCCGGGACGGGCACGGACCGGAACACCACCTTCTGCTGCCCTGAGGCGTCCTTGCGCTTCTTGAGGGACCGGATCGCGATGGTCCCGCCAGAGAGGTCGACACGCGCCGGGGTGATCTCCAAGGCCTCCGAGGGGCGACACCCGGTCCAGTGCAGGACCTCACACAGAGTCCGGTCCCGGGCGGGTTGGCGCCGGGCCGCAGCGAGGAAGGCCGCGCGCTCCTCGCCATTGAGGTAAAGGCGTCGGCCAGTGGTATCATGGAGGCGCATTTCGGACATAGTGAACAGAATACCCGAATACTGTTAAACAGGAATCCCCGATGGGGCCCCTGCCCTGCCGATCCGGCGGCTCATGCTGTGACCGGCATCGTTATTTGGCACTGTTTTGGCGACGTTAGTTGGCCCCAATGACGAGTGTAGATCGGGCAGTTTCAACGACGTCTTCGGTGATGGTGGTCATCTCGTTGATGGCGAGGATGCGTTCGATCTGGTTAAAGAGACGCTGGAGAAGGCGAAAGTTGCCTCCTGTGATGCGTGCGACGGCGGCGATGGCGCGGTCGTCGGTGAAATCGTCGGCATCGAGCGCCAGGCCGAGCTTCTTCCAGTGGCGACAGAGTACGAAAGTCAGTTCCTGGCCCTGAAGCGGCTGGTACTCGTGGGCGAAACCGACGCGGCTGTAGAGTTGGGCATAGCGCGCAAGGCGCTTCTCGATCCCCGGCATGCCGATGAGGATGAGTCCGATGGGCGCGCGATCATAGAGGTCGCGGAGGTATTCTAACGCGGTGACGTTCAGCCTGTCGGCCTCGTCCACAATCAGCAGTTCAATTGGGGTAACGCACATGGCGTCCACCGACGGGTCTTTCAGAGCGAGTCCGGCGCTGATGCAAAATCCCATGCGGACGGCCAGAAAATTCAGATCCTCTTTCATCTGTTTGAGGCCCGCCCCGACGGCGGGAGTGTAGAAGACAGTTCGACTGCGTGCCGCCAGAGCGTGGATACGCGCGTCGGAGGGATCGCGCGGACCCCATTCGAGGAGGAATGACTCGAGGCGGTGCCATTGCGCGTATCGGCCGGCCGACCATGTCTTGCCCACGCCCGCGGGGCCGAAGCACAGGCCGATCGTGCGCTGGCGTCGCACGGCGGTGGCGAATTCGACAAAGCGGCGGTGCTCGCGGGTGGCGATGAAGCCGGGCATCCGGTCGGGGCCGCGCAGTGTGGATAACCAGTCGAATGCGACGGTCGGCATGCTCAGTCCTCTCGATAGACCTTGAGGCGAGGGTGCCGCCGCCCGGAGGCGGATACCGGGTCCGAAATCGCATCAGGATTCGCTCGTGCGTCCGGAACAGCCGGGACGGCTGCAATGCGTTGATTGATGCCCGTTCGCAGAGCTTTGCGGCGGGCGCGCCGAGCGGCCTGCACGTCGCGCAGGGACACGGTGCGATCCGCGTGCTCTGCGTTGATCGCGCGACACAGGAAGCGGTCTCGGTGATAGACCCGGATCTCCGCCACGTCGCGTGGGTCGTGGCGGATGGTAACGCGCTCGCCCACGAAGGCGGCGAGGGTAGGATCCAGATAGCGCAGGCCGCCAAAGCGGATGCCGTCGCGTCCGACCACGCGTGGTCGAGCGACCAGAACGAGCAGCTCGTCGAGTTCCTCAAGCCGGTCGGGCATGCGCGGTAGCCAGCCATCCGCGACCCAGGCGCTGTTCGGGCTTGTGCCGGTCGCGGGGTGGGACCGTGAGTTGTAATGCTTGACCACGAAGGCATGAACGGCGGCGTCGAGTTCGCTGAGCGTCAGGCGCGGTGGGGTAACGGGCTTGCCGCCCAGCAGACGACCGGGAAGACTCGCCAGAAGCTCGGTGTTGACGCTGCCAAAAAGGCGCTCGATCTTTCCGCGGCCCTGGGGCCGGGCGACGGTGGAGTATACGAGGCGCATTTGCAAATCCGCAGCCACCTGCGCGATGTGTATGCTGGTAAAGTCCGATCCATGATCGACGTAGAGCACGTCCGGGATGCCGCAGATCTGCCAGTCCGGATCGTCCTTGCGCCAGATGGCCTGGCGCAGTGCGAGGGCGGTGTTCATCGCCGAGGGCGCATCGATCAGCAGACTGTAACCCGCAATGGCGCGGGAATAGTCATCGAGTACAAGAGTCAGCCAAGGTCGCAGCAAACGCCGCCCTGGTGCCACGACGAGGATGTCCAGTTCGGTGTGGTCGCACTGCCAGAGCGCGTTGGGACGGGCGGCGCGGTGTCGGTGGACCAGCTCGTACCTATCCCTGTAGGTCGCCGGTCCATCATGAGCGAGCGTGCGCATCGCCGGATCGAGGGCGGCGATAATCGCCCGCACCGTGCGTCGGGCCGGGACTGGCCACTCCTGTTCGTGGGCGATCTCCAACAAGCGCTTGTGGATCGCAGCCGCCGAGGGTGGCGGTCGCGTGAGCGCCATGCCCTCCACCGTGCGCACCAGGCCGTCGGGGAGTTTCCGTCGCCCTCGGTCGGCCCGCTCCTTCCGGGCAAGGCCCGCCACGCCGTCCTGTCGGAAACGTGCAAGCCAGCGCCGCGCGGTCCGGACCGGCACTCCTGCCGCCTCAGCCGCCCGCACCAGTGGCACACCATCCTCCATATGCGGGCGTAAGATAGCGAAGCGCGTCATGGCCTCACCCCGCCTGTCGGCCGGCAAGGAAACGTCGGTTTGCTTGCCCATTGCGCGCCACCTTCCCCTGATTGCAGAACAACGGGTCTGCGGGTAAGGAAACACGGTAAACCAATCTGCGTCAGGAAACGACATGCTCGCACGGGATCCTTGCCTATCCGCCATGTTCCGCCGATGTGACCGGCGCCTCCAATGCTGATCGGCTACGCGCGGGTGTCCACACACGACCAGAACCTCGACCTGCAACGTGACGCCCTCGAGACGGTGGGCTGCGAACGGGTGATCGTCGACAGGATGTCCGGTGCGGCCTCTGCCCGTCCCGGCCTCGTGCAACTCAAGGACATCCTCCGTGGAGGCGACACGCTCGTCGTTTGGCGACTTGACCGCCTCGGCCGGTCGCTCAAGGACCTCATTGCCTGGGTCAGCTATCTCGACGAGCACGAGATCGGCCTGCGCTCGCTGCACGAAGCGATCGACACCACGACGCCCACCGGCAAGCTGACCTTCCACATCTTCGGTGCCTTGGCCGAGTTCGAGCGCACCCTGATCCGTGATCGGACACAGGCCGGACTCGCAGCCGCCCGTGCCCGGGGCCGAACGGGCGGGCGCCGTCCCGCGCTCAACGCCGATAAGCGGGCCCTTGCCGTGCGCCTTTACAACGAACGCCAGACGCCCATCAGCCGGATCTGCACCATGATGGGGATCTCAAAGCCGACCCTCTACAGCTACGTCCGCGCCGCGAACGGCGTCACCGATGGCCCACCGGCCAAATAGCGGTACCAAAACCGTGCCAGATAGCGATGCCGGTCACAGGCGGGGGCCCGGGGCGGCTGCGGAGTGAACACTATTGCCAATAGTGTTAAATCAGGCTGGAAACGAGCTCGTCGAGATCGGGGAAACAGGGGAGACGCACATGCTGACCGCAGACCAGGCGACGGCTGTCGCCGCATATCTGATCGCCCATACGCCCGGCGCCTCCGGGGAGCTCGATCACAGCCATATCTCCGCCTGGCAGATGTCCTGCGAGGCCCTCGAGGCGCTCGGGTATGCGACCGAGACGGCGCGCGGCGCCCACCTCCGCCCCACGCCGGTTGCGCCCTCGGTGCTGCCGCGATGGGACGACCTGGCGTGTGTCGCGCTCTCCGTTGCGGTGCAGTCAGGCCGACTCAAGCTCAG
This sequence comes from Salipiger marinus, assembly GCF_900100085.1. GTDB lineage: Bacteria > Pseudomonadota > Alphaproteobacteria > Rhodobacterales > Rhodobacteraceae > Salipiger > Salipiger marinus. The sequence goes on from NZ_FNEJ01000039.1 coordinate 8,885, forward strand.
GCACCCCCGGTCCAAGCCGACAGACGAGACCGGTCCGAGCACAGCGGACCCGGAAACGAAGGCCCTTCTGAACCTCATGGGGCTCGCGTCCGGCGGGACCTGGACAGATGCGGCCACAGTGGTCCTGTGGCGCAAGGCCCCGGAGGAAGCCCCACCACCCGGTGAAGAGGCGTTTTCGGCGCAGGTGGACCGAGCAGTCACCGACATCCCGGACACGATCAGGGCCCAGATCCACACCATATACGCCGAACACACTGACCCGTTCGTGCGCGACCACCTCGTGGATTGGGTTTTCTTCGAAGGGTGGAGGTGGGGGGATGGGTGGGTGACAGGCGAAAGCGGTGGGCGGCTGCTGGGGGTTTTTCACGACCCCCTAGCCCAGCGGGTCCGGGCCTCGGCTGTCGACCTACTAATAGCAAGCTAGCCCCCACTCTACTCTAGGGTACCATAAGGTAGCGTAGGGTAGGGTAGGGTAGGCAGGCCGTACCATTGTGGAGGTACCTAATTCATGATAAACTTCCAAAAAAGGAGGGGCGCCATGCCTGTCATTTCATTCGCATCGTCCAAGGGCGGGGCGGGAAAAACGACATCCGCGATCGTGCTTGGAACTGAGCTCGCCGAGGGGGCGAGCGTGATCATGATCGACGCCGATCCGGCTCAGCGGCTGCTCCGCTGGTCTACCTTGAGCCCGTTGCCCCCAAATCTTCATGTTGTCGCGAGCGGGGGAGAGCGCACTATCCAAACGGAGATCGATGACGCGAAAAGTCGCGCGGCCTTCGTTCTGATCGACCTAGAGGGTTCCGCGAGTAGGCTCACTTCCTTCGCGATCGCTGAATCTGACCTGGTCATCATCCCGTCGGGGGAGGAGCAGCAGGACGCCGATGCGGCGATCGACACGCTGGCCGAAATCAAGATGGAGGGCAGGGCGCGTCGTAGAGAGATCCCTGCGGCGATCCTGCTGGCCCGGACAGCCGCGGCCGTGAAGAGTAAGCTGGAAAAACACATCAGCACCGAGCTTCATAAAGCCGGCCGGATCTTCAAGACCGAACTGCACCGCAGGACAGCCTTCTCCTCCCTTCACAATGCCGGCGGCGGCCTCCGACAGCTCAACCCGGAGGACGTCTCCGGGATAGATAAAGCCATCCTGAACGCCGAAGCGTTCGCTGCGGAGGTGATTGAAATTCTTGAAGGAAACTACGATGCCCAAGCCTCTTGATCTCGGACGTCTTCAGAAATTTGAGCCATCCGGTCCGGCGCCTGTCAACAGGGAGGCTGGCGTCGATACTGGACCGGTCAGTCATCGCGTGGATCGCTGGCCCAGCCGGGAGCCCCTGATGGACGGACAGATCAGCATTAAGGGTCCGTTGAGCACGATCAAAAGGTTCCAGGCGCTCTGTAAGGAAGACAGGCGGACCTATGCTGATATGCTGAAAATCCTGATGGACAAATTCGAGCAGAGCTCATGAGCACCCCGAAGGAGCAGCTGGATCTCTTCGTTGCGATCATCGGGGATGTTCCGCTCCGGGATGATCGTGAGATGATGTCAGCTCCGATGGTCAGCCTCGCGAAGCGAAGCCCTAAAAGGCTTGAATGGGAAGGGCCTTCGGGCCAGAGCGTGCTTATAACGGCCTCCGAGGAAACCGGCGGGATCGCTACGATCTATGACTTTGACATCATCCTCTGGGCAATCTCACAGATCAACGCTGGGGTGGAGCGCGGACAGAAGCCGGGACCAACCATCACGTTCCGCCCATATGACCTCATGAAGTCGATCGGTCACTCCACTGGTGGAAAAAACTACAAGCAGTTCAAGGCCGCGATCAAACGGCTCCAGGGAACACGTATCGAGACCACGCTGCGCCGGCGCGACAAGGATCGAAACGAGGTTTTCAACCTCTTGGCCGATTATACCTTGGAAGAGGACGATCAAGGCCGCCCGCTCGGGGCCCAGATGACGCTTCCGCGCTGGATACACCGAGCGGTAGTAGAGGGCAGGGAGGTGCTGGCGATCTCACCACTGTACTTCGAGCTGACCCGGGGTCTGGACCGGTTCCTTTACAGACTAGCCCGAAGGCATGCGGGGAACGGCATCGATAACAGGGACGGATGGGTGTTTACGTTCAAGGACCTACACAAGCGGAGTGGGTCACCAGCGCCATACGGACAGTTCGCCCGTGATCTGAGATCTGCGATCAAGCGTGATGCTCTCCCCACATACTCACTATCAGAAGAGGTTGGAGCGAACGGCCCCCTGGTCCGGATGGAGTGGCGAAGGCTCCTCTTATGACACGGTGCATCACACACTGCGCCATGCGCACCGTTGGAGCCGGAAGCCCCACGGTGCATCACACACTTCCTAGATGAGAAAACGTGGGCTGGGACGGTGCATCACACACCAAAATCGCGGTGCATCAAACACCGAATCGCGGTGCATCACACAAAGGGAGAGATAAGTAACGCACTGATATAATTATAATAATCATCGAAACTGATTCGGCCTAACTTATATAACAATTATTTTAACTGACCGGGGAAGGTCAGGGGTCTGTGGATAAGTCGGGTTAACGAAGAGAGAGCAGTACCGCGCCACAAGACCCCACAGAAATGTGGAAAACCCACGCTTCACAGGTGACAGAACCCCAGCATGCGGTTACCTTGAAATAAAGAAATCCGCCTACAAAGATGGTGATACCGATGGGGAAACCTGAAAATGGCTGAGAAGAACCAGGAGGACGATGACGAGCTCGATGAGCTTGTAGCCCTCAACTTCAAAATCACAGAGCGGGAACGTCGCGATTTCAAAGTGTGGTGCGCGGCTCGGGGGCTTACACAGGTTGAGGCCTTCAAGAGAGGATTCAACCTGTTGAAAAAAATAGAATAAACGCACTGATGAGAGATCTGTACGAGTGACACCTCCCCCCTACACCCTCTCCTTCACCGTCGGCGGGTTGTTCCTCTTCGAGGGGATCGCGCTCGCGAAGCTGCGCGCGGCAGGCTCCCCTTGGGACGAGGTCCGCCACGCGGTCCCTGCCGGGGTCTTCGTGGCCCGCGGCGGAGCGAGCTCCGTCAAGCGGATCCGCAACGAGGTGGTGGGCCGACTCACCCGGCTGACCGACCCGGAAATCGCCCACCTCGCTTCTGCCGGGATGACGGACGCGCGCGCCCTCATGTGGGTCACCGCCTGCCGGAAGTACCGGATCCTCGCCGAGTTCGCCCGAGAGGTGCTCGATGAGCGGCTCCGGACCTTCCAGCCCGAGATCAGGGTGTCCGATTTTGACGCCCTCCTCGACGCAAAAGGGGTGCATGCGGAGGAGATCGCCCGACTCAGCCCCAGCACCCGCGCGCGCCTGCGCAGCGGGGCGTTCCGGATGCTGCGGGAAGCGGAGCTGATTGACGCGGATAACCGGGTCAGCGCGCCCCGCCTGAGCGGGGCGTTGCGGGACCTGCTCGCCTCGGATCCCGGGTCCGGGCTCGACCTGATCCCGGGAGGGGGCTGAGATGGACCTGAGCTTCGTTGTGGACCAAGGGGCGATGGCCCGGGTGGGGCCGGAGCTGCGCGCGCATCTGCGCCGCCTGATCACCAGCCCGCGCGTGCTGCGCACCACCGGACCCGGGAACGAGATCCCGTTCTACCTCTGCCCCTTCGCCCCGGAGGACCAAGTCCGGATGGAGCAGGAGTGCCGCCTCCTGATCGGGGAGCTGGAGGGGGACGGGGTGCCGGTCCTCGAGATCAACCTGTACGACCTGATGATCGGGCTCCTGCGCGAGCAGGTGGACTGGGAGGAGCTGGCCGCCTTCGAGCGGGCCGAGCCGAAGTCGGTCCTGCTCGAGGAGCTCCAGAGCACCCTCAACCTGCGCGAGGTGCTGATCCCGCGCATCAGGGCGCGGTCCGCGGAGCGCCCCTTCCGGGTCCTGTTCCTGACCGGGGTCGGCGAGGTGTTCCCGGTGATCCGGTCCCACCTGATCCTGAACAACCTCCAGAGCGTCCTGAAGGACGCCCCGACGATCATCTTCTTCCCGGGCCGCTACGCCCACGGCTTCGCCAACGGTTCCTCGCTCCAGGTCCTCTGCCGGCTCGAGGAGGACCACTATTACCGTGCCCACAACCTGCTGCACATGAGGGAGGCCACATGACCGTTCCCCTGAAGGACATCTTCCTCAAGGACATCAACCGCCACATCGACGGGGTCATCAAGGCGGATGACACGGAGAGCCTGACCGTCGAGCTGGAGGAGTACGTGGTCACCCGGGAGGTGGCCAGGCGGCTCCAGACCTTCTTGGACGCCTACAACGAGGGGAAGAGCGGGAACGGGGTCTGGATCTCCGGCTTCTTCGGGTCCGGCAAGTCGCACCTTCTGAAGATGCTTGCGCTTCTCCTGGAGAACCGGGAGACGGGCGGGCGCACCCCGCTCTCCTTCTTCGAGGAGAAGTTCCGGGAGGACCTGTTCCTCCTCGAGGCGCTGCGCAAGGCGGCCCGGATCCCGTCCCGGTCCGTCCTGTTCAACATCGACCAGCAGGCGAACGCGGTCGCCAAGGACCAGGCCGACGCGCTCCTCTCCGTCTTCGTGCGGGTCTTCGACGACATGCAGGGGTATTACGGCCAGATGCCGCACGTGGCGGACTTCGAGCGCCACCTTGACGAGGACGGGCACCTCCCCGCCTTCCGGGCCGCCTTCGAGCGGATCAGCGGGAAGACCTGGGAGGTCGGGCGGCGCTCCGCCAACATGGCCGGGCGCGCGATCACCGACGCGTTCACGGAGGCGACCGGGAACTCGGTCCCGTCCGGCAACATCCTCAAGGAGTACCGGGAGGACCGGACCCTCTCGATCGCGGACTTCGCGGACCGGGTCAGCGCCTACATCGCGCGCCAGGAGAAGGCCGCCCCCGGGTTCCGGCTGAACTTCTTTGTCGACGAGGTGGGCCAGTACATCGCCGACAACGTCCGGCTGATGACGAACCTCCAGACGATCGCGGAGAGCCTGAACACCCGCTGCCGGGGCCGGGCCTGGATCGTGGTGACCGCCCAGCAGGAGATGGACACGATCATCGGGGAGATGAACCGGTCCAACGGGAACGACTTCTCGAAGATCATGGGCCGGTTCGACGTGAAGCTGCCGCTCAACGCGGCGGACGTGGCGGAGGTGATCCAGGAGCGGCTCCTCCTGAAGAAGCCCGGGGTCATGACCGACCTCGGCCTCCTCTACGACGATCACGCGGAGAACCTGCGGACCCTGTTCGAGTTCGGGGACGGGACCCAGACGATGCGCGGGTTCCGGGACCGGGACCACTTCATCCGGTCCTACCCGTTCCACCCCTACCAGTACGAGCTGTTCCAGAAGGCGATCCGGACCCTGTCGGACCAGAGCGCGTTCGAGGGGCGTCACACCTCCACCGGGGAGCGGTCCATGCTGGGCGCGTTCCAGGAGGTGGGCCGGGCGATGATGGGGGAGCCGCTCGGCGCGCTCGCCACCTTCGACCGGATGTTCGAGGGGGTCCGGTCCGTCCTGAAGGCGTCCGCGCAGCACGCGATCCTGAGCGCGGAGCGCCAGATCGGGGAGCAGAACCCGTTCGCGGTGCGGGTCCTGAAGGCGCTCTTCCTGGTCAAATACGTGGACGAGTTCAAGCCGACCGCCCGGAACGTCGGGATCCTGATGCGGGACCGGCTGGACCTGGACCCGACCCGGCACAAGCGGGAGGTGGAGGCGGCGCTCGCCCTCCTCGAGCAGGAGTCCTACGTCCAGCGGAACGGGGACCTCTACGAGTTCCTCACCGACGAGGAGAAGGACATCGAGCAGAAGATCAAGGCGATCGGGCTCGACGCGTCGGACGTGACCCGGGAGCTGAGCGAGATGCTGTTCGGGGAGATCCTGGGCGGTCGCAAGGCGATCACGCATGAGGGGTCCGGGCAGACCTTCCCGTTTACCCAACGGATCCACCACGCCCTGATCGGCCGGGAGCACCCGCTCGCGATCAACCTGATCACCCCCTACATGGCCCCGTCGGAGCGGGGGGACGCGACCCTCGCGACCCGGTCCATCACCAACAACGAGCTCCTGATCGTCCTGCGCGAGGAGAGTTGGCTCGTGGACGAGCTGGCCGCCTACCTGAAAACGAAGCGGTACCTGACCCGGGAGACCTCGACCGAGCACCGCGAGGGGGTGACCGGGATCCTGCGCGCCAAGGGGGCGAACAACGACGCGCGCCGTCGGCGCCTGCTCGCCGCGCTTCGGGACCGGATCTCCGGGGCGGACCTGCTGGTGCGGGGGGAGAAGCTCGACCTGCGCGCCTCCGACCCGAGGGCGCGGATCGAGGCCGGGTTTCAGACCCTGGTGGACCGGGTCTTCACCTCGCTCGGGATGCTGCGCGGGGTCCCCTACAAGGAGGCGGACCTCGACCGGCACCTCGAGATGACTGATGACGGGCAGCTCACGGAGGCGGAGGCGGAGGTCCTGAACCGGATCGCAGCGAACCGGAAGAACGCGCTGCGCAGCACCGCCAAGGGGCTGATCGAGGGGTTCGAGAAGCCCCCCTACGGCTGGCCGGAGGCGGCAACCCTCTGCCTGATCGGCGCCCTGATCGGCCGCGGCCGGCTGGAGGCGTCCGTGTCCGGGGACCCGCTTGAGGGGGACGGGCTGCGTGCGGCCCTCCTCAACGCGACCGTCCGGCCCAACCTGAACCTCGAGCCGGTGGACGCGTTCGGCGCCGCCGACGTGATGGCGCTGCGCCGGCTCTATCAGGACCTGTTCGGCCGCACCCCCACGTCGAGCGACGGGAAGGGGCTCGGCCGGGAGACCGGGGAGGCGATCGAGGAGCTGGCCCGGTCCGTCGAGGCGCACCTCTCCCGGGACCGGGATTACCCGTTCGTGACCGCGCTCACCCCGTTCCGGATCGCCCTCGCCGAGCTGCGCGGCAAGCCCGCCTCCTGGTACGTCTCGCAGCTCGCCGGCAAGCCCGGGGATGATCTGGCCTCGCTGAAGGAGGATCTCTACGACCCGATCCACGCCTTCCTGAACGGCCCGCAGCGGGAGATCCTGGACGAGGCGCGCCGGGTCCTGGTGGCGGAGGCGGCGAACCTCGACTTCGTGGACGCCGCCCTCGTCGACCGGATCCGGACCGCGGCGGAGGCGGCGGACGTCTACCGGGGCACGAAGGTCCAGGGGATCAAGGCGGACCTCGACCGGCTCAAGTCGGACATCCGGGGCCTCGTGGCGAAGGAGCGGGAGACGGCGACGGCGGACCTGCGCGCCCTCTCCGGCCAGCTCCTCGCCTCGCCTGAGTTCACCGAGGCTAGCGCTGCGGCGCAGGGGGAGGTCCGGTCGGCGCTCACCGCCCTCGAGGACCGGATCACTCAGGAGAGGCTGATCCCGTCGATCCGGATCGTCCTAGGCGGGTTCCGGCGAGATCGGTACCCGCAGCTCATCTCCCGACTGATCCAGTCGAAGCCGCAGCCCGCGCCCGCTGGTGGTTTCGACGATGCATCGGGCGGACCGATCACCCCGCCCCCGAAGGTGGAAATCGTTCACCTCGCGGATCTGGGAGTCCGGTTCGACCGGCCCCTGATCAGCTCTGAGGCGGATGTGGAAGAGTATCTTACGACCATGCGCACGGCGATGCTGGGGGCGGTCAAGAACGGCAAGAGGATAACCCCCTGATGGATACGAACCGGCTCAAGACCTTCGCGCAGCGGACCCGCATCGACCTGATGGGGCAAGTCGCGCGCAAGCTGGACGCGGTCCTCGCCCCGGAGAGCGACGCGCGCCGCGAGGCGCCCGAAGCTATCCGGACCCTTGAGGGGCGGATCCGGGAGATCGGCCGCCAGGGGGTGATCGAGCAGGTCGCCTACACCTGGTTCAACCGGTTCACCGCGCTGCGCTACATGGACGTGAACGGCTACCTCACCCCGATGGTGGTCAGCCCGGCGGTGGACCGGACCCGGCCGGAGATCCTCGACCAGGCGGCCGCCGGGGCGATCCCGGAGCACGTGCGCGCGCCCGTCGCCACCCGGATCCGCGGCCTGCTCGAGGGCCGCGCCCCCTCGCGCGAGCCGCAGGTGGAGGCGTACCGCCTCCTCCTCGTCGCCGCCTGCAACGACCTGAACCGGGTCATGCCGTTCCTGTTCGAGGCGATCGCGGATTACACCGAGCTCCTGATGCCGAACGAGTTCCTGGCCGCCGACGGCTGGGTCAGCCGGATGCGGGAGGTGATGACCGAGGAGGCCTGTCAGGACGTCGAGATCATCGGCTGGCTCTACCAGTTCTACATCTCGGAGAAGAAGGACCAGGTCTTCGCGGGCCTGAAGAAGAACCAGAAGATCACCGCCGAGAACATCCCGGCGGCGACGCAGCTGTTCACCCCGCACTGGATCGTGCGCTACCTGGTCGAGAACTCGCTCGGCCGGCTCTGGCTCCTGAACCGGCCCGGATCGCGCCTTGCGGAGCGGATGGAGTATTACATCGCGCCGGAGGAGCCGGAGACGGACTTCCTGCGCGTCTCCGGGCCGCAGGAAATCCGGATCTGCGACCCGGCCTGCGGGTCCGGCCACATGCTGACCTACGCCTTCGACCTCCTCTACGCGATCTACGAGGAGGAGGGGTTCCCGTCCGCCGAGATCCCGGGCCTGATCCTGACCCACAACCTGACGGGGATCGAGATCGACGACCGGGCCGGGGCGCTCGCCGCCTTCGCGCTGGCCATGAAGGCGGCGGCGAAGCTGGGGCGGCGGCGGTTCCTGCGGATGGAGGTCAAACCGGACGTGGTGGTGCTGGAGAACGTCACCTTCACGCCCGCCGAGATGCAGGACGTGGCTGCAGTGGTGGGGCGTGACCTGTTCACGGACGAGTTGCGCACGACGCTGATGCAGTTCGAACAGGCCAAGAACTTCGGTTCGCTCATCGTGCCCGTGCTGCGCGACCCGGCCGAGACGCTGCGGGTCGTGGAGGCCCGGGATTTCGGGTCGGACCTGCTATTGAAGGGAGTGCGGGACCGCGTGGTGGCTGTGCTGCGCATGGCGGAGGCACTGGCCCCACGGTACCATGTGGTTGTGGCGAACCCGCCGTATATGGGCGGAAAGGGAATGAACGGAGCGCTTGGGGAATTTGCGAAAAAGAATTATCCAGAAGGAAAAAGCGACCTTTTCGCTGCATTCATTCAAAGAGGTGAATCTCTACTGAAGCGTAGTGGCTTCAATGCTATGGTAACCATGGAAAGCTGGATGTTCCTTTCCTCTTTCGAGGAGTTTCGAACGCGCTTCTTGGTAACTGTGACGATCAATTCAATGGTCCACATGCCCTATCTCGGAAAAGGCGGCACGAGCATGGGAATTAACTTTGGCACAGTAGCGTTTGTCGCGGCAATGGTCCGTCGCCCTGATTTTCGGGGTGAATACTGCTCAGTCAGGTATTTTGAAACAGACGATTCTGGCGTTCCTAATCATTTCCCTCCACAGAACGAAAGGCGGTCGAAAGCTTCAACTTCAGATTTTGAGAGAATCCCTGGAAATCCAATCGCGTTCTGGCTCTCAGAGACGGCCTTCAATTCGTTTAGCGATCCGAGCTCATTGCTGAGTACGAAATGTCGGATAAGAGAGGGTATCAATACAGGTGATAACGATCGATTTCTTCGCCTGTGGACAGAAGTATCTCAGCGCAACTTTGTCCGAGAAAGCTCTACTGATTCCCGGAATGCAAAATGGTTTGCTCATAGGAAGGGTGGGGATTATCGAAAGTGGTACGGAAACAACGAATATGTCCTAAACTGGGCCAATCAAGGGGCTGAAATTCACAACTTCCACAATCTTCCTTTGGACTTCAATGGCGCGCCTATGCGCGGAAAGTCCTTCTTTTTCAAGAGGGCACTTGCGTGGAGCCGAATAAGTTCTGGCAAGTTCAGCATCCGATACTACGACGCGGGGCAAACTTATGACTCAACGGCGCCATCGATTTTTGAAGCTGGGAAAGATGAAGCTGTCGTTCTTGCATTCCTGAACAGCCCCATTACAGCGGGCCTACTCGAAGCACTGAGTCCGACTCTGGACTATCGCCTCACCAATCTTGGGCGGCTTCCATTGCTATTGTCCCAGTCTACGGCGGAAGGGCAAGCGGTGGCTCAAAACACAAGAGTACTGGTCAAGGGTTCTCGCTCGGACTGGGACTCCTATGAAACATCCTGGGACTTCACCACGCTCCCCCTCCTCTCCCCGGACCACCGGTCCGGCACGCTGGAGGCCACCTACGCCCGTCTCCGCGCCCACTGGGCCGGCATGACGGCGGAGATGAAGCGTCTGGAGGAGGAGAATAACCGGATCTTCATCGACGCCTACGGGCTTCAGGACGAGCTGACCCCGGAGGTCCCGATCGAGGAGATCACCCTCACCTGCAACCCGGCCTACCGCTACGGGGTGAAGGGGACGGAGGAGGAGCGCGAGGCGCGCCTCTTGGCCGACACGATGAAGGAGCTGATCTCCTACGCGATCGGCTGCATGTTCGGCCGCTACAGCCTCGACGCCCCCGGCTTGATCCTCGCCAACCAGGGGGACACGGCCCAGACCTATCTGGACCGGATCCCGAAGCCGACCTTCGCCCCGGACCGGGACAACGTGATCCCGCTCTTCGAGGAGGACTGGTTCGCCGACGACGCCTATCAGCGGTTCCGCGAGTTCCTGTCGGTCACCTTCGGGGCGGACCGGCTGGTCGAGAACCTGGAGTTCATGCGCGCCGCGCTCGGCAAGGAGGTCCGGACCTATCTCGCGAAGGACTTCTACGCGGACCACGTCCAGCGCTACAAGAAGCGTCCGATCTACTGGCTCGTCTCGAGCCCGAAGGGGGCGTTCCAGGCGCTGATCTACATGCACCGCTACTCGCCGGACACGCTGAACATCACGCTCAACGACTACGTCCGGGGCCTGCGCGACCGGCTGGAGGCGGCCCTGCGCGCGGCCAAGGCGACCGAGATCAGCCCGGACGCGACCGCGGCCGAGAAGAACCGGGCCAAGCGGGACATCGACCGGTTCACCAAGCAGATCGCCGAGGTGACCGAGTGGGAGCGCGACACCCTCTACCCGCTGGCGGTGGAGCGGATCCGGATCGACCTGGATGACGGGGTGAAGCGGAACTACCCGAAGTTCCCCGGGGTCCTGCGCCCGGTCAAGGGGCTGGAGGATGAGGATGCGTGACCGGATCCAGGCGGGGCTGGAGCGGAGCTTCCGCAAGCACCGGATCGTGTTCTGGCACGACCCGGAGGCGCGGTTCCGCGAGGAGTTCGACGCGATCACCATCCCGGGGGTCACCAAGACGGAGGTGGCGAACAACGAGTTCATGCTCAAGCACCGCCTGATCCGGGAGGCGCCGCGCGACAACTTCCTCGTCTACCGGCCCGGCGCGATCCCGCCGGACCCGGAGAACTGGCTGCTGGACCTCGAGATGGGGCACGGGGTGTTCCTCGCGGACCGGGGCGCGCTCCTCCTGATGGAGCTGGGCCTGCCGCCCCGGTTCTCGGACCTCGTGGAGGCGCACGCGAAGTTCTTCGAGGCGAAGGCGCGGGTGGACCGGCTCAAGGGGATGATCGAGGAGACGGACAACGCGGCCCGGATCCGGATAAAGATGATCGCGGTCTGCGCCGGCACCCCGGCCGCGCTCGACGCGGTGCTGGAGGCGCTGCTCGCGGAGCTCGCGCGGGACGAGGATAAGCTGATCGGGCTGATCGCCCGGTCCGGCCTCGAGGCGCACCTCTGGGAGAAGGTCCGCGCCCTTTACGGCTATGAGGAGAAGGCCCCCTCCGTCACCGGGCTCGCCCAGGCCCTGTTCTGGGGGACCTATCTGATGGAGCTGGACGAGCCGTCCGCGCTCACGCAGGAGGCGCTCGTCCTGATGGGGCGCTGGCGCCACGACACCCGGCACCGGGACGCCTTCGTCACCCTGTCGGACCGGTACGCGGACGCGCTGGCGATCCGGTCCGACCTGCCCGCCCGCCCGCTCGACCGGCTGGCCCGGATGGCGCAGTTCGAGGCGATCGACCAGCAGGTGCTGCGCGCCCTGATCCGGGGGGTGCTGGACCGGGACCTGCCGCATGAGCGGGTCGAGGAGGCGGTGCGCGAGCGGCGCGGGAGCCTCTGGTGGGCGGAATACGCGGACCTCTACGAGGCGGTCCGGTTCGCCTCCGACCTGCAACGGCGCGTCGCGGACGTGCCGATCCCGCCGATGACGATGCGGACCGGGTTCGACGCCTACGCGGGCGGCTGGTTCCAGATCGACCAGACCTACCGGAAGTTTGTCCTGCACGCGGGCCGAACCCTGCACCGGGACCTGGTGGCGGAGCTCGGGGAACGGGTGGAGAACCTCTACTCGAACGGGTTCCTGATGCCGCTCAACGACGCCTGGCAACGGGCGATCGACGCGGACCCGACCTGGAGGATCGACCAGGTGGTCGGCCAGCGCCGGTTCTACGACCAGCACGTCGCCCCGATCCGGAACAAGGGGGCGAAGGTGATCGTGATCATCTCCGACGCGCTCCGGTTCGAGATCGGGGAGGAGCTGCTGCGCCGGATCCGGGCGGTGGACCGGTTCGAGGCGCGGCTGGAGCCGATGCTCGGCAGCCTGCCGAGCTACACCCAGCTCGGGATGGGGGCGCTCCTGCCCAACCGGGACCTCCGGATCGCCGCGGAGGGGTCCGGGGTGCTGGTGGACGGGGAGAGCGCGACCGGGACGGAGAACCGGGCGAAGGTGCTGGCCCGCCGCAAGGAGGCGGGCGCCACGACCGCGGTCCAGGCGGAGGCGGTCGCTCGCATGGACAAGGAGGAGATCCGGGCGCTCATCCGGGACCATGACGTGGTCTACCTCTACCAAAACCTGATCGACGCGGCCGGAGACAAGACCGCCAGCGAGGGGCAGGTGTTCGAGGCGGCGGAGCGGGCGATCCAGGACCTGGAGCAGCTGATCCGGCGCCTGGCCGGGAACAACGCGAACAACCTGATCGTCACCGCGGATCACGGGTTCATCTACCAGAACCGGCCGATCCATGAGGGGGACTACAGCCCGGCCGAGGTGAGGGGCGAGAAGATCACCCACCGGGACCGCCGCTTCGTGCTCGGGACCGGGCTTGAGGAGACCCCGGGGCTGACCCGGTTCAGTTCGAGGGCGGCCGGGCTCGAGGGGGAGACGGAGATCCTGATCCCCCGCTCGATCGGGCGGCTGCGCCTCTCCGGGTCTGGCTCGCGCTTCGTACACGGGGGCGCGGCGCTCCAGGAGGTGGTCGTCCCGGTGCTGCTGATCAACAAGCGGCGCACCAGCGACGTGGAGCCGGTGGAGGTGGAGCCGATCCTGACCGCCTCCCGGCTCATCACGACCGGGCAGCACCCGGTCCGGCTCTACCAGACCCTGCCGGTGACGGAGAAGCGGCGCCCGATCCGGCTCCGGATCGGCCTCTACGGGCCGGACGGGGCGGTCCTGTCGAACCTGGAGGAGCGGGAGTTCGGGGAGACCTCCGAGGACCCGCGGCGGCGCGAGACGACCGTGCGGCTGATCCTGGCGAAGGCGGCGGAGGCCTATAACGACAAGGACGTCCGGCTGGTTCTGACCCGGATCGGGGACGGGCCGGAGCGGCCCTACCGGACCGAGACGTTCCGGCTGAAACGGTCCGTGAGCGGGGATTTCGACCTGTGAGGGGGGTGTGATGAGCGCGCTGAACGACAAGATCAACGAGACCTTCACCGGGCTGGTGGTCCGCAAGGACCTGGTGAAGGAGGTGCGCGGCAACGCGATCGTCCCCTCCTACGTGCTCGAGTTCCTGCTCGGCCAGTACTGCGCCACGAACGACGAGGAGACGATCCGGTCCGGGATCGAGACGGTGAAGGAGATCCTGCACCGGCACTACGTCCACCGGAACGAGGCGGGGCTGATCCGGTCGAACATCCGGGAGAAGGGGCGCTGGAAGGTGATCGATAAGGTGTCGGTCGCGCTGAACGAGAAGACGGACGCCTATGAGGCCAGCTTCGCCAACCTCGGGATCAAGAAGGTCCTCGTGGACAGCGACACCGTCAAGAAGAACCAGAAGATGCTCGTCTCCGGGGTCTGGTCGATCGCGGACCTGGAGTACGACCACAAGGAGGAGGCGAACGCGGTCCCCTGGGTCCTGACCGGCCTGAAGCCGATCCAGATGTCCAGCTTCGACTATGAGGCGTACCTGGTGGCCCGGGCGCAGTTCACCACGGAGGAGTGGATCGACCTCCTGATCCAGACGATCGGGTTCAACCCCGACGCGTTCGGCCGGCGCAGCAAGCTCCTCCAGCTCCTGCGGCTCATTCCTTACGTCGAGCGGAACTACAACCTGATCGAGCTCGGCCCCAAGGGGACCGGCAAGTCGCACATCTTCTCCGAGTTCTCCCCGCACGGGATCCTGATCTCCGGGGGGGAGGTGACCGTCCCGAAGCTGTTCGTCAGCAACGCGAGCGGGAAGATCGGGCTCGTGGGCTACTGGGACACGATCGCCTTCGATGAGTTCGCCGGCCGCCAGAAGAAGGTGGACAAGGCGCTCGTCGACATCATGAAGAACTACCTGGCGAACAAGTCCTTCTCGCGCGGGGTGGAGACGCTGGGCGCCGAGGCGTCGATGGCGTTCATCGGGAACACCAAGCACTCCGTCGCCTACATGCTCAAGCATACGGACCTGTTCGAGGAGCTGCCGGACAAATACTACGACAGCGCCTTCATCGACCGGCTGCACACCTACCTGCCCGGCTGGGAGATCGACGTGATCCGGGGCGAGATGTTCGCGACCGGCTACGGGTTCATCGTGGACTATCTGGCGGAGGTGCTGCGCCACCTGCGCGGTCAGGACCGGTCCTCGGACTACCGGGACCTGTTCACGCTGGACCCGTCCATCTCGACCCGGGACCGGGACGGGGTGCAGAAGACCTTCTCCGGCCTGATGAAGCTCCTCTTCCCGGGCGGCGGCGCCACCGAGGCGGAGACCCGCGAACTCCTGACCCTCGCGATGGAGGGCAGGAAGCGGATCAAGGACCAGCTGATGCGGATCGACAGCACCTACCCGGAGGTGGAGTTCCGCTTCACGGACAAGGCGGGCCAGGTGACGCGCGTCCAGACCCTCGAGGAGCGCGAACACCCCCGCTGGTATCACCGGCGCAACGTCGAGGAGACGGAGGGGGCGGTGATCGAGCCAAGTCCAACGCCCGACCCGGGCGCGCCCATGCCGGCCCGCGCCGTCCCGGAGGCCCGCCCTGCGGCGCCCGCGGAGGCGCCGGCTACCCCTCGCGGTCCGGCGCCCGGTCACGTCACTTTCGCGGAGAACCAGAAGGGGGTCAGCTTCGACGTGCTCCTCGGCCCTTGGCTAGACGGAGCAGCTGAGATCACGCTCACCGACCCCTACATCCGAGTCTACCACCAGATGCGTAACCTGATGGAGCTCCTGGAGGTGGTGGCCTTGCGCAAGCCGGACGGGGAGGACGTCCGGTTCAACCTGCTGACCGTCCCGGACCCGGAGGACCTGGAGCGCCAGGCGGGTTATCTGGAGCAGATTCGGGACGGGATCGCCCCGCTCGGGGTCGAGTTCACCTGGACCTTCGATGGGACCAGCACGATCCACGCCCGGCACCTCGTGACGGACACCGGCTGGAAGATCCTGCTCGATCGGGGGCTCGACGTGTTCCAGCGGGCGGACCTGAACAACGGGTTCAGCCCGGCGAGCCGGCATCAGCGGTTCCGGCCGGTGAAGGCGTTCGAGGTGACCTATCTTCACGAGGGCAAGAATGTCATGGGCAGTCCCCGTGATTGAGTGGTGCTTCTCATGCAGACGCTGATCTATAAAACGGAGCTTTTTGTTGAGCGCGCACCCCCTTGGCTTGCGCCCAACAGCCCGGTCGAATTGTACCCCCAAGCTGATGGGACGGTTGTGGCTTTTGCGCGACGCCCGTCGCGCAGGTTCCCCTTTTGGGGAGAGGCGCGCCCGGTTCGGATCGGGGTTCTGAATGAGGAGGTGGCGATGCTTCTGAGCCCGGTCCTAGAGGCGGGCATCACCCTGCGTGTTCGGATCGTCGAGCTGCATCCGGCTCACCTGACTACTGATCAGCGGGCCCGGATCAGCGTTTCCGTTTGGGGTCCCGGGTCCAAAACGGGGGAGTCCCGCATCTTTGCGGCGGCGGGGCATCCCTGATGAATTTTTAGGTATCTCGGTTCAAAGGTTGGGCATGGCGTCCTTACCCGGACAGTGATCTCGATGGCTGACCGGACGTGTTCACTCCGCACCACGGTGATTTCCTGAGGTTGGACAGGAACGACCGGGGACCGGCGATTTGGACCATGCTCGTGGACCGTAAGGGTATCGAGAAGAGGTTGATGCGACCGACGAATGTGCGGGAGATCCCTGATTGATCTGGCGTGTCGTCTTCGGTTTCTTCGTAGGACCTGCTTCCGCCGACCGACCCGTTGATGGGTCCGTGGCACCGCCGGATCGAGAGAGGACATTCGTCTGGATCTGCGACAGGGTCTCCTGCCCCTTCTCGACCCGGACCCGGTCCGCGTTGATTTCGTAGCTCTTCGCGGTCTCGGGGCTGGTCTGACCGCAGAGGATCCGGGCCAGCTGGGCTCCATAAGCCCCATATTTTGCGAGGGCGTCATGGACGAGGGTACGCACGATATGCGGGGTATGCCCTCCGGTCGCGACCTTGAAGTTATAGGCCAACGTTCGAGAGGAGAGGTGTTCGTTGGTCTCCGTGGCGAACAGGGGGGTGCCCATGCGCTGCGCGTATCGGGGCAGCACGGGGCCGCTTTCCCCGTAGAGTAGGAGATCATCGAGATAACGAGTCAGGCTGTGGTGGAGAGGACCGTTGTGGCGATACCCGGTTTTATTGGATGAGATGGTCAGGAACCACCCGTCGTCCAGACGCTTCAGGTGTTCTCCTACGATGATCGCGTTGACGTCCGAGATCCGGAGCGGGACGAGCGAAAGGAGTGCCAGGACCCCTGACCGCTGGAAATAGGTGCGGCGCTTGTTGGGCGAGTTTGCTTTCCGGGCCTCATCGCGCCACATCGGGTCGTTTGCGGGAGAGTGTGAAATCCTACTCTAAGCTGACAGCGGTCGTTCGTGCAGCGCGCGGCGAAGGTCGGCTTCGAGCCTATTCCGT
>NZ_FNEJ01000052.1 GCF_900100085.1 Salipiger marinus
TGATGCACCTCGATCAAATGCTTCAAATTCTGCTCGAAGGTGGTCATTCCGGGTCTCCTTGTTCGGCTGACGAGGTGAGGGCGCGCAGAGCGTCTTGTGACCATGATTTCCCATCTTCATCGACAACTTAACATCCGTGATCATCGGTCCTGCGGTGAGCGGCGGCATCTTGCCGGAGATCGCCTCGCGCAAGCGGGAGTTCTCAGCTTCGAGGGCAGTTACGCGTTCACGCCAATAGCGGTCCGCGCTGTCGTAGATGTCGCCGTCGATGTAGCGATGATCCGCATATTCCGGGATCTGCGAGGGATATGCCTTGATGCAGGGATCATGCTCATCACGCTCAGTTGCCCAGATCTCGCGCGGCCAAGAGGTTTCAGGCTCGACCGCCTCGGGGCTGGTGTCGGGGGTGTTCATGTGTCGCTCCGGGGGTGGTTCGGACTGGGCAGGCGCGAGCGGAAATGCTCGATCAGTTCATTCTCGGATGGACCGATGACGCAGCCGCCATAAGCGTTGCCGACCGCCATGCCGATGAAGGCCGTCTTGTGGGTCGCCAAGAACCCATAGGGAGGCACATCATCAATCTTGTTCGGGTGACCGTTGATCTTGACGGTCCATTCGTCTGTCTCTCCAGTCCAAGGACCGGGAAGCCTGTTGATTTGGTCCGCGCCTTGGGCAACTGCCCATTCGGAGATGGTGGCAAAGAGCAGCGTGATCTGTGGTTCATCAGCCATCGCGTATTCCTTCGTGATTAAATGAATTGGCTCGCCACCCAGCGCGCCAGCGCCGGGATGCCGCCGCCTATGATCCAGACCCACAGCGCGAGGCCGCCGATCAGGCAGATCAGGCGCAGCCAGAGGGTCCAGCCGGTGGGCGGGGGTTCGTGGGTCATCACTTCCGCCCCTTCCGCGCTTCGCGCACGGCGTGCTCCAGCTTTGCGGTGGCCAAGATCACCGGCTTCAGGTCGGCGGGGGCCGTTTCATAGCCGCGCCCGAAGCGCCCGTTCAGGCGCGGCGCCAGCGCCATGGGCACGGCCTCCCAGTTCGACGGGTCGGTGTTCGTCTTATCGCCGTCGAGGCATTTCAGGCGGTGTCCCTCCGGCACTGGGCCGTTCACCTGTTCCCACAGGTAGCGATGCTTCTGGACGGGCCGCGTCTTGTTGCTGTTCCAAGGGTTCGCCTCGTCCACGATCATGACCACATAGCCGTCTTTCGTGTCGACACGCTCGTGGCCGGCACCGCGATAGTTGTGGGGCCGGGCGCCCTTCTTGAACTGGGTGCGCGCGCTGTTGGGGTTGAAGGGCATCCGCTGCCCCTTGTTCTGCGGCGTCTGTCCCTTGACGAAACAGCCCGTGCGGCCGGTCAGCCAGCCCTTGCGCTTGCACAGGCTATTGAAGTTCGACAGCGACACGTCTGGACGATCCCACAGATAGACGAATTCGGCATGGGCCTCGGGGCGCGGGCGGGTGTGGTTGTCGTGGATCCAGAACAGTTCCGCATCGCTGTAGGTGATCGGGTGGCCCTTCATGTCTCCGGATCCTTCGGCCCGCCGACCTGCGGCAACATCGGCAGCACGGCTGCCCCGTGTTCGGCGTAGAGCTTCGCCGCCCTCAGCTGCAGGTCGGCATTGCTGGTGATGGTGTCCGCGACCGATACGATCGCATCGGCCCGCTTCACCTCCTGCTCCAGCTGCTCGGCCGACAGGCTTTCATCGGCCAGCCGCTCCAGCTGCGCAAAGAGGTGGTTGTTCAGGTCGGAGAGGCGGTTCTTCATGGTGCGGCTCCGGTGGGCTGCTATTGGAGGTTGCCCCCGCCGGGCGCCCTTACGATGCCGCGGCGGGGGATGCGGGCGGGACGCCCGACATGGGGATCAGGTGGCGGGAGGCTGCTCACTCCTTGGATGGTGCTTCACCTCTCACACTCCAGCAGTGCACGCAGATCTCGCGCCTGTGCCGCCTCTGCGGGTTCGTCGGTCTGATCCTCGATCACTACGCAGGCAGTGAGGACATCAGCGGGCGCATGGTGAGCGGCATCCGCCAGCGTGGCCCGGGCCTCGATCAGCGTAGGGACGGCGGTTTCGTGAGTGGTGGCTGCCGTCCTGCTGCCCTTGCCTGCCGTCTGCGCGAGGTAATTCCCGACGCACTCGGACATCGTTGACCCGGTCGCGCAGATGCCGCCGACAATGAGCTCGTGATAGTGCGGGGTAGCTGGCGCCTCCTCCGGCACCAGCCACATCCCGCCCGTCGCCTCGACCAATGCGCGCATGGCCTCGGTCTGCTGGTCCGCCGGGACGGATTCCAGCGCCATGGCGATCTCCGCGTGAAGGTCGATATCCTCGGGGCCCGTCATTTGAAGTGGTCTTGCGGTATCGGGAACCGGATATTCCCCACCTGGTTAACGCGCTGGCCCGACAGTCCGCCCGGGGTCAGCATCGCGCCGCCCGGCGTGCTCATGTCGAAGGTCGCAAACACGGCGTCAAATTCTGATGGGCGGCGGCCATCGGGAAGGCGGACCGTCACGAACTGGGCGACGGCCCCCTGATACTCGACGCCGTTGCGGTGCAGCAGAATCGTGCTCCCACGCAGGTAGGCGTGAAGCTTCTGCGCGGTCACGCCTGCCTCGTAATCCGACTCGCACAGGACAAGCGCGCTTTTGCCCGCGCATAGGGTATCTGCGAGGTTCATGCTGCACCCCCGATCCGCAGGGCGCGCAGAACGCGGGTCAAGAGGCTGTCCAGCCCCAGCCAGCGCCGCAGCACCGCGCCGCCCTGCAGGCCGGACAGGTCTGTGTCGCAGCGCCGGCGGCGAAGCTTCTCCAGATGCTCGATGCGGGCAACTTCGCGCAGGTCTTCGGCCAGCGCTGCGGCTTCTGCCCGGCGGTCGGGTTCGTGGCGCGGTGCTGGATGGTCGGCAAGCGTCGTGGCGTCGTCATTGTCCATCAGGTCACGCTCCAGCAGCAGGATGGCGGTCACGTCGCAGATGGACAGCGCGCCGCCGGTCTGCGGGTTGCGCTGGATCTTCTCCACCCGCACGCGACGCCCGGCGGCGATGGCTGCCGCTGCCGCATCAAAGGCGGCGGCCTCGGTCATGGGGCAGGGCAGCGGCATGGTCGCGCCGATCTGCCCCTGCGAAAGCACATGCCACGTCGCCGGCGGCAGCACGGGATAGGTGTCACCATGCACATCGGTCAGAGGATCGATCAGCATGTCGCGCCCTCCGTCGCCCGGGGCGCAGCGGCATAGAGCGGCGCCGGGTCGCGCAGCGTCATCAGCCGCCATGCGTGGGCGCAGAGCCCGACGCGATTGAATCGCTCGATCTCGCGGGCAAAGTCGGCTGCGCCGAAATCGGGCAGCATGGCCTGCTGCTGCCGCGCCGCGCGGTCGATGCAGTAGGCGACCCACGCGGCCAGCGCGACCATGCCGAGGCCGGTCATCAGGATGGGGTCGGTCAGCATGCCAGCGCCTCCTCGGTCAGCGCGCGGGGCAGGGGCGGCAGGCTAACCCGCAGGGGGCGCAGCGGTGCCATGGCGCGGGTGACGGCCCGCGCCTCTTCGGCGGCCGCATCCTCGTCACCTCGCAGCGCCGCCTCGCGGAAGGCGGCCAGATGGGTCTCGATGGGGGTCATGTCGCGGGTCTCCTTTCTGTCCCATGGGATGCGACCGGCCAGCCGGTCGGTACCGATGGGTCAGTTGGTTTGACGGTTGTCAGTGGCTGCGGAACCGGGATGATCGGTGAAAGGTACGGGAGGCGCTGCAACGCCCCCCGCGATTCCCCACGCCAGCGGAAAGGAGACGCGGGAAATGGATATGGATGATGGAAGCCTGCCGGACATGAGCACGGAGGGTTTTCTGGAACGGATCGAAAAGAAGCTGGATGACCTCACATATGCCTTCGAGGACTTCAGCTCCGAAGGTGGAGGGTATTCGATCGGCGGCGAGCAGCGCGTGTCGCTGAAGACGGTCCACCGGCAGCTGTCACAGCTTACCGCAACAGCGTCATGCATCAGCGCAGAACTGGAAGAGATGAGAAAAGCGCTGATCGCCGCCAAGATCATGCCGAAATAGCCTCGGCTGCAGCTTGCATCTCCTCCAGCTCGGCCACGGCCCGAGAGAGGCTCTGGCAAGCGGAAAGGGCCCCGGCGTCGATCATCTGGCGGGCATGGGCGTCATAGAACGCCCGAAGCGTCGCGGCGTTGATGACCGCTGGCGCTACGGTGGTTTGCGCGGCTGCGTCAGGCTCGCCCCAGCCTGCGGTCTCCGCTGCGGCCTGCAGCAACCACCGGCGCACCGTGCCGATTGCGGGGGTGGCGACGGCCATTGCCGAGATCTGACAATGCAGATCGGCCATGCTGACCGTCTCGGGCGCCGGGGGCCGCTGCATGTCGCTGATGGCGTCGCGGACGCTCTTGAGCGTGGACACAGCGCGGTCGATCAGGCGGAATTTGTGCCGCTCCTCAAATTCCAGAAGCTCGGAGCTGTAGAAGCGGGGGATCGCCCCGGTAATCGCGTAGCTGAGCTGGCCCGCGGCATGCAGAAGCGCCTTTCGCGAGCGGTGGCCCGGCGGGGCACTCTGTGCCAGACGGATCAGCTCATCTTGCAGCTCGCCCAAGCTGGGGGTGCTGGCGCCGCTGTCGTTTGCGGTGTTCTCGGTCATGGTGATCTCTGCGCCGGGAGTTGAGGGGCGGTCAGGTGCCCCGGCGCTGGCCTCTGCCCGCGGTGGTGTGGGCAGAATTAGCTATTGGATAAATAACCGTCAATAAGAATTTAGCAGATAGATAAATTTTGCCTGACGCTAGACAGCGCCTGCGCTAGGCGCTAGCGTGAACCAAGTAAGAACACGGGGGGAAGTAATGCCGAGTCTGATCGCCACATTTTTGGCGCTTAGCAAGGAAGACAGAGAGCTAGTGCTAAACTTTGCGTTGCAGATCAGCGCGAAAGGCGAAGAGCTTCAGCAAACTGGCGGACGCGCTCAACGTCTTCAGCCGGAAGATCGGCCAGAAGATCAAGAAGCTTGCCAATGTCGTTGCGGTCAGAAGACGAGATGAGGGCGTCGGGCTGGACATCAAGTGCTGCGGCAATCCGAGTCAGCAGATGGTTGTTGAGGTTCTTCAGCCCTCGTTCCACTTGAGACATGTGAGGCGTCGAGACGTTGACCCTGTCGGCAAGTTCGCCGATTGTTAGGCCTCTGGCCTTGCGTAGTTCGCGGATCCGCAAATTTAGCTCCATGCTAAGTTGGTAGCAGAGCGGTCGGTCCCGATGAATTTGCGAATGGTGAAATTGTTCTTGCACGGATTTTAGCTATTAGCTAACTCTCGGGCATGAACGCCCTCAAAACATACCTCAGTGGCAAGCGAAAGGGCGACTTCGCTCGAACGCTCGGTATTTCCCCAGCCTACTTGAGCCAACTCCTTTCGGAGAAGACTCGAAGGACGCCAAGCTTCCCGTTGATGGTGGAGATCGAGCGAGCAACTGGCGGAGAGGTTCCGGTGTCTTCGTGGGTCGATAGCTGCCAAGGCAAGTCCTCTCAGTATGATGAGGCCGCCGAATGACTCGCGCAGCCCGGTATCTCCACAACCTGAATACATCTTTGCGCTGCACTTCGGCGCATCAAGGTTACCGCGCCTATCCGAACGGATACGGGAGGGCGGCGGGTTCAATCGTCAGGATCGAACCTGCCGCCCTCCGCCAGACTGTCCGCGGAGATCACAAACGTGTAGCTGCCTTTCATAAATCTCCGATAGTTTTCTGCGGCCTGTTGAGCGGCGAGCGTGTCGAGCTCCTCGAGCAAAGCGGCCTCTTCATCCCGCAGGATGCCGTCCGCCGCAATGACTCGAGCTATGGCCCGTGCCAGTCGCTCTCTGTCAGCTTCGTTGTAGTCCAGGACCCTGGACAAGTAGCCAGCAATGGAACTGCGTTGAGGCCGCATGTAACGCACCAGATTGGTGATCTGATCGAGCACCTCGACAGTCACATCGTCCCGAAACTCTTCGCAACGCGTGCCCTCCATCAGTTCGGCCTCGACGTAATGGCAGATGGCGTCCAGCTCCTCGGGGTGAAATTCGCCGTCGGCTTGGGCTGTGGTGACGAGGAGGGACAGAGCAGGCCGCAACCTCTCCCTGATTTGTCGTGCGGCTGGCAGCGCCTGCTGCGCTGCACTCGGTGCGAGTTCGGCAAGGTTCAGCAGGAGTGTGTCGCGGAAGAAAACGTCGCAGGAGATCACTTCGCCGTCTTCGGTGATGAACCCTTCGATGCGGTCGCAGCGGAACTGACGGAAGGCGCGCCTTTCATGGCAGACCGCGCTGAGGATTGGTGCGTGAGGGCCACGCGCGATCTTCCGAAGAGTGATGCGCCGCCGGGTGACCTCGCCGGAAGCGCCGCAGTAGTCGATCAGGCAGAGCAGTTCATCCAGGGAAATACCATCATCGGTAGATGTGGCATCCTCCTCGACCTCATCTGCCGACGGCACGACGGTGTTGAGGCCGCGTTGCTCGGAGAACCAAGACTCGGGAAGAGGTGTGTCAAATTCTGGGGCGCGGTGGCTCAGCCACGACAAAAGAAGCATCGGAAAATCCATTCTGAAAAGCGGTGTCAGTGGGTCCAAGCTGGAAGAACCACACTGATTCGCGCAACCAAAAGGTTGGCAGCAACCGCGGCGCGCTGCGCCGTCCAATCGAATGTTCGGGCTTGTCCCCCGAGCATGCGGCGGGGTGCCCTCGTGCCCCGTCGCCCGGCGCGCGGGGTGTCCCTCATCCTCCCCGATGTCCCCGCGCGCCGCACGTCATCCCCAACCGTGCCGGGGGTCATCGGCGCGGGTTTCCTTCCTGTCAGACTGGATCCCCGCGTCGCCCCCGCGGCGCGGGGCCTTTTTGTGAGGTAACCATGACGCACATCGCCACGACGAAATCGCGCAGGGCCGGTGCCCCTGCGCCCGGATCAGGCCGCGCGGCGGGCCGGGTTGGTGCCGCATGAAGGGGCATCAGGCGACCCGCGCCGATGATCTGCGGCTGCTGGAAATGCTGCATCTGCGCGATGTGGAGCAATGGACCGCTGGCCAGATCGCGGAACGCTTCGGCATGACGCGCAGCGCGGTGCTGGGGCAGATGTTCCGCATCGACAAGGTGAAGGCGCAGGACTGCCTGTGCCGGCGCAAGGCCAACCGCGATGGCGGGATGAAGCCGCGCTGGTGGAGGGGGAAGGCATGACCTCGCTCGCATTCTCGCCCGGCCACCAGCCGATTCCACGCGACGCCTCGGACGCGGCATGGTGCCGCGCTCTGGAGGCCCCGGCCGATCGACCTGCAGAGGCGGCAAATGTCGCCGCCCTGCTGGACGCGGGGCGGCTCGTGCCGCGCCCGGCGGATTGGTCAGTGCCGCTTCTCCAACTGCCCCACACCCCCCGATAGAGGATTCCTTGCGATGATCACTGTTCGCCGTCTTGCTCCCGATTTCATCACCCCCGGACCGGTGGCCGGCTGCGCTCCGCTCCTGCCGCTGACGAATCCGCGGCGGGTTTCTGCTTCCCTCGCCATCGATGGCGAGCGGCTGAGCGCAGAGCAGATCGCCGAATTGCGTGGTGCGCCCTCCGCATGATCCGCGCCTCCGATCCCATCCTTGCCTTCGGGCTGCGCGCGCAGGCGGTCGCGGTCAAGGCGCAGGCCGCGTGCCTGTCCGAGCGGGACATGCTGGATCTGGTCGAGGCGCTGCTGGATTGGGCTGACGGGGATTTCCGGGCCCGCGATGCGGTGCGGGAGTTCCTGGCGCTGTGCCGGCATGACGTGCCCTGCGCCGGGCGGTTCCTGCAGGGCTGGCTGGAAGCGTGGCTGGTGGTGATCTCGGACAATTGGCCGGGCGATGTGCTGGCGGTGCTGCAGGGCGAGGCGCC
>NZ_FNEJ01000027.1 GCF_900100085.1 Salipiger marinus
CTCGACGAGCTCGGATACCTGCCGTTCAGCGCCTCGGGCGGCGCCTTGCTGTTCCACCTCCTCAGCAAGCTCTACGAGCGCACAAGCGTCGTGATCACCACGAACCTGAGCTTCAGCGAATGGGCCAGCGTCTTCGGTGACGCCAAAATGACCACCGCGCTCCTCGATCGCCTCACACACCGCTGCCACATCCTGGAAACCGGAAACGACAGCTATCGCTTCAAGGCCAGCTCGGAGACCGCGAAAAAGAAGAGGAAGGAGACGCCAATGTTGACCCCATCATGAACCGACCGACATACTGACAGGCGGGTCAAATCTCGATGACAATGCTGGGTCAGTTCTCAGTGACATCCAACACCTGCAGGGCGATATCTGCGTCAGCGGCCTTGTTCGCGGCATCGGTATCGACCAGCGCGGATTGCTCGTTGGTCATCACCTCCTTGAGGATCGCGGCGATGCTCTTACGCTTGGCAAACCACTGACGGCGTATCCGGGTCAGCAGCTTCGTCGCATCCAGCTTGTCCATGAGGATGGCCCGGGTCGACCAGCGATAGGGAAAGGCCAGCCGGTTCAACTCGTCGAGCAGGCCCGGGGTCGTGGCGCCGGGAAAGCCGGTGATCGTCAGGACACGGAGATGATGATCGCCCAGACGCGGCTCCAGCCCACCGGCCAGCGGCTGGTCGGGCAAGAGCGCGTCGAGATAGACCGGCACCTCGGGCACGCGCACGCGATGCCGGTTGGTCGAAATCGTCGAATGCAGGTAGGTCAGCGTAGCGGCGTCATCGAGCCAGTGGCAGTCCGGCATGAAGCCGTCGAGCAGCGCCAGTACGCGATCAGTACGGTCGATGAAGCCGCGCACCTGTTCCCAGGGGTTCACACCCGAGGTTTCGTGGCCCTCATAGAGCCAGGATTCTGAACGTGCTGCATCCTCGGCGGGCGGGAGCCAGAGGAGGGTCAGCAAATAGCCGGATACGAAGTGGCTCCCCTCCTCTTCGAAATCGGCCTTGCGCTCGGCATCGACCAGCGCCGATGCCGCATCCGGGAAGATGCTTGCCGGATAGGTGGCAGCCTCAGAGCGCTGTGCTTCAACAAAAATCGCCCACCCGGAACCGAGCCGGCGGAAGGCGTTGTTCAGCCGTCCCGCCACCGCGACCAGTTCGGCCGCGACGGCGCTGTCGAGATCGGGACCCCGAAACTTCGCTGTCCTCTGAAACGAGCCGTCCTTGTTGAGGACCACGCCCTCCCCGACCAGCGCCACCCAGGGCAGGTAGTCGGCAAGACGCGACGCGGTGCGGCGGTATTCTGCGAGTTTCATCATGGGAGTTCACACCGAGAGATGACCGGGAATGCGCAAATGGCGGCGGGCGACCTCGACGAAGAGCGGATCGCGCCTGGCCGCCCAGACAGCAGCGATGTGGCCGACGGCCCAGATCAGGATCCCTACAAGCCAGAGCTGAAGCCCGAGGCCGACCGCACCGGCGAGCGTGCCATTCAGAATGGCAACCGAGCGCGGTGCGCCGCCGAGCAGGATCGGCTCGGTCAGCGCACGGTGAACCGGCACGCTGAACCCCGGCACCGCGTCGAGGGCCTCAAAACTCACCGCCATCAGATCAGCGCTCCGCCACCGAAGCTGAAGAAGCTCAGGAAGAAGGACGAGGCCGCAAAGGCGATGGAAATCCCGAATACGATCTGGATCAGCCGCCGGAAGCCACCGCCGGTATCGCCGAAGGCCAGCGTCAGACCGGTGACGATGATGATGATCACCGCCACGATCTTGGCCACCGGCCCCTCGACGGAGTCGAGGATGGATTGCAGAGGCGCTTCCCAGGGCATGGAAGAACCGGAGGCATGAGCGGCCGGGGCGATGAACAGGCTGACATAGGTGGCGGTGGCCGCAGTGGCGATGTGGCGCCGAATGCGCAGGGTGTGACGGATCATTCGAGGTCTCCTGGTTCGTGAGTAGTGGGTTCTGAAATGACAGGTGAAATCCGGTAGTCGCCGTCCGGCCCGAGGCCCTTGACGCGGGCGAGTTCAGCCAGACGCCGTGCGGACCCTCGACCGGCCAATACAGCGACGAAGTCGATGGTCTCCGCGATCATGGCGCGGGGCACGGTGACGACGGCTTCCTGGATGAGCTGTTCGAGACGACGCAGCGCGCCGATCCCGGTACCGGCATGGATGGTGCCAATGCCGCCGGGATGTCCCGTGCCCCAGGCCTTGAGAAGGTCCAGCGCCTCGGCGCCACGCACCTCACCGATCGGAATACGATCGGGGCGCAGACGCAGCGAGGAGCGCACCAGGTCGGACAGGCTGGCAACACCGTCCTTGGTACGCATCGCCACGAGGTTCGGCGCGGCGCATTGCAGTTCTCGGGTGTCCTCGATGATCACGACGCGATCAGAGGTCTTGGCCACCTCGGCGAGCAGCGCATTGGTCAGCGTGGTCTTGCCGGTCGAGGTCCCACCAGCCACCAGGATATTGGCACGGGTCGCAACTGCTTGGCGCAGCGCCTCGGCCTGCGTCGGGGTCATGATCCCAGCAGAGACATAGTCGTCGAGCGTGAACACAGCGACAGCGGGCTTGCGGATGGCGAAGGCCGGGGCTGCGACGACGGGTGGCAGGAGCCCCTCGAAACGCTCGCCTGTTTCCGGAAGCTCCGCAGAGACTCGCGGGGACTGGCTATGAACTTCGACGCCAACATGATGGGCGACCAGCCGAACGATGCGCTCGCCATCGGCTGCGCTGAGCGTCTTGCCGCTGTCTGCCAGCCCCTCGGAAAGTCGGTCGATCCAGAGCCGCCCATCGGGGTTGAGCATCACCTCGACGATCATGGGGTCGTCCAGAAACCCGGCGATCGCCGGCCCGAGCGCGGTGCGCAGCATCCGCGCGCCTCTCCGGATCACCTCTGGTCTCTGATCGTTCTTTGCCATGCCGGCCCCGTTCCCTTACGGGCGCCTCCAACAGGCGGCCCTGGATCGGGGTCGATTAAGAAAGTCGTAAATGCCTACGGCTCAACAGGTTTCCGCGGGGCGTAGTAGCGTGGCGTGCAAAGACAGGAAAACGGCGGAATGATCCTCAGATCCACTCTAGGAGGAAGGCGTCGCGGCCACCGTCATGAGAACATGGCGGTTTCGGGCGAAGACCGGCCGTTCTCCGCACCTGCGAACCGAGATGGACGTTTTGTTGATAGCGGCCATTCCACCGGACGATAAAACCGGGGCGTTGCCGCATCTCCGCATGACCGCTCGGAGCCCTTTTTGACGAATGCTGCCGAGCGACTGGACGGCCGCTTCGGCGGACCCGCAGCTTAGCGAGGTGTTCTCCGTTCGGGTCTAGACATACTCCGTAATGCGTTTCAACAAGGCGACACCGGCACCTGATAGAACGCCGCAAGAAGACGTAAGCTCTTGACGACGCCCGGTGTCGAGCGGGTGGGGTCCTGTTATGTGACCGTAAACTGCCCCATCATGCCCGCATCCTCGTGTTCGAGGATGTGGCAGTGATACATGAATGGTGTCTCTTCCGAAGCCAGCTTGTCGAACCTCAGCAGGATTCCGGTCGGACCCTGCACACGGACAACATCTTTCCAACCGATCTGCGCCGAGTCGACCGGCCGTCCGTTCTGACTCACGCCTCACGATAATTGTCACACGCCTCAACACCCTTTGCGACCACGTCGAGAAGTGCGTCCACATCGTTCAGAAGGACCGTGATGCGCGGGCTGCTGATACGATAGCGGATGAAACGCCCATCGCGATCGCTGGCGACAAGCCCGCACTCCAGCAGGCACCTCAGATGGTTGGAGACGTTGGGTTGCGATAGTTCCGTCCGCTCGACGAGCTCGTGAACGGCCAATGGCTCGTTGCAAAGTGCACCGAGGATGGCCAGGCGGCTCGGGTCCGCGAAGCCGCGGAACAGCTTCGCCCGTCGCTCGATGGTTGCGCTCTTGCGGTCATCGACCAATTGCGCCATATCACTCCTCGCTGATATGTTGTTCTTCGATTCATCCTAGCAGGAATAGCGCGACCATGGCCAACACCGAAAATGCCGGATCGACGGCAGATGTCCCGCCCGTCCGTTACCGGGTTTCCGGTATGGATTGCGCCAAGGATGCCGCGCAGATCGAGCGGGCGGCACAGGCAGCCGGGGTCGCGCCCGGCGATGTGAAAGTGTCGGCCGCGACGCACATCATGACACTGACTGCACCCGAAGTGCGCCTGCCGGACATCGAAAAGGCAGTCGCGGTGACAGGCTATGGCTTCGACCGGATCGAGGGCGATGAAGACATTCCGCCGAATCCTGCCCATCAGGACCCGGCCTACCGCCGTGCCCTCTGGATCGTCGTGATCCTGAACGTGGGATACGGGGTCCTCGAAATGATCGGCGGTTTCATTTCCGGATCGCAGGCCGTGAAGGCCGATGCGCTCGATTTCATCGGCGATGGCGCGATCACCTTCCTCGGCCTGCTGGCCATCGGCTGGAGCCTCGCCTGGCGGGCACGGTCGGCCTTGATCCAAGGCATCTTCCTCGGCCTGCTCGGCCTTGGCGTCCTCGGCACGACCATCGTGCGAGTCTTCGAACGGACGACGCCGGATGCAGGTCTAATGGGCCTGCTTGGCATGATCGCCCTTGTCGTCAACGTCATCTCCGTTCTGCCGCTGCTGCGGTTCCGCAAGGGCGACGCGAACATGCGGGCCGTCTGGCTATTCTCGCGCAACGACGCCATCGGCAATGCGGCGGTCGTCATCGCCGCCGGTCTCGTGGCGTGGCTGGGCAGCGCGTGGCCCGACCTTATCGTCGCCTTCGGTATCGCCGGACTGTTCCTGCACTCCGCTTGGGCCATCATCCGCGACGCGCGGGGCGATCTGAAGGCGACGGCATGAACGGTCGCGTTCTCGGTGGGCTCTGCGCAATCGCAGCGCTCGGTCTCGATCAGGGCACCAAGGCGCTCGCCCTGACCACACCGGCGCTCGAGAGCGGGGTCGAGGTTTTACCCTTTCTTAACCTCGTGCGGGTTCTGAACGATGGGGTCAGCTTCGGTATGCTCGGCGGGTTCGTACCGTGGTGGGGTCTCATCGCGCTTGCTGGCGTGATCGTGGCATGGCTATTGATCTGGTTATGGCGCGCGCCGGACAGGCTGACAGCTGCCGCTCTCGGTCTGATCATCGGCGGCGCACTCGGCAATATTCTTGACCGCGTACGCTATCAGGCCGTTCCTGACTTTCTCGACTTCCATTACGGATCATACCACTGGCCGTCCTTCAATCTCGCGGACGTAACGATTTTCTGCGGCGCAGCCCTGCTGTTCTGGGACAGCTTCCGCTCTGCGAAGGACAAGCCTGGTCAGAGTGAACGCAAGGAAAACACAACGGGGGTGTAACCCATGTTCGGCATACCATCTGCGAAAGGCTTTGACAGCACACTCGCCCTGCTGCGCAACCCATATGGGTTCATCTCGGAGACCTGCCGCGCACTCGACACAGACCTGTTCGAAACCCGCATCCTCCTTCAAGAGACGATCTGCATGACCGGCGCGGCGGCAGCGGAAGTTTTCTATTCCGAGGATAAACTGATCCGCGCGGGCTCGATGCCGGGCCGCATACAGAAGACCCTGCTGGGCGAAGGCGGCGTTCAGGGATTGGACGGCGCTGCCCACCAGCACCGCAAGAAGATGTTCATGTCACTCATGGGGACCGAGCGGATCGCCGCGCTTCAGGGCACGTCGCTTCACATGTTGGACAAATATGCGCCGGACTGGGAGGCGAGGAACGAGGTCGTCCTCTATGACGAAGTGCGCGAAATGCTCACAAGAGCTGTCTGCGCCTGGGCCAGGGTGCCGCTTGATGAAGCTGAGGTGGCGACCCGAAGGGCGCAGCTTACAGCGCTTTTTCAGGACGCCGGGGCCCTTGGCCCCAAACACTGGCGCGCGCGTCTGGCGCGCCACCGCCTGGAAAAATGGGCAGCACGGCTAATCCAACAGGTCCGCGATGGTGAGCTTCAGCCGACGCAGGAAAGTGCCCTTCATATCATCGCGACATGGCGCGATCTCGATGGGGAGTTGTTGACCCCCAGGGTGGCCGCCGTAGAGCTGTTGAATGTCCTGCGCCCGACCGTCGCGGTATCCGTGTTCATAGTTCAGGCGGCGCATGCTTTACATCGGCATCCCGAGTGGCGGCAAAAGCTGAAGGACGACGAGGGACAGCTCGAACCTTTCGTGCAAGAGGTCCGCCGTCTGTATCCGTTCTTTCCCGCGGTTGCGGCACGGGTGAAGAGCGATTTCGAGTGGCGCGGATATCGCTTTCCCAAAGGGTACAGGGTTCTGCTCGACCTCTACGGCACGAATACCGACGCTCGTTCGTGGGACGCGCCGCAAGAGTTCCGGCCCGAGCGGTTTCACGATCGGGAGGTCACTCCCTACGAGTTCATTCCGCAGGGCGGTGGCGATCACCACAGGAACCACCGTTGTCCGGGCGAGTGGATCGCGATCAGCCAGATGAAGGCGTTTTGCAGTTTCTTCGTGAACGCCATCGACTACGAAGTGCCGGATCAGGATCTGGATCTGGAAACCGGAGAACTGCCGCCCATGCCCAAATCTCGGTTCATCATGCGTAACGTCAGGCCTCGGCAGTAGCTTCGCCCTCGTCCGGATCGACCGACCGCGCATCCTTCGTGGCCTCGAACGCCTCCCATGCAACGTAGGGCACGATCAGAAGCGCCGCCACCGGGTCGGCCCACCACCAGCCCATCCATTGCGTCAGACCGATCCCGGCCAACACCACGATCGTCTGATACTGGCAGATCATGGTGTCCTTGGCATCGTACTTCAGGGCGGGCGCATCGAGCCGCTTGCCGTAGCGATACTTGCCCCAGGCGAGGAACGGGTTGGCCACGAGCGAAGCACCCAGAATCGCGATACCCCACCAGTTGAAGCCCGGCGCCTTCTGCGAAATGAAGGCGGAGACCGCCTCGTAGAGGATCGCCGCGACGACGATCCAGAAGGCACAGGCAACCACGTAGAGCGCGACCTTCTTGCGGTGCAGGACCGTGCGCTTGTCGGCACCGTCCACCTCACTCTTCAAGCGCCAGATCAGAGTCGCAGCCGAGGTGGCCTCGACCGTACTGTCGAGGCCCCAACTCACCAGCGCTGCGCTGCCGGTCAGAAGTCCCACGGTGACGGATACGACGACCTCGATGATGTTGTAGACGAGGCTGGCGATCTCGACCCGGATGCCGCGCGTCAGATTGGCCTGCCGGTTATCTTGATGACTGCTCATAACACCTCATCACCGCAAAATTTTCGGCGAAAGTTCGAGGCGAGAATTGGCTACCTTGCCATCAGTTGCGCCACGGATCGAAAGCCGAGATTGTCCTGTTTCCAAGCTTCCTCAGTAGAGGCGAGCTTGTCCCTCATACATGAAAACCAAGGGCTTCGGACCTGTCGCGTAACCGGTGTTGAGCCGCTCCATGCGGAAGCCGCTTGTCTCGATCAAGTCGGCCGTCGGGCGGTCAAGATGGCAGTTCCCGGCGCAGTGTTTCCAGACAGGCGTCAGCCAGCGTTGCCAGCGCCGGATACGGGGTCCGGGCGCCAGGCCATGCTCGACGAAGCGGAAGACGCCATCCGGCTTGAGAACGCGCCGGATCTCGGCGAGAGCCTTCTCCGGTTCCGAAACGCTGCAGAGTGTCCAGGTGGCGACGACGCAATCGACGCTGCGATCTTCGAGCGGCAATGCTTCGGCCACGCCCTCGATCATCTCGGCCGCGGGCATCAGTCCATGGGAGGTTTGCGCGGCCCGAGAGAGGAGTTCGGGCGACGGATCAATACCGATGATCTGGCGCACGGCCTCGGGGTAGAGCGCAATGTTCAGGCCCGAGCCGATTCCGATCTCCAGCACACGCCCATGCAGCCCGGAGATGGCGCGGCGCCGGTAGGGAAGAAGTTGATCCTGGCCCATCGCCAGATGCGTCAGCCGAGGGAGGATATGTTTCTCGTACAGTCGCATCTGTTCACCCGATCCGCGCAAGGACAGGGAAGGTGTCCAGCAGCCAGTAGGCCAGTGCGCTCAACCGCCCGGTCATCATCGCCAGGCCCATCAGGATCATGACGCCGCCCGCAGCCTGATGCAGGCGGCGACCCCAACGACCGATGCCGCGCAGCCTGCCGGCAATACTGTCGGTGAACCCCGCGACGACCAGAAACGGGATCCCAAGGCCGGCCGAGTAGACGGCAAGCAATGCGACGCCCTCGCCAATCGTCGCGCTTGTCGCGCTGGCGGTTAGGATGGCACCGAGGATCGGCCCGATGCACGGTGTCCAGCCGAAACCGAAGGCGAGTCCGAGCACGTAGGAGGCGACCGGTTGCCCGCCCGGCAGGTCGAGATGGAAACGCAGGTCGCGCTCCATGGCCGACAGGCGCGCTGCCCCGATCATGAACAGACCGAACAGGATCACGATCGCGCCGCCGACGAGGTTGAGTTCGTAGCGCCACTGCAGCAGCGTCTGACCGAGCGCGGTGGCAGAGGCCCCAAGCGCGATGAATATCGTGGAGAAGCCAAGGACGAAACAGAAGCTGAGCCAGACGGCCCGCCCCTTCGAAGGCGCTGCACTGCCGGCGACCGTACGTCCGGCAACGTAGGATACGTAGCCGGGCACGAGCGGCAGCACGCAGGGCGACAGAAAGGAAACGGCACCGGCCAGCAATGCCGCCATTAGTCCAAGAACGGAAAGTTCAATCAAATCCACATCTCCAAACTGATCGGTAGACCGCCACCACGTGTGCGCACGGAGCGGAACGGCTGGCGCGGTCGTCGTGCTTTTCCATGTCCTATTGCTTACGTTCGTCAATAAGAGCGCTTATCTGCGCAACGGCTTCGGGGCTGTTCCATTCGGCCGGGCCTGCGAGGCGCCCCCGCTCGCGCCCAATGCGGTCGATCAGAATCGTTGTCGGCAGACCCACCACGGCCAAGGCCAGCATCGCGCGCGTATCCTCCGCGATATAGAGATCGAGGTTGCGAATGCCGGTCTCTCGGTAGAAGCGGCGCACAGGTTCGAGACCGGCCCGATCGATCGACAGCGGCAGAACATGAAAATCCGATCCGCCGAGGCGCGCTTGCAGCGCGTCGAGCGTCGGCATCTCCTCGCGACAAGGCGGGCACCAAGTCGCCCAAATGTTCAGAAGCACGACACGTCCCTCGAAGTCCGCCAGCGTCAGATTCCGTCCATCTCCATCCACGAAAGGCGGCGACAGGAGATCACGCGGAGTCCCGTGATTAGGGATCGGTGGTCGGGCGGAGGCAGGGCTTGCCGCAAGCGCCAAGACTCCGGCAAGGACGTCACGTCGCCTCACGGGTCGCTCTCAGCCTGCAACCGGCGCACGACCGGCAGAATGTCCTCCTCAAGCGAGGCCTGATCAAAGGGGCCGACATGCTTGTATGCAATGCGCCCCTCGGCGTCGATTATGTATGTTTCCGGCACTCCATAGACGCCCCAGTCTATCGCAACGCGGCCTGATCGGTCCGCGCCGATGCGGGTGAAGGGATCGCCGAGCTCTTCGAGGAAACCCAGCGCCTCCTCGGCATCGTCCTTGTAGTTGATACCGTAGATCGGAACGGTGCCCGCTTCGGCAAGATCGACGAGAAGCGGGTTCTCCGTGCGGCAGGGGACGCACCACGACGCCCAGACGTTGACGAGAGAAACCTGGTCTTGCAGGTTCGCCGAGGCTAGGCCGTCCTGCCGCCCTTCGATGGGCGGGAGCGCGAATTCCGGGATTGGTCTTCCGATCAGCGTCGAGGGCAACCGGTCGTCGTTGTTCCAGAGGCCCCAGTAGAAGACTACGCCCAGCAACCCAAACAGAAGAATAGGCAAAATCATGAGCGGCCGTCCGCTCCGGCGCCGCTTTTCTTGGTTATCCTTCGAACTCATAGCCTGCCATCAATGCTTGGAAGGAATAAGGTATCAGCAACCGCTGATATGAAGCAAACCGTCGCCGATCACAATGCCGAACGATGGGGGAGGCTTGGCCGCGGCTTCGCAGACCCGAGCCATACTTACTGTCTAGATTCTTAAGAAATCAGCGAAAGGTCGGTATCTGAAGAGGCCGTTGAATTCAGACCTCTGAACGGCCCCTTCGTCCCGCATAGCGCACGTTAGCCTCATCGGGACCTTCGCAGCCGCCGCGAATGGCCGTTGTCGCGAACGCAGCAGCAATTCGAGGTGATCACGGAGGTCCGCTCAGGGGCGAGCAACCCGGACATGCTGATCACGGCTACAGTTCCCACGTCTGCGGCGGCGGCAGGTGACATCTTTTCAGCTACCTGCCCCGCCATCAACATCCTCGGACACCTCTTGCCGCAGCTTCGGCCCCTGGGCCAGGCGTCTACCGAGAGCCGAGATGAATGCCTCGTAACGCTCCCCTGCCTTGGCCCGAGCCGCCTTGGCTGCGGGTTCCGGCAGAGCCGGTGTTGTTGCCAGCCAGAAACGTATGAACACCGCCAGGCTTTCGATGGAGATCCCGACATCGCGTTCCAGCCGGGTGATCCGCCTGTCGATCTGATCCAGGCGTCGGGCCAGAACCGCCTCGCGGCGCTCTCCGTCATCCGGAGAGAGGAAGGATGCGATCGCGGCCTCGGCCACCATCGACTGGGATCGATCACGCCGGGCGGCGAAGTCTGCCAGCATCTGCATTACCTCGGGATCGAGGTAGACCGAGATCTTCGTCTTCTTGCGGCTGGTGGTCATGATCAAAGCTCCATGCCGTCGTCGGGATTGAGGGAGACCTGCCGCGCGACACCGCGCATCTGCTGCATGATGCGGCGATTGCGAATGGCACCGTCCTCCTCATCCTCGGGTGGGTCGAATTCAAACTCGTTCTCAATGGGGGACTGCCTGTCGACCGGCCGAGGCTGCGCCAGCTCCGGCTGAAGACGGCGCTCTGACGCAGTCGGGTCCTCATCCTCCGATCCCGTCTCGGATACTGGCTCCAACTCGTCGTTCTGCGTTGGGACTGCCAGACTGCTCCAGTCATCCTTCCCCGAAGCGCCCACATTCCCCAAATCGGGTGGCGGCAAGACCCGCTCGGTGAACCGCGCATCTTTGTAATACCGTGCTTTTGTCGCCCGGATCGGCGGTGTGCCGGCCACCATGACGATCTCATCGGACGGCGGCAGTTGCATGATTTCTCCGGGGGTGAGCAACGCCCGCGCGGTCTCCGATCGGGACACCATGAGATGGCTGAGCCACGGCGCCAGACGGTGCCCGGCATAGTTCTTCATCGCCTTCATCTCGGTAGCGGTGCCGAGAGCGTCGGATACCCGCTTCGCCGTGCGCTCATCATTGGTCGCGAAGCTCACCCGGACGTGGCAATTGTCGAGGATCGAGTTGTTTGGGCCGTAGGCCTTTTCGATCTGGTTCAGCGACTGGGCGATGAGGAAGCTCTTCAGCCCGTAGCCCGCCATGAAGGCCAGCGCGCTCTCGAAGAAATCCAACCGGCCAAGCGCCGGGAACTCATCGAGCATCAGAAGCAGCCGATGACGGTCATCCTTACCCTGTAGGTCTTCGGTCAGGCGTCGGCCGACCTGGTTGAGGATCAGCCGGATGAGCGGCTTGGTGCGATTGATGTCAGAGGGCGGCACCACGAGATACAGCGTGACGGGGCGCACTCCCCCGACAATGTCACCGATCCGCCAGTCGCAGCGGCGCGTGACCTGCGCGACCACGGGGTCGCGATAGAGGCCAAGGAAAGACATCGCCGTCGAAAGCACACCGGAGCGTTCATTCTCGGACTTGTTGAGCAACTCGCGGGCGGCGCTGGCGACCACGGGATGCGGCCCCGCCTCGCCCAGGTGCGGCGTCCGCATCATCGCGCGGAGTGTGGCCTCCACGGGGCGCCGCGGGTCGGACAGGAAGTTGGCGACACCGGCCAGCGTCTTGTCCTTCTCGGCATAGAGCACATGCAGGATCGCACCGACGAGCAAGCTGTGGCTGGTCTTCTCCCAGTGGTTTCGCCTCTCCAGGCTCCCCTCGGGGTCGACGAGGATGTCGGCGATGTTCTGGACATCGCGAACCTCCCACTCCCCACGGCGCACTTCCAGCAAGGGGTTGTAGGCCGAGGAGTTCGGATTGGTCGGATCGAAGAGGAGGACCCGACCGTGCCGGGCGCGGAACCCTGCGGTCAGTTGCCAGTTCTCGCCCTTGATGTCATGAACGATGGCCGAGCCGGGCCAGGTGAGAAGCGAGGGTACGACAAGCCCTACCCCCTTGCCGGATCGCGTCGGCGCGAAGCAGAGTACATGCTCCGGCCCATCGTGGCGCAGGTATTCCCGCTCATAGCGGCCGAGGACCACTCCATCCGGGTCCAGCAATCCAGCCGCCTTCACCTCGCCCTTCTCGGCCCATCGGGCTGATCCATAGGTCGCAACGTTGCGGGCCTCGCGGGCACGCCAGACCGACATGGCGATGGCCACACCGATGGCGATGAAGCCCCCAGAGGCGGCGATGATCCCGCCTGTCGCGAAAATCGGCGGCGCGTAGGCCTCGTAGAAATACCACCACCAGAAGATGGCGGGAGGATAGTAGACGGGCGTCCCGAACAGCTCGAACCAGGGCGGTCCCAGCTGTGCCTGATAGCCGAGGCTCGCGGCCACGTATTGCGTCGCGCCCCAGGTGGTGGCCAGAATGATGAGGAAGACGATAGAGATTTGCCCCCAGAGGATCTTGGTCGCGGACATGACTGTCGCTCCTTTCCGGTGTGTTGATCAAAGGCCAAGACCGCGCTTGCGGCCAAAGTCCCAGTCCACTCCGCTGTCCCCGCGCGCGACGCCGGTGACATCCCGGCCGAGGTGCTTTTCGAGAGACGGAGACCAGGGCACCAACTGGAAGCCGAGCGCGCCGTCAGCTCCAAAGCCCTCGATCATGGCAAAACGGCCCGAAGCCAGCACGAGACGCTGGCGATAGATGCCGCTGACGTAGTCACCCGGATCAGCCTTGTTGAACGGCAAACCGGTTTGCCCCGAGAGCTGCGCGCCAACCGCCTGCAGCTCGCGGTCGCGCAAGGTTCCGAGCAGGCGCCGGGCAAAGACCACCCTGCCGTCCCGCCGCTCTCCTAGCCCTTCCGTGACCAGGTGCTCGGCCCGGGCTTCCAGGGCCTCCCGGACCTCGGCACCGAAGCCCTGGTCCGACAAGGCGAGCGGGGCGCGCGCGATTGCCTGCCGGTCGAGCCAGGTGGCCCCGGACGCGGTGACCTGAGTAGCAAGTTCCAGGTCGGACCGAGGTGCCAGTGCGACACGACGCTGGCCGCGCGCATCGTCATAGGTGCGGAGTTCCACGATAGAGCCGGGGGCGCTGTCGCCGGCGGCGTCGAGATGGGGCAGACGGATATGGTGGCTCCGGCCATCGACACCATCGACGACGGCATAGGCTGTCCCCTTCAGCTCGTCATCGAGGCCCCGCTGGACCAGACAACCGATGACAGGAACATCGAGGCTCTCTGCGGCAAGGACGAAACTCGAGGACCCGCGCTCGATCCCGCGTTCCGTCAGCGCCCGATGCATCCGCTTGATGATGTCGCCACGCTCCCCCATCTCCCGCAGGACTGCCTCTGCATCATCCCTGATGTGCCATTGCGACTGTCCGATCTGGTCGGCGACGCCGAGCACTTCCAGCCGGCGCAACCGCCCGACCTTCAGCGCGTGAAACGCATCCGGCTGCCGATCCGCATCCGGCGCCATGTCGAGGATGCGGGAACGCCCGGCATCCCGGAGCAACTGACGATCGAGCTGCGTCCAGCGCTCGGCCCCGATCTGACGTTCAAGCGTGCGGCGGATGTCGAGATCGCTGCGTGGGCCCAGTTCCTGGGTGATGAGATCCCGTGCCCTGTCCCGCATGCCCTCCTTGATGTAGTCCCGCGAGATCACGAGATCCTGGCCGTCGTCGCGTACGCCCCGAACGATCAGGTGGACGTGCGGATGCGCGGTGTTCCAGTGATCGACGCCGACCCAGTCAAGCGACGTGCCGAGATCCTGCTCCATCCGCCCGACGAGATCGCGGGTGAAGGATTGCAGGTCGGACATGTCCGGCGCGTCGTCGGGTGAGACGATGAACCGGAAATGATGACGGTCATCGCGACACCGCTCGGCAAAGGCCCGGCCATCGGCATCCTCCGTTCCCGGCCCGAAGAGCCTGGCCTTCTCCCCCTCCCGGGTCACGCCGTCCCGGCGCAGGTAATCGAGGTGGGCTCCGAGGGGCGCGGATTTCCCGCTGTGCCGGACCACACGCGCCTTGACCACCGCGCCGCGTGTGCGGGCGGTGATGAGGCGGTTGGCCTGAATACTGGCGCGTTGACCGCGCCCGAAGCGGGACCGATTGCCCGTGGTGACGCGCCCGGCCCGCGAGACGCCACCGCCGGCCTTTTTCGCGGCAGCCAGAGCTTGTGCGATGAAGGGCCGGGCCTGCTGCGCCCGGGTAGAGCGGATACGCCCCGGGCGGATGCGGAACTCGCGATCATCGGGCATATGAAATCCCCGCACAGTGCGAAACAACGCAAAAGATCAGAGTGTTAGGCACATCTCGCACGGTGCAGGCACGCGCCACACGGTGCGGAGCGCGGCAAAAACATGAACAAAAACAACCGCCCAACCGCCGCGCACCGTGCGCCCTTTTATCCTGCCATCCTTCGGTCGTGGTGCCCGCCACCACCGCCTGCCCCCTCAAAAGCACGCCAGAGTACGTCGGAATGCGAAGTGTGATCTCCCGGGTCATGGCCGGGCCTCAGCAGTCTCTCGCCGGACGAAGAGGCCCTCGGGCTGCGGGGTGAGGCCCGCCTGAGGTACCGCCGGGACGGGGGGAGAAGCGCCGCCGACGGTCCGGTGAGGCGCTTTCGCGCCTTACTCCCATGGATCCAGTTCCAGCTTCACCATGTCCTCATCGCCGTCGAACTCGTCGGCGGGCATGGCGCCGTGGGTTCCGTCCCCGGCCTGGAACACGACGATTACGACCATCAGCGTGGTGGCGAGGCTGGCGGCGAAAGCGGTTGCATCTGCATAGGACATCGGGATTGGCTCCTGTCACTGGAGGCGGGGGACCATCCCCCGCGCGACAGGCGCCCGACGTGTCTGACCGGATCTGCACTCACCCTCGGCGTTCGGACTTTTTCCGAATCCCCGAGGGCGGCACGTTTGCGTAAGCCGACCCCTCCGGGGTTGAATGTCAAAGAGACGGACCAGACCAAGGTTAGCGAATGGAAGCGGGGGTGGTGTTTTGCATCCGACAGGCGCCGGATCCCCCCTTGCAGATGCTTCGCCCGGCCAGCCTTGCCGCCACGCTGCCATCAGGAATGTGGTCGAGGACGGGGGCGGACACCGATGCCGAACATAATGAGCGGCACCGTGGTGAAGCTGGAACTGAAGCCATACAGGCCGATGACAGGTCCACGGTGGCGGCAACCGTCAGACGTGATCGGGCCTTCAGTCCCAGAGCCCATCGGCAATCTCGCGGGCGATCATGGCGCGCGCGCTCATCATCACGTCATCACCGCTGGTGTCGATATGACTGTAGAACCGAGCATGACCGCCGTTCGCGGTCCAATCGGCGTAGCGGCAATATTCGCGGGCTTCGAGACGGAAGGCGCGCATGTCGTCCGCCCAATGCGGCTTCGGCTCCACCACCACCGTGATGCCGTCGCAGGTTTCCTCCCATGGCAGCGTCCGTTCCGAAGGCGGGTTGGCGCTGTCCTTGCAAAAGATCTGGTCGATATCGATATCTGCGGACATCGGATTTTTCCAAAGAAAAGCCCGGTCACGAGGACCGGGCAAGTTGCGGAAACGGAAGGGATGAGGTGGGGCAGCGAAGGCCACCCCGCCTGAGCATCATTCGGCGGCGACCATCGACTGCTCTTCGTCCTCCGTGGCGTCTTCATCCTCGCCATCGCCGGCAAGGAATTCAGGCAAATCGTCCGCCTCCATGTCGACCCCGGCATCCACCGCGATATCGGCATCGCGATCCACCATGCGCAGTGGCGCCGGCAACCAGCCGGTTTCTGCCAGTAGCCGCTCGGCCTCTTTGGCCATATCGCCCTTCTTGAGGTGGTCGATGAGCTGGGCGGCCCGCTCGTCAGCGCCCTCGCGCACCGCCTCGATGATCCGGGGCTTGGTCACGCGACCGAGATAGTTGCCGACGGTCGGCCGCCACCCCACCGCCACCATGTCGAGGCCAGCTGCCCGCGCCAGCCGGTCGGCCTGGGACAGGCGCACGTCGAGCCCGTGCTGGCTGACGCCCATGCCGCCATAGGGGTTGGGCTTCTCGTGCTGGGCGTTGACGCCGAAGCTAACGCAATGGGCGAGCAACTCCATGCGGGTGTCGTCGTCCTGATCGACCAGCCAGTCCCAGAGCGCCGCATCGTCAGCCGGGATATGATCACCCCAGCGTTCGTGCCGCTCGGCGATGGCGCGCGCCGAGACGCTTTCGGCGAGGTCGTCGGCCTGCGCCGGGAAGTGAACCTCCCGGACATGAGCCTCGAGGCAGCCCTTGGGGGAATGCGGCAGGAAGCAATCGGTGACCAGTCGATGCAGCAGCGCCGTCATCGCGATATGCGGGTTCGTTGCCACGGCATCGCGGAGCGCCAGCGTGCGATGTGCGGTCAGCTCGCTGACGAGGCGATCGGGCAGAGGCCGGATGGTCTCAAGCTCTTCGTCCTCCTCGGGTTCGGTCGCCGTACCGCCCACCGTGATGACAGCGCGCTTCTTACCACCAGACTCGCCGCCCTCGGGAGCACAACCATCGGTACCCTGCCCTTCCTGACCCTCCACCGTCTCGTCGTCGGTACGGACATAGCCGCGCTCGACGGCGAGCTGGCCGTCATGGCGGATACTGACGAAGACACCGGCGCGAGCCATCTGGTCGGCGTCATAGACCATTGGCCGGGATTCCAGGGCATCCAGCGTTTCCTCGATCTCGCCGAGGCGCGCGTCCACCTCGTCGGGGAGTTCGCTGGCCTCGGCATATTCCGCTTCCAGCGCGTCGAACTCGTCCCGCAGCTTCTCACGCTCGGCACGCTCCTCGTCGGTCAGGTCGATGGTGGTGCCGGCCAGACGGCGCATGCCACTGGTATGGCCATAGGGGAAGTCCACGGCGACCTCGATCCACTTCCAGCCCTCGGCGGCGATGGTCTCCGCCTCGGCCTTCAGCTTCTCGCCCGCCAGCCGGTCGAGCAGCACCGGGTCCTGGAGCCAGCCGCCATCGTCCCGCTGGAAGAGATCGCGCAGCACATAGCCGCCGGCCGCCTCGTAAGCCTCGATGCCGACGAAGAGCGCCCGCTTGTCGGAGGCCCGGACGGTGGTCTCGGTCAGCATACGACGGATGGTATATGGCTCTTTCTGCCAGCCATCCTTGATCGCCTCCCAGACCTGTTCCTGCCGGACGTGATCCTCGGAGATCGTGAAGGCCATGAGCTGTTCCAGCGTCATTCCGTCCTCGGCATAGACTTCGAGCAGCACGGGCGAGACCGAGACCAGGCGCAGGCGCTGCTTCACCACCTTGCTGTCAACGAAAAAGGCCGCGGCGATCTCCTCCTCGCTCATGCCCTTGTCGCGCAGCACCTGGAAGGCGCGGAACTGGTCGAGCGGATGCAGCGGCGCGCGCTCGATATTCTCGGCAAGCGAGACCTCGTCGATCAGGATGTCGTCGCTGGCATCCGAAACGATGCAGGGCACCGGCGTGGTCTTGTTGAGGCGCTTCTGTTTGACCAGCAGTTCCAGCGCACGATAGCGGCGGCCGCCAGCCGGCACCTCGAAGAGGCCGGTTTCCTGCCCCTTCGCATCGAGCTCGGGTCGGACATGCAGGGACTGGATCAGCCCGCGGCGGGCGATGGACCCGGCCAGTTCCTCGACCGAGATGCCGGCCTTCACCCGCCGGACGTTGGACTGGCTGAGCACCAGCTTGTTGAAGGGGATGTCGCGCGAGGACGACAGGGTGATTTTCTGCGTGGCAGTGGCCATGTCAGTGTCTCCATGACGGACGCCGGGGAGCCTCTCTCTCCGGCAACCAGCCCGTCACGAAACCCCCACCCTCCTTTCCCTCTCACGGCCGAGCCGCGGATGAACGCGCAGACCCATCAGAGCTCGCCGCGGGCACGCAGGCTGGTCTCCCGGCCAGCACCGGTGATGATGTGGTCGTGCAGCACTACCCCCAGAGACGCACAGGCCTTCCCGATTTCTTTCGTCATCGCGAGATCGGCGGACGACGGCTCGGGATCACCGGCCGGATGATTGTGGACGATGATCAGCGCCGAGGCATTGAGCGCCAGGCAGCACCGCAGCATCTCCCGGGGATAGACCGGGACATGATCGACGGTGCCGACGGCGAGGCATTCTTCGGAGATCAGCCGGTTCCTCCGGTCGAGATAGAGGACATGGAAGCGCTCCACATCGCCCCTGATGGTGAGCGCGCAATAGTCGAGCACCGCCTGCCAGGACGTCAGGACAGGGTTCTGGTTGAGGTGACGCAGCAGGATCTGCCGGGCCTCATAGACTACGGCCTGCTCCTGGGCAGAGAAGCGGAGTCTCTGCGGTTCGACGGCGGGTGTTCTCATCTTTCGTGTCATGGTCCTGTCCTCCAACGGGCAGTCGGCCGGGCGCCGAGCTTTCACCGCGTCACGAGGAGGAGCGCCGCCCTCTTCCTGCGAAGAGAGCAGCGCCGAAGCTGCAGAACCCCTCAGGAACGCGGAGGCTCCGTGTCGGGTCGTGTCCCACCTGACAGGCGGCCCGAGCGATAAAGCAGGCGCTCGGCATCGCGAATGCTGCCGGTTTCGCGGGCGGCCTTGGCCCAGACCGAGATCGGAAAATCGCCCGTGAACAGCAGATCCCGCTCGATACCCATGCCGAAGGGCAGCCGAATGGAGCGCAGTTCGTTGAGGCTCCAGGAGCCAAGCTCCGGGTAGCCAATGTCGGCCAGGCCAAACATGATGTCGCCGTCCTCGTCGAGCTCGGTCGCGAGCCAGACACCGGCGCCGAAGGGATTGAAGAACTTCACGACCGGAATGTGGTCGGTATCAGCCTGGCAACCATTGGCCAAAAGCTGCGCGCGTTGTGACGCCGTCAGGAGGATCATGCCGCAGCCCTCCCGTCGGTCGAGGTTTGCTCTGCGGCGGCGCTGCCATTCTCCGGCAGATGGGCGAGCAGCCAGTCGGCCGCCTTGCTGGCCTGCGAGGCGGCACGGACGATGGCGCGGGAATTTTCGCGCATCACCTCCAGCCACGAACCGACGTAATCGGCATGACGGACAGTCGGGATGATACCGAGAGACGCGCAACAGAACGCACTCGAAATCTCGGCGATCAGTTCCTCGAAGGCATATTTCTTCGTGCCGAAACCGCCTGAGAGATCCCGAGACAGTCGGGAGCTGTGCCCCGTGGCGTGCCCCATCTCATGCAGCGCCGTGCGGTGCCAGTTGATCGGCTCGAAATACGCCTGCGGAGGCGGCACCTGCACATAATCCTGCGAGGGAACATAAAAGGCGCGGTTGCCGCCGATCCGCAAGTCGATACCGGTCGCCGCGATCAATGCCTCGACCCGCGGCTCGATCAGCCCGGGCGGCGGTGGCGGTGCCTCGACGGCGATGTCGTCGGGCAGCCCCTCGCATTGCGCCGCATTGAACACGGTAAAGCGCTTCAGGAACGGGATGCTGTTGGCGGCTTCCCCAGTCTCCCGAGCACGGCGCTTCTCGTCTTCAGGCGTGAAACGGTCGG
Organism: Salipiger marinus; assembly: GCF_900100085.1. Taxonomy (GTDB): domain Bacteria; phylum Pseudomonadota; class Alphaproteobacteria; order Rhodobacterales; family Rhodobacteraceae; genus Salipiger; species Salipiger marinus. Next base: position 19,733 of record NZ_FNEJ01000027.1, read on the forward strand.
CATAGACGACGGTCGTGCCCCGCTCGCCCTTGCGGACATTGCCGCCAAGCGACAACGCCTGGCGGAACGTCAGCCAGTGCTGGGTTGGATAGCCCTGCTGGATGACCGCGCCCCAGAGGATCAGGACATTGATCCCGGAGTATTGCCGACCTGTGCTGGCGTTGCGCGGCATGGTGAGCGGCGCCTCCGCCGCCGCCGTTCCCCAGGGCTGAATCCAGGGCAGCCGGCCGTCCTCCAGTTCGGCGATGATCTTGTCGGTGATGTCGTCATAAAGGTTCGTGCGCGGGCCGCTCTTGCGGGCAGCGCGATGCTCTCTCGCCATCGGATTGATCTCCGCGACGGGCGCCGGAGGCCTCTCCTCCAGCCCTCAACCCGTCACGGAAAACCCGCCCGCACTTTCACTCTCAGGGGGCGTTGCGGGGTCTCCCCGCTGATGGGGGTGCGTCGGCAACGCCAGTGCCGACCAGGGGGAAGGCTTTCCCCTCCCGGCTATTCACCGGGGGTTTTAAAGACTAGAACTGGATATCTCTGGACGTCGTGGGAGCAGGCTTGAAACGCTCAATCGGCGTACCCCAATTGAGTTGACGGAACGAAGTTTTGAGAGCGCTACCGCAATGGGAATTCAGCATTTATGCGCTGTCCCTCCCCAAGGGGCATGGGTTCGGAAACCGGCCCCCTGTCGGCGCATGGCTAAGCGAAGACGGTCTCTCATGCGGCATTCTCAGGCACGATCTGAACGATCGCTCCTTTGGGGTGCTGGTCATGCGGCGGCGAACCGACCGAGTCTGGACGTTGACGGCCGAGCGTGAAGGCTATGCCACTGAAAAGGAAGCCCTCGCCCAGTTGACGCCTCTCCTGAAAGACGGAGAGTCTCCGGAACCTGTTCCACCCGGCGTCATGCAGCGGCCCGCGCTTTATGATCTGGAAGGGAGGACGGCGAGCGAAGTGTTCGCAACGTTGACGCTGCCGTCCCATCACCCCGCGGCATGGACGCTCAACCAGCTCTATCTCGCGCTTCCAAAGCCAGATCGAAACTGGGCAGGTGATTGCCAGACGAATAACTTTCACACGCGGTTGTGGGAGGCGCAGTTGCTGGCGACGTTTCGCGAGCAGGGATTGCTCGTGACCCAACCATATGAGTCCCCGGATTTCCGCATCGAGAACAGGCATGGCGGTTCGGCATGGGTGGAAGCCGTGACGGCCAATCCGGCAGATCCTTACAACCATGTGAACGCGCCTCCGAGCGCCTTGCCAGCCGACCGGGAAGAGGCGTTTTTCGGCGCCGGAGCTTTGCGCTTTGCCAAAACGATCGGCAACAAGCTTGCTCGCAATTACGATCAATTGCCGCATGTAAAGGGTCAGCCCTTCGCCCTGGCGATTGCGGACTTTCAGGCACCGGCATCAATGATCTGGAGCCGGGAAGGACTGATCGGATATCTTTATGGCGAGGGCGCAGAAGAGGTTGAAATCGACGGGCGCATGCATGCGCGTCCGACGAAGGCATCCCACCTCAAGGGCAAGGCAAGATTTCCCGCCGGCCTGTTTGCCGATGCGGGCCACGCCGAGCTCTCCGCAGTAATCTTTTCGAACGCGTGTTCGATGGCCAAGCTCAACCGCGTTGCGGTATCGGGTCAGGGCGCACCGAGTGGACTGCGATACATGCGGATTGGCAACTTCTTTGACAGGACGCCGGGCGCTCTCAGGGGCATCCCTTTCTGCCTGGATGTGACCAGCGATGAATATCGCAACCTTTGGCCGATAGGGAGTGAGCCGTGGTCGGCTGAAATCGAGGTTTTTCACAATCCGTTCGCGCACCACCCCTTGCCATTTGAGCTTCTGCCGGAGGCAACACACTGGTTCGACCAAGACGGTGAGACGGTGTGTCGAAGTTTTTACGAAACCTCGATCCTTTGGTCCCAGACACTGATCCAAAACGACACGGATCCACCGCCGACCCTGGAGCAACTGATGTCGAAGGGTCCAAAGGCGTGAAAGACTTCATGCCGAATGCACCGAAGGTGCTCGCATTCGATCACCCGAGGATGTTTGCGACCCGAAGTACGCCTTATGCACGACCACCCAGGCACGGGTTCCCTACCCCTTCACATGCTGCAGACAGTCTCCCGGATCCAACGCTCCCGTCCGATTTGCGCGCCATGCTATCCGCTTCCCCGCCAACCCGCTGCGCGCCCTTCTCCCAACTATGCCATCGTGCTTCACTCCGGGATCATGAACACGGCGTTTCTCTTGATAGCAATGTATTCCGGGCGACCGATCATTCCTGCGGAGGATGTCGCCAGGGATTTTTTCGGTCTGAGTACTGACAAGTTCATCCGCAAAGTCTCGGCCGGTTCCATCGCCCTCCCCCTCGTCCGCATGGAAGCGTCGCAGAAATGCGCCAAAGGCGTCCATATCGACGATCTGGCCGAATACCTCGACAAGAGGCGGGCTGCAGCCGTCAAGGAATGCCTGCAACTGCAGGGCCTTCGGTAGGCATGTTCCCCTTTGAAACTCGCCGAAGGCGAGGCTGATACCCTTGGCGCGAAGCCACCACCCTCCTCAGCTCGCTCAATAGCACGGATTGAATTCTGTCAGAAAACTGCGTATATTTCTGACAGGAGAACGATCATGCAGCACCTTGCAGAACAGATATTGACCCATGCAGAGGGACTTCCGGAAGGAGCGCCAATTGCCGCAAAGGGCCTGCTGCACCTCGGCAGCCGTGCCGGTGTGGACCAGGCCTTGTCGCGACTTGCCGAGCGCGGCGAGCTGATCCGTGCCGGGCGCGGAGTTTACCTGCGACCGATCAAAAGCCGGTTTGGAACGCGCGCGCCGTCCGTAGAACAGGCCGTCGAGGCCCTCGCGGCGCAACGTGGCGAAGTCATCGTTCCAACCGGCGCCGCCGAAGCGAATGCACTCGGCCTGACCACGCAAGTGCCTGTTCGATCCGTGTACCTGACCTCGGGTCGCAGCCGCACGCTATCATTGGGCAAACAACTCGTCGAACTGCGCCACGCCCCCCGATGGCAGCTTGCCCTAGGGAAGAGGCCGGCAGGCAGTGCTGTTCGCGCCCTGGCCTGGCTCGGACCGGAACAGGCGGAAGCCGCGCTCAGATCGCTGAAGCAGAAACTGCCCGCAGCGGCCTTTGACGAATTGGTAACCGCTGCACCGCAGTTCCCGACCTGGCTTGCACGCAGTGTCGGAAAGGCGGCGCATGTCTGAGCCCTTCCTGTCTTTGTCGTCTGAAGACCGCAAGGAAGCCCTGGCCGTTTCTGCAGATCGCTCCGGGCGGCCCGCGCACCTGCTCGAAAAGGATGTCTGGGTTGTCTGGGCCCTTCAGACCCTCTTCAGATCCAAGCTCGGTGAGCACCTCGTCTTCAAGGGCGGAACATCCCTTTCCAAAGCCTATGACGTGATCCAGCGCTTCTCCGAAGATGTTGATCTGACCTATGACATTCGAGCAATTGCGCCCGATATGGTGGGCGCACGCGCCGAAGCCCTGCCAACCACACGCAGTGAGGAAAAGCGCTGGTCGAAAGCGGTCCGAAATCGATTGCCGAAATGGGTCGTCGAAACAACACAGCCCTTGATCCAGGACGCCATTGCAGCGCAAGGGCTGTCAGCCTCGACGCGGGCAGATGGCGACAAGCTTTTCATCGATTACGAGGCCGCCTCTTCTGGCTCCGGTTATGTCGCCCCTAGCGTGATGCTGGAATTCGGCGCGAGGTCGACGGGCGAACCGGCGAGCCTGCGTGACGTCGCCTGCGACGCGAACAGGCTGATCGAGGGCGTGACCTTTCCGACCGCGACACCGCGCGTGATGCATGCCGAACGAACCTTTTGGGAGAAGGCCACGGCGATCCATGTCTTCTGCGTACAGGGACGGCTCCGCGGGGAGCGCTTCGCGCGCCATTGGCATGACCTGGTACGCCTCGACGATGCAGGCATCGCGGATGTGGCTATTTTGGACCGCCCCCTCGCCTCTGCAGTGGCGCGGCACAAGCGCATGTTCTTTCCGGAGAAGTCGGCCGACGGAACGCCCGTGGACTATGAAGCCGCGGTTCATGGCAATCTGCAACTGGTCCCAAACGGAGAGGCTCGGACCGCGCTCGCGGCCGACTACGAGCATATGGTCGACGACGGCCTCCTGCTTGAAGACGCTGAGCGCTTTGACGACCTCATCGAACGTTGCGCAACCATTGCCGAGCGCGCAAACCGCACGGAAAGCAATCAACACATCCATACGCCCAATGTATAACCTTACAGGCGCATTTGGCTCCTTCCCAACCGATCACCTTGGAGATCAATGCTACATCTCATTTCGTCGAACCTGACGTTCGATCTTGGCGGCAACATGTCGATCGGGTAATTGGTGACAGCGGACAAAGCTGCCATCTGTCCTGCCTGATGCGATGATGGCTTCAGGGCCGGTGCTGGACTGGCTGGCTCCGACCTGCCGCCGACCAAAACGGACGTTCGTTGGCGTGCGAACAGGCCATGGCTGCTAATCGATCCAAAGCAAAGAAGCGCCCGCTTGGCGCGAAATACCGTCGATAGATCAGCCTCCTGGTGCTACATTGAAATAAGGAGGCAGCATCATGCGGATCAAATTTATTGAGATCTCAAATTTTCGGAAACTGAAATCCACTCATCTAGATTTTGATCAAAAAACAACAATTTTGGTCGGCGCCAACAATAGCGGCAAGACTTCCGCGATGGTCGCTCTACGCATCTTTCTCCTTTCGCCGAACCGCCTTGCACTGCGTGACGTGACGATCGCCAACTGGACTAAGATTGACCTGTTGGGTGAGGACTGGGAGACGGATGCCGAGGCGACAGTCGATTTTGACGCGCTCCTTCCCTCGGTGGACGTCTGGCTAGACGTGCCGCTTAGCGAGATTCAGCACGTCGTTCACATTTTGCCAACGCTGGATTGGTCCGGCGGATTGCTCGGCGTTCGACTAAAATATCATGCCAAAGACTTGGAAAAGCTAAAGGCTGAATATCTCGCGCAGCGAAGTGCTGCTCGGGATGCGTCAACTGCCGGCCCGAATGGAGAAGCGATCAAGATAGCGGTGTGGCCTCGCAACCTAACCGACTTTCTCGAACGGCGGTTGCGAGCGCATATCGAACTTTCGGCTTATCCGCTTGATCCGGCTGAGGTCACGCCACCGGGCAAGAACGGTCTGGCTATACCGCAAACCCTGCCCGCCAGTGCTCTTGCATTCGATCAGCCGCCTTTCAGGAAACTGATAAAGATCGACGAGATCGCGGCACAGCGTGACTTCGCCGATGCGGTCGGCAACGAAGGTGGAGAAGACAAAGGCGAGGCAACCAGCCGTCGTTTTAAGCGCCGTTTGTCCGACCAGTTGCGCTCCTACTACGATCGCCATCTCGACCCATCCAAAACCCCGTCCGACAAGGATTATGAGGCGCTCGGGGCAATACAGGCCGCCGAACGAAGCTTTGACGCGAGACTTGAGGCAGGCTTCGCGACTGCATTTGAAGAGTTAGAAGATCTTGGATATCCGGGGATGAACAACCCCAAGCTTAAACTCTCCACGCTCCTTCGCGCGACGGATGGGCTGAAACATGGCTCCTCCGTACAGTATCAAGTCGCGGATCCTTCCGGTGATGGCACCAAGACCCTCAAACTCCCTGAAGACTATTCGGGTCTCGGTTATCAGAATCTGATCGCAATGGTGTTCATGCTGATGGGTTTTCGCGACGAGTGGATGCGCGTCGAAAAGGCTGGCCTCCTCGAAGGCGTGGATGTGTCACACGAGATTCAACCTCTCCACTTGGTGCTTGTCGAGGAGCCTGAAGCCCATCTCCATGCCCAGGTCCAGCAGGTCTTCATCAACAAAGCCTACAACCTTCTCAGAAAGCATCCCGATCTAGGTGCCGAGGAAAGCTACTGCACCCAGCTCGTCGTCAGCACCCATTCCAGCCATGTTGCGCACGAGGCCGATTTCGCGAGCCTGCGATATTTTCGGCGCCGAGCCGCTGCGAGCAAAGGAGAAACGCCAACCACAACGGTCGCGAACCTCTCTCACATTTTTGGTGACGGCGACGACACAAAGCGCTTCGTAAAACGGTACCTCAAGGCGACGCACTGCGACCTGTTTTTCGCGGACGGGGTCATATTTGTGGAAGGCCAAGCCGAACGCATCCTTGTGCCGCACTTCATTCGCCATCATTTCCCCGAACTATCTCGTCGATATGTCACGCTGCTTGAGCTCGGCGGCAGCCATGTGCACAGTTTTCGGGATCTGATCGATGCTCTTGGAATCGCGACCCTGATCATCGGCGACCTCGACGCTACTGCGGCAGTCAAGATCATAGACAAGAATGGCAAGGAAGCAACGCGCTGGAAGTCGGCGCGCCCCGAACAAGGCAAGGAGCAGCGTACCGCTAACTCTGTCCTCAAGGAATGGCATCCCAAGAAGAAGCTGATCGACGAATTGGTCGCGCTCGCGCCCGAAGGGCATGTATCGGACGAAGGAGAGGACTACGAGCTCTACGTCGCCTATCAGAAGCCGGTGAAAATCAAGTCCCTCGGTCCGGGCGATGACATCATCATTCCACGAACATTCGAGGACGCCCTGATCTTGGAGAACCTCGCCACTATCGGAAATGTCGAGGGCTCTGTGACGTCGGTCAAGGTCAGATCCATCGTTGCGCAAGGCCTTTCGGGCGATGATCTTGAGGATGAACTGTTCGAGTTGTTGAAGACCGCTGAAAAAGCGGCATTCGCACTCGATTGTCTGATGATTGAGAACCCCACGGCCTTGGAACCACCGAGCTATATCGCGGCTGGACTTAAATGGTTCGAGCGGGCCGTCAGCAAAGATATTGCGGAAAGCGAACTCAAGACGGGTAAAGCAGATGGCGGACATTGAGACTGCGCCGGCGGACTTCGATGATGGCGCTGACGCCCAGATACGAGACTGCTTGAACCCCGCCAATCCACAGAGCTTCTTCCTGTACGCGGGAGCGGGCTCAGGGAAGACGCGCTCGCTTAAGAACGCACTGGATGCTTTCCGCGAAGATCACGGCACAGCTTTCAGGCGTAGCGGTAAGAAGATCGCGGTGATCACCTATACGAATGCAGCAGCCAATGAAATCGCTGAACGCGTAGGTGAGGATCCCGTGTTTCCGATTTCGACAATCCACAGTTTCTGCTGGAAGCATATTGGAACCTACCATAGCGACATCCAGGCGTGGCTGCTCGCGACGCTCCCTGTCGATCTGGCCGAACTGCACGAGAAGCAAGCAAGGGGGCGCGCCGGCACCAAGGCGGCGCTGGATCGCGAACGCGCAATTGCCTCTATTACGCGGCGTCTCGAATGGCTTAGAACTCCCCGGCGGTTCACTTACAATCCGAACGGAGACAATTTCGGCCAAGACTCGCTGTCCCATTCCGAGGTCCTGAAGATCACGGCGGCGTTCATTGAAAACAAACCATCGATGCAGGCGGTCCTCGTCAACAAGTATCCCTTCCTGCTCATCGATGAGAGTCAGGACACAAACAAGGGCCTACTCGAGGCCTTTTTCGCACTCGCAGCTTCGAACAAGGGCATGTTTGCTGTGGGCCTGTTCGGGGATATGATGCAAAGGATTTTTCTCGACGGTCATCCGGAACTGGAACGCCTGGTTCCGGAAGATTGGGCCCGTCCCGTAAAGCGACTGAACCACAGATCACCTCAGCGCGTGATCGCGCTTGGCAATGTGCTTCGCGCTCCGATTGATCATCAAAGCCAGGTGGCCCGCGAAGATAGCGATGTCGGGCTTGTTCGCTTGTTTGTCGCCTCCAGCAGCACGCCCGACAAGCCGGCGTTCGAGCGGCAGGTTCAGGAGCGAATGGCTGAATTTTGCGGCGATCCTGATTGGCGGGACCAAGCAGGAGTGAAGGCGCTCACGCTCGAACACCATATGGCGGCGTCAAGGTACGGGTTCCTTGAAATGTTCCAGGCGCTTGACCGGGACTCGCGCCTATCGACCGGGCTTCGGACAGGAGAGATGGCGGGCCTAAGGCTTTTTACCGAACGCGTCGCTCCGCTAGTCGCGGCTGCACAGGCGAACAATGCCTTCGCGGTCATGGCTCACCTCCGCGCAACTTCTCCCCTTCTGAAGCGATCAGCGATTGCTGAGAGGTCGATAGCCGACGATCCGTTGCAGCCAATTCGTGCAGGTGTAGACGCGCTGCTGGGCCTCGACACCGAAAGCCCAGATGCAACCTTTCTCACCGTTCTCCAATGCGTGGCGGAACATGGACTGTTCGAAATTCCTGCTGCCCTGCAGCCGTTTGTCGCTGATGAACCGAAGGCCGATGCGGCCGCGCCTGAGCCAACTAGTGAAGATGCAGAGTCGAACGAGGAGGAGGCAGTCGCGGAGGCATCTCCCGAGAGCCTGGAGGCTTGGCGGGCATTTCTTGAGACACCGTACCACCAAACGGTCCCTTTCGCAGAATATGTCAGCGATCGTGGTCCCTTCGGAACCCATCAGGGCGTAAAGGGCCTTGAATTCGACCGCGTATTGGTAATTCTTGACGATAGCGACGCGCGTGGTTTTCTGTTTTCTTACGATAAGCTGTTCGAAGCCAAACCGCTGTCGGGCACTGACCGCAAGCATCTTGCCGATGGCACCGAAGGCGGCATCACGCGCACGCGGCGCCTCCTCTACGTCACCTGTACACGAGCGCAGAAAAGCTTGGCGCTAGTCGCCTATTCCGAAGATCCCGATACTCTCGTCGCCTCCGCACTTCGTAACGGTTGGTTCGAAGTTCATGAGATCGAACGATTTTGAGCACGGACCACGGAGAATATGATCGATTGTCTGACAATTCGTCCAGCACCCAGCGACAGTACAGTGGGTCAGAAAACCTCCGCTGCCCTTGTGTTGTGAAGACCTGCTTCAGTCATCCGGATCACTTCATGACAGGCGCCGCCGAACCTCTCACCAACCCTTAATCTTTCACCGCCAGCCGGCCCGGTCTGCTCCTCTTTGGTCTGACGGAGCTCCGCGATCGCGGCTGGTCATGCGCGATTGAGTTGGAGCCTTCCCATTCGTTGGTAGGTTCTCTATCCATAGCTAGAGGAGATATTTGATGCCGAAGAACATTGTCATTTGCTGTGACGGGACGGGTAATGAAATTGGCGTCAAGATGTCAAATGTCCTCAAGCTGTATCGAACCCTTGAGAAGGACGACGACCAAGTTGTGTACTACGACCCCGGCGTCGGGACGCTAGGACAACGAAAGACGTGGGGACGACTTACCCAAAACGCAAGAGGCATATTGGGCCTCGCCACTGGCTATGGATTGGACGACGATGTCCTAGGCGCGTATCGCTTTTTGGCCCAGAACTACAGTGAAGGTGACCAGGTGTTTCTTTTCGGCTTTAGCCGCGGCGCCTACAGCGTTCGCATCTTAGCCGGCTTCATTCATCTCCTTGGGTTGCTGCGCCCGGATCAGCTGAATTACGTCGGCTACGCATTTGCCGCCTACAAGCGCGCCGCTATGGATGGGGAGGATCTTTCTGTCGCTTGGCATTTCCGAAGAATCGTAGGGGGGCGGACGATGCCGATCAAATTTCTTGGCGTATGGGATACCGTTGCATCGGTCATCGTGCCACGTCCAGACCGCTTCTATATCCCTAGCCTGGAGACGTTGCCCTACACACTGCAGAACCCCAGTGTTGAAGTCTTTCGTCAAGCGATCGCTATCGATGAATCCCGCCGGATGTTCCGTTTGCGGCCCTGGAAAGATGACCAAGATTTTAGGCCGAACCGCTTTTCGACGTCGGAGCCTCAAAAGCAGGACAGTCGACAGGTTTGGTTCGCGGGCTGCCATTCCGACATCGGTGGGGGGTATCCCGAATCTCAAAGCGGGCTGTCAAAGTTTCCGCTCCGTTGGATGACCCAACACGCCAAGGCATATGGGTTGAACATAAATACGTCGATGTTCAATCATCTTGTAGAAGGGCGGGCGAGACGTGGGAGCGAGCATGAATACGTGGAACCTTACGCGGGTGCAGAGCTGCATAAATCAGCAACCGGTGCCTGGCGCATCCTCGAGTGGCTGCCCAAGGAGGTGAAATTGCGAGAGTGGCCGGCGCGCAAGGCCATGTTCGGATTGTATCTGCCGCACTGCGAACCGCGCTTGATTCCGGAAAATGCTCTTATCCACGAGTCGGTATTCCAGCGGAAAAATACCCTTCCAGCCTACCAGCCGCAGAATTTACCAAAATCATTTGAGATCGAGGCATGAGCGCGCGGAGAAACTGATTAGACCCCTACTGGTCATCCACCCAAGACCGGCAAGCTGAGAGATCCCAATGGCAATATCCAGCGATCAATGCACACCGTACCTGTCTGTTGCGCTTTACCGTGCAAAAAATGAACAGGCGATTGGACCGAGCGATTTGCTCACTGCGATCCGCGATTTTGCCAAGGAAAATGCTGAGAAGAAAGGCAAGGAAAAGCCTAGATTTCCGACTGTTCTGGACCCCTGGATCGAAGTTGAGGGAACGACGATCGCCCTGGCGCACTATGTCGAAAAGAGAGTTCCGAGTTGGTTCGTTGGTGAAGGTATTACAGACACACTAAATCAGCTGATCATCGTCGCCAGACGCGGAAGTCTGTACGCCTTACTGTTCTCCGACAATGGCCTTCGAAGCTCGGTTTCAAAGAAGGTCTTACGAGCCGCCGACGGACCCTTTGCGAGCATCACGCGGCTCAGCTCGAGCCAGATCAACAAGGCATTTGTCGAGAGCGAGGTTCGGACGCTTTGGCTCAGCGGGACACACCGTCGAACCGCAATCAAGCCTGACTCTAAGATTCTCTCGGGACTCGAATTGGAGACCTCCCTCGATCCGCTTGGGGACCAGACCTATTACTTCAGCTCGGTCCGCAGTACGATGTCGCTATCAGACGACTTGACGGGTGCGGTCGTCGGTGCAAGCCCGTCGGGAGGCCGTATCTGGATTGGCCCCACCCGGTCCTGGAACGAATTCACCAGATCCATCGGCATCATTCTCGACCGAGCGGCCACCTGCATGAACGATGCTGCGCGGCCGGACAAACCTCTCCCAATTCTCGCCTCGACGATCTCTACTCTAGATGGAATTGAGCAGCCCTACGACCTCGCGTTCATTGTACCCGAACAGGTGCACGATGGCGACGGCGAGGCAGATGAGGGCGAACTTCGATGGCTCCAGCAGTTTGGCGATGCAGCTCGGTTTGAGGTCACAGCCGTCGCCGGAAGCGCAAACTTTGAGGCTGACGTATACTGGGCAACAGACAGGCTTGGGCGACTGGCCTACGACTTCGAGCAATCCACAGGCGCAGATATCCGACTCAAAATTCGGCAGGTGGACGGTTTCAACAACAATGACCGGGATCCTGAAATTCTTACGATCTGCCGGGACCCAGGAAACCTCACGGTCTATTTCGACACGGGCCATACGTACTCGCGCGGTCATTTCTACGAAGCCCGCTTCAGAGACGCCAGGTTCTCCGACTGGCAGTGGGTTTCGATGGCACACGATGAAACTGACTTTTGGCAAGAGAAGCCATTGGACGGCAAACGGTTTGCGGTTGAGAACACCGGCAATGCCGAAGACAAATCCCTTTTTGGCATGGTTGCAAGGCACTGGCCAAATCTGGCGGAACGAGGTCCGCAGACCGGCTGGCTCGTGTGCGACGACGGAGCCATGGAGTCGGCCGATTTCATCCATATCGACGACGCGAGTAACCCGCCTGAACTGACATTGATCCACGTGAAAGGAAGCGGGTCTGACAAAAACAACCGCGGGCTGTCCGTGTCCGACTATGAGGTTGTCGTCGGTCAGGCGATCAAGAATCTCCGCCACATCGACCGCGGGTTGCTGCGAGAGAAGTTGGGGGCAAACGCCGACGGCGTACTTGAGAACGCAGTCTGGCATAATGGTCAAAGGCAGGAAAACCGAGGCGCGTTACTCGCCATGCTCGATGGGTTGGGCTCAAACATGAAAACGACTGTGGTTGTGTTCCAGCCGCGGGCGCGCCGTTCCGTTTTCAACAGCATTCGAGGAAGGATGGATGATGGTGACATGAACCGATCAGATGTCCGTCGCATGCAGCAACTGGATGCTCTTCTTCTCGGAGCGCGGGCTGATTGTTTTTCGCTGGGAGCGGAGTTCCGCGTGATTGCGGATGATAGCTAGCCAGGATTGTCGGCCATCCACAAAAACACCCCCGCAGGACCCTCGGGATCTCGTGTACCATTTGTCGCTTTGATTAAAAGGAGGCCATTTGCATGGCGTTCACGCTGCCGAATACCCGACCCCTCGACGATCTGCTCGAAGACCTTGTCGAGGAACTGCAGGTGCCGCCAGGCCGCTACGAGCAGGCCGAGAGAAGCTACAAGTCGCTTGGTGAGTGGTTGCACAGGCCGGAGTCAACCGTGCGGGAGAGCGATCCTGACGTTTATGTGCAGGGCTCATTCCGCTTGGGGACGGCGATCAAGCGTAACCGGCCGGTTGCTACCGCGGTGATTTTGCCTTGATGCGGGCGACGAGTTCTGCGTCGTGGACGAAGTCGTCGAGGAACTCATGCCAAGTTTCGGGGGTCATGCGCGCGGCCCTGAGCATGTCTCGGAGTTCTTCGATGCCGCGGTCTGTGAGAGCCGTAATGGCTTCCTCCGAACTGGTGTAGACGCTGATGATGTCACCGTAGGTCAGATTGTCGTCGTTGGAGACGATGGCTTCTAGCAACTCGGGGTCTTCGCCGAGCATCTTCGCGACATAGTCAATGGTGAAGACATGAGTGACAGTCGCCATCAGGCGACCTCGGCCTGAGCAGTGCCCATCGGCGCCCAGTTCCACGGGAGGAGCTCGTCGAGCCGGTTGATCTTGTGATCGTGGATGCGGTCGAGCACGTCCGCGAGATAGGCCTGCGGATCGAGGCCGTTCAGCTTGGCCGTCTCGATGATCGTCATGGCGCGGGCCAGCGTTTCGCCGCCGGTGTCGGCACCCGCGAAGAGCCAGTTCTTCCGGCCGATGCCGATCGGGCGCAGGGCACGCTCGGCCGGATTGTTGTCGATCGCCACGCGGCCATCGGTGAGGAAGAGGCTGAACGAAGCCCGGCGTGCCAGCCCATAGCGGAACGCGCGGGCGAGGTCGCCCTTGCCGGGGATCCGCGTGAGCTGGCTTTCGGACCAGGCGAAGAAGGCCTCGACCCTCGGCGCGCTGTGCTTCTGGCGCGCGGTGAGACGGATCTCGGCGGGCTGCCCGTTGATCTCGCGCTCGATGTCGTAGAGCGCGCCGATGCGGTCGAGCGCCTCGCGCGCGATGGCGGATTTCGTCTTGTCCCATTCGTCATGGAAGTCGCGCCGCAGATGCGCCCAGCATGACGCCTCTTGCAGGCGGGGCGTACCGTCGGGATCGGGTTCGTAAAGTTTGGCGTAGCCCTTGTATCCATCGGCCTGCAGGATACCGCGGGTCTGGGCGAGATGCCCATGGACATGCTCTTGCTTCCAATCCGGGGCGAAGCGGTAGACCGCCCCGGGTGGCGCTGTGCCTGCCCAAGGTCGTGGATCACGGACATAGGCCCAGATCCGTCCCTGCTTCACCCCTTTGCCGAGGCCACGGTCCTTGAGGGACCTGTCCAGCACCCGGATCGGGGTATCATCGGCGTGGAGGAGGTCACTGGCCATCACATCGGCCTCGATCCGCTCGATCAGCGGGGCCAGCACCTTCATCGCGCGCCCGCACCAGTCGACCAGCGTGCTGTCCGGGATGTCGGCGCCCATGCGGGCGAAGATCTCGTTCAGGCGATACAAGGGAAGATGGTCGTCGAACTTGGACACGAGGATCCAGGCCAGCAGGGCCGCACTCGCCATGCTGCCGGGGATCGGACGGCTGGGCGCGGGCGCCTGCACCATCTTTTCGCAACGGCGGCAGGACTTCTTCAGACGTGCGATCTGCAGGACCTTCAGCTGTGCCGCCACCAGGTCGAGCATCTCGCTCATGTCCTCGCCCACGAGGCGCAGGTCACCGCCACAATCCGGGCAGCAGCTGCCCGGGTCGAGCTCGCGCCGCTCGCGCGGGGTGGTTGCTGACACGCGGGGGCGACGGCGCGGCCTGCCCTCGTCGATGTCACCGGTCGTGACCTCAAGGACGGTATCCGCCGCGTCTTCGTCCGCCGGGGTGGTGACGCTCTCGGCGCTGGCGATGAGCAGATCCTCGAGGGCCAGTTCGAGCTGTTCGATTTCGCGCTCGATCTTTTCCGAAGACTTGCCGAAGGCCTGCTTCTTGAGCTTCGCGATCCGCATACGCAGCGTCTGGATCAGCTGGTCATGCGCCCGGATCGTCGCCGACATCTTCGCGTTTTCCGCCTGCAAGGCGGCAATCATCGTCTTCAGAACAGCAGGATCTTCGGGAAGGATGGGTGTGTCGCTCGACATGCCATCACCTACCACACCCGGTCAGATATCGCCATAAAAACAAAGCGTTTCAGGCGGATAAATCATCCAACCCGGGCCGGTGGCGCACCCCAGTCAGGCCGCCGCCAGTCGATGCCTTCCCACAACATCGCCAGTTGCGCCGAGGTTAGTCGCACTGCCCCCGAGCCGGTGTTCGGCCAGGGAAAGCGCCCGCGCTCAAGGATCTTGTAGTAAAGGCAGAACCCCTGACCGTCCCAGTAAAGCAGCTTCAGCCGGTCACCCTTGCGCCCCCGGAAGGCGAAGACCGCACCACCCGTCGGCTTCTGTCGCAGCACGTCCTGCGCCAGCGCCGCCAGCCCGCCGATCCCCTTGCGCATGTCCGTCGGCCCGCAGGCAAGATACACCCGCACCCCGGTCCCAGGCCCGATCATGCCGCTTCCACCGCCCGGATCAGACCCGACAGCACCGCCTCATCGATCCTGCTCTCGAACCGCAGCATACGGCCCTTCGCAAGACGCAGTTCAACCCAGGCGACAGGCGCAGCGGCTGGGGCCGGAGCTTCCATCATCGACAGCTCCATCGCGGGCACCATGCCGGCGGGCAGGAACAGTGCCCCAGCATCAGGCGACCATAAACCCTTGCGCTTCAGTTCGTGACGCCAGGCGTAGATCTGTTGGCGCGTCACCTCGTGGCGCTGCGCAACTTGGGTGACCGTCGCGCCGTCTACTCCCACGGCACTCACAACCGCCAGCTTCACCTCGTCGTCCCAACGCCGGCGGCGCTCAACGCCCAGAACCTCGCCCCGCATCGCCCCTCCGCGCATAAGACACGTCGTTTGCGACGTCGCTATGCACGTATCTTAGAACCACACGCAGAAATCCGGCAGGCGGTGCCAACCGGGTGGTTACGATCAAGCCCGCGTCGGACGAGGAAGACTACGACATCGATATGGTCTGCCGTCTCGGCTACGAGAAGTCCTCCCTGAGCCAGGCGGAGCTCAAGCGGCGGGTCGGCGTCGAAATCAGGGCCTATGCAAAGCGCCACGGCATGAGCAAGCCGGATGACGGTCGGCGGTGCTGGACGCTGGTCTACGCCGACGGTGCTCAGTTTCACATGGACGTTCTGCCGGCCGTGCCGGATTCCGAGAAGAGGCGATACCTCAGGGAAGCAGGTCCGGTCCTTGCCCGTCTCGGGGCCACCGCCCTCGCCATCACGGATAATGAACACCCTGATTTCCAGCGGATTGCGGGAGACTGGCCGCGCAGCAATCCGAAAGGCTACGCTCTGTGGTTCAGGGATCGCATGGGCCAAGCCTTCCGAACCCGTGCCCTGAACGAGGCCCACAAGATGCGGGCCAGCGTCGAGGAAGTGCCAACCTACCGCGTGCGCACGCCTCTGCAAGGGACCATCCAGATCCTCAAGCGTCATCGTGATATGATGTTCAGCGACCGAACTGACGAGAAACCGATCTCGATCCTGATTACGACGCTTTCCGCCCACGCTTACAATCAAGAAGATGATCTCTCTGGTGCACTCTTTTCCATCCTCCGCAACATGGACAGGTACATCATGCAGCGCGAAGGTGTTGACTGGGTCGAGAACCCGGCCGACCCTGCGGAGAACTTCGCGGACAAATGGGAAAAAAATCCGGAGCGGCGGGACGCATTTCACGAATGGCTCGCGCAGGCCCGCGCCGATTTCGCGTCCGCTCACCGGGCCGCCACCGCCGATGTCGCGGGAACCATCCTGAGCGAGCACATGGGCACGGCACTGGTCAATCGGGCCCTCGGGCGGCGCAATCCGGTCCAGAAATCGGGATACGTAGCGCCGCTTGTGCGCGCCGCCAACCTTATCCTAGCGCCGGCCTATATGCGCAAACCGCGCTGGCCCCATAAGCCGGAAGGCAGAGTCTCCATCGACACCGCGACATTCACGCAGAAGGGGTTTCGTCCCCAGCCTTTCATCAGTGGCGGCGCTGCATTGCCGAAGCACAGCTCACTGAACTTCAAGGCCGAAACGACCCTGACGGGCCGGTTCAAGGTTTATTGGCAGGTAGTGAACACCGGGCGTGAAGCAGAGGTGGCAGATTGTCTACGCGGCGGATTCAACCTGGATTCAGCGGTGCGGGGCGGGCTGACCCATACCGAGAGCACACTCTATCGCGGTCAGCACAGTATTGAATGTTTCATCGTCAAGAACGGTAAGCTGGCGGCGCGCAGCGGCCAGTTCATCGTCAACATCGCCTGATGCGGAATGCTGGCAAGATGAAGCGACGGAGGCCTTGTCATTGGTAAGACCCTCCCGGGTGAATTCGACTGTCCGCCAAGTATGAAGATGGTAACCACCCCGACCCGTTCTAATATGAGATCGTTCGCCATTCCAAGGGCGGCCTGAATTTGGAGGATGACCCTTGTCCAGTTCCTATATCCCGAAGGCGACGCAGATTTCCCTTTGGACACTCGCGGCCGGACGGTGTGAATTCGCCGGTTGCAACCGCTTGCTGATCGGCGACCTTATCGCCGGAAAGGAAGACGGCAAGTTCGGCTTCATCGCCCATATCGTGGCCGACAGCGAAAACGGCCCGCGTGGCGACAAGGTCAGGTCCCCTTTGCTGAAACAGGACATCAGCAACCTGATGTTGATGTGCCCGATCCATCACAAGCTCATCGATGTAGATCATGTGGACGACTACCCGGAGGCCACGCTCATCGCGATGAAGCAGGAACATGAGAGCCGGATCGAGATCGTGACGGACATGGATGCCGACCGCGCGGCACACGTTCTGCGGTTCGCCGCCAATATCGGACAGCTCGAATCGCTTGTCTCCACCAAGGCGATATTCGCAGCCATGCCGCCTGACCGGCATCCGGCGGAGAGACGCACGATCGACATCGAGCTCAACGCCGAGGTGCGTGACGGGGAGCCGGCCTTTTGGGCCATGCAAAGCGAGCACCTACGCAGGCAGTTCGCGCGCAAGGTCAAGGAACGGGTCGAACAGAGGGAAATCCAGCAGCTGAGCGTCTTCGCGCTTGCACCGCAGCCGCTTCTGATTGAACTCGGTACCCTGCTCGGAGACATCATGCCGGTGTCGGTTCATCAAAAATATCGGGAACCGGCGACCTGGAAATGGCAGTCACAGCAACCTGCTATCACATTCCGAACCCAAGACCATTTCGGTGCGAAGGAGTTGCCCGTCGCCCTGAAACTGGGTGTGAGCGCCACGATTGATGACGGCAGGATCTTTTCTGTCCTAGGAGAGCATGCCGCCATCTGGTCGATTACCGCGGAGACCCCTCATAACGACATCATGAGGCGGCAAGACGATCTATCGGTCTACAAACGACATCTTCGCGGCATGTTTGATCGGATCAAGGCGCACCATGGCGAAAACGCTCTCATCAACGTCTTCCCCGCCGTTCCGGTGTCCCTGGCCGTGGAAACCGGTCGCGCCTGGATGCCCAAGGCCGATCTGCCCATGCGCATCTTCGACCAGAGCCGAGAGGCCAAGGCGTTCGTTGCGGCAATCACTATCGGTGGGTAGCCGCAGACCAAATCTAAAGAGGATTTGGTACTTGGTACAGACAAGTCACGGCTTACAAATTGCTTTCAAAGCATTATTTACGATCAACCCGTCCAATCCATCATCGGGGCCACGGACAGTCTGTAGGGCTTATGGTCTTTCATGGTTCCAGCAATTCCATCCGTTGACCGGCCCTGCCCCTGCTCCGGACAGCGCCAAGACATCTTGGGATGTCTCCTTATACGACGATTTCCTGCACGCGGGGCGCAGACAGAACGGCCTCGGCCTGCCTGCGGGCAGAGGCAGGACCGGGGCGGGCCACGGCCCCCGCCTGCCTGAGCCCGGTGACCTGATCGGCCGTCCTATAGCCGATCCGCGCGCCAGAGGGAAACCACCCCGTCACGGCAAGGCGGCCCCTGCCCCGGATCAGGGCGCGGCCAGCGTCGCGTTATTGGCGGGCACGCCGCCTGCCGTTGTGGTATCGCGCAGCCCACGCCGCCAAAGTCAGGATCAGGGCCGCGCTGTTCCAGACCGCTCCCCGTCAGCGTGGCCCGCACCGGATCACTGGTGCCGTGGCGAAACGCTTACCTCCCGCGCCACCTCGATCCGGCTCAGATCGCCCTGCACCCGGGATCACATGGAGCCCGAGGCGTCAAAGACGAGCACCTTGGCCCGGTCCGCCAGAACCGGGCTGGCGCGGGTGGCCAGCAGGAGCGCCGCCGCCACGGGGGAAAAGGGTCTGGTCATCGGGAAAGGCCCTTCATCAGCGTCAGGGCGACGGTCAGATGGTCGTTCAGACTGGCAAGGTCAGAGGCAAAGGCGGGGATCAGCGCCTCTGCCAGCAGCGGCTGCGGCAGCAGCGGCGGCTCCAGCGCGCCGTCAAAAAGCGCAAGCGGGGTCAGCACCACCAGCCGCCCGGGACGGATCACCACCCAAGGCCGCAGGCCGCTGCCCGGCGCCACCTCCCGCGTGGCGGTGCGGTCGGCACGGGCCAGCGCCTCGATCCCGGCAAAGGCGGCGCGCGCGGCAGGGCCCAGCACCTCCGCATCACCATAGACCCGGTAGCGCGCATCAAACCCGGCATCTCCGGTCGGGCTTACGGACAGGCCATGCGTCAGGCCCGGCGCGGCGCGCGCCTGCGCGGGGGCATCCTCGGCCACGACAACGGTGAGGGCGCCGGACAGATCGTCGGGTGCCTCGGGGGCGGTGATCTCGGTGAGGACGAAACACAGGCCAGCGCCGTTTTCGGTGCTGCGGTTGCCTGCGGTGCCGAACTGCAGCCCCACGCGGGACACGGCGACGCGCTGCCCGTCGCGCAGACCCTCGAGCCGGTCGTCGATGGTGACGGTATGGACGGGGCCAAAAAGCCGCCAGCCGTCGATCCGCCCCAGCGGCAGGGCCTGCGCCCGTGCTCCCGGCGCGACCGAGGACAGACCGTACAGCATCTGCCCCATCTTGTTCAGGATCACATGTTTGGCGATGCTGCGCGGCGCCTCCTGCACCCGGCCCGCCAGCAGCAGCACGGCAAAGACGGCGGCCAGCGCCGCCAGCCCCAGCGCGCCCGAAAGGCCGCCCATGGTCCAGCCCAGCCCCAGCCCCGCCAGCGCCGCCACCCCGGTTTTCAGCCGCAGCTCGGTCTCGGCCCGGCGGAAGATGGCGGCGCGTTCGGCCGTCAGCCGCGCCAGCACCGGGGTCAGCCGCACGCGCAGCGCCTCCGCCTCCGCCGCCGTCAGGCGCGGCGAGATCGCGCGCGGACGGCCCGGATCGCCGAACTGCCGCCCCCGCCACGGCCCGCGCAGGCGCGACAGCGTGCCAAGGATCGACCAGCCCGCCCCCGTCATGCCGTGGCCCCGCCCAGACAGACGGTGCCCCATGACAGAGGCCGGGGCGCGCCGCGCCGCAGGACGTCCATCGCCTGACCGATCCGGAATTGCCTCATCTCAAGATCCTGTTTGGTAAGGGAAAGACTGGGGGAAGGTCACAGCCCCTGCGAGCGCGCGGCAGGCGCCGTCGGAGGGTGGACGGGTCAGGAGCGGGCCGCGCGGGGGACTGACCCTGCGCCGCCCGCTGCGGGTGCCCCACCGGCCCGCCCGACGCCCGCCGAGCGTGGCGGGGGGACAGACGTCCACAGGCCAGACCACCGAGGGAGACCGGGCCGATGGTGCAGAGCGGCGCCAACGCCTTCTGAGGCGCCGCGATGCGGGCGCGGGGGTGGAGGTTGGAAACCGTGATGAAAAGCATTGCCATGTGCGGGACCGTAGGAAAGGCGCCGCCGCCCTGTCGAGCCGGGTTTACCATACCTGGCCGAGTGCCGATGCCGCCTATGGGCCCGGGGATCCCTGCAACCGCGCGGGAAAAACTTGCGCGGCGCTAGGCTGTGGCGCGGGCGATATGGTCCAGCACCACGCGGGCCCGCTCCGCGACCGGGGCCAGCGGCAGGGGCCGCAGCTTGTAGCCCGCGGCGGCATAGGCGCGCTGCAGCGCCTCCGACGTGGCGACGGCTTCATCGAAATCCTGCCCCCGCTCGGCATCCTGCGCGAAGATCTGCCGCCATGGCGGGGCGAAGAACACCGTGCCGTGATAGCGGAACTGCTCCGCCGCGCGGTGCATGTGGCCGGGGGCACCGCCCTCGTAAAGCTCCAGATAGCCCACCACGTCGGGCAGGCCCCGGTCGAACAGCACGGGCCCCTCCAGCGCCTGCGCCTCGTGCCATGACCGCAACTCCCATTGCAGCATCAGCTCGGCGAAAAGGCGGCGGTCCGACCCGTGCCAGCCGCTGCCGCCGATCCGGCTCTGGTCGCGGATGATCGCCCGCCCCGCCTCCGGCATGGTGGCCAGACCCTGACGGGCCAGCGCCGAAATCAGCGCTGTCTTGCCCGATCCCGGGCCGCCGGTGATGACGAAAAACCGCGCGCTCATGGTCCTGCCTGTGCTTTGGGGGAGTTTGCCGCCGGCGCCATGGGGTGCCCTGCCGGAAGCCCGGACAGCATCGGCTCTCCACAGCCCGCCGTCAAGGCTGCGCGGACGCGCCCCGATTTCGCGATTGCCAAAACGCGGCCTCCGGTGCTCACTGCCGGACAGGAGGCCCTGACCATGACCCAGTCCCCCGTGATCCGCCTGACCGATCTGACCCTGTCGCCGCAGCACCATGGCACCCGTTTCGAGGCGGCGATGGCCGCCATCGCGGCGCCGCTTGGCGCGACCCATCTGGGCGCCCGGCTGGTCGAGGTGCCGCCCGGCAAGGCGGCATGGCCCTTCCACAGCCATCACGCCAATGACGAGATGTTCGTGATCCTGTCCGGCACCGGCACGCTGCGCCTTGGCACCGAAAGCCATGCGGTCGCGGCGGGCATGGTGGCGGTCTGCCCGGCGGGCGGGGCCGAGACCGCGCATCAGCTGACCGCCACCGGGGATCAGCCCCTGCGCTATCTCGCGATCAGCACGATGCGCGAACCCGATGTGATGGAATATCCCGACAGCGGCAAGATCACCGTCTTTGCCGGGGCCGCCCCCGGCGGCGACAAGGCGGCGCGGCGCATCGCGGCCTCGTTCCTGCAGGAAGACGCGGTTGATTACTGGGAGGGAGAGTGACGCGCTTCCGCCCCTGCCCGGATCCGCGGCACGCCTGAGGCTCGGGCCTGACCCGGCCCGGTCGGCATTTGCCTTCCCCCTGCCCGCGCGCCATGGTGGCCCCGACCAGCAGCCGCGGCGCCGCGCCGCCCCACCGGAGCCAGAGCCATGACCGACTTCATTCTGGAAAATCTGCGCCTTGCGGGCGAAAGCGGGCCGCAGTCGCTGCGCATCGCGCAGGGCCGCATCGTGGAGCGGGGACCGGGTGCCGGCGCGCTGGAGGACGATCTGCCGCGGCGCGACTGCGGCGGCTATCTGGCCTGCGCGGGCTTCGTGGACAGCCACATCCATCTGGACAAGGCGCTGATCCTTGACCGCTGCCCGATCTGCGAGGGTACCCTGGCCGAGGCCGTGCGGCTGACCGCCACCGCCAAGGCCGCCTTCACCGAGGAAGATGTCTATACCCGCGCCGCTGCCCTGCTGGAACGCGCCGTGCGCCATGGCACGCTGGTGATGCGCAGCTTTGTCGAGGTGGATCCCCGCGCCGGGCTGCGGTCCTTTCACGCGCTGGCGCGGCTGCGCGCCGATTATGCCGATGTGATCGACCTCGAACTTTGCGCCTTCGCGCAGGAGGGGCTGACGCAGGAGCCGCAGACGCTGGATCTGCTGCATGCCGCGCTGAGCGAGGGCGCCGATCTGCTGGGCGGCTGCCCCTATACCGACAGCGATCCGGTGGCGCATGTGACGCAGATCTTCGATCTGGCGGAACGGCACGGGGTGGCGGTGGATTTCCACGCCGATTTCGACCTTGACCCATCAGGCGCGATCCTGCCCGAAATCCTGTCCCAGACCCGCGCCCGCGGCATGGCGGGCCGGGTGTCGGTGGGGCATGCGACCAAGCTCGGTGCCCTGCCCCCGGACGAGGTGGCCCGCATCGCCGCGCAGATGCAGGCGGCGGGCGTGGCGCTTTGTGTGCTGCCCGCCACCGACCTGTTCCTGAACGGGCGCCAGCCCGGCCCCGAAGGCCTGCGTCCGCGCGGGCTGGCCCCGGCGCTGGCCTTGGCGCGCGCGGGCGTCACCGTGACGCTGGCCACCAACAACGTGCTCAACCCGTTCACGCCGCTGGGGGATGGCTCGCTGCTGCGCATGGCGGGGCTTTACGCCAATATCGCGCAGCTCGCCTCGGATGCCGAGATGGCCGAAACCTTTGCCATGATCACCGACGCGCCCGCAGCGCTGATGGGGCGCGACCGGGCGCTGGTCCCCGGGGCACCCGCCGACATCGTGCTGCTTGATGCGCCCGATCCCGCCATGGCGGTGCGCATGGGCGCCCCGGTGCGCGCCGTCTGGAAGGCGGGGCGGCTGGTGCTGGACCAGCCCCGCGCCGAGATCCTGCGCCACCGCTGACCGCCAACCGATCACGAAACCGCGATCCTTGTAACGCCGAGGCCCTGTCCTGCGAATTGCCTAGTGAAGGGCAGCAGACAGTCCTTCTGGTCTGACAAGGAGATGAACATGACCGCGATGACCCCCCGCTTTATCCTTGGCGCTTCGCTGGCCTGTGCGCTTGGCGCCATGGCCACCACGCCGGTCCACGCTCAGGCGATGGAAAAATGCTACGGCGTGTCGCTTGCCGGCAAGAACGACTGCGCGGCTGGCCCCGGAACCACCTGTGCCGGCACCTCGAAGGTGGATTATCAGGGCAACGCATGGACGCTGGTTCCCGAAGGCACCTGCATGACCATGGACCTGCCCGCAGCTGATGACGGCATGGCGCGCATGGGCTCGCTGGAGCCGCTGACCCGCGACATCCCGGCCTGATCCCCTTGGGGCGCGGATTCGCTCCGCGCCCCAGCCCCCACCCCCCGCAGGAGCAGCGCCATGACAGCCCTTCCCGCCGCGGCAGGTGTCGGGTTCAAGCCCGAGCATTTCGCCGCCATCCGCGCCGACCGGCCCCGCGTCGGCTTTTTCGAGGTTCACGCCGAAAACTACATGGGCGCGGGCGGGCTGCCGCATGTGCAGCTGGCCGCGATCCGCGAGGCCTATGCGCTGTCGATCCATGGCGTCGGCCTGTCCATCGGCGGCGCGCAGGGGCTTGACCGCGCGCATCTGGCCCGGCTGCGCGCCCTGTGCGACCGTTACCAGCCGGACAGCTTTTCCGAACATCTGGCATGGTCCAGCCATGGCGCCGACTATCTCAACGACCTGCTGCCGCTGCCCTATACGCCAGAGACGCTGGATCTGGTCGCGGCCCATGTCGATCAGGTGCAGGAGGGGCTGGGCCGCAGGATGCTGCTGGAAAACCCCGCGACCTATGTGCTGTTCGACCAGTCGACCCTGTCCGAGACCGAGTTTCTGGCCGAGCTTGCGCGGCGCACCGGCTGCGGGCTGCTTCTGGACGTGAACAACGTCTTTGTGTCCTGCACCAATCACGGCACCGATCCCCGCGCCTATCTGGCGGGGTTTCCGCTGGCGGCGGTGGCCGAGATCCATCTGGGCGGGCACGCGGCAGAGGATCTGCCCTCCGGCCCGCTGCTGATCGACAGCCATGGCGCGGCGGTGGCCGATCCGGTCTGGACGCTTTACGCAGAGGTCATCGCCCGCACCGGCCCGCTGCCGACGCTGGTGGAATGGGACAATGACCTGCCCGACTGGCCGGTGCTGGCCGCCGAAGCGGCGCGGGCCGACCATCTGCTCCGCGAGGCTGGCCGCCATGCCCGCGCATCCTGAGTTTCTGGCCCGGTTCGACGCGGCGCTGCGCGGCGGCGCGCTGCCTCCCGGCGTGACCGCCCGCGCCCCCGCCGAGGCCGAGCGGCGCTTTGCCGTCTATCGCAACAACGTCACCGTCAGCCTGACCGGGGCGCTGGCGGCGCGGTTCCCGGTGATCGCCCGGCTGGTGGGGCCTGCGTTTTTTGCGGCTCTGGCCCGGCATTTTGCGGAAACCCACCGCCCGCAGAGCCCGGTGATCGCCGAATGGGGGGCGGAGTTTCCGGAGTTTCTGGAAGGATTTCCGCCGCTTGCCGCCTATCCCTATATGGGCGATGTGGCGCGGATCGAACATGCGCGGGGCCGCGCCTTTCACGCCGCCGATGCCGCCCCGCTGCACCCCGCCCGGCTGGCGGGAGCGGATCCCGAGACGCTGCGGCTGGGGCTGCACCCCTCGCTGATCCTGCTGCGGCTGGCACATCCGGCGGTGTCGATCTGGGCGCGCAACCAGCCCGGCGGCGCGGATCTGCCGCTGGCGCGCGGCCCGCAGATCGCGCTGATCCTGCGCGATCCGGGCTATGAGGTGCAGCTGCGCGCCGTGACGGCGGGCGAGGCCGCGCTGATCGAGGCGCTGGTGCAGGGCCAGCCGCTGGCAGAGGCCGCCGCCCACGCCCATGCCGCCGATCCCGGGTTTGATCCCGCCCGCACCCTTCCCGAACTGATGCGCCACGGCGCGCTTGTCGATGCAAAGGTCTGACCCATGAACATGCTGCTTCAGCCGCTTGGCCGGTTCAATGCGCTGGCGGGCGCGATCCCCCGCGATGCCGTGGCGCTGGCGCTGCGGGTGTTTCCCGCGCTGGTGTTCTGGCAGTCCGGACGCACCAAGGTGGAGGGGCTATTTTCGATCAAGGACAGCACGTGGTATCTCTTCGAACAGGAATACGCCCTGCCGCTGATCCCGCCGCAGATCGCCGCCGTGCTGGCCACCTTTGCCGAACATCTGCTGCCGATCCTGATGATCGCGGGGCTGCTCACGCGGCTTTCGGCGCTGGGGCTGCTGGCGATGACGGCGGTCATCCAGATCTTCGTCTATCCCGGCGCGTGGGTCACCCACGGGCTCTGGGCTGCCGCGCTGCTGGCGCTGGTCGCCATGGGTCCGGGGCGCTGGTCGCTGGATCATGCGCTGCGGCTTGACCGGGGCTGCGGGCCGCGGTGATGGACGCGCTTTGTGTCGCCTGCGCTGCCGCGCCGCCGCGCAGGCAGGACTCCGCGCCGCCGCGCCTTCGGGACTGCGCCCCCTTGCGCATCCCCGATTGCGCGCCGCCGCGCATGGCGGATTGCGCGCCCCCGCGCATCCCCGATTGCGCGACTCCCGCCGACCGCGCTAGCCTGCCCGCGACAGCACGCAGGTCGCGGGAGGCCGGGTTGGACAAAGACCCCAGCTGGGAAAGCCTTCTGGCCCGCGCCAATGCGGGCGACAGCGCGGCCTTTGCCCGCTTTCTGACCGAGATCACGCCCAGCCTGCGCGCGCTGATCCGGGCGCGCGGCACCGCCCTGCCCGCCCATCAGCACGAGGACATCCTGCAGGAGGTGCTGCTGGCCATCCATCTGAAGCGCGGCAGCTGGCGGCAGGGATCGCCGGTGCGCCCGTGGCTTTACGCGGTGGCGCGCTACAAGATCGTGGATGCGTTCCGGCGCCGCAACGCCGCGATCCATCTGCCCATTGACGATTACGCCGACAGTCTGGAACAGGACATGCCCGACACGCCGCTTGCCGCGCGCGATGCCGACCGCCTGCTGGACCAGATCGACACGAGGTCCGCCGCGCTGGTGCGGGCCATTGCGCTGGACGGCGACAGCGCCGAAGAAGCAGGCGGCAGGCTGGGGCTCAGCGCGGGGGCGACGCGCGTCGCCCTGCACCGCGCGCTGAAGCGCCTGTCACAGCTTGCCGAAAGGATGAACCGATGACCAATTCCCCGCCGACCGAAGCTTTCATCCGCGATCTGGCCAGCCGCCCCGCCCCCGCGCCGCTGCGTCCGGCGCTGGTGGCGCTGGCCGTGGCGGGTGCAATCCTTGCCGGGCTGGCGCTGTTTTTTGCGCTGTTCGGCCTGCGCCCCGATCCCGGGGCGATGGCGCGGCCCGTGGTCGCCGCCAAGGCGCTGCTGCCGCTGGCGCTGGCGGGGCTGGCGTTGCCGCTGGCGCTGCTTTCGGTGCGACCGGGCGCGCGGCTGCCGCTCTGGCCGCTGCTGGTGCCGGTGGCGCTGGCCGCAGGGCTTTTTGCGGCGCGGCTGATCGACCTGCCGCCGCAGCGCCTGCTGCCCGACCTGATGGGGCAGACCGCGCTGGCCTGCCTGATTTCCGTCGTCACGCTGTCGCTGCTGCCGCTGGCGGCGGGGCTGGCGCTGCTGCGCCGTGGCGCGCCCACCCGTCCGGTGCTGTCCGGCGCGCTGACCGGACTTGCCGCCAGCGCGGGCACCGCCGCAGGCTATGCGCTGCACTGCACCGAGGATTCGCCGCTGTTCTATGTCAGCTGGTATGGGCTCGCGCTCTGCCTTGCAAGCGCGCTTGGCGCGTGGCTGGGCCACCGCCACCTGCGCTGGTAGCGCAGGCCCGCCGCTCAGACGCGGGACACCTGCACCGACTGCCACAGCATTTCCGCAGGCACCTGCGATTCCATGAAGGCCACGTCATAGGCATCGCGCCCCACCGCGATCACCGCCATCGTGTCTGCGCGGCACATGCCGGTGGCGTCGACCAGATGCCAGCCACCGCTGAGCCAGACCTGCGCCACGGCGTGGAAATCCGGCGGCGTCACATCGGGGCTGTAGACCGCGACCATCCGCGCCGGGATCTGCGCCGCCCGCGTCAGCGCGCACATCAGATGGGCGTAATCGCGGCACACGCCCTGCCGCCCGGCAAAGGTTTCCAGCACCGTGGTGCTGGCATCGGAACTGCCCGGCACATAGGCCAGCTCGGCCTCGATCCAGTCGCGCATGGCGCTGATCTTGGCGCCGCCGCCAAGCCCGCCGAAGCGCTTTTCGACAAAGGACACGAACTTGTCGGACTGGCAGTAAAGCGAGGGGCGCAGATAGGGCACCGCCTCGCCGGGCAGCAGATGCAGCGGATCGGCCTGCAGCTGGTCCAGCACCTGACTGCGCCGGGTGATGTCCAGCAGCGCGCGATAGCTCAGACGCATCTCGTCGCCCGGCACGCGCGCCCATATCCGTTCGCCGACCCCGGCATCGCCGGTGATGCGGGTCACATCGGCTGTGCCAAGATCCAGCGTCTCCTGCACGAGCCTCTGCCCCTCGGTCTGTCCGGCCTGCAGGGCCAGAAAGACGGTGTTGGACCGCTGGAACCGGTAATGCAGGGCCACGTCGATCTGGATGCGCATCAAGACTCCTATTGCCAGACATTTGCCTGCGACGCTCGGGCGGATCCTGCGTTGCGGATCCGGAGCGTCCTGCCGCCGCGTGACGGGCCGCGCAGGTCATGGCCCGTGCCCTAACCGTTCCTCAGCCGCGCTACAACCGGCGAACCGGGCCTGAGGGCACCACAGACCGGCTCCGTCACGCCTCGGTCGCGGAGTCGGTCAGCCATGCGACGATGGCCGCCACCTCGGGACGGTGCAGGTTGGTGCTGTGCGGGATGACGATGTGATGCCCCAGCCGTTCGGGCAGGGTTTCCGGACAGGCGGGCACCAGCCGCCCGTCGCGCAGATAGGGCCGGGCAAACACCTCGGCCACCAGCGCATAGCCGCGCCCTGAGGCGGCGTAATCAAGCGCGATCAGCGACTGGTCCACGATCAGCGCGGGCGGCGGCAGGTCCACATCCGGGACATGGCAGCTGAAAAACTCCTCCCAGCTGTCCAGAACCCCGGTGATCTCGATCAGGGGGCGGGTCGCGATCTCGGCGGCGGGCGCCACCAGCGCGGGCGTCGACACCGGCAGCACCCGGCCCTGAATCAGCCGCGAGACCGTGCCATCGGTCCATGTGCCGTCGCCATAGCGGATGTCGATGTCGATGCCGTCGCGCCCGGCATCCTCGGACCACGAGGTCGACAGCAGCCGCAGCGAGATCTCGGGATGGGTCAGGTGGAAGCTCTGCAGATGCGGCAGCAGCCACAGCATGGTCAGCGAACTGAGACAGCGCAGCGTGACCGTATGCGTGTGACTTTTGCCGAAAAGCCCGGCGGTGGAATTGTTCAGCGTCGCAAAGGCCTGCGTCACGATCGGCAGGTAGCTCTGCCCGAGCCGCGTCAGGTGCAGCTCCCGCCGGTGCCGGGTGAACAGCGGCTGACCCAGCTGCGCCTCCAGCGCGCGGACCTGATAGCTGATCGCCGAGGGGGTCAGGTTCAGTTCCGACGCGGCGCGGGTGAAATTGCCCAGCCGGGCGCTGGCCTCGAACGCGCGCAGCCATGGCAGGGGCGGCAGATCGTTGAACATGGGGCAGACCCTTCTGCGAAAAATTTCGATGCTGAGGCAAATTATTATTCGTTAGCCCCTTCCGCCGTCAAACTGTCACACTGGCGGCACAACAGGGGGACCATGTGACGCAGTACGATTACATCATTGTGGGCGCCGGATCGGCAGGCTGCGTGCTGGCCGAACGGCTGAGCCGGTCGGGCCGCCATTCGGTCCTGCTGCTGGAGGCCGGAGGCCGCGACCACCTGCCGTGGATCACCATGCCGCTGGGGTATGGCAAGACCTTCTATCACCCGCGCGTCAACTGGCGCTACAGCGCCGCCCCGGACGAGGGGCTGAACGGGCGCAGCGATTACTGGCCGCGCGGTCGCGTGGTGGGCGGGTCCGGATCCATCAACGCGATGCTTTACGCGCGGGGCCGCCCCGAGGATTTTGACGACTGGCAGGCCTCTGGCGCCGAGGGCTGGGGCTGGGACGCGGTCCGCGACGCCTATGCGCAGATCGAAACGCAGGTGGCCCCGGACGGCACACGGCAGGGCAGCGGCCCGGTGCATGTGCAGGACGTGTCGGACCAGATCCACCCGGTGACCCGGCATTTCTTCGACGCCGCGCGCGATCTGGGGCTTGGCACCTGCGACGATCCCAATGCCGCCGATGCCGAAGGTGCTGCCGCCTACCGCATCAACACCCGGCGCGGGCAGCGCCATTCCTCGGCCCGCGCCATGCTGCGCCCTGCCCTGCGCCGCCCCAACCTGCGGCTGGAAACCGGCGCGCTGGTACAGGGCCTGCGCATCGAAGAGCGCCGCGCCGTCGCCGTGCGCTATGCCCGCCATGGCCGCGTGACCGAGGCGCGGGCGGGGCGCGAGATCCTGCTGGCGGCAGGCGCCGTGACCTCGCCCCGGCTGCTGCAGCTGTCGGGCATCGGCCCTGCCGAGACGCTGCGCGCGGCGGGGCTTGCCGTGCTCGACGACAATCCCAATGTCGGCGGGCATCTGCAGGACCATCTGGGCATCAGCTATCTGTACCGCGCCACCGAACCCACGCTGAACAACGCGCTGGCGCCGCTGTCGGGCAAGCTGCGGGCGGGGCTGCAATATCTGCTGACCCGGCGCGGCCCGCTGGCGCTGTCGGTGAACCAGTGCGGCGGCTATTTCCGTTCTGACCCGGCGCTGGCGCGGCCCGACCAGCAGCTTTATTTCAACCCGGTGACCTATACGACCACGCCCAAGGGCACGCGGACGGTCATCAATCCCGATCCGTTTCCGGGCTTCATCATCGGCTTTTCGCCCACCCGCCCGACCAGCCGGGGCCGCATCGACATCACCTCGGCCAATCCCGGCGATGCGCCGCTGATCCGGCCCGGCAGCCTTGCCACCGCCGAAGACCGCGCCGCCGTCATCGCGGGCGGGCGGCTCTGCCAGAGCTTCATGCAGAGCGCGGCCATGGCGCCGCTGATCGCCGGACCCATCGGCGCCGATCTGCGCGGCATGGACGATGCCGCCCTCCTTGCCGATTTCCGCGACCGCAGCGGATCGGTGTTTCACCCGGTGGGCACCTGCCGGATGGGGCGCTGCGCCGCAGATTCGGTGGTCGATCCCCGGCTCAGGGTGCACGGGATCGGCGGGCTGCGCGCGGTCGATGCGTCGGTCTTTCCCAACCTCACCTCCGCCAACACCAACGCGCCCACGATGATGGTCGCATGGCGCGCCGCCGACATGATTCTGGAGGACGCATGACACAGCCCTATTCCGCCTCGGGCGCCGTCCCGCTGCGCGCCGCCTCCGGCGCCGAAGATACCGGCCCGCGCCTGACCCGGATCGAGACCTTCACCACGCCGCTGGTGGGCTTCGTGCGCGTCACCACCGAGGATGGCGCCTCCGGCTGGGGGCAGGTGTCGCCCTATAATGCCGACATCACCTGTCAGGTTCTGCACCGGCAGGTGGCGCCTTGGGCGCTGGGGCGCGGCACCGACGCGCTGGAAGAGGTCATCGCGCAGATCCCCGAACGCGAACACAAATACCCCGGCACCTATCTGTGCCGCGCCATGGCCGGGCTCGACACGGCGGTCTGGGACTGGCGCGGCAAGGTCGCGGGCCTGCCGGTCTGCACCCTGCTGGGCGGCACGCCCGGGCGGGTGCGCGCCTATGCCTCCTCGATGCGGCGCGACATCTCCGCCGAGGAGGAGACGCGGCGGATGCAGGCCCTGCGCGACCGCCACGGCTTTGACGCCTTCAAGGTGCGGGTGGGGGCCGAATGCGGCCATGACCGCGACGAATGGCCGGGCCGCACCGAGGCGATCATCCCCGCGCTGCGCCGCGCCATGGGGCCAGAGGCGAGCCTGCTCGTGGATGCCAATTCCGGCTTCTCGCCGGAGCGCGCCATCGCCGTGGGCGGGCTGCTGCAGGATCACGGCTTCGAGCATTTCGAGGAACCCTGCCCCTATTGGGAGATGGAGCAGACCGCCCGTGTCCGCGCCGCGCTGGACCTTGACGTGGCGGGCGGCGAACAGGACTGGGATCTGGTCAACTGGCGCCGGATGATCGCGCTGCGCGCGGTGGACATCGTGCAGCCGGACATCCTTTATGTCGGGGGCATGATCCGGGCGATGCAGGTGGCGCGGATGGGTGATGCGGCGGGCCTGCCCTGCACGCCCCATGCCGCCAACCTGTCGCTGGTCACGCTGTTCACCCTGCATCTGCTGCGCGCCGTGCCCAATCCGGGCCGCTATCTGGAATTCTCCATCGAGGGACCGGACTATTACCCGTGGCAGGAGGGGCTGTTCCGCAACGATCCCTACACCGTGACCGACGGTCATCTGACGGTCACCGACGCGCCGGGCTGGGGGGTGGAAATCACCGCCGATTTTCTTGCCCGCGCCACCTATCACAGCAGCGAGGCTCCTTCATGACCGCCGCCGATCTGATCCACACCTATCGCACCACCGGCACCCTGCCCCATCTGCCGCAGGGGCATTTCATCGACGGGGCGCTGCATCCCGCGCTTGACGGCGCGGAGATGGACAGCTTTGATCCGGGCCGCGCGCAGGTGCTGGGCCGCTTTGCCGCCGGAAGCGCCGCCGATGTGGACCGGGCGCTGAGCGCGGCGGAGCGCGGCTTTGCGGTCTGGCGCGACACGCCCCCCGCCACGCGCTGCCGCATCCTGATCGCCGTCGCGATGCTGATCCGGGCAGAGGCCGATCTGCTGGCGGTGGTGGAATCGCTCGACAGCGGCAAGACCCTTGCCGAAGCGCAGGGCGACATCGCGGGATCGGCGCGGCTTTTCGAATATTACGCGGGCGCCGCCGACAAGCTTGACGGGCGCAGCCCCGATCTGGGCGGGGCGACCGTGGCCTTCACCAGCCGCGAACCGGTGGGCATCACCGCCCATATCGTGCCGTGGAACTACCCCACCTCCACGCTGGTGCGCGGCATCGCCCCGGCGCTGGCGGCGGGCTGTTCCGCCGTGGTGAAACCTGCTGAAACCACGCCCTTTACCGCGCTGCTGCTCGCCGACCTGCTGGTGCGGGCGGGGGTTCCGGCGGGGGTGGTCAATGTGGTCACCGGCACCGGCGCCGAGGCGGGGGCGGCGCTGGTCCGCGATCCGCGTGTCCGCCATGTCACCTTTACCGGGTCGGTGGATACCGGCATCGACGTGATGCGCGCCGCCGCCCCCAATGTCACCGGGCTGACGCTGGAACTGGGCGGCAAGTCGCCTCTGGTGGCCTTTGGCGATGCCAAGGCCGATCAGGTGGCCGAAGGCGCGCTTTGGGCGATCTTTTCCAATTCGGGGCAGATCTGTTCGGCGGGATCGCGGCTGATCCTGCACCGCTCGCTGCATGACGAGGTGCTGTCGCGGCTGGTGGAGCGGGCGCGCGGGCTGCGCCTGGGGCATGGGCTGGGCAATCCCGACATGGGCGCGATCAATTCCGCGCTGCACCTGTCGCGGGTGGCGGCCCATGTCGATGCCGCGCGCGACCGCGGGCTCGACATCGTGACCGGCGGCCATGCCCTGCAGGATCCCGAAAGCGGGCTGGGCTGGTTCTACGCCCCCACCATCCTTGATCGTGTTGCATCCGACGACCCGGCAGTGCGACAAGAGATCTTCGGGCCGGTCCTGACGGTTCAGGTCTTTGACGAGATCGACGAGGCCGTAGCGCTCGCCAACGGGACCGATTTTGCGCTGAATGCCGGCATCTACACGCCGGACATCTCGACGGCGCTGCAGGCGGCCCGCCGCATCGACGCCGGCCAGATCGCGATCAACGATTACTGGGCCGGCGGCATAGAGCTGCCCTTTGGCGGCAACCGAAAATCCGGCTTTGGCCGCGAAAAGGGGCTCGAAGGGCTGGAGGCCTACACGCGCACCAAATCCATCGCTTTTGCGGTCTGAGAACGCCCCGGAACGGGGCCGCCGCCACACATACACAGAGGAGGATCTGACAATGACCAGTTCGACATGGGGCGCCTCGCGCCGCGATTTCATGGCAGGGGCCGCCGCCGGGGGCCTGCTGCTGGGCATGGCTCTGCCGGGTGCGGCCCGCGCACAGGACAGCACGCCCAAGAAGGGTGGCACGCTGCGGGTGGGCTACACGCAGGGCGAAAGCTCTGACTCGCTGGATCCCGCCACCTATTCCAACGATTTCATGTTCGCCACCAGCTATGCGGTGTTTTCGACGCTGGTCGAGATCGGCCCGGATGGCACCGCCCAGCCCGATCTTGCCGAAAGCTTCGAGCCAAGCGCCGATGCCGCCAGCTGGACCTTCCGGCTGCGCGACGATGCAACCTTTTCCGATGGCAGGACGGTGCGGGCGGCCGATGTCATCTCGTCGATCCGGCACCATATGGGCGAGGGTTCTAAATCCGGCGTGAAGAGCCTGCTGGACCAGATCTCCGACATCCGCGCCGATGGCGACAAGGTGGTGATCTTTGACCTGAAGGCGGGCAGCGCCGATTTCCCGCTGATCCTCAACGACTATCACCTGACCATCCGTCAGGACATGGACGGCCGCATCGACCCCGACAGCCGCATCGGCAGCGGCGGCTATGTCATCGAAAGCTTCGAGCCGGGTGTGCGGATCGAACTGGTCCGCCGCGACGATTACTGGAAGCAGGGCCGCGCGCATTTCGACCGCGTGGTGCTGCTGAAGGTCGGTGATCCGGCTGCGCGGATGAACGCGCTGGTGACGGGCGAGGTGGATCTGATCGACCGGCCCGACCTCAAGACCCTGCCGCTGATGGCGCGCAATCCCAACCTGCGCGTGCATACCCAGAACGGCACGCTGCATTACACCATGCCGATGAACGTCACCGCAGCCCCCTTTGACGACGTGAACGTGCGCATGGCGCTCAAACATGCCATCGACCGGCAGGCCATCGTCGACAAGATCCTGCTTGGCTATGGCTCGGTGGGCAATGACCACCCGATCGCAAGCTCCATGCGGTTCTACAATGCCGATCTGGAACAGCACGCCTATGACCCCGACAAGGCCAAGCATTACCTGTCCAAGGCCGGGCTCGACAGTCTTGACGTGACGCTGCAGACCTCTGACGCGGCCTTCAACGGGGCGGTGGATGCCTCGGTGCTGTTTGGCGAGGCGGCGCGCGCGGCCAATATCACCCTCAGCGTCTCGCGCGAACCCGATGACGGCTACTGGTCGAATGTCTGGCTGAAAAGCCCGTTCTGCTGCAGCTACTGGGGCGGGCGCCCGACGGCGGATCTGATGTTCAGCTCGGCCTATGCCGCAGAAGCCGACTGGAACGAGACAAGCTGGAGCAATCCGCGTTTCAATGACCTGCTGGTCAGCGCCCGGTCCGAACTGGATCAGGACCGCCGGGCAGAGATGTATGCCGAGATGCAGACGCTGTGCCAGACCGATGGCGGCGCGCTGATCCCGGCGTTCGGGCAGTATGTCTCGGCCATGAGCACCCGCATCAACATGCCGGAACAGATCTCGGAAATGTGGGATCTCGACAGCGTCCGCTTCATCGAGCGGTGGTGGATGGCCTGACGCCAGCCCCATGGCGGCGACCGGATCCGGTCGCCCTGACACCACCTTGCCGCCCGTGCCAGTCCTTGGCCGGGCGGCCTGCGGAGAACACCCGATGTCGCCTGTCCCCAAACTGATCCTGCAGCGCCTTGTTCTGGGCGTGGTCACGCTGTTCCTCGTTTCGGCGCTGATCTTTGTCGGGATCGAACTGCAGCCCGGCGATCTGGCCGAGCAGATCCTTGGCCAGTCCGCCACCCCCGACACGCTTGCCGCATGGCGGGCGGAACTTGGCCTCGACCTGCCACCGCATGTCCGCTACCTGAACTGGCTGGGCGGCGTGATGCAGGGCGATCTGGGCAATTCGCTGGCCTCGCGCCGTCCGGTGGCGGATCTGCTGTCGCAGCGGCTGGCCAACACGATGTTCCTTGCGGGCTATGCGGCGGTGATCTCCGTGCCCGTCGCGGTGGTGCTGGGGCTGCTTGCGGCGCTCTGGCGCAACGGCATCTTCGACCGGGGCGTGAATGTCGGCGCGCTTAGCGCGATTTCCATGCCGGAATTCTTTGTCGCCTATGTGCTGATCCTCGTCTTCTCGATCCAGCTGGGCTGGTTCCCGACGCTGGCGCGCATCGACGAGGCGCAGTCGCTTGGCGACGCGCTTTATCGCTGTTTCCTGCCCGCGCTGACGCTGATGCTGGTGGTGGTCGCGCATATGATGCGGATGACCCGCGCCGCCGTGATCAACGTGCTGGCCTCCCCCTATATCGAGATGGCGCGGCTGAAGGGCGTGCCGCGCTGGCGGATCATCCTGCGCCATGCCCTGCCCAATGCCGCAGCCCCCATCATCAATGTCGTGGCGCTGAACCTCGCCTATCTGATCGTCGGCGTCGTGGTGGTGGAGGCGGTGTTCTCCTATCCGGGCATGGGGCAGCTGCTGGTCGATGCGGTGTCGAGCCGCGACCTGCCGGTGGTGCAGGCGGTCGGGCTATTCTTTGCCGCAACCTATGTGACGCTGAACGTGCTGGCCGACATCCTGTCGATCCTGTCCAATCCCCGCCTGCGCCGCGGCTGACCGAGATGAATGTGATGACCGTGACGACCACCCTGAAATCCGCCCCGCCCACCGCATGGTTCGGCATGGCCGTGGTGGCGCTGACCATCGTCGTGGCGCTTGGCGCGCCATGGATCGCCCCCTATGCCGAGACCGAGATCGTCGGCGCGCAGTTCCAGCCATGGAGCGCCGCGCATCCGCTCGGGACCGACAATCTGGGCCGGGACATGCTGTCGCGCATGATCTTCGGCGCCCGCAACACCGTGGGGCTGGCGATGCTGACCACCGGCATGGCCTTTGCCGCGGGGTCGGTGCTGGGCATGCTGGCGGCGCTGCGCGGCGGCTGGACCGACCAGCTGCTGTCGCGCGCCATCGATGTGGTGATGGCGGTGCCGCCGCTGATCCTTGCGCTGATGATGCTGGCCATCGTCGGCGCGTCAATCCCCAACATGGTGGCGGTGATCGCCTTCATCTACATCGCGCCCGTCTACCGGCTGGCACGGGCGGCGGCGATGAATGTCGTGCGGCTTGATTTCATCGAGGCGGCCCGCCTGCGCGGCGAAGGCACGCTGTGGCTGATGCGGCGCGAGGTGCTGCCCAACATCGCCTCCACGCTGATCGCGGAATTCGGGCTGCGCTTCTGCTTCGTGTTCCTGTTCATCGCGGCGCTGTCCTTTCTGGGCATCGGCATCCAGCCCCCCACGGCGGACTGGGGATCCATGGTCAAGGACAACGCGACGCTGATCACCTTCGGAGACGTGACACCGCTGATCCCGGCAGGGGCCATCGCGCTGCTGACGGTGGCGATCAATTTCATTGTGGACTGGATGCTGCATCGCGCCAGCGGGCTGAAGACATGAACAAGACCCCGATGACCCCCCTTCTGGAAATGCGCGGCCTGCGGCTGGAAGCCGGGCCGGTGAAATCCCCGACCGTGATCCTGCACGGGCTCGATCTGACGCTGCGGCGCGGCGAGGTGCTGGGGCTGGTGGGCGAAAGCGGCGCGGGCAAAAGCTCTGCCGGGCTGGCGGCCATGGGCGTGGTGCGCGACGGCGTGCGCTTTGCCGGCGGGTCGGTGCGGTTTGACGGGGTCACGCTGACCGATCTGTCGCCCGCGAAGCTGCGCAGGCTGCTGGGGCGGCGCATGGCCTATGTCGCGCAGTCGGCGGCGGCAAGCTTCAATCCCGCGCATCGCGTGCTGGATCAGGTGACCGAGGCGCCGGTGCTGCATCAGACCGCCTCCCGGTCGCAGGCGCAGCAGGAAGCGATCGCGCTCTTCCGCCAGATGCAGCTGCCCGATCCCGACCAGATCGGCCTGCGCTATCCGCATCAGCTGTCGGGCGGCCAGCTGCAGCGGGCGATGACCGGCATGGCCATGGCCTGCCGCCCCGATCTGATCGTGTTCGACGAACCCACCACCGCGCTGGACGTCACCACCCAGATCGAGGTTCTGGGCGCCATGCGCGACATCGTCGAACATTTTGGCACCGCCGCGATCTACATCACCCATGATCTTGCCGTGGTCAGCCAGATGGCCGACCGCGTGATGGTGATGCGCGACGGGCGCGAGGTGGAAACCCAGCGCACCCGCGAAATCCTGTCCGACCCGCAGCAGGACTATACCCGCTCGCTCTGGGCCGTGCGCAGTCTGGAGCGCCCGGCAAAGCCCGCGGACACGCCGCCGCTGGTGGAATGCCGCGACCTGACCGCAGCCTATGGCGAGGTGACGGTGCTGAAGGACGTGTCGGTCCGCCTGCCCACCGGACGCACCACGACGGTGGTGGGTGAAAGCGGCTCTGGCAAGACCACGCTGGCGCGGGTGATCGCGGGGCTGCTGCCCCCCGTCTCGGGCGAGGTGCTTTGGCAAGGCCAGCCGCTGCCGCCGGACTATGCCCGCCGCGATCCCGCGCTGCTGCAGGATATCCAGATGATCTATCAGATGGCCGATACCGCGCTGAATCCCCGCCACACCGTGCGCGAGACCCTGACCCGCCCTGCCCGGTTCTGCCGTGGCCTGTCGGGCCGCACGCTGGAGGCGCGGGTGCGCGAGCTGATGGATCTGATCGAGATGCCGCCCGGCCAGTTCCTTGACCGCCGCATCCCCGAGCTGTCGGGGGGGCAGAAACAGCGGATCGGCATTGCCCGCGCGCTGGCCGCCGAACCGAAATTCCTGATCTGCGACGAGGTGACCTCGGCGCTGGACCAGCTGGTCGCGCAGGGCATCCTGCGCCTGCTGATGCGCCTGCAGGACGAGCTTGACCTGACGCTGCTGTTCATCACCCATGATCTGGCGACGGTGCGCGCCGTCGCCGATCAGGTGGTGATCATGCAGCAGGGCCGCATCGTCGAACAGGGCCCGCGCCAGCAGATCTTTGACAGCCCGCAGCAGGCCTATACCCGCCGCCTGCTGGATGCGGTGCCGCAGATGGATCCGGACTGGCTGTCCCGCGTGCGCTAGGACGCGGCCTTGGCAAGTCGCTCTGCGCGGGGGGCCGCAGACAGCAGGCCCTGCCGCATCAGATCGGCCAGCGCGCCGTAAAGGCTGGTCCAGACCTGCCGGGCACGGGCGTCAAAGGCGGCGCCCAGCCACTGCTCCAGCACCTGCAGCAGCGCCGCCCCCACCGGCGCGAACTGATCGGGCCGCACGCCATAATCGGCATGGCGGGCGCCCAGCGCGATCACCGCCGGGGCCAGCGTCTCCGCCCGGTCCAGATGGTCCATGGCGAAATGCAGGACCGCCATCAGCTTGCGGCCCTGATCGGCCGTGTCGCGCGGAAAATAGGCGCGCAGATCGGGCGCGAGGGCAAAGAGGTGGTCGTAGAAGGCCGCCGAAAACGCCTCCTCCTGACCGGACAGGGCGGCGAAATGGTGCCGCACGAGGCGGATGTCATCAGGGGTCATCGGCATTCCTCCGGAACGGGACGGGGCGCGGGATGCGCCCCCTGCACGGTCCGGTATAGGCGGGGCTGCTGCCTTGCCGCGTGTCACGCGGGGGGTGCCCCTGTCGCAATTGTCGCAGCCGCCGCGTGGCGTCACAGATCGCCGGGTTCGAACATGTAACCTTCGCCGCGCACGGTGCGCAGCACGCGGGGATGGGCGGGATCGACCTCGATCTTCTTGCGCAGCCGGGCGATGCGGTTGTCCACCGACCGGTCATAGGGATCCCACTGGCGGTTATGGGCGAGTTCGAGGATCTGGTCGCGGTTCAGCACCCGGCGCGGATGGGTGGCGAAGACGTAAAGCAGATCATATTCCATCGCCGTCAGCGGCAGGCCCTTGCCCGCATCGTCAAAAAGCTGGCGTTCGGCCAGATCGAACACGCATCTGCCAAAGCGCATCCGCTCCGGCGGGCGGCCATTCACCACCACCGGGCTCATCGTGCGGCGCAGCACGGCGCGGATGCGGGCGCGCAGCTCGGCCAGCTCGAACGGTTTGGGCAGGTAATCATCCGCCCCCATTTCCAGCCCCACCACCTTGTCGGAAAGCGAGCCCATGGCGGTCAGCATCAGGATGGCGCAGTGATGGTCGGATTTCAGCCAGCGCGCCAGCGACAGCCCGTCCTCGCCCGGCATGTTCAGATCCAGCAGCACCAGATCGGGCCGCAGCTTCGGCACGAGACGGCGCAGCGTCGCCCCGTCGATGGCCTGCTCCACGGCATAGCCCTGCATGGCGACAAATTCCACCAGCGTCTCGCGCATGTCGGGATCGTCGTCGCAGACGATGATCCGCGCCTTTTCGCCCTGCGGGGGATGGCCTGCGCGCAAGGACATGGATCAGGCCTCCCAAGCTGTTGGTTATGCGGCGAAGGCTAGCCCAGCCCTGCCCGCTTTGCACCTGTCCGCAGCGCCGTTGCGACAATTGCGACAAAGATTCCGCCCCGGTCGCTGCATTGCGGCGCAGGGCAGCCCGCACGGCCCCGCGACAATTGCGACATATCCGCCGCCGCCGCGTCGCAGAAACGCGGGCGAAAGGCCCCAGAACGCCGGGACCGAAACCAAGGAGGCAGCGATGCCAAAGACACTCATCACACTGGAACCCTTCGTCACGAATACCTTTGACCCGACGGACGGTCTGATCGATCTCGACTACGAGGTGCATGGCGGCACCAAGAACGACAGCATCAAGACGCTGGACGGCAATGATCTTGCCTATGGCGGTGCGGGCAACGACTCCATCTGGAGCCTGTCAGGCTCTGACACCTTTTATGGCGGCGCGGGCGATGACCGGATCTGGCAGTCCTCCCACAAGCTTCTGGTCTACAGGAAACTCGTGGCCCATGGCGAAGAGGGCAATGACACGATCAGTGGCGCAGACGGCGATGACAAGCTCTATGGCGGCGCTGACAATGATGACCTTTATGGCTCGTGGGGTGCCAACTACCTGTCCGGCGGCACTGGCAATGACACGATCTGGGGCGGAGCCGACGCTTTGGCAGACACGATGGTCGGCGGCACCGGGGACGACGTCTTCGTGTTCACCGGAGATTTCCAGTCCGACAAGATCTACGAGGATCCGGCGGGCGGCCATGACACGCTGTATGTGCAGCCCGGTGCCCATCTTACCCTTGCCGATTACGTCGAAGACCTGATCGTGGCGGCGCCGGGATCGGCCTACAACACCGGGCAGGTGTCGCAGTATTTCAGCTCGATCCTGACCGGCAACGCGATGGCCAACACCATCTCCACCCTCGCGGGCTGGGACACGCTGAAAGGCGGCGCGGGCAATGACAGCCTCAGTGCCGGTGCAGGGCATGACGTGCTCTATGGCGGGGCGGACAATGACCTGCTGCTCGGTCAGGAGGGCAAGGATACGCTATACGGCGAAAGCGGCCATGACACGCTGCAGGGCGGCAGCGGCGAAGACCGGCTTTATGGCGGCACCGACGGGGACACCCTGTCGGGCGGCACCGACAATGACACGCTCTGGGGGGAGGATGGCGACGACCTGCTCGACGGCAACGAGGGCACCGACGTGCTTTATGGCGGCGCGGGTCATGACCGGCTGACCGGCAGCGGCAAGGATCTGCTGCAGGGCGGGCTGGGCAATGACACCTATCACGTCGACAGCACGGCGCAGATCCTCGAATCCTTGAACAGCGGGACCGATACGGTGATCACCAAGGCCACCAGCCTGTCGCTTGCCGCCAATGTCGAGAACCTGACCTTCGACACCGCCTCCCACCATACCGGCACCGGCAATGCCGGGGCCAACGTGATCGAGGACACAGGCTGGTCCGGGCAGGCCAAGGCGAACTCCACCTTCTACGGCCTTGGCGGCAATGACACGCTGAACGGCGGCGACGGCAGCGACAAGCTTTACGGTGGCGGCGACCACGACACGCTGAGGGGCGAGGAAGGCAGCGACCGTCTGGAAGGCGGCGCAGGCAATGACCTGCTCTATGGCGGCGAGGGCGACGACCTGCTGGCCGGTGGCGCGGGTCAGGACAAGCTCTATGGCGGCGAGGGCGCCGACCGCTTCGTCTTCTACACCGCGTCGGATTCGGCGGGCGCGACCTATGACAAGCTTGTGGGCTTCGACTTCGGAGCGGACAGGATCGACCTCTCCTCCATCGATGCCAACAGCCTGCTGGCGGGCAATCAGGCGTTCAGCTTCTCTGTGGACAAGCCCTTCTTCACCAGCGCCGGGGATCTGTGGACCGAACTGGGTGGCGCCGGGATCAAGATCTTGGGCGACACCAATGGTGATGGCGTGGCCGATTTCCAGCTTGTGGTCTATGGCATCGGCAATCCCTATGAGGTGGACTTCGAAGCCGCAGATTTCATCCTGTAACCACGCCGCCCTGCGCGCCCAGTTCGGCCAGCACGGCGCGCAGGCTTTCCAGATCGAAGGGTTTGGCCAGAACCGGACGCCCGGCGCGGCGCAGGATGTCCTGTGCCGCGCCGCCCAGAACATCGCCGGTCACAAAGGCAAGCCGTGCCACCGCCAGCGGATGTGTGGCGGCCAGCACCTCCAGAAACCCTGCCCCGCCCATGTCGGGCATCCACAGATCGGCAAGGATCACGTCAAACTCGCGCGCGGCCAGAGCGGCAAGCGCGCCGCTGGCGCTGGTGCGCATCTCGGCGCGGTGCCCCAGCACCCGCAGCAGATCCGCCAGCGCCTCGGCCACCTCGGCCTCGTCATCGACGATCAGCACCCGCCGCGCGTCGGCACCGGGCGGGGTCGCATCCGCGGCGGCAGGCTCCGCGCTGTCGGCCTCGATCCACGGCAGGGTGATCCGGAACCGCGCCCCGCCCGGCCCCGGCACCACCTCCAGCGTGCCGCCATGGCCTTCGATCATCGCGCGGGAAAAGGACAGGCCCATGCCGGTGCCCTTGCCCTGCTCTTTCGTGGTGAAGAACGGCTCGAAGATGCGGCCCCGCAGCGCCTCGGTCACGCCCGGCCCGCTATCGGCCACCTCCAGCCAGAGGCTTGCGCCCTGCGCGCCCAGACCCGTCGACAGGGTCAGGACACGTTCGGCCCCCTGCGGCAGCGGCTCCATGGCCTGCAGGGCGTTCAGCACCAGATTCATCACCACCTGATGCACCTGATCGGGATCGCCGGTGGTGGGCGGCAGGTCCGGGGCGAACTGGCGCCGCAGTTCGATCCCGGTGGCGCGCAGCTGATAGGCCAGAATGTCGATCACCTGCTCCACGATCACATGCAGGCGGATGGTCTCGCGCAGCGGCGGGCGCTGCCGGGCCAGCGACAGGAAGGTCTGCACGATGCGCACGCAGCGGTCCGCCGCGCGCCCGATGCGGCTGGCGCGGGCGGCAAGCGCGGTGCCTTCGGTTTCCATGCCCAGCATTTCGGCCTGCGCCTTGACCACGGCCAGCGGGTTGTTCAGCTCATGCGCGACCCCGGCCAGCAGCTTGCCAAGCGCGGACAGCTTTTCGCTTTGCAGCAGGGCCCACTGGCTGCGCTGCACCTCTGCTGCCGCCAGCTTCAGCTGGGTGATGTCGATGTCGAACCCGCCGATCCGCCATTCGCGCGCCGCCTCCGACCACATCGGGAAGCGCAGCACCAGCGTCCAGCTATAGGCGTCGCGCCCGTCCAGATATTCCTCCAGCGCCAGCGGCCTGCCGGTCTCCAGCACCTTGGCGTCATTCTCGCGCACCATCGCCGATTCCTCGGGGCTCAGCAGCTCGTCAGCGCTGCGGCCAAGGATGGATTCAAGCGGCTGGCCGAACACCCGGGTAAACTCCGGATTGGCCATGATGTAGCGCCCCGCGCCATCCTTCAGATACATGCCGATCGGCGCGTGATCCATGAAGGCGCGCAGCCGCGCCTCGCTGTCGTCGCGCGCGGCCTCGGCGGCGCGTTCGCGGGTCAGATCGCGCAGCGAAGCGGCGAAATGGCGGGCACCCCCGGTCAGGACTTCGCTGATCGACAGCTCCACCGGAAACAGCTCGCCGCTGGCGCGCATCGCCTCGATCTCGACCCGGCGGTTCAGCACATGCGGCACGCCGGTGGCCATGTAGCGGGTCATGCCGTTCTGATGGGCGGCGCGCAGATGCGGCGGCACGATCAGATCGGCGA
This sequence comes from Salipiger marinus, assembly GCF_900100085.1. GTDB lineage: Bacteria > Pseudomonadota > Alphaproteobacteria > Rhodobacterales > Rhodobacteraceae > Salipiger > Salipiger marinus. Next base: position 62,948 of record NZ_FNEJ01000027.1, read on the forward strand.
TGGACCGGCCAATGGCAGCGTCGCGCGGATGGCCAAAGATGGATTCTGCCGCCGGGTTGAACTCCACCACCCGCCCCGCCTCGTCGACGACGATAATGGCGTTGAGCGAACTGCGCACGATGGCGGCAAGGAGTGTGTCCGGATGATCCGCCAACCGAAGCTCCCGCGCCATTGCGACAATCGCGACACTTCCCCGCCCCGCCCGCGCACAGGCCGCGACGGGACGCGCGCAGATTACCCGGCATCACACGCGGGTCAAGATGTCCCGCCTGACAGGAGACAGCCCATGGCCCGCACCAGCCCCCGCCCCGACCTTGCCGATGACTGGCCCGCCCCGGCCTGCTGGCGTCTGGATCCCCTGCCGGAGTCGGCCCTGCCCCGGAGTGCGCCGCACCGGTCCGGATGGCTGACAAGGCTGGTGGCGGCGCTGCTGGCCGCCGATGCCCGCCACCGCGCGGCGCAGGCCATGGACCGCCTGAGCGACCCGCAGCGGTGCGACATCGGCCTGCCGCCGCGCGGCGCGGCTGCCCCGCGCGGGGGCGCGCAGCTGTGGTAAGCGGTGCTCAGGCCGGGCGCGGCCTGCCCGGGGTCAGGCGGCGTTCCAGCTGCACCAGCGCGTCATAGATCAGCACCGCGAACAGGCCCACGATCAGCCCGCCCTGCAGCACGAAGGCGGTGTTGCTGGTCAGAAGCCCCGCGATGATGACCTCGCCCAGCGTGCGCGCGGCCACGGTCGAGCCAATCGTGGCGGTGCCAAGCCCGATCACCGCCGAAAGCCGGATCCCCGCCAGCATCACCGGCGCGGCCAGCGGCAGTTCCACCTGCCAGAGTTGCTGCCAGCGGTTGAGCCCGATGCCCCGCGCCGCCTCCATCGTGCGGGGCGGCAGGGTCGACAGCGCCGTCATGGCGTTTTCAAAGATCGGCAGCAGCCCGTAAAGGAACAGCGCCACCAGCGTGGGCCCGGTGCCGAAGCCCAGCACCGGCACCGCCAGCGCCAGCACCGCCACCGGCGGAAAGGTCTGGCCCACATTGGTCAGCGTGCGCGACAGCGGGCGAAAGGCGGCCCCAGCGGGCCGCGTCACCAGAATGGCCAGCAGCACCGCCACCACGGTGGAGGCCAGCGTGGCCACCGCCACCAGCCCCAGATGCCCCAGAGACAGCGACAAGAGCGAAGCGCGGGTATAGATCACCGGCCCGCCCTCTGGCGCGAAGGGCGCAAAGACCGGCGCAAATCCCTGCGGCCAGAGCACCAGCGCCAGCAGCAGCAGCGCAAGACCCGCGCGCAGGAGGGTGCCGTAACTTACGGGCATCGTGCCGCCTCGCGCCGCAGCGCCGCCAGCGTGACCCGGCCCATGGGCGCGCCGTCCCGCGTGACCGGCACCGCGTCGCGCCCGCTGCGCAGGCAGGCCGACAGCGCGTCGCGCAGGCTTGCCGCATCGGAGAGCGGCGCGCCCTCCGCCTCGCCGGGTTCCACCAGATCGCGCAGCGGGATCAGCGACAGAAAGCGCAGCGGACGCTCCGCCTCGCCCACCATCTCGGCCACGAAGGGCGTGGCGGGGCGCGCCACGATCTCCTGCGGCGGCGCGTATTGCACCAGCCTGCCGCCATCCATCACCCCGACCCGGTCGCCAAGGCTCATGGCCTCGTCCATGTCATGGGTCACGATCATGATGGTGGATCCCAGCTTCTGCTGGATGGCGCGCAGATCCTGCTGCGCGCGGGCGCGGATGATCGGATCAAGCGCGCCGAAGGGTTCATCCATCAGCAGCAGATCCGGGCGCGAGGCCAGCGCCCGCGCCACCCCCACCCGCTGCTGCTGGCCGCCCGACAGATCCTGCGGGTAGCGGTCGCGGAACTCCGCAGGATCCAGCCCGAAGAGCCCCAGCAGTTCGTCCACCCGCGCCGCGATCCTGTAGCGCGGCCAGCCCAGCAGGCGCGGCACGGCGGCGATGTTGCGCGCCACGGTGTGATGCGGGAAGAGCCCGTGCCCCTGAATGGCATAGCCGATGCGGCGGCGCAGCAGATGCGGGGCGGTGTCGCGCGTGGGTTCGCCATTGATGCGCACCTCGCCCGAGCTTGGCTCCACCAGACGGTTGATCATGCGCAGCAGCGTGGTCTTGCCCGAACCCGAGGTGCCGACGATGGCGGTGATGGTGCCGGTGTCCACCGTCATGGACACGGCATCGACCACGGTGGTGTCGCCATAGACCTTGGTGATGCGGTCGATCTCGATCATCTTGCCTCTCCGGGGCTGTGGCGGGTCAGATCCACCATGATGTCCATCAGGATGGCCGCCACCAGCGCCAGCGCCACGGTGGGCAGCGCCCCCAGCAGGATCAGGTCGGTCGCGGTCTGGTTCAGCCCCTGAAACACGAAGGTGCCAAAGCCGCCGCCGCCGATCAGCCCGGCAATCACCGCCAGCCCGATATTCTGCACCAGCACGATGCGCAGCCCGGCAAGGATCACCGGCAGCGCCAGCGGCAGTTCCACGCTGCGCAGCCGCTGCGCGGGCGTCATGCCCATGCCGCGAGCCGCCTCCACCGCCGCGCGCGGCGCCGCGTCGAGCCCCGCCACGGTGTTCGCCACCACCGGCAGCAGCGAATAGAGCAGCAGCGCCAGAAAGGCCGGGGCAAAGCCGATGCCCGCAATGCCAAGCTCGCGCGCGCCGGGCACGCTTGCCGCGACCCAGGACAGCAGCGGGATCATGATGCCGAACATGGCCAGCGAAGGGATGGTCTGCAGAAAGCTCAGCACCGGGATGGCCACCGCCCGCAGCGACGCGCGGCGCTGGCACAGGATGCCCAGCGGAAAGCCGATCAGCCCTGCGGCCAGCAGCGACCCCAGCGCCAGCGCCACATGCCGCGCCGCCGCGCGCTGGAACCCTTCGATCCGGGCGCGGTATTCCTGAAACACCGACAGATCCGCCAGCAGGCCGGAGGCAAACAGCGCCGCCAACAGCGCCAGCGCCCCCGCCAGAAGCCCCAGCCGCAGCCAAGGCCCCGGGCGCAGCACCGACAGCGCATCGGCCATCAGCATCATGAACACCAGAAGCAGGCACCATGCCCCTGCTGCGGGCGAGACGCGGGCAAACTCCCCCGCCTCGGCCAGCAGGCGGGGCGCTGCATGGCCCAGAAGCCCCAGCAGCGCGCCAAGCCCCAGAAGGCTGCCCAAGAGCCGCGCCCATGGCCAGCCACCGCGCAGGCCAAGCCCCAGCGCCAGCGCCATGGCGGCCAGCGCCGCCGCCGTGGCCCATGGTCCGGCCACCTGCCACAGCGCCAGCCCCTGCCCCGCCACGATGCGGTTGGCGCTGAGCGTGGCGAAGGGCAGCGCCATGGCGCCAAGCCCCAGCACCGCAAACAGCAGCCCCGGCGGCGACAGACCGCTGCGCAGGCTCATGCCGTCAGTCCAGCACGCCGGTATCGGTCAGATACTGCCGCGCCACCGCCTCGGCGGGCTCGCCGCCCACCTGAATGCGCCCGTTGAGCTGCTGCAGCGTCGCCATGTCCAGCCCTTCGAAGATCGGGCCCAGCACCTCGGGGATGGCGGGATATTCCTCCAGCACGGCGGCGCGCAGGATCGGCGCGGGCTCGTAAACCGGCTGCACGCCCTTGTCATCCTCCATCACCACCAGCCCGGTCGCCCCCACGCCGCCATCGGTGCCATAGACCATGGCCGCGTTCACGCCCGAAGTGCCGCGCGCCGCCGCCTGAATGGTGGCTGCCGTGTCGCCGCCCGACAGGATCACGGTCTGGTCTTCGGAGAGATCAAAGCCATAAGTCTCCTCCATCGCGGGCAGCACCGCCGGAGACGAGACAAATTCGGTGGAGGCGGCAAGCTTCACCTCGCCGCCCTCCGCGACCCATGCGCCGAACTCGGACATGGTGGAGAGGCTGTTTTCCTCGGCCAGAGGGCCGGTCACGGCGATGGCCCAGGTGTTGTTCGCGGGCGCGGGGGTCAGCCAGACCACCTCGTTGGCTTCGGCATCCAGTTCCTTGGCGCGCTCATAGGCGGCATCGGGATCCTTCCAGACGTCGCTGTCCGCTTCGCTGAAGAAGAACGCGGCATTGCCGGTATATTCGGGATAGATGTCGATCTGTCCCGCCAGCAGCGCCTCGCGCACCACCTGCGTGCCACCCAGCTGCAGGCGGCGTTCCACCGGCAGGCCCGCATCTTCCAGCGCCAGCGCGATGATGTTGCCCAGCAGACCACCTTCGGTGTCGATCTTGGACGACACGGTGATGTCGGCCAGCGCCGCCTGCGTCATGCCAACGGTGATCCCGGCAGAAACCCCGAGGGCGGTAAAAACTGTCTTGATGCTCATGGCTCAGGGCCTCCTCGCAGAACTTTGATCGGGGAAGGTAGCGGCGCAGCCCCGCTCGGCAATGGCGCGGCGGCAACTGGTGCCGTGATCGGGGGGCGCTTCGGACACAGCTGCGACAATCTTCTGCGGCGGCGCATTGAAACCTCCCGTCCGCAGCGCCACTTAGCCCCGGGGGGCGCGGCCAGAGCCGCAGGCCGACATCATCGACCGCCGCAGAGCCGCGGCACGGGGAGCTTGGAATGCTGGATATTTGGCTGCCGCTGGTCGGCGGGCTGGTGCTGCTGATCGCCGGGGGCGATCTGCTGGTGCGCGGAGCGGTGCAGGTCGCCGAACGGCTGGGCGTGTCGCCGCTGGTGATCGGCCTGACGCTGGTGGGCTTCGGCACCTCGATGCCCGAGCTTGTCACCTCGGTGCAGGCGGCGCTCGGCGGATCGCCGGGCATCGCCTATGGCAATATCGTCGGGTCGAACCTTGCCAATATCCTGCTGATCGTCGGCATCTCCGCGATCCTGTTTCCCATCGCCGTCGCCTCCTCCGCGCTCCGGCGCGATGCCATGGTGATGCTGGGCGTGGCCGTGGTCTTTGCCGGACTGGCCTTCGTGATGCCGATGACCCGGGTTGTGGGCGCGGTCTTCGTGCTGGCGCTGGTGGGCTATATCGTGATGGCCTTCCGGCAGGAACGGGCCAGCACCGCCCATGGCGCGGTGCATGAGAAGGCCGCAGCGTTCGAAGGCGTGGACCCGGCGGTGATCCCGGGCACGCCGCGCCGCAGCGGGCTGGTGCTGCCGCTGCTGCTGTCGGTGGGCGGTCTGGTGATGGTCATTCTGGGCGGCACGTTTCTGGTCAAGGGCGCCGTGACGCTGGCGCAGTCCTTCGGCATCCCCGAAACGGTGATCGGCCTGACCATCGTGGCGATCGGCACCTCCATGCCGGAGCTGGTAACCTCGGTCATGGCGGCGATCCGGCGGCAGAGCGACGTGGCCTTCGGCAATATCGTCGGCTCCAACATCTACAACATCCTCGGCATCGGCGGCACCACCGCGCTGATCGCCCCCACCCCTGTCCCGCCCGAGATCGTGCGCTTCGACAACCTGCTGATGGTGGGCGTGTCGCTGCTGCTGGTGCTCTTCGCCGCCACCGGCCTGCGCATCGCCCGCTGGGAGGGGGCCGTGCTGCTGGCGGGATACTGCGCCTATGTCTGGACCATCTGGCCCTGACCTGCCTGCCCCCGGGAGAGGCGCCAAAGCCCGGCGCCCCTCCCGCCCTGCCTTTCGCCCGCCGCCGCAGGCAGAAGCTCTTGCACGCCCGCGGACGATCAGCTAAACGCGCCCTACCACATCGAACGGCGAGTTGGCGGAGTGGTGACGCAGCGGATTGCAAATTCGAAGCCAAGCCACTGATTTTTCACAAAATCCGATGCGGCAAACCCCCAGACAAATCGCGAACAAAGTGCGAAAGTGTGTCGCTGGATTTGGCCCAAAATCGGGGCCTGAAAGCCCGGTTTTATCGCCCGTTCCGGGGCCGCCGCAGCGCGCCAAACACCCCTGCACCGGCCCCGTCTTGGCACCCCTTTCCTACTCGATATCCAGCGCAGCCGTGCCCGGAAGCATGCGGTTGCGCATCAGCCATTCGAGCCCGCGCCGCCATGCCACGTCCGTGTTGCCCCGGATGTCGGTCTGGTACTGCGCCAGGATCTCGCCGGTGCTGGCATCCCGCTCGCGGATGATGATGGTCTGCACCAGAACGGACAGCTTCTGCACGCCGCCGGTGAAGGACCGCTCCGCCCCCAGGCTCCGCGCGATCTTGGACTCGCAGGCATTGCACCGGAACGGGTTGCCATGCAGCTCGATGTCGTCCTGCGCCGCCGCCATGTCGACGAGCTTGTAGCGCCCGCTCTCCTGCAGCAGATCTCGGAACGCGACTGACAGCATGCGGGCCCGGGCCTGCTCCGCCTCGTTGGTTGCCCCGAACTCGGCTTCCTGACTGAAGTTGATGAACTCGATATCGAAGACGGCGACGGGAAGCTGATCCGCCCGAGCGGGCGCGCCCAGCAGAAGCGCGCAGGCCAGAGCGCCAAGGAAAAGCTGATGTGACATGATGTGGTCCTCCTCCACCTAAGTCTATGCCACCGGCGCTTCCCGCATTTGCCATTTGGTGCCAAATTGATCCGGGGAGGAGAAATTGTGGGCGGCTATGTCAGATCAAGCGCGCTCGCTCCGATCCGGAGCTGCGTCGACAGGTTCGGCGGTCGCATCGACCGGGTGCTGCGGCACGCCGATCTTCCGCTCGAAATCCTTGACCGGCCCGAGCTGCCTCTACCGCTCAAAGACCATTACGCAGTCCTGCACGCCGCCGCGCGGGAAACCGGCAGCGCCCAATTCGGCGCAGAGATGGGCGCCCTCGCCCGCATGTCGATGCTTGGCCCCTATGGCAGCGGAAGCCTCAGCGCGCCTACGCTCTTTGCTGCGATTGCGCGCGCCAACACGACGCTCAACCGCATGATGCAGACCGATACCGATTTAGTGCTGCTCCGGCTGCGGGACCGCGTGAAATGGTCAATGATCTTCCACACACGCGGCACCGAGGGCCGCTTCCAGAACGAGCTTCTGGCCATGGGCTACCAGCTGGATCTGCTGCGGCATTTCCTTGGGGCATCATGGCGGCCCGCCTGCGTCCATGTCCGCACCAGCAGCCGGTCGGACGTGGCTGCCCTGGAAAGGCTGCTCAACGCGCCCGTCCGCGCCTCAGACGACACACCCGGAATCGAATTCCACCGGTCCCTGCTGTCCGCCGTGCAGCCAGAGGCCTGCGCAGAAATTCAGCCTCCGGTCGAACAGCGCGACATGCCCGCCGCGAACGATCTCGCCAGCATGACCTCCGCGGCCATCCAACTCGAGCTGGTCCGTGGTCGACCAAGCGTGGACGCCGTCGCCGCAAGGCTGCAGATGTCGAGACGAACCTTCCAGCGCAAGCTGAGCACCAAAGGCACTAGCTATGGCAGAATCCTCAAAGAAGCGCTCCTGCTTGAAGCGCAAGCCCTCCTCGCCCTGGACCATCCCATCGGCGAAATCGCTGACAGGCTGGGCTATTCAGAGCACGCGCACTTTACCCGCGCCCATCGCGAATGGTCGGGTCTCAGCCCTCAACAGCAACGTGAGATATCTCTGAGTGCAGGACAACAGAATATTCATATGGAACACCCTTCAAAAGAGTTAACCGGCCCTTTCACCTGCAACAAAATAAGATGACGTGAAACTATCAAAGAAGCTTTCGGTACGAATAAAATCTCGCACTTGCTCCCTCGTCTTAGCCGATGAAGCTGACACTAGCTTATCAATATGAGCAGAAACGCTTTCGATGAACGAAACATACGCATCATTATCAAGAACAGTATTCATGACATTCCTATGAACCCTCTCTCTTGTCTTGAGGGGTGCATCAAGAATATTTGGATGACCCCAAGATCTCCGAACAAGTGCATATATTATGTAAAATTTATTAATCGCATTGGACCTAGAGATTCTGGAAGCTCGAACGAGGTAGTCAAATTTATATAGCGCCAAAGCAGCCATATGATAGAGCTCGACACTGTGATTAGTCAGAAAAATCTTATCAGCGAACTCTTTTCGTATCCCCCTGTGATCACGTGCCGCACGGTTTGGCTGAAAGAAAAACGCCGCAGCAGCAACCTTCATTAGGTCTGAGGGCTTCATAATTCTCGTTCGTTCGATCGCAACATCACGATACTGATTCTCACGACGTTCGATGAGAATTCTTTGATCTCCATCTTGACCTGAGCAGTAAATCTCGAGATCCTTCATAAATGGAAGGAGCGCCCAAAACTGATCCTCTCGTACTTCATTTTGCTTATTGGTCCCAATTATAATTTTTGCGACAAAATCAGGATCCGAACTTCCAATCAGACGCAGAGGGACACTGATTTTATCTGCTTTGTTTCGTAGCTGAGCAAGGATATTGGTGGTCTGGCACCCGTTGACGATTTGATAATCCTCGATAGTGAACGTGTCCCCCTTACGAGATATACTTCTTGCAACAACAGTAATTCCATTGTTCTTAAATACAAAGGAGGACAAATCTCCTGCCTCTAACTCTGACAATATAGACTTGTTAATCTCAGAATTCGGATTGAAATCACGAACGTTGTCATAAAATATTGATCTCTTTATATGACGTTCACCCGTACTATTTTTCTCTCCCAGCGCCATCTCGAGAACCTGACTCGAGTTCACATATCCTATATACGCCTCCTCAATATTATCATGCTCTGGAAGGGTAATGTTCTTTGGGAAGTGAATTGAAGCAGTCGATGAATTCGTTGCGGTTCGAAATGCCTCTTGTATATCCCGCGCGCCCAAGCAAACAACATCGATAGAACCGAAGATATTCAACGACTCAAGCCTCGCATGGTGACTCGCAATTAACGCATTTATCGCGGCTGATACCTCGCCTGAGCCTGTCGTACAGAAGAAACATTTTAAATCTGGATTCGACTTGGTGGCCGCTGAAAAGACCTGGTCTCTGGCTCCAATGAGATCTTCAATCTGGTCCCCCGACAACAGCTTAAGATCCGTAAAAAAGTCATATACGGCATCTAGAAATTTAGAAATTTCTCCGTAATCAAGTTTATCAGAAGTTTTGGATTGATACATATGAAATGACCCAACATGATTCTTCCCAACTGACAGAACTGATGCCGCCTCATCCGCGTCAATACAAAGAGAACCTTGAACACTGATTGCAATACCGTCCACGCCGAATTCATTTCCTCTTAAGTGAACTCGAAACGGATCAATGTTTTCCCCCAGAACGCCATTCTCCACCGCGTATATTGACATCACTTCAAAGAAATCGCTATCGCTATACTTCTCGTTAGGATTAGCCTTTTTAAAGTCGTTAAGCTGAGCTCGAACCACTGGATTCATTGCCATATGTCTATCCTAAGTTAATTTTCACGCCAAGGGATCCTATATCAAGAAATCGCGACTTGGAACTATTATAGGGAGCTTCATTCGTAGATTCGTTAACTTAATGACGCTACGACAACTTGTCAGGTCACTCAATTGCATACAAGCTCTCACACACACTCGAAACTTAAGCTCACCGTAATTTCTTAACCGCCTGCAGCGCCGCCCCAACTCCATACCCGAATACAAATTCATATCATCAGTCGTCCGAGGCGTCTCGTCGCGCCCAGGCTGCAAGAAAACGTTTGACGATATTTTTTTGCCTGTCATCAACAGCGTCACTATTGAGAACCTGCGAAGATCGCTGCCGAAATTTCTCAATGTCAATTATTCGATTTATCCCGTCAACTTGTGCTCGATCCTGTTGACGATATACCAAATCTCCAGGCGCTCCACCAATGCCCCCCATGGCTTGGCTATAGGACTTTCCCAAGAATACTCCAGCAAGTTTGCAAACCTGCTCATCTAGCTCAAGTGCGGCATGTGTAAACCGAACGACCTCATCTGACCCCTCAGGTTTCAACTGATCCCAGTGAAAAAGTAGATGCGACGCATTGCTCCGGTCCAATAGGTCGCCTTTCTCCGCTTCCTCTCGAAGAAGCTCGAGAGACTTCTCCTGAAGTTTCTGAGCCACAACTTCTGTTGTGAGCGTATCGACCTCTAATGCAGGTTCGCGCTGGGGGTTACTGGGGTGATGATCCTGCCAGGCAGAGCTGCTAAAGTCGAGATGCCATTGTAATGGCGCGTTTTCAATAGCTCTTGCAAGAATAGCGGACCGCACATCAAGGGAGGTACGGTCCTTTAATATTGAACGAAGCAACCAGTGCAGGCGAAGCCGATTATTTCCTATCGCAAACCCTCGCTCCTCATCGCTTTCAACAAACAATTCATCCGCAATACCAAATATAGCAGTGAGCAAAACGTCACCGTGCTGAATAGAAATATTAGGCCCGTGCGTGGTGAGCTCATCGAGAAGATAGGAAGCTTTTGTTCTTCCGTTTGCTTGGGATATTAATAAGGCGTGCCGAAGACGCTCCTGCACTTCAGCGATCGTTCTTGCTTCATCTAAAAGATAATCTAGTTCAATCTGTGGAATGGTTTCCGGCGACACCGAAAACCTAAAATATGTGTCAAAATGTTCCGCAGAACAGGCACGGCGTTGTCGAGCCCATTCACGGCTTCCCGGATATATAATGTTGGCAAAAACGTTCTGTAGCTGGGGAAAGACACGCATAAGGACTTCACGGAGTCGTTGATGTTCAGCTTCAGGTTCGCTGGTTAAAAGCATCGCCGTGTATTCTAGAGAACGTTTCTCTCGCTGATCATACCGACCTGATTGCCCCGCGTTTAGGATTGCCAACTTGTTTAATCGGATCGCCCGATACAAGGATGGTCGGAAGACTCTTAGCGTTTCTAGGCTAATAAAGTCGGGAAGAAACACGTCTTTTCTTATAGGTGTCACAGTGATTGACAACGTGTTTGCCAACCTCAAAACGTCTCTAGGTGTCTTCAACTCAGGCGCGACTACTGCGTGAAACTGATTGCCCAATTCAACTGGATCAATGTTTGGCGTATTAGCAATGATGCCGTTTAATGCCTCACCCATCATTGCGTTAAGGTGAGAGCGGTCCGGCTGCGGCAGTTCAAACCCAGCCTGGATAATCTTTTCGAGATAGTGGGCACCTTCCGAAGGAAACCGCCTCGCTACTGCCTGCTCCGTGGCCTCACGATCATAGGCAAGTAGATACATGACGTTTGGAAGACGTCCCACCGACTTAATCAGACGAAAAATGACAAGCGCCTCCTCTGGGGATAAGCGATCTAGATCATCAATCACTACTAGAAATCTCTTGCCCTCCTCTAGCAAAGCAGCAGCTAGCGTCGATTGTAAGTCCTCAGTAGTTTCGCCCTGTTCAATGAAGCCGCCTAAGGCATCTAGTGTCGCGGTTGCTGCCTTCTCTCCAAGAGTCCCGGCGAACAATCCAACTGCCATTCCAGCAAGACTGCTTGCACCAGCAAGGTTCGCCCCCAACTTTCGCAGCGCTCCAGCCGCCTTCGTCCGTTCCGACAACACAGGCGAGAGGCCAGCATAGAGTTCTTTAAAGAAGCCAACCGCTATCGCATCCTCTGTGCGGTACATCCATGCTGGAAAGCTAATGATGTCTATCTCAGCTGCGTCTATATTTAGATGATGCCGAACCAAGTTTATGACGCTGCTCTTTCCTGATCCCCACGGTCCGTAAATTGCGACGACGCTGCCGTGCGGCTTGACTATGTTCCGAATACAGTCGCTAATGGCCAGGGCAAATGGATTGAACCCAAACCGATCTTGGTCAGGAGCACTAATTGGTATGTCATCGAAATTATTCATTCTGAAATCCTGCCAAGTACCAATATGTGCTCACGTCGGACAAACAACTTCCACTGCCATTGCCGTGTGAACCAATACTAAAGTTGTATATTGCAGTTCCCACTCACACCGAAGCGTGGATCACCGCCTTTTGGGCGAATTTGTCATGCAGTTTTGCACCTGGCAAGAAGTTTGCAGAAGGACAGGCTGCAAACGTAAGATCGGTAAATGATTCTCTTTCGGGCCAGACGCAAGTTCGCGCCTGACACCCGCATGCATGTCTAAAGAGGAGCTGTCACGTCTTACCGCCTGCCCCCTTCACCCAGCGCGACCAGGCGAAGGTGCCGCCGCTGAGCAAGCCGTAGAGCAGCACGGCGATGGCGAGGGAGGCGGCGTTGAGGTCGATGGTGAGCAGTCCTGCGGCCTTGTCGAAGGTGACGAAGGGCAGTGCTGCGGCAAGGCCAGCCAGCGGCAGCAGGATGAACACGCGCAGCAGCAGAGCGATTTGTCCGGTCATGGTCTTGTCCTTTCGGGATATGCGCCAGCGGCGCGGGTATAAGCGGCACGGGGCCGCGGAGAGGACCAGCGGGAGCGCTAGCCCGTGAAGGGGAAAAGCTGAGGCCGCGTCAGGCCGCCGCGTGATAGGGCGTGTCGGGGATGCGGTCCCATTTGAGGAAGGCGGTGCGGAGCTTCGTGTGGTAGCCGTGGGTGCGGTAGCTGGGGCCGTTGTAGCCCTGGGCGAACCCCGCCCAGTCGTGGCGGCGCAGCTCGTCGTCCAGCCCGGCGGCCACGATGTAATCGACCATGCCCTGCAGCTGCACATCTTCGCTTTGGGTAAAGGCCTCCACCATGGCCCGCGCGGTGGGATAGCCGATCATTTCGGCGTTGAAGCCCATCATCTGCGGCAGGCCCCACGAGGCGGAGCGGAGCGCTGCCTCCTCGTCGATCCGGATTGCGGCCAGCAGGCGCGGATAGCTGTCCTTGGGATAGGCGCGCGTGCCCCAGCGCCGATAGGCGAGGCCCTGCGCAACGGCCCGGTCACGGTCGGCGCCCGGGCCCAGCTCACGGTAGAAGACATGCGGCTCGAAGAGCATGGCCAGCCGCCCCTGTCCGTCAAAGCCCGAGCCCCGCGCCTCCACATCCATCACCGCATGCAGCTCGTCCTCGCCCACGCCGATCTGGGCGCCGATGCGCGGCAGGTCGATGTCTTTGAGGCGCCTGCCCGCGCCCGTGAAACGCACAGGCGCGATGGTGGAGGGCGCCTCTTTTGCGGCGAGGTAGTCGCCCGCTGCGCCGCGCGTCCGGGGGCCAAGGATGCCGTCCTCCGGCCCCGCGTCAAAACCGATCTCTTTCAGCGCCATCTGCAGCGCCAGCACCGCCGCGCGGTCCATCTTTGCCATGGGTCAGTCCTTTCGGGTTCGCCAGTTGCCGAGATACCGCCGGACCAGACGCGCGAAGCACCAGCCCTGCGGATAGAAGGGAGAGGCCAGCACCGACCATTTGCGGCGGTCCGGCTCCGGGATCATCGCGTGGAAGGCGAGCAGGACATGCCAGGCGCCGATGCAGAGGCCGATGTTGAACAGGCCGTTGATCCAGTCGGAACCGCTGACCAAGCCGCTCCACGCCCGCCACAGCGCCGGGTCGATCTGGAGCACCACGCCCCGCGCCGCGCCCCAGTAGAAGATCCGCAGCAGAAACACGCCAATGATCCAGCCGAGGCCGCGCGCGAAATGGCACAGCTCCTCCTTGCCCGCGTGGCGCGTCCAGAACGGCGCCAGACCGCGCAGGACCAGCGCAAGGATCGCCACCGTCGGCAGGCTCGTGATTACATTCAGGTCGGTCATTCGCCGCGCACCTCTTTCATGTCTTCGACCAGCCCCTCGAGGGCCAAGGCCGCATCCAGCCGCGCGCGGCGGCGCTCCAGTTCCCGGCGCGCCGCGTCGTAGCTCGCCTGCGCCTGTCTCGCTTCGGGCCGGGGTTTGGCGCGCGGCAGGCTGGCCGCACCAAGGAGGCGTCGGATCCACTCAGTCACGGCGCCGCTCCACATAATCGATGGCCTTCTGCATGCTGCGGATGGCCTCGATGATCTGGGCCGTGTGCTCTTTCTGGTCCTCGATCCGCGCATCCTGCGTCGCGACATACCGGCGCCAGAGCAGCAGCACCGCGCCGCCCATGCCCACCACCATGACGGCAGGCGCGCCGCCGCCGAGGGCCGTGAGCAGCTCTGTGACGTCGACGTTCATCGTCCTTGGACCTCGTCAGAGCGTCAGCACGGTTGGTGTTTCGAGGGTTCCGACCGTGCCGCTGGCGCTGACCAGGCCGGAGGTGTTGATGAACTCGCACCCGGTCCTGCGGCTGTAGGCGGCGCGGTCGGCGCTGCTGTTGGTGTTGCCGCCGACCGCGCCGGAGGCCGGGCCTTCGTTGCGGTCGCGCCAGAAGGTCACGCCGTCAAACTGCAGATCCTCGCGCGGGCCCAGCATGTTGGCCGGGCGGTTGCCGCCCACGGCGTAGCGCAGATGCGTCTCGGTCCCGACCCGGCCCGAGGCCATGCCCCAGTTCTTCCAGATGCCACCCCGGGCGCGCAGCGCGCGCATCACGCCGCTGCCGGTCGGGCGCACCACGCCATGCGCCGCGCGCAGCACATCGACGCGGTCGAGTTCCAGCGCCACGCCGTCATCAACCTCGAAACAGGTTTCCGCGCAGTCGGTCACGCTGCCGCGCAGCACCGAATCGCCGCTGATCCGCGACGCACCCACATTCACCGCCGCCAGATGCAGCGCCGTGGGTCGGTCGCCGCCCACCGTGCCCGCGCTGGCGTAAGGCTGCAGCGGCGGGCGATAGACCAGCCGCACCACCTCGCCCCCGGCCAGCGCGGGATGGTTGACCAGCGTCACGATCGGCAGGCCGTCGAGGCTGACCGCCAGCGTCCAGTGCGGATCGGTTGCAGGATCGGCCACGCTGCCCCGCGACGGCACGGCGACGTTGTCGATCCGGACGGAATTCATGTCCGCGACCCGATGGCCACCCGGCTGGCTGCCGGTGAACACCGTCTGCCCGGCACCCGCCACAAAGCTTTCGTCATGGCGCGCCGACCATTCGATCTGCACCATGTCGCCCGCCTCGGCCCCCAGCGCAAAGACCACCGTGCCCAAGGCGGCATAGGCGGTGTAATCGCTGGGATGCACCGGAAACCATTTCCCGCCTGCCAGCTTCGGATTGCGGCGGCGAATGCGGCTGATGTGGTAAATCCCGACAAGCCCGGTGATCTCGGTCTGGCCTTCCGTCATGAGCTTTTCGGTGAGCGTGCCCTGCCAACGCAGCCGACCCGCCGCGACCTGCCCCTGATAGCGCACCTGCGACCGGGGCCCGTCCGAGATCAGCGTGACGCCGCTGGCATGATCCGCCCGGAATCCCTGCCGCCCATAGCTTTCGATGATGACGTCGCGCAAATGCGTGCCGTCAAAGACCGGATCACCCCCGGCCTCCGCCTCCTCCTGCAGGATGCTGTTCGCCACCAGCCCCAGCGTCAGATTCTGTTTCTCGTTGGTGTTGATACGGCCATAAAGTTCAGAATTGGTGACCGTGAACTGCCGCGTGCCATTGCCGAAAAACAGCACGCCATTGGCGCGTGGCTGGCTGGCGCCGCGCACGAAGGTGCGGATCAGCTCGCAATGGTTGATGCGCACCGAAGAGGCCACCTCGAACCACACATCCCGCGAACAGTCATAGGCCTTGAAGCCCTCCACCGAGATATGCGCGCCGGTATCCTCGGGCTTGGGGGTCTGGCTGCGGTAGAAAACTGGCATTGTCACCCGCTCCACCTTGCCGCCCTGGATGATGACATTGCGGGAATAGCCGGTCAGCGGATTGGACCGGCCACTGGCATTATAGCCGCTGACCTTGATGGCGGCGGCCTCATAGGCGCCTGCCCCGTCGGGAAACAGCATGGCGAGCTCATGCAGATTGGTCTGCAGGCAGTCATGGATATAGGGTTCCATCACGATCACCCGGTCACAGCCCCAGGCCATGATGCCATTGCGCACGGCGCCGGTGATCTCGCCGCCCTCGCTGAAATCATGCCAGGCGAGATAGGCGTAATAGATGCCGATCAGCCCGTCATTGCCGCCCGCAAAGACATTGATCCCGCATTATTCGCCGAGCCGGCTCGGCGGCGCGCTGGAGGCGGGTTGAAGCCGTTCTTGCCGGCTTCTGGGCACCAGCTTGTTGCCGATGAGAGCTACGCATCCCGGTTTGGTTGAGAGAGTGGACGAGACGACATCCTTTGGATGATTTCGCCCTTTGGATCGGCCACGACTTCTGGCCGCCCCTGGGCGTTCATTCTGTCGGCGGCATCTGCAACTTGCTCG
>NZ_FNEJ01000053.1 GCF_900100085.1 Salipiger marinus
GACGATGGCGGCAAGGATCTTGGCCACGGCCAGCGGTTCGATGTCCTGATGCACGTCCTCGGCGGCGGTCACCAGAATGGCACGGTCCGCGCCCATGGCCAGCGCCGTGCGCAGCGTTTCCTGCGCCTGCCTGACGCCGATGGAGACAACCACGATCTCGGAGGCCTTGCCCGCCTCTTTCAGCCGGATGGCTTCCTCGACGGCGATCTCGTCAAACGGGTTCATCGACATCTTGACGTTGGCGAGATCGACACCGCTGCCGTCCGATTTAACCCGGACCTTCACGTTGTAATCGATCACGCGCTTCACAGGCACAAGCACCTTCATGAGCGGTTCTCTCCCAGTCTTCGCCGCGCCGGGCGCGGCACCCAGTTTCTTCTGCACGCGGTGATATCGAACTGAACGCAGGGGAAACAGAGCGAATTTGCCCTGCGGATCAGAAAAGGCCGCGGCGGTTCTGCGCCTGTGCGCAGTGACGGGCCCGGCAGCGGGGGCGCCGGACCCGTCGGATCAGGTGAAGCTGTTGTCGCGCGGGAAGCCGCGCGGCGCCATGCGCCCCGACCCCGCCCGCTTGGCGATCCATTCCGCCAGATCGGTCTGGGTGCGGGTGCGGCCCGCCGGATCGCGCCAGCTCAGCCCCTCGGACAGCACGAAGGTGGTGGCATCCGACAGCCCGCCATCCTTGTATTTCTGCAGCCGCACGCCCTTGCCGCGGGTCATTTCCGGCAGTTCCTCCAGCAGGAACACCAGCACCTTGCGGTTTTCGCCCACCACGGCCACGGCATCGCCGCGCACCGGCTTGCAGATCTTGGCGGTCACCCCGTCGCGGACGTTCAGCACCTGTTTGCCGGTGCGGGTCTGGGCCAGAACCTCGGTTTCCGGCACCACGAACCCGTCCCCGGCGGAGGAGGCCAGCAGCAGCCTGCGCGTGGGATCATGGGTGAAGATGTCGACGATCTGCGCCTCGTTCGGCAGATCGACCATCAGGCGCAGCGGTTCGCCCATGCCGCGCCCGCCGGGCAGGCTGGTGGCGGAGACGGTGTAAAAGCGCCCGTTCGATCCGTAGACCAGCAGCTTGTCGGTGGTCTCGGCATGGAAGATGAAGCGCGGGCCGTCGCCATCCTTGAATTTTAGCTCTGATTTCAGGTCGATATGACCCTTCATCGCGCGGATCCAGCCCATCTGCGAACAGACCACGGTGATGGGTTCGCGGTCGATCATCGCCTCGATCGGCACGTCTTCGACCTCGCCGGCCTCGGCAAAGCCGGTCAGCCGCCCGCCGCGGGCCAGATCCTTGGCAAAGGCCTTCTTGACCTCGCGCAGCTGGGCCGTGACGGATTTCCACTGCAGATCCTCGCTGGCCAGCAGATCCACCAGCCCGGCGCGTTCCGCCTGCAGCCGGTCGCGTTCGCCCACCAGCTCCATCTCTTCAAGGCGGCGCAGGCTGCGCAGCCGCATGTTGAGAATGGCCTCGGTCTGCACCTCGGTCAGCACGCGGACCTCGTCCCCGGACAGCGGCGGCGGGGCAGAATAATCGCGTTCCGAGGTGGCGCGGATGAAGCTGCGCGACCAGTCCTCGCGCATCAGCGCCGCCTTGGGATCGTCATCATACCGGATGATGTCGATCACCCGGTCCAGATGCAGATAGGCGATGATCAGGCCTTCCAGCACCTCCAGCCGGTGGTCGATCTTTTCCATGCGATGCGCCGAGCGGCGGCACAGCACCTCGCGCCGGAAGTCCAGAAAGGCGCGCAGCATCTCCTTCAGCGAGCAGACCTTCGGCGTCACCCCGTCGATCAGCACGTTCATGTTCAGCGAGAAACGGATTTCCAGATCCGAATTGCGGAACAGCATGTTCATCAGCATGTCGGGCTCGACGGTGCGGCTGCGCGGTTCCAGCACCACGCGCACATCCTCTGCGGATTCGTCGCGGACATCGGCCAGAATCGGCACTTTCTTGGTCTGGATCAGTTCGGCCAGACGTTCGATCAGCTTGGATTTCTGCACCTGATAGGGGACTTCGGTCACCACGACCTGCCACTGGCCGCGGCCCAGATCCTCCACCTGCCAGCGCGCGCGCAGCCGGATCTGGCCGCGCCCGGTGGCATAGGCCTGCGCGATGTTCTCGCGCGGCTCCACGATCACGCCGCCGGTGGGGAAGTCGGGGCCGGGCACGAACTGCAGCAGCGTCTCGTCGGCGGCCCCGGGGGATTTCACCAGATGCAGGCAGGCATCGATCAGCTCGCCGATATTGTGCGGCGGAATGTTGGTGGCCATGCCGACCGCGATGCCGCTGGACCCGTTGGCCAGAAGATTGGGGTAGGAGGCGGGCAGCACCACCGGCTCTTCAAGGCGGCCGTCATAGTTCGGGCGGAAATCGACGGCGTTCTCGTCCAGCCCGTCCAGCAGCGCCTCGGCCATGATGGTCATGCGCGCTTCGGTGTAGCGGCTGGCGGCGGGATTGTCGCCGTCGATATTGCCGAAATTGCCCTGACCGTCGACCAGCGGATAGCGGATGGTGAAGTCCTGCGCGAGCCGCGCCATGGCATCATAGATCGCCGCATCGCCATGCGGATGGAAGTCCCCCATGGTGTCGCCGGAAATTTTTGCGGACTTCAGGAAGCCTCCGGTGGAACTCAACCGCAGTCTGCGCATTGCATACAGGATACGACGATGCACAGGCTTCAGCCCGTCCCGCGCATCCGGAAGCGCGCGGTTCATGATCGTCGACAGAGCATAGGTCAGATAGCGTTCACCAATCGCCCGGCGGAGCGGTTCGGCAACATTGCGGGGGTTCATGTCGGGGTCATCGACGGTATCGGTCATGGACCGGGTGATACTGCGCCGCATCGGAACGGTAAAGCGGCCCTGCTCTCAAAACTGTGGATGTCCGAAGATTTCCGGGCGCCACCCAGCCAAGGCCCTGCATCCGCGCTTCAAAGCGGCACTGCCGGGGTCACGCCAAGTTACGAGGAAAAGGGTACGTCATGAAAAGCTTCATCCTGCTGACCTTCGCGCTTCTGGGCGCGGCATGGTTCCACCTGTCGGGCGGATCGGAGTATCAGGCGGGCACGCGGGGGCTGCCGCTGCCGAACCTTCTGGCAAGTTCCTATCTGCCGCCCGCGCCGCAGGCCGCAGCCCCGCAGAAGGCGCCGCAGGCGGAGATGGTGCAGCTTGCCACGGCCCGCGCCGGTGAGCCTGCGGTGCAGGTCACCAAGGCTGCCGCCGCTCCTGCCGATCTGGGCGTGACGCTGGCAGCCGCCCCCCGGTCCGCGCCGATCATCCGGGCGGAACCCGCCGTCGCGGTGGAGGAGGCCCCCGAACCCGTCGCCGATCTGCGGCAGGTCACGGGCAGCCGGGTCAACATGCGCTCCGGCCCCAGCACGCGCTATGCGGTGATGGCGCAGCTTGGGCGCGGGCATGAGGTGCAGGTGGTGGCCGATCCGGGCGACGGCTGGGTGAAGCTGCGCAGCGAGGGCGGGCGCATCGGCTGGATGTCGGAAGATTTCCTGCGCGCCGTGAACTGAGCCGCTGCGCTGGACCTCTGATCCCGGCTCCCCTAAGGCTCGGCCTGACGACATGCGGGCAGGGCCATGACAGAACGAACCATCCTCATCACCGGCTGCTCCTCGGGCATCGGGCTGGACGCCGCCCGGGGGCTTCGGGCCCGTGGCTGGCGGGTCTTTGCCAGCTGCCGGGCCGAAGCGGACTGCGCCCGCCTGCGGGCCGAAGGTTTTGACAGCCCGCAGCTGGATTACGCCGACACCGCCAGCATCACCCGCGCGCTGGCGGAGGTGCTGGAGGCGACCGGCGGCAGGCTCGACGCGCTTTACAACAACGGCGCCTTCGCCATTCCCGGCGCGGTGGAGGATCTGCCCACCGATGCACTGCGCGCGCTGTTCGAGGCCAATGTCTTTGGCTGGCACGAACTCACGCGGCAGGTCATCCCCGTGATGCGCGCGCAGGGCCACGGGCGGATCGTCAACTGTTCCTCTGTGCTGGGGCTGGTGCCGATGCCATGGCGCGGCGCCTATGTGGCCAGCAAACATGCGCTGGAAGGCCTGACCGACGTGCTGCGCATCGAAATGGCCGATACCCCCCTTCGCGTCATCCTGATCGAGCCGGGGCCGGTGACCTCGCACATCCGCCGCAATTCCGTGCCGCATTTTGAACGCTGGGTGAACTGGCGCGCCTCGCCCCGGGCCGCGCAATACGAGGCCTCGCTGCTGAAGCGGCTTTACGCGCCCCCGTCCAAGGACCGGTTCGAACTGCCCGCCAGCGCCGTGACCCGCGTGCTGGTCCATGCGCTGGAGGCACGGCGCCCGAAGACGCGTTACTACGTGACGGTCCCGACCCATCTGATGGGCACGCTGCGGCGGCTTCTGCCCACGCGGGCGCTGGACTGGATCATCGCCCGGGCGCGCTGACAGGTCGCGGGGCGGCGGCTTCGCTTTTTGGCCGCAAGCCGCTATGTGATGCGTCATCTGGCAAGGGAGCGCGCCGCATGACCAACGATCCGCTGTTTATCGTCACGGCTGCCGTGATGCTGGGGGTGGTCGCCATCCTGTTCTTCGGCATCGGCAGTTTCGCCAAGGGCGGGGCTTTCAACAAGAAATACGCCAACAAGGCGATGCGCTGGCGCATCATGGCGCAGTTTGCGGCGGTGGTGCTGATCCTGCTGTTTGTCCTGATCCGCGGAAAGAGCTGAACCATGGTTGTGCTGAACAAGATTTACACCCGCACCGGCGACAAGGGCGACACCGCGCTGGTGACCGGGGCGCGCGTGCCGAAATATTCCGTCCGCGTCGACTCCTATGGCACGGTGGACGAGCTGAATTCGGTCTGCGGACTGGCCCGGCTGCATGCCGAGGGCGATCTGGACGTGGCCTTGGCGCGGATCCAGAACGACCTTTTTGATCTGGGGGCCGATCTGGGCCGCCCCGACATGGAACAGGATGCCGAGGCGGGCTACCCGGTGCTGCGCATGGTCGAAGCGCAGGTGACCCGGCTGGAAACCGAGATCGACGCCATGACCGCCGTGCTGGAGCCGCTGCGCAGCTTCGTGCTGCCCGGCGGATCCGCTGCGGCGGCCTTCCTGCACCAGTGCCGCACCGTGGCACGGCGGGCCGAACGGCGCGCGGTGGAACTCGCGGCGTCCGAGACGGTCAATCCCCATGCGGTGACCTATCTCAACCGGCTCAGCGACTGGTTCTTCTGTGCGGCGCGCATGGCCAATGACGCGGGCCGGGCGGATGTGCTGTGGGTGCCGGGGGCGAACCGCTAGGTCAGCGGCTCCGCCTCCAGCCAGACGCCGCCTTCGGGGCGCAGCGTCAGGATCATCACCGGTGCGGGGTCGCGTCCCGGCACCGCGTGAAACCGGAACCGTTTCAGCAGCGTGGCCAGAATGATCACCGCCTCCTGCAGCGCAAAGGCGGCGCCGATGCAGATGCGCGGCCCGTCGCCAAAGGGCAGATAGGCGTAGCGGTCGGGCTTCTGCTGCCAGCGGTCGGGGCGGAAGGCATCCGGTTCGGACCACAGCAGATGGTTGCGGTGCAGCGCGTAGATCGGGATCATCACCGTGTCGCCTTTGCGGATCTCGCGCCCGCACAGTTCGTCCGGCGCCTGTGCCGTGCGCGACACGATGCCCGCAGGCGGATAAAGCCGCAGCGTCTCGTCCACCACCTGCCGCAGGAAGGTCATCCGCGCCGCCTCCTCGCCGGTGGCGGCATCGCCCGCCACATGGGCCTGCACTTCGGCCCGGGCGCGCTCCTGCACCTCGGGGTCGAAGGCCAGCAGATACAGCGCCCAGGACAGGGTCAGCGCCGTGGTCTCATGCCCCGCGACGATGAAGGTCAGCAGGTTGTCGCGCAGCTCGCCCGCATTCATGCGGCGCTTGGTTTCGGGATCCTCGCCCGCCAGCAGCAGATCCAGCAGGTCCGGCACCCCCTGCGGGCCGCGCTGCGCCCGTTCGGCGATGGCGCCATCGGCCACGGATTTCATCTGCCGCAGCGCGCCCGCCGAAAACACCCGCCCCGGACGCGGCACCCAGTCGGGCAGGCCCAGCATGTCGAACAGCGAAATGCGCCCGGCTTCGGCCACGTAATCGTCGATGGCGCGGTGCACCGCCTCGCGCGCGAAGCCTTCGCCGCCCGAAAAGGTCACGTCGGAAATCACGTCGAAGGTGGTGGTGACCATCTCGTCATAAAGGTTCACGGCGCGCGGCCCGGCAGCGGCGATGCGGTCGGCAGAGCGGGTGGCGGCCCCGGTCATCACCGGGGCAAGGTTCAGCACGTTGCGCGCGGAAAAGGCCGGAGCGGCGGCGCGGCGCTGCCAGCGCCAATGCGCGCCCTCGGCCACGAACATCGACTCGCCGATGGCCGGGCGCAGCAGGTTCTGCGTGACGCGGGATTTCGGGTAATGGTCCAGCCGTTCCAGCAGCATGGTCCGGATCGCGCCCGGATCCATCACCATATGCCAGCGCGCGCCGGTGCGGCCCGACACCATGGGCTGCCGCGTCGCCAGATCGGGCAGGATCGCCAGCACGTTGCGCCGCGCCAGTTTGAGACTGCCGAACAGCCCCAGCGGTTCGGTCACCAGCGGCACGCACACCGGCAGGCGCGCAGGGATCGGGGTCTGATCGGTCATGGGGGCCTCCTGCCTATCAAGATAGGGTGGGGCGGCGGCCCCGGAAAGCCCGGGGCGATTGCGAAGGGGCGGCTGCTGCGCTATGCCGCGCCGACCCTTGCAGATGGACCCTCGCCCATGCTTCGCCTGATCGCCGCGCTGACCCTTGCCCTTGGGCTTGCCGCCTGCGCCAATGGCCAGCGTGATCTGGAAAACCCGGCCACAGCACTGGGGGATTTCCAGCTGGGCTTTGTCGAGGTGGTGGCGCCCAATCTGGTCAAGGGCCCGCTGTCGCGTGACGCCAGCGCCGAGGAGTGGACCACCGCGATGGAGGCCGCACTGGCCGAACGGTTCACCCGGCAGAGCGGCGGCAAATACTACCATCTGGGCGTCAGCGTCGAGGGCTTTGTGCTGGCGCAGCCCGGCGTGCCCGTGGTGCTGAGCCCGAAATCCGCGCTGATCTTCCGCGTCACGGTCTGGGATGACGCGGCGCAGGCCAAGCTCAACACCGAGCCGGAACAGATCACCGTCATGGAATCCTTCAGCGCGGAAACCGTGGCCGGATCGGGGCTGACCCAGTCGCGGGACGAACAGATGCGCAACCTGACCACCAATGGCGCGCTGCAGGTGGAACGATGGCTGCGCCGACAGATGCGGGACGAAGGCTGGTTCGGGGGGCTGCCGGAGCCCGCCGCAGCCAAGGACAAGGTCGCGAAAACCGTTCCCGAATGACCACGCCCGCAAGGGCTTGGCGCCATGAGGTGCTTGATTTTCCGTCTCCGACTCAATACATGGCCCGCGATGCGAAACCGGGTCACGTTCGACCCCCTAGAGGCGAGACGTCTGGAAAGATGGCAAAGGCAAAGTTTGAGCGGTCCAAACCGCACTGCAACATCGGCACGATTGGTCACGTTGACCACGGCAAGACGACGCTGACGGCGGCGAT
>NZ_FNEJ01000093.1 GCF_900100085.1 Salipiger marinus
TATTCCGTTGAAAAACTCGGCTCGGCGATCGCGTTGACCCTCGCCCAGGATTTGAGGTGCCTGTGCCTATCCTACCTCAACAGGAGACCGGTGGGGTCGGAAGGAGCTTTGCGAGCTTCCGGAGGTTCTGTGCGGTGGCTGCGAGGTGGAATTCATCTCGTGCGCCGCTCGGGCCTCGCAATCGGAGACGGTTGAGGCCCAGAATTCGCTTCAAATGCGCGAAGAGCATCTCCACCTTCTTCCGGAGCTTGCAGGAGATCGCGTAGTCGGGCGTCTGAGCAATCGCACGCGCCCGATCCCGGGAGGGCTCGAAGATCGAACGGAGGATTTTCCGCGAGGGCGTCTTGGGGCAGCAACGCGCTTTCAGCCCGCAGGCATCGCAATCGGCCTTGCTTGCCCGATAGCGAAGCATGCCATGCTCATCCGGCGTCTTCTCCCGGGGTTTCGCGAAGGTCCGGCGGCTTTGCTTCAATTCCTTGCCGCCCGGGCAGGTGTAGACATCGCTCTCGACATCATAGTTGAAGTCGGCGCGCTCGAATGTCCCATCCCTACGCGCTGACTTGTCGAACACCGGGATATGGGGTGCGATGCCGCGCTGCTGATCCAGCCAGTCCAGCATGACGCCGGTGCCATAGGCGGTATCGGCGATCAGCCGTTCCGGTGCGATGCCGAAGGTATCGTTCACCCGGTCGATCATGGTCCGCACCGATCCAACCTCGGCCTGGCGGATCGACCGGGTGGCCTCCACATCAAGGATCACGCCGTTGTCGGTATCGATCAGGTAGTTGGTGGAATAGGCAAAGTAGGCCGGGCCTCCCCGAGCCCCGGTCCATTGCGAAGCAGGATCGGAATGGGAGGTGAACTTCGGCTCGACCGGGCTCGCTGCACCGAAGGCGGCGTCATCGAGCGTTTCCAGGTATTCCCTGACAGCCCGGGGCGCCTCTTCAGGGTCGATGCTGCCCGACTGCCAGTCTGACTTCGGCGTCGAGTTCTGCCGGTTCGCGTCGGCCTGAATGATGCTGGCATCCGCGGCGAGGCGCTGACCGCTGGCCAATCCCTCCGCGATACAGCGCGCTACCACCGTCTCGAACAGATGGCGCAACAGGTCGCTGTCACGGAAGCGGCCGTGCCGGTTCTTGGAGAACGTCGAATGATCCGGGACCGGGACGGTCAGATCGAGACGGCAGAACCAGCGATAGGCAAGGTTGAGGTGAACCTCTTCGCAGAGACGGCGTTCGGACCGGATGCCCATGATGTAGCCGACCAGAAGCATGCGGATCATCAGTTCCGGATCGACCGACGGCCGCCCCGTGGAGCTGTAGAACGGGGCCAGGTGCTGGCGGATGCCGGTCAGATCGACGAACCGATCCACAGATCGGAGCAGATGGTCTGGCGGCACATGCGCTTCGATCGAGAACTCGTAGAACAGAGCGCCTTGCGCTTCCTGCCGGGACCCCATCATCGCCGTTAACCTCAAGCTGCCGCAGCCAAATTGAATCAGCGGCCAGCTCTTCAGGCAAGCGGAGTTTTTCAACGGAATA
>NZ_FNEJ01000010.1 GCF_900100085.1 Salipiger marinus
CACACGCTACGACAAAACCGCTGAGAGCTTCTTGGGCTTCATCGACATCACCTCCATCCGACTTTGGCTGCGCCTTTTGTCAACATGACCTAGCAGAGCCTACTCAGGATTCAGGCCGCTGAAGACGTCGGCCTTCAAGCCACTGTGCAGAACATGGTTCACTCCTCGCGAGCATCTCTGGGGATTATGATGCGCTGATCTTGACCTGCCCCCTAAGGGCCCCTCATTCATAGCGAGAGGCTGCAGGTTGGATTTTGGCATTCGCGTGCTCCGTCAGAAGCAAGCGCGCCGGGCGCAGAGCCCTCAAGTTGCTCAAGCGCTCGGCGCGCTTGTTGCGAGGGGTGGTTGCCCAGCGAGGAGTGCGGTCTGACCGTGTTGTAGTCGTAGCGCCACAGGGCGAGCTTCCGCCGCGCATCGTCCAGGCTGTCAAAAAGCTCCTCGTTCAAGAGCTCGTCTCGCAGGCTGCCGTTGAAGCTTTCGACGAAAGCATTCTGCTGGGGCTTGCCCGGATCGATGTAGTGCCATGGCACCTCGTTCTCGTCGACCCATTTCAGGATCGCCCGGCTGGTGAACTCGGTTCCATTGTCACTGACAATGCAACCGGGCTTGCCGTAGATCCGGATCAGGGCGCTGAGCTCACGGGCAACCCGTGCGCCGGACAGGCTGGTGTCCGCCACGAGGCACAAGCATTCCCGGGTGGAATCATCGATCACCGCCAGGATCCGGAACTTTCGCGAGGCGCCGCAGCTGTCAGACACGAAGTCCCAGGACCAGCGAGCGTTGGGCCACGCGGCAACCGGCATCGGCGTCCTGGTTCCGCGTGCCCGTTTTCGGCCGCGTCGTCGCTTCACCGACAGACCTTCCTCGCGGTAGATGCGATAAAGCTTCTTGTGATTCATGCTCATGCCCTTGCGTTCCAGCAACACACCGATCCGGCGATAGCCGAACCGACGCCGCATGTCGGCGATGTCCTGCATCTCCTTGCGGATGTCAGCGAAATCCGGCGAGCGTTTACGCGCGGTGCGTCTTGGGATCGACACCGATCAGCCTGCAGGCCCTGAGCTACGAGATGTCATGATCCCGCATCACCCGGAGCACCGCGTCTCGCCGCCTGGTCAATGTCGTCAGTTCTTTCCCGGCAGATCCTTCGGCACGACGTTGTCCAGCATCGTGTCCGCCAGCAGGCGCTGAGCCGGGCGTTCTCATCCTCGAGGGCCTTCAGCCGGGCGGCTTCGGACACTTCCAGTCCGCCATACTTGGACGTCAGCTTGTAGAACGTTGCGGCGCTCAGGCCGTGCCTGCAGCATACTTCCGCAGTCGGCATCCCGTTCTGCGCTACGATTGATCCACTGGATCAATCGCTTAACGCTTGAACCCTACTCCCTGATTATCCCGATTATCTGCGCCTCGGTGAAACGGCTCTTTAGCATTCGTCTGCTCCTTCAGAGGTGCCGCAGACTCTCCATTGAGGTGAGCGATTTCGCGGCGGGCAGGTCAAACGAATTAGGCGAATGGAATGCTGTTCAGCTAATGTCGATCTTGACGCGCGCATCTCCACGCATTCTCTTCCATATTTTCCGACAGCTTACTCACATGATCGTGTCAGTGCCGATCCTGCACCAGTGGCGCAACTCGTCCCAACGCCAAATGAGCATCCCGTCCTGCACAAGGCTCCTCACCCTCTTTGAACTCCGGGACCCGCAACCCTCGCACGAACAGTGCCAGGGAGACCACGGGCCGAGTCAGTTCGCTGCGATCATGATGTCTCGGCCTGATCCACGGCCTGAAGCCGCCGCAGAAACAGCAGCGCCTCCAGTTTCTGAGCCTGTTGCCGTTCTGCATCTGACTGTCGGGCCTGCCTTTCGCGGGACTGCAGAGACGCCACCGCCTCGTCGCGCGAGAACGCGAGGCGGGCAACCGCGAGGTGGTGGGCTTGGCGCGCGCGCACCATGGCCATCTGCCGGTTGATCTCCATCCGTCGGCTGGTCAGCCAGCCCTGCCACAGTGTATCTGCGCCGATCAGGCGCTGCAGAGACACAGCTTGCGCCGCAGAACGTGCCGCTTCCCGCATTCTGTCGATCTCTCCCTGCTCCGCCCGCAGCCGGTCTTCTTCCAGACGTTCACGACGCACATCTTCGAGCGCGCGCGCGCGTAGCAGCGAGGTGATGTGGCGCAGCTCGCCAAGGTCTGAAGTTTTTCCGGTCATCGCGCGCCTCCTGGGACTGCCTTCGATTTTTGCCGCATCTCTTCGGCAAACCGGATCGCGGCAGCGACGGCGCGATAATGATCCCGGCTGATCTGTTGCCCTATCTTTGTGGAGGCAAACAGAGCACGGGCGGCGGGGGGATTCGAATGGATTGGAACTCCATGCTCCTCCGCAATTTCACGAATGCGACGCGCAATTTCATCCGCACCCTTCGCCACACATATGGGCGCCTCGCCCGGTTTTCGACTCCATTTCAGCGCCACAGCGTAATGGACAGGGTTAACGATGACCACATCGGCATTCGGGACGTCCAGCATCATCCGATTCATGGCAATCTCTTGTGCGCGTGCCCTGCGGTGCTGACGGAACATCGGATCGCCTTCGGATTCCTTGAATTCATCCCGAAGTTCTTTATGGGACATACGATTCCGTCTGAGATGTTCTCCATACTGCCAGAGGAAATCCAGAACGCCCAAAGTCATTGCAACCAAGGCTGCCAGAACCAGAAGCTGGGTCAGCAAAGCGGCCATCAGCATCGTGACCTGTCCCGGAGTTCCGCCAAGCGACCCCATCATCTGATCAAGGCGGTTGGACAGGAAGATCCCGAGCACCGAAGCATAGATGACCAGCTTCACAAAGCTCTTCATAAACTCGAAGAGTCCGCGCCGATCAAATTTGTTGCGCGCGTTTTCCAGCGGAGAGATGCGGCTAAGCTTCGGTGCAAGCCGTGAGGCCGTCACCGTCACACCTCGGCTGGCAAAGAGCACACACCCTACCAGAAGCGGCGGAAGCCCCAGCCATGACAAGAGCGGCGTCGTTGTCGATTGCAGCAGCCCCGCGGTGGCGGCTGTCGCCATACCGCCGAACAGCGCTTTTGACAGTTCTTCAGGCTGATCCAGCATAGGCAATAGCGACTCGCCAAATGACTCCAGCGACTGCCCACCCATAGCCAGGGCGGCCACCACCAGCCCGGAATAGGCGGCGGCCGTCAGAAGATCCGCAGATCGAGGAATCTCTCCCTTCTTTCGCGCGTCTTCCAGCTTTCGCTGCGACGCGTCATGAGATTTTTCGCCGTCATCATCCGCTGCCATGACATCACCAGAAGGGATTGGACAGAAAGGCGTCGACCCGATCCAGCCAGACCGCCAGCAGAAGGGGGGCAGCCAGCCCCAGAAGCGCAATGGCGCCGAAAGTGATTGCTGGAGCGCCGACAAAAGCCACCATCAGCTGCGGCATGGCTTTGTTGATGAAGCCCAAGGTCAGATTATACAGCGCTGAAAGGATGACAAAGGGTGCCGCCAGAGTGAAGGCGAGGGCAAAGCTTCGAGCGACTTCGGCCTGACCGGCTTCCGCGACCGCGCCCGGTGATGGCCAGGTGAGCGGTGGCAGGATTTCGTAGGACAAAATCAGGAAAACAGCAGCCTTCACATGAAAACCCGTGAGCATCAGCAGTGCCAGTGCCGCCGACGTCAGGATATGTCCGATTGAGGGAAGAGGTTCGCTGGTGCTGTTTCCCAGGAGCTGTGACAGGGAGGTGGCCTGAGCGGCAATTGTCCCGGCCATCTGCAAGGCAAACACGAAAAGCCGCAGTGTCAGACCAAGCAGCAGACCGGACACGGTTTCTGTCAGAAGCGCAGGCATAAAGACTTCCAGAGCCGGCGTAGCCTCGGGAAAGAACGGTTCAACCGCTGGCAGAACAGCGGCGGTAAGCAATCCTGCCAGAACAAGACGAATACGCACCGAAAGCCACTGCTCGCCAAGCCCAGGCAATGCGGTCAGCAGAGCCCCAATGCGCAGAAAAACCAGAAACCCGAGCCACAGCCCGTGAGAAAGCTGCGGAAATGCCTGCTCCAGCGCCGTCATGCGGCCACCACCCCAACCAGGGAGGGACGCGCTTCGATGCCAATTTCCTCGAAGGAAAGCACCGGGTTTGCGATCCCCTTTGCTGCCATGAGCGTTCGCAAAAAGCGCCTGCGCCGGGACGAAATGACAAGCGCTGGAAAGACCCCCCGTGCGCTGGCCTGAGCCACTTCGTCAGCAATGTTGCGGGTCAGCTGTTCGAACGCTTCGGGCGGCAATGCGACATCCAAGGCACCGCGCCCGCCGTCGATCTGGTAAGTGTTGAAGGTATCTTCCCATTCTGCGGCGAGCTGGATCAATGGAATCGTTCCGTCCTCCCTCCGCATGGCGGCGACAAGCTGGAAGCCAAGCCGCTGTCGGACATGTTCGCAGATGGCCTCCGGGGTTGAGTGATGTCCCCGGACTTCGGCCACCGCCTCCAGAATGAGGGGCAGGTTCCGTATGCTGACCTGTTCCTCAAGAAGCAGGCGAAGCGTCGCGTGCAGTGTATCGATCTGCACCTTGTCAGGAATGAGCTCGTCCAGCAGGCGCCGATTTGCCTCCGCGCGCGATTTGTCGCTGAGCGAGACCATCTCATCAAGAATGCGCCGAAGCGATTTCAACGTAAGAAGCCTGCCAAAATTCCGCTTGATGACTTCCAGCAGATGGGTCGCCAGAACCTCGGTCGGAGTTACGATGGTTGCGCCAGTGATGGCCGCCCGATCCTGATCAAGCGGACGGATCCATCGGGCGGGCGCACCATAGACCGGTTCAGTCACATCCCGCCCCTCGGGCAGCTGCCGCTTGTCATCAAGCATGAGCGCAAGCACCAGATCGGGGTTGAGCTCGCCGCGCGCCACCTCCACGCCATGGATGCGGATGACATAGACGCCGGTCGCCAGTGCCGGGGCGTCAGTCAGGCGAATCTCGGGCAGGATCAAGCCAAAGCCGGAAGCAATGTGACGGCGCATGTTGGCGATCCGGACGTCCAGACCAGTTCCGGGATCCAGAACCATGTTTACCAGATCAGGCGCGAATTCCACATGGATGTCATCAACATCCAGGATGTCTCCGATCGGCTTTTCACGCGGCGCTGGCGCTATCAGCTCAGCGGGTCCGGTCGCAGCCGTCGCGACGGGCTGCCGCGACAGGCGATAAGAGACAAATGACAGGATGACCGCGCCCAGCATGAAAGGCAGGAACGGCAGGCCCGGCACCAGCGCAAACAGGGCCATCAGCACTCCGACAGTCCCCAGCGCGGCGGGGTGCCGCGCCAGCTGGCTGATCATGGCCACGTCGGTGGCGCCGGTGGCACCTCCCCGCGCAAGAAGCAGACCCGAGGCGATGGAAATGATGACCGCGGGAATCTGCGACACCAGACCGTCCCCGACGGTGAGAATCGCATAGGTTTCAAACGCGTCGGAAACGGCCATGCCATGCCCGAAGATTCCCATGACCATGCCCATCACAAGGTTCAGCAGAGTGATGAGCAGCCCTGCGACCGCGTCTCCTTTGACAAACTTCGAGGCGCCGTCGAGAGAGCCGAAAAAGGTGGTTTCCTGCTGCTCCCGCTCGCGGCGCTGTTTGGCTTCAGCGTGGTCGATGGCGCCAGCTGCCATGTCGCTGTCGATGGCAAGCTGTTTGCCCGGCATTGCATCAAGGGCAAAGCGCGCGCCAACTTCGGCCATCCGTGCCGCGCCCTTGGTGATTACCGTGAAGTTGACGATCAGCAGCACGCCAAACACCACCAGGCCAAGGAACACGCTGCCGCCCATGACGAAATTCGCGAACCCCTCGATCACCTCACCCGCAGCGCCCGTGCCGGTATGTCCCTGACCGATAATGAGTTTGGTCGAACTGACATTGAGCGACAGCCGAAGCATCAGCGATGCCAGCAGGATGGTCGGGAAGGCAGAGAAGTCGAGCGGCCGTTCGATGAACAACGTGACGGTAAAGATCAGGATGGCCACGCCGAATGAGGCAGCAAGACCGATATCCAGCACCCAGGATGGCATGGGCAGGATCATCATCACGATGATCGCCATCAACGCGACAGCGAGAAACACTGTCGGCCGGAAATAGGAGTCGGAGCGGCTCGCCATATCTACTGTGTCTCCCGCGCGATCAGCGGGCGAATCCGGACAGAAATCGGCGTCAGGGACGCCAGCGCCCGCTCCCCCCCTGCGCGCAGCAAGGGATAGTCATTCTGGCGCGCGGCACTCACCATCCGGAGGGATCCGGCATCGAGTTCGGCAGAAATCTGTGTGAACCGGGCCTTGTACCGGGCCGCAAGCTCGGGAGTGCCGCTGTGATAGAGCCCTGCCGCCTCGGTCCAGTCTCCCGTGCGGGCGTAAAGCTCTGACAGGAAATGCGCCGCATAGCGGGCATTTTCCACCGGTGCGAACATGGCATCAAGCGAGGGGAACTTGTCAGCATGCCAGCGATGATTGATCTGGAAACATCCGATATCGATGCTGCGCCTGCCCTCCTCCAGATGCTGGCGGACATGAGCAAGCGCCTCCGGCTCGGAGGGAAACCATGCTCCCGTCCCCTCGACATTGACCGTCCAGGGCCAGGGCTGCACCTGTCCGTCCTTCAGCCGACCAGTTTCCGTACGCGAGAGCGCCATAAGCACAGCGAGTGGCACGCCGCTTTGCACCGACGCCTCCGCGGCGGCCTGATCACAGACGGACCCGGCCGGGACCGCCGCAGAAACGGAAAAAGGGGACATAGGGAGCATCCCCGCCAGACACATCACCGCCCTGCTGGAGAAGCGATGCCGCACAAGCAGCACAGCGGCGACGTTGATCATCTCAATCCCCTTGTTTGCGATATGTTCTGAGCTTTACCGCCAGAGTGGTTGAAATTTGGTATCTGGCTTGGCTGTCTCAGTCCTGAAGCCGCGTTTCTTCCAGCAGGCTTCGCAGCGTTTGCAACGTCTCTGCACCAGACGCGGCGAGCGTTTCCCCAAGCGCCAAGGTGATGGGCGCGGCTTCAAGATCCGGTAGCTCAGATCGAACGAGGTCGGCAGTGGCGGCATAGGTCGGTTCTGCACCATTTTCCAAGGCCGCCCAGTCCCCTGCCAGCCAAGCCGCATCCTGCGCCTCGTCGCTGCGGCCCAGCCGGGCGAAGGCGTCGGCTGCAAAGGTAAAGTCCTGCATCATTTCGCGGGCCTGGACGCGCAGGGCCAAAACGTCTTCACCCTGCAACCCGATCAGCGCAATTTCCGCTGCTTCGGGTTCGCCGCCTGCCAGATGCCTGCGGGCGAGCAGCAGCGCCTTGCGCCTGTCCTCCGGCTCGGCGGCATATCTCCCCAGCCACTGGTCCGCACTGTCGGGCAAATTCAGTTCCAGAAGGCGCGACGCCACATCCAGCGACACATCCCCGTCAAGACCGGGAAGCGCAAACACGTGCGGGTCAAGCACATGGCGCAGGAAAAGCGGCGTTTCCGCCATTTCGGCCATCACCTGCACCACTTCCGAAGCGGCTTTCGCCAGTGTGGCGTCCGGAATTTCGTCGGTCTGCAGAAGCTCCGTCACCGCTTCCTGAAACTGCCCGTTGGCCCATAGCGAACGCACATGTGCCAGCCAAATATCCGGGCCCTGTTCGGTCTTGCGCAGCTCTGTCACATAGGCGGCGGAAAGGTCTGTCAGGCGTGCCGGGACCGGAGCCCCCTGCTGCGTCGCAACTTCGATCGCGGCGGTCACGGCCTCTGCGGTGCGCGGCCCGTTTTCATGGGTGAACGAGTCGAGCACCGATTTTGCAGCCTCAATCTCTCCGGACAGAAGATCGATCCGCGCTCCTGTGAACTGCATTTCCTGGCTGACGCTGCCGGTGGCCCGCTGCAGACGAGACAGCACGTTCCGCGCCGTATCTTCGTGCCCCGCCTGAGCTAACCGGGTCGCGAGCTGAGGTCCCAGCAGATCGCGCAGCACCAAAGGCAGCGCTTCAAAAGCCCGCAGGACGGCGGCATCATTGATCTCGGCCCGGTCGGCACCGTTGCCACCCGCAAGAACCGACCACAAAGCTGCAGCACCGTCGCATTCTGTCTGACCGTCAAAGACGCCAAGATCACCCTGCTTGCCGTCAACAATCAACGCAAGCGCCGCAAGAAGCTCGGGCGGGCGCTCCTCATCAAGCGCGAGCAAAGCCCGTGCTTCCACCCCGAAGCCGATGGACAGATAGGCGCGAACCAGATCATGCATCACCTCGCGATCCAGCCGGTCACGACCATCATAGAGCCTGCTGCGCAGTGCCGGAATATGGCTGTCGAGCGGCGTGTCAGCCTCTCCGCCCCACGCGGACAGATCCAGCGCCGAGTCAGCCGTGCACGGGATTTGACCGCCAAGCCTTATGCGTTGCTCCGGATCGCTTGGCTGTGACGGGACGAGCGAAGCTCCCACATGCTCCCGTGCTTTCTGAGGCAGGGCAGCCGGCGGCTTCGAAGGGCTGGGCGGTTGTGCAAGCAGCCGCGGATCAAGCACCGTCTCCAGAAGGCCCTGAGTGGCGGCGCTGGCCACCTGCTGCGCCAGTGATTGCTCGAACTCCGTCAAATCGGTCAGCATCCGGGTATCTTCCTCCGCCCGGATCCGGTCCTGAAAGAAGGGTGCCGGCATCAGCGGGTTTTCGACCTGTCTGGGACCAATCCCCGGATCGGCCCCCAGACGAACTTCCGAGAGCATCCCGGTTTCCGGAGCGGAATTTTCGTCTGGCGGCACCACATCCTGTGCCTCCGGCAAAGATTCCCCCACATCCAGCACCATCATGCGATCGCCCGCGCGGAACAGCCGTGTGCCGCAGGCGCAGCCAAAACGGATGTCCAGCCCTGCCCCGTCCGGAAGAGCTGTCACGGAAGCAATCCGCGTCCGGGTGATGCGGTCAAACACCTGAGATGTGTCGAGACGATATCCCGGCCCGGGCAGTTTCAGCAGCGTGCCGCCACCGTCCGCCAAGGGTGCAGCAGTGATTTCGACCCCGGCAGGCAGGTCCAGCACAAGCCGGGTGAAGTCCCCATGTTCCCCAGACCGGACCAACACCGTCTGTGCTCCGGCTGCCGAAGCCAGAAGCCATAGGAAAATGGAGACCCTCAGGATGCGGATCATGCCGCCTCCTGCTTGACGGATTTCAGCGCCTCTTCCAGATCGACAAAGCTGGGGCGGAAATGCGCCGGAGTATTCTGACGACCGACCTCGATACAGATGTTTGTGGCGTGGTTGTGCAGGTTGGCCACAAGCACCTCTCGGATCAGCTGATAGAAATGCAGATCCTCTTCGACAACCGCTTTCACCTTTACGGCAAATGGCCCGGCGAACCCATAGGCGAGGAAGACCCCCAGAAAGGTCCCGACCAGGGCACCGCCAATCAGCTTGCCCAGCACTTCCGGCGGCTGGTCGATGGAGCCCATGGTCTTGATGACCCCGAGCACGGCAGCCACGATGCCAAGGGCGGGAAGAGAATCCGCCATGCTTTGCAAGGCGTGGCTGGAATGCATGCGATGATGCTCCACCGCCTCGATGCGCTTGTCCAGAACCTCTTCGACCTGATGGGGATCGTCATAATTCATGGACATGGAGCGCATGGTGTCGCAGATCAGTTCGATCGCCAGCTTGTCGCCCTGAATTTTCGGATAGCGCGAAAAGATCGACGAGTCCTTGGGCGATTCCACATGTTCTTCGATGGCGACCGGGCTTTGCCGGGCAAGGCGGATCAGTTCGAACAGCAGGCAGAGCAGGTCCTTGTAGTCAGAGGTCTTCCATTTTGGCCCCTTGAAGACCTTGCCCATATCCGCGAGCGTATGCTTGACGACGCTCCCGTCATTCCCGATGAGAAAGGCGCCCACGGCGGCCCCCCCGATCATCATCATTTCGAAAGGCAGCGCCTTGATGATGATCGCCATTTTGCCACCAGCGGCGATGTAGCCGCCGAACACCATGGCAAAGATCACAACGATCCCGATGATTCCCAGCATCTGGGCAGCTCCTAAATCAGCCTTCGTAACCGGATAGACCGCCGACCGTTAAGATGGCCTTTCGCGGCGAGCTCAGCGTCACATCACCACGAATTCCGCATGCAGCGCGCCTGCGGCCTTGATGCTTTTCAGAATGTCGATCATGTCGCGCGGGGACACACCCAGCGCATTGAGCCCGGCGATGACCTCTGACAGGCTGGTGCCGCCCGGAACTTCCGCAAGCCCGATGCCGGGCTCTTCGACAATATCCGCTTCGGTGCGGGGGACGGCGATGGTCTCGCCTTCGGCAAAGGGGTTGGGCTGCACCACGATCGGCGCTTCCTGAATGCGCAGCGTCAGGTTGCCCTGCGACACGGCAACCCGGGAAATCCGCACATCTTCCCCCATGACGATGGTGCCCGACCTCTGGTCGACCACGACCCGTGCCCGGCGCTGCGGTTCCACCGCAAGGTTCTCAATCGCCACGACGGCCCGGGCGGGAGAACTGGCGCCCGTGCTGAGCAGGTCGACCGACACGGTGCCGGCATCCGTCATGTTGGCCGCACGCCGCCCCACCGCCCGGTTGATCGCCGCTTCGATCCGGGCGGCGGTGGTAAAGTCCGGCTCGCGCAGCGCCAGCCGCAAGGTGGACAGATCCTGAAACTCGAAATCCACCTCGCGTTCGATCCGCGCCCCGGCGGGAATGACCCCGGAGGTCGGCACCCCCTGCACCACACGACCGGCATCACCTTCGGCTTCGACCCCGCCCGCGATCACCGTCCCTTGCGCCACGGCATAAATCTGGCCATCCGCGGCATTGAGCGGCGTCATGATGAGCGTTCCCCCCAGCAGGCTTTTGGCATCCCCGATTGCCGATACCGTCACGTCGATCTGGCCACCGGCGCGGCCAAAAGGCGGCAGTCGCCCGGTGACAAACACGGCTGCGACATTGCGGGGGCGAAACTGCTCTCCGGTGACGTTCACTCCGAGCCGTTCCAGAATATTCTGCATGATTTCTTCGGTGAATGGTGCGTTCCGCAAACCGTCGCCCGTGCCGTTCAGCCCGACCACCAGCCCGTAGCCCACCAGATCGTTGGCGCGGACGCCGTCGACCTCCACCAGATCCTTGATCCGCACCGCCTGCGCCTCGGTCTGCCCCGCCATGGCCGCAACCGCCAGCGTCACGCCCAGCAAAAGCCGTCGCATCAGAAGAACTCCGTCAGCGACATGCGTGAGGAACGTACGGTAATCGCATAAAGCGCCTCCAGCTGGGAGCGGGTGTTCTCGTAGCGGGCGGCGGTGTCGAACTGGTCGATCCCCACCAGATCCAGCCGGGCGAGGCTCATCGCGGTGGTCTCGGCAGCATTGCGCGTGGTGGTTTCCTCGATCCGGGCTTCCAGCGCGCCAAGGCCCGCGCGCAATTCCACCACCGGAGCCTGCGCCTGCAGCAGATCACGACCCGCTTTCGCCATAAGACCCGTCTGCACCTCCAGAGGCAGGCCAAGCGTCGGATCGGTGGCCAGCGCCGCCTTGGCCATCATCTTCAAGACGTCCCGGAACACCTGATTGTCCGCGCGGATGTCCAGGGCCGCGGTTTCGGTCCGGCTCAGCCGCAGCGGCGCAAGACCGTCCTGCGATCCAAGATAGCCCATCGTCTCGAACCCGCCGCCGGAACCGAACCATGCGTCGAGCGCGGCATCCACCCCGGCCACCGTCGTCTCTCCGGCAAGCGCGCCGCGCAGATCGGCCAGCATCGCCTCCGGATCCGCCAGCGGAGGCGTGTCGGTCGTGGTTCCGGCAAAAAGATAGCGGCCGCCAATCCCCCGGTTCAGGCCGCTGACCATCTGTCCAAAGGCATTGCTCGCCTCTTCCGACAGGGTGGAGAGCATTTCTGACGACGGGGTCAGCGCCGCCGAAAGCAGAACCTGCGAGACGGCCTCGGCGCGGGTCTGGATTTCGGACAGTGTCGTCTGCATCGTCCCCGCCAGCAGCGAGGCTTCCGCGGTATTGAGACGAAAGGCCTCCAACTGCGCGAGGGTGCGGTCAATGGCGACCAGACCGGTGACATCCCCCGCCAGATGGGTGGCTGGATCGCGGACGAACCCCGTGGCGAGTTCGACCCCGAGCTGATCCATCTCGCGGTTGAGCCGTGTGTGATGCGTCCGCAGCAGCAGCGTGCGCGCCATGTCTCCGACAGTGTTCATTCCCGCTCTCCTCAGATGTTCAGAAGTCTCTGCATCAGTTCGTCGACGACGGTCATCACCCGGGCATTGGCGGCATAATGCTGTTCGATCAGCATCAGGTCCTGCAGCTCGGCGTCGGTATCCACGCCCTTGGACAGCTCCAGCTCGCGCAGCGCCGTATTCTGGGCGCGGCTGAAGCTTTGTTCGGAGTCGGCCCGGACGCGCGACATCGCCACCTGCGACTGCAGATCCGCCACATGCTGGCCAAAGCTCTTGGGTCCAGTGCCCAGCGCAATCGACGCCGGGGTCCGCAGCGCCTCCAGCGCATCGGCATAACCATTGATCAGCGTGGCATCCCCCACGGCCCCCGTCACGGCGGCGCCGAGCCCGTCGCGCAGGCGCCAGGATCCGGCACCTCCGGGGGCGACCAGCGCATTGATGCGGATCCGGCCTGCGATGCCGGTTTCGTCACCCGGATCAAAAGCAAGCCCGGCATCGGTGAACAGCCCCGCATCGGTGGCGCCAAGCGTGGCATCCGGGCCGCCCGGACCAAAACGGTCGATCAGATCACGGGCCAGCGCATCCAGCGCCACCTGCGTCGCCACCCCGGCCTCGTCGCGGATCAGCAGCTGCGCACCCAGCGTGCCTCCCCCCAGCGGTCCGGCATTGCTGGCGCGAATGGCTCTACCGTTCAGGGTGATGCCCGACAGCAGCCCGTTATCCTGCGTCATGTCGCTGGTGACGGTCGCCACGGGGGTGAAGCCAAGAACCGCAGGCGCGCTGTTGATGTCGGGATCAAGCAGCACCGTGCCGGATCCCGCGTAAAGCGCCACCATGCCCCGGTCGCGCTGGACACTGCGCAGCGGCACGATCCCGGACACGCTGTCGATCACCCGCTGCCGTTCATCCATCAGCGAGGAAGCATCGCCATTGCGCAGCACCGTGTCAGAAATCGCCACGTTCAGCCGGTCGACCCGGGACAGGGCACTGTTCAGCGCCTCGACCTGCGTCGCGATGGCCGTATCCGCCTCGGTCCGGGCGGACTGGACGCCAGCGCTGATGACCGTCAGCTTGGCCGCCAGATCCTGCGCCGCCAGCGCCACGGCATCCAGCCGCTGGGTCGAGGCCGGATCGCTGGATGCCGTCAGCAGCGCGTTCTCGAACGTGGCATAACGTTCGGTCAGCGATCCTGCCGCGCCGCTTGCGCCAAACAGGGTCTCCACCTGAGTGGCATAGGACTGCAGGCTGTCGGCAAAGCCCGACTGTGCGTCGGAAAGCCTGCGATCCGACAGCACCGCCGCATCTTCAAGCCGCACGACCCCGTCGATCCAGACCCCTCCGGAGGTGCCGCTGCTGCGCGGAGACAGCTCCAGCACCCGACGGCCATAACTTTCGGTCGTCGCGTTGGAAATGTTGGACGAGACGAGTCCCGCCTTGCGGCTGTTTGCGGTAAGGCCGCTCAATGCGTTGGAAAGGGCTCCGGTCAGCGACATTCAGCGGCCTCCGTTCATGGGCTCTGCAGCGCGTCAGCGCTTGAGGTTGGTGGTTTCCTGCAGCATGTCGTCCACGGTCTGGATGACCTTGGCATTGGACGTGTAGGCGCGCTGCGTCTTGATCATGTCGGTCAGTTCGCGCGCCACATCGGTCGCGGATTCCTCCCGCGAGAAGGATTTGATCTCGCCAGTGGGACCATCCCCCGCATCCCAGAGGAAATAGGCGCCGCTGTCGGAAGAGGGTTTGAAGGTCTGGTTGTCCATCGCGATCATGCCGTTCACGTTCGGCAGATCCGCCAGCGGCACCTGATACAGCGTCTTGGAAATGCCGCTGTCATAAAGCGCACTGACATAGCCGCTGCCATCGACCTCGACCGAGATCATGCTGCTGACCGGGGATCCGTCCTTGACCACGGAGAGCGGGGTGAAGCTGTCGGAAAGCTGCGACAGGCCGGTGGTGCCGCCAACCGCGCCAAGGTCGAATTCGATGGGCCCCCCTGCCACGGTGACCGTGGCAAGGCCGGTCGCCGCGTTATAGGCGCCGCCGGTCACCGTCGCCACGGAGAGCAGTCGACCGCCGCCGGTGCGGCTGTCGTCGAAGGTCAGGGTGTATTCGCCAACCACCGTTCCGCCAGAGGCCGAATCCTCCATCACCAGCGTCCATTCGTTGGAGGTGCCGGTGGCGGGGACCGTGGGGGTGAAGGTCAGGCTGATGTTCTGCGACACGCCAAGATTGTCGAAATACTCGATGGACAGGTTTTCCGAGGCGCCATCGGCCCCCGCCATGGTGCCAGTGGCGGGCAGGTTCAGCGTCATCGCGACGCTGGTGGTCGGATCCCCCTGAAGAGCGCGATTGAACTGGATCGGCTCCAGCCCGCCCACCGTATCGCGCGGGAAGGCCGGGATGCTGCCATCAAGGTTGGCGGGCCAACCCATCAGGTAATATCCCGCCTCATTGGCCAGATACCCCTCGTCATTGACGCGGAACGAGCCGGTGGAGGTCAGCAGCATCTCCGGACTGGCGGGGTTGCGGTCATATTGCGGTCCCGCGACCACGGGCAGCAGACCCTTGCCGCTGACCGCAAGATCGGTGGCGTTGCTGGTCGTGGCCAGCGCCCCCTTCTGGTCCACCAGCCGCAGGTTCTGCGACACCACCCCGCCCGCAGTGAAACTGCGACCCGTGTTGTTCATCACGATCGCATTGAACTCTGTCTCTGCCCGCCGGTAGCCATAGGTGGAGGCATTGGCGATGTTGTCGGAAATGCTCGCCAGTCGGCTGGCATTTGCGCTAAGCCCTGAAACGCCCGCGTTGAGGGACGACGAAATGGTCATGGACACGCCTTTCTGCTGTCGCGGTTTCGAGATGTCCCGGCAACAGATACGCGCGGCAGCTTAATGGGCCGCTAACAGCTAAAATCCAAGCCATTCCCCCCTCCTCAGCGGTCGCGCAGAAAGATCACCTCCAGCCGGGTGTTGCGCGGATCCATCGGGTTGTCATGCGCGGGATCGCGGTCGGCATGGGCGGTCACGCGAGCCACACGGTCGCGGTCCAGCCCCTCCCGCCAGAGCAGGTCGCGCATATGCCCGGCATGCTGCGCCGATTCATCCCAAGCCGGATTTTTTGCCAGAACAATGGGATAGGCCCGCACATGCCCCTCCACCGCTACCGGATTGCTGACCATGTCGGCCACCCGTGCCACCGCCGCAGCCAGCCGTTCCAGCAGCGGCGTCGGCCTGCCGCTGTCGTCGAACAGCCGCGACTCGGCGGTCTCGTAGAGTTCGACCACCAGACCTTCGTCGGTCAGCCGGGTCACGATATGCCGCATCAGACCATCATCCAGCGCGCTTTCGCCGGTGCGGCCCAGCAGCTTCTGTTCAAGCTCGCGCAGCGCCTCTTCTTCGGCATCCTGCGCCTCGCCCTGCGTGAAGGTGCCGCGTGCGGAATCGCTTTCCGCCGGCCTCTCGCTGGTGGCGCCGGTGCCGACCTGCGGCAGCGTCATCTCGGAAAACGTGTTGTCCCCGCCCAGCATGCCAGTGCCGCCCCCGGAAATCCGGGCCACGGCAATCGTCGGATTGAAGTAATCCGCAAGTCCCTTGCGCTGTTTTTCCGTCGTCGCGTTCAGCAGCCACATCAACATGAAAAAGGCCATCATCGCCGTCACGAAGTCGGCATAGGCGACTTTCCAGGCCCCGCCATGGTGCCCCCCGCCGCCAACGACCTTTTTCCTTTTGATGATGACCGGCGCGACATTGCTGTCCGCACCCATCTCCACCACCCTTCCAAACTCACCCGGCGTCAGGAATAGCGCAACGGGTCTTACCGCCCGCTTAACAATTCAAAATGTGGGGGGATCCCTGTGGCGGAGCCGTGCCGAATATCCCACAGCGCGGCACCCTGCCCCGCCCGTGAATGGACAGACGGCGCATTTCGGACTAGCTCTGGTTCCAACACGGCACAGGGATCCGGGGGTGACATGGCGACGTGGCTGGGCAAGACAGCGGCACTGGCCGCAACGGCAGGTCTGACGGGCCTCGCCGCGCCGGTATGGGCCGACACGCTGCCGGCCTTCAACCTGTATGGCCTGCCGGGCCTGATCGACATGCCCACCGCCGAACCTGCCCCTGACGGCACGCTTGCCCTGACCTATGGCTATGTCGGCGGCGCGAACCGCGGCTCGCTCAGCTTTCAGCTGGCCCCGCGGCTGAGCGGCACCTTCCGCTACACCGGGATTCAGGATTTCGACCATCCGGCCTCGGTGGACGGGATCTATTATGATCGCAGCTTCGACATCCGCTTCCAGATCTTCACCGAAACCGACTGGCGGCCTTCGGTCGTGATCGGGCTGCAGGATTTCATCGGCACCGGCATCTATAGCGGCGAATACCTCGTGGCGACCAAGACTCTGGCGCCGGGGCTGGCGGTGACCGCCGGTCTGGGCTGGGGGCGGCTTGGCAGCTATGGCGCGATGACCTCGGTCGGCACGCGCTCCGACACCATTCTAGGCACTGGCGGCCAGCCCACCGCCGACCGCTGGTTCCGCGGCGATGTCGCGCCCTTTGGCGGGATCAGCTGGTCCCCCGACAAACGGCTGACGGTCAAGCTGGAATACTCCTCGGACGATTATGAGGAGGAACGGCGCAGCAGCGATTTCGACCATGGCATGCCGGTCAATCTGGGGCTGGATTACCGCTTCGACAATGGCACGCAGCTGTCGCTGTATTATGCCTATGGCTCCACCGTGGGCGCACAGCTGACCCTGCCGATCAACCCCAAGACGCTGGGGGTGCCCGGCGGCACCGAAAGCGCCGGTCTGCCGGTGAAGCCGCGCGCGCCCGGCAGCGCAGCCGATCTGGGCTGGACCAGCGACCTGCCCGGCACCAGCGACTCCGTGGAAGCCCAGCTTGCCCGCGCGCTGGAACGCGAGAATCTGGAGCTGCAGGGCTTCCGGCTGGAACCCACGCGCGCCACGCTGCGGGTCCGCAACGACACCTACGGCGCCCCGGCGCAGGCCATCGGGCGCACGGCGCGGGTGATGACCCGGCTCCTGCCCGCCTCGGTCGAGGAGTTTGTCATCATCCCGTCGGATCGCGGCATGGCGCTGTCGGCGGTGACGATGCGGCGCAGCGATCTGGAACGGCTGGAACAGGACGCGGCGGTGGACATGCTGGCCCGCACCAGCTTTTCGGACGCGCAGCGCATCGCCCCCCCCGTCGACCTGCAAAGCCATCCGCGCTTTACCTGGTCGCTTGGCCCCTCGCTGTCCTACAGCACCTTCGACCCGGACGATCCGCTGCGGGTGGATATCGGCGCGTCCCTGCGCGGCAAGCTGGAGATCACGCCGAACATCGTGCTGCGCGGCGCGCTGACAAAGCGCGTTTTCGGCAATCTGGACGAGATCGACCGCGAGAGCGAATCCGCCCTGCCCCGCGTGCGCACCGATTACGGCGTCTTCGCGCGGGAGGGGGATCCCTCGCTGCGCACCCTGACGCTCAGCTTTTACGGACGGCCCGCGCCGCAGGTCTACAGCCGCCTGACGCTGGGCTATCTGGAAAGCATGTATGCCGGGGCCTCTGCCGAAGTGCTGTGGAAGCCGGTTTCCAGCCGCCTCGCGCTTGGGGCAGAGCTGAACTATGTCGAACGCCGCGATTTTGACCAGCAGTTCGGCCTGCAGGGCAACGAGACGACCGACCCCGTCAGCGGCATCACCCGGAGTTTCCCGAAGGTGAACGGCCATGTCTCGGCCTATTACGATTTTGGCGGCGGCTATAACGGGCAGCTGGATGTGGGCCGCTATCTGGCGGGCGATACCGGCGCCACGCTGACCTTCAGCCGGGAATTCGTGAACGGCTGGAAGATCGGCGCCTTCGCCACGCTGACCGACGTGTCGGCGGATGATTTTGGCGAGGGATCCTTTGACAAGGGCATCATGCTGACCATCCCGCTGGCTATCGGCACTGGAACCCCCTCGCGCGAGGGCACCGATGTCACGATCCGCTCGGT
The DNA here is from genome assembly GCF_900100085.1 of Salipiger marinus. Taxonomy (GTDB): domain Bacteria; phylum Pseudomonadota; class Alphaproteobacteria; order Rhodobacterales; family Rhodobacteraceae; genus Salipiger; species Salipiger marinus. The sequence continues at coordinate 18,170 of NZ_FNEJ01000010.1, forward strand.
GCAGCGCGACGGCGGCGCGCGGCTGTCGGTGCCTGACCGGCTTTACGAACTGGTGCGGGAGGGGCATGAACCGGATGTCGCCGCGTCCTGGGGGAGGTTCTGGCGATGACCGGCACACGCTTGCGCCAAGGGATCGGGCTCTGCGCCCTGCTGACCGCTCTGGCCGCCTGCGGCAACGATCCGCAGCGTCCGCGAATTCTGGAAACCGCCTATCAGACGCTGTTCCAGCGCGGCGAAACGGCCCCGTCCGAAGTGACCGGCCAGCAGATCCTTGCCACGCTTCAGGCCACCGACCGGCCCGTGATCTACCTGTCCATCGAGGACCGCAAATCGCAGGCGCTGGCCGTGGAAATCCAGCAGAACGGCGCCTATGACACCTTCGCCACCACCGAACGGCAGTCCTTCACCCTGCGGAACGGCTATATCGTGGCGACACGGGGTCTGGGCGGCGATCTGATGTCGGTGGAGGAGGACGCGGTTCTGGCGCTGATCCGCGCACGGCAGACCGGCACCGCCACGTATGTCATGCGCTTTCTCACCGCCGAAGACGTGACCGAGGAACTGACCTATCGCTGCGGCGTCGAACCCGACCAGACCGTGCCGGTCAGCATGGGGCTGATCAATGCCACCGGCACCGAAATGGTGGTGGCCTGCACCGGAGAGGACGGTCCGCCCTTCGTCGATTACTTCGTGGTCAGCGCGGAGGGTGAAATTCTCGGCTCCAAGCAGTGGCTGGGAACCACCACCGGATATGTCGCGATGCACCGCGTCCGGCTGTAATCGCGCGTCAGTTCAGAGGGATCCGCCGGATCACCGTGGCCGCGATCAGGCGCAGATCGTAACACAGGCTGCGCCGCCGGGCATAGATCAGGTCCAGCCGCGCCTTGCGGGGCACGCAGCGGCGGCAATAGACCGCTTCGGTCTGGTCGGCATTGCGGCAGGGCGCCAGCAGACGCTCCTCGGTCCGGTGAAAGGCCAGCGTGGCCAGCCCGGTGACGCCGGGGCGCTGCCGCAGCACCTGCGCGTAAAGCTCCGGAAACATCTCCACATAGCGGCGCAGCGGCGGGCGCGGCCCGACAAAGCTGATATCGCCGCGCAGGATGTTCCAGAGCTGCGGCAGTTCGTCCAGACGGTAGCGGCGCAGGAAATGCCCCGTGCGGGTGATGCGATCCGCCTTGTCGCCCCCCGACACACCGCGATCGGCGCCATCGGGGCGCATCGTGCGGAACTTCCACAGCAGGAAGCCGCGCTGCGGCGTGGTCATGCGTTCGGACAGATACAGCACCGGGCGCCCGTCGCGCAGCAGGATCAGCCCCGCGAGGCCCAGCAGCAGCGGCATCCCAACCACCAGCAGCAGCAGCGCCAGCCCCAGATCCAGCAGCCGTTTCGACAGGGTCACGCGCAGGGCTCCGCGGCGCACATCGGCAGGATCCTGCCCAAGCTGGCGCCACACTGGCAAGCCTTGGTCACCCGGGCCGGTTCAGGGCCAAATTCCGTCCGTTTGCGTTGCAAAACTCCGACGCTCCGCCGCTTGTGCCGGTCCTATGCACTTCCCCGGGACCAAGAAACTGTCTATCACCGAACCTGACCGGCAAGAAAGCCCGCAAACGGGTAAACGACTGCTTCGGGAGGCCCCGTGTTGATGACGTCTCGTATCCTGATCGCGCTTCTGGCTGGCGCTACGGCGCTGTCGGCCTGCAGCCTGCCCCGGGGGGCGGCGCTGCAATCCGAAGTCCTGCGCGAAGCCGATGCCGAAATTCCCAGCTTTCAGGTCATGCCCGTCACCCGCGCCACCATGCCCCTGATCGCAAGCTGGCCGCGCACCGGCGAAGGCCATGATACCGCGTGGCCCCGCACCGCCACCGGGTCCAGCGAAAGCGTCATCCAGACCGGCGACAAGGTCGACATCACCATCTGGGACAGTCAGGAAAACTCGCTGATCACCACGCCCACGCAGAAATCCACGGCCATGCCCGGGGTCGAGGTGGCTGGCGATGGCACGGTCTTCGTGCCCTATGTCAACGAGGTGCAGATCCGCGGACTGACCCCTGCCGCCGCGCGGGCGCGCATTCAGGCCAAGCTTGAATCCATCGTGCCCTCGGCGCAGGTGCAGCTGAGCCTGACGCAGGGCCGCGGCAATTCGGTGGAACTGGTGGGCGGCGTGTCCAGCCCCGGCGCCTTTCCGATGCCGTCACGCAATTACAAGATTCTGGGCCTGATCGCGGATGGCGGCGGCATCAGCAGCAGCCTGCGCAACCCCCGCGTTCGGCTGATGCGCGGCGGCACGACCTATGAAATCTCTGCCGGAACGCTGCTGGAATCCAGCGATTACAACGCGCTGCTTTATCCCGGCGATACCATCATCGTCGAGGAAGACGACAAGAGCTTTACCGCGCTTGGCGCTTCGGGCACCGAAAGCCTGATCTACTTCCCCAAGGACCGGCTGACCGCGCTGGAAGCCATCTCGCTGATGGGGGGCCTGTCCGACCAGCGGGCGGATCCCAAGGGCGTGCTGGTGCTGCGCGAATATGACGTGCGGCATCTGCGGTCGGGTTCGGGGGCGCCCAACATGCAGCAGGTGGTGTTCACCTTCGATCTGACCTCGGCGGACGGGCTGTTTGCGGCGCGCAAGTTTGGGATCAATCCCGGCGATACCGTGCTTGCGACCGAAAGCCCGGTGACCCGGGCGCAGACCATCTTTGGTCTGATCGGCAATGCCTTCGGCGTCAGCCGTCAGGTCGCCACCATCTCCAACTGACCGACAGGGGCGCAGCAGACCTGCGCCCCCACCCTCGGCTCAGCTTTCCGGCGACAGCGAAGCCAGATAGGCGAAGACATCCGCGCCGCCATCCTTCAGCTTGAAGGTCATGGCAGAGCGTGCGCCCGCATCGCCGGTAAATTCCTTCAGAAAGGCGGTGGGATCCTGCACATAGGCCACGAAGGCGGCCTCGTCCCAGACCAGCCCCTGTTCCGCCGCCGCCTGCAGCGACGCCTTGTAGCGGAAATCCGGATCGGCTGCGGCGGGCTGCCCGGCCACCCCGAACAGGTTCGGGCCGGTCCTGCCGCCGCGCTGGATCACCTCTCCGGCCGGGTCGGCGATCATGTGGCAGGCGCGGCAGCGCGTCTCAAAGGTTTTCTGACCGGTGGCCACGTCGCCTTCGGCATGGGCGGCGGTGGCAAGGGTCAGGGTGGTCAGGGCTATGGCCAGTCTGGCGGTCATCTCGGGGTCTCCCAATGGCGTCTCCACCCCCCGTGTCTAACCAAGCCGGGCAGCAAGCGCGCTGCGACCTATTGCCAGCGCGCCGCTTGACCCCGCCTGCCGTCCGGGGGAAACAGCCCCCCGCATCACCCCAAGGAGGTCCGGTCATGGCCGAACTCATTCCCGCATGGGACAAGGGCAGCCTGCTGCCGCTGGACAAGATCGAGGTGCATCGCCGCGGCCTGCGCCATATGGCCGTGTCGGTGTTCGTCCAGCGCGGCGGCCAGACGCTGCTGCAGCGCCGCGCCTTGGGAAAATACCACACGCCGGGGCTTTGGGCGAATGCCTGCTGCACCCATCCGCACTGGCAGGAGCCCGCCGCCACCTGCGCCGCCCGCCGTCTGGGGCAGGAACTGGGCCTGCATGGGCTGAGCCTGACCCATCGCGGACAGGTCGAATACCGCGCCGAGGTGGGGCAGGGCATGACCGAACATGAGGTGGTCGACATCTTCACCGCCACCGCCCCCGAAGGGCAGGAGCCGCAGCCCGATCCCGCAGAAGTGATGGACACTGCATGGCTGCCGCTGGCGGATCTGCCCGCGCGGATCGCCGCCACGCCCGAAGAGTTTACGCCATGGCTGCGGATCTATCTGGCGCGTCACGCCGCGATGATCTTTGGCTAGGCGCTATTTCCGGCGGCGCAGATAGACGTAATAGGCGCCGCTGCCGCCGTGTTTGCCATGGGCTTCGGTGATCTGCAGCACCGCATGGGTCAGCGGCGGCAGGCGCAGCCATTGCGGCACCTGCGTTTTCAGAACCCCCCGGCGGCGCGGCATCGGATCATGCGGATCCTCCCGCGCGCCCTTGCCGGTGATGACCAGTACCAGCCGGAATCCCCGCATCTGCGTGCCCAGAATGAAGCTCGCCAGTTCGCCATGCGCCTGATCCAGCGTCATCCCGTGCAGGTCCAGCCGCGCCTCGGGATCAAGCTTGCCGCGCCGCATCCGGGTAAAGGCCTTGGCGTCCATCCGCACCGGATCCCCCGCCAGCCGGTCCTGCGTGCTGGCGTAGAAATCATGGGTTTCGGTGCGTGGCGGCGCGCGGTCGCCCAGCCCGAATGCAGGCAGGGGATCCGCCTGCGGCGGCTTCGACGCGGCGGGCCGGGGCTTGGCCGGCAGCGGCGGGGCAGGGGGATCCGCCACCGGTTTGCGCCCCGGCAACCGCTGCGCGCTGCGCGCGACAAGATGCCAGAGCTCCAGCTCTTCGGGGCGGAGCCTGCGGCGGCTCACAGCACATGATCCGGCAGCAGCGCATAGGCGCGCTGGATCGGCAGCAGAACCATCATGCGGCCCGGATCCTTCAGCTGGCCCGCGCGGCGACCGGCGGCATCGCCGGTGCCAAAGAAAATGTCCGCCCGCTGCGCGCCCTTGATCGCCGATCCGGTATCCTGCGCGATCATCAGCCGGTGCAGGGGGATCTGCCCTCCCTTTTCGACCCAGACCGGCGCCCCCAGCGGCACAAAGGCCGGATCCACCGCCACCGTCCGCAGCGTGGTGATGGAGCGGTTCATCGCCCCCAGCGGGCCGCGATGCGGCGGCACCTCGTTGACCTCACGGAAGAACACGTAAGACGGGTTGCTCAGCAGCAGCTCCTGCCCCTCGGACGGGTTGGCGCGGACCCAGTTCTTGATCACCTGCGCCGAAACCTGATGCGCCTGAAACGTGCCGCGCCGCACCAGTTCCTGCCCGATGGAGCGGTAGGGATGGCCATTGGCGCCGCCATAGCCCACGCGCAGCACCCGCCCGTCGGGCAGGCGGATCCGTCCGGAACCCTGCACCTGCAGGAAGAACAGCTCCACCGCGTCATCGACCCACGCGATTTCCAGACCACGCCCCTGCATCACGTCGCTGGTCAGGATGTCGCGCCGGGTCAGCCAAGGCGACAGATCGCGCGCGTCCTGCGGCATCCGGTACAGCGGATAGCGAAAGCGGGCATCCGGGCGGAGGGATCCGTCCAGTTCCGGTTCGAAATAGCCGGTGAACAGGGCATCCTCCCCGTCAGAAATCAGCACCGGGCGAAAAAAAAGCTCAAAGAACGCGCGGGCATCACCCGCGTCACGCGCCAGCCCGCAAAGGCTGCGCCAGTCGGGATCGTCAAGATCGCCGCAGGTGTCCAGAAACACCGACAGGGCGGAGGCATGGTCATCCTCCGCCCAGCCGTCAAGATCGCTGAACTCCATAATCCGGTAAGTGGGGTCGGTCTGCGCGGCGCTCATGGTCCCGGCCAGCAGGAATCCGGTCAGCAGCGCTGCACGGATCCCCCCTGTCATGCGTCAGTCGCGACCAGCTGCCAGTTCGGATCGTCGCTGCCCATACGGCGCGCGTAGGTCCAGACATCCTTCTGGCGCTTCACCGAGGTGGGGCTGCCTTCGATCACCTCGCCATTGGCGTTTTTCACCACCGAGGTCAGCTCGCCCACATATTTGACCGTGATTTCGGCCAGACGTTCGTTTTCGTCGAAGGTCGCATCCACCAGCGACAGCTCGCGCACGCCGACAAATTCGGCCTCGATGGTCAGGCCCTGCTGGCGGCGCTGCTCCACCACCTCGGCGAAGCTGTCATAGACATCCTGCGACAGGAAGTCGCGGAGGCTTTCGACCTCGCCCCGCTCGAAGGCCATCAGGATCATCTCGTAGGCGCCGCGCGCCCCGGACAGGAAATCGCCCACATGAAAGGACGGCTCCGCCCGTTTCATCTGGCCAAGCGCCTCGGCGGCGGGGCTTTCGGCGGGGACATGGTCCACGATGTCGTGATCCGGGCCACCCTCGATCACCTCGAAGTCGCGCCGCGCGTCGTCCCGGGTCGCAGGGGCCGGAGCAGGCGGCTTTTCAAAGCCGTCCCGCGTGCCCAGCACACTGCGCAACCGCAGGATCAGGAAGATCGCGATCCCGGCAAGGACCAGCAGTTGCACTATAGACGATGTCATCGGCACCTCATTGACGGGGTCTTCATGGAAAATCTCATATCGCTTTCCTATGTAGGCACTGGGCGCGGGCAAGTCTACCGCCCCGGCCTGAAGGAAAGGGAGGCAAGCCATGTGGCTTTTTCTGGCGTTTCTCGCCGTGCCGCTGATCGAAATCGCGCTGTTCATCCAGGTGGGCGGGCTGATCGGGTTGTGGCCGACGCTGTTTGTCGTGGTGGTGACCGCGATCATGGGCACATGGCTTGTGCGCAGTCAGGGCCTGCGGGCGCTGGCAAATCTGCAGGGATCCTTTTCCCGGCTGGAGGATCCGACCCAGCCGCTGGCGCATGGCGCGATGATCCTGCTGTCCGGCGCACTGCTGCTGACGCCCGGCTTTTTTACCGATGCCGTGGGCTTTGCGCTGCTCGTGCCGGGCGTCCGTCTGGCGGTGATGCGACAGATTGCCCGCCGGGTAAAAGTGCAGCGGTTCAGCATGGGCGGCGCCTCTGGCCCGCAGCCCAGACCGGGCCCGCGCGGCCCCCAGACGCCAAAATCCGCAGGCGAGGTGATCGAGGGTGATTTCACCGAAGTGCCGCCCTCCAAACGGCCAAATCACCCCGGATCCGGCTGGACGAAGCATTGAGAAGCCCCTGTGCTGCTGCTATGCCAATGATAACTTTCCGGAGAGGAGCCTGATCCATGGCCGAAAACGCTGAAAACGGCGCAGCCGAAGCAACCCAGCCCACCCCCGTCAAGATGAGCGTGCTGGCGCAGTTCGTGCGCGACATGAGCTTCGAAAACATCCTTGCGCAAAAGGGCGTGTCCGGCGACGTCCAGCCCGACGTGCAGGTTCAGGTGAACCTCGACGCGAAAAAGCGCAGCGGTGACAACCAGTATGAGGTGGTCATCAAGCTGAAGGTGGAATCGAAATCCAAGGCCACGCAGGACATGCTGTTCCTTCTGGAACTGGACTATGCCGGCGTGTTCAGCATCGAAGGCGTGCCCACCGAACAGATGCACCCCTTCCTGCTGATCGAATGCCCGCGGATGCTGTTCCCCTTCGTGCGCCGGATCATTTCCGACGTGACGCGGGACGGGGGCTTTCCGCCGCTCAACCTCGAAACCATCGATTTTGTCGCGCTTTACCGCAACGAGATCGCGCGCCGTCAGGCCGCCACGTCCTCGCAATCCGCAGACGGGCGCAAGATGGACGCCTGAGCCCGGATCAGGTCCGCGTCCAGAGCGCGGACTGACCCAGCTTTGCGACAAAGGCGGCGTGAGCCGCCTTTTCGTCTTCGGTCAGGCGCGGGGGCAGCGGTGTGGGCCTGCGGGTCGGACGCCAGTCGCCTTCCGCCTCGCCGGCGCTGCGGCCCGTGGAGACCGGCGCCAGCACCAGATCGGGCTGTTTGCCGCCGATCAGTTCCAGATAAACTTCCGCCAGAATTTCACTGTCCAGCAGCGCGCCGTGCAGCGTGCGCGAGGAATTGTCGATGCCGAAGCGGCGGCACAGCGCGTCCAGCGAGGCGGGCGAACCGGGAAATTTCTTCCGCGCGATGTCCAGCGTGTCCAGCGCGCAGCCTGCGGGCAGGGCGGGACGGTTGCACCAGCGCAGTTCGGCGTTGAGAAATTTCACGTCAAACGCCGCGTTATGGATCACCAGCTTGAAGTCGGTGCCGAGGAAAGCCAGAAAATCGTCGACGATGCGGGCAAAAACCGGCTTGTCGCGCAGGAAATCGTCGCCCAGCCCGTGAACCTGAAACGCCTCCTGCGGCATGCCCCGTTCGGGGTTGATATACTGGTGATAGGTGCGGCCCGTCGGCAGATGGTTGAACAGTTCGACAGCGCCGATTTCCACGATCCGGTCGCCCTGTTCGGGCTCAAACCCGGTGGTTTCGGTATCAAGAACGATCTCGCGCATTCATCTGCCTTTCGATGTCGGAAAGCACCTTCTGAACCTGTTCGCGGGCATGGTCCAGCGTATCGGTCACGATGACAAAATCGGCCCGCGCGCATTTGTCCTCGTTGGGCATCTGGCGGGCAAGGATCCGGTCCAGATCGGCTGCGCTCATCGTGCCGCGCGCCAGAACGCGCGCACGCTGCACCTCGGGCGGGATGGTAACGCAGGCCACCGCATCCATCTCTGCCTCGGCGCCGGTTTCAAAGAGCAGCGGAATGTCGAAGACACCGATGGCGTCGGGATGGGCGCGGGCAAAGCTGTCCCGGTCGGCGCGGACCAGCGGATGCACCAGCGCCTCGATCCGGGGCAGGGCGGTGGAATCCGTCGCGATCACCTGCCGCAGCGCCTGCCGCGCGACGGATCCGTCCACAACCGCCTGTGGGAAAAGTTCGGCCATCGGGGCAACGGCGGCGCCTCCGGGCTCGTAAAGCCGGTGCACGGCGGCATCCGCATCCCAGACCGGGCAGCCCGCCTCTGCAAAGAATGCCGCTGTCTGCGACTTTCCCATGCCGATAGAGCCGGTCAGTCCCAGACGGAACCTCATTCCAGCACGACAGCCCGCAGCGCCTCGTCCACCTCGGGGCGCTGGCCGAACCAGCGTTCGAACCCGGGCACCGCCTGATGCAGCAGCATGCCCAGCCCGTCGACACAGGTGCAGCCCATCTCTGCCGCAACGCGCAGAAGCCGCGTCTGCAGCGGGGTATAGACCAGATCCGTCACCAGCGCCCGCCGCGACAGACCATCCAGCGGCACGCGCAGTTCGGCCTTGCCAGTCATGCCGAGCGAGGTCGAATTGACCACCGTGGCCGCGCCTTCGACTGCGTTGCCCGCCTGCACCCAGTCCACCACCTTGATCCGGTTGCCAAAATCCTCGCGCAGCGTTTCCGCCCGCAGCCGCGTGCGGTTGGTCAGACGGATTTCAGGCACCCCCACCTCCAGCAGCGAGGCGACGACGGCCCGCGCCGCACCACCCGCGCCAAACACCACCGCAGGACCGGACTCGGGCTGCCAGTTGGGCGCGGACTGGCGCAGATTTTCGATAAAACCAAAGCCATCGGTGTTGTCGGCGTGAATCTTGCCATCCCGGCGAAAGATCAGCGTGTTCGCCGCTCCGATCAGCGTCGCCCGGTCAGAGACCAGATCGGCAATCTCCATCACCCGTTCCTTGTGGGGAATGGTGATGTTGACGCCGACAAACCCGATCTGCGGCAAAAGCCGCAGCGTTTCTTCCAGCCGGTCGGCGGGCACATCCATGGGAATGTAATGCCCCGGCAGCCCATATTTGCGCAGCCAGTGGCCATGCAGGCGCGGCGACCGCGAATGCGCCACCGGGGAGCCGATCACCCCGGCAAGCGGAATTTTGTCCATACTCATGCGGCTATGATCCCCCGGAGGTTGAAAAAGGCAAGCAGCTCGAGCAGCGGCAGGCCCAGAATGGTGAAATGATCGCCCTCGATCCGGGAAAACAGCCGGACGCCTTCTTCCTCCAGCTTGTAGCCCCCCACCGCGTGACGCAGGCTGTCCCAGTTGCGGGCAAGATAGTCGTCCAGATACGCGTCGGAAAACTCGCGCATCAGCAGCCGCGCGACGCCGACATGGCGCCAGACCGGTTCCCCGTCCTGATAGATCACCGCCGCAGACAGAAGCTGATGCCGTTGCCCACGCAGCCGCAGAAGCTGCGCGCGCGCGTCCTCGGGGCTTTCCGGCTTGGCATAGATGACCCCGTCGCAGGTCAGGATTTGATCGCAGCCCAGCACGAAGGCCCCGGGCTGCCGGTCCGAGACGCGGCGCGCTTTGTATTCCGCCAGCGCATCGGCCATGTCGCGGGGCGAGGCGCCCTCGGCCTCCAGCGCGGCGCGGATCGACGACTCATCGACTCGGGGAATCGTCACGGTGAAGGGAACGCCCGCCGCCCGAAGCAGATCGGCCCGGATTTGCGAGCCGGAGGCTAGGATAAGGTGCGGATTCATGTGGATAACTCTGTTTGCAGCTCTGCGGCCATGTCAGGGGAATGTTCTGGGGAAAAACCGCTCAGGTTTCAAGCATGGGCATAAAACCCCTGTTTTTCTTCGATTCGGGCCGAGTCCTCCGGCTGTGGGCGGGGAAAACTTCTGCTTGTGGATAAGATTTCCGGCCACAGGTTTTGTCAGAGTTATTCCATGACGGATCCGTCGGGCGCAAGCGACTGGAATCCGGATGGATTCCACAACCCGTCCCAGCCTATGCGCTGGTTTTCCACAGAGAGTCACACAAGATCCGAGAGCGTGGACAGGATCCGGCGAAACATTTGATCCACCGGATCCCTTCGCCCCATCTCACACATCTATCTAAACTTTCTTTCTTTTATTTTTCGTTAAACAGACTGGCCCGGGGGATCCCTCCGGCACGATTGACTCCCCGCCCGGCACCCGCTACGACATCCAGCGTCCGTCCGGACAAAACTTTCCCGTATGACGATAGACACGACGGCCCGACATGGCCGGGAGGATTCCATGACCACCACGGAACGTCTCAACCTTGCTGATCTCAAGGCCAAGAGCCCGAAGGATCTTCTGGCCATGGCCGAAGAGCTGGAGATCGAAAACGCCTCGACCATGCGCAAGGGCGAGATGATGTTTCAGATCCTCCGCGAACGCGCGGATGAGGACTGGCAGATTTTCGGGGATGGCGTTCTCGAAGTGCTTCAGGACGGGTTCGGCTTCCTGCGCTCCCCCGAGGCGAACTATCTGCCCGGTCCCGACGACATCTATGTGTCGCCCGACATGATCCGCAAATATTCGCTGCGCACCGGCGACACCATCGAGGGAGAGATCCGTGCCCCCGATGGCGAAGAGCGGTATTTCGCGCTGATCGACGTGACCGCGATCAACTTCGAAGACCCTGAAAAAGCCCGGCACAAGATCGCCTTCGACAACCTGACGCCGCTTTATCCCGATGAGCGGCTGAAGATGGAGATCGAGGATCCCACCATTCGCGACAGATCCGCCCGGATCATCGATCTGGTGGCGCCGATCGGCAAGGGCCAGCGGTCGCTGATCGTGGCGCCGCCGCGCACCGGCAAGACCGTGCTGCTGCAGAACATCGCCAATTCCATCGAAAAGAACCACCCCGAGTGCTATCTGATCGTGCTGCTGATCGACGAGCGGCCCGAGGAAGTGACCGACATGCAGCGGTCCGTAAAGGGCGAGGTGGTGTCTTCGACCTTTGACGAACCCGCCACCCGCCACGTTGCCGTGTCCGAGATGGTCATTGAAAAAGCCAAGCGGCTGGTGGAACATAAACGAGATGTTGTGATCCTTCTCGACTCGATCACCAGACTTGGTAGGGCGTTCAACACGGTTGTTCCGTCCTCCGGCAAGGTTCTGACCGGCGGTGTGGATGCCAACGCGCTGCAGCGTCCGAAGCGGTTCTTCGGCGCGGCCCGGAACATCGAAGAGGGCGGATCCCTCACCATCATCGCCACGGCGCTGATCGACACCGGCAGCCGCATGGACGAAGTGATCTTTGAAGAATTCAAGGGCACCGGCAACTCGGAAATCGTGCTGGACCGCAAGGTTGCAGACAAGCGCGTGTTCCCGGCCATCGACATCCTGAAATCCGGCACACGGAAAGAGGAACTGCTGGTCGACAAGATCGATCTGCAGAAAACCTTCGTCCTGCGGCGGATCCTGAACCCGATGGGCACGACGGATGCGGTGGAATTCCTGATCTCCAAGCTGAAGCAGACCAAGACCAATTCCGAATTCTTCGAATCCATGAACAGCTGACATCACCGCGGAGGCGAAGATGGACACGATCTTCGCTCTCGCCACGGCGAACGGCAAAGCAGGGGTGGCGGTGGTCCGTGTGTCGGGCCCCGACGCCTTTTCTGCCGCGGAAGCCCTGGCGGGAGACATTCCAGCCCCCCGGCGCGCCGCGCTGCGCAAGCTGAGGGATCCCTCTGGCGCGGTGCTCGACGAGGCGCTGGTGCTGTGCTTTGCCTCAGGCGCCAGCTTCACCGGCGAGCCTGTGGTCGAGTTTCATCTGCATGGCAGCGTAGCAATCCTGCGGTCGGTGCTGCGGGTTCTGGCGGATCTGCCGGGGTTCCGCATGGCGGATCCGGGCGAATTCACGCGGCGCGCGCTGGATCATGACCGGCTCGATCTGACGCAGGTCGAAGCTCTGGCGGATCTGATCGAGGCGGAAACCGAAAGTCAGCGCGTTCTGGCCATGACCGTGTTTTCCGGTGCCTTGGGCCGCATGGTCGAAGACTGGCGCGCAGAGCTGATCGCGGCAGCCTCGCTGCTGGAAGTCACCATTGATTTTGCCGATGAAGAAGTGCCTGTCGACGTTTCTGACGACGTGCGCGCGGGCTTGCTGCGGGTGCGGGCGGATCTGGACCGTCAGCTGTCCGGCATGTCCGCCGCGGAACGGATCCGTTCGGGGTTCGAGGTGGCTATCGTCGGTCGGCCGAATGTCGGCAAGTCCAGCCTGCTGAATGCGCTGGCCGGACGCGACGCCGCCATTACTTCGGAACATGCGGGAACGACGCGCGATGTGATCGAGGTGCGTATGGAAATCGCGGGGCTTCCGGTGACGCTGCTGGATACCGCTGGCCTGCGCGAGGCGGAGGATCCGGTGGAACGGCTTGGCATCGCCCGGGCGCGCGACCGGGCGGACACGGCGGATCTGCGCGTTTTCCTGTTGGCCGAGGGTGACGAGCCAGAGCTTGAAGTGCGACCGGGGGATCTGATCCGACAGTCCAAGGCGGATCTGTCGGGGGATCCGCAGGCGATTTCCAGCCTGACCGGGCAGGGCATCGAACAGCTTCTGACGGATCTGGGCACGACTCTGTCCGAGCGGGTCCAGCGCAGCAGTCTTGCAACACGGGAACGGCACAGGGTTGCGTTTCTGGAAGGGCGGGACTGTCTGGATGCGGCGCTGCGCTTGCTTGACCTTGGGCCCGAACGGTATGATGTCGCATCTGAAGAGGTTCGCGTTGCGATTCGACGGCTTGAGGCTCTGATTGGCCGTGTGGACGTCGAAAACCTGCTGGACCATATCTTCGCAAGCTTTTGCCTGGGCAAATGAGATAACCAAGGAGTGTTTCACGTGAAACAACTCGACTTCGACGTGATTGTTGTCGGTGGCGGCCATGCTGGCACCGAAGCTGCTGCTGCCGCGGCCCGGATGGGTGCGCGCACGGCGCTGGTTACGTTGAAACGCTCCGGAATTGGCGTCATGTCCTGCAACCCGGCCATTGGCGGCTTGGGGAAGGGCCATCTGGTGCGTGAGATTGACGCCATGGATGGCGTCATGGGCCGTGTTGCCGATGCCGCTGGCATCCAGTTCCGCCTTCTGAACCGCCGCAAAGGCCCTGCCGTGCAGGGGCCGCGGGCGCAGGCAGATCGCAAGCTGTATCATCAGGCCATGCTTGCGGAAATGACCACCACGCCGCAGCTCGAGGTGCTTGAAGGCGAAGTTGTTGATTTTGTGATGTCCGGCGATCGGATCGCGGGGGTCATGCTGCAGGATGGGGCGCAGGTGACCGCGCGCGCCGTGGTGCTGACCACGGGCACGTTCCTGCGCGGAGTCATTCATATTGGCGACGTGTCGCGGCCCGGGGGCCGGATGGGGGACACGCCGTCGGTCCGCCTTGCGCAGCGTCTGGATGATCTTGCGCTGCCGCTGGGTCGTCTGAAGACCGGCACGCCGCCCCGCCTGGATGGGCGCACAATCGCCTGGGATGAGCTGGAATCGCAGCCGGGCGATGACGTGCCGACGATGTTTTCTTTCCTGTCCAAGGCCCCGGTCGCGCGTCAGGTGTCCTGCGGGATCACCCACACGAATACGCAAACCCATGACATCATTCGCGAAAATCTTGGACGCTCTGCCATGTATGGCGGCCATATCGAAGGGATTGGCCCGCGATACTGCCCCTCGATCGAAGACAAGATTGTCCGTTTTGCCGACAAGACGTCGCATCAGGTCTTTCTGGAACCCGAAGGACTGGACGATTTTACCGTCTATCCAAACGGGATCTCAACCTCCCTGCCGGTCGACGTGCAGGAGGCTTATGTCCGCTCCATGCGCGGGCTGGAAAAGGCGGAAATCCTTCAGCCTGGTTACGCCATCGAATATGACTTTGTCGATCCGCGCGCGCTGGATCTTCGTCTTGCAGTAAAAAATACGCAGGGCTTGTTCCTTGCCGGACAGATCAACGGCACCACTGGCTACGAAGAGGCAGCAGCGCAGGGGCTTGTGGCTGGCCTGAATGCCGCGGCAGAGGCTTTGTCACAGGATCCGGTGCAGTTCAGCCGATCTGACAGCTATATCGGCGTCATGGTGGATGACCTGACCTCGCGCGGCGTGACCGAACCCTATCGCATGTTCACGTCCCGTGCCGAATTCAGGCTCTCGTTGCGCGCGGACAACGCTGATCAGCGGCTGTCCCCGCTGGCAATTCAGCTTGGCGCGATGTCAGAGCGGCGGCGTGCAGCGTTTGCCGACAAGATGGAGCGTCTGCAGAAGGGGAAAGATCTTCTGGAATCTCTGGCGCTTACGCCGCGGGAGCTGAACGAGCTGGGTCTGCAGATGAATGCGGATGGCGTGCGGCGGACGATTTTTCAGTTGCTGTCTTATCCGGAAATCACACTCGACGCTCTTGCGCCTAAATTCCCTGAGCTTGCGGAACTTGACGCGGACACAACCGATCAGCTTGGTAAAGACGCGATTTACGCGAATTACATCGAACGGCAGAAGCGGGATGTCGAGGCGCTGCGCCGGGATGAGACCTTGGCTATTCCTGCGGATTTTGACTTTCTTGCCATGGAAGGCCTTTCAACGGAGCTCAAGCAGAAACTGACGCGCGCGCGGCCTTCGACGCTTGCGCAGGCAGGGAAGGTGGATGGCATGACGCCGTCAGCGCTTTCGCTGCTTCTGGTTCGGCTGCGCCGCGCGGAACGGCGCGAGAGCGCATGAGTTTGCCTGTCACCGGTCTGGAAGATGTTTCACGTGAAACATTGACGCGGCTGGAAAGCTATGCGGCAACGCTACTGAAGTGGAACCCACGCATCAATCTCGTGGCGCCTGCAACGCTTGATACGCTCTGGACCCGGCACATTCTAGACTCCGCGCAGATTTTTAAGCTGGCAGATGACGGTGTGAACCATTGGGCAGATCTGGGATCCGGCGGTGGCTTCCCGGGACTGGTCGTGGCCATCCTTGCTGCTGAAAAGGCGCCGCAGCTGCGGGTGACGCTGGTGGAAAGCGATCAGCGTAAGGCGACATTCCTTCGCACCGTGCTGCGGGAAACCGGGGTGACGGCGGATGTCCGGACAGAGCGGATCGAATCTCTGGAGCCTCTCAATGCCCGGGTTCTAAGCGCGCGGGCGCTTGCTCCGCTGCCAAAACTGCTGGAGTTCGCCTCGCGTCACCTTGCAATAGAGGGCATTGCGCTGTTTCAGAAGGGCGCAACCTGGCAAAAAGAAATCGCGGCGGCGCGGGAAATGTGGCAGTTTGACTTGATCACGCAGGGCAGCCTTACCGATGCCGATGCGGTCGTTCTGAAGATCGGAGCAGTGCACCATGTCTGATGCCGTCCGGCCCGGTGGGCCCAAGATTGTCGCGATTGCCAACCAGAAGGGCGGGGTGGGCAAAACCACCACAACCATCAACCTTGGCGCGGCGCTGGCGGAGCGAGGGTTGAAGGTTCTGGTGGTGGATCTTGACCCTCAGGGCAATTCCTCGACGGGGCTGGGGGTGGAGCCGGAAGACCGCGATTACACCTCTTACGAGCTGCTGCTGGAACAGGCGCCGCTCAGCGACATGATCCTTCAGACCGGGACCGAGGGGCTGTTCCTGATCCCGGCTACGGTTGATCTTAGCTCGGCGGATATCGAACTTGTTGCCAATGAACGGCGCAGCAGCCTGTTGCGGGCGGCCCTGCGGCAGCCAGATATGGCGCAGTTCAGCTATGATTTTGTGCTGATCGACTGTCCGCCGTCGCTGAATCTGCTGACTGTAAACGCCATGGTCGCCGCGCATTCGGTTCTGGTGCCGCTGCAGAGCGAATTTTTTGCGCTGGAAGGCCTGTCGCAACTGATGCTGACGATCCGCGAGGTGCGTCAGTCCGCCAATCCTGATCTGCGGATCGAAGGTGTGGTGCTGACGATGTTTGATGCCCGCAACAACCTGTCGCGGCAGGTGGAAGATGACGCACGCGCCAATCTGGGCGATCTGGTGTTCACAACCGTCATTCCGCGCAATGTCCGGGTCAGCGAGGCGCCGTCCTATTCCGTGCCGGTGCTGACCTATGACACCACGTCCAAGGGCGCCGCAGCCTATCGCGCCCTTGCTGAAGAACTCCTGAAAAAGAACGCCAAACTGGCGGCGTAAGGCAAGAAACGAGCATGACAGACCATGAGAACACCGAAAAGGGGGCAGAGATGGCGGAAAGACGCGAACCGCGCCGAGGGCTTGGCCGGGGCCTGTCCGCGTTGATGTCCGATGTCGAGGTGCGTCCTGCGGCGGATCCCTCCGCCTCTTCCCGCAATCCGGATCGGTTGATCCCCATCGAAAAGCTGTTCCCGAACAAGGATCAGCCCCGGCGGACCTTTACCCAGGATCAGCTGGACGAACTTGCGGAATCGATCCGTACCAAGGGCATCATCCAGCCGATCATCGTGCGTCCGCGCCCCAATGCGGAAGGCGAATACGAGATTGTCGCGGGTGAACGTCGCTGGCGCGCCGCGCAGATGGCGAAGCTGCACGAAGTGCCGGCGCTGATCCGCGATTTTGACGACATCGAGGTTCTTGAAGTCGCGATCATCGAAAACATCCAGCGCGCCGATCTGAACGCCATCGAAGAGGCGGCGGGTTACAAGCAGCTGATGTTCCGCTTTGGCCATACGCAGGAAAAGATCGCCGAAGCGCTTGGCAAAAGCCGCAGCCATATCGCCAACCTGCTGCGTCTGCTGAATCTTCCGGAAACGGTGCAGACCATGGTCGTTGAAGGGCAGCTGACGGCAGGTCATGCGCGAACCCTGATCACCTCTGAACAGCCAGAGGAACTGGCGAAGGAGATCGTGCGCCGCAAGCTGTCGGTGCGGCAGGCCGAGCAGATGGCGCGGCCCGGTGCGGCAAAAACCTCCCGTCGCGCCGCGGCTGATGCTGCGCCGCAGAAAGATGCCGACACCCGCGCGCTGGAGGGGGATCTGTCCGCCGCACTGGGGATGAAGGTCAGCATCCAGAACCAGCCCGGCGGCGAAAGCGGCAAGCTGATGATCAGCTATGACAATTTCGATGATCTTGACCGTCTCTGTGCGATCCTGAGCGCCGCGCGCTAGTCTGCCAGCAGCTTGGCGATCACCGCGTTCAGCACCAGTCTGCCCTGCAGGCTGGTGCCGATGCGGTCATCTTCGGTCCAGACCAGCCCCAGATCGCGCAGATCCGTCAGGCTGCGCGGCTCGGGAAAGCCGGGGGCAATTTCGGCGGCGCGGGACAGGGACAGGCCTTCGGTCAGGCGAAGCCCCATCATGACAAATTCCGTCAGGATTTCATCCGCAGCCAGTGGCGTGACTTGCTGGTCGCCGGTGCCCGCCTCGGCCCGTTCGATCCATGCGCCGGGCATCTTCCACGCCTCTGTCGCGTGACGGATCCCTCCCAGCGTGACGCGACCATGGGCGCCGGGGCCCACACCCACGTAATCGCCGCCGCGCCAGTAAACCAGATTGTGCCGCGACTGTGCGCCTGCGGCGGCGTGGTTCGACACTTCATAGGCGGGAAAACCCGCAGCGGCGGTGATCTCCTGCGTGGCAAGGAACATGTCGGCGGCCAGATCCTCGTCCGGAAGCCGCTTCAGCTGGCCGCGCTGCGCGCGTTCCCAAAACACCGTGCCTTCTTCGATGGTCAGCTGATAGAGCGACAGGTGGTCACCCGCCATCTCCAGCGCCTCGTGCAGTTCCTGCGTCCAGTCGGGCAGGGACTGGCCTTCGCGGGCATAGATCAGGTCAAAATTCACCCGGTCAAAGACCGATCGCGCCACGCCAAGCGCCGCACGCGCCTCGTCGACATCATGCAGGCGGCCCAGCTTGCGCAGATCATCGGCGCGCAGCGACTGGATGCCCATGGAAACCCGGTTCACGCCCGCTTCGCGAAAGCCTTCGAACTTGCGCGCCTCGACAGAGCGGGGATTGGCCTCCAGCGTGATTTCGATGTCATTGGCCCATGTCCAGTGCTCCCGCGCGGCGTCGAGCACGCTGCGCACGGTGTCCGGGGTCATGAGAGAGGGCGTGCCGCCACCAAAATAGATGGAATTCAGCAGCCGCCCGTCGGTCATCTGACCATAGCGGCGGATCTCGGCGGCCAGAGCGGCCGCCCAACGGCTTTGATCCACGTGGCGCACCACATGGGAATTGAAGTCGCAATAGGGGCATTTGGCCTCGCAGAACGGCCAGTGCACGTATAGGCCAAAGCCCCCTTCGCGCCAGGTCTCAGGCAAAACAGCCCTGCACGAGCTTGGTGAACGCATCGGCGCGATGGCTGATGCGGTTCTTGGCGAAACGCTCCATCTCGGCGAAGGTCACGTCATGGCCATCGGGCTGGAAGATCGGGTCATAGCCATGGCCCTGATCGCCGCGCATCGGCCAGACCACGCGGCCCTCCATCACGCCGGGGAACACCTCGTCATGGCCATCGGGCCATGCCAGCACCAGCGTGCAGCAGAAACGCGCGGTCCACGGTTCCGCCGCGCCGCTGTCCAGCAGCGCCTGATGGGCCTTCTGCATCGCCATGACAAAATCCCGGCCGGATCCGGTCTCGGCCCAGTCGGCGGTATAGACCCCCGGCGCGCCATCCAGCGCGTCGATGGCGATGCCGCTGTCATCGGACAAGGCGGGCAGGCCGGTCGCCTGCGCAGCGGCATGGGCCTTCAGCCGGGCATTTTCCACAAAGGTGGTGCCGGTTTCTTCGGGCTCGGGCAGGTTCATCTGCTTGGCGCCCACCACCTCGATCCCGTAGGGCTGGAGGAGATCGGTGATCTCCTCCAGTTTGCCCGCGTTATGGGTGGCGACCAGCAGCGTGGATCCGGTGAATTTCCGGGTCATGCCACCGCCGCTTTCTGGGCTGCGACCAGCTGCGCCACACCGGCTTCGGCCAGATCCATCAGCTGGTCCATCTGCTTGCGGTCGAAGGTGGCGCCTTCGGCAGACATCTGCACTTCGATCAGGCGGCCATCGCCGCGCAGGATGAAATTGCCATCCACGCCCGCTTCGCTGTCTTCAGCATAGTCCAGATCCAGCACCGCCTGCCCGGCATAAAGCCCGCAGCTGACGGCGGCGACCGGCGTGATCAGCGGATCCGTCACGATGGCACCGGTTTTCATCAGCTTGTTCACGGCCAGCCGCAGCGCGACCCAGCCGCCGGTGATCGAGGCGCAGCGGGTGCCGCCATCGGCCTGCAGCACGTCACAGTCCACGGTGATCTGGCGTTCGCCAAGTGCCACGCGGTCGACACCGGCGCGCAGGGACCGCCCGATCAGGCGCTGGATTTCGACGGTGCGTCCGCCCTGCTTGCCGGTGGTGGCCTCGCGCCGCATCCGCGACCCGGTGGAGCGCGGCAGCATGCCGTATTCCGCCGTCACCCAGCCAAGGCCGGATCCCTTGATGAAGGGCGGCACCCGGTCCTCCAGCGAGGCGGTGCACAGCACATGGGTGTCGCCGATCTTGATCAGGCAGGAGCCTTCGGCGTGTTTCGTCACGTTCGTTTCAATTGAAACGGCGCGCATTTCGCTTAAATCTCGTCCAGAAGGTCGCATGGGTGCCTCTTTTCTCGGTCGCATCCGGGATAGTCGGGCCGTGCCTGTCCCGCAACCCCGATTGACGGGGAGGGGACAGCACCTTTAATGGCTCGGGCACCGCGGAGGGATTGGATGAAACAGGGGACTGGTCTTCTGGACGAAATGAACCACCGCTCGCGAGAGGTGTTCCGCAGGGTGGTCGAATCCTATCTGGAGTCGGGCGAACCGGTCGGGTCGCGCACGCTGACCCGCAGCCTGTCGGAAAAAGTGTCCGCCGCCACCATTCGCAACGTCATGCAGGATCTCGAATATCTGGGGCTGCTGGACAGTCCGCATATCTCTGCAGGGCGGGTGCCGACGCAGCTTGGCCTGCGCATGTTCGTGGATGGCCTGCTGGAGGTCCGCGATCTGGACAATTCCGACCGCGAGGCGCTGGACGCCACCATGGGCCCCGGTTCCAACGATGTGGGTGGGGTGCTGGACCGGGTGGGGGCGGCGCTGTCGGGGGTGACGCAGGGCGCCTCGCTGGTGCTGACGCCCAAACACGAGGCGCCGGTGCGCCATATCGAATTTGTCAGCCTTGGCCATGACCGGGCTCTGGTGGTGCTGGTCTTTGCCGATGGCCATGTGGAAAACCGCCTGTTCCACCCGCCGCCGGGGCAGACCCCCAGTTCCATGCGCGAGGCCGCGAATTTCCTCAACGCGCTGATCGAGGGCAAGACCCTGTCCGATCTGCGCGGAGAGATCGCGCGCCAGATCGCCACCAGACGGCGCGAGATCGATGCGCTGGCCGCCGATCTGATCGAAACCGGCATGGCCGTCTGGGAGCAGGATGCCGACACCTCCGCCCGGCTGATCGTGCGCGGCGCCGCGAATCTTCTGGGTCAGGATGGCGAGGCGGCGGAACTGGACCGGATCCGGTCGCTGTTTGACGATCTGGAGCGTAAGCGGGACATCGCCGAGTTCCTCGAACTGGCCGAAACCGGCGACGGTGTGCGCATTTTTATCGGGTCAGAGAACAAACTTTTCTCACTTTCGGGTTCCTCTCTGGTGGTCTCTCCATATATGAACGCGGATCGTAAGATCATCGGCGCGGTCGGGGTCATCGGCCCCACGCGCCTCAACTACGGCCGGATCGTGCCCATTGTGGACTATACGGCGCAGCTGGTCGGCAGGCTGATTGCCGAGCGGAGCTAGAGGTAAGTTATGGCAGACGCGAAGAAAGACGATTTTCTGGACGATATCGAGGCGGCCGAGGCGGAAGCCTACGCGCAGGACGCCGACGAGATCGACCCGGTGGAGGCGGAACTGGACGCGCTGCGTGCCGAACGGGACGAGATGAAGGACCGTTTCATGCGCGCGCTTGCCGATGCCGAAAACGCCCGCAAACGGGCGGACAAGGACCGGCGCGAGGCGCAGCAATATGGCGGCTCCAAGCTGGCCCGTGACCTGCTGCCGGTTTACGACAACATGCAGCGCGCGCTGGCTGCCGCCCGCGAGGCGGACGCCGCCGAGGCGCTGATCGAGGGGGTGGAACTGACCCTGCGGGAGCTGTCCAACGTGTTCACCCGCCACGGCATGACCCCGATCACGCCGCAGGTGGGCGACCGTTTCGACCCCAAGCAGCACGAAGCCATGTTCGAGGCGCCGCTGCCCGGCACCAAGGCGGGCGACATCATTCAGGTGTCTGCCGAAGGGTTCATGCTGCATGACCGCCTGCTGCGTCCCGCGCAGGTTGGCGTCAGCTCCATGCCTGCGTCCTGATCCGCACCGCCTGATTGTGACAGACCAGACCCCCGGCCCGCGTGCCGGGGGTTTTCTTTTGCGCCCGGAGGCGGAACCTAGTCCGGGATGATGGCCCGCAGGTCGGACCGCAGCGTGCAGCGCAGCCCGTCCGCGTGATACTGCACCTGCGGTTCGCCGCCCAGATCCCCCGCCAGCGCCACAAGCAGACGCGTGCCGAAACCGCTGCGTTCCGGCGCATGAACCAGCGGGCCGTCATGTTCCTGCCAGTCCAGCGTCAGGGCGGATCCGTCCAGCTGCCAGCGCACCTCCACCCGGCCATGGTCATTGGACAGGGCGCCGTATTTGATCGCGTTCGTGGTCAGTTCGTGCAGCATCATCGTAAAGGCGATGGCGGCCTTGGGGTTCAGCGTGACGGCGGGCCCCTCGCTCGACAGGCGGTTGGCAAAGGCGCCCTGAATCTCGGCGGCGCTGGCCACGATGGCCCCCAGCGGTGCATCCAGCCCGTCGGACCGGGTCAGCAGGTCGTTGGTCCGGGCCAGCGCGCCGATCTGGTCGTTGATGAGCCGCTTTGCGTCCTGCATGGTGGCGGCGCGGCGCATTGCCTGATTCACGATGGACTGCACGATGGTCATCGTGTTCTTCATCCGGTGTCGCAGCTCGTTGGTCAGGACCGCGCTGCGCGCCTCGGCCTCGATCTGGGGCGTGGTTTCCACCACCGTCAGATAAATCCCCGCCACCTCTCCGCTGTCGCTCCAGATCGGGCTGTGGCTGTGGGTGAAATAGGCGTCGCGGGCGATGCCGTCGCGATCCGGCGTATAGCGCGCGTTTTCCGTGTAATAGCTTTCGCCCGCCAGCACCTTGCGGAAGAACGGGTCAAGCTGGTCCCACATTTCCGACCACCAGTCCTTGGCGGGCTGGCCAAGATGGCCGGGATGCTTGTTTCCCAGCCGCACCGCGTAGGCATCGTTGTAAAAGGTGAAAAGCTCGGGCCCCCAATGCACCATCGTGGCGAATTTGGCGGTCAGGCAAATGCGCACGGCGGTCTTCAGCTCGACCGGCCACGCGGCGGGGTCGCCCAAGGGATGACTGCGCCAGTCCAGCGCGTCAAGGATGGCGCTGCACTCTCCGCCCGTGGCGGGAAAGGGTCTTGCGGGGGGAAGAACAGTCTCCATGCGACAGGACTAGAACGCCTGTGAACGGCGTGCAACAGGCGGCACTGCCGCCCGCCGCAACGGCAGGTGAAACCCATCGGGACGTGGCGGAAGGCGCCGCCGTAACGCTCAGGATTTTTGCGGCAGCAGCGCCTTCAGGTCATAAAGCGCCTGCAGCGCCTCGCGCGGGCTCATCTCGTCGGGCAGCAGCCCGGCAAGGCGGCTTTCCACCTCTGACGGGGCGGCAGCGGCCTGAGGGGCGGGGGCGGCCCGCGCCACGGCGGAAAACAGCGGCAGATCGTCGATCAGCGCCTTGGGCGAGATGCGGTCGCGGTCGCCTTTTTCCAGCGCGTCCAGCACGCTGCGGGCGCGGGTGATCACCGGCTTCGGCAGACCGGCCAGCTGCGCCACCTGCACGCCATAGGACCGGTCGGCGGCGCCGGGGCGCAGTTCATGCAAGAAGATCACCTCGCCCTCCCATTCCTTGACGGCGACAGTGGCGTTTTCCACGCCCTCCAGCTTGCCCGCCAGCACGGTCAGTTCGTGGTAATGCGTGGCGAATAGCCCGCGCACCTTGTTCACCCCGTGCAGATGTTCCAGCGTGGCCCATGCGATCGACAGCCCGTCCCATGTGGCGGTGCCGCGCCCGATCTCGTCAAGGATGACCAGCGCGCGGTCATCGGCCTGATTGAGGATGGCGGCGGTTTCCACCATCTCCACCATGAAGGTGGAGCGCCCGCGCGCCAGATCGTCAGAGGCGCCGACGCGGCTGAAAATCTGGCTGACCAGACCCAGATGCGCCGATTTCGCCGGCACCCAGGATCCCATCTGCGCCAGCAGGGCAATCAGCGCGTTCTGCCGCAGGAAGGTGGATTTGCCCGCCATGTTCGGCCCGGTCAGCAGGCAGAGCGCCGCGCCATCCGGGGCCGCATTCAGTGCGCAGTCATTGGCGATGAAGGGCGCGCCGCCCTGCTTGGCCAGCGCGCGTTCCACCACCGGGTGACGGCCCGCCCGGATGTCAAAGGCGCGGCTGTCATCGACGCGGGGGCGGCACCAGCCCTCGGCCCGGGCGAGATCGGCCAGCCCAAGGCACAGGTCGAATTCCGCCAGCGCCTGCCCGGTTTCCGAAATCTGCGGCGCCTGCTCCAGCACGGCGGCTTTCAGCCCGTCATAAAGCCGCTTTTCGATCTGCAGCGCCTCGTTGCCCGCGTTCAGGATGCGGGTTTCCAGATCGGACAGTTCCACCGTGGTAAAGCGCACCTGATTGGCAGTGGTCTGGCGGTGGATGAACAGATCCGACAGCGGCTGCGACAACATCTTTTCCGCGTGGGTCGCAGTGGTTTCGATGAAATAGCCCAGCACGTTGTTGTGCTTGATCTTCAGCGAGGACACGCCCGCATGGTCGGCATAGCGCGCCTGCAGGGCCGCCACCACGCCCCGGCCTTCGTCCCGCAGCAGCCGCGCCTCGTCCAGCGCGCTGTCATGGCCCGGCGCGATGAAGCCGCCATCGCGCACCAGCAGCGGCGGTTCGGCGACCAGCGCCGCATCCAGAAGCTCGATCAGCGCGTCATGCCCGGTCAGCGCCTGCCGCGCCTCGTCCAGCAGCGGCGGCAGGGCGGATCCGTCCAGCATGGCCGCAATGTCTTCGCCCTGGATCAGCGCGTTGCGCAGGGCGGCCAGATCGCGCGGGCCACCCCGGTCCAGCCCCAGCCGCGACAGGGCACGGTCCAGATCGGGCACCTTGCGCAGGCTCTGGCGCAGGGCCGCAGCCTGCGGCGTCTCCATCGCCCAGTCCACCGCCTGCAGCCGTGCCTCGATCACCGCCAGACTGCGCGAGGGCGAGGACAGCCGCCGTTCCAGCAGCCGCGCGCCGCCGGTGGTCACCGTGCGGTCGATCACCGACAGCAGCGATCCGGCCCGCCCGCCATTCAGCGAATGGGTCAGTTCCAGATTGCGCCGGGTCGAGGCGTCGATCTGCAGCAGGTTCGACACCGCGTCACGCTGCGGCGCGCGCAGAAGCGGCAGGCGGCCTTTCTGCGTGATGTCGAGGTAATCGACCACGGCGCCCATGGCCGACAGTTCCTCTCGGCCAAAGCTGCCGAAGCCCGCCAGCGTCTGCACGCCAAAGAGGCGGCGCAGCCGGTCCTCGGCCCCGGCGGAATCGAACGAGGCGGCGCCTAGCAGGGTGGGCACGATGCCCAGATCCGACAGCACGGCGCGCAGATCCTCCTCCACCGCGTCGGTGGTCAGCAGTTCCGACGGCGCAAGCCGCGCCAGTTCCGCGCCGATCCGCGCCCGGCCAAGCGGCATCACGTGAAACGCGCCGGTGGAAATGTCGGCCCAGCTCAGCGCCCAGTCGTCACGCACCCGGCCAAGCGCGGCAAGGTAGTTGTGGCGCCGCGCCTCCAGCAGCGATTCCTCGGTCAGGGTGCCGGGGGTGACCAGCCGCACCACCTCGCGCCGGACCACGGATTTGGCGCCGCGCTTCTTGGCCTCGGCGGGGCTTTCCATCTGTTCGCAGACCGCCACGCGAAACCCTTTGCGGATCAGCGTCAGCAGATAGCCTTCGGCGGCATGGATCGGCACGCCGCACATGGGGATGTCATCGCCCGCATGTTTGCCGCGCTTGGTCAGGGCGATGTCCAGCGCCTCGGCGGCGGCGGCGGCATCGTCAAAGAACATCTCGTAGAAATCGCCCATGCGGTAGAACAGCAGCGCGTCGGGATACTGCGCCTTGATCTCCAGATACTGCGCCATCATCGGTGTGGCTGCGGTCATGTCGCCCCCCTGTCCTGTGCGGGGCAGGCATAGCAAAGCCGCGCGCCCGGGTGAAAGGCCCAAATCGGGCCGGTTGAGCGCCGCGTGCCGCTGCGGTAAGAGCAACGACGCTCGTATCGGAGGAGGGGCCGCGCATGACGAAACCGAAATTCACCCGTGAAGAGGCGCTGGCCTTCCATCTGGAGCCGGTGCCGGGCAAGTGGGAAGTGCAGGCGACGGTCCCGATGACCACGCAGCGCGATCTGTCGCTGGCCTATTCCCCCGGCGTGGCGGTGCCCTGTCTGGAAATCGCCGCAAATCCGGAACTCGCCTATGATTACACCAACAAGGGCAACCTTGTGGCGGTGATCTCCAACGGCACGGCGGTGCTGGGTCTGGGCAATCTGGGCGCGCTGGGGTCGAAGCCGGTGATGGAAGGCAAGTCGGTGCTGTTCAAGCGCTTTGCCGACGTGAATTCCATCGACATCGAACTGGATACCGAAGACCCGGATGAATTCTGCCGCGCCGTGCGGCTGATGGGGCCGACCTTTGGCGGCATCAACCTTGAAGACATCAAGGCGCCCGAATGTTTCATCATCGAACAGCGCCTGAAGGAAGAGATGGACATCCCCGTCTTCCATGACGACCAGCATGGCACGGCGGTGATCTGCGCGGCGGGTCTGATCAACGCGCTGCATCTGAGCGGCAAAAAGATCGAAGACGTGCGCATCGTGCTGAACGGCGCGGGCGCGGCGGGCATCGCCTGTCTGGAACTGCTGAAATCCATGGGCGCGCGGCATGAGAACTGCATCATGTGCGACACCAAGGGCGTGATCTGGCAGGGCCGGACCGAGGGCATGAACCAGTGGAAATCCGCCCATGCGGTCGCCACCGAACTGCGCACGCTGGAAGAGGCGATGGTGGGCGCGGACGTGTTCCTTGGCGTGTCGGCCAAGGGGGCGGTGACGCAGGACATGGTGGCGAGCATGGCCGACAATCCGGTCATCTTCGCCATGGCCAATCCCGATCCCGAAATCACCCCGGAAGAGGCGCATGAGGTGCGGGTGGATGCCATCGTCGCCACCGGGCGCAGCGACTATCCCAATCAGGTGAACAACGTTCTGGGCTTTCCCTACCTGTTCCGGGGGGCGCTGGACGTGCATGCGCGGGCCATCAATGACGAGATGAAGATCGCCTGCGCCCGCGCGCTGGCGGAACTGGCGCGCGAGGATGTGCCGGACGAGGTGGCGCTGGCCTATGGCCGCGCGCTGACCTTCGGGCGGGATTACATCATTCCCACACCGTTTGATCCCCGGCTGATCTACCGGATCCCTCCGGCGGTGGCCCGGGCCTGCATGGATACCGGCGCGGCGCGGCGGCCCATCATCGACATGGAGGCCTATGAGGCCGGGCTGAAAGGGCGGATGGATCCCACCGCCTCGATCCTGCGGTCGATCCATGCGCGGGCGCGGCAGGCGCAGGCGCGGATGATCTTTGCCGAAGGCGACGACCCGCGCGTGCTGCGCGCCGCCGTCAGCTATCAGCGCAACGGGCTGGGCAAGGCGCTGGTGGTCGGGCGCGAGGCCGATGTGCGCGCCAAGCTGGAAGCCACCGGGCTTGGCGATGCCGTGCGCGAGCTGGAGGTGGTGAACGCCGCCAACACCCGCCATCTGGAGACCTACAAGGCGCTGCTGTACCAGCGCCTGCAGCGCAAGGGGTATGACCGGCAGGATGTGCACCGGCTGGCGGCGCGCGACCGGCATGTGTTCGGGGCGCTGATGCTGGCGCATGGCCATGGCGACGGGCTGGTGACCGGGGCCACGCGCAAATCGGCGCATGTGCTGGAGCTGATCAACCATGTCTTTGATGCCGATGCCGAACATGGCGCGGTGGGGGTGACGGCGCTGCTGCACAAGGGCCGGATCGTGCTGATTTCCGACACGCTGGTGCATGAATGGCCGGAATCCGAGGATCTGGCCAATATCGCCTGTCGCGCCGCCGATGTGGCGCGCCATCTGGGGCTGGAACCGCGGGTGGCCTTCGTGTCCTTCTCGACCTTCGGCTATCCGGTCTCCGAGCGGGCGCAGAAGATGCATCTGGCGCCGAAGGTGCTGGACGCGCGCGGGGTGGATTTCGAATATGAGGGCGAGATGGCGGTGGATGTGGCGCTGAACCGGCGCGCGCAGGACAGCTACCCCTTCCAGCGGCTGACGGGGCCCGCCAACATCCTTGTGGTGCCGGCGCGGCATTCGGCCTCGATCTCGGTCAAGCTGATGCAGGAAATGGGTGGCGCCACGGTGATCGGGCCGATCCTGACCGGGGTCGACAGTTCGATCCAGATCTGCTCGACCAACATGACGGCGAATGACATTCTGAACATGGCGGTGCTGGCGGCCTGCAAGATCGGCTGACGGCGCCTTTGGCTGCCGCCGGAGCCTCCGGCGGGAGTTTTTCTGGCAAGATGAAGGGGCAGGGAATGGCCATCTACAATCTGGGGTCGATCAACGCCGACCTGACCTACCGCGTGCCGCATCTGCCCGCGCCGGGGGAAACGCTGGGCGCGCGGTCGATGACGCGGGGGCTGGGCGGCAAGGGCGCCAACATGTCGGTGGCGGCGGCGCGGGCGGGCGCCCGGGTGGTGCATCTGGGCGCCGTGGGCCGCGATGGCGGCTGGATGATCGACCGGATGCTGGAATATGGCGTCGACACCCGCCGCATTGCCGTGCTGGACGATCCGTCGGGCCATGCGGTCATCGCGGTGGAGGATGCGGGCGAAAACCTGATCCTGCTGTTCGCCGGGGCCAACCGCTGCATCGCCCCGGAGAGCATCGCCGAGGCGCTGGAAGGCGCGGGGCCGGAGGATCTGTTCGTGTGCCAGAACGAGACCAACGCGCAGCGCGACGGGGCAGAGCTGGCCTCTGCCCGCGGGCTGCGGGTGGCCTATGCTGCGGCGCCCTTTGATGCCGAAGCGGTGACGGCGGTGCTGCCGCTGCTGGATCTGCTGGTGCTGAACGAGGTGGAGGCGCAGCAGCTGCAGGCCGCCACCGGGCGGACGCCGGAAACCCTGCCGGTGCGCGACGTGGTGGTGACGCTGGGGGCCAAGGGCTGCCGCTGGATCAACACCGACACCGGCACGACGCGGGATTTTGCCGCGCTGAAGGTGACGCCGGTGGACACGACCGGGGCGGGCGACACCTTCACCGGCTATCTGCTGGCGGGGCTCGACCGGGGTCTGCCGATGCCCACGGCGCTGGAGATGGCGCAGCGGGCGGCGGCGCTGATGGTGACGCGCTATGGCACCGCCGATGTGATCCCCGACCTGAAAGAGGTCACCGAACACCGCTTCTGAGCGGCAAAACCGCGTCAAGGCGCGGAAAAACCTGAGTTTTACCCGGCCCGCGGTTCGCCCTGCGGGCCGGGTTTTTTATGGCCGCGAAGAATTTGTCGTACATTTTCGAAAAATTTTCGTCACCGGTGAAACTCTGTTTCTCGCGCCTGCGTGTCTATGGATGTCACGTGAGACGCTGCCGGGACTGTTTGTCGGTGTGTTGGTTTGCTGGTGTGCGGGTGTGTTTGCGATGTGTCGGGTTGGCGTGGTGAAGGCCGGACCCGGGTGGTTGGTAAAGGATCGGGCACGCTTGGGTGACATGGTGAAGGTCACGACCTTCCTGCGAAGAAAGCCGCTCCTGTCTGGTGTCAGTGCTGTGTGTAAGGGGTAGTTGGGGTGGTGCCCGGACCGTCGTGTATGAGTGAGAGTTTGGTTATGTCTGACGGTCCGGTTCGCGGGGACGGTGATGGTAAGAATTCAGGTATCGCCGTTTGGTGACCAAGGTAGAGGCTTATCAGCGTAACCCCACAAGGTAAGTCTCTGAGCCGCCCCCATGCCGTGAATGGGGGCGGCTCGTTTTTTGTTGGTATTTCAAGATGACGGCGGACCGGATCCGCCAAGAAGGGCCGGGTGGCGCAGCAGATGCGCCGCCCGGCCTTAGATGTCAGCCTTTCAACCGGCGGTTGCGCGCGGCCAGCAGTTTCAGCCGCAGCGCGTTCAGCTGGATGAAGCCCTTGGCGTCCTGCTGGTCATAGGCGCCCGCGTCATCCTCGAAGGTGACATGCGCCTCGGAATAAAGCGACTGGTCCGACCAGCGCGCCACGGTGCGGGCGGATCCCTTGTAAAGCTGCACGCGCACGGTGCCGCTGACATGCTCCTGGCTCTTGTCGATCAGCGCCTGCAGCATCTCGCGTTCGGGGCTGAACCAGAAGCCGTTATAGATCAGCTCGGCATAGCGCGGCATGATCGAATCCTTCAGGTGGCCCGCGCCGCTGTCCAGCGTGATCTGTTCGATGCCACGATGCGCCTCCAGCAGGATGGTGCCGCCCGGGGTTTCATAGATGCCGCGCGATTTCATACCGACGAAGCGGTTTTCGACCAGATCGAGCCGCCCGACGCCATGCTTGCCGCCCAGCTCGTTGAGCCGGGTCAGGATGGTGGCGGGCGACAGCGCCTTGCCATTGATCGCGACCGCGTCGCCCTTTTCGAAGGTGATCTCCACCAGTTCGGGCGTGTCGGGCGCGGTCAGCGGATCGACGGTGCGCTGGTAGACGTAATCGGGGGCTTCTTCCGCCGGATCCTCCAGCACGCGGCCTTCCGAAGACGTGTGCAGCAGGTTCGCATCCACCGAGAACGGCGCCTCGCCGCGCTTGTTCTTGGCGATCGGAATCTGGTTCTGCTCGGCAAAGTCGATGAGCTTGGTGCGCGAGGTCAGATCCCACAGCCGCCACGGCGCGATCACCTTGATGTCGGGGTTCAGCGCATAGGCGGCCAGTTCGAACCGCACCTGATCGTTGCCCTTGCCGGTGGCGCCATGGGCCACGGCATCGGCGCCGCAGGCGGCGGCGATTTCCACCAGCCGCTTGGAAATCAGCGGGCGCGCGATGGAGGTGCCCAGCAGATACAGCCCCTCATAAAGCGCGTTGGCGCGGAACATCGGGAAGACGAAATCGCGCACGAATTCCTCGCGCAGATCCTCGATATGGATCTCCGTGGCGCCCATCATTTCCGCCTTGGCGCGGGCGGGCTCCAGTTCCTCGCCCTGGCCAAGATCGGCGGTAAAGGTGACAACCTCGCAACCGTATTCGGTCTGCAGCCATTTCAGGATGATCGAGGTGTCGAGGCCACCGGAATAGGCCAAAACGACTTTCTTGGGCGCGGACATGGGCATTTCCTCTGGGTTGGACTGGGCACGCGGCTTACTGCCTTTTGGCGCAGGGGGCAAGGATCGCCCGTTGACCTGCGGATGTCATGTGCTAGCCCTCGATCCGGCAGACAGGAAAGGGCGAACATGACGGGGTGGCGCATTTTCGTCCATTCGGTGCGGATGGTGGTGGACAATCTTGGCACGGCGCTGCGCCTGTCACTGGTGCTGTATCTGGTGCAGGTGGCGGCGCAGGTGCAGGCCTATATGGGGCCGGTCGATCCGGCCCAGCTTCCCGACGATATGGGACCGGGGCTGACGCAACTGGTTCTGACGCTGCTGGCGGCGGTGGCCAGCCTGTGGATCGCGGTGGGCTGGCACCGTTTCGTGCTGACCGGAGAGCCGCCCGCGGGCCTGCTGCCGCGCTGGCACGGGTCGGCGATCCTGTCCTATCTCTGGCGGTCCATCAAGATCGGCCTGCTGATCGTGCTGGCGCTGATGGTGGCGGGGCTGGTGGTGACGCTGGTCGCGCTGGCGCTGGGGCCGCAGGTGGCGGCGGTGTTCGGCTTCGGACTGGTCGGGCTGGGCAGTTTCCTGTTCTTCCGCATGGGGCTGGTGCTGCCCGCCGCGGCGCTGGGGCTGCCGCTGTCGGTGCGCGAGGCGTGGCGCGCCACGAAACGTGATGACGGCGCGGTGATCACGCTGGCCTTTCTGGTGATTGGCGGCAGCCTGCTGATCGAGCTTCCGGCGATGATCGACGGCGGATCCGCCACCACGGTCAGCCTGATCTATGGCGTGGTGGTGAACTGGTTCGCCACGATGATCGGCATTTCCATCCTCACCTCGCTTTACGGCCATTTCATCGAAGGCCGCCCCATCGACTAGGCTTGCGAAGCGGCGCGTAATCGGTCACGCCTCTGTCATGACAGATTTTCTGGACCATGCCCGCGCCGCGACCGCCGAAATGCGCTCGGTCTTCCCCGAGACGCCCTTGCTGCGCAATGCCCATCTCAGCGACCTTTACGGCGCCGATATCTGGCTGAAGCGCGAGGATCTGTCGCCGGTGCGCAGCTACAAGCTGCGCGGCGCCTTCAACGCGATGCGCAAGCGGCTGGACAAGGATCTGTTCGTCTGCGCCAGCGCCGGCAATCACGCGCAGGGCGTCGCCTATATGTGCCGCCATTTCGGCAAGCGCGGCGTCATCTTCATGCCGGTGACCACGCCGCAGCAGAAAATCCAGAAGACCCGCATCTTTGGCGGCGATGCCATCGAGATCCGTCTGGTCGGCGATTATTTCGATGACTGCCTGCGCGCCGCGCAGGCCTTCTGTGTCGAGGCGGGGGGGCATTTCCTGTCGCCCTTCGACGATGCCGACGTGATCGAGGGGCAGGCCAGTGTCGGGGTCGAGATCGAGACGCAGCTTGGCCGTGCGCCCGACCATCTGGTGATTCCCGTGGGCGGCGGCGGGCTGGGCGCCGGGCTGCTGAGCCAGTTCGGCATGCGCTCCGGCTACACCTTCGTGGAACCGTCGGGCGGCGCCTGCCTGCGCGCCGCGCTGGAGGCGGGGCAGCCGGTGACGCTGCCGCGGGTCGACACCTTTGCCGATGGCGCTGCCGTGGCGCGGATCGGCGCGCGCACTTTCGAGGTGCTGAAGGATGTGGGGCTGGCCAACACGCTTGCCCTCAGCGAGGACCGGCTCTGCACCACCATTCTGGAGATGCTCAATGTCGAGGGCATCGTGCTGGAGCCTGCGGGCGCGCTGGCCATCGACGCGCTGAAGGATCTGGGGCAGGCCATCCGGGGCCGCACCGTGGTCTGCATCACGTCGGGCGGCAATTTCGATTTCGAACGCCTGCCCGAGGTCAAGGAGCGGGCGCAGCGCTATTCCGGGGTGAAGAAATACTTCATCCTGCGTCTGCCGCAGCGGCCCGGCGCGCTGAAGGATTTCCTGAATTTCCTCGGCCCCGAAGACGACATCGCGCGGTTTGAATACCTGAAGAAATCCGCGCGCAATTTCGGGTCGGTGCTGATCGGCATCGAAACCAGCGATCCCGCCCATTTCAAGCGGCTGTTCGACGCGCTGGATGCCCATGGCTACACCTATCGGGACATCACCGATGACGAGGTTCTGGCGCAGTTCGTGATCTGACATGGCGGTCACGCGGCCAGATGCTGCGGCAGATCCGTCAGGAAATGCGCCTTTGAGCGGGCATAGGCGGCCAGAATCTCGGGCACATCCACCGCCATGGCCGCCGCAGCGGCCTGCTCTCCGGTGCTGCAGAGTTCGGAAAGCGCCCTGAAACCCAGATTGAGCGCGCTGCCCTTCAGGAAATGCAGCGCGGCGGCCAGCGATTCGGGCTGGGCCTGCAGCAGGGGCAGCTGTGCAAGCGTGGCTTCGACTTCTGTCATGAACAGCTGCACCACCTCTTCAAAATCGTCGGGCCCGATTTCCCGCCGCAGTTCCGTGACCCTGTGCCAGTCGATCATGGGACACCTCCAGTCCCTGCAGCCTAGCGCCAAATCCTGAACAAAGGCTTTTTGCCGTTCCGGCCCCGGCCTGTCCGCGGCTAAAGTCCCCGTTAAGGTCCGGTGGTCTAGGGTGGCGGGAGTTCCGGCCAGACAGGAGATCCCGTGCTGCCCCATGCCTATGACAGTGCCGCAGCCGGGGAAGCCACCGGCCAAATCCGCCGCGTTCTTGTGGTGGATGACAGCCAGATGCAGCGGCGGATCCTGTGTGCCATGCTGCGGCAATGGGGGTTCGAGGTGTGGCAGGCCGACAGTGGCGAGGCGGCGCTGCGGCTCTGCGCCGACCTGCTGCCCGATGCGGTGCTGTCGGACTGGATGATGCCGGGGATGGACGGGCTGGATTTCTGCCGCCGCTTCCGCGCGCTGCAGCGCGACAGCTACGGCTATTTCATCCTGCTCACCTCCAAGAGCGACAAGGGAGAGATTGCGCGCGGGCTGGATGCCGGGGCGGATGATTTCCTGACCAAACCCGTGGATGCCGGGGAACTGCGCGCGCGGATCAATGCCGGGGCGCGCATCCTTGCCATGCAGCGGCAGCTGTCGGACACGCTGGGCGAGTTGCGCGCCGCCTATGACGCGGTGGACCGCGACCTGCGGCAGGCCCGCACCATCCAGCAGGCGCTGGTGCCGCAGCGCAGCCGGGTGTTCGGGACATCCCGCGTCAGCCTGCTGCTGAAACCCTGCGGGCATGTGGGCGGCGATCTGGTGGGCATGTTCAGCCATTGCGACCGCAAGCTGGGGCTCTACAGCCTCGACGTGTCGGGCCATGGCATCACCTCGGCGCTGATGACGGCGCGGATCGCGGGCTATCTGGGCGGCGATTTCCCCGACCAGAACATCGCGCTGGACCGGATCCTGCAGGGCACGCTGTTCCGCCCGCCCGAAGATGTGGCGCAACGGCTGAATGCCCGGCTTTCTGCCGATCCCGGCGTGGTGGAATATCTGACCATGGCCTATGCGGTGGCGGATCTGCAGACCGGGCGGGTTGATCTGGTGCAGGCCGGGCATCCGCCGCCGCTGCTGCTGCGGGCCGATGGCAGCACGGAATTTGTGGGGCGGGGTGGGCTGCCCATCGGGCTGATCCCGCAGGCGCGGTATGACCGGCTCAGCCTCTGGCTGAAACCGGGGGACCGGCTGCTGCTCTATTCAGACGGCATCACCGAGGCGACGCTTCGGGATGGCACGCTGCTGGATCAGGACGGCCTGCGGATGCTGGCCCGCACCTGTCAGGGCGAGGGCACGGAATATCTGGACGATCTGTTCTGGCGGTTGACCGAAGCCACCCGTCACGGCGCCCGGCTGGAGGATGACATCTCTGCCGCGCTGCTGGAATTTGCGCCGGATCAGCGCAGATAGCGCTGCAGGAAATCCCGTTCGCCCTCGTTGCTGAGCAGGCTCAGCGCGGCGGAGGGATCCATCCACAGCGCGGTATGGCCGGGTTCGGTGGGCGGCCCCAGCGGATGCACCGGATGCGCCACATAGAGCGTGCAGATCTTCTCGGCCCACAGATCGTAATCGGGCATGAAGGTGAAGCGGCGGAACACGCCCAGACGGCGCGGCGCGGCGATGCGCCAGCCGGTTTCCTCGAACACTTCGCGGTGCAGCGCTGTGATCGGCGATTCGCCGGGATCGATGCCGCCGCCGGGCATCTGGTATTCGGGCAGCGGATCCTGCTGGAACGTGACCAGCAGCGCGCCATCGCGGGGCAGCAGCGCGTAAACCCCTGGCCGCATGCGATAGCGGCGTCCGGATTGCGGTGGTTCTCCGTAGCGTGGTGTCATCCGCTGCGCTCCCCTTGGGTTCCGGGCTTGTCCTGCCTATATGGGGCCGGATATGCCAAGTTCAGGCAGATAAGGAAACCCCATGACCATCGGCAAAATCGCCTGGGACGATACCGTCCTGCCCTTTCAGTTGGATCTGTCGGACATCCGCGGTCGCGTCGCGCGGCTGGACGGGGTGCTGAACGGCATCCTTGCCCAGCATGATTACCCCGAGCCGATCGAGGCTCTGGTGGCGGAAATGACGCTGCTGACCGCGCTGATCGGCGAGACCATGAAGCTGCGCTGGAAGCTGTCGCTGCAGGTGCAGACCCGCGGCGCGCTGCGCATGATCGCCACCGATTACTTCGCCCCCGAGGCCGAGGGCGAGCCCGCGCGCATCCGCGCCTATGCCAGCTATGATCCCGATCTGGTGACCAAGGCCCCGGCCTATGACCAGCTGGAGGATGGCTATTTCGCCGTTCTGATCGATCAGGGCCCCGGCACCACGCCGTATCAGGGCATCACGCCGCTGGCGGGCGGGGCGCTGGCGCGCTGCGCCGAAAGCTATTTTGCGCAGTCCGAACAGATCCCCACCCGGTTCGAGCTGAATTTCGGCAACGTGCCGCAGGCGGACGGATCCTTCCACTGGCGCGCGGGCGGCGTGATGCTGCAGCACATGCCCAAGGCCTCGCCCTTTGCGAAGGATGGCGGCACCGGCGAAGGCGGCCTGCTGCGCCCCGAGGATCTGCTGCGCGACGATGACGATGGCGAAAACTGGCGCCGCGTGAATTTCCATCTGGATACGGTGGACGAGCTGGAGCTGATCGGCCCCGATCTGCCCCCGACCGATCTGCTGGTGCGGCTCTATCACGAAGAAAACCCGCGGGTGTTCGACGCGCAGCCGGTGCGGTTCGGCTGCACCTGTTCCGAAGACCGGGTGCGGCAGTCGCTGTCGATCTATTCGGCCAAGGACATCGCGCATATGACCACGCCCGAAGGTCTGGTGACCGCTGACTGCCAGTTCTGCGGTGCGCATTACGAACTTGACCCCCAGACCGTGGGGTTCGAGGCGGACAAGTGACGACCGCTGCGGCGCAGAGTGCGGCGCTGCGCCGCGCGGTCACGGCTTCCGGGGGCGCGTCGTCGGATTTCGACCTGACGCCGGGGCTGTCGCTGCCCGCGCAGCGCCGCCTGCGCCCCGCCGGGGTGCTGGCGGGCTTCATCCCCGGGGCGGAGGGGCTGGATCTGGTGCTGACCAAACGCTCCTCGCGGCTGAAGCATCATCCGGGGCAGATCGCCTTTCCCGGCGGCAAGGTCGATCCGGGTGATGCCGATGCCACCGCCGCCGCCCTGCGCGAAGCGCGCGAGGAGGTGGGCCTGCCGTCGGATCTGGTGGAGGTGCTGGGCACGCTGCCCGCCCATGAAACCGTCACCGGCTTTCTGGTGACGCCGGTGGTGGCGCTGATCCATGCCGAATTCGACACGATCGCCGAACCCGGCGAGGTGGCCGAAGTGTTCCGCGTGCCCTTCTCCCATGTGACGGATCCGTCGCGATTTCGGGTGGAATCCCGGCTCTGGCAGGGCGGGCAGCGCAAATACTGGGTGGTGCCTTACGGTCCCTACTACATCTGGGGAGCCACCGCGCGGATGCTGCGCGGGCTGGCGGAACGGATGGCGGGATGAAGGTTTCCGGAGACTGGCTGACCCGGCCCGCCACGCAGACCGTGCTGCAGATGCTGGAGGCGGGCGGGGTTCAGGCCTTCGTGGTCGGCGGCTGCGTGCGCAACGCGCTGATGGGCGTGGCGGTGGGCGATGTGGACATCGCCACCGCAGCACCGCCGGACCGGGTGATGCAACTGGCGCAGGAGGCGGGGCTGAAAGCCATCCCCACCGGCATCGACCATGGCACCGTGACCGTGGTGGCGGACGGCATCGGGCACGAGATCACCACCTTTCGCGCCGATACCGAAACCGACGGGCGGCGCGCGGTGGTGCGGTTTTCCTCCTCGCTGGCCGAGGATGCGGCGCGGCGCGATTTCACCATGAACGCGCTTTATGCCGATGCGCGCGGGCAGGTGGCGGATCCGCTGGGCGGTCTGCCCGATCTGGAGGCGCGGCGGGTGCGGTTCATCGGCGCGCCGCTGGACCGGATCCGCGAGGATTATCTGCGGATCCTGCGCTATTTCCGCTTTGCCGCGTGGTATGGCGACCCCGATCAGGGCTTTGACGCCGACGCGCTGGATGGCATCGCGCGCGGTCTGGACGGGCTGGCGCAGCTGTCGCGCGAACGGGTGGGGCAGGAAATGCTGCGCCTGCTGGCCGCCCCCGACCCGCTGGCGGCGGTGTCGGTCATGGCGCAGACCGGCGTGCTGGCGCAGGTTCTGCCCGGCGGATCCGCCCTGAGCCTTGGTCCGCTGCTGGCCGAAGAGGCGCGGCTGGGGCTGGCCCCCGACGCGCTGCGCCGACTGGCGGTGCTGGGGGCGGACAGCCCCGATCTGCGCCTGTCGCGCGCGCAGGCGACGCGGCTTGCCCTGCTGCATCGCCTGACCGGCAGCGCGGAACGTGCCGCCGAACTGGGCTGGCGCCACGGGCGCGACATCGCGCGTGACGTGCTGGCCCTGCGCGCCGCAAGCCTGCAGCAGCCGGTCTCCGAAGCCGATCTGCGCGCGGCTGATATGGGAGCTGCCGCAAAATTTCCCCTCACCGCCCGCGATCTGATGCCGCGCCTGCAGGGGGCGGCGCTTGGCGCTGCCCTGCGCGCGGCAGAGGCGCGCTGGATCGCGTCGGGCTTCGCCCTGACCCGGGCGCAATTACTGGACGACCTGCATGATTGATCCGCTTTACGGCTTTGTCTTCCTTGGCCTGTTTTCGCCGGGGCCGAACGTGATCCTGCTGACCACCTCGGGCGCGCGCTTCGGGCTGCGCCGCACGCTGCCGCATCTGTTCGGTGTGGTGCTGGGGGTGGGGATCACTGCCGGGCTGACCGGGCTGGGCATTGCCGCGCTGCTGAAACAGGCCCCCGCGCTGGAGCTTGCGCTGCGCATCGCGGCGGGGCTGTGGATGCTGTGGATGGCATGGGGCCTGTGGACGGCGGAGCGCCGCAAGAAGGCCGAGCGGGACCGCCCCATGACCCTGCTGGAGGCGGCGCTGTTCCAGTGGATCAACCCGAAGGTCTGGGGCGTGGCGCTGGCCGCTGCCTCGGCCTATCCGGGAACCGCCGGGCCGGTCTGGGAGGCGATCCGCCTT
The DNA here is from genome assembly GCF_900100085.1 of Salipiger marinus. Taxonomy (GTDB): domain Bacteria; phylum Pseudomonadota; class Alphaproteobacteria; order Rhodobacterales; family Rhodobacteraceae; genus Salipiger; species Salipiger marinus. The sequence goes on from NZ_FNEJ01000010.1 coordinate 56,441, forward strand.
GGCACCGCCTTTTCCGGCATCAACCTGATCTGCTGCCTGTTCTGGACCTCGGCGGGCGCGATGCTGACATGGCTTCTGACCACACCGGCGGCATGGCGCCTGTTCACCCGCGTCATGGCGGTGGCTCTTGGCAGCTTTTCCGTCATGGTGTTCCTGTAGACCCGGCGCCAGCCGCCCCCAGAATTCAGGACAATGTGATGTTCCGCCGTTTTGAAAACATGGTGGATCCGTATGTGGACTATCCGCCCACGGACCGCCCTCCGACCCGTCTTCTGCCGTTCCTGCTGGATTACGCGCAGCCCTTCCGCGCCGTGTTCATCTGGGCGGCGCTCTTGGCCGTGCTGGTGGCCGGGGTCGAGATCGGGCTGATCTGGGCCATGGGCTGGGTCGTCGACATTCTGGGCGGCGATCCGGCGCAGGTCTGGGCGGATCACGGCTGGACGCTGATCGGGCTAGGCGCCTTCATCCTGATCCTGCGCCCGCTGATCCAGGGGCTGGACGTGCTGGTGCTGAACAATGCCATCATGCCCAATTTCGGCACGCTGGTGCGCTGGCGGGCCCATGCGCAGGTGTTGCGCCAGTCGGTCGGCTGGTTCGAAAACGACTTTGCCGGGCGCATCGCCAACCGCATCATGCAGACGCCCCCCGCCGCGGGCGAGGCGGTGTTTCAGGTGTTCGACGCCATCGCCTTTTCCATCGCCTATCTGGTGGGGGCGATGATCGTGCTGGGTGATGCCGATCTGCGGCTGATGATCCCGCTGGCGCTGTGGCTCGTGCTTTATGCCGTGCTGATGCGCTGGACCATCGCGCGGGTCGGCCCCGCCTCCAAGGCGGCATCGGACGCGCGCAGCTTTGTCACGGGCCGCGTGGTCGACGCCTATACCAACATCCATTCGGTCAAGATGTTCGCGCAGGACCGGCAGGAACTGGACTATGCCAAGGAGGCGATCGAACAGGCGCGCCAGACCTTCCAGACCGAGATGCGGCTTTATACGCTGATGGATGTGGGGCTGATGCTGCTCAACGGCCTGCTGATCGTGGGCGTGGTGGGCTGGGCGCTGGCGCTGTGGATGCAGGGATCGGCCAGCGTGGGGGCGGTGGCCGCCGCCACCGCGCTGACCCTGCGGCTGAACGCCATGACCGGCTGGATCATGTGGGCGCTGACCACGTTTTTCCGCCAGCTTGGCGTGGTGGCCGAGGGGATGGAAACCATCGCCCAGCCCATCACGCTGGTCGATGCGCCTGGTGCCAAGCCGCTGGTGCTGACGCGGGGAGAGATCGCGCTGAAGGATCTCAGCCACCATTACGGGCGCGACCGGGGCGGGCTGGATCACATCAGCCTGACCATTCCGCCGGGGCAGAAGATCGGGCTGGTGGGCCGGTCGGGCGCCGGGAAAACCACGCTGGTGAAGCTGCTGCTGCGGTTTTACGATCCGGAATCGGGACGGATCCTGCTGGACGGGCAGGACGTCACCGCCGTGACGCAGGACAGCCTGCGCCGCCAGATCGGCATGGTCCAGCAGGACAGCACGCTGCTGCACCGCTCGGTCCGCGACAACATCCTTTATGGCCGCCCCGGTGCCACCGAGGAGCAGATGATCGCCGCCGCGAAACAGGCGCAGGCGCATGAGTTCATCCTGACGCTGGCCGATCCGCAGGGGCGCACCGGCTATGACGCGCATGTGGGCGAACGCGGCGTGAAACTGTCCGGCGGGCAGCGGCAGCGCGTGGCGCTGGCCCGCGTCATCCTGAAGGACGCGCCGATCCTGCTGCTGGACGAGGCAACCTCGGCGCTCGATTCCGAGGTGGAGGCGGCGATTCAGGACACGCTTTACGGCATGATGCAGGGCAAGACGGTGATCGCCATCGCGCACCGGCTGTCGACCATCGCGCAGATGGACCGGATTCTGGTGATGGATCAGGGCCGGATCGTCGAAGATGGCAGCCATGACGCGCTTCTGGCGCAAGGCGGGCTATATGCCGGGTTCTGGGCCCGCCAGTCTGGCGGGTTCCTTGACCCCGATACGCAGGACAGCTGACCCCGCATGACGCCATCAAACTGGATCGACCCCTTCGCCGAAGCCTCCGGCCCACCCCCCCGGACCCTGCTGCGGTTCTTTGGATGGGCGCTGAAGGGCGCGTGGGGGCCGGTCCTGCTGGCCTCGGTCCTGTCCATTGCCGGCGGCGTGGTCGAGGTGTCTTCGGCGCTGATCCTTGGCTGGGTGGTGGACGCGGCGCTGGGAACCGGGGCCGGGTCGGTCTTTGCCGACAATATCGGCCTGCTGGTGGGGGCGGTGCTGTTTTTCGTGGTGCTGCGGCCGCTGATCTTTGGCGGCAACTCCTCGATGCAGTCCATCGTGCTGCAGCCCAACCTGCTGAACCTCGTGCTGTCGCGGCTGCACCGGCACACGCTGGGCCAGCCGGTGACGTTTTTCGACAATGATTTTGCCGGGCGCATCGCGCAGAAAGAGATGCAGACCGCCCGAGCGCTGAACGACGTGGTGATCGACGTCATCCAGACCGTGCTTTACGCGCTTGCCTCGGTCTTTGGCGCGCTGCTGCTGCTGGCGGGGATGGACTGGCGCATCGCGCTGGCGCTGCTGGGCTGGATGGTGATCTATGGCTGGCTGATCGGGCATTACATGCCCCGGATCCGCAGCCGGTCGCAGGCGCGGGCCGGGGCGCGGGCCATGGTGACGGGGCAGGTGGTGGACACCGTGACCAACATCAAGACCGTGAAGCTGTTTGCCCATGCCGACCACGAAGACCGCGCCGCACTGGAGGCGATGGGCACGTTCCGCGACCGCTATATCGAATTTGGCCGGATCAGCGCCGCCTTCCGCTTCTGGTTGATGGCGCTGGCGGGGCTGCTGCCGGTGCTGCTGGTGGGCGGCGCGCTGTTCTACTGGAGCCGGGGGCTGGTCTCGGCGGGCGACATTGCCGCCACCGGCACCATCGCGCTGCGACTGGCGCAGATGACCGGCTGGGTCAGCTTCACGCTGATGGGGCTTTACGCCAATCTGGGCGAGGTTGAGGATGGCATGGTCACGCTGACCCCGCCGCATCTGCTGACCAACGCCCCCGATGCGCGCGAGCTTCAGGTGACCGAAGGCCGGGTGGAATTCCGCAAGGTGGGCTTTGCCTATGGCCGCCAGTCCGGCGGGGTCGAGGACATTTGCCTGACCATCGCGCCGGGGGAAAAGATCGGCATTGTCGGCGCTTCGGGGGCGGGGAAATCCACGCTGGTGGCGCTGCTGCTGCGGCTTTACGACACCGAACAGGGCGCCATCCTGATCGACGGGCAGGATCTGCGCCATGTCACGCAGGAATCGCTGCGCCGCCGCATCGGCATGGTCACGCAGGAAACCGCGATGTTCAACCGGTCGGCGCTGGACAACATCCGCTATGGCCGCCCCGATGCCAGCATGGCCGAGGTCATCGCCGCCGCCGAAAAGGCCGAAGCGCATGAGTTCATCGAAAAGATGCAGGATCACCGGGGCCGCACCGGTTATGACGCGCATCTGGGCGAACGCGGGGTCAAGCTGTCCGGCGGGCAGCGCCAGCGCATCGCGCTGGCCCGTGCCATCCTCAAGGACGCGCCGATCCTCGTGATGGACGAAGCGACCTCGGCGCTTGATTCCGAGGTGGAGGCCTCGATCCAGCGTGCGCTTGACCGGGTGATGGAGGGCAAGACGGTGCTGGCCATCGCGCACCGGCTGTCGACCATCGCGCAGATGGACCGCATCGTGGTGCTGGACGAAGGCCGCATCGTGGAACAGGGCAGCCATGACGATCTGCTGGCGCGGGACGGGCTTTATGCCCGCTACTGGTCGCGGCAGAGCGGCCAGATGGACGGGGACGCGCAGGCGGCAGAGTGACGCCCTTGCGCCGGGGGGCGCTTTGCAGGCATGAGGCGCGGCATGGAACAGGTCATCATCGAACGGCTGGGGCATCAGGGGGACGGCATCGCGCCCGGTCCCGTCTTTGTGCCCGGCACCCTGCCCGGCGAGGTGGTCGAGGGCGAAATCGCGGGCGGCGTGATGGCGGCACCGCGCATCCTGACGCCCTCCGACCAGCGGGTGACGCCGCCCTGCCGCCACGCCCGCGCCTGCGGCGGCTGTCAGGTGCAGCACGCGCGCCCCGAATTTGTCGCTGACTGGAAGGAAGGCGTGGTGCGGCAGGCGCTGGCCGCACATGGGCTGGAGGTGGGGTTTCTGCCCATCGCCACCTCGCCCGAACAGAGCCGCCGCCGCGCCGCCTTTTCCGCCCGCCGCATGAAGAAGGGCACGCTGGCCGGGTTCCACCGCAAGGGATCCGACGTGCTCGTCGAGGTGCCGGACTGCCGCGTGATCGATCCGGCCTTGGCCGCGGCGCTGCCGCTGGTCGATGCGCTGGCCCAGCTTGGCGCCAGCCGCAAAAGCGAACTGTCGGTGCTGGTGACCACCAGTCTTGGCGGGCTCGACGTGGCGGTCAGCGGCGGCAAGGAGGCCGACGCGGCCTTCCAGCAGCAGCTTGCCGAACTGGCGCGCACGTATGACTGCGCCCGCATCGCATGGGGGCCGGAGGTGCTGACCCGCCGTCCGCCCGCGCAGCGCATGGGCGCGGCGCAGGTGGTGCCGCCCCCCGGCGCCTTCCTGCAGGCGACCCCGCAGGGCGAGGCGGCGCTGCTGGCCGATGTGCGGGACCATCTGGAGGGCGCCACACATGTGGCCGACCTGTTCGCGGGCTGCGGCACCTTCGCGCTGCCCTTGGCCGAACGCGCCAAGGTGCTGGCGGTGGAGGGTGACCGCGCCATGATCGACGCGCTGGACCGGGGCTGGCGCCATGCCGAGGGGCTGCGCCATGTCACCACCGCCACGCGCGATCTGTTCCGCAATCCGCTGCTGCCCGAAGAGCTGCGGCGATTCGACGGCGTGGTGATCGATCCGCCGCGCGCCGGGGCCGAGGCGCAGACCAGCCAGCTTGCCGCCGCCCGGGTGCCGCGCATCGCCTATGTTTCGTGCAATCCCGTGACCTTTGCGCGGGATGCCGCGACATTGGTGCGGGCGGGATACCGGCTGGACCGGCTGCGCGTGGTCGATCAGTTCCGCTGGTCCACGCATGTGGAGCTTGTGGCGGGCTTTGTGCTGTCACCCCAATGACGACATCGGGAGCAGCGAAAGCTTCTGTCTTCGCAAACGCTCCTGTGTAGTATAGCTTGGGGAAAAAGAACGAGTGGGCAGGCAAGATGTATATGGGCAGGCGCCAGATGATGGTGGCCGCGGCAGCTCTGGTGGCGGGCTGCGGCAGAGGTCGTCTGGAAGACAGCAAGTTCCGAAGCTATAACGGACCGCAAATCACCCATGTGGTGGTCCATAAATCCGCGCGGAAGATGTTTCTTCTGCACCACGCGCGGATTGTCCGGATCTTCAACATCGGGCTGGGCTTCAACCCGGTGGGCGACAAGAAGGTCGAAGGCGACGGCAAGACCCCCGAGGGGCTTTACACCATCGACCGGCGCAACCCCAACTCGCGCTTCCACCTGAGCCTTGGCATCGACTATCCCAACGCCGCCGACCGCGCCGAGGCGCGGAATATGGGCCAGAGCCCCGGCGGGGATATCTTCATCCATGGCCGCCCTCAGGCCTATCAGTCCGGCCAGCGGGACTGGACATGGGGCTGCATCGCCGTCACCGACCGCGAGATGGAAGACATCTACGCGATGGTGGGCGACGGCACGCCGATCCTCATCATGCCCTGACGGGACCGGCGCACCGGTTTAGAACCCGGCTGCGCCCGAGCCCGGCGTGGCGGCCGTGTTGGGCGCGCCCATCACCAGCGTCCACCAGATCTTGCCGCTGGATTCCTGAAACCACGCAAAGCCCATCTCGCGCGCCGTTTCGTCAAGAATCACGTCGCGCGTCGGGGCCTCTTCCATCCATGCGGCAAGGGTCTCCAGCTCGGATTCGTAGGTTTCCGAGATGTTTTCGCCGACAAGCCGCCCGGTGTAGCCCACGCGCTGCACCCGGTCGATGGGCGAGGATCCGTCCGACCCGAAATGCCACGGGCGGTTCTGCACCGACATGTCGCGCGAATGGGTGGCTGCGGCCGCGTTCAGCTGCGCGCTCAGCTGCACAGGGGCCGATCCGCGCGCGCTGCGCAGGGCGTTGACCGAATCGAGCATCGAATATTCGATCTTCGCCTGATCGGCGTTGTTGATCCGGTAGACCTGAGGCAGGGGCTTGCCATCCGGGCCAAGCGCGGGAGGCTGCATGGCAGGGGTACAGGCTGCAGCGGCCAGAGCCGCGGAAATCAGGAGAAAAGTTCGTCTGTTCATTGTCCGGTCTTTCGCGCCACGAGATTTATACAGCAGATAGACCGGCAGACGTGGCCAATCAAACGCACATGGGCGTGATCGCGCCGCTCGCAGGCGTTTGATTTGCGACTGCGGCATTGCCGCAATATACTTATCCGGTCCTGACGGCAGCCGCGACGGCTTTCCGAATCTCGGGCGATTTGTAGTGGTGAGCATCATGACCAGCAAGGTTCAATCCCAACTTGGCCGGCGCGCCTTCCTTGCAGGAAGCGCGGCCCTCGCGGCGACGCCCGCCTTGGCGCAGACGATGGATTCGTCCGGCACCGTGGAACTGGAGCGTGACATCTCCCAGATCACGCGCCGCAACATGTCGAGCTTCCGCACGCTCGACTGGCAGCCCTATTTCAGCAACCTGAGCAAGGGCGCCGTGCTTGTCGACATCTCGTCGCGGGCGCTGCATTTCTGGGAAGAAAACGGCACCTACCATCTTTACCCCTCTTCGGTGCCGCTGAGCGAGGATCTGACCCGCAAGGGCCGCACCCAGATCGTGCTGAAGGATCCGGAGCCCGACTGGCGTCCGACGCCGTCGATGAAGGAACGCAATCCGGAATGGCCCGATTATGTGCCCCCCGGCCCCGACAACCCGCTGGGCACCCGCGCGCTGCATCTGAGCTGGACCTATTACCGGATCCACGGCACGCATGACACGCGCAAGATCGGGCGCCGTTCCTCCAACGGCTGCATCGGGCTTTACAACGAGCATATCGAACAGCTCTACGAAATGTCCCAGATCGGCACGCAGGTGTTGCTGATTTGACAAAGCCGACGGGGCCGTGGCGGCGCGGCCCCGAGTTCGGATTTGCAATTTTCACGTTTTGCTGATTAGAACGTGAGACGAGGTAAGTCTTGGGTGCTTGCCGCTTGCAGATTGTCTGAATGCGGCAGGCGAATATCTGGAGAAGAACATGAAGAAGATCGCTTTCGCCGCCGCTTTCGCAGTTTCCGCAACTTCCGCCATGGCAGGCAACTATGCCAAGGATGACGTGGTCATGGAGCCGGTTGTCGTCGTCGAAGAAACCGCCGCCTCCTCGTCCTCCGCTGGCATCCTGATCCCGCTGGCCCTGCTGGCCGTCGTGGCAGCTGCCGCAGCCAACTGATCCAAGGATCAGCTTGCATAAATGGGAGCGGCGCTTCGGCACCGCTCCTTTTTTATGTCCGGGGTCAGTCCAGCCAGCCGTGCAGGTTGCTTTCGATCACCGAAGACAGCGCGTCGATATGCGCCGCGTCGTCGTTGAGGCAGGGGATATAGGTGAACTCCTCGCCGCCCGCATGTTCAAAGCTTTCGCGGATCTCTTCGTTGATCTCTTCCAGCGTCTCGATGCAGTCGGCGGAAAAGGCGGGAGCAATGACGGCGATGCGCTTCTTGCCGTCTTCCTTGGCCAGCCGCGCCACTTCTTTTACGGTATAGGGCTTCAGCCATTCCTCGGGTCCGAAGACCGACTGGAAGGTGGTGGTGATCTGCGTCTTGTCCCAGCCCAGCCGTTCGCGCAGCAGCCGCGTGGTTTTCTGGCACTGGCAATGATAGGGATCGCCCTGCATCAGGTAGCGTTTCGGCATGCCGTGATAGGACACCACCAGCATTTCCGGCTTTTCGGCCTTGGCGGCATAGGCGCGTTCCACCGACTGGGCCAGCGCCTCGATATATTGCGGATGCTCGAAATAGGGATCGACCACGCGCGCGGTGGGCTGCCACGGCTCGTCCATCAGCGCGCGGAAAAACGCATCATTCGCGGTGGCCGAGGTGGCGCCCGCGTAATGCGGATAAAGCGGAAAGAACAGGATCTTGCGGCAGCCTGCTTCGGTCATCGCGCGGACCTTGGATTTGGTCGACGGATTGCCGTAACGCATGGAAAAATCGACCATGACCTGATCGCCGTAACGCGCCTGCATCTTCGCGGCGACCGCGGCGGTCTGCGCCTTGGTCAGCGTCATCAGCGGGCTTTCGTTCAGATCCTCGTTCCAGATCGACTTGTAATTCTTGCCCGAGGAAAACGGCCGCTTGGTCAGGATGATCAGCTGCAGCAGCGGCTGCCATTTCCAGCGCGGATAATCGATCACCCGGCGGTCCGACAGGAATTCGTTCAGATAGCGCCGCATCGGCCAGTAGGAATAATGATCCGGCGTGCCCAGATTGGCCAGCAGGATCCCCACCTTGGGGCGTGTCACGGCAGGGTGGTCGGCGGGCGCGTTGGCGGGCCGCGTCCGGGGCGGTGTGGCGTCAAGCATGTGTCCAGTCCCTCAAAATGCCCCCGCTAAGTATGTCACTGACAGAAGGCGTCAATCGTCCAGCGGGCGTTCCATGGTGTTCAGCGCCTCTGCAAGACGATGTGCCGCAGATCCCGGGCGCAGCGGCTTCTGCTGGCTGGCATCCGGGGCCCAGCCGGTCAGCGTGACCAGTTCGAAACTGGCACGGATCCGGCCATCGGGGCGGCTGTAGGTTTCGGCATAGATCTGCGCCGCCCGCAGCAGCACGGCGCGGCGGGTCGGCTGGCGCAGCCGCGCGGTCAGGGCGTTGGTTTCACCCATGGCGCGCAGGTCGCGCATCAGATGCAGCGCATCGCTGTAGCTGACATCCAGCACCTGACTGTCCGCCACCGGCAGCGCCAGCCCGGCCCGCTGCAGAAGCCCGCCCAGATCGCGCAGTTCGCCCATCGGCAGCACGCGGGGGGACAGGCCCCCCGTCACCTCGATTTCCGCCTGACCAAGGGCCGCGCGCAGTTCCTGCAGGGTCTCGCCGCCAAAGGCCAGCGTCAGGCACAGCCCGTCGGGGCGCAGCGCGCGGCGGCACTGGATCAGCTGGCCCACCGGATCATTGGCCCAGTGCAGGGCCAGCGCGTGGATCACCAGATCCTGCGCGCCTTCCTCCAGTGCCAGCACGTCGTCATCGGGGATGACCCGCGCGCCGGGCAGCAGCCCCTGCCAGATCTCCGGATAGGGGCTGACGATGACCGGCGCCGTGAACGTTCTTTTAACTACGCTCAGACGATCCTGCACCTCGTCCCGTGCGGCTTCATGCAGGAACAGCGCGGGGGACCGCCGCGCGCGGGCGCGGTGGCGGGCAAGGGCGGGGCGGTCGATCAGGGGCGCGGGGCTGGACATGGAGCTGAGATAAGATGGCGGAGGCGCGGTTGCAAACCCTGATCCGGCTGATCTATCCGCCGCGCTGCCTGCTCTGTGGCGGGCTGGTGGACAGCGATTTTGGTCTTTGCGGGTCCTGCTGGCGCGACACGCCCTTCATCATGGGGCTGGCCTGCGATCTGTGCGGCGCGCCGCTGCCCGGACAGTCGGACCGGGCCGAACATTGCGACGACTGTCTGGCCACGCCCCGGCCCTGGACACAGGGCCGCGCCGCGCTGCTGTATCGCGACAACGGGCGCAAGCTGGTGCTGATGCTGAAACATGGCGACAGGCATGACATCGCCCGGCCCGCCGCGCTGTGGCTGGCGCAGAAGCTGCAGCCGCTCTGCCGCGCCGATGCGGTGGTGGTGCCAATTCCGCTGCATCTGCGCCGCCATCTCAAGCGGCGCTACAACCAGTCGGCGCTGCTGGCGGACGGGCTGGCGCGGGCGCTGCGCCTGTCCCATCTGCCCGATGCGCTGATCCGTCCCCGCGCCACCCCCTCGCTGGAGGGGAAAAGTCGCGAGGAGCGGTTCACCACGCTGGATGCGGCGCTGACCCTGCGGCCCGCGCGGGCGGCGGCGCTGGCCGGGCGGCAGGTCGTGCTGGTGGATGACGTGATGACCTCGGGGGCGACGCTGGCGGCGGCCACGGCGGCGCTGACCAAGGCCGGAGTGGCAGAGGTTTGTGTCGCGATACTGGCGCGCGTTGCAAAGGAGGCTTAAATCCGGGAATGTCGGGCCCATTGCCCGAGAAAGGGAACCGTCTGATGAAAACGATCGACATCTACACCTCGCCCATGTGCGGCTATTGCCACGCGGCCAAGCGGCTGCTGACGCAGAAAGGCGTGGAGTTCACCGAAATCGACGTGATGGCCCAGCCCGCGCGCCGGTCTGAAATGGAAAAACGTGCCAAGGGGGGCCGCACCGTGCCACAGATCTTTGTGGGCGACACCCATGTTGGCGGCTGTGACGAGCTTTATGCGCTGGACCGGGCGGGCAAGCTTGATCCGCTGCTGGCCGACTGATGGCCCGCAGCCCCGGCAGACCGGCATGACCGACCCCGCCCACGCGCTGGCCATTTCGCTGTTCAGCGAACTTCTGACCGCAGACCAGCTTCTGCGGAACCGGCTGACGCGCGTGCTGCCGGACAGGATGGAGATTTCGCATTTCTCCGTCCTGAACCACCTTGCCCGCGCCTCGGGCGAACGCACGCCCGCGCAGCTGGCGCGCAGCTTTCACGTCACGCGCGGGGCCATGACCAACACGCTCGCGAAGCTGGAATTTGCGGGCTATGTGCATATCCGCCCGGACTGGGACGATGCGCGGCGCAAGCTGGTGTCGATCAGCCCGGCGGGCCGCCGCGCGCGCGAGGCGGCGCTGGCCGCCATGGCGCCGCTGGTCTCGGCGATGATGACCGAGATCGGCCCCGACCGGGTGCGCGCCGCGCTGCCGGTGCTGCGCGAACTGCGCCTGAAGCTCGAAGCCGACTGACCGCAGCTTCCGCCCCGCGGCCTTCTGCGGGGCAAAACCTTCTTCATCCCCGTCCAAAATGCGCGCGGGCTGCGGACAGGCGGCGCGTCTGCGCTATCTTGTCGCCCCTGACCGCCGGATCCCTTGGGATCTGCGGCAGAGGAAACGGTGACTTGGTGACATCAAGGAGGTGCAGATGAGCGCAAAGGCAGGGCGGCTGTCGCTGACCACAAAGGTCATGATCGGCATGGGAGCGGGGCTGGCGCTTGGCCTGATCCTGAATGCCATCGGCAACGAGGCGATCAACACCCATCTGGTGGGCGGGTTCTTCGGCATGGCAGGCGCCATGTTCGTCAACGCGCTGCAGATGCTGGTGGTGCCGCTGGTGTTCTTTTCGCTGATCTGCGGCGTGGCGGGCATTGGCGACGTGCGCATCCTTGGCCGCGTCGGCGGCAAAAGCTTCGGCCTCTACCTCGCCACCACCGCCACCGCGATCGCCGTGGCCATCCTGATCGCGCTGCTGGTCTCGCCGGGGCAGGGTTTTGTCATGGACGGGGTCGACACCTCCGGCGTGACCGCGCGCGAGGCACCCAGCGTCTGGCAGACCTTCGCCAATATCGTGCCGAAAAACCCGGTGGCGGCCTTTGCCAATGCCGAGATGCTGCAGATCATCTTCTACACCATCGTGCTCGGCATCGCCGTGCTGATGCTGGGCGACCGGTCGACGCCTTTTGTCGATGCCTGCGACTACATGAACGCGCTGATGATGAAGCTGGTCGATGTGGTCATGGCCTTTGCGCCCTATGGCGTGTTTTTCCTGATCGCCAAGACCTTCACCGAACAGGGAATCGGGCTGTTCGTGCCGGTGCTGACCTATGTCCTTGTGCTGGTGGGCGCGCTGCTGCTGCATCTGTTCGGCACGCTGATGCTGTTCCTGAAGCTGTTCTCGGGGCTTGATCCGTTCACCTTCATGAAGAAAATCCGCCCCGCGCAGATCTTCGCCTTTTCCACCGCGTCGTCCAACGCCACCATCCCGGTGACGCTGCGCTGCGTGACCGAACGCATGGGCGCGCGCAATTCCGTCGCCTCGTTCACCGTGCCCTTCGGTGCCACCATCAACATGGACGGCACCGCCATCATGCAGGGCGTGGCCACGGTGTTTCTGGCCAATGTCTATGGCGTGGATCTGGGCATTGGCGGCTATCTCACCGTGATCGGCATGGCGGTTCTGGCCTCCATCGGCACGGCGGGGGTGCCCGGGGTGGGCATGATCATGCTGACCATGGTGCTGAGCCAGGTGGGTCTGCCCATCGAAGGCATCGCGCTGATCCTTGGTGTTGACCGGCTGATGGACATGATCCGCACCGCCGTGAACATCACCGGCGATGCCGTGGTGTCGGTGATCGTGGCCAAGACCGAAGGCCAGCTCGACATGGCGGTCTATGCGGATCCTCAGGCCGGGCTCGACGAGGACGATCTGCAGATCGACCCCGCCGCCGAGGCCGAACTGGCCAGCCACACCCATCCGCCGCGCCGCTCCCGCCCGGCGGAATGAGGCACAGCCGTCACGGCCGCAGCGCGGCCGTGACGTAATTCACCGACAGGTCGCGGTCAGAGATCGACCAGCGCCAGCTGACCGGGTTGAAGACATAGCCCTTGCGGTCCACCGGGGTCAGCCCGGCCTGCCGCATCAGCTCGTAAAGCTCGTCGGGGGTGATGAATTTCTGCCAGTCATGCGTGCCCTTGGGCAGCCAGCGCATCACCCATTCGGCCCCGACAATGGCCATGGCAAAGCTTTTGGCGTTGCGGTTGATGGTCGAACACAGGTGCAGCCCGCCGGGCCGCAGCAGCTGGCGGCAGGCGGTCAGATAGGCCAGCGGATCGGCCACATGCTCCACCACCTCCATGTTCAGCACCACGTCGAACTGGTCGCCCGCCTCGGCCAGCGCCTCGGCGGTGCCGTGGCGATAGTCGATGTCCAGCCCCGACTGCGCCGCATGGGTCTGCGCCACCGGAATGTTGCGCGGGGCGGCATCCACCCCCACCACCGTGGCACCAAGCCGCGCCATGGGTTCGCACAGAAGCCCGCCGCCGCAGCCGATATCAAGGATGCGCAGCCCGGCAAACGGCGCCTCCGTGGTCAGGTCGCGGTCGAACTCTTCGGCGATCTGGGTGGTGATATAGTCCAGACGGACCGGGTTCATCATGTGAAGGGGCTTGAACTTGCCGTCCGGGTTCCACCATTCTGCAGCCATGGCCTCGAACTTGGCGACCTCGGACGGATCCACTGTGAGAGTCATCTTAAGCATTCCCATTTCTTTTTGGGGTCATCTGCCAATATAGAGGAAGAATGGACAAAGACCCGGGCCAAAAGCGCGCAGTGCAGCATCTCTACCCTCCCCTCGATCCGTTCGACCAGCGCATGATCGACATGGGCGATGGCCACCGCATCTATATGGAGCAGTGCGGCCACCCGCAGGGCATCCCGGTTCTGGTGCTGCATGGCGGCCCCGGCGGCGGCTGCAGCCCGGCGATGCGGCGCTATTTTGATCCGGCGGTGTTCCGCGTCGTGCTGTTCGACCAGCGCGGCTGTGGCCGGTCGCAGCCCCATGCCAGCGTGACCGACAACACCACATGGCATCTGGTGGCCGATATCGAACGGATCCGCCGCGATCTGGGCATCGAGAAATTCATCGTCTTCGGCGGCAGCTGGGGCGCGACGCTGGCGCTGGTCTATGCGATCAGCCATCCCGACCGGGTGGCGCAGCTGGTGCTGCGCGGCGTCTTCACCATGACGCAGGCGGAACTGGACTGGTTCTATGGCGGCGGCGCCGGGCAGTTCTGGCCCGAACCCTGGGCGCGGTTCACCGATCTCATTCCCGAAGCCGAACGCGGCGATCTGATCGCGGCCTATCACCGGCGCCTGTTCAGCGGCGACCTGCGCGAGGAAACGCGCTTTGCCCGAGTCTGGTCGGGCTGGGAAAACGCGCTGGCCTCGGTCTATTCCAGCGGCCACGGCGGCGAGGCGCCCGGCGAATATGCGCGCGCCTTTGCCCGGCTGGAAAACCATTACTTCGTGCATTCCGGCTTTCTGGAGGAAGACGGCTGGATCCTCAAGAATGTCGACCACCTGCGCGGCATTCCCGGCGTGATCGTGCAGGGCCGCTATGACATGATCTGCCCGCCGCAGCGCGCATGGGAACTGGCGCAGGCCTGGCCGGGGGCGGATCTGCGGATGATCCGCAACGCGGGCCACGCCCTGTCCGAACCGGGGATCAGCGCCGAACTGGTGCGGGTCATGGATCAGATCGCCGCCGCACAGGGTCTGCGGCAGGGGCTGCGCCTCTGAACGCGGCAGCGCGGGCGGCATGTCGCGAATTTGATCCGCCTCCCGCCCAGTTCCCTGTGGCCCCGGCGCGGGGCTCTGCGTATCATGGTCCAACCCTGCACTCCCTCCAGCCAGAGGATCCGTCGCTCCGATGACCACTCTCCGCCGCCGTCGCCTGCTGCAATCCGCGCTCGCCGCTGCGGTGCTGGGCGCGTCGGGGCTGGCCAGCCGCCCCGCCCGCGCGGGCGGCGTGCTGCAGGCCGCCCTGTCCGGCGGCAGCGCCGCCGACAGCTGGGATCCGCGCAGACCGCGCGGGGTGTTCATGGTCGCCGCCTCGCAGGGGGCGGTGTTCGACACGCTGACCGAGGTGGCCGCCGACGGCACGCTGAAAGGCGAGCTTGCCACCGGCTGGGAGGCCTCGCCCGATGCGCGCCGCTGGACCGTCACGCTGCGCGACGGCGTCAGCTTCCATAACGGGCGCCGTCTGACGGCAGAGGACGTGCTGGCCTCGCTGGCGCTGCACCGCGATCCGGCCTCGCCCGCCCATGCGCTGGTCGCCGGGATCGAGGAGATGCGGGCCATCTCCCCGCGCGACCTGCGCTTCACCCTGCGCAGCGGCAATGCCGATTTTCCCTATCTTCTGGCCGATCCGCATCTGGTGATCCTGCCCGCCGATGACATGACCGAGGCGATGGCGCGCGGCATCGGCACCGGCCTTTACCGGGTGGAACGGTTCGATCCGGGCCGCCGCTTCATCGGCACGCGGGTCACAGAACACTGGAAGGATGGCAGTGCAGGCTGGTTCGACCGGGTGGATTTCCTCGCCCTCGCCGATCCCGACGCGCGGCTGCGCGCCCTGGCCGAAGGCCGGGTGGATGCGGCGGATGCGCTGCCCCCCGCTGCCCTTGCCACGCTCGACAGCGACCCGCGATTGCGGCTGATCCGCCAGACCGGCAACCTGCAGTATGGCTTTGCCGCCGATCCCGGGCTCGACAGCGCGGATCTGCGGCTGGCGCTGAAACATGCGATGGACCGGCCCCGTCTGGTGGCAGAGGTGCTGGGGGGCTACGGCCAACCCGGCCGCGATACGCCCATCGGCCCGGCGAACCCGTATTTTTTCGGCGCCACGCCCCCGGCCCATGATCCGGACCGCGCCCGGTTTCACCTGCGCCGCGCCGGGCTGGAGGGGATCCCGCTGCCGGTCAGCGCCGCCGAGGCCGCGTTTCCCGGCGCTGCGCAGGCGGTGGACCTGCTCACTGAAACTCTGCCCCTGCGCCCCGCGAACCCCGGCGATCCGGCCCTGCGCGCCCTGATCTCGCCGGGCCGCGCGACCGAAGACTGGAGCCTCAGCATGGCGCCCGCCGCCTGCGCGCCCTGCGATGGCAGCCGCGCCCGCTTTCACACGCTGCTGCAGACCGCACGCGCCGAATTCGACAGCGCCCGCCGCGCCGAGCTTTATGCCGAGCTGCAGATGATGGGTGCCAGCAGCGGCGGCCTGATCCTGCCGATGGCCGCCGACCACCTGCAGGGCCTCAGCCGCAGGCTGGCCACCCCCGCCACGCAGGGCGCGCTCTGGCAGATGGACGATGCGCGCATGGCTGAACGCTGGTGGATCGCCTGAGAAGATTTTCGGGATCGCGTGGACCGGGCGCGCTGCCAGACTGACGCCGCGCCAGCGGATGCTGCCGGACGCCTCCGGCGGGAGTTTATCTGGCAAGATGAAGCAGCAGTCCTGCCCTTCATCTTGCCCCTAAACTCCGGGGGGTCCGGGGGGCTGGCCCCCCGGCCTTGGCTTACAGCACGTAGCGGCTGAGATCGGTGGAGCGTGTCAGCTCGCCCAGATGCGTCTCGACAAAGCCCGCATCCACGGTCACCGCATCACCGGCGCGGTCGGGCGCGGTGAAGGACAGCTCCTCGAACACCCGCTCCATCACCGTATAAAGACGGCGCGCGCCGATATTCTCGATCGACTCGTTGACCTCGGCGGCGATGCGCGCCAGCGCGTGGATGCCATCCTCGGTGAAGGTCACCGTCACCTCTTCGGTGGCCATCAGCGCGGTATACTGCCGGGTCAGCGCGTTGTCGGTTTCGGTCAGGATGCGCACGAAATCATCCTCGGTCAGCGCCCGCAGGTTGACCCGGATCGGCAGACGTCCCTGCAGTTCCGGCAGCAGATCCGACGGTTTGGCGATGTGGAACGCGCCGCTGGCGATGAACAGGATATGGTCGGTCTTCACCGGCCCGTGCTTGGTGGACACGGTCGTGCCTTCGATCAGCGGCAGCAGGTCGCGCTGCACGCCTTCGCGGCTGACATCACCGCCGCGGGTTTCCTGCCGCGCCGCCACCTTGTCGATCTCGTCCAGAAACACGATGCCGTTCTGCTCTACCGCCTCGATGGCGGCGGCCTTCACCTGCTCGTCATCCAGAAGCTTGTCGGCCTCTTCAGAGATGAGAAGCTCGTAGCTTTCCGCCACGGTCAGCCGCTTGCGCGTGGTGCGCTGGCCAAAGGCCTTGCCGAAGATCTCGCCCAGATTCATCATGCCCATCTGGCCGGGCTGGCCGGGGATTTCCATCATCGGAAAGGGTGAGGCGCTGTCGGCCAGATCAAGCTCGATCACCGTGTCGTCCAGCTCGCCCGCCTTCAGCTTGCGGCGGAACATCTCGCGGGTGCCCTCCCGCGCGTCCTGACCGGCGATGGCGGCCACCACGCGGTCTTCGGCGGCCTTGTGGGCGGCGGCCTTCACATCCTCGCGCATCCAGTCGCGGGTCTGCGCGATGGAGGCATCCAAGAGGTCGCGGATGATCTGTTCCACGTCGCGGCCCACATAGCCGACTTCGGTGAACTTCGTCGCCTCGACCTTGATGAAGGGCGCGCGCGCCAGCTTGGCCAGACGGCGGCTGATCTCGGTCTTGCCGACGCCGGTGGGGCCGATCATCAGGATGTTCTTGGGATAGACCTCGTCGCGCAGGTCGGCATCCAGCTGCTTGCGCCGCCAGCGGTTGCGCAGGGCCACGGCCACGGCGCGTTTCGCCTCCTGCTGGCCAATGATGAAACGGTCCAGTTCGGACACGATCTCGCGGGGGGTCAGGTCGGTCATGCGGGTCTCCCCTGTCCGGTCGCGATGGTTTCGACCGTCAGGTTGCCATTGGTGTAAACACAGATGTCGGCGGCGATGGCCATGGCGCGGCGGGCGATCTCTTCGGCGGACAGGTCGCTGTCCATCAGCGCGCGCGCGGCGGCGAGAGCAAAATTGCCGCCCGACCCGATGGCGGTCACGTCATGCTCCGGCTCCAGCACATCGCCCGCGCCGGTGATCACATACAGATCCCGCCCGTCGGTCACGATCAGCATCGCCTCCAGCTTCTGCAGATATTTGTCGGTGCGCCAGTCCTTGGCCAGATCGACGCAGGCGCGCTGCAGCTGACCGGGGGATTTTTCCAGCTTCGTTTCCAGCCGTTCCAGCAGGGCAAAGGCATCGGCGGTGGATCCGGCAAAGCCGCAGACCACCTCATGTCCGCCGGGCGCGAGCCTGCGCACCTTGCGGGCGGTGCCCTTGATCACGGTCTGTCCAAGGCTCACCTGCCCGTCCCCGGCGATCACCACCTCGCCGTTTTTTCGGACGCCGATGATCGTCGTTCCATGCCATCCGGGAAAGTCCTGATCGGACATTGGGTCTCCTTTCGTCACTTGTCGCCATATGGGGGCTGGACATTGGCGGCACAAGGCAGTGCCTTGGGGGAGGGGTTACTGCAGGTGTGTTGAAATGGAAATGCGAACGGATGCGCTGTTGGACGCAGCGCTGGAACAATGGCCGGGATTTGCCGCTGACCTTGGGCTTTCGACAAATGGCTGGGAGGTGGAGCCGCTGGCGCGGCGTGACGACCCGCATCACGCGGTGGTTCTGGTCAAGATGACCGGACCCGAAGGGCAGGCGCTGGTGCTGAAACATGTGGCGGCGCCTTCGGATCTGGAAACCTATGCCCGCGCGATGTCGGCCCATCAGGGCGCGCAGAAGCGTTATCCCGAAGGTGTGCCCGCGCTGCTGAGCTTTGATCTGTCCACCCAGACCTGCGTGATGGATTATGCGGAGGGCAGGATGCTGTCGCTGTGTCTGGCCGAGGCCGGACCCGCGCAGCGTCTTGATCTGCTGCGCCGCGCAGGCGCGTGGCTGGACGGTCTGCATCGTGCCGGGCTGGGGGGCCCGCGCCAGTTCCAGCCGAAATTCACCCTGCGCTATCTGCGCCAGATCCGCGAGGATGTGCTGGCCGGGCGGATGCCGGTGGCGGAGCCGGGCCGCTTCTGCGCCGCCGCCGAAACGCTGCTGGCGCGCGAAGCGGAATTTTCCGGGCAGCAGACTCAGGCGGCGCCCACCCATGGCGATCTGCATCTGCGCAATCTGCTGGTGGGGGAGACGCGGATCTGGGGCATCGATTTTGCGGGCGGGCGCATGGTGCCGGTGGGCCATGACATCGCGCGGCTGCTGGTGGATGCGGCCGTGCTTTACGCGGATGCGGACGAGGTGCCCGTGGGCGAGGTGATCCCTGCGGACTGGAGTGCCGCGTTTTTCGAAGGCTACAGGCTGGTGGGGCCGGAGGATCCCTCGGTTCGACTGCTGCTGCGCCACCGGATGCTGGCGGAATGGTGGGGTCTGCCCGCCTTTGACGAGGATCGCGGGCCCGCGCAGGCGCGGCGGCTGCGCAACCTGCTGGCGCTTGCGCCGCGGATCTTTGGCTAGACCTTTGGGGCGGCCATAAAAAACTGCGCCGCACGGCGGTGCGGCGCAGTTTTGTCCGGACTGGATCCGGTGCTTAGATCGAGCTGTCGATCCAGCTTTGCAGCGAGGCCTTGGGGGCCGCGCCTGCGCGGTTGGACACGACCTGACCGTCCTTGAAGATGAACAGGGCGGGGATGCCGCGCACGCCCATGGCGGCGGCGGTGTTGGGATTCTGGTCCACATCCACCTTGGCAATCTTGATCTTGCCTTCATATTCCTTCGACAGCTCTTCCAGAGCCGGGCCAATCTGCTTGCAGGGGCCGCACCATTCGGCCCAGAAATCGACCACGACGGGAATGTCGGAGTTTTTGACTTCTGCGTCGAAGGTCGCGTCGGTGACGGGAACGGTGGCCATGGGGCTTCTCCTTGCGGGGTTGGCAGCAGCACTATCGAGCCGGAAACGTAAGGAGCGGGCTGCGGATCGTCAAGTTGCGCTGGTGCGGGCCAATGCTGCGGACACAAGATCGTGTGGCAGCATCATGATTTCCTGCGTGGCGGTCCAGACAAGCCCGGTTTCGATGCAGCGTCCGGGCCAGATCTGCGCCAGCGCCGCCGCATAGGCGCCCATCTGCCGCAGCAGGCCTTCGGGCACCTCGGCGGGGCTGGCGGGCACGGTGCGGTTGGATTTGAAATCCACCGCCACCACCCGGTCGGGCGCCACCAGCAGCCGGTCGATGATGCCGTGGATCCGGCCCAAGGGCGCGACCTCGGCGGTCACCGCCACCTCGGCCAGCGTGTCGGTGGCAAAGAATCCCTCCAGCGCGGGGGCGGACAGCACGGCCAGCGCCTCGGCCACCACGCTGTCGGTTTCCAGCGGCGGATCCTCGGCCAGCGCCAGCACATGGCCTGCGGTGGCGGCGCGGATCTCGGGCGGCAGGGCGGCCAGATGTTCCAGCAGCAGATGCAGCAGCGAGCCCCGGCGCTTCGCCTCGTCCTCGTCAAAACCGTCGATCCCGGCCAGCGCCTTGGCCCCGCCCAGATCGGAGGGCGCCAGCACGCGCGGCGCGGACAGGGGCGGCGGCGCGGGGCGCAGCAGCGTCTCGGGCAGATCGGGGATGTCGGCGGTTTCGGGCGCGGGCAGATCCAGCGGCAGATGGGACCAGTCGGCGCTGCCCAGATGCAGCCCCTCGCCGCCGCCCCACTCGCCGAAAGCGTAGGTCATGGGCACGGCCCCGGCCCGGGTCATGCCCGCGCGCACCTGATCGAACCACGCGGATCCGTCCTTGCCCAGATTGCCCGCAGCGGCGACCACCAGCCATTTTTCGGCCCGGGTCAGCGCCACATACAGCAGCCGGTCCCGTTCGCGTTCGGCGGCGGCCTTCGCCGTCTCCAGCGCCTCGGCCTGCACCTGCGGCTGGTGGTCGGCGCCGGATTTCCAGACGGTGCCGGTGTCGGTCTTCAGCAGGCTGTCCTTGATGTCCTTTCGCGGCTGGGCGCAGTCGGGCAGGATGACGATGGGCGCCTCCAGCCCCTTGGAGCCGTGCACGGTCATCACCCGCACCCGGCCCCCCGCGCCATCGGGGGCGCGCTTGATTTCCAGATCGTCGGTCTGCACCCATTCCAGAAACCCGGTCAGCGAGGGCACGGCGGTCTGTTCATAGGCCAGCGCCTGCTGCAGCAGCGCGTTGATGCCATCCTCGGCCTCTTCGCCCAGACGGCCCAGCAGCTTCTGCCGCCCGCGATGCCGGGTCAGGATCCGTTCGATCAGATCATAGGGGCGCAGGAAATCGGTCTGTCCGCGCAGATCGTCCAGCAGCGCCAGAACCTGCGGAAATTCGTCCCGCCTGCGGCGCAGTTCGGCCCAAAGATAGCTGCCCATGCGGCGCGGATGCGCCAGACCAAAAAGCGCACGTTCCGACAGCCCCACCAGCGGCGAGCGCAGGGCCGTAGCCAGCGACAGGTCATCCTCGGGCGTGGCAAGAAAGGCCAGCAGCGCCACGATGTCCTTGACCGCAAGTTCCGACATGACCTTCAGCCGGTCGGCCCCGGCAATGGGCAGGCCGCGCGCCTTGATCGCGCGGATGATCTCGGAAAACAGCGTGCCGCGCCGCCGCACGAGGATCAGGAAATCCCCGGCATGGATCGGACGGCTGCGATAGGTGCCGGAAAACCCCACCTCCTCGGGCAGGGGCTGGCCGATGGTGCGGGCGATGAACTCGGCGATGCGGTTGGCAAGGATCACGGTGTGATGGCGCTGGCCCACGCGGTCCACCGGTTCGAACCATTCGACTTCCTCGGCGCTGTCGGGCTCCGGCTCCAGATGCGGCCACAGATCGACCCGGCCCGGCATCGCCTCCTTGAAGGCGCGGTGGCGCTGGTCCGGGGCAAAGCCCGACTCCTCGCGCCCCTCGAAGGTGGCATCGACCAGCTGCAGCACCGGCGCGGCGGAGCGGAAGCTGTATTCCAGCATCATCCGCGCCAGCGGCGTTTCGGTGGTCTGCAGCCGGTCGGCGAAATCGTCGCACATGCGGTCGAATTCGCGCGGATCGGCGCCCTGAAAGGAATAGATCGACTGTTTCTTATCCCCGACCACAAAGATGGTGCGCCGCACCTCGGCCCGCGCCCCTTCGCCTGCGGTAAATTCCCGCGCCAGCCGTTCGATCACCTGCCATTGCAGCGGGCTGGTGTCCTGCGCCTCGTCCACAAGGATATGGTCGATGCCGCCATCCAGCCGGAACAGCACCCAGTCCGCCACCCGGTCATCCGCCAGCAGATCGCGCGCGCGCAGCACCAGATCGTCAAAATCCAGCCAGCCGCGCCGCATCTTTTCCGTCTCATAGGCGGGCAGGAAGGCGGCGGCGAAGGCATGCAGCGCCGCCTCGCGCGACAGCGCCGCCAGCGCCAGACGCGGTTCGCGCGCGGCTTCCACCCGCAGCATCAGCGCGTCCAGCGCGCCGATGTGATCGGCAAGCGCGCCATTGCGCAGCCCCTTGGTGGGAAAGCTGCCGATCTTGGCGGTGAAGGGCGCCTTGGCGCCCTTGCCGGTCAGCAGCACCTGTTCCAGCACCTCCAGCGCGTCCAGCGTGGGGGCGGCGATGGCGGCAAGCTGTCCGCCCGCCTTGCTGTCATTGGCGCCCGAGCCTTTGAGCACCGGCACGATGGCCTGCAGCAGCTCCATCTCTCCGCCCAGAAACACCTCTGCCAGCAGCGTCTCTTCGTCCAGATCGGCGGGCAGGCCGTAAAGCGCGCGCAGATCCGCAGGCCCGCGCGGCGGCAGGAAGGCGTCGCGCCGCCCGCAGATTTCGCGCAGCAGCGACTCGGGCTCCTCAGAGAGCCACGGCGCCAGCCCCGCCACCAGCGGCGCCTGCGGCCCTTCGGCCATATGCTCCAGCACCTCGGCGCGCAGCAGTTCGGCGGCGCGGTCCTCCATCTCGCGGAACTGTGGCGACACGCCCGCTTCCAGAGGAAAGCGCCGCAGCAGGCTGGCGCAGAAGGAGTGGATGGTCTGGATCCGCAGCCCGCCCGGCGTTTCGATGGCGCGGGCAAAAAGCGTGCGCGCCTGCCGCAGCGGCGGCAGATCCCCCTCCAGCCCCAGCTGCCGCAGCTCCGCCGTCAGCGCGTCATCCTCCAGCATGGCCCAAGCGCCAAGGCGCTTGAACAGCCGGTTCTGCATCTCGGTCGCGGCGGCCTTGGTGTAGGTCAGGCACAGGATGTGTTCGGGCAGCACCCCGTCCAGCAGCAGCCGCGCCACGCGGTCGGTCAGCACGCGGGTCTTGCCCGATCCGGCATTGGCGGCGAGCCACGTGGAGCGGTCGGGCCGCGCCGCCTGCACCTGCCGTTCGCTGGCGTCGTTGCGGCTCATGTCAGCGGCTCCTTCACGGCGGCGTCGATCACATCCCATTCGCCAAAGCGCGACAGGTGGTCGTAAGGCGCGATGTCGGCCTCTGACACCAGTGCCGCGCGGGCGGTATAGCCGCGATCCGGTTCGAACCAGCGGGTCATCAGCTGTTCGAATTCGGCCCAGACCTGCGCGGGCGGCAGGTCGTCCAGCGGCGCCTCCACCTCGGACGGGGTTGCCGAGACCGACACGAAGACGGCGCGCACCGCATGGCGCGGGCTGAGGTTTTCGAACCCGCCGCGTTCGACCATCGCCGCCTCCAGCAGAAGCTGCTTGTCAAAGGTCTTCTGCTGCTTGGCGGTGGGGGCGGCGCCGGTCTTGTAATCATAAAGATGAGCGTTGCCATCGGCATCCAGATCGATGCGGTCGGCGGTGCCGGTCAGCACGAAGCCAAGCGGCGCGATCTCGGTCTTGCCGCGCGCCTCGTAATGGCGGGGCGTGGCGATGGCCTGACGCGCGGCTTCGGTGGCGGCGAACCAGTCCGCCATGCGCGCCACGCGCGCCTGCCACAGATGCCGCGTCACCGGAAAGGGCAGCGTGTCGGGGTCGCCGATCACCTGCGCCGCCACCGCCCGCAATCCCTGCGCGCTCAGCTGCGCGGGATCGGCCTGCGTTTCCTTGACGAAGCGTTCCAGCACCTCGTGGATCAGGATGCCGCGCAGCAGTGCATCGGGCGCGCGCTGCAGCGGGTTGAGCGGGGTCAGCCGCAGCACCCGCTTGGCATAGATCGCGTAAGGATCGCGGATCAGCGTCTTGATCTCTGTCACCGACAGGCGGCGCGGGCGCGCCTCCACCGGCGGCACCGGCGAGGGGCGGGGCGCGGGCGCGCTGGGCACCGGGCGTTCCACCTGCCGCGCCAGCGCCAGCCAGTGCCGTCCGCGCGCCTGCATCTGCCGCAGCGCATCGGGCCCCTGCCGCGCGGGCAGGCCGTTCATCAGGTTCATCAGCCGGTTCAGCCAGCGCGCGGGCACGGTTTCGGCATCGTCGGATTTCAGCGCGCGCGTCATCCAGACCTGCGGCGCGGCCACCGCCTGCTGGAAATCATGCGCGGCAAGCCCGATGCGGCGTTCGGGCAGCAGCAGCCCCGCCTTGTGGCGCATCCGCCGGTTCAGCCACGGATCGGCGCCGGGCAGTTCCGGCCAGCTGCCTTCGTTCAGCCCGCCAAGGATCAGCAGGTCGGCGCCCATCACCCGCGCCTCCAGCGTGCCCCAGATCAGCAGATGCGGATGCGGCGCGTCGCGGTCGCGCACCTCGTGCTTGGCAAGGATCGCGCCGAACAGGTCGCCATAATCGCGCGCGTCAAGATCGGTGCCATGCGCCGCCTCGCCTTCCAGCGCGGCGATGGCGGCACGGGCCTTGCGCCCGGCGGCCTTTTTCCACAGCTCCGACGTGTCGGCCCCGGGCCCGGCGGCGATACGCTCCGCCCGGTCCAGATGGCGCGACAGCCACAGCGCCAGCGGCTGCGTGCCGCGCAGCGGCGGCTGGCAGAAACACTCGGCCACCCACTCCGCCCAAGGGCCAAATTCGTTCGCCGCGCCCCAGGCGCGGATCTGGTCCGGCTGGGGAAAGGGCCATGATTTGGCGCGGATATGCAATTCCAGCTCGCGGGTGGCGCGCAGATGGATGCCCCGGTCGCCGCCGCTATGGGCCAGCGGATGCTTGAGCAGCGCCAGAAGCTGTTCCGCCGTCAGCCCCTGCTGATAGAGCGCTGCCACCTGCCGCAGGAAGCGCCCCGGCGCCGTCAGCTGCAGCGGGATGCCCGCGCTGTCATCGGGCAGGATGCCCCAGCGGTCGAGCGCGGCGGTGACCTGCCGGGTCAGCATCCGGTCAGGGGTGATGAGGGCGGCGGTCACGCCGTCCTCCGCCGCCTGCCGCAGGCGCAGCGCGATGGCCAGCGCCTCCTCCCGCTTGCTGGCAGCTTCCAGCAGGGTCAGATCCGCCGTGGCCTCGGTCAGGTCGGGCAGATGCGCGCCTTCGCTGCGCCACTGGTCGGTGACGGGAGCAGGGCGCAGCGCCAGCGATACCAGCCGGTTGCGCGTGGCACTGGGCGGGGGCGTGCCGGTCCAAGCGGGCAGGGTGGTGGGATCGATCCCCAGCTCCCCCAGCAGGCGCGAGAACCGGAACTGCGGGTGATCCTCGGCGGCCAGCGCATCGTCCAGCCCCTCCCAGACCGGGCCGGGCATGTCGAAATCGAAGCCGGGCAGCACCAGCGCCCCCTGCGGCAGCTTCGAGACCGCGCACATCAGCCGGTGCGTGCTGCCGCGCGACCCGGTGGAGCCGGCAAGGATCACCGGATGGTCGGGCGGCTCTGCCTCCCACGCGGCCAGCCGCTGTTCCAGCGCCAGACGGCGCAGGGCGATGGGGTCGGGCGCCTCTTCCCCGGTGCCGAAATAGCGCTGCACGATCTTCAGGAATTCCAGCGTGCGCAGCCAGTGGCCGGATTCGTCGCTGACATCCAGCGCGGCCAGCGTTTCGGGCGGCACGCCTTCGTCCTGCATTTCGTCCATCAGCGTGGCAAGGCTGTCGGCCAGATCGAACAGGGCGGCACGCGGTGCAAGATCCGGCTGCGCGTCCAGCAGTTTCGACACGAGCCCCGTCAGTTCCAGCCGCCGCCGCAGCGGCGAGACCGGCGCGGGCAATTGCGCCAGCGCCACCGGATCGGCAAGCGAGGTCAGCAGCCGGATGCGCGGCAGAACGCAGGCGGGCCCGGTGTCAAAGATGCCCCGGATCCGCCGCGCCATGCGGGTGGTGTTCACGATCAGCTCGACCCGCGCCATGGCCTCGGGCGGCTCGCCCGCCATGCGCGCGCGCAGCCCGTCCACCAGCGCGGCGGGAAAGTCGACGCCGGGGGCAAGGCCGAAGACGCGGGGGGAGTCCTGCGGATCAAACATGGCGGGCCAGCATCGCCTCGGCCTCGGCGATGCCCTGCGGGTGGCCGACATCGGCCCAGTGCCCGGGATAGGGCAGGCCGAACAGCCGCCCCTCCGCCGCCATCGCGGTCCAGATCACGTTGAGCGAAAACACCGCCTCGGGCACGCTATGCAGCCGGTCGGTGGCAAGGATCTGCGCGCCGGTATAGACCATGTCGCCGCCCCGGATCAGCCGCCCCTGCGGATCAAAGGTGAAATCGCCGCCGCCCTTGCGCCCGGTGGCACGCTCCAGCGGCACGCAGAGCAGCAGCGCGTCCATCCGCGCCGGATCCCATGCCGCGGCCAGCAGATCCAGCGGGTTGGGCCCGGACCAGACGGCATCGGTGTTGAGCGTGAACACCGGATCCGGGCCCAGATGCGGCAGGGCGGCGCGCAGCCCGCCCCCGGTGTCGAGGATCTGCGGCTCCTCCACCATCACCGTCACGTCGCGCCCGGCCAGATGCTCGGCGATGCGCGGGGCAAGGTAATGCGCGTTGACCACGCGGCGCGGAACGCCTTGGGTCAGATCCAGCGCGTGATCCAGCAGCGGGCGGCCCGCCACCGGGATCAGCGGTTTCGGGCAACGGGCGGTCAGCGCGCCCATCCGGGTGCCGAACCCGGCGGCAAACAGCATCACGGCATCGGGCATGGGGATTTCAGCCTTTGCAGGGTCTCGGGCGTGGGGGCGGGCAGGGCGCCCTGCAGCGCCTCGGCCACGGCGGCCAGCGCGGGATGGCGCAGATCCGCCTGCAGATGGCCCCAGACCCGGGGGATCAGGTCGATATAGCCGGGCTTTCCCCGGCTGGCGGCAAGCCGGGCGAAGACGCCCAGAATGCGCAGGTTGCGCTGCGCGCCCAGCACGGCCAGCGCGGCGCGGAACGGCGCCTCGGGCAGGCCGGTCTTGGCCAGGTAATGCGTGATGCAGGCCTCGGCCACGGCGGGGGCCACGTCGCGCCGCGCATCCTCGATCAGCGAGACCAGATCATAGGCGCGGTGCCCGGCCAGCGCGTCCTGAAAATCCAGCAGGCCCGCGCGGGCGGGGCCGCTGCGGTCGGGCAGCCACAGGATGTTTTCGGCGTGATAGTCGCGCAGGATCATCACATCGGTGTCAGGGGCGTGATGGTCCAGCGCCTGATGCAGCGCGGCTGTGGCCACGTCGCGCCGGGCCGGATCGGGGGCGCCCATGGCATAGTGGTCAAAGGCCAGATCGGTCATCCGTGCCAGCAGATCCGGCGTGGCGGCGGTCAGCCCGGGGGGCGGCGCGTGGCGGTGCAGCATCACCAACACGTCGGTGGCGCAGAGGTAAAGCTCCATCTCCCGGGCGGGATCCCCGGCAAGCCGGGCGATCAGCCCGTCGCCCAGATCCTCCAGCAGCAGCTGCCCCGGCGCTTCGGCCAGAATGTCTGGCGCGCTGAGCCCCAGCGCCCGCAGATGCCGCGCCAGCCGGGCAAACAGCGCCACGTCGCCGTCGGGATCGTCCATCAGGATGGCGCTTTCGCCGGTCCGCCACAGCCGGGTGTAGCGCCGGGAGGAGGCATCGCCCGCCAGCGGTTCGGCCCGGGCGCCGCCCCAGCCCGTACGGTCCAGAAAGGCGGTCATGCCAGCCCCTCCAGCAGTTGCGGGCCGCGCGGGCCACAGCCGCGCAGGGTCAGGGTGCGGCTGTCATCGCCGGTCACCGAAAAGTCCAGAAGCAGCGCGCCGGGGGGCACCAGATCCGCCAGCCGGTCCGGCCATTCGATCAGGCAGATCGCCGTTTCGAAGGCGTCGAGCAGGCCCAGTTCCACGCATTGATCGGGATCGGACAGGCGATAGAGATCAGCATGCCAGACCTCGCCCGCGGGCGTGTCATAGACCTGCACCAGCGTGAAGGTGGGCGAGGGCACATCCTCTGGCACCTCCTGCAGGGTCTGGATCAGGCAGCGGGCGAAATGGGTCTTGCCCGCGCCGATGCCGCCCTGCAGCAGCAGCACGTCGCCGGGCCGCAGGCGGGGCGCCAGCGCTGCGGCCAGCGCGCAGGTGGCATCGGGCGAAGGAAGCGTTACGGTGCGCGAGAACATGGCCGGAACTTACCCGGCCCTGCGTCAGGTGCAAGACGCATCGCGGCAAAATCAGGCGTCGTGCAGCGATGGTTCGGGATGTGGCACCACCGCGCCGATGCGGGAAAAGCGGACCAGCGTGGCGCCGCCCGCCACCGGCTCCACCCGGCAGATCAGGCGCTGCCCGCAGAGCAGATCCAGTTCCGCATCCCAGATGGCGCGGTCGGTGAGGTTCAGCACAAAATCGCGCAGATCGCCCCAGACCGGGGTGGGACGGCACTGCGCCTGCCAGAGCCGGGTGGCATCGGTCACGCCGGTTTCGGTCAGCGTGATGTCGGGGTCGGAATTCCACAGGTCGCGATAGGCTTCGTTGCAGAAGCTCAGCACGCCCATCTGCGAAAACACCGCGATGGCATCATCCAGACAGTCCAGCACCGCGTGCGAGGTCTCGATCTCCTGCCGGAAGCGGCGGGTCAGCGACACTTCGGCGCTGATATCCTCGAACAGGAAGGCGATGCCGCCATCGGGATGGGGGCGCCCGGTGATCTTGTAGGTCAGCCCCGAAGGCAGGTTCCATGTCTCGATATAAAGATCGCTGGAGGCGGCGGCGATCAGGTCGCCGAGCTTGTCGCGCCAGTTCTGGTAGTTCTTCGGCTCCGGCATCATGCGCTTGTCGCGCAGCATGTCGAAAAAGCTCAGCAGGTTGGGCCGCACGCTCAGGAAATCGGCGGGCAGGGCGGTCAGGTCGATGAGGGCCGGGTTGAACAGCACCAGCCGCCGTTCCTTGTCGAAGACCGCAAGCCCGATGGGCAGATGCGCGAAAATCCGGGTCAGGGTCTGCAGGAAATTGCGCTGCGACATTTCCGAAGTGATGATCGCGTCGATGCTGAGCGCGACATGCAGCCAGCCTTCGGGCACGCGATGCGACTGCACCTCGAACCAGAGGGTGCCGCCGGTCTGCAGATCGGGGGCAGAGACGCGGGTGACCTGCGTATCCTCGTCCTCTGCGGGCAGCAGGTCGAACGGGCAGGGCCCGTCGGCGGCACAGCCCATCTGGGCGCAGATGTCCTCAAAAGCGGCGTTGTGCCACAGCGTCTGGCCGCTGTCGCTGCTTTGCCAGATCGGGCAGGGCACCAGCGCCATGGTGCGGCGCAGCCGGTCCAGATCGGCGCGGTCCGCCTGCAGCCGCAGCTGTGCGCCCAGCCCCAGCGGCGGGCCGCTGACCGTCAGCCGCAGATCCGGCCCTTGGGGAGAGATCACCAGCCGCAGGTCGGGATTCCCCTCCGAGGTCAGGATGGTTTCTTCCTGCGGCGGCTGGTCGGGCAACGGGCCGAACAGCGGGGTCAGCGCGCACACCAGATCGGTCCAGTCCAGCGGTTCGGCCACGGCGCAGTCGACCATCTGCCGGGCGGACACCGTCATGTCGATCACGCGGGGGCCGGTGAGCAGGATTTCGGTGCGCTCCGGAACCGGGGCCAGCGCCGCCGCCACCTCCGGCACGGAATGCCGCGACGGCCGCAGCAGCAGCGCGCCAAAAAAGGCCGCCGCCCCGGCGCCAAGCCCGATCGCAATGGCCGCGAAGACGTCAATCAAGATCTGCCTCCCCCAGATGACCCGGCTTCCTCGCTAGGCAAGCAGGGTTAATAACCGGTTAACACAAACGCGCGGGCAAGGCGCGGGCCGAGATATTCAGGCATCAAACGGACGGTTCTGGCCAAGTGCGGCGCCCCGGGGCGGGTTCGGGGGCACGATCGCCTCGCGCGGCCAGACCACCTCGACGACGGCGCCGCGCCGCGCGCCGCTGTCCTGCGGCTCCGTCACCTCGGCGCCATTGGCAAAGCTCAGTTCGGCCCCGGTGCGTTCCAGCAGGGTCTTGGCGATGAACAGCCCCAGCCCCATGCCTTCGTATTCGGGGCGGGCGCGGCGGTCGGCCTCGCTGCGGCGGCGGCGCATGAACGGATCGCCGATGCGCCCGAGCAGATGCGGGGGAAAGCCCTCTCCGTCGTCGAGAATGCGCAGGGTGATGTGGCTGCGCGACCATTCCGCCTCGATCCAGACCTGCGTGCGGGCAAAATCCACCGCGTTCTGGATCAGGTTGCGCAGCCCGTGGATGATTTCGGGGCGGCGCAGGATTTCCGGCTGCGGCAGGTCGCCGATGGCTGTTTCGCGCAGCGTGATGGTCTTGCCACGGGTTTCGTGCGGTTCCGCCGCCTCGCGCAGCACGGCGGTCAGCGGCGCCTTGCGCAGATGCAGGTCATCCTTGCCCGCCCGTCCCATCGACCGCAGGATGTCGCGGCAGCGGTCGGCCTGTTCGCGGATCAGCCTTGCATCGTCCTGCAGGTCGGGCCGGTCGTCCAGTTCCTCCATCAGTTCCGAAGAGGTGAGCTTGATCGTGGCCAGCGGCGTGCCCAGTTCATGCGCCGCCGCCGCCACCACCCCGCCCAGATCGTTGAGCTTCTGCGCGCGGGCCAGCGCCATCTGCGTGGCGGCCAGCGCATCGGACATCGCGTTCATCTCGCGCGTGATGCGGCGGGAATAGACCGACAGGAACAGCAGCGCGATGGTAATCGCCGCCCACTGGCCGAAGATGAACAGATCGGGGATGCGCAGCGTCACGCCATCGCCGGTGCGCAGCGGCAGATGGGCAAAGACCATGGCCGAGATCAGCCCGAAGGCGGCGGCGTTCAGGATCACGGTAGAACGCAGCGACAGCATCACCGCCGACACGGTGACTGGTCCCAGCACCAGCACCGAAAACGGGTTGTTGAGCCCGCCGGTCAGGAACAGCAGGAAACACAGCTGCAGCAGGTCGAAGAGGACCATCAGGAAGTTTTCGGTTTCCGACAGCCGCTTGTTTTCCGGGAAGATGAACATGGCGACCAGATTCCCGATCACCGCCACGCCCACGGCCAGATAGCACAGGCCAAGTTCCAGCTGCAGGTCGTAAAGCCGCTGCGCCACCACCAGTGCGACGATCTGTCCGGTGATGGCCACCCAGCGCAAAAGGATCATGGTGCGCAGGCGAATGAAGTTGCTGCGCTCGTAATCTCCGAGCAGTCCTAGTTCGCTCTGGCTCATTCCGGTGCTTTCGTGACTTGATCCCCAAGGGGTAATTGTTAGGTCTGGACCGCATGGTCCGCAATGCGTCCGCGAAGGAGTCCTGTCCATGAAGATCGCAACACTGGTCGCGCTGGTCGCCTCGGGCGGGCTGCTGGCGCTGATGGGGGGGATCTGGGTCTCGACCCAGATGACCGGGCCCGGGGACGAATTCGCCGAATGCCGCATGGGCACCGTGGCGGGCGGCGCCGAGACCATCGGCGGGCCGTTCACGCTGGTGAATGCCGCAGGCGAGACGGTGACCGATGCCGAGGTCATCACCGAACCGGCGCTGGTCTATTTCGGCTATACCTTCTGCCCGGATGTCTGCCCGCTGGACACGGTGCGCAACGCCGAAACCACCGATATTCTGGAAGAGCAGGGCCATTCGGTGACGCCGGTGATGATTTCCATCGATCCCGCCCGCGACACGCCCGAGGTGATGGGCGAGTATTCCGAGGCGATCCATCCGCGCATGGTCGGTCTGACCGGCAGCGAAGAACAGGTGCAGGCCGCCACGCAGGCCTATCGCGCCTATGCCAAGAAGAATGACAGCGGCGATGACTACTATCTCGTCGACCATTCCACCTTCACCTATCTGGTGCTGCCGGAGCAGGGGTTTGTGGAATTCTTCCGCCGCGAACTGACGGCGGACGAGGTGGCGGAGCGCAGCGCCTGCTTCCTTGACAAGCTTTGAGACCGGGACAGTTTGACCGACCGGGATCCGCAGTCTAAGACTGAGGTCCGAACTTTTACAGAACGGGGGCTGGGGTGGCGGAACGCACACAAGACGATCTGGGCGACGACCGTTCGCTGCTGCTGGTCGATGATGACGAGCCCTTCCTGAAACGGCTCGCCAAGGCCATGGAAAAGCGCGGGTTCGAGGTCGAGACCGCCGAGACGGTCGCCGCCGGCACCGCCATCGCCACCGCCCGCCCCCCCGCCTATGCCGTGGTGGATCTGCGGCTGGAGGATGGCAACGGGCTTGACGTGGTGGAGGTGCTGCGCGAACGCCGCCCCGACTGCCGCGTGGTGGTGCTGACCGGGTATGGCGCGATCGCCACCGCCGTGGCGGCGGTGAAGATCGGCGCCACGGATTACCTGTCCAAGCCCGCCGATGCCACCGACATCACCAATGCGCTGCTGCAGCGCGGCGACGAGCTGCCGCCGCCGCCGGAAAACCCGATGAGCGCGGACCGGGTGCGCTGGGAGCATATCCAGCGGGTCTACGAGCTGTGCGACCGCAACGTGTCGGAAACCGCGCGGCGGCTGAACATGCACCGCCGCACCCTGCAGCGCATTCTGGCCAAACGCTCTCCCAAGTAGGGCTGCCGGATCCAGCGGGCGCGGCCTTGCGGCCGCGGCAGGTCATGTCGCCCGTGGCCGGGCTCCGGGCCGCCTCCGGCGGGAGTTTTCGGGCAAGATGAAGGGCGGCTACAGGTCGTAGCGTTTGAGCACCTTGTCGACCAGCTGCCCGGTGGCAAGGCGGTAGTTTTCGAGGCGCCCCCAGTCCTCGAAGCCGCGGCTCTGGTAATAGATCAGCCCGCCGCTGTTGTCGGCGCGGATTTCGGCATTGATCCAGACATAGCCTTCGGCGCGGCAGGCAGGTTTGGTCGCCTCGAACAGGACCGATCCGATGCCGAGCCCGGTGCGTCCGGGCCGGGCAAAGCTGGAGATCTGCGCCACGTCGGCGCCCAGCGTCGGATGCGGGTCGACCCATTGGAAGCCCAGCACCTCTCCTTCCGGATCCTCGGCCAGATGCCAGATGGCGCGGGGACGGGCCATCCAGTCGCGCAGGGTGTCGGCGCTGGCGGGGCTGGTCATCGCGGTGGTGCCGCCAAGGGCGATCACCGCATTCAGCAGCTCTGCCATGGGGCGGGCATCAAGGGGGCCGGCGCGGCGGACGGAAAGCGGGGTCATGGGCAGAGCCTCAGCAGATCGGCATGGCGGGTGGTATAGGCGGCGCGCACCTCCACCGGGGGGCGGAGGTGGATGTCGAGCCCCGCCATCAGGTCGGGGGCGGGGCGGCCGAAGAAGCGGCTGGCCTCGGCTTCGGAAAAGCCCGCGATCTGCGTCGCCTCCATCCATGCCGACACGGTGTCGGCCTTCTTGATCTGGCGCTTGAGCCTGGCGGGGGTGACGGCGGGCAGGCCGAAGCGGATGTGGATGGCGGCGGCAAGGCGTTTGTCGAGCTCGCCATAATCCGGACCGATGGCAGCCTTGACCGGCGAGATCATGTCGCCGATCACATATTCCGGCGCGTCATGCAGCAGGGCGGTCAGCCGGTCGGCGGGGCTGGCCTGCGGGCAGAGCCGGGCAAAGATCACCTCCACCAGCAGCGAATGTTCGGCCACGGAATAGGGGTGGTCGCCGCGGGTCTGGCCGTTCCAGCGCGCGACAAAGGCCAGCCCGTGGGCGATATCCTCGATTTCCACATCCACCGGGGTGGGGTCGAGCAGGTCGAGCCTGCGGCCCGACAGCATCCGCTGCCAGGCGCGGGGAGGGCGGGCCATGGCGTCAGGCCCCGTCGGGGGGTGAAAGCTGCATCGGGTGCCTCTGGATTATCCCTCTGTTTGCCTCAGTTTCTGATCCACGTTGCGGGGCAAATCAAGGGATGCTACCCCGCGCGGCAACATCGCGGACAGGAATTGGAGCGCCGGACATGGCTGCAGACTACATCGTCAAGGACATCGCGCTGGCCGGATATGGCCGCAAGGAACTGGACATCGCCGAGACCGAGATGCCGGGGCTGATGGCCTGCCGGGCGGAATTCGGCGAAAGCCAGCCGCTGAAAGGCGCGCGGATCGTGGGCTCGCTGCACATGACGATCCAGACCGCCGTGCTGATCGAGACGCTGACCGCGCTGGGCGCGGATGTGCGCTGGGCCTCCTGCAACATCTTTTCGACGCAGGATCATGCGGCGGCGGCGATTGCGGCGGGCGGCACGCCGGTCTTTGCGGTGAAGGGCCAGACGCTGGAGGAGCACTGGGATTACCTTGACCGCTCCTTCCAGTTCCCCGAAGGCGCGAACATGATCCTCGACGATGGCGGCGATGCCACGCTTTATGTCCTGCTGGGCGCGCGGGCCGAAGCGGGCGAGGACATCATCCCCGTCCCCACCTCGGAAGAGGAAGAGGTGATCAAGGCGCAGATCGCCAAGCGCATGGCGCAGTCGCCGGGCTGGTTCACCCGCACCCGCGACGCGATCAAGGGCGTGTCCGAGGAAACCACCACCGGCGTGCACCGCCTCTATGATCTGCAGAAGAAGGGCCTGCTGCCCTTCCCGGCGATCAACGTGAACGACAGCGTCACCAAGTCGAAATTCGACAACAAATATGGCTGCAAGGAATCGCTGGTGGACGGCATCCGCCGCGCCACCGACACGATGATGGCGGGCAAGGTTGCCGTGGTCTGCGGCTATGGCGATGTGGGCAAGGGCTCTGCCGCCAGCCTCAGCGGGGCAGGCGCGCGCGTCAAGGTGACCGAGGCCGACCCGATCTGCGCGCTGCAGGCGGCCATGGACGGCTATGAGGTGGTGCTGCTGGAGGATGTGGTGTCCAGCGCCGACATCTTCATCACCACCACCGGCAACAAGGACGTGATCCGCATCGAGCATCTGCGCGAGATGAAGAACATGGCCATCGTCGGCAATATCGGCCATTTCGACAATGAAATTCAGGTGGCCGCGCTGAAGAACCACAAATGGACCAACATCAAGGAACAGGTGGACATGATCGAGATGCCTTCGGGCAACCGGATCATCCTGCTGTCCGAAGGCCGCCTGCTGAACCTTGGCAATGCCACCGGCCATCCGTCCTTTGTGATGTCGGCGTCTTTCACCAATCAGGTGCTGGCGCAGATCGAGCTGTGGAAGAATGGCGGGCAGTATGAAAACAAGGTCTATATCCTGCCCAAGCATCTGGATGAAAAGGTCGCGCGCCTGCATCTGGACCGCATCGGCGTGAAGCTGACCCAGCTGTCGGCGGAACAGGCCGCCTATATCGGCGTGACGCCGGAAGGCCCGTTCAAGCCGGAACATTACCGCTACTGATCCCCTCGCGTAACGCCCTGTCCGGGGCGTTACGCAACCGACATCGGGCAGCCATGAGAGCGTTACGCGCAGCGGATAGCAGCAGCGCATCACGACCCTCACAAGGACCGATCCGATGCGCCTTTCGCTTTCCGTTATCGCGCTTTCCGCCGCGCTGGCCGCCCCCGCGCTGGCGCAGGAGACCTTTCCCGCGACGCTGGCGGGCCATGCCGTGCTGCCCGCGCTGTCGCTGGTGGCGCCGCCCGCCGACGCGCCGCGCGATGCCATGATCTCGGGCAAGTTCACTGGCGCTGCGCGCAATGACGCCCCGATGAGCGTGGAAGGCAATGTCGGCAAGGCCTATGGCGGCCATGGCACCGGCTATGCGCTGCCCTTCATCGGCCAGCCCGTGCAGGGCATGTCGGGGTTTGCCATGAACCGCGCCGAGGATGGCAGCTGGTATGTGCTGACCGACAACGGCTTCGGCTCCAAGCGCAATTCGGCGGATGCGCTGCTGTTCTTCCACAAGATGGCCCCCGATTTCGAGGCAGGCACGGTGGAGCGTCGCGACACCATCTTCCTGTCCGATCCCGACCACAAGGTGCCGTTCCGCATCGCCTATGAAGGCACGGACAGCCGCTATCTGACCGGGGCCGATTTCGACCCGGAAAGCATTCAGGTGCTGGGCGATGACGTGTGGATCGGCGAGGAATTCGGGCCCTACATCCTCCGCGCCGGTCTGGACGGTGTGGTGAAGTCGGTGCATGCCACCATGCTCGACGGCCAGCAGCTGACCAGCCCCGACACCTACAGCGTGTTTGTCCCCGCGACGGCTGGCAAGGATTTTCAGGTGCAGCGGTCGGGCGGCTATGAAGGCATGGCGCTGAACCCGGAAACCGGGATGCTGTGGGCGATGCTGGAAAAGCCGGTGCTGGGCGAAGATGGCCAGCCCGAGGGCAATTTCCTGCGCGTCATCGCCTTTGACACCAACACCGCCGACTGGACCGGCGAAAGCGTGAAATTCGCGCTGACCGAAGGTGCCACCGCGATTGGCGATTTCAACTTCATCGACGCCACCCGTGCGCTGGTGATCGAGCGCGACAATGGCGAGGGTGATCTCAGCAAGGCCTGTGCCGAAGGCGCCACCGACACCTCTGGCTGCTATCCGATCCCGGCCCGGGTCAAGAACATCGTGCTGGTCGACACTGCCTCGGTCGACGAGGACGGCTTTGTCCGCCGCATCGGCCAGATCGACCTGCTGAACATCGCCGATCCGGAAGGTGTCGCGCTGGAAGGCTTCCGCCCCGAAGACGGCGCCTTCACCTTCCCGTTCTTCACCATCGAGGATGTGGCGCGGGTGGACGAGACCCACATCATGGTGGCCAATGACAACAACCTGCCCTTCTCGGGCGGGCGCGAGATCGGCGCGGCGGCAGCGAATGAATTCATCCTGCTGTCGGTGCCGGAACTGCTGGCGGCCCAGTAAGGCGCTACAGGAAAGGGGCGCCAGAGCGGCGCCCCTTTTGTTTCGGACGGCGTCAGTGAAAGCGCCGGATCTCCCCTGACTGCAGCCGCGCCATGTAGCTGTGCATCTCGGCCTTCACCACCGGCATCAGGACATAGAGTCCGACGATGTTGAACAGCCCCATGGCAAAGATCGCCGCATCGGAAAAGTCGATCACCGGCCCAAGGTTCATGGCGGCGCCGATCACCACGAACAGGCAGAACAGGATCTTGAAGCTTAGCTCCTGCGCGCGGCCTTCGCCGAACATGTAGGTCCATGCCTTCAGCCCGTAATAGCTCCACGAGATCATCGTGGAAAAGGCGAACAGGATCACCGCGATGGCCAGCACATAGGGAAACCATGTGATCGCCGATCCGAAGGCCGCCGAAGTCAGCGCCACGCCGGAGGCATCGCCCAGCGTTTCCACCCGGCCCAGATCGGCATTCCACAGATAGGTGCCGGTTTCGGGATCCACCTGCAGCACGCCGGTGATGACGATGACCAGCGCGGTCATGGTGCAGATCACCACCGTGTCGATGAAGGGCTCCAGCAGCGAGACATACCCTTCGGTGATCGGCTCCTTGGTGCGGACGGCGGAATGGGCGATGGCCGCCGACCCCACGCCTGCCTCGTTGGAAAAGGCCGCGCGCTTGAAGCCTTGGATCAGCGCGCCGACCAGCCCGCCCGCCACGCCCAGCCCGGTAAAGGCGCCGTCAAGGATCTGGCCGAAGGCCCAGCCGATGCGGTCGTAATTCATCACGATCACGATCAGCGCAGTGCCGACATAAAGCACGCCCATGAGGGGCACGATCTTTTCCGTGACCTGCGCGATGGATTTCAGCCCGCCCACGATCACCGCAAAGACGATGCCGGCAAAGATCACGCCGGTGATCCAGCCGGGATAGTCGCCGAGGATATTGGCAAGCTGCGCATGGGCCTGATTGGCCTGAAACATGTTGCCGCCCCCCAGCGAGCCAAAGACGCAGCAGATGGCGAAGGCCACTGCCAGAAACCGGCCCACCCCGGAATAGCCCCGCTCTGCCAGCCCTTTGGACAGGTAATACATCGGGCCGCCGGATACGGTGCCGTCGGGATATTCGTTGCGGTATTTGACGCCCAGCGTGCATTCGGTGAATTTGGACGCCATGCCCAGCAGACCGGCAAGGATCATCCAGAAGGTGGCGCCGGGTCCGCCGATGGACACCGCCACCGCGACGCCCGCGATATTGCCCAGCCCCACCGTGCCCGACAGGGCCGTGGCCAGCGCCTGAAAATGGCTGACCTCGCCCGCGTCGTCGGGGTCGGAATATTTGCCCGACACCAGTGCTAAGGCATGCGGAAAGGCGCGGACCTGCACGAAGCCGAAATAGAGCGTGAAGATGGTCGCGGCGGCCACCAGCCACAGCACGATCCACGGGAACTCCGTGCCCGGAAAGGGCGAAAAGATGAAACTGACAAAAGGCCCGGTCACGCTGCCGATGGCGGCATTGATCGCCTCGTCCACGGTATTGGCGCGGGCGGGCAGGGCGGTCAGCGCCGCTGCGGCGCTCAGGGGCAGAAGAAGGCTGCGGGTCATGACGGGATCTCCTGCGCTCAGGGCACGATGACGGTGGGAACGGGCGCGATCTGCGCCAGTCCGATGGGCACCGATCCGAAGATCCGCGCGGCGACCGACTGCGTGCCCGCGCGCCCGACAAAGATCATCGCGGCCCCGGCTTCCCTTGCGGTGTCGGCCACAAGCTCGACCACATTGCCATAGCGGATGCGGCCCTCGCCCGAGATCCCGGCAGCGGTCACGCGGGCCAGCGCCGGGTCCAGAATCGCCGCCTGCGCGCGGGCCATTTCCTGTTTGCGGCGGGCGTGGCGTTCCTCGATCTCCTGCGGGGTGAGGAATTTATAGGGCGACCATTCAAGGATATGCACCAGCAGCAGCCGCGCCTGATCCCGTTTCGCCCGTGTGATCGCATAGTCCAGAAGGCCGGAATCGCCTTCTTTCCCCTCGTACGCCACGAGGAAGATTTCCCGTGTCATCGATATATCCCCGGTTGTTGGTGCAGGGACGGCAACACCGGCGGCCCGTTTCCCGGATCTCGGCCCGAAACCACCCTTCCGCCTTGATCATCCCGGAGATATCATGAGTCTGTCACACAGT
Organism: Salipiger marinus; assembly: GCF_900100085.1. Taxonomy (GTDB): domain Bacteria; phylum Pseudomonadota; class Alphaproteobacteria; order Rhodobacterales; family Rhodobacteraceae; genus Salipiger; species Salipiger marinus. The sequence continues at coordinate 95,053 of NZ_FNEJ01000010.1, forward strand.
TTTGCCGCCCCCGCCCCGCGCCTGGCGCGCGCAGGGCGGCGGGGAACCGTCCAAGTTGATGAAAATGCGGGGCGTTTCGCCTTTGCCCGGGGGGCGGATTTCGGCTATTCCTATCCGACGGCCAGAACGGCCGGATCCAGAATTCTGCCGTGGCTGCGTGTGTGGGAGCATGCTCTGGGGTGGCAAGGGGTCCGGTTTGGCCGGGCCCCTTACTTTACCGGGTCAGATCCCGCGCAGGATCAGCTGTCCAGCCCGCCCATCGCGCAGACCTTCGCCCATTCGTCCGCCGTGACCGGCTGCACCGACAGGCGCGCCTGTTTCACCAGCGCCATTCCGGCCAGATCGGGCTCTGCCTTGATCTGGTCCAGCGTCACCGGGCGGGGCAGCGGCTTCACCGCCTTGATGTCCACGCAGTCCCAGCGCGGATCCTCCGCCTTGCTGTCGGGATGCGATTCCGCGATCACCTCGACAATCCCCACCACCGCCTTTTCGCTCTGCGAGTGGTAGAAAAAGCCGCGGTCGCCCACCGTCATCTCGCGCATGACGTTGCGCGCCTGATAGTTGCGCACGCCGTCCCATTCCTCGCCCGCGTCGCCCTTGGCCAGCTGATCCTGCCACGACCACGCCGAAGGCTCGGACTTGAACAGCCAGAACCTCATCCGATGACCTTTTTCCATGCGATCAGCTCGACACTTTCGAACAGCCCGGCCTTGGCATAGGGATCGGCGCTGGCCCAGGCCTGCGCCGCGTCCATGTCGGCCACGTCAAGGATCACAAGGCTGCCGCACATGTCGCCCGTGTCGTCCAGCAGCGGCCCGGCCTGCGCCACCACCCCGGTGGCGTCGATATAGGCCAGATGATCGTCGCGCGTGTCCTTGCGGATCTGCAGCGCGCCGTCCTTGTCCTTGGCGATCAGGGCAACAAGCATGGTCATTCCTCCTTGAGGGGTCGGGAAAGAAGCTCGTCCAGAGCTTCGGAAACGGTGGCCTCGCCTGCGGCCAGCGCGGCCACCACGGCAGAGATCGGCATGGACAGGCCGTCGCGCGCGGCCAGCCGGGTGACGGCGCGGGCGGTGGCGGCGCCTTCGACGGTGACGCGGGGATCAAACGCCTGCCCCTGACCCAGCGCCTGCCCGAAGCGGTAGTTGCGCGACAGATCCGAGGTGCAGGTCAGCGCCAGATCGCCCAGTCCCGACAGCCCCGCCAGCGTTTCGGGGCGCGCGCCGAAATGCGCGGCCAGCCGGGTCATTTCGGCAAAGCCGCGGGTCATCAGCGCGGCGCGGGCGCTGTCGCCCAGCCCCGCGCCGATGCAGGCACCGCAGGCAATGGCGATCACGTTTTTCAGCGCGCCGCCCAGTTCCGCCCCGGTGACATCGGTGGTGCGGTAAAGCCGCAGGCTGCGGGTCGACAGCTGGTGCTGCAGGTCATGGCCCGCCTGTGCATCGCCGCAGGCCAGCGTCAGCGCGGTCGGCAGCCCGCGCGCGATGTCGGCGGCAAAGCTGGGGCCGGTCAGCACGGCGGGCAGCGCCTGCGGCTTGGCGCGGGTGATGACCTTCGACGGGCCGGTGCCGGTGGCAAGGTCGATCCCCTTGCAGCAGGCCACCAGCCGCGCGCCGTCGAGCGGCGCGTCGAGCGCGCCCAGCAGATCCGACAGGCTCTGCATCGGCACGGCCAGCAGCAGGGTCCGGTGCTGCGCCGCCTGCGCCAGATCCGGGGTCACGGCGATGCCGCAGGGCAGGTCCACCCCCGGCAGGTGCGGCGACAGGCGGGTGGTGGCCAGCTGCGCCATCGCCTCGGGGTCGCGGCCCCACAGGGTGACGGGCGTGCCTTCGCGCGCCAGCGCCACCGCCAGTGCCGTGCCGAACGCGCCCGCGCCCAGGATGCCGATCATGCCTTGGCCCCCTTCTTGCCCGACCCCAGCAGCGGGGCAGCACTCTGGTCCAGGGGCCAGCGCGGACGGGCGGCCAGCGTCATGTCCGACCGCTGGCCCGCCGCCAGCAGTTCCGATCCGGCATAAGCGATCATCGCGGCATTGTCGGTGCACAGCGCCAGCGGCGGCGCGGTGAAGCGCACCTGACGTTCGGCGCACAGATCCTGCAGCGCGCCGCGCAGCGCGGCATTGGCGGCAACCCCGCCCGCAACGGCCAGCGCCGGGGCCTGCGGGGCGCCGTCCAGATAGATCTCCAGCGCGCGGCGGGTCTTTTCAGTCAGCACGTCGCGCACCGCCGCCTGAAACCCGGCACACAGGTCCGACACGTCCTGCGCGTGCAGCCCGCCCTGATCCGCGATCAGCCGGTCGCGCAGCCGCAGCAGCGCGGTTTTCAGCCCGGAAAAGGACAGATCGCAGCCGGGCCGGTCCAGCAGCGGGCGCGGAAAGGCAAAGCGGCGCGCATCGCCCATCCGGGCGCGCGCCTCCACCGCCGGGCCGCCGGGCTGCGGCAGGCCCAGAAGCCGCGCGGTCTTGTCAAAAGCCTCGCCGGGGGCGTCGTCGATGGTGCCGCCCAGCCGGGTAAACTCCTGCGGGCCGCGCACGATCAGGAACTGGCAATGCCCGCCCGACACCAGCAGCATCAGATAGGGATAGGGCAGATCGTCGGTCAGCCGCGGCGTCAGCGCATGGCCCGCCAGATGGTTGACGCCGATCATCGGACGGTCCAGCGCCGTGGCCAGCCCCTTGGCCAGCATCACGCCCGACAGCACGCCGCCGATCAGCCCGGGACCAGAGGTGACCGCCACCGCATCCAGATCGTCCAGCGTTACACCGGCCTGCGCCAGCGCCTGTTCCACCGCCAGATCCAGCTTTTCGGCATGGGCGCGCGCGGCGATTTCCGGCACCACGCCGCCAAAGGCCGCGTGCAGGTCGGCCTGTCCCATCACCACCGAAGACAGCACCTGCCGCCCGCGCAGCACGGCGGCGGCGGTGTCGTCACAACTGCTTTCCAGTCCGAGGATGGTCGGCACGCCCATGGCTTCGTCCGTTGCATAGCCTGTCCCTTGCAGCTACCACCTGTCCCAAGCCCCCACAATCCCGGAGAGCCGATGCCGCCCCTTCCGCCCTTTCTGCTGCTGACCCGCCCCGAGCGTGAGTCGCGGCGGTTTCTGGCGGAACTGGCGGCAGAACGGGCGGAGCCGTTGGTCAGTCCGCTGCTGGACATCGTGACCACCGGGCCGCTGCCCGATCTGGCGGGGGTGCGCGGGCTGATCTTCACCTCTGCCAATGGCGTCCGCGCCTATGCCGCGCTGGCGGGGCCGCCGCTCTCCCCCTGTTTCGTGGTGGGAGAGGCGACGGCCCGCGCCGCCCGCGACATGGGGCTGGTGCCGGTGGTGGCGCAGGGCGATGCCGAAAGCCTGCTGGCGCTGATCCTTGACCATGCGCCAGAGGGGCCACTTTTGCATCTGCGCGGCACGTTTGCGCGCGGCGCGCTGGCGGAACGGCTGACCGCTGCGGGGCTGCCCGTGCGGGAGGCGGTGGTTTACGACCAGCCCGCGCGCCCGCTGACGCCCGAGGCCCGGGCCGCGCTGCAGGGCGACCGCCCCGTGGTCGTGCCGCTTTTTTCACCACGCACGGCGCGGCTTTTTGCGGCGGAGGCGCCCTGCCGCGCGCCGCTTTTCGTCGCAGCGATGAGCGCGGAGGTGGCCGAGGCGCTGCAGGGGCTCTATCTGAGAGAGCAGGAGATTTTGGCACGTCCGGATTCGGGGCTGATGCGCGAGGCGGTGGGAAAACTGCTCAAAAGCGCAGGAACGCTTGTGGTGCCTCCCGCGTCTGTGGAAGGTTGTCCCGGAAAGAGCGGCCCGCAATCGGGTCCGGACCATAGATTTTGAAAGGGTGGAGCGCGTGGCCGACAAAAAGAAGCCTGTTGACGGCGCCGAGGATCAGACGGACCGCAAGGAGCAGTCCTCTGCGGAGGCAGCAGAGGGTCGTCCAGAGGACGGTCTGACCGACGCGTCCGGCACGGACACGCTCGCTCAGGCCCCCGACACGCTGGGGGCCGCCGGGGCAGAGGACAGCCTGCCCGCCGAAGACACTGCCGGGATCAGGGCGGACGAGACCGTGACGGCGGGGGACGAAACCCTGCCCGCGGCAGAGGACAGCCTGACGCCTGCGGAGGATCTGACCGCGCCGGATCCGCTGATGGCCGGGGATGAAAGCCTGCCGCGTGAGGACACCCTGACCATGGGCGATGACAGCCTGACGACAGGCGACGACAGCGTTCTGGCGGGCGATGACAGTTTGAGCCATGACGACAGCCTGCCCGCCACGGAGCGGGACGAGCCCATTCACACGCTGGGCGAGGCCATGGAAGGGGAGGCGGCGCAGGCCGCCGCCATGACCGAGGCCGACACGATCGCGGGCGACCGGGCCGAGCCCGCCGCCGCTGCCCCTGCTGCCGCCGCAGCGCCGCAGGTGGTCCGCGAGACCGTGGTGGAGCGCAAGGGCGGTTTCGTGCCCATGGTTCTGGGCGGGGTGATCGCCGCAGGTCTGGGCTGGGGCGTGGCCAGCTGGCAGGCGGGCACGCTGCCCTTTGCCGCAGGCGCGCCGGACCCGTTCCGGGACGAGGTGACCACCGGTCTATCCGGTCAGGCAGAGCGGCTGACCGCGCTGGAAGGCCGGGTGGAGGATCTGTCCTCGCAGCTTTCGGGCATCGACATGGCCGCCCTTCAGACGCAGGCCGAGGATCTCTCCTCGCGGCTTGGCGCGCTGGAAGGGGCGCAGTCCGATCAGGGCACGCAGCTTGGCGATCTGGCGGGCCGCATCGACACGCTGGAAACCCGCCCCGTGGAGGAGTCGGTCTCTCCGGAGGCGATGGCTGCCTATGAGGAGGCGCTGGCCGATGTGCGCCGCGCCATCGAGGCGCAGCGCACCGAGGTGGAGCGCATGACGCAGGAATCGCTGGCGGCGCAGGCCGATGCCTCGGATCAGGCGCAGCTGGCGCAGTCCCGCGCGGCGCTGGCCGATGTCTCGACCGCGCTGCGGGATGGCACGCCCTATGACGAGCCGCTGTCGGTGCTGACCACCAATGGCGTGACGGTGCCCGAGGTGCTGGCCAGCTCCGCCGCCGAGGGCGTGCCGACGCTGGCCGCGCTGACCGAGGAGTTTCCGCCGCTGGCCCGTGATGCGCTCTCCGCCGCCCGCCGGGCCGAGGCCACCACCGAGGACACCACCGCGCGGGTGACGACCTTCCTTGCCAACCAGCTGGGCGCCCGGTCGGTGACGCCGCGGGACGGGTCCGATCCCGACGCGGTGCTGTCGCGGGCCGAGGCGGCGCTGCGCAGCGGCGATCTTGCCGCCACGCTGCAGGAGCTTGAGGCTCTGCCTGCCCCCGCCGCAGAGGTGCTGACCGGCTGGACCGCCCGCGCCGAGACCCGGCAGGGCGCGCTCGACGCGGCAGACGCCGTCGCGCAAGATTTGAACCAAGAATAAGGGTAAGGGAGCCACCATGCTCTGGTCACTTCTGAAGATCGTTCTCTTCGTTGCCGCTGTGGCGGCCCTCACCCTTGGTGCCGGCTATGTCATGGAAAGCCAAGGCGGGGTGCAGATCACCGTCAGCGGCATGGAATTCACGCTGGGGCCGCTGCAGTCGGTCATCGCCGCCATCCTGCTGGTGCTGGTGCTGTGGATCGTGTTCAAGGCGGTGTCGCTGCTGATCGCGGTGCTGAAATTCATCAATGGCGACGACACGGCGCTGTCGCGGCATTTCGACCGCAACCGCGAGCGCAAGGGCTATCAGGCGCTGTCCGAAGGGCTGCTGGCGCTTGCGGCGGGCGAGGGCAAGCTGGCCATGGCCAAGGCGCAGAAGGCCGAACGCTACCTGCACAAGCCCGAGGTGACGGCGCTGCTGACCGCACAGGCGGCGGAAATGTCGGGCGACCAGCGCAAGGCCGAAGAGGTCTACAAATCGCTGATCACCCGCGACGAAACGAGGTTTGTCGGCATCCGGGGCCTGATGAAGCAGAAGCTGGCCAAGGGCGACACTGATACCGCGCTGCAGCTGGCCGAACGCGCCTTCGCGCTGCGGCCCAAGCATGAAGAGGTGCAGGACATCCTGCTGAAGCTGCAGGCGGTCAAGCATGACTGGCAGGGCGCCCGCCGCACCCTGTCGGCCAAGCTGCGCCACGGATCCATGCCGCGTGACGTTTACAAGCGGCGCGACGCGGTGCTGGCCCTGTCCGAAGCCAAAGACATCTTTGACGAGGACAAGCCGATCGAGGCGCGCGAGGCGGCGATTGCCGCCTCCAAGGGCTCGCCCGATCTGATCCCGGGGGCGGCCATGGCGGCGCGGTCCTATATCGCGCAGGGCAATCCCAAACATGCCGCGCGCATCCTCAAGAAGACATGGTCGGTGGAACCGCATCCCGATCTGGCCGCCGCCTTTGCCGAGATCGCCCCGGCGGAAACCCCCGCCGAGCGCATGAAGCGGTTCCGCGACCTGACCTCGATCAAGCCCGACCACCGCGAGACCCGGCTGCTGAAGGCCGAACTGGCGCTGGCCGCAGAGGATTTCCCCGAGGCGCGCCGCGCCATGGGCGATCTGGTGGACCGCGAACCCGACGCGCGGGTGCTGACCGTCATGGCGGCCATTGCCCGGGGCGAGGGCGCCGAGGAGCCGGTGGTGCGCGGCTGGCTGGCCAAGGCGCTGGTGGCGCCGCGTGGCCCGCAATGGGTCTGCGACAACTGCAACCACATCCACCGCGACTGGCAGCCGGTCTGCGAGAACTGCGAAGGCTTCGACACACTCAGCTGGAAGACCCCGCCGCATTCCGACGTGGCCCCTGCAGGCGCCGAGATGCTGCCGCTGATCGTGGGCAAGCTGGAGGACCGCAGACACCCCGAAGCGGAGGCCCAGCAGACCGAAATCCTTGGTCCCTCGACCACGTCGGCAGAGGCGGATCCGGTCCGGGAAACGGCCCCGGAGATGCACGAAGAGAAGGCAAAATAGCCCTTCCCCTGCAGCGGCCTCGGTGTTAAGAGGCCGCTCACCAGGCCGCTGTAGCTCAGCTGGTAGAGCACGTCATTCGTAATGATGGGGTCGGGGGTTCGAGTCCCTTCAGCGGCACCACCACTCTCAGGTCAGACCATAGAAAAAGCCGCCCCGACCGGGGCGGCTTTTCTGTTTGCGGATCATTCGCGGAGGAAGGTCCGGGCGCAGGGGCGCTGCGTCCGGACCTTCTCCGTCACTCTGCGGCGGGGATGTCCACCGTCACCGACTGGACGCCCTGCCGGTTGCGCAGGCCGTCGCGGTAGATCGCCTTGAACAGGCCAAGGCACATCAGCACCATCACCACGCTGAAGGGCAGCGCGCCGATCACCATGGCGGTCTGGATCGCGGTCAGCCCGCCGACCAGCAGCAGCGCCGCCACCACCAGACCCAGCGACACGCCCCAGAAGATGATGTGGGGCCGCGCCTTGGGGCCTTCGTCGCCCGCGGCGTTGATGGTGTTCACGATCAGCACGGCGGAGTCGGCGGAGGTGACCAGATAGGTCATCAGCAGGATCACGATGATCACCGCCATGATCCAGCCCAGCACGTCGCCCAGCATGATGCCGGTCATGGTGAAGATCTTCGCGCCGTCGGTGGAGCCGAAGATGGCGCCATTGGCGAGGCCGTTCAGTTCCATGTCGATGGCGGTGCCGCCCGCGAAGGAGAACCACACGAAGCACATCAGCGACGGCACGATCATCGCGCCCAGCACGAATTCGCGGATCGTCCGCCCGCGCGAGATGCGGGCAAGGAACAGGCCGACGAAGGGCGCGAAGGCCACCCACCATGCCCAGTAGAACACGGTCCAGCCACCCTGCCAGCCCGAGAGCGCGGCGGAAGGTTCGGTGCCGTCGCTGCGATAGACGGTGAACAGCATTTCCGGCAGGGAGATCAGGTAATTCAGCGTGCCCATGAACAGCGCCTGCATGCCGAACCATGTGGAGCCGAAGATCATCAGGAAGGCGAGCAGGAAGATGCTGAGCCCCATGTTGATGTTGGACAGCCACTTGATGCCCTTGCCCACGCCGGACAGCGCCGACAGGGTGGAGGCGCCCATAATGATGATGATGGCCACGATAATCCCGGCGGTGGAGGCGTTGCCCTCTTCATTCACCAGCCACGCGCCGACGCCGATCTTGCTCATGCCCGCGACGAACTGTTCCACGCCAAAGCCCAGCGTCTGCGCCACGCCAAGGATGGTGGCGATCACGGCGACGATGTCGACCAGATGGCCCAAGGGCCCCGACAGCGCCTTGCCGAAAAGCGGCGTCAGCGAGGAGCGGATGGTCAGCGGCAGGCCGCGGCGATAGGTGAAATATCCCAGCGCGAGCCCGGCAATGGCATAGGAAGACCATGCCGAGAAACCCCAGTGCAGGTAGGACCATTTATAGGCGTTCAGGAAGTTGTCCATGCCTTCGGCGGTGGCCTGACCAAGGATCACGTCCGGGTTGGTGCGGAAGTGATAGATCGGCTCGGCCACGGCCCATGTCAGCATGCCGACCCCGATGCCCGCGCCGAACATCATGGAAAACCACGAGAAGTTGTCGAATTCCGGTTTTTCGTCGTCATGGCCCAGCTTCAGCTTGCCCGCTGCCGGCCAGATCGCCAGCGCCAGACAGACCACCACGAACAGCGCCATCAGATAGATGTACCAGCTTGCGAAATTCGCAAGAATGAAGGTGTTGAGCCCGCCCAGCACGGCCCCGGCCTGATCCGGAAAGGCCACGGCCCAGAGCACGAGGCCGCCGACGGCGAGCTTTGAGGTCACCGTGACGTCAAGGCTGAAGCCGCTGTAGAACCCGCTTTCCGCAGTCTTGATCGGCAGGTCGGAGAGAGGAGGTTTGAGTTTTGCCATAGTCACCTATTCCCTGTTGCATGGGCTTTGGGGTGTCCCGGACGCGAAGCCCTTGCGCGGTCCGGGTTGGTCAGAGGCACGCCCATCCGGGCGCGCGTCATTCGCCGCGGGGGAAGCGCTGGGAGTCTTCCACCACGTTCAGATCCATGTGGTTGCGCATGTACCGCTCCGATGCCTTCTGCAGCGGCTGGAAATCCCACGGGAAATAGGCGCCGTTGCGCAGGGCCTCGTAGACGATCCAGCGCCGCGCCTGGCTTTGCCGCACCTCGGCATCGAACCGGGCCAGATCCCAGCGGTGATCGGCCATGTCGCGGAACCGGGCCAGCGTCTCGGCATGGGCCGGATCCTGTGCCAGATTGGCCAGTTCATGCGGATCGGACTGCAGGTTGAACAGCTGGTCCGGATCCAGCGCGCAGCGGGTGTATTTCCACGGCCCCTGCCGCAGCGCCACCATCGGCGCGTAAGAGGCTTCGGCGGCATATTCCATCGCCACGGGGCTGGCACGCTCGGCACCCTGTCCCAGCGGCACAAGGCTTTCGCCATCGGTCCAGTCGCGGATCTCGTCGATGGACACGCCCGCCAGATCACACAGGGTCGGGCAGATGTCGATGTTGCTCACCGGGGCGTCGATCCGGCCCGGCGCCATCTGCGGGGCAGCGATCATCAGCGGCACGCGCGAGGCGCCTTCAAAGAAGCTCATCTTGAACCACAACCCGCGCTCGCCCAGCATGTCGCCATGATCCGACACCAGCAGGATGATGGTGTTATCCTCGGCCCGGGTGCCGCGCAGCGCCTCCATCACCTCGCCGATCTTGTCATCCAGATAGGAGATATTGGCGAAATAGCCCTGACGGGCGCGGCGCACGTTGTCATCGGTGATGTCATAGCTGCGCCAGTCATTCGCGTCGAAGATGCGCTGCGAATGCGGATCCTGATCCTCGTAGGGGATGGGGGCCACTTCGGGCAGCAGATGAGCGCAGTCGTCATACAGATCCCAGTATTTGCGGCGGGCCACGTAGGGATCATGCGGATGGGTGAAGCTGACGGTCAGGCACCATGGCCGCGCATCCTTGCCGCGCGCCAGATCATAAACCTTGCGGGTGGCGTGATAGGCGACCTCGTCGTCATATTCCATCTGGTTGGTGATCTCGGCCACGCCCGCACCGGTGACGCTGCCCATGTTGTGATACCACCATTCGATGCGCTCGCCGGGCTTGCGATAGTCCGGCGTCCAGCCGAAATCGGGCGGGTAGATGTCGGTGGTTAGCCGTTCCTCGAACCCGTGCAGCTGGTCGGGGCCGACAAAATGCATCTTGCCAGAGAGGGCGGTCTGGTAGCCCGCCCGCCGCAGGTGATGGGCATAGGTCGGGATGGAGGAGGCGAATTCCGCCGCGTTGTCATAGACCCCGGTGCGCGAGGGCAGCTGCCCGGACATGTAGCTCGCCCGTCCCGGCGCGCAGAGCGGCGAGGCGGTATAGGCGTTGCGGAACCGGGTCGACCGCGCGGCCAGCGCCTTGAGGTTGGGGGCGTGCAGCCAGTCTGCGGGGCCATCGGGAAACAGCGTGCCGTTCAGCTGGTCCACCATGAAGATCAGGATGTTCGGGCGCGAAGGATTGGTCATTCCATGCTTTCTGCAACTGCGTGGCGCGGCGCGGGTGCCGCAGGACCGGCGGCAACCGCCGGGGTGGGCCAGGGCCGTCTGCCGGAACCGGCGCGCGGCACGCGCCCCATGCGCCGCGGCTTTGGGCAGGCCGCGGCGGCACCGGCTGTCATTCGGAAACCTGATATGAGTCCAGCTAAGGTTAATTGACTTTTCTGTGAATGCACTGCCGAATCCTCTAATGTCTGACCTTGGCAATCCTTATAGCTTCTTCGCCCGGTACAGCGCCGATCTGTGCCTGTTCCTGCTGGTGGCCGACTGTGGCCAGCTGTCGCGCGCGGCTGAACTTTGCGGCCTGTCGCAGCCGCGGCTGAGCCAGCGGATGAAGTCGCTGGAGGACAGTCTGGGCAAGCCGCTGCTGCTGCGCCAGCGCCGCGGCGTGGCGCTGACCCGGGCCGGGCAGGATCTGCGCGACGCGGTAGAGCCGCATCTGCGCGAGGCCAGCGCCGCCTTCCTGCGGCTGCAGCAGCGCCCGAAGCGCCGCGCGGTGGTCATCGAAACCGATCTGGCGCTGGCCAGTTTCCGGCTGCTGCCGATCTTTCCCGCGCTCTGCGCCGATCATGACAGCCTGCGCCTGTCGCTGCTCAGCCGCCAGCTTCCCGACCGCGAGGCCGACGGCATGGCGGATCTGACCGTGCGGATGGAACCGCGCTGCGCCGACGGGCCGCGCGTCCGCTGCCTGTTCCCGGAACGGGTGGTGGCGGTGTGCAGCCCCGGCTTCAAGGCGCGGCATCCGCAGATGCGGCAGCTGCGCGACCTGCTGGATCTGCCGCTGATCGACCTGACCAGCGTGGCGGTCGCACCTTGGTTCACATGGCCGCGCTGGCTGCAGCATCACGGCCTGTCGCTGTCCGGCAGCGGCGACCGGCTGAGCTTCAGCAGCTATGACCACGTCATCCAGTCCGCCGAAGAGGGCTTAGGCATCGCGCTGGGGTGGCGTGGCCTGATCGACAGCCGTCTGGCGGCGGGACGGCTGGTGCCCGCCTTCGAGACCGAGGCGGAAAGCGATCAGGGCTATGTGCTGCGGATGACGGCTGCGCGCCCGGCGGCAGAGGTGCGGGCGGTGTTCGACTGGATCAGCCTGCGTCTGACCGGGCCAGAGGCCGCGCGCTGAACAGCACCTGCCCGCGCGGCAGCAGGGTGTCATGGCGGGTCAGCGCCCAGCCGGTGACGCGGGCCATATGCGCCACATCCTCCGCCAGCACGTGATAGGGCACGCGCAGGTCATGGGTCACCACCCCGTCGCGCTGCCGGTAGGGGCGGGCGGCCTGCGCCGCGTCGGGCACCAGAAACACGGTGAACAGCAGCTGTTCCAGCCGGGGAAAGCGCTGCAGGCGGGTCAGCGCGCGACGCAGCGCCGCCATGGGCAGATGCGGAAAGACGGCAAAGGCGATGGCATGGGTGATGGTGTCGGGGATGCCGGGACAGGCAAATTCGGCGTCCTGCACCAGCTGCGCCGGATCAAGCCGCGCCGGATCCGCCAGTTCGCGCGCATGTCCCGCCAGCATCAGCGCACGAGAGGCATCGGTGGCCCAGTAATGGCCCGGCTCCAGATAGGGCACGGCCTTGCATCCCAGCCGCAGCGCGCCCGCGCCGATGTCCAGCAGGTGATGCTGCGGCAGCAGCCCCGCCGCCTGCAGCACCGCCATCTGCGCGCGCCCGGTCTCCTCCCAGCGGCCCCCCACGATGTCGCGATGCCGCCCCGTGGCGACGGCAGTGTCATAGAATCCGGGGGTGTCATAGGGGGACTGGGCCATGGCGCGCACATGCGCACAGCCCGCGCGCAAGTCCAGTGGCAAAATGGCGGCGGCTGAATCGGAAACCGCCACGCAGCGGGCTGCGTGGCGGATCAATGTGGTCCTCTGGATGTCAGGCCGACAGGGTCAGCGTCCGGTGCTGCCCAGAACCGCCATGCCGGTGCCAAGGATCAGCTTGAGATCGTTGGCAAGGCTGGCATCGCTCAGATACTGCACGTCCATCCGCACCCGTTCGTCATAGCTGACATCGTTGCGGCCCGACACCTGCCAGAGCCCGGTGATGCCCGGCCGCATCGACAGATAGGCGGTGCGGTAAAAGCCGTATTTCTTCATCTCGACGCGGGTCACGGGACGCGGGCCGACAAAGCTCATCTCGCCTTTCAGCACGTTCCAGATCTGCGGCAGCTCATCAAGGCTGGTCCTGCGGAGGAAGTTGCCGATCCGCGTGATGCGCGGGTCGTTGGTCAGCTTGTGGTCGCGGGCCCATTCTGCCGCAGCCTCGGGGTTGTCCGCCAGATGCTGCTGCAGCTTGGCTTCGGCATCAACCACCATCGTGCGGATTTTCCAGCAGCGGAACGACTTGCCGTTCCGGCCCACGCGGCGATGCCCGAAAAAGCCGGGGCCTCCGTCGCGGCGGGTCAGCAGCCACAGCACGGTAATTACGGGCAGCAGCAGGGGAAGCATTGCGATGGCAAGGGTCAGATCCAGTGCGCGCTTCCCGAAACGGGTGTACATCGTGCGGCCTTCGTTCCGGACAGCGATCTTTCTGGCGCGGAAGGTGACGGGCGTCGCGTCACTCATATCCATGAAATTCATCGCACCCACGGTTCAGCTCCTAATTTTTCTGGCAAGAGGTTTCTGTAAATATTCAGCGCCCAGAAAAACACGGACGCGATCTTCAAAACCTTCAGACCACTTAATCGTTTGTTAACACTACTAACGCAACACTCACATGTCGATATGCAGCTGCAGCATTGCCGCTGCCCGGTTTTCGCAATCGGCGCTGTTACCTAAGAAACTTCCGTTGTTTCGCGACGGATCGTGTCACTGGGTCAAGGCACTGCGTCTAACTTCCGGGCAGATGCGACCAGCGCTAACGTCTTGTTACTCCTTAATTTTCACAAGACTTGGCTAATGCTCTGCTATGTCTTGCCCGGGGTTTAGGCAAGACGCATTAATTTTGCAAGCAAAGGTTGAGGTGGCGCAATCATTTTATTAAATTTCTGCGACGCAGCATCCGCTGCCCAAATATGCGCCAGCGCTGCATCATTCTGGCGGAAGACCGCCATCCCTTGGAGGGGGATCCGGGCAGCAAACCCCGCCCGACGGCGCCCGTGGCGCGCCGAAGTGGCGAATCGTGAAGCTGGGGGAAGGGGCCCGCGCGGCTGAGGGGGCCGGACGCGGCGCAGGCCGCGTCCGGGGGTGGCTCAGACCAGATCGAACCGGTCGGCGTTCATCACCTTGGTCCAGGAACGGACGAAGTCGCGGACAAACTTGCCCTCGTTGCCGTTCGAGGCATAGACCTCGGCCAGCGCCCGCAGCTGCGAGTTGGAGCCGAAGACCAGATCGACACGGGTGCCGGTCCATTTTTCTTCGCCCGTCTCGCGGTCGGTGCCGATGAAGCGCTGGTTGGAGCCTTCAACCGGCTTCCACGCGGTCTTCATGTCGAGCAGGTTCACGAAGAAATCGTTGCTCAGCGTGCCGACGCGGGTCGTAAGCACGCCGTCGGTCGATCCCTTGTGCGTGGCGCCCAGAACCCGCAGGCCCGCGACCAGCACGGTCATTTCCGGCGCGGTCAGGGTCAGCAGCTGTGCGCGGTCCACCAGCAGCTTTTCCGTCGGCACGGTGTAATCGGCCTTCAGATAGTTGCGGAACCCGTCGGCTTCCGGCTCCAGCGGATCGAAGCTTTCGGCATCGGTCTGCTCGGCGCTGGCATCCATGCGGCCCGGGGTGAACGGCACCTCGACGTCATGGCCGCCATCCTTGGCCGCCTTTTCGACCGCCGCCGTGCCGCCCAGCACGATCAGATCCGCCAGCGACACCTTCTTGCCGCCGGTGGCGGAGGTGTTGAAGCTGCTCTGGATGCCTTCCAGCACCGACAGCACGCGGGCCAGCTGCTCGGGCTGGTTCACGTCCCAGTCCTTCTGCGGGGCCAGACGGATGCGGGCGCCATTGGCCCCGCCGCGCTTGTCCGATCCGCGGAAGGTCGCGGCAGAGGCCCATGCGGTGGAGACCAGTTCGGGAATGGTCAGGCCGGATGCCAGAATCTGCGCCTTCAGCGCCGCGATGTCGGCGGCATCGACCAGCGGGTGATCGCAGGCCGGAATCGGATCCTGCCACAGCAGATCCTCGGCGGGCACGTCCTTGCCCAGATACAGGTTCTTCGGGCCCATGTCGCGGTGGGTCAGCTTGAACCACGCGCGGGCGAAGGCATCGGCGAACTGGTCGGGATTGGCATGGAAGCGGCGCGAGATCTGCTCGTAGACCGGATCGGCGCGCATCGCCATGTCGGCGGTGGTCATCATGGTCTTGACCTTGGTCGCCGCGTCATGGGCCGAAGGGGCCATATGCGCCTCGTCGACATCGCGCGGTTCCCACTGCCATGCGCCAGCGGGGGATTTGGTCAGCTCCCATTCGAAGCCGAACAGCATGTCGAAATAGCCGTTGTCCCATTTGATCGGGTTCGGCGTCCATGCCCCTTCGATGCCGGAGGTGATGGTGTGGCCGCCCTTGCCGGATTCATAGGTCGAGGTCCAGCCAAAGCCCTGTGCGGCGATGTCCTCGCCCTCGGGCTCTGCCCCCACCAGCGAGGCATCGCCCGCGCCGTGGCACTTGCCGAAGGTGTGGCCGCCCGCGGTCAGCGCCACGGTTTCTTCGTCGTTCATCGCCATGCGCGCGAAGGTCTCGCGGATGTCGCGGGCCGAGGCGAGCGGATCGGGCTTGCCGTCCGGGCCTTCGGGGTTGACGTAGATCAGGCCCATCTGCACGGCGGCCAGCGGGTTTTCCAGCACGCGCTCGCCGGAATAGCGGCTGCCCTGCTTGTCAGAGGTGGCAAGCCATTCCTCTTCGGTGCCCCAGTAGATGTCTTCCTCGGGCTCCCACACGTCGACGCGACCGCCGCCAAAGCCGAAGACCTTGCCGCCCATCGATTCGATGGCGCAGTTGCCCGCAAGGATCATCAGGTCGGCCCAGCTGAGCGCGTCGCCGTATTTCTGCTTCACCGGCCAGAGCAGGCGGCGGGCCTTGTCGAGGTTGGCATTGTCCGGCCAGCTGTTCAGCGGCGCGAAGCGCTGCGAGCCGGAGCAGGCGCCGCCCCGGCCATCGGCGGTGCGGTAGGTGCCGGCGGAATGCCATGCCATGCGGATGAAGAACGGGCCGTAATGGCCGTAATCGGCGGGCCACCAGTCCTGACTGTCGGTCATCAGCGCGAAGAGGTCGGCCTTGACCGCGTCCAGATCCAGCGCCTTGAACTTGTCGGCATAGTTGAATTCCATGCCCATCGGGTTCGCGGCGGGACCATGCTGGTTCAGGATCGTCAGGTTCAGCGCATTGGGCCACCAGTCGCGGTTGGAACGCCCGCCGAAAGTGTCAGGCTTGAGCGCGCCATGCAGGACGGGGCATTTGCCGCCTGCGTTGATATCGTTTCCGTCCATAAGGATCTCCCGGATTGGCTGAATGTCTGGCTCTTGGCCCCGTGCGGGCACCTTGCGAAAAACAGCGAAGCGCCGCAGCCGCGACTCTGCGTCCTGTCTTTTCGCGCGTGACCCTAGCGCAGAGTTGCAATCAGATTAAGTCGTATTTTCTAATCGATTTGATAGGATGGTCTTATCAGAAGCGGTCCTTGGCCACGTCATCCGGCGCGCGCTGTCGGCGCTGCGGGCGTCAACGGTCGGCACTGCATCGGCGGCGGTGATCATGCCCAGATCGCCATGGCTCGCCGCGCCGGGATGCACGAACTGCGCGGGCGATGTCGGATGCGGTCTGACCATGGCGCCTTTGTTTCTGAACCTGCCCCGCCTGTTACCGTGCAAATGCGCCCGTGTCCAATGGGGCATGGGCGGCCCGGCCCCCCTCCGTCCGCGTTGACAGCGCGCCCGCACCTCCGCGATAGAGAAGAGCAGGGAATTTAAGGTCCGGCCCGCCGGTCCGCAGTGACGAAAGATTTTTTCATGTTCCGCAGCATTCTGCTGGCCGCTTTGGCCGTGATCTCGCTCAGTTCCGCAGCACAGGCCGAAGACCGGGTCAGGCTGGGCTATGGGCGGCTTCTGACCAATGATTCCTTCGGTGACGTGCACGACCGCTGGCAGACGGGATCGGTCGCTTCCAGCCGGATCTGGGGGCCGGGCTGGTCCGGGCGGGCGCCGCTGCGGCCTTTCGATCTGCTGGAGCTGCGGCTTGGCGTGCAGGTGATGGCGCCGGGCGATCTGCGCCAGCCCGACCCCGATGACCGGCCCTTTGCCGGGGCGCTGTCGCTGGGGCTGCACACGCATTTCAGCCGGGGGGATCTGGACTGGACGCTGGGCGGCGATCTGGTGGTGACCGGCCCGCAGACCCGTCTGGGAGAATTGCAGACCGCGATGCATGACAGCGTCGGGGCGGTGACGGTGCCGCCTTCGGTGCTGGACGATCAGGTGAAGGACGGGCTGCACCCGACGCTGGTCGCCGAAGCCGGGCGCGAGCTGGACTTTGGCCGCGCCCGGCTGCGGCCCTTTGCCGAGGCGCGGCTGGGGGCGGAAAGCCTGCTGCGCGCCGGGGTCGACCTGACGCTGGGCCGCGTGGGGCAGGGCGAGCTTCTGGTGCGCGATCCGGTGACCGGGCAGCGCTACCGGGTCATCACCGATCCGGTGCCGGGCATGGCGCTGGTCTTTGGCGCCGACATCGCCCATGTGGCGGAAAGCGCGTTCCTGCCCGAAAGCTCGGGCGCCGATCTGCGCGCCACCCGTGAAAGGCTGCGGGCGGGCCTGCACTGGCAGGGCGACCGGATGGCGCTGTTTTACGGCCTGACATGGCTGGGCCGGGAATTCGAGGCCCAGCCCGAGGGCCAGCTTGTCGGCTCGCTGCGGCTGCAGGTGTCGTTCTAGGCCTGCGGGTCAGTCGCGCAGTTCTTCGGGATCCACGCCCCAGAGCGTGGCCTTGGGCGCCCAGCCGTCATAGCCGCCCGCCGAAATCTCGCACCAGTCGGCCACGCATTCGCCCAGTCTGGCCACCACGCCAAGCGCCAGCTTCGCCTCCACCGGGGAATTGCCATCGGCGCGGCTGTGCAGTTCCAGCATGTCCTGATCCACGATCACGGTGCGGACGCCGGACAGCAGCGAATAATGCACCCAGCCCCCGGCGCCGTCCCGGTCGCGCACCCGGCGCCAGTGGCCATATTCCGCCGTCACCTCGACCGGAAGGTCGCGGCGTTTGTAGACCCAGTCGATGCGATGGGTCAGCGACGGACCGCGCCGCACGTTCACCTCGCTGGATTTCAGCGACACGAACCGCGGCAGCGGCAGGTTGGTGACCGATCCGCGCTCTTCCTCGGCCAGCGCTCCGCTGCCGCAGAGCAGGGCGGCAACCAGTCCGGTCAACACAGTTTTCCTGATCATTGCTCCGCGTCCTGCCCGAGATTTTCCGGCGGGGTTCTTGTGCCCCGTCCAGTCATGCGACACTGTGCCAAAGCAGATCTGCGTTGCATAGGGAGGCTGACCCGCGATGCCGCAAAAACGCCTGAGTGTTGTCGTGACGCGACGCCTGCCCGAAGTGGTGGAAACGCGCCTGACCGAACTGTTCGACGTGACGCTGCGCGAGGATGACACGCCGATGACCCGCGCCGAACTGGTCGCGGCGGTCGCCTCGGCTGACGTGCTGGTGCCCACCATCACCGATGTGATCGATGCCGGGCTGATCGGTCAGGCGGGGCCGAACCTGCGGCTGATCGCGAATTACGGCGCCGGGGTCGATCATATCGATGTGGAAACCGCCCGTGCGCGCGGCATCATGGTGTCGAACACACCCGGGGTGATGACCGACGACACCGCCGACATGGTGATGGGGCTGATGCTGGCCGTCACCCGGCGGATGCAGGAAGGTCTGGCGGTGATGCAGGCCGACCAGTGGCAGGGCTGGGCGCCGACGGCGTTTCTGGGCGCGCGGCTGGGGGGCAAGCGGCTGGGGATCCTTGGCATGGGCCGCATCGGGCAGGCGGTGGCGCGGCGCGCCCGCGCCTTTGGCATGCAGATCCATTACCACAACCGCCGCCGCCTGCGCCCCGAGACCGAAGAGGCGCTGGAGGCGACATGGTGGGAAAGCCTTGACCAGATGGTGGCGCGGATGGACGTGATTTCGGTCAACTGCCCGCACACGCCTTCGACCTTTCACCTGCTGAACGCGCGGCGGCTGAAGCTGATGAAGCCAAGCGCGGTGCTGGTCAACACCTCGCGCGGCGAGGTGATCGACGAGGCGGCGCTGACCCGGATGCTGAAGGCGCGGGACCTGGGCGGCGCGGGGCTGGATGTCTACCAGCACGGCATCAAGGGCCATCCGGATCTGGTGAACATGCCCAATGTGGTGATGCTGCCGCATATGGGCTCGGCCACGCTGGAAGGCCGGGTCGAGATGGGCGAGAAAGTGATCATCAACGTAAAGACCTTTGCCGACGGGCACCGCCCGCCGGATCAGGTCGTTCCGGCAATGCTCTGACAGCGGCTCCACGAAAGGACGGACGGTAGAATGCGGATCATGGTTTTCGGCAAGACCGGACAGGTCGCCCGCGAGGTGCAGCGGCAGGCGCAGGTCAATGCGCTGGGTCGCGACGAGGCGGATCTGGCCGATCCCGCCGACTGCGCCGAGGCGATCCGCGCCGAAGCGCCGGATGTGGTGATCAATGCCGCCGCCTATACCGCCGTGGACCGCGCCGAAACCGAGGAAGATCTGGCGCGCGTCATCAATGCCGAGGCGCCGGGCGCCATGGCGCGGGCCTGCGCCGATCTGGGCATTCCCTTCATCCATATCTCCACCGATTACGTCTTTGACGGTGCCGGAGAGACGCCCTTTGCCCCCGACCATCCCACCGGCCCCTTGGGCGCCTATGGCCGCACCAAGCTTGCGGGCGAAGAGGCGGTGCGCGCGGCGGGCGGGGTCCATGCCATCTTCCGCACCAGCTGGGTGGTGTCGGCGCATGGCAGCAATTTCGTCAAGACCATGCTGCGGCTGGGGGCAGAGCGCGACCGGCTGACCATCGTGGCCGATCAGGTGGGCGGGCCGACGCCTGCCGCCGACATCGCGGCGCTTTGCCTTGCCGCTGCGGCGCAGCTGGTGGAGGATCCGGACAAGACCGGCACCTATCACATCTCCGGCGGCCCCGATGTCAGCTGGGCGGATTTTGCGCGCGAGATCTTTGCGCAGGCGGGGATCAGCTGCGAAGTGGCGGACATTCCCTCCTCGGACTATCCCACCCCCGCCACGCGCCCGCAGAATTCACGCATGGACAACCGCGCCACCGAAGCGGTCTTTGGCCTTGCGCGGCCCGACTGGCGCGCCGGTCTGTCGCGGATTCTGGAGGATCTGGGCCAGCGCGCCTAGATCCGGCCCAGCATCGCGGCGCCCGCCATCAGCAGGGTTTCCATGCGGCCCTGACGGTGCAGCCCCAGCCGCTGCCAGCCCGCCACCACCCGTGGCCCCTTGCGGCGGCGCAGGGCGGCAAATTCCGTCAGCAGCGCCCGGTTTTCCGGGGTCAGCAGATGCTGGTTGCGCTGCAGCGCGCGGATGTTGCGGGTCATCCAGTGGTGATAGCGCCCCTGCCAGATGGTGCCCAGCCGGGCGTAACGCGCGCCGAAGCCTCGGTTGCGGCCCAGCGTGTTTTCCTCGTGCTGGCGGTAGAACAGCGTGGGCTGCGCGTCATACAGGATGCGCCCCGCCGCCCCGGTGACCAGCAGGTAGAACCACCAGTCGTGAAAGGCGGGCAGCGGATCGGCGCCCGCCTCGCGCGCCAGCGCCACCGCCTCGGGGGACAGCACCATGGTGTTGCCGCCCGCCACGGTCTGGATCAGCGCGTTGCGGAAACAGGGCGGGCGCTGCCAGAGCGGCGAGGTGGCGCGGGGATGGTCGGGATCATGCCCCAGATCGGTGCGCGAACAGTAAAGCGCCACACCCGGTGCTGCCCCCAGCCGGTCCAGCGCGCGGTCCAGCCGGTGCGGATACCAGATGTCATCCTGATCGCAGAAGGCGACCGGGCCGGGCGGCAGATCCTGACGGCAGAGCAGGGTCAGGAAATTCGCCGCCACCCCGCGCCGGGGCCCGTCGAACAGCCGCACCTCCTGCGGGACGCGGGCGGCGAAGTCGGCCAGAATGTCGCGCGTGTCATCGGTGGATCCGTCATCGCCGACCCAGAGCCGCCAGTCGTGATGGGTCTGGGCCGCGATCGACTCAAGCTGCGCCGCCAGATGTGCGGCGCCGTTCCACGTCGCCATCAGGATGGTGATCTGGGTCTTGGGGGTCATCATCCTTGGCCGGAAACCTGTCCTTCGCTGGCTGCATCATCCGCCGGGCAGGGGCAAACGGCAAGCCGCGAGAAAAGCGGCCCGGCAGCTTCCTGCCGGGCCGGTCGGGCAGATCCAAGGCGGATCAGCTCACATCCTTGTAGCTGATTTCCTTGGTGTCGGTGCCGGTTTTGCTGCGGCGCACATGCAGCCGGTTCAGCGCGTTCACATAGGCCTTGGCCGAGGCATAGACCGTATCGGTATCGGCGGACTGGCCGGTGGCGATCTTGCCGTCTTCCTCCAGCCGGACCGACACGGTGGCCTGCGCGTCGGTGCCTTCGGTCACGGCGTTCACCTGATAAAGCTGCAGCCGCGCCTTATTGGGATAAAGCGCGCGCACCGCCTTGAAGGTGGCATCCACCGGGCCGTCACCTTCCATCGTGGTGGACATTTCCTGCCCGCCCACTTCCATCTCCAGAACGGCCTCTGCCGGGCCGCCAGTGCCACAGACCACTTTCAGCGAGACGATTTCCAGATGGTCGGCGCCTTCGGTCATGGCGGCGGTGACCAGCGCGAGGATGTCCTCGTCGAACACCTCTTTCTTGCGGTCGGCCAGATCCTTGAACCGCACGAAGATGTCCTTGAGCTGGTTGTCGCCCACCTCGACGCCAAGATCGCGCAGCTTGGCGCGCAGGGCGGCGCGGCCCGAATGCTTGCCAAGCGGCAGCGAGGTGCCGGCAAGGCCCACATCCTCGGGGCGCATGATCTCGAACGTTTCCTTGTTCTTCAGCATACCGTCCTGATGGATGCCGGATTCATGCGCAAAGGCGTTCTTGCCGACGATGGCCTTGTTGAACTGCACCGGGAAGCCCGAGACGGTGGAGACGCGGCGCGAGATATGCATGATCTTGCGGGTGTCGACGCCGGTGGCGAAGGGCATGATGTCGCCCCGCACCTTCAGCGCCATCACCACCTCTTCCAGCGCGGTGTTGCCCGCGCGTTCGCCCAGACCGTTGATCGTGCATTCCACCTGCCGCGCGCCGCCTTCGACGGCGGCCAGCGTGTTGGCGGTCGCAAGGCCCAGATCGTTGTGGCAATGCGTGGCAAAGATCACCTCGTCCGCGCCCGGCACCGTCTGGATCAGGCGGCGGATCAGGTCGGCGGATTCGCGCGGCGCGGTATAGCCCACGGTATCGGGGATGTTGATGGTGGTGGCGCCCGCCTTGATGGCGATCTCCACAACGCGGCAGAGGTAATCCCATTCGGTGCGGGTCGCGTCCATGGGCGACCACTGCACGTTGTCGCAGAGGTTGCGGGCATGGGTGACCGTCTGGTGGATGCGGTCGGCCATCTCGTCCATGCTGAGATTGGGAATGGCGCGGTGCAGCGGCGAGGTGCCGATAAACGTGTGGATGCGCGGGCGCGGCGCCTGTCTCACCGCCTCCCAGCAGCGGTCGATGTCGCCAAGCTGGGCGCGGGCCAGACCGCAGATCACTGCCGTCTTGCTGCGCTGCGCGATTTCGGACACGGCGCGGAAATCGCCTTCGGAGGCGATGGGAAACCCGGCCTCGATGATGTCCACGCCCATATCTTCCAGCAGCTCGGCGATTTCGAGCTTTTCGGCATGGGTCATGGTGGCGCCGGGGGACTGTTCGCCGTCGCGGAGCGTCGTGTCAAAGATATAGACGCGGGATTTGGAATCGTCGGTCATGTCGGGGACTTTCCTGAATGTCTTCGTCCTGTGGGGTTCGCGGCGCGAAACGGTCCTCCTCTGAGCGGTCGCGCCGTGATGCGCGCTCAGAGGCGGATTAGGAGAAGACGCAGGCCAAGCGCAAGCGGCGCGCCGGGGGCGCGCAGGGCTGCGGGAATGTGGCCAAGGGTCATCATGGACCTGACTATACGCAGGGATCGGCAAATGAAAACCGCAAAATCGCCGGGATTTCCCATTAATCTTTGCCGCAGCGCAGCAGCGGCGGCGCAGGGTTGAGCGACGCCACTTTGACGCCATATCCTGACAGGGACGGGGACAGCACAGGGGGACGGCATGATCTTGGGGCGGATGAAGGCGGCGGTTCTGGCGGCTGTGCTGCCGCTTGCGGCGATGGCGCAGCAGGACGCGCGCGAGGTCTATGTCTTTGGCAACAGTCTTGTGCATCATCTGGGCGACGCGGCGCATAGCAACGCGCCCTACTGGATGGACCAGCTGGCGCGGGCGGACGGGCGGCGGCTGGCGCTGGACGGGCAATGGGGCTTTCTGCGGGATTTTGCCGGAACCCTGCCGCCGCAGCCCAACTGGACCATCCCCGGCGTCACCTCCAACTGGGATCCGGGGCGCGGCACCTTTGGCGATGCGGGCTATGACGCGGTGGTGATCACGCCCGCCAATTTCATTCAGGATCAGGATCCGGACCAGCCCTTCGCCTATGACAACCCCGAGCGCGTCACCCCGGTGGAGACGATCCTGACCGTCATGGACTGGGTCGAAGGCCATGCCCCCGGCACCCCGGTCTGGATCTATGAAGGCTGGTCGGACATGGACTCGGTCGCGGGGGGCTTTCCGCCCTCGCGCCGGGGGCTGCGGCGCTATCACGACTACAATACCGGGGCTTACGGCGTCTGGTATGACGACCTGGTGGCAGAGCTGGCCGAGGCGCGGCCCGAGGCCGATCTGCGGCTGATTCCCGTGGCGCGGGTGCTGTCGGGGCTGTTGCAGCAGGGCGGGCTGCTGGAGGATCTGCCGGTCGAGGCGCTCTATGTCGATGGCTCGCCGCATGGCACGCCCGCGCTGTATTTCCTTGCCGGGGCGGTCAGCTATGCCGCGCTGTTCAACGCGCCCCCGCCCGAAAGCTACACGCCCCCCACCGACCTGCCGCCCGAGATGGCGGCGCGCTGGCCGCAGATCGCGGGCGCCATCTGGCAGCAGCTGCGCGAGCTTGGCACGGTGACAGAGCGCGACGCCACGGCCCCCGCGCCGGTCCGGCAGGCCGAGGCTGATCCCCTGCCCGCGCGGGGCGAGGTGGCGCTGCCCGGACCGGGCGCCGTGCCGCAGGGCGCGCCCGCGCTGGCCATGGGGCTGAACGGGCTGTCGGACTGGTCGACGCAGCAGCCCTTCATCGACGTGATGAAGACCGCGCGGGACTGGGTGGGGCATCTGCCCGACCAGTGGGGCGGGGTCAGCGCCGAGGAACTACGCGCGGGCGGCCATCTGGGCGCCGATGGCTGGCCGCAGAGCCTGCCCCCGCAGGTGGAGCGGATCGAGGCGCTGCTGCTGACCGACCAGCCCGAGGCGGCGGCGCATCTGCGCGGCAGCTATCGGGTGACATGGCAGGGCAAGGGCGAGATCGAACTGACCGGGCGCGCCCGCCGCGTGCGCATGGGCGAGGGCGAGGCGAGCTTCGATTATGAACCGGGCGAAGGCTCTGTCGGCATCTCCATCGCGGCGGTTGATGCGGCGGATCCGATCCGTGACATCCATGTGATCCGCGCCGATCTGCTGCCGCTTCACGAGGTTGGCGCGCTGTTCAACCCCGACTGGCTGGCGCGCATCCGCGATCTGCGCAGCCTGCGGTTCATGGACTGGATGATGACCAACGGTTCCCCGGTGCAAGGCTGGGACGACCGCCCGCGCCTGACCGATCACACATGGACCGTCTGGGGGGCACCGCTGGAGGTGATGATCGCGCTTGCCAACGAGGTGGGCGCGGATCCGTGGTTCACCCTGCCGCATATGGCCGATGACGACTACATCCGCCGCTTTGCCGAAACGGTGAAGGCCGGGCTGGATCCCCGGCTGAAGGCGCATGTGGAATATTCCAACGAGGTCTGGAACCACATCTTTCCGCAGGCGGGCTGGGCGGCGGCACAGGCAGAAACGCTGTGGGGCGCCTCGGAATCGGGCTGGATCCAGTTCTATGGTCTGCGCGCCGCGCAGGTCATGGACATCTGGACAGAGGTTTATGGCGCCGAGGCCCCCGACCGGCTGGTGTGCGTGGTGGCCACCCATACCGGCTGGCCGGGGCTGGAGGAGCAGATCCTGACCGCACCGCTGGCCTTCCTGCATCTGGGCCATGCCCCGGTCGACAGTTTCGATGCCTATGCCGTCACCGGCTATTTCGGCTATGAAATGGGCGGCGAGGAGATGGCCGCCCGGATCGACGACTGGCTGTCCCGGGCCGAGGCGCAGGCCGAACGCGACGGTACGGCGCAGGGTCTGCAGCGGGTGGCGCTGCGCGAATATGTCCGCCAGCACCGCTTTGATGCCGCGATCCTGCCGGTGGCCATGGCGCTGCAGGAGGGCTCGCTGGGCCAGCTTGTGGACGAGGTGCTGCCCTATCAGGGCGAGGTGGCGCAGAAGGCCGGGCTGCGGCTGGTGATGTATGAGGGCGGCACCCATGTCGCGGCGCAGATGGCGCGGGTGGACGAGGAGCGGCTGACCGAGTTCTTTCAGGTGTTCAACTACACGCCCGAAATGGCCAAGCTTTACGAACAGCTGCTGACCGGCTGGGTCGCGGCGGGGGGCACGCTGTTCAACGCCTTTGTCGATGTGGCGCCCGCGTCGAAATGGGGCAGCTGGGGCGCGCTGCGCTATCTGGAGGACAGCAATCCGCGCTGGGACATGCTGATGGCCTATAACGCCTCCGCCCCCACCGACTGGGATCCGCGCGGGGCGGCGGCCTTTGCCCAAGGGCTGCTGCTGCGGGCGGGCGCGCGGGGCGAGGTGCTGGAGGGGACGGAACTGGCCGACACGCTGATCGGCGGGCCCGGCAATGACGACTTGCGCGCGGGCGGCGGCGATGACCGGCTGCATGGCGGCGACGGCACGGACCGCGCGCTGCTGCGGGGCCTGCCCGGCGATTACGAGTTTCGCCGCGACGGCGCGCGGCTGATCGCCGACGGGCCTGCGGGGCAGGTCACGCTGGTGTCGGTGGAATCGCTGCGCTTTTCCGCTGACCCGGACACCGAGCTGCCCACGGCGGGGCTGTAAGAAACCTAGCCGCGCGCGCGCAGGATTTCGTCCACCAGCGTTTCGGCGCCAAGGCTGGCGCGGAAATGCGCCTCGACATGGGTGCGGCCTGCGGCGCTGAACCCTTCGGCGCTGGCGGGATTCTGCGCCAGTTCGCGGATGGCGCGGGCCAAGGCCGAAGGATCGCGCGGCGGCACCAGCTTGCCGGTATGGCCATCGTCGATCAGTTCGCTCACGCCGCCCGCATCGGTGCCGATGGTGGGCACGCCACAGGACATCGCCTCCATATAGGCGACCCCCAGCGGTTCATGCCACGAGGCCAGCACAAACACATGCGCCTCCAGCAGCTTGGCCTTCACCGCCTGCGCATCGAGCGCGCCCAGCAGTTTGACGTGATCCTGCAGCCGCAGCTTGCGCAGATGCGTTTCCAGATCCTGCCGGAATCCGGTGCCGCCCGCGTCATCCTCTCCGGCGATTTCCAGCCGCACGTCCACGCCCTGATCCAGAAGCTGCCGCACCGCCGACATCAGATCCTGATGCCCCTTCACCGCGTTCAGCCGCCCGCAGGAGAAAATCCGCAGCGGCCTGCCCTTTTCGGGCGGCTGATAGGGGGTGGTGCGGCGCAGATCCTCGGTATCCACGCCCATGGGCCGCACCACCAGCCGGGGCGGCAGCGCGCCCGACAGCTGCTGCTGCACCTCCTCCATCAGCCGGTGGGTGATGACGGTGGCAAATTCGGCGCCCTGCCATTTCACCCGCTGGCCGGGGCCGTAATCCGACAGCGGCCCGTGCAGCGTCAGCGAATAGGGCCGCCCGCCCAGCCGACGCGCCAGCCCCGCGATCAGCGCCGCGCGCCCGCAGCTATGGACATGGATATGGTCGAGCCGTTCCGCTGCGGCATGACGGTTCAGCGCCTCGGCGGCGGAGAGCGTGACCGCGACATCCTGCGCGAATCGCCGCCCCTCGCGCCAGATCTGCCCGGGCAGGCCGCGCGGCAGCAGCCGGGCCAGCGTGGCGGTGGCGGCGATCAGCCGGACCTCGCCCAGATAGGTGGTGCGGGCGATTGCCTCCTGCGACCAGCTGTGCGCGATCAGCCCTTCCGGGGGCATCCGCGTGGACAGCAGATGCACCTCATGACCCATCGCCTCCAGCGCAAGAACTTCGCGCCAGAAGAAGATATGGGTCTGCCCCGGGAATTGAGGCACCAGATATCCGATCCGCAGCTGCGGCGACACGCATCCCCCCGCTTTCAGCCCATCTTGTCCGGTCGTAGATGGCATTTGCATTGAACTCTACGCCATTTCATTCTTTGGCCACAGTTTGCTGGCAGCAGCGACGCTTGCCGGACAGGAAAATTCGCAGGTGTGGCTACATTGGTACGGATCATGGATGCGCAGCGCGACCCCGACAACAGTCCCGCCCTGTCGGTGATCCTGCCCGCCAGCAACGAGGCGGCGCTGATCGGGCCCTGCCTGTCGGCGCTGCTTGGCTCGGTCTGGACCCATCCCCGCCCGCCCGAGGTGATCGTCATCGCCAATGGCTGCCGGGACGATACCGCCGCCCGCGCCCGCGCGCTGATCCCCGGCTTTGCCGCGCGCGGCTGGCCGCTGCGGGTGATCGACCGGGCCGAAGGCGGCAAGCTCGCCGCGCTGGATGCGGGCGACGCCGTGGCGCGGGGCGGGGTGCGGGTCTATCTTGATGCCGATGTGACGGTGGATCCGGCACTGCTGACGCAGCTTTGTGACGCGCTGGCGGGGCCCGCGCCGCGCTATGCCAGCGGGCGGCTGCACATCACCGCCAAGGGGGCTGTGTCGCGCGCCTATGCGCGGCTGTGGCGCCGCGTGCCCTTCATGGCCAAAGGCGTGCCGGGCTGCGGGGTCTTTGCCGTCAGCGCGGCGGGGCGGGCGCGCTGGGGCGGCTTTCCCGACATCATCTCCGACGACACCTTCGTGCGGCTGTGTTTTGCGCCGCAGGAACGTGTCGCCGTGGCGGCCCCCTATGACTGGCCCATCGCCGAGGGGTTTGGCGCGCTGGTCCGGGTGCGGCGCAGGCAGGATGCGGGCGTGGCCGAAATCGCGCGCCGCTTTCCCGACCTTCTGCGCAACGAGGACAAGCTGCCGCTGTCGCGCCGCGGCCTGCTGGGGCTGGCCTTGCGCGACCCTGCGGGCTTTGCCATCTACGCGGGCGTGGCGCTGATGGTGCGGCTGCGCCCGCCCGCCCAGGACTGGAGCCGAAGCCGATGATCCCCGCGCTCTGGCAGCGCCTGAACGGCAGTTCGCTGATGGCCCGCGCGCTGCGGTCTTCCATGCTGACGGTGGGCGGGTTTGGCGCGGCGCAGGTCATGCGGCTCGCCTCGAACCTGATCCTGACGCGGCTGCTGTTCCCCGAAGCCTTTGGCCTGATGGCGCTGGTGTCGGTGTTCATGATGGGCCTGCAGCAGTTTTCCGACGTGGGCGTGACCCCCGCCATCCTGCAGAGCCGCCGCGGCGACGAGCGGGATTTCCTCAACACCGCATGGACGATTCAGGCGGTGCGGGGCGCGGGCCTGTGGCTGCTGGCCTGCGCGCTGGCATGGCCCATGGCGTGGATCTATGACGAACCGCAGCTGCTGCATCTGCTGCCCGTGGCCAGCCTGACGCTGCTGATCCTCGGGTTCAAGCCGACGCGGATGGACACGGCGAACCGGCATCTGCTGCTGGGCCGGGTCACGCTGCTGGATCTGGCGACACAAGGCGCGGGGATCCTCAGCGCGGTGATCCTTGCATGGCTGACGGGGTCGGTCTGGGCGCTGGTGGCAAGCGGCATTCTCAGCGCGCTGATCGAGGTGCTGATCAATTCGCGCTTCCTGCCCGGGCTGCGCAACAGCTTCCGCTGGGAGCCCGCCGCCGCGCAGGAACTGATCCATTTCGGCAAATGGATCTTTCTGGCCACGGTCTGCGGCTTCTTCTTCAGTCAGGCGGACAAGATCCTGATGGGGAAATACCTGCCGCTTGATCATTTCGGCATCTACAATATCGGCTATTTCCTTGCCTCCTTCCCGATGCTGCTGGGATCCATGGTCACGCGGCGCATCCTCATTCCCATCTACCGCGAAACGCCCCCCACGCGGAGCCGCGCCAATTTCCTGCGGCTGCGGCGGATGCGGTTTGCCGTCACGGCGCCGCTGCTGCTGCTGGTCACCACCTTTGCGGTGATGGGCGACTGGCTGGTGGATGTGATGTATGACGACCGCTATCTGGCGGCGGGAGCGGTGGCGGTGATCGTCGCCTGCATGCAGATGCCGCAGATCATCGTGCAGACTTACGATCAGGCGGCGCTGGCCGCAGGCGACAGCCGCAGCTTTTTTGTGCTGGCGGCGGCGCGGGCGGTGCTGATGGTGGGCAGCATCCTTGTCGGGCTGGAAACCGCCGGATTCATCGGCGCGCTGTTCGGCTATGGCGCGGCCTTCCTGCTGGCCTATCCGGTGGTGGTCTGGCTGGCGCGGCGCATGGGCGCGTGGGATCCGCTGCACGATCTGGTCTTTGCCGGGCTGGGCGCGGGCTGCGCCGCCTTCGCCATGTGGATCAACTGGGAGTCGATCCGCTACCTGTCGCTGCTGGGCCAGTAACGGCCCGTTCCGGAATCGCGACAATTTCCTTTCAAATTGCTACTGTCGCCGATGCGATGACAATCGCGGTGTGAGTCCGGGGAATTGAGGCGGTGATGGGTCGAATATCTCGAAACCGCCGCATTTGCTCCCCATTTTTCCTTTACGGCTCGTCAAGGCCGAAACGGCAGGATCAGGGTCATGACGCAAGTTTTTCAGCACGATTCGGATGAGACGGACATCGCCATTGTCGGAATGGCGGCCCATCTTCCCGGCGCTGCGGATATCGACGCTTATTGGCAGATGCTGCGCGAGGGGCGCCGCGCCATCCGCCGGTTGAGTGATGACGAGCTGCTTGCCGCCGGAGAGGATCCGGGCCTGATCCGCCACAAGGATTACGTGCCCTTCGCCGCGCCGCTGGACGGGTTCGAGATGTTCGATGCCGAGTTTTTCGGCTTCGCCCCCAAGGATGCCGCGATCATGGATCCGCAGCACCGGCAGTTTCTGGAAACCGCATGGGAGGCGCTGGAAAACGCGGGCCATGTGCCGGAAAACTTCGACGGGCGCGTCGGCGTCTTCGCGGGCTGCGGCATGGGCAGCTATTTCTATTTCAACCTCTGCTCCAACCCGGATCTGGTGGAAAGCACCGGCATGTTCCTGCTGCGCCATACCGGCAATGACAAGGATTTCATGACCACGCGGCTGAGCCATGTGCTGGATCTGCAGGGCCCGTCGATCAACGTGCAGACCGCCTGTTCCACCTCGCTGGTGGCCACGCATATGGCCGCACAGGCGCTGCTGAACGGCGAATGCGACATGGCGCTGGCGGGCGGGGTGACGGTGGAACTGCCGCAGGGCCGGGGCTACCTGTATAAGGAAAACGAGATCCTGTCGCCCGACGGCGAATGCCATGCCTTCGACCACCGCGCGCAGGGCACGGTCTTTGGCTCCGGCGCCGGGGTGGTGGTGCTGCGGCGGCTGGCCGATGCGCGGGCCGATGGCGACCATGTCTGGGCGGTCATCAAGGGGTCGGCGGTCAACAATGACGGCGCGCAGAAGGCGGGCTATCTGGCGCCTTCGGTCGACGGGCAGGCCCGCGCCATCGCCGAGGCGCAGGCGGTGGCGGGGGTTGGGTCCGAAACCGTGGATTACGTCGAATGCCACGGCACCGGCACCTATCTGGGCGACCCGATCGAGGTGGCGGCGCTGACGCAGGCCTTTGCCGAAACCGGGCGCGCGCGGCAGCATTGCCGCATCGGCTCGGTCAAGACCAATATCGGCCATCTGGACACGGCGGCGGGGGTGGCAAGCCTCATCAAGGCCTCGCTGGCGCTGCATCACCGCGAAATGCCGCCCAGTCTGGGATATGAGGCGCCCAACCCCGCCATCGATTTCGACCATTCGCCGTTTCTGGTGAATGACCGGCTGACGCCTTGGGTCCGGCAGGGCCATCCGCGCCGCGCCGGGGTCAATTCGCTGGGCGTGGGCGGCACCAATGCCCATGTCGTGCTGGAGGAGGCGGCGGCGCGGCCCGCGTCCGAGGCCAGCGACTGGCCCTTCCAGATCCTCACCCTGTCCGGGCGCAGCAAGGCCGCGCTGGAGGACAATGCCGCGCGGCTCGCCGCGCATCTGCGCGCCCATCCCGATCTGCCGCTGGCCGATGTCGCCTATACGCTGAAAGAGGGCCGCCGCGCCTTTGAAAAGCGCCGCATCGTGGTGGCCGACAGCGCCATGGAGGCCGCCCGCCTGCTGGAGCAGGACAGCCCCCGCCGCGTGCACAGCCATACCGCGCTGGACCGGCCCGATGTGGTGTTCCTGTTCCCCGGCGGCGGCGCGCAATATGCCGGGATGGCCCGCGATCTTTACGAGACAGAGCCGGTCTTTGCCGAATGGATGGACCGCGGGCTGGAGGTGCTGGCGGGGCTGACGGATCGCGACATGCGCGCGCTCTGGCTGCCGCAGCCGCAGGACCGCGCCGAGGCAGAGGCGGCGCTGGCGCAGCCCTCCCTGCAGCTGCCGCTCATCATGCTGACGGAATATGCGCTGGCGCAGCTGTGGATCAGCTGGGGGGTCACACCCGCCGCGCTCTGCGGGCACAGCATGGGCGAGAACACCGCCGCCTGTCTGGCCGGGGTGCTGAGCTTTGAAGACTGCATCGGCCTTGTGCATCTGCGCGGGCAGCTCTTTGACACCGTGCCTTCGGGCGGGATGCTGTCGGTGGCGCTGCCTGCGGACAGGCTGCTGCCGCATCTGGGGGCGGATCTGGATCTGGCCGCCGTCAACGCGCCGGATCTGTCGGTGGCCTCGGGGCCGCGCGCCGCGCTGGATGCGCTGGAAATCCGGCTGCGGGACATGGGTGTGGACTGTCAGCGCATCGCCATCGACATTGCCGCGCACAGCCGGATGCTGGAGCCGATCCTTGCGCCGTTCCGCGCCTATCTGCGCGGCATCCCGCTGTCGCCGCCGCAGATCCCGCTGATGTCGAACCGCACCGGCATCCTGATGACCGCCGAACAGGCCACCGATCCCGATTACTGGGCCGAACATCTGCGCGGCACCGTGCTGTTTGACGCCTGCATCGGCACGCTGGCCGACACGCCCAACCGCATCTATCTGGAGGTGGGGCCGGGCAAGGCGCTGTCCTCGCTCGCGCGGCAGAACGGCAAGGTGCCGGGGCAGCAGGTGCTGTCCTCGCTGCGCCATCCCGACGAGGACATCGCCGACGACCGCTACATGTTCGAGGTGCTGGGCCGGCTCTGGGCGCTGGGCGCCGAGATCGACTGGCCGCAGATCTGGGGCGAGGCGCGGCGCAACCGCGTGGTGCTGCCCAGCTATGCCTTCCAGCGCAGCCCCTATTTCATCGCCCCCGGCAAGGCGCAGGCCGATGTGGCGCCGCAGTTCCTGATGCGCAGCGACGATGTGGCGGGCTGGGGCTGGCATTCGGTCTGGCGCCCGCGCGCCCCCGCGCTGGAGCTTGACCTGCCCGCCGCGCTGAAGGCCGCGCCGCAGACATGGCTGATGTTCATGGACGAGGCGGGGCTTGCCAGCAGCGCCGCCGCCCGGCTGCGCGCGGCGGGCCATACGGTGATCGAGGTGCGGCCGGGCGACGCCTTCTCCCGGCTGTCCGACACCTCCTATCTCCTTGCGCCGGAACGCGGGCGCGAAGGTTATGACCTGCTGCTGCAGGATCTGGCGCAGCAGGGCCATGTGCCCACCCGCATCGCGCAGTTCTGGCTGGTGACGGAGGGCGAGCATCACCGCCCCGGATCCAGCTTCTTTCACCGCATTCAGGAACAGGGCTTCTATGCGCTGCTTTTCTTGGCGCAGGCCTTGGCCGAGGAAAACCTGCCGCGCCCGCTGCATGTCACCGTGCTGACCACCGGTGCCGCGCGCGTCGCGGAAGAGCCGCTGCCCTATCCCGCCAAGGCGACGGTGGCAGGCCCGGCCCGGGTCATTCCGCGCGAACTGCCCGGGGTCACGGTGTCGACGCTGGATCTGCAACTGCCCGATCCCGTCGCGGCGGGGCTGTTCGGGCGGGCCCGGGCCGAGGCCGCGCGGGAGGCGGCGCTGGACCATCTCACCGATCAGGTGCTGGAGGAACTGCTGGCCGAGCCGGGCACAGACATTGCAGCGCTGCGCGGGCCGCGCCGCTATGCCCGGGCGATGAAACCGGTGACCCTGCCCGCGCCTCTGGCCCTGCCCGAAGGCGGCACATGGCTGCTGACCGGGGGCTTTGGCGGCATTGGCCTCTCCATCGCGCAGGATCTGGCGCGGCGCGGCGCCACTCTGGTGCTGGTGGCGCGGCAGGCGCTGCCCGACCGCGCGCAATGGGACGATTACCTGAGGCGCCACGCGCCGCAGGACGGGCTCGCCCGCCGCATCCGCGCGGTGACGGCGCTGGAACAGGCGGGCGCAACGGTGCGGGTGGCCGCCGCCGATGTCTGCGTCAAAAGCCAGATGTCCCGCCTGCGCGCGCAGGTCGAGGCGGAGTTTGGCCGCATCACCGGCGTGATCCATGGCGCTGGCGTCATCGCCGACGGTCCGCTGCTGACCAAGACCCCCGCCAGCATCGAGGATGTGTTCACGCCCAAGATCCACGGCACCGACGTGCTTGGGGAGGTGTTTCCCGATGGCGTGGTCGACTGGCTGGTGCTGTTCTCTTCCTCCTCCACGGTGACGGCCCCGGCGGGGCAGGTGGATTACGTTGCCGCCAATGACTACCTCAACGCCGTGGCACAGGCGCGGGCAGGCGGGCAGACCCGGGTGATCGCGCTCAACTGGGGCATCTGGGCCGAGGTGGGCATGGCCGCCGAAGCCGTGGCCGCCCGTCTGGGCGAGGTGCCGGAGGCGCCGGTGGTGCCCGCAGGCGTGCCGCTGCTGGATCACGCCAGCTTTGACGCGCAGGGCAACCGGATGTTCACCGCGCGCTACACCACCGAAGACTGGGTGATCGGCGAACACCGCACCCGCGCGGGCGATGCGCTGCTGCCCGGCACCGGCTCGCTGACGCTGGCCGCGCATGCCCTGCACGCGCAGGGCGAAGACGGACCGTTCGAGATTCGCGACCTGACCTTCCTGCGCCCGCTGCGGGTGGCCGAAGGGGCGGGGCGCGACATCCGGCTGCGGCTGGCCCGCCGCGCCGAAGGCTATGGCTTCGACCTGCTGGCCGACTGCACGCTGGGCGGGCGGCGCGGCTTCTGCCTGACCGCGCAGGCCACGCTGGCGCTGCTGCCGCTGTCCCGGCCCGAACCGCTGGATCTGGCCGCGATCCGCGCCCGCTGCGGCGTGCCGCTGCGCGCGGCAGCGGGGCAGAAACTGACCGCCGCGCAGGAGGTGCAGCTGGCCTTTGGTCCGCGCTGGAAGGTGCTGGATGCCCGCGCGCTGGGGCAGGGCGAAGGCATCGCCGATCTGTCGCTGCCGCCTGCCGCCGCAGGCGATGGCTGCCTGCTGCATCCCGCGCTGCTGGACATCGCCACCGGCTGGGCCATGGATCTGATCGCGGGCTGGCAGCCCACGCATCTGTGGGTGCCGGTGTCTTATGCGCGGGTGCGCGTGCATGCGCCGCTGCCCCCGCGCATCGTCAGCTGGGTGCGCAATGCCGCCGACAACCGCGCGGGCGCCGACACCGCCAGCTTTGACGTGACGCTCTGCGATGCCGAAGGCGCGGTGCTGGTCGAAATCTCGGGCTTTACCATCCACAGACTCGCCAGCCCCGATCTGCTGCAGGCCACGCCCCGGCTGACCGCCGCCGAGGTGGAATTTGACGGGCCCGGCGCCACGCAGCCGCTGTCTGCCGCCGAGGAACGGCTGGCGCACAACCTGTCGCAGGGCATCCGCCCCGCCGAAGGGGTCGATGCCTTTGCCCGCGTGCTGAACCTTGGTCTGCCGCAGGTGGTGGTGTCGTCGATGGATCTGGATCAGCTGGTGCGCCAGACCACCGCCAGCAGCGCCGAACGCGGCGAGGGGCAAAGCTTTGACCGTCCGCAGCTTGACGGCGAGTATGTGGCGCCGGAGACCGATATCGAACGCAGGCTGGCCGGGTTCTGGCAGGATCTGCTGGGGGTGCAGAATGTCGGGGTCGAGGACAGTTTCTTCGATCTGGGCGGGCACAGCCTGATCGCGGTGCGGCTGTTCGCCATGGTCAAGAAGACGTGGCGGATCGAATTTCCGATCTCCGTGCTGTTCGAGGCGCCGACCATCCGCACCTGTGCCGCGCTGATCGCCGAGCGCACCGGGCAGGGTGCCGAGGATGCGCCGGAGGCTGCGGCGCCGCGCGCGCCGGAACGGCGGTTCCGCCATCTGGTCGCCATGCATGACGGCGAAGGCGGGGCGCGGCGGCCCTTCTTCCTTGTGGCGGGGATGTTCGGCAACGTGCTGAACCTGCGCCATCTGGCGCATCTGCTGGGCGCGGACCGGCCATTTTACGGGGTGCAGGCGCGCGGGCTTTACGGCGGCGAGGCGCCGCATGACAGCATCGAAGACGCTGCGCGCGATTACATCGCCGAGATGCGGCAGGTGCAGCCGCACGGGCCCTATATGGTCGGCGGTTTTTCGGGGGGCGGCATCACCGCCTATGAAATCGCGCATCAGCTGGAAGCAGCGGGCGAGGAGGTGGCGCTCTGCGTGCTGCTGGACACGCCGCTGCCGCAGCGCCGCGCGCTCGACCGCCGCGACCGCCTGCTGATCCAGATGCAGGAACTGCGCGCCAAGGGGGTGGGCTATCCGCTGATCTGGGCGCGCAACCGGATCGCTTGGGAAATCGCGAAGCGGCGGCAGCGGCAGGACACCGCCACCGAGCACAGCTTCCACAATGCCGAGATCGAGGCGGCGTTCCTGCAGGCCGTGGCGCGGTATCAGGTCCGGCCCTGGGACGGGCGGCTGGTGCTTTACCGTCCGCCGCTGATGGGCAAATGGACCGTGGCGGGCGGGCGGCGGGTCAGTTCCGAACGCGCCTATGTGCTGCCGGACAATGACTGGGGGCAGCATGTCCCGCATGTGGAGGTGCACGAAGTGCCCGGAGATCACGATTCCATGGTGCTGGAGCCCAATGTCCGCGTGCTCGCCGCGCTGCTGCGCGAGGCGATCGCCGGGGCAGAGGCCGTGACGCTGGGCAGCACCGTGCTGCCCTTCCCGGGGCGGAGTGCGGCGGAATGAGCCGGTCCCCCCGCCTGCTGGTGGTGCTGCTGAACTGGCGCACGCCCGACATGACCCTGCGCGCGGCGGAATCGGCGCTGGTCGCGATGCGTCATCTGCGGGCAGAGCTGGTGATCGTCGACAATGACAGCGGCGATGGCAGTTTCGAAAAGATCGCCAAGGGCTTGCAGGCGCCATGGGCCAAGGTGGCGCCGGTGCGGCTGATCCAGTCGGGGCGAAATGGCGGCTTTGGCGCGGGCAACAACGTGGGGATCCGCGCCGGGCTGTCGGACGGATCGCGCCCCGATTACGTCTATATCCTGAACTCTGACGCCTTTCCGGCGCCCGATGCCATCCGCCTGCTGCTGGGCCATCTGGAACGCCACCCCGAAGCGGGATTCGCCGGCAGCTACATCCATGGCGAAGATGGCGTGCCGCATATCTCGGCCTTCCGCTTTCCGTCGGTCGCGTCGGAGTTCGAGGGTGCGGCGCGGTTTGGTCCCATCACCCGGCTGCTTCGCGAACATGTCGTGCCGCTGCCGCTGCCGCGCGGCACCACGCGGGTGGACTGGCTGGCAGGTGCCTCGCTGATGATGCGGCATTCGGTGCTGGACCGCATCGGATTGTTCGACGAGACGTTTTTTCTGTATTTCGAGGAAACCGATCTCTGCCTGCGCGCCGCCCGTGCCGGGTTCGAAACCCATTATGTCCGCGCCAGCGAGGTGCTGCATATCGGCTCTGTCTCCACGGGCATGAAGCGATGGACGCGGGTGCCGGGCTTCTGGCTGGACAGCCGCTGGCATTATTTCAGCAAGAATCACGGGCGGGGCGGCGCCGTTCTGGCGACGCTGGCGCATGGGGCGGGGGGGCTGCTGTGGCGGGCGCGCCGCCTGCTGCAGCGCAAGCCTAGGGTCGATCCACCGAGGTTCCTGCGTGACCTGATTTCGCATGACCTGTCCGCGCTGACCCGGCCCCTGCCCGGCGTGCGCGAAACCCCGGCCCCCCGCGACGCTGCCGTCGCGCAGGCGGCCAGAGCGGAGTAGTTTCAGATGGCCAAGTTTACCGCCGTCCTGATCGGCAACGAATCCCTGCTGGTGCAATGCGCCGAAAAGCTGCTGGCGGCGGGCAACCGCATCGCCGCCGTGGTCACGCGCAACCGCGATGTCGCCGCTTGGGCGGCAGGGCGCGGGCTGGACGTGCAGCCGCCGGGCCGCGATCTGGCGCAGCGGCTGGTGCTGCCCTTCGACTGGCTGCTGTCGATCTCCAACCTCGACATCCTGCCCGCCGAGGTGCTGGCCCTGCCCGCGCGCGGGGCGGTGAATTTCCACGACGGCCCGCTGCCGCGCCATGCCGGGCTGAACGCCCCGGTCTGGGCGCTGATCGAGGGCGAAACCCGGCACGGCATCACATGGCACATGATCGAAGGCGGCGTGGACGAGGGCGATCTGCTGGTGTCGCGCGGCTTTGACATCACCGCCAGCGACACCGCGCTGACGCTGAACACCAAGGCCTATGAGGCGGCGATCGACAGCTTCCCCGAACTGCTGCTGCAGCTGGAAAACGGGCTGCGCCGGGTGCCGCAGGATCTGACGCGGCGCAGCTATCACGCGCTGGCCGACCGGCCTTCGGCGCATGGGCTGCTGGATTTCAGCCGCCCGGCGGCGGATCTGGAACGGTTGGTGCGGGCGCTGGATCATGGCGGCTATGCCAATCCGCTCGCCGCGCCCAAGATCCGGGCGCAGGGCCGCATCTGGCTGGTGGGCCGCGCGCAGGTGGTCGAAGCTGCGGGCGCGCCCGGCCAGATCCTTGAGGCCACCGACGATCACCTGACCGTGGCCTGCGGCACTGCTGCGCTGCGGCTGTCGCAGATCACCCATCGCTGCGGTGCGCCCGCGCGGGTGGCGCAGGTGGGGCGCCGGGGGGGCCAGCTGGACGTGCCCGATGCGCCGGAGCGCGCGGCGCTGGACGACCGCATCCGCGCCATCGCCCCGCACGAAGCTTTCTGGCGGCGGCGTCTGGTGCAGCTGCGCGGGTTCGAGATTCCGGGGCTGGGCAAAACCTCGGGCAAGATCGTGCAGCGCCCGCTGGCGATCTGTGCCGCACTTGATGCCTCGGCGGTGGTGGCGGCCTTTGCCGCGCGGCATGACGAACATGGCGACTGCGATCTCGCCTTTGCCGACGAAAGGCTGCGCGATCTGGCGCAGGGCGGGCTGATCGAGCCTTGGGTGCCGCTGCGGGTGGACATGCAGGGCGACATGCAGGGGCTGGCCGCGCGCACCGAATCCCGTATCGCCGAAGTGCAGCGGCATCTGGGCTTTGCACTGGATCTGCCGGCGCGGGCGCCGGATCTGACCGCGCCGCCGCCGGTGCCGCAGCTGGGCCTGAGCTTTGGCGCGGGGCCGATCCCCGGTGTTGCCGTCACGGTGGAACTGACCTGCCCCACCGCCACGCTTTACGTCGATACCGGGCGCCTGCCCGAAGCGCAGGCGGATCTGATCGCCGCGCGGCTGGAACTGATGGGCACGGAAAGCCACGCGCAGTCGGCTGTGGCCAGCCTGCCGGTGCTGCCCGCGGCAGAGCGCGATCTGGTGCTGCGCCAGCACAATGCCTCGGCGCAGGATCATGACCGCAGCCTGACCATGCAGGCCGCGTTTCAGGCTCAGGTGGCGCGCACGCCCGATGCCGTGGCGCTGGTCTTCGAAGGTCAGAGCCTCAGCTATGCCGAACTGGACGCGCGGGCCAACCGCGCTGCACAGGTGCTGCGCCAGATGGGTGTGGGCCCCGGCCGTGTGGCGGGGCTGTTCTGCCGCCGCTCCGTCGATCTGATGGTGGGGGCCTTGGGCATCCTCAAGGCGGGGGGCGCCTATCTGCCGATGGATCCGGCCTATCCCGCCGACCGGCTGCAGCATTTCCTGACCGACAGCGCGGCATCGGTGATCGTGACACAGGCGGGGCTGGAGGATCATCTGCCCGACCACGCCGCGCAGCTTCTGGTGCTGGATGCCGATCCCCGGCTGGGACAGGCACCCGACACGCCCCCGGACCAGACCAGCGGGCCGGAGGACATCGCCTATCTGATCTATACCAGTGGGTCGACCGGCCTGCCCAAGGGCGTGATGGTGGAACACCGCAACGTGGTGAATTTCTATCTTGGGATGGATGCGCATGTGCCGCAGGATCCGCCGGGCACATGGCTGGCCGTCACCAGCCTCAGCTTCGACATTTCGGTGCTGGAGCTGTTCTACACCACCGCGCGCGGCTTCAAGGTGGTGCTGACCTCGGACGAGGACCGCACGCTGATCTCTGGCGGGGCCACCACGCTCGCCGAGGGCGAGATGGGCTTTTCGCTGTATTACTGGGGCAATGACGATGGTGCGGGGCGCGACAAATACCGCCTGCTGCTGGAAGGCGCGCAGTTTGCCGACCGCAACGGCTTCTGCGCGGTCTGGACGCCGGAGCGGCATTTCCACGCCTTTGGCGGCCCCTATCCGAATCCCAGCGTGACCGGCGCCGCCGTGGCGGCGGTGACCAAAACCCTGTCGGTGCGGGCGGGGTCCGTCGTCTCGCCGCTGCACCACCCCGCCCGCATCGCCGAAGAATGGGCGGTGATCGACAACCTGACCAATGGCCGCTCGGGGCTGGCGCTGGCGTCGGGCTGGCAGCCGGATGATTTTGTGCTGCGCCCGGAAAACACGCCCCCCGCCAACAAGGCGGCGGTGCTCGACAGTCTGGACCAGATCCGCAGGCTGTGGCGGGGCGAACCGGTGGCCTTTCCGCGCAAGGACGGGTCGCTGTTTGACGTGGTCACCCAGCCGCGCCCGGTGTCGCGCGACCTGCCGGTCTGGCTGACCGTGGCGGGCAATCCGCAGACATGGAAAGACGCAGGCCGCCATGGCTGCAACGTGCTGACCCATCTGCTGGGCCAGAGCATCGATGATGTGGCGGCGATGATCCGGCTTTACCACGCGGCGCTGCGCGAGGCGGGGCATGATCCGGCGCAGTTCACCGTGACGCTGATGCTGCACAGCTACATCGCCGCCACCCGGGACGAGGCGCGCGAGACCGCGCGCGGCCCCATGCGCGAATATCTGCGCGCCGCCGCCGCGCTGATCAAGCAATACGCCTGGGCTTTCCCGGCGTTCAAGCGCCCGCAGGGGGTCAACAACGCCTTCGATCTGGATCTGGAGATCCTGACGCCCGACGATCTGGAGGCCATCCTCGATTTCGCCTTTGAACGCTATTTCACCGAAAGCGGCCTTTTCGGCACGGTAGAAGACGCGCTGGAGCGGGTGGAGCAGCTCAAGCGCATCGGCGTGGGCGAAATCGCCTGTCTGATCGATTATGGCATCCCGGTGGATCAGGTGCTGGAGGGGCTCAGACCCTTGGCCGAGGTGGTGAAGCGCGCCAACCGCGCCCCGGATCTTGCGCCGGACGATTTTTCCATCGCGGCGCAGATCCTGCGCCACGGGGTCACGCATCTGCAATGCACCCCCTCCATGGCGCGGATGATCGCCATGAATGACGAGGCGCGTTATGCGCTGTCCCGGGTGCGGCATCTGTTCCTTGGCGGTGAACCGCTGCCCGGCGCGCTGGTGGAAGAGTTTGCCCGCATCACCCCGGCCCGCCTGACCAACATGTATGGCCCCACCGAAACCACCATCTGGTCCTCGACCGAGGTGGCGGCGGCAGGGGATGAGGGCGTGGTCAACATCGGCCGCCCCTTGGCCAACCAGCAGCTTTACGTGCTGGACGAGGCGCGGCAGCCGGTGGGCGTGGGTCTGCCCGGCGAGCTGTGGATCGGCGGCGAGGGCGTGACGCGCGGCTACTGGAACCGCCCCGATCTGACGGCGGAGCGCTTCCTGCCCAACCCGTTCCATGGCGGGCGGATGTATCGCACCGGCGATCTGGTGCGCCGCCGCATGGACGGGCGCATCGACTTTATCGGGCGCGTCGACCATCAGGTGAAGCTGCGCGGTTTCCGCATCGAGCTGGGCGAGATCGAGGCGGTGCTGGAGGCGCAGCCGGGGATTTCTCAGGCGGTGGTCATGGCGCGGGAGGATACGCCCGGCGACCTGCGGCTGGTGGGCTATTACACCGCCCCCGAGCCGGTGAGCGAGGCGGCGCTGAAATCCGCCATGGGCGCGGCGCTGCCCGCCTTCATGGTGCCCGCGCATCTGATGCGGGTCGAGGCCTTTCCGCTGACCCCCAACAAGAAGGTGGACCGCAAGGCGCTGCCCGCACCACTGGCCCGCCGCGCCCCGCCTTTGGCCGCGCCCAAGGCCGCGGCAGCGGCGCCGGTCACGGCGCAGGGATCGGCCCGGCTGCAGGCGCAGATCGCCGGAATCTGGAGCGCGGTTCTGGGCGTGCAGGACATTTCCGGGCGCGACAGCTTCTTCGATCTGGGTGGGCATTCGCTGCTGGCGGTGCAGGCGCACCGGTCGATCCGCGACGATCTGGGGGCGAAGGGCCTGTCGATCACCGACATCTTCCGCTTCCCGGTGCTGGAGGATCTGACGGCGCGGGTGGCGGCCTTGGTCAGTCCTGCTCCGGTCGCGGCGCAGACCGAGGCCGCGCCGCCTGCCGCCGACCGGGCGCAGACGCGCAGCGAGGCCATGGCGCGGCGGCGGGCGATGCGGGCGCGGCGCAGTGCCTGACCTTGCCGCCCTGCAGGCGCTGGCCGCCATGGTGGACTGGCCCGAAGGCGTGGTCTGGGCCGTCTCCGGCCCGGTCGATCCTGCCGGATTGTTTCCCGTGGAACGGCAGGCCATCGCCCGTGCCGTGCCGTCGCGGCAGGCGGAGTTTGCCGGGGGCCGGGATGCGGCGCGGGCGGCGCTGGCGCAGCTTGGCCTGCCGCCGCAGCCGATCCCCAAGGGCGCGGACCGCGCCCCGGTCTGGCCCGAGGGGGTGGTGGCCAGCCTGAGCCATACGGCGGGGCTGTGTCTGGCGGTGGCGGCGCGGGCGCGGGACTGGCGCGCGCTGGGGGTGGATCTGGAACGCGCGCTGCCGCTTGACCCGGGGCTGGTGCCGACCATCGCCAGCCCGGCGGAACTGGACCGGCTGGCGCCGCTGGAGCCGGGGCTTGCCGCGCTGCATGTGTTTGGCGCCAAGGAGGCCGCCTATAAGGCGCAGTATCCGCTGACCCGCAGCCTCTTCGGCTTTGCGGCGATGGAGGCGCTGCTGCCTGATGCCGGGCTGCGCATGGTCGCGGCCACGGGGCTGGGGCAGGGGGCCGAACTGCCGATGCGGCAATGGCGCAACGGGGGTCTGCTGCTGTCGCTCTGCGCGTTGCCCCAGCTTAACCGGGGCGACTTTGCCGGTCCCGGATACGAAGTGTTTCCTTGCGGGCTGACGGAGCCGGATGGCCGCAAGGTGAAAGTTTGACTAGAGTATGTCTCAAAGGCGGCAAGGCCCGTCCGGGGTGGACAGGACTGTCGTGCCCCGAACGGTCGGGCCGCCACAAGCGGGAGAAGTGATGTGACCCAGTTCCAGTCTTTTGAGGAAATCCTTGCCGCGCTGCGCCGCCGCATGGTGCTGATCCTGCTTGTTACCCTGCTGGGCTGCGGCCTGTCGGTGGCCTTCGCCCTGCAGCAGCAGAAGATGTATGAGGCCACCGCCGTGGTGCAGATCGAAGAGGGGCAGGTCAGTGAGGCGCCCAGCAGTACCGGCGTGGCGGGGGATGACGCCTCGCGCAAGGTTCAGCTGATCGAACAGCGGCTGATGTCCCGCGACAACCTGCTGCGCATCATGGACACGCATCAGCTGTTCACCGAGGATCCGGCGATGCCGCTGAACCAGCGCGTGTCGCTTATGCGCGAGGCGGCGCGGATCGAGGAAATTCGCCCCGCTCCGATCAGCTATCAGGCGGTGCCGCAGGGGCCTTCGGGCATCCTGATCACCGTCCGGCTTAGCGATGCGCAGAAGGCGGCGGATGTCGCCAACGAACTGATGACCACGGTGATCGAGGAATCGCGCAGCCGCAGCGTGATCCGTGCCCGCGAGACGCTGAGCTTCTTTGAAAGCGAAGCGACGCGGGTCGCGGCGGAGATGGACGCGATGACCGCCCGGATCGCCGCCTTCAAGCAGGCCAATGCCGAGGCGCTGCCCTCGGGCGTGGGGGCGCTGCGCGATCAGCTGGGCTCGCTGGAGGACAGCGCGCTGGAGATCGACCGCGAGATCGTCGCCGCCGAAGGAAATTCCGCCCGCGTCCGCGAAGAGGTGCAGGCCCGGCAGCTGGCGCTGCTGCGCGAACAGAAACAGCTGATCGACACCCGGATGGCGCAGATCGAAGAGACCATCCGCCGCGGCCCCGAGGTGGAACGCACGCTGAGCGGCATGGAACGCGACCTGACCCAGCTGCAGGACCAGTATAGCGTCATCACCCGCCGCCGGGCCGAGGCCGAGATGGGCCAGATGCTGGAAACCCGCCAGCAGGCCGACCGGTTCGAGGTGCTGGAAGCCGCGCTGGTGCCCGAGGTGCCGTCCAGCCAGAGCCGTCAGAAGCTGGCGCTGATGGGGGGCGTTGCCAGCCTGATGGCGGGGCTGTTCGCGGGGGTCGTGGCCGAGCTGATGAATCCGGTGATCCGCAACGCCGCGCAGCTGGAACGCGCGACGGGCGTGCAGGCGGTGGTGTCCATCCCCGTGGTCAAGACGCGCGGCGACCGCCGCCGCCGCGGGCTGGGGATTGTCGCGGGGCTTCTGGGGCTGGCGGCGCTCTTTTGGGGGGTGCTGCGTGTGGCGGGAGCATGGCTGCCGCAGGGGCTGCTGGACCGGATTCTGCCGCGCGCCTCCGCCTGAGGCGCGCGAGGCTCAGTAGCCGTATTTGCCGAGATTGGTGCCTTCGGCCTTGTTGAGGATCATCCCCAGCAGCGGGGTCTGGTCGCCAAGCCGGCGTTCAACCTCGCGGATTTCCTTTTCGGTGCTCAGCCCGCCGCCGATGACCAGCAGCACGCCGTCGAACTGCGCGCGAAAGGCCATCACGTCGTCGAAATACAGGGCGGGCGGCAGGTCGAACAGCATGACATCGGGCTTCAGCCGCTCCTGCAGCGCGGCCAGCGCGGTGGCGGTGCCGGGATCCTGCAGCAGTTCCGCCGGATAGGATTCCGGGATGTGGTTGAAGCCGAAGGCAAGGTTGGGCCCGGCATGGAAGCTGTTCGGCCCCATTCGTAGCAGATGCTGCTCTGCCGGGACGCGCCCGCGCAGCATGTCACCCATCGAGCCCGGCGTCTTGACCCCCATCACCTTGTGCAGGCTGGGGCGGCGCAGGTCGCAGTCCAGCAGCACGGTGCGCAGCGCCTCCTGCCGGGACAGGCTGATGGCCAGATTGGCGGCGGTGAAGGTCTTGCCGCAGTCCTTGGTGGGCGAGGTGATGGCGACCCGCGACCAGCCGCGTTCGGCCAGCGTCTGCACCAGCTTGGTGCGCAGGATGTCAAAGGCGGTATGGGCCGGATCCTCGCGCCGTGCGGTGACGATGCGGTGCCGGTCGAGATGCGCCAGATCCACCGGAAAGGGCGTCAGCGCCGACCAGCGCTGGTCGGTGCCGGGAATGGGGGCGGAAGCGGCATCGGCCTCCACCTGCGCCCGGGCGTTTTCCGCCTCGCGTGCCGCCCTCGCCTCTGCCGCAGCTTGGGCGCGGGTCCGGGCGGCGGCTTCC
This sequence comes from Salipiger marinus, assembly GCF_900100085.1. Lineage (GTDB taxonomy): Bacteria > Pseudomonadota > Alphaproteobacteria > Rhodobacterales > Rhodobacteraceae > Salipiger > Salipiger marinus. The sequence continues at coordinate 139,598 of NZ_FNEJ01000010.1, forward strand.
GCCTGACGCTGCTGCTCCTCTGCCTCGGCGTCGGCCTGCGCCTGCGCCGCAGCTTCGGCCTGCCGCCGCGCCTGATCCCCGGCGGCTTCGGCGCGGCGGCGCTGGTCTTCGGCGTCGGCCTCCGCCTCGCGCTGGGCCTCTGCCTGCGCCTGTGCCTTGGCCAGAGCTTCGGCCTGCGGGTCGGGCCGGGGCGTGGGGGCCGGGGGCGGGGTGTCTTCGGGGCGGTTGCGGCGGCGGAAGGGGCGGCGTTCGGACATGGTCATGCCCCCGCCGGTCCGGCCTGACCGGATGCCGCGCAATATCTGTGTCTGTGGTGACCGGTATGCCGTGCCATGTCCGCCATCTGCCTGTCTGCCCGAGTTCGGATCCGGTCTTGCGGATCCCGTTATGTCCTTTTGCCCAGATAAACGAAGGATTCTGTCAGGAATAAGGTGGTTTCTGGGGGGATTGTTCTCAATCCGTGTCCCGCCGCCACCTCAGAACCCGAACAGATCCGCCTGAGCGATGGCCCGGTCGACAAAGCGCGTGCGGTCGGCCTCGGGCGTCCAGTCCAGCATCTGCTTGGGCTTGTCGATGATGAAGGGCGAAAAATGCGCCCGGCTTTTCCAGTCCGCCAGCGAGGGGCGCGTGACGCCGTGCTGGCGCAGGGCATATTTCTTCAGCACCGATTTTACCGCATCCGCCGCGTAAAAGGCGGTGAGATTGCCGGAGCTGACCCGGATCCGCGCCCCCAGCACCGCATGGATGGCGTCGAAATAGTCGCGCGCGGTCAGCAGCGGCTCGCCCACAAGGTTGAAGCTTTGCCCGTTGGCCGAAGGCCGCGCCGCCATGCGTACCAGCCCGTCCACGACATCGTCGATCAGCACGAAGGGCAGGATGTTCTGCCCCGGCCCCCAGATGCGCACCGCCCCCGCACCATGCCAGCGCCCGATGCCCCAGTGCTGCAGCGGTCCGCCATGGCCCACCACGATGCCGGGGCGCGCGATGGTCAGCGGCAGCCCCCGGTCGCGATGCAGCGCCATCAGCTGCCGCTCGCATTCCGCCTTGGACCGGGCATAAAGGTTGCGGTCGCTCATATCCGCCGCGAAGGGCGTGGATTCGGTGATCGGCACCTCGGGGCGGGACATGTCGAAGCTGGCGATGGTGCCGGTATAGATCAGCCGTTTCACCCCGGCCTTCTGGCAGGCCATGCCGACGCGGGTGGCGACACCCACATCGTTGACCAGCGCCTCGGCCCATGTCTTTTCCAGCGAGCGCGCAAGGTTGAACACCACGTCCACCCCCTGCATCGCGTGGGTCAGCGCCTCCAGATCGTGGAGGTTCAGCGCCACGGTTTCCACCTGATCGGGCAGGTCGGGGAAGGGGCCGCGCCGCCCGCGCGACAGCACGCGCACGTCATGGCCATCCGCCACCAGCCTGCGGGTCAGCGCCCGCCCGATAAAGCCGGTGCCGCCGATCACCAGCGCGCTGGGGCGGGCGGGCCGGGTCTGCACGGCGGGGGCCTTCACCTCCAGCACCGAGGCGGGCAGCAGGGCGATGGCCTGGTCCAGCGCCTCCATCACCGCCACGGCGCTGTCGCCGGAAAAGCGCGGATCGGAGGGCCTGCCTTGGGAAATGGCGCCATAGACGGCAGCGGTCATGCCGCGAAAGCTTTGGCCATAGGGGTTCTGCTGGTTCAGCGACCGGGTCTGGATCGCGGCGTTGCGCGCGCCCACCCGCAGATGCTGCCAGCCCAGATCCAGCTGTTTGCGCAAGGGGTTGAGGATGAGGTCAGAGGCGTTTTCCCGTTCCACCATCAGCGTGTCGGCGGCATAGTCCAGCCGCGCCCGCCCCGAGGATCCGCGCAGCACCACCGACCGGTCATCGACGGTTTCCACCATCGACAGCGTAAAGCTCAGATCGACCCCGCCCGCGCGGGCATAGATGCGGAAGCCCTGCGGGCGCTGGTCGCCGCCGGGCAGGGCGACGGGCTTGCTGGCGGAGGCGAACAGGATCTCGGGCGGGCCGAACAGATCGACGGCAAAGGCCATCAGATGCGGCCCCAGTTCCAGCAGCAGGTTGCGGGGTTCGCGCAGCAGCCACAGGCTGTAAGGGCCGGAGCGCAGCGGCGCCAGCGGCAGCGCCCATGTAAAATCGGCGGCGGAGATCCGGCCATACTCTCCGGCCTGCATCGCGGCCTTCATCCGCTGATAGGTGGGCAGGCCAAGGAAGTTGTGCCCGGCATGGAACAGCTTGCCCGCCGCCCGCGCCGCGTCGCGGATGGCGCGGGTCTGGTCGGCACTGGTGGCGACCGGTTTTTCCACCAGAACATGCAGCCCGGCCTTCAGGCATTGCTGGGCCAGCGCGGCATGGGGGTTGGGCGGGGTCAGCACATGCACCGCGTCGCAGCTGCCGCTGTTGATCAGCGCCTCGACCGAGGTGAAGGCCATCAGCCCATGCGCTTCGGCGAAGCCGCGCGCGGCGGGTTCGGAAATGTCGCAGATCGCTTGCAGCTGGACACCGGGCGTGGCGCGCAGCGCCTCGGCATGCCAGCTTGCGATATATCCGGCGCCGATCAGACCGACGCGAACAGGAAGTGTCATCCGGCGCGCCCCTTATTTGTATTCGATGATGCGCATCTGCGCGTTGCGCAGACGGCGGAGATGATAGGTGGCCATGCCGACGAGGTTGGGAAATTTCGACAGGGCGATGAAGAGGGCGTGTTGCCGCGCCTCGCGTTTAGGCAGCCCGGCGCGGCGCAGCCCCTGCTGCGTGCGCAGGTAGTTCAGCGCATAGATGGCCAGCGGCACCAGCAGTAGCCATGGCGAGACCAGCGCCAGCGCCAGCGACAGCAGCGGCAGCACCAGCGCATAGGCCAGCACTCGCTGCCGTTCGCGGGCAAAGTAATCCGGATGCAGGTGGCCGACATGGGCAAAGCCATGGCCGGTGCGCACCGCGCGGCGCCACCACTGGCCGAACCGGTGCATGTCGGCATCGTGGCGCGTCATCTCCAGCGGCAAGCGCTCCAGCGCCCATCCGGCCTTGCGCAGCCTTGTGCCGAACTCCTCGTCTTCGGAGGCGATGATGCTGTCGCCAAAGCCGCCGACATGGCGGAACGCCTCGGCCCGCACCAGCATGTCGCCGCCGCAGCCCAGAATGCGCCCCACCGGGCGGCGCCATTCGAAATCGCAGAGCTGGTTGAAGATGGAGCTGTCGCGGTGAATTTCCGACCGCCAGCCGGTGACCAGCGCCAGTTCGGGATGCCGCGACAGATGCGCCACGGCGGCAGAGACAAAGCCCGGCACCAGCGTGCAGTCGCCATCGACGAACATCACGAAATCCGGATCGGTCAGCGCGGCAAAGCCCGCATTGCGCGCGCGCGCGGCGGTAAAGGGCACCGACATGTCCAGTTCGACGACCTGCGCGCCCGCGCGGCGCGCTTCGGCCACGCTGCTGTCGGTGGATCCGCTGTCCACATAGACCACCTGCCGCGCCTGACCCGGCAGCGAGGCCAAGGCCGCGACAAGCCGGGATCCTTCGTTGCGGCCGATCAGGACGATGTCCACGGCACTCATGCGATGTCCTTTCTGGACAGGGGCGCGGGCGTGGCCGCGCCGGAGGACTGGAACAGCTGCGAGAGCTTGGCAGCCTCGGTGGCAATGTTGAAATCGGCGCTGACCCGGGCCCGCCCGGCCTGCCCCATGGCGTGACGGCGGGCGGGATCGGTCAGCAGCGTGTCCAGCGCGCGGGCCAGCGGCGCGGCTTCGCCCGGTGGCACCAGCAGGCCGGAGATGCCGGAGTCGACCAGTTCGGGAATGCCCGCGATCTGCGTGGTGACCACGGGCAGGCCCGCCGCCATCGCCTCCATCAGCACCACGGGCACGCCTTCGGCAAAGCTGGGCAGCACGAAGATCTGCGCGCCCGCCAAGGCATCGGCCACCTCGGACTGGCTGCGATAGCCCAGAAACTCCACCCGGTCGGCCAGCCCCAGCCGGATCGCCCGCGCCTCCAGCGCGGCGCGGTCGGGGCCGTCGCCGATCAGCCGCAGCCGCAGCGCGGGATGGGCGGGGGCCAGCGCCGCCAGCGCCTCCAGCAGCAAGGGCACGCCTTTCACCCCGGCGAGCCTGCCGACAAACAGCAGCACCGGATCGTGGCCGGGGGCGGCAGCATAGCGCGCGGGGTCGATGCCGCAATGCACCACCCGCAGCTTGGGCCAGTGCGCGGCCTCGGCGAAACACATCAGCTGCGACCGGCAGAAGGCGCTGATGCAGGCGACAAATTCCGCCCGCGCCGCCTTTTCGTCGATGCGCCAGTGCTGCGGTTCAAAGAAGATGTCCGGCCCGTGGATGGTAAAGCTGTAGGGGATGCCCGACAGGGCAGAGGCCAGCATCGCCACGGTGCAGGAGGCTTTGGCGATGTGGTTGTGCAGATGCTCCACGCCCTGTTCCGCCAGATGCGCGGCCAGCACCCCCGCCTCAAGGAAATAGATCAGGTTGTAAAGCCGCCCCTTCACCCCCTTGGGGGCCGTGGTCCATGCCAGCCGCAGCGCGCGGCCATAACGGGCAGGCCGCGCCAGCCAGCGGCCATGGGCGCGCAGCACGCGCAGCGGGGCGCGGCAGGCCTCCAGCACCTTGAAGGTGCGGGCATGTTCGCTGCGCTGTTCGGGGCCGACCAGATGTTCCGCGCCCGTGGTGCGGATGGAGCAGGTCAGCACCTCATGCCCCAGCGCGCGCAGCGCCGCCACCTCGCGCTGGATGAACGTGTCCGAGGCGCGGGGATATTCCCCGGTCAGATAGGCGAGACGGCGCAGGGTCATGCCGCGCCCTCCTTCAGGGCGGCGGCCATCAGCGCCTCGAACCGTGGCTGGTCCAGCGGGCCAAGCCGCCGCACCAGCGCGCGGGCGTCATAGCGCAGCGGCAGGATGCGGGCGCGCAGCACGGGTTCGCGCAAAAGCCCGGGCAGGCGCGGGCCAAGCGGCGCCAGCAGCCGGGCCACGGGCAGCACCACGGGCCATGGCAGCGGCAGCACCAGCCGGGGCCAGCCCGACAGCCGGTGCGCGCGCAGGAACCGCGCCCGGTCGGGCCGGTCGGCATCGACGAGGTTCAGCACCTCCACCCCCTGCGGGGCGATGCCTGCCGCCCGCACCAGCCGCCGCGCCACATGATCCACATGCGCCAAGGGCAGCTCTCCACCCTGACCCATGGCGATCAGCAGCGGGCCCAGCGACACGCCCAGATGCGCGTTCCATGTCCGGCCTTCGCCAAAGATCGCGCCGGGGCGCAGGATCCACAGCGGATGGCCCGCGTCCCGGCACATCGCCTCCTGTCGCAGCTTTCCGGCGACATAGGCGTCGCGCGCGGTGTCGGGCTGTTCCAGCGGGGTCGCTTCGGTCACGGTGCCGCCCGGCGCCAGCTTGGTGTAATCATAGACGGCGATGGAACTGACCAGCACCAGCCGCGCGGACTGGCCCGCCATTGCCGCCAGCAGATGCCGCGTGCCCAGCGTGGTGGCCGCCGTCACCGCACCTTCGTCGCTGCCCAGATGCGCGGCGCAGTGGATGACGGCGCCAACGCCGCGCAGCGCGGCGCGCAGCACCGGGATCGCCGCCGGATCGGCCAGATCGGCGCAGCAGGGGATCACCCCCGCCTCGGTCCACGCGGCGGGGGGCGTGCCACGGGTCACCGCCACCACCTCCAGCCCCTGCGCGCGTGCCTGAGACAGCACCGCCCGCCCGACGAATCCGGTGGCCCCGGTCAGCAGCAGGCGGGTCACATCGCCCATGGCATCGGCTCCATCGGGGCGCAGCGCGTGGTCATGCGCTGGGCGCCGCCGGTTTCCCCGGCATTCTGGATGGCCAGCGTCACCTCGGTCAGGTGCAGCGCAAAATCGGCGGAGAGGCGGCAGGGCCGGTTGTCGCGCAGCGCCTCCAGCATCTCGGCGGGGCCGAGCATGAAGTTCATCGCGGCGGCGCCCCAGCGTTTCACCTTTGGATGGGTGGGCTGCGGCAGGCGCAGGCGGCGGGGCAGCGGGTGTTCCATCAGCCGCCGCCGCAGGGTGAAGCGGCGGGCAAAGCGCACCGGGGCGGCATTGTCCCACGCCGCCTTGCAGCGCAGCACCCCCGCATCGCCGACGATGCTGATCCCGTGGTCATGCGGGGCGGCGATGGAACAGGTCAGCCGGGTGACGGGGCCATGGTCGAAAAACAGCACGGCCACCGACAGATCCGGTGCGGTGGGGCCAAGCCCGCCCTTGTCGGGCAGCACCTCGGCCGAGGCTGCGACCACCGTGCGCACCGATCCGAACCAAGAGATCAGCCAAGTCAGGTAATAGCCCCCATGTTCCAGCGTGCAGCCGACGCGAAACTCGTCCTCCCACGGCCAGGGTGCGCCGCTTTCGCTGTGCCATCGGTCATAGGCGGCCTGCGGCACGAACCCGTCATCCAGTTCGGCATAAATCGCGCGCGGCGTGCCCGCGATGCCATGGCGCAGCGCATGGCCCAGCGTCTGCGCGGTCTCGCCCAGCACGGAACAGGGGGCGGAGGCCAGCAGAAGCCCGTGTGCGGCGGCAAGCTGGTGCAGATCCTCGGCCTCGGCCAGCGTCAGGGCCAGCGGCTTTTCGCAATAGACGTGATGTCCCGCCTCCAGCACCGCGCGGTTCAGCGCGTAATGCGCGCCCGGATTGGTCAGGTTCAGCACCACGCCCCCAGCGGGGGCCTGCGCCAGAAACCGGTCCAGCGAGGGTTCCGCCCGCAGCCCCCAATGGGCGCAGAACCGCGCCAGCCGGTCGGGGTCGTGGTCATGCACCTGTGCCACGGCCAGCCCCGGCATCGCCGCAAGCGAGCGCATATACAGATCGGCTACAAAGCCGCAGCCCAGAATCGACAGCTGTCCGGTCACATTGCCCCCTGTCTGCGCAGGCAGGGCCAGCCGAAACACCGGAGGAAAAGCGGGATCATGCGGGGTCTTTCTTGCCGGAGCCTTTGGTCAGCCGTCTTTGACCAGACAAATTTGACCAGATTTCGGCACAAAGCTGCAATGCCTGTACAGGCGCAGCCTTTGAGGTGACAATTTTGCACCTTATGCGGCAGCTCTGCCACGGTCTGCGGGAAATCGACGTATCGGCATCTCGGAATGTCGGGGATTGGCTGTAGAACTTGGCGTCGGGGCCAGAGGGATGTCGTATGGATTTCAGCGTTTCGGGGCAGAAGGTCTCCGTCAACGTGGCGACATGGGCCGCGCTTCAGGCCCGTGTGACCGAACGTCTGGCGCAGCGTCAGGGCTTTGCGCTGGCCACGCTCAACCTTGATCATCTGGTCAAGCTGCGCGGCCTGCCACGGTTCCGCGCCGCCTATGCCGCGCAGGATCTGGTCACCGCTGACGGCAATCCCATCGTGTGGATGTCGCGGCTGGCGGGCCGCCCGGTGGAACTGATCCCCGGATCCGATGCGATCCTGCCGCTGGCGCGCATCGCGGCGCGGCTGGGGGTGGGCGTGGCGCTGGTGGGCAGCACCGCCGAATCGCTGTCCCGCGCCAAAAGCTATCTGGAACGCGAGGTGCGCGACCTGACCGTGGTCTGCACGCTGGCGCCGCCCATGGGTTTTGACCCCGACAGCCCCGAGGCACAGGCCCTGCACGAGCAGATCGCCGCCTCTGGCGCGGGGCTGTGTTTCGTGGCGCTTGGCGCGCCCAAGCAGGAAATCTTTGCCGCCAGTGGCCGCCGCGCCGCGCCCGCCGTGGGCTATGTCAGCATTGGCGCCGGGCTGGATTTTCTGGCGGGGATGCAGAAACGCGCGCCAGCATGGGCGCGGCGTCTGGCGCTGGAATGGCTGTGGCGGGCGCTGAACAGCCCGAAACGGCTGGGCCTGCGCTATCTGCAATGTCTGGCGATCCTGCCGGGCCAGATGCTGCGGGCGGCGGTGCAACGCTTCCGCTCCCGTCAGGCCTGAGGGGCCAGCCGCCGCGGGCGGCGCCGCTGGCCGGTCAGCGCCTGCTTGACCCGGGATTTCAGCCCCAGCGGTGGCAGCACCTCCGTGTCCCGCTCGAACACGGCGCCGTTCAGATCCGGATCGCAGCGCAGCGCCAGATCCACCCCCCAGCGGGCCGACAGCTCGGGCGGCAGGCCATCGGGAATGCCCATGTCGGTGCGCAGCATGCCGGGCATCCAGTCGCCGATCACGATGCCCGGAAAGCGGTCGCCCAGATCGGCCACCAGCGCGCGGGTGAAGATGCGCGCGGCGCCTTTCGACACGGAATAGGCCGCAGAGGCGGGCAGCGGCTGCAGATCGGCAAAGGTCGCGACGTTGAGGATGCGGCCCCGCCCGCGCGCCACCATCCCGTCCAGCACGGCACGGGTGCAGGCCACCGTCCCGCCCAGATTGACGGCGACGCTGTGCAGAAAGCTCTCTGCCGTCTCGTCCAGAATGTCGCGCCGGGGATAGACCGCGGCATTGTTGACAAGCAGCGCCACCGGCCCGTGATCCGTGGTGATCCCGGCCACGCAGCGGATGACGGCGGCGGGGTCGGCCACGTCCAGCGGCCAGATCAGCACCCGGCCCTGCGGCGCCTGTTCCTGCGTCTCCTCAAGGGCGGATCTGCGGCGTCCGACTGCGGCGACGGTGAAGCCCTGCCGGGCAAGCTCCAGCGCCAGCGCGCGGCCCAGCCCGGATCCGGCGCCAGTCACCAGCGCGATGCCGTCTTGGGGGGTCAGTCGGGTCATGTCGGATCCTTCCGCAGGTGGTCGGCGACGCGCAGGGCATTGGCGGCGATGGTCAGGCTGGGATTCACCCCCATCGACGTGGGCATGAAGGAGGCATCGGCCACCCAGAGGTTGCGCAGCCCATGTGCGCGGCACTGCGAGTCCAGCACCGACCGGGCGGGATCATGGCCAAACCGCAGCGTGCCGCTGGGATGGCCGAAATTCAGCTCTGGCCCCAGCCCCAGAAACAGACGCCGCTGCCCGCGAAAAGCCTGCGCGATGGCGCGGCGGAAGGCATGGCGGCGGGCCAGCAGTTCCGGCGCCATGGCATAGGTGATGGCCAGCCGGTCGGGATCGGGCAGCACGCGGTTGTGCAGATAGGGCAGATCCTCCATCAGCCCGACAAAGATCTGGGCATGGCCAAGGATCCGTGCGGCCAGCGCGGCGGGCAGGCGGGTCAGATGCGGCAGCCCCGGCACATGCCCCAGCCGCGAGGCGGCCAGCATCCGGTTCAGGTAAAACAGGATCTCGCCATAAGAGGCGCGGATGCCCATGGCCTGCACCATGCCCATCCGGGTATGGCCCGCCGTGTAAAGATCCCGCAGGGCCAGCGCCTTGGTCGCGCCCGCATCGGGCGCATCCCGGGGCGGCCAGATCGCGAACATCTCGTTGAGGTGGAACATCAGGTTGCGCCCCACCAGTCCGGATCGGTTGGCCAGCCCCTCCGGCCAGTGGTCGGACAGGGAATTGAGCAGCAGCCGCGGCGAATTGAGCGCCCCCGCCGCCAGCACCACATGCCGGGCCCGAAGGCGCCGCAGCGCGCCGCCCTGCCGCAGCTCCACCTCCTGCACCGAATCCGGTCCGGCGATCAGCCGCGTCACCTCGGCCCCGGTCAGGATCTCGGCATTGCCGGTGGCCAGGGCGGGCTCCACCCCGGCGGAGCGTCCGTCCATCTTGCAGGGGCGCGGGCAGCGGGTGCCAAGGCAGTTCAGGCAGCCGTCGCTGCGGCGGATCGCGGTATGGGCGTAATAGGGATTGAGGCCGCCCGCGCGAAACCGGGCCATCAGCGCGGCTTCGGTGGCGGTCAGCGGCGGCGGCGGATCAAGCGGCGGCGGCGCGTCGGATGACAGCGGATCGGGCGTGCCATGCAGGTGATACATCCGCGCGGCATGATCGAACCAAGGGCGCATCTCGTCATAGCCCACGGGCCAGCCGCCAGTGGGGTGCGGGCGGTCCAGCAGATCATCCAGATCATGCCGTTCGGGCCGTTCCAGCGTCGCGGCGTAGAACACCGAAGATCCGCCGATCCCCGCACCCAGCGGCGCATAGAACCGGCTGTCGCGGCCATCCACCGTGGCATGCAGCGGCTCTGGCCAGAGCCCGCGGGCCAGCCGCGCCTCGGGGACAAAGATCTCCGACAGCCCGTTCCGCGCCTGCCGCTGCCCGGCGGCGCCCTTTTCCACGAACAGCACCCGCCACCCGGCTTCGGCCAGCGCGCGGCCCAGCGTGCCGCCGCCCATGCCGGTGCCGATCACGATGCAGTCCCAGTCCGGTCCGGTCGCGGTCATGAGGCGGGATCCGCTGCAAAGACCGGCGCGAAAAGATCGTGCAGGGCACGGGCGGCGGTGTTGGTGACGTGGTTGTTGTCGAAATACCAGCCCTCGCCGCCCTGCAGCGCGTGGCAGGTGGTGGCATCGCAGAGGCGGGGCCAGCTGTCGATCAGGCTGACCGCGCCCGCCTCGGCCAGTGCCCGCCACGGCGCTTCGGCGCTGGCGGCGCGGGCCTCGGCCTCGGCGCGCGCGACCTCGGGGCGGGTGACGGGAGTGCGGGCCAGCGGCCAGCCGTCATGCGCCGCCTCGCGCGCGGCGCGGCGGCTGTCATAGCCGGGGATCTCGGGCGGCTGGCGCAGCACGAAGATCTGTTCGAACCGGTCCAGCAGTTCGGCCACGCTGGCATCGATGCGCTGCGCCAGCAGATCGGACTGCGCCTCGCCGATGCGCACCGGACCATCGGCGGGATGCAGCGCGATGGTGTTCTGCGCATCCAGCCCGACCCCCGCACCGGTGGCGTAATAGCTCCAGCGCCCGATCAGCAGCAGCGTGGTCAGATCCGGCAGCTGCGGCAGCGCCTGCCGGATCTGCAGCGTGGCATTGGTGCAGTCCAGATCCTGCGCCGGGGTTGCCGCGCTTTCGACCTTGCGCAGGCCAAAGACCGGCGGGCAGCCCGCGCGCCACAGGATCAGCCCCGGCGTGCCCGCCTGCTGCGCGGCCTGATCCAGCCCCTCGCGGAAGGCGCGCACGTGGCTGTCGCCCCAGACCAGCACGCGCGGCGGGCCTTCGGGGCCGATCGGGCAGACCTCCAGCCCCATCAGCGGGCCGCTGGCGGGGGTGGTGCAGCGGCTCCAGTCCTGCAGGAAATCGGCGGAGGCGCGGATATGCGGCTGCACTTCGGGGCGGAAGCGGCTGGTCAGCCCGTCGCCAAGGTAAAGCCATCCCCCCAGCGCCAGCAGCAGGGCCGATCCCGCTGCCGTGCCACCCAGCAGGGCCGGGGCGGGCAGGCGGGCATGGCGCACCGGCTGTTCCACGAACCGCCAGCTGAGCCATGCCAGCCCCACCGCCAGCGCCAGCCACAGCGCCGCCTCCAGTGGGCCGGAATAGCTGCCGCGCAGGTAAAGCGACAGCGTCACCACCGGCCAGTGCCACAGATACAGCGAATAGGAGATGCGCCCGAAAAACACCGGCACCGGCGAGGACAGCGCGCGGTTCACCGTGTTGCGCCCGGTGCCATTGGCCAGCAGCAGCACCGTGCCCAGCACCGGCACGAGGGCCAGCAGGCCGGGAAACTGCGGCCCCGCCGGAATCAGGATGATCGAGGCCGCGACCAAGCCCAGCCCCAGCCAGCTGAGCGCGGCATATCCGCGCCAGCGCCGTCCGGTTTCGCAGCCCCAGATCGCCAGCAGCACCCCCGACAGCAGTTCCCACGCCCGGAAGGGGAAGAGATAGAAAGTGGCGGTGGGCAGATGTGGCGTCAGCAGGACGCTGGCCGCCAGCGAGGCGGCCCAGATCAGCGCCAGCGTCCAGATCAGCGCGCCCCGGCGCCGCGCAAACAGCAGCAGAAGCAGCGGCAGGACGATGTAGAATTGCTCTTCCACCGCCAGCGACCATGTGTGCAGCAGCGGCTTGTCTTCGGAGGCGGCGTCGAAATAGCCCGCCTGCCGGAAGAACAGCACGTTGGACAGATAGACCGTGGCGGCGATCAGCGTCTTGCCGAATTCGCGGAACTCAAAAGGCAGCAGCAGCGCCGAGGCCAGCGCCGTGGTCACCAGCGCCATGACGAAAAAGGCCGGGGCCAGACGGCGGAAGCGGCGCAGATAGAAGCGGCCCAGCCGGATGCGGCCCATCGCCTCGCGCTCGCGCCACAGGATGCCGCCGATCAGGAAGCCGGAGATCACGAAGAACACGTCCACCCCGGTGAAGCCGCCGGGAAGGCCGGGAAAACCGAAGTGATAGACCACCACGGCAAGCACGGCGATGGCGCGCAGCCCGTCGATGTCACTGCGATAGGGCAGCGGGGCGGGCGCCATGTCCGGGGTGGCAGAGGGCGTCTGTCGGGGTCTGGTCATGCGTCCTGTCCGGGTTCTCCGGTGCGGGGGCACATTGCGGCCCCGTCTAAAATCCAGTTCTATCAGAGCCTCGAAATAAGGCGATTAAAGGGCAGAACCCGTCACGGTCTGGTTTAGATGGCAATTCTTGCCGATCCGTCACTCTGTGCCGGCTGGTCCAAAAAAATCCGGCTTGGGGGAGGGGCGGCCTTGGGCGATCCAGTCATAGACCCGCGCCACCTGCCGCGCCTTCTGGTCCCATGTGAAATGGCTCTGCACCCGGGCGCGGGCGGCGGCAGCCAGCTCGGGCAGGGGGGCGGGATCCTGCGCCAGCCGCTCCAGCGCCGCGCGGAAGCCCGCCACGATCTCTGCCCGCGATCCGCAGGGCACTTTCAGCCCGGTTTCCGGCCCCACCAGCTCGCCCGGGCCCGCGTAATCCACGATCAGCGGCACCACGCCAAGCGCCATCGCCTCCAGCACCACGCCGCCGCCGAATTCGCGGATCGACGGGAAGGACAGCAGATGACAGCGGCAGAGGATGTCCTGCACCGCGCGATGCTCCTGCCAGCCGTGAAAGGTGACGGCCCCGGCGATCCCCAGCGCCGCCGCCTGATCCGCCAGCGCGGGGCGCATCGGCCCGTCGCCCACGATGTCGATCTGCATCTGGCCCGCGCGCAGCAGGGGGGCCGCCGCCTCCAGCAGCATGTCGGGGCCCTTGTAGGGCACGAGGCGGCCCACGAAGGCGGCGCGCAGCGGGCCGGGGCCGGGGGTGGCGGTGCGGTTGAACCAGGCGGGGTCGATGCCGTTTTCCGGCAGGTGGATCACCTTATGCGCGTGGCGGGCGGGGATCTCGCTGGCGGTGTGGCGCGAGCCGGTGAGGATCGTCGCCGCATGGTCCAGCGTGGCGCCATGGCCGGGCAGCAGCCGGTAGGCGCCGCGCAGGTGGCTCAGCCATTCGCGTTCGCGCCGCCGTTCTGCCTCGAATCCCGCAGGCCACGGCACCCCGCCATTGAGCGGCCCCAGCACGAAGGGCACCCCGGCCTTGGCGCAGCGTGCCGCCACCGGAGAGCCGATGGTGGGGCTTAGCGGGGTGATCCGGTGCACCAGATCCCAGTCGCCGCGCCGGATCCGCGCGCCGAACTGTCGCCAGACCAGATGTTCGAACCACGGATAGCTTAGCGCGTTGATCGCCTGCACCATGGTCCAGCCCTTGCCTTCGCCCATGCGCAGGATTTCGGCCAGCTTCCACATCGGGCGGGCGAAGGCCTCGGAATCAATCGCGGTGAAGTCGGTGCCTTCGGTCAGGCCCGCGCGCAGGATCGCGTCGCGGTTGCGGATCTGCGTGACGATATGCACATCCGCCACCTCGCGCAGGGCATGGGCCAGCGACCAGCCGACCAGCGGCACGCTGACCCATTCGGGATTGGCGGCCTCGGCGATGGCAAGGATGCGGGGACGTCGGGTCATCGGCTCACATGATCGACTGCCAGCGCGGCTTGTCGCGCGGCGCGGCGGCGGGCAGGGCGGGATTTTCGGGCGCCCGCCGCCCCAGCCGCTGCGCCTTCAGCGCCTCGGCATAGCCGGTCAGGGCACCCGCCACCATCCATGTCAGCGGGGTCAGCGTGGCGTTGGGGATCATGTCCGCGACATTGACCGCCAGCAGCAGCGACAGCGGCGCGATCAGCGGCGACACCGCATCGGGGGGGGCATGTTTCGCCTCGCGCCAGAGCAGGATCAGCGGCAGCAGCAGCAGCCCGAATTCCGCCAGAAAGCCGACCCAGCCATAGACCCCGATCACGATGATCCAGCGCCCGTCAGAGACGGTGGTGATGAAGCCGGTCACGGGATCGAGGATCTGGTTGCGCCCCCAGCTGCCCCAGCCGAAGACCGGTTTCAGATAGGCGCGCTCCAGCAGGGTGTTTTCGTTGTCGAAGCGGAATTCCAGCGAATAGGCGCGGTCCTGATCGATGGCGGCGGCGCGGTCCAGCAGCGCCTGTTCGGGCACCAGCCCCGCCCCCTTCACCAGCGGATAGGCCAGCGCCAGAAGCCCGATCAGCAGCGCCAGCCGGATCTGCATCCGCCGCGTCAGCAGCAGCACCGCCGGGATCACCAGCAGGCCAAGCACCAGCGCCCCCATCGATTTCGCCAGCACAAGGACCGCCGTCAGATAAAGCGCCGCCAGCAGCGCCCGCAGCTTGGACGCTGCCGGATCGCGCCGCCACAGCGCCCATGCGGCGACGGCAGAGGTCATCAGAAAAAATGCCACCCACAGCCCGTGATAGAGGAACACCACCGGGCGATAGCCGCCGAACCGGATCGACTGGCCGAAGAAGTGCTGGTAATAGCCGTAAATCCAGTTGTTCAACTGCGGCGACAGCCGGATTTCCACCAGCATCAGCACGGAATACACGAGCCCGCCCCAGACCAGCGCGCGCAGAATCTCGCGCTGCGCCCCGCCCGTCGCCAGAAAGCGCCGCGCCAGCAGGAAGGGCAGCACCAGCAGAAGCTGCTGCAGCGTCAGGGCCACGGCATCCTTGATCCCGAGCCCGGGCAGGCCGATGCGGCCAAAGAACACCGGTTCGGCATTGGTGACCACGGTCAGCGCGGGCGACAGCACGAAGACCGCCAGCAGCACCCGGCCCAGCCCCGATTCGGGCAGGAACGACCCGTCCGATCCGCCCCGGAACAGCACGAGGACAAAGGCGGTCAGCGCGGGGATGTTGTGCTTGGTCAGCGGCGGCATCAGCGGCAGGTCGAAGACCGCAGGCGGTTCCGGCAGGAACAGATAGCCCAGCAGCAGCGACAGGATCAGCGCGCGGTCCACCGCCAGACGCCGGAACAGCGCGACCGTCACCAGCGGCCAGAGCGCCAGCATGAGAAAGGCAAGAGGGTTCGGCATCCCGTGTCGTGGTCGTCCCGTGAAAACCCATGGCACCGGCCCCCCAAGCGCCCCGCCATGCCGCCTGACCGTAGCAGGCTCGTGCCCGGTTGTCGCCTGTCGCGTCGGGGCGCCGCGCCGGGGGCTGGCAGATTTGGCACAGGCGCGGCGGACCGAAGAGCATCGCGATCGGGTCATGAAATGGCCCAATTGATTGGTCATCGGTCTGACAAGTGAAAGAAGGGTCAGCGTTTCCTTGCCACAGCAGCGTCTGAAGATTGCGTATCTGAGCGATTTTTCCCCGCTCGACAGGAATTTCTATTCCGGCGGCAATGCCCGCATCCATGACGCGCTGGTGCGCCATGCGGGCGATGTCACGATCCTGCCCCAGACCTGGGGGCTGGCCGATCCGGTGCGCCGCGCCATCCTTGCCCTGCCCGACCGGTTCAGCCTGCGGCTGCGCTGGCGGGCACAGCTGGCGCTGGCCCCGGTCATCGCGTGTTCCATCGCGGCGGCGCTGCGGCGCGACAGGTATGACGTGCTGTTCGGCGCCTATGCCTTCCAGACGCTGCACCATCTGCGACGGCCCTATCCGCTGACCGTGGCCTATACCTCGGACGCGACGCCCACGGTCTACCGCCGCTCTGAAATCGGGCAGGCCTTTTCCGAAGTGCTGCCCGGCGGGCGCAGGCTGGATGGCTGGGTGGAACGCGCCGAAGCGCTGGTGCTGCGCGGCAGCGACATGCTGCTCTGGCCCTCGGCATGGCTGCGCGACGCCACGCTGCAGCGCTATGATCTGGACCCGGACAAGGTGCATCTGGTGCCATGGGGCGCCAATATCGCGCCACCCCCCGTGCCGCAGCCGCGCAGCGTAGGTCCCGGCGCGCCGCTGCATCTGCTGCTGGTGGGGCGCAACTGGCAGGCCAAGGGCGGGCCGGTGGCGCTGGCCACCCTGCACCGGCTGCGCAAGGCCGGGCTTGACGCGCGGCTGACCGTCATCGGCTGCTCCCCGCCCGAGGCGCAGGGCGATCCGCATGTCACCATCCACCCGCAGCTCGACAAATCCGTGCCCGCCGAGGCTGCGCTGTTCCAGCAGCTTTATGCCCGGTCGCATTTTGTGGTGCAGCCCAGCTATGAAAGCTACGGCTTTGCCTTCTGCGAAGCCTCGGCGCATGGCGTGCCCTCGCTCTGCCTGCGGGTGGGGGGCGTGCCGGTGCGCGACGGGGTCAACGGCTTTGCCCTGCCGCCGGGCAGCGGCGCAGAGGCTTTTGCCGCGCGCATTCAGGCCACCGTGGCCGATCCGGCGGGCTATGCCGCGCTGTGCCGCAGCACCCGCGCCGAATATGACCAGCATCTGAACTGGGACGCATGGGGCGCCCGCGTCGGCGATCTGCTGCGCGATGCGGTGGCCCGGCGCAGCGCCTGACCCGGAAAGCGCTGGTCAGACCCCATGCCCTGCCCTAGCCTCTGGCAAAAGCCAAGCTTTTGGCAGAAGAAGGGGGCAAGCCCGCGATGAAGGACCAGCCAGACCCGGACACGGCACCGCGCATTTCGGACGAGATCCGCAAGACCACCTGCTACATGTGCGCCTGCCGCTGCGGCATCGACGTGCATCTGAAAGACGGCGTGCCGGTCTATATCGACGGCAACCGCGATCACCCGGTCAATCGCGGCGTGCTCTGTGCCAAGGGGGCGGCGGGGCTGAAACAGGTGCTGTCGCCCGCCCGGCTGCGCGCGCCGCTGCGCCGCACCGGCCCGCGCGGCTCGGGCGAGTTCGAGGAAATCAGCTGGGACGAGGCGCTGGATCTGGCGGTGAGCTGGCTGAAGCCGCTGCGCGAGACGGCGCCGGAAAAATTCGCCTTCTTCACCGGGCGCGACCAGTCGCAAAGCTTCACCGGCTGGTGGGCGCAGATGTATGGCACCCCCAATTACGCGGCCCATGGCGGCTTCTGTTCGGTGAACATGGCGGCGGCGGGGATCTATACGCTGGGCGGCAGCTTCTGGGAATTCGGCGCGCCCGACTGGGATCACGCGCGGCTTCTGCTGCTGTTCGGCGTGGCGGAGGATCACGACAGCAACCCGCTGAAGCTGGGGCTGGGGCGGCTCAAGGCGCGCGGCGCCAAGGTGGTGGGCATCAACCCGGTGCGCAGCGGTTACAACGCCATCGCCGATGACTGGCTGGGCATCACCCCCGGCACCGACGGGCTGCTGGTGCTGGCGCTGGTGCATGAACTGTTGCGGGCGGGGCGCATCGACCTCGAGTTTCTCGCGCGCTTCACCAATGCGCCGGTGATCCTCGACTGCGATCCGAAATCCCCCGACTACGGTCTTGCCCTGCGCGACGAAGAGGGCCGCGCGCAGGTGGTCGACCGCCGCACCGGGCGGCTTGCGCCATGGGATGGCGAAGGGGTGGAACCGCAGCTGACCGGGCAGATCCGCCGCGCCGGGCTCAGCCACCGCTCGGTCATGCACCATATCGCCGACCGCTACATGGATCCCGCCTATGCGCCGGAAAAGGTGGCGGAGCGCTGCGGTCTGGCGCCCGGGCAGATCCGGCGGCTGGCGGCGGATCTGGCCCGCGCCGCCTTTGATGATCCGGTGGTGCTGGACCAGCCCTGGACCGATTTTCGCGGCCACCGCCACGCCACCATGGTGGGCCGCCCGGTGGCGGTGCATGCCATGCGCGGGATATCCGCCCATTCCAACGGTTTCCAGACCTGCCGCGCCATCCATCTGCTGCAAAGCCTGCTGGGCGCCGTGGAAACGCCCGGATCGATGCGGTTCAAGCCGCCCTATCCGAAACCCGCCAGCGCCCATCCGCGCCCGGCCTTCCGCAGCCGCCCCGGCCAGCCGCTGGAGGGCCCGCATCTGGGCTTTCCGCAGGGGCCGGAGGATCTGGCGCTGCATCCCGATGGCAGCGCTGCCCGCATCGACCGCGCCTTCACATGGGAAAACCCGCTTTCCGCCCATGGGCTGATGCATATGGTCATCGCCAATGCCGCCGAAGGCGATCCCTACCGGCTCGACACGCTGATGCTCTATATGGCGAACATGGCGTGGAATTCCGCCATGAACACGCAGGGCACGATCGACATGCTGACCGCGCAGGACGAAGACGGCGGCTATGTCATCCCGCATATCATCTGCGCCGATGCCTATAGCTCGGAAATGGTGGCCTATGCCGATCTGGTGCTGCCGGACACCACCTATCTGGAACGGCATGACTGCATCTCGCTGCTGGACCGCCCGATCTCCGATCCGGACGCGGCGGCGGATGCGATCCGCTGGCCGGTGATCGCGCCCGACCGCGACGTGCGGCCCTTCCAGTCGGTGCTGCTGGATCTGGGCGCGCGGCTGGGTCTGCCCGGCATGGTCGATGCCGAAGGCCAGCCGACCTATGCCGATTACGCCGATTACATCCAGATGCACGAACGCCGCCCCGGCATCGGCCCGCTTGCGGGGTTCCGGCTGGGCGACAAGGGCCTGCAGGACGGGCGCGGCCTGCCCAACGCCGCGCAGATCGACAGCTACATCGCCGCAGGCGGCTTCCACGAAATGCCCGTCCCGCCCGAAGCCGCCTATTTCAAGCCATGGAACCGGGCATGGGCCGACTGGGCGGTGGACAAGGGGCTGGCCGAGGCCCCCGGCTTCGATCTGGTGCAGCTCTGGTGCGAGCCGCTGCGCCGCTTCCAGCGCGCCGCCGAAGGTCACGGCCCGCACCAGCCCCCCGACAGCCTGCGGGGCCGCATCCGCACCACCTTCGATCCGCTGCCGGTCTGGTATCCGCCGCTCTCGGACGCGTTCGAGGATCCGGCGGAATTTCCCGTCCACGCCATCACCCAGCGGCCCATGGCGATGTATCACAGCTGGGGCGGCCAGAACGCGTGGCTGCGCCAGATCCACGGGCAGAACCCGCTCTATCTGCCGACGCTGTGGTGGAACCGGCTGAACCTCGCGCCCGGCGACTGGGTGCGGGTCATCTCCTCCCATGCGGAAATCACCGTGCCCGCCGAACACATGGCCGCGCTCAACCCCGACACCGTCTGGACATGGAACGCCATCGGCAAGCGCAAGGGCGCATGGGCGCTCGACCCCGCCGCCCCCGAGGCGACGCGCGGCTTCCTGCTCAACCACCTGATCCCGGAACGCCTGTCCGGGGCAGGCGGCTGGTCCAACAGCGATCCCGTCACCGGACAGGCGGCATGGTTCGACCTGCGGGTGCGGCTGGAAAAATCGGCCCCGCCCGATCAGGCGCAGCCGACCTTCCCGCCGCTCCGCTCCCCGGTGCCCCCGCCTTAGGCTTCTTCTGACCCCAAATATCCCGGGGTCCGGGGCAGCGCCCCGGTCCCGCCTTTTCCTTCAGCGCGACATCGGAACATGACGACACTTCCCCCCCTCCCGCAGAAAAAGCTCGGTCTGGTGATCGACCTCGACACCTGCGTGGGCTGTCATGCCTGCGTCATCGCCTGCAAAGGCTGGAACACCCAGAGCCAGCCCAGCCCGCTCTCCGATCAGGATCCCTATGGCGCCGATCCCACCGGCACCTTCCTCAACCGCGTGCACGGCTTCGAGGTGCAGCCCCCCGAAGGCCCGGCCCAGCTGGTGCATTTCCCCCGCTCCTGCCTGCATTGCGACGACGCGCCCTGCGTCACCGTCTGCCCCACCGGCGCCAGCTGGAAACGCGCCGAAGATGGCATCGTGCTGGTCAACGAAGCCGACTGCATCGGCTGCGGGCTCTGCGCATGGGCCTGTCCCTATGGCGCGCGGGAAATGGACATGGCCGAAGGCGTGATGAAGAAATGCACGCTCTGCGTCGACCGCATCGACAATCCGCACCTGCCCGAGGAAGACCGCCTTCCCGCCTGCGTGCGCACCTGCCCGTCGCAGGCACGGCATTTCGGCGACCTGAACGATCCCGACAGCGCGGTGTCGCTGCTGGTGGCGGAGCGCGGCGGGGTGGATCTGATGCCGGAACAGGGCACGGCCCCGGTGAACAAATACCTGCCGCCGCGCCCCCGCGACGCAGCACCGGACGATGTGGACGTGCTTGCCCCCTATCTGGATGTGGTGGCCGAAGAACCGCGCGGCCTGCTTGGCTGGATCGACCGCACGCTGGCGAGGATCTGAATGTATCCCGCACGCTCGCTCATCGCCTTTTCCACGCTCTCGGGGCTGGGTTTCGGCCTGCTGGTCTGGCTGGGGATCGATCCCGCGCCGCCCACCGGCTGGGTGGCGCTGGTGTTCTTCGCCTTGGCGCATGGGCTCTGCCTTGCCGGGCTCGCCGCGTCAGCGCTGCATCTGCGCCGCCGTGACCGCGCGCTCAAGGCGTTCAGCCAGTGGCGCAGCAGCTGGCTCTCGCGCGAGGCTTGGGCCGCCGTGGCGGCGCTGCTGGCGGGGGGCGGGCACGGTCTGGCGCTGATGCTCGACCAGCCGCTGCTGCCGCTTGGCTGGCTGTCGGCGGCGCTGGCGCTGGCCGCCGTCACCTGCACCGCGATGATCTATGCGCAGCTGAAGGCTGTGCCGCGCTGGCATCACTGGTCCACGCCTGCGCTGTTCCTGCTGACCGCGCTGGCAGGGGGCGCGCTGCTGTCGGGCCATGTCACGGCGGCGCTGATCCTGCTGCCCGCGCTGGGGGCGCTGCAGATCTGGACATGGTACGATGGCGATACGCGCTTTGCCCGCAGCGGCAGCACGCCCGCCACCGCCACCGGGCTTGCCGGGCGCGGCAGCGTGCGCCCGCTGTTTCCGGCCCAGACCGGCAGCACCTATGTGCTGGACGAGATGGCCTTTGTGGTGGCCCGCCGTCACCTGAAAAAGCTGCGGGTGCTGGGGCTGGCTTTTATGGTGGTGCTGCCCGTGCCGCTGCTGCTGCTGCCGATGCCGCATCTCTTCGGTGCGGTTGCGCTTGTGTCGCATGTGGCGGGCGTGGTTCTGTCGCGCTGGGTGTTTTTTGCCGAGGCCGAGCATGTGGTCGGCCTGTATCACGGAAGAGGCTGACATGTCGTTTCTGGCCGGGTTTGACGCGCAGTGGCAGGATGCCAGCGCCTATCTCGACACGCTGACCCGCGATCTGTGGGAGGGGCGGCGGCTGGACCGCACGCCGGATCTGATGGCGCCGCAGGTCGTCTCGCATGGCGGTCTGGGCTGGCTGCAGGAGCCAGAGGTAGTGGGCGCCGATCTGGCGGCGCGGCTGGCGGCGTTTCCGGACACAAGGCTGCTGGCCGAAGACACGCTGTGGCACGCGCCCGCCGAAAACGCGCTGATGGCGGCGCAGCGGTTCCATGTGATCACCCGCCATGACGGCGCCGGGCTTTACGGGCCTGCCACCGGGCGCGATCTGGGCTTTCTGCAGATGGCCGAACGCTATTGCGTGGCGGGGCGGGTGCAGGAGGAATGGGTGCTGCGCGACGAGGCGGCGATCCTGTCCCGCCTTGGCATCGGGCTGGAGGAGGGCGCGCGCTGGCGGCTGGTCACCGCCCCGGACCGCAGCGATCCCCCCGCGCCCCGTCCCGCGGGGCAGGGCAACGGCAACCCGTGGGGGCAGACGCTGGGCGATCTGATCGACCGGGTGATGGGGGGCGAACTGTCGGCGCTGGACCGCCAGTATGATCCCGCCGCCGAACTGTTCCTGCCCGGCAGCGTGCAGGGCTGCGGCCCGCGCGAGGCCGAGGCGTTCTGGATCGGCCTGCGCGCCGCCTTTCCCTCTGCCCTGTTCCACGTGGAGCATCTGATGGGGGCGGAGGATCCGCTGGCCCCGCCGCGCGCCACCCTGCGCTGGCGGCTTGCCGGGCGGCATGACGGCCATGGCACCTTTGGCATGCCCACCGGGGCGGAGGTCGACATCCTTGGCATGACCCATGCCGAATTCGGCCCCGACGGGCTGCGCCGGGAATGGACGCTTTACGACACGCCCGGCATCTGGGCGCAGATCCTGCGCGCCACCGGCAGCTACTAGTCCTTGGGGCTGCGTCGGAAAAAGCCGCGCAGCCGCCCGCCCGCATCGTCCAGATTGTCACCCATGTCTTCCAGAACCGGGTCGATCCGCCGCTTGCGGAACCGGCGCCAGCGCACGTAAAGCGCCCAGAACACCGCCGCCAGCACCACCAGCAGCGCAATGCTGGTCCACGGGATGATGCGCACCTCCGGCCCCGCCACCGGGCGGATCGACACGGCGTTGGGATAGATCGACAGCACCTCGTTGCGCCAGCCGTAATGCTTGATCGCCACCCAGTCCGGTTCCGCCCCGGTGGAGCGGCGGTCATTCGCCTCCGCCTGCAGGTTCGAGGTGTCGAACTTGAAATAGGGCGGCCAGCCCCAGCCGGTATCCTCGTTGCGATAAACCATCACACTGTCATCGGCGCGCCGCGTCTGGATGAAGAACACGTCGCGCCCGCCAGTGGCGGCGGCGCTGGAACTGCCCGCCTGCGACCAGAACCAGCGGTTGGCGCCGGGGGTCTCGCGCTTTTCATAGGTGTCGGTGATCCGCACGATGTCGTGCTGCGGCAGGGTGTAGTGCAGGAAGGCCGCCACGACCGCCCATAGCAGCACCAGCACCGTCCATTTCACATATTTCATCGCAGGGGCTCCCCGGGGTCTGTTCCGGCGCTGGGGGCGGCGCCGCCGGAATTGCGCCTCCCCTTCACCTGACCTCAAGTGGCGGGAAAATCAACCACCGGCGGTGTCGCGAATCCGGGCGCCTCCCCCCTGTTCGAGGGGGTGCCCTGCGGCGCCCCGGTCAGGTATCCCCGACCTTGCGAGCGGTCGGGACTGCATCCATCCTGTCAGATGTTCCCTTTTGCAGAAAGTTCTTATCAAAATGTTCAGACAAACCCTTTTCGCCCTGACCCTCGCACTTCCCGCCTGTCCCGCCGCCGCCGACGAGATCTCCGACACGCTCGGCTCCGCGCTGGAGGCCTATGAGGCGGGGGACATCCAGTATGCGCTTGAAGAGCTGGATTTTGCGCGGGCCAAGCTTCTGGAACTCAAGACCGACGCGCTTGGCGCCTTCCTGCCCGAACCGCCGGAGGGCTGGACGCGCACGGTCAACACCGAAGCCAATGCCGCCATGGCGATGATGGGCGGCGGCGTGGCCGCCGAGGCGGATTATCAGACCGGCACGGGCGACAGCTACCGGCTGCAGATCCTCGCCGACAACCCGATGGTGGCGGGCATGGCCGCGATGGTGTCCAATGCCGGGGCCATGGGGCTGAAGACCGAACGCGTCAACCGCCAGCGCTTCGCCATTCAGGACCAGCAGGTGATGGGGCTGATCGCCAACCGCATCTTTGTGCAGGTGGACGGGCCGGACACCGCGACCGCCCTGACCCTGCTGGAGGCGATGGATTTCGACAGCATGGCGGATTTTGGCCAGTAAGCCGCCGCTCTGAAAGGGAAAATGCGCGTGCGACAAGGACACCGCACGCGCTTTTCAGGGCCGGAGGGCACACCCGACATGAAGTCATGTTTCCTTGACTCACGGCCCGGGGACAGGTCTAGTTTAGCGCACCGGTAAGTTTGTCGGTTTTTTGACAGTCTCGTCTGTTTGCGCTGAATTCTTTTCGGACCACCTCCTCATGACCCTCTCCTGCGCGACCCTGCCCGCGACCCGTCTCCTGCTGTCCCATGGCTGGCTGGCCAAAGAGCCTGCGCCGTTCCAGCAGGCGGTGCTGGACCGGATCCAGATCCGCCGCTTCGACACCGGACAGTATACCCATCACATCGGCGACGATCCGGGCGGCATCTTTGGCATTCTGGGCGGCAGCTTCGGGGTGATGACCCAAAGCCCGACCCTTGGCGTGGTGCTGGGGCATATCTTTGGCGCGGGCGCATGGTTCGGGCAGGGGCCGCTGGCCACGGGCGGGGCGCGGATGCTGACCTTCCGCGCGATGCAGCCGGCGCTGGTGGCGCATGTGCCGCTGCCCGCGATTCAGGAATTGTCGCGCGCCATGCCCGAAGCCCCGCGGCGCTTCGCCGGGCTGGTGGAATACAACGCCATCATCACCTATCAGATTGCGGGCGAACTGCTGATCCGCCGCTCCGACCAGCGCATCGCGGCGGTGCTGCTGCGCGTGGTCAGCGCCACGCAGTCCAGCCATGGCGACGATCCCACCGCCTGCCTGCTCACCCAGACGGATCTTGCGGAAATGGCGAATGTGTCGCGCCAGACCATGAACACGGTGCTGAAACGGTTCGAGACCGAAGGCTGGATCGCGCGCGGCTATGGCAAGCTGTCGGTGCGCGACATGCAGGGCCTGCAGGAGTTCCTGACCGGCGGCGACTGACCCCGCCCCTTCATCTTGCCCCTAAACTCCGGGGAGCGCGAGGGGCTGGCCCCTCGCCCTTGTGTCAGCGCAGCGCCGGGGAAAGGGGACAGCGCCCCTCGCCCCGTCTGCTGCGTCTCAGATGCTCAGGCAGACATATTTCATCTCGAGGTAATCCTCGATGCCGTGATGGCTGCCTTCGCGGCCAAGACCGGACTGCTTCACCCCGCCAAAGGGCGCCAGTTCGGTGGAGATGATGCCGGTATTGACGCCGACGATGCCATATTCCAGCGCCTCGGCGACCTTGTAGACCCGGCTCAGATCCTTGGCGTAGAAATACGAGGCAAGGCCGAAGATCGTGTCATTGGCAAGCTCGATCACCTCGTCCACCGTGTCGAACCGGAACAGCGGCGCCAGCGGGCCAAAGGTTTCCTCGGTGGCGAATTTCATCTCCTGCGTGGCGCCGGTGACGATCAGCGGGGCGCAGAAGCCGCCGCCCAGACCCGGATCCTCGGACCCCAGCAGCACCTTCGCGCCCTTGGCCTCGGCATCGGCCACATGTTCGCGCACCTTTTCCAGCGCCTCGGGGTTGATGAGCGGGCCCAGATCGGTGCCGTCCTTCAGCCCGTCGCCGACCTTGAGCTTCTTCACCGCCGCCGCCAGCTTCTCGGCGAAGGCGTCATAGACCCCGGACTGCACGTAAAGCCGGTTGGCGCAGACGCAGGTCTGGCCGTTGTTGCGGAACTTGCAGGCGATGGCGCCTTCCACGGCGGCATCCAGATCGGCATCGTCGAACACGATGAACGGCGCGTTGCCGCCCAGCTCCATGGAGCATTTCATCACCTGATCGGCGGCCTGTTTCAGCAGGATGCGCCCGACCTCGGTGGAGCCGGTGAAGGTCAGCTTGCGGACCTTGCCATTTTCGCAGAATTCCTTGCCGATCTCGGACGAGGACGAAGACGGCACCACGTTGAACACGCCCGCCGGAATCCCGGCGCGTTCCGCCAGCACCGCCAGCACGATGGCCGACAGCGGCGTTTCCTTGGCGGGGCGGGCGACAAAGGCGCAGCCTGCCGCCAGCGCCGGCCCGGCCTTGCGGGTGATCATGGCATTGGGGAAGTTCCACGGCGTGATCGAGGCCGCGACCCCGATCGGCTGTTTCATCACCATCAGCCGCTTGTCGCGCTGGTGGCCGGGGATGGTCTCGCCATAGATGCGCTTGGCCTCTTCGCCGAAAAACTCGATGAAGGACGCGCCATAGGCGATCTCGCCCTTGGCCTCGGCCAGCGGCTTGCCCTGTTCGGCGGTCAGGATCGTGCCCAGATCCTCCTGATTTTCCATCATCAGGTCGAACCATTTGCGCAGCACCTTGGCGCGTTCCTTGCCGGTCCACTGCGCCCAGTCCTTCTGCGCGGCATAGGCGGCGTCGATGGCCTGCGCCACCTGCGCGCGGCTCAGATCGGCCACCTCGGCGATGACATCGCCCCGGGCGGGGTTGCGCACGTCGAACGTGCCCTTGTCGCCATCGGTCCATGTGCCGTTCACGTAAGCCCGGGTTTCCAGAAGGCTGGGATCCTTCAGAAGCCCGGCAAGATTGGTGATTTGGTCCAGCATGAGGTCTCTCCTCTTGTCTTCCTTGCTGCGTCCGGCGCAGCATCTGCTATTCGGGACAGTAGTGCCAGAGGAGAGAATGGCGATGGATCTCAGCGATGCCTATGCCAATGCCGCCCATATTCCCGGTGCGGCGGACTACCCGCCGCGCTGGCAGGCCGCCGCTGCGGCGCTGCGCGAGGGTCTGGAGGCGCAGGGGCGGTTCCGCCGCCTGAGCTATGGCCCGGGCGCGCGGCAGGTGCTGGATCTGTGCCTGCCCGAGGCGGCGCCGCGCGGGCTCGTGGTCTTTGTGCATGGCGGTTACTGGCTGCGCTTCAGCGCCTCGGACTGGACGCATCTGGCGGCGGGGCCGCTGGCGGCGGGCTGGGCGGTGGCGCTGCCGTCTTATGACCTGTGCCCTGCGGTGCGCATCGCGCAGATCACCACGCAGGTGGCTTCGGCCATCACCTGCGCCGCGTCAGAACTGCCGGGTCCGCTGCGACTGACCGGCCATTCGGCGGGCGGGCATCTGGTGGCGCGGATGCTGGCGCCGGGCATGCTGCCCGCAGACGTGGCGGCGCGGGTGGAGAAGGTGGTGCCGGTCTCGCCGCTGTCGGATCTGCGCCCGCTGATGCAGACCGCGATGAATGCCGACCTGCGGCTTGACGAGAGCGAGGCGCGGGCGGAAAGCCCGCTGTTCCAGCCCGTGCCAGAGGTGCCGGTGACGGTCTGGGTCGGCGGCGCCGAACGGCCCGCCTTTCTGGATCAGGCGCGCTGGCTGGGGGCGGCATGGTCCTGCCCGGTGCAGGTGGAGCCCGGGCGGCATCATTTCGACGTGGTCGAGGGGCTGGAACGGCCCGAGCACCCGCTTTGCGCCGCACTTCTGTCGGATCAGGCGTCCGCAGGCTGAGCTGGGGCGGGGGATAAAGAAAGGGCGAGTGGCTCTGCCCCTCGCGCCGGAGGCGCGGCACTGGAAAGGGCGAGGGGCTCTGCCCCTCGCGCTCCCCGGGATATTTTTGCCAAGAAGAAGGTGCGGGGGTCTCGCCCGCCCGGGGGCTGTGCGGCGCGGGGATCAGGCCGGGGCGAGCATGCGGCCCAGCGGGCGCCCGGCCAGAATATGGACATGCAGATGCGGCACCTCCTGCACGCCCGCCGTCCCGGCATTGGCGATGAGGCGGAAGCCGTTTTCCTCGACCTTCATCAGGCGGCAGACCTCGCCGATCGCCCGGGTGTAATCGAGGATTTCGGCATCCGAGGCGTTCTGCGCAAAATCGTCGTAGCAGACATAGGCGCCCTTGGGGATCACCAGCACATGGGTGGGCGCCTGCGGGTGGATGTCGCGGAAGGCGAGGCTGTGCTCGGTCTCCAGCACCGTGTCATTGGGGATCTCGCCGCGCAGGATTTTGGCGAAGATGTTCTGGTCGTCATAGGAATAGGGCATGCTGTCCTCTCAGTCTGCAAACAGGGGGGTGGTCCGGGTGATGGCCCGGGCGGTGTCGTCGGACACCGACAGGAACTGCGCCACGGCGCGGGCCTGCGTCTCGGGCGGGTCGGTGTCGCGCAGGAGCAGGTGATGGTCGAATCCGGCCTCGCGGATCTGGTCGCTTTGATGCCGGATGTCGTTGCGCAGCGCGGGCAGCAGCTGGGCCAGACGGTCCGCCGGGGTCTGCGCGGAGGCAAGCCCCGCCTCTGTCGCGTGGCGGATCAGGTCGCTGTCGGAGAGGCGGCAGTCGATCTCCAGCAACCGCGCGGGCGCGCTGTCGCGGCAGAAATCCTGCATCAGGTCAAGATTGGCGGGGTCGAGGCAGATCACCAGACGGGCGCTGCCGTAATAGTCGAAGAGCATCCGCAGCAGCGCCCGCCGGTGGCGGTGCCGCTTGGCCAGCGTGGACTGCAGCCCGCCCAGATCGGGCAGGGCGCAGCTTTCGTCGGTGAAGAGATAGCCGATGCAGGGCAGGCCGGTCTGCGCCGCCACCGCGCGCAACAGGCGGTCCGCCACCTGCCGTTTGCGGCAGACCACGATCAGCAGGCTGCGGTCATGGCCCAGCGTGCTTTCGGCTTCCCAGATCCGGGGCGCGAAGCGGCGGCCGATGCGCCCGCGCGAGGTGAGGAAGCGGAACAGCGACCGCCCCTCGTCCGAGATCCGCAGCGGCAGGCCTTCGGAGGCGTAAAGCACCCCCAGCCTGCGCCGCAGATCCCGCGCATATGGGCTGATCTTGCGCGCGAACAGGTAATCCTGCGCCAGCAGCAGGTCATACTGGTCGTTATGGAACACCACCGGCATGCCGTAATCGGTGAAGAGCAGAAAGGTCAGCGTGCGGCTTTCGATCTCTGTCTCTGGGACCAGATGGCGCACCAGCGTCTGGAAAAACGTCTCGTCCGGGATCCATGTGCTGCGGAAGAAGCGGATCACGTCGGGGCGGCTGCGGCAGAAGCCGAGGATCGCCTCCACCGTGCCGCGCCGCAGGCACCACCATTGCGAGCCGATCATCATTTCCAGATCGCGGGGGATGGTGCGGGTCAGGCCCAGCCGTTTCTGCAGCGCGAAGCTGGCATAGAACAGCGTCTTCTGCGTGCGTTCGTTGAACCAGTGGCGATAGGTCAGCCGTTCCTCGACCCAGCCGGTGCGGATCCAGCCGGAGGTGAAGAAATCGCTGCTTTCGATAAAGTCGGCGTCGTGCCGGTCAAGGAAGGCATGGGCATAGTCCGCAGGCTTGATGGCCATGCAGTCGCCCGACAGCATGTAAAGATGGGTCGCGCGTGGAAAGGCCGCCAGCGCGGCGCGGGCGGCGGCCAGCGTGGCCTTGACCAGCGACCACTGGCCCCAGCCGCAGCGGATGCGCGTCCTGGTGAAGGTCACGCTGGGATTGTCGGCCAGCGCGCTGCGGATGCGGTCATAGTCTGCCTTGGGGGCGCGCGCGTCGAAATGGATCGCCATGCAATCGCCTGCGGCGGTCAGGCTGGTCGCCTGACGGATGACCGCGTCCGGATCCCTGTGACAGAGCAGGATGAAGGCAATCTTCGCCATTCCGGAAACGATGGGCCCCCTTTGGATCCGATGATCGCGCGGGTTCCGGCGCGACGGACGTTGAACTACCCCGGCTCATTTGGTTTCTTGCATGTCGGACAGGGCCGCGACAAGCGGGGCAGGGGATGGAGGCGGGATAGAATGGGTTTTCCGGGCACATGGATGACCGAAAGCGAAAGCATGGTCTATCGGGTGGTGCCGAAATGCGCCTGCTCCACCATCGGGCAGATCATGTTCCGGTCGGATCATGGCCGGTTCTATGACGGCGACATCCACGATGCGACCGAGGGCCTGCACAAATGGGCGCAGGAGCACAGCCAGCCGGTGATCTCGGCCAATGTGGCGGCGCGGCGGTCCTATGCCTTTACCTGCGTGCGCAACCCCTATGCCCGCGTCCTGTCGTCGTTTTTCGACAAGATCTGCGGCATCCAGCGCAATGGCCGCCGTTATCGCGGCAATCTGGTGCCGCTGCTGATCCAGAAATACGGCATCGAGGTCGGCGGCGAGGAGGGCACGGAGGAGTTCGACCAGATCCGCAGCTTCCGCCGCTTCCTGCTGTTCGTGCGCGACACGGTGCGCTGGCGCCGCCCGATGGAGCCGGACATCCACTGGTCCTCGATGTCGGGCCATGTGTCGACCTTCATCGTCAATGGCGGGCGCTACGATCGGATCTTCTGGACCGAGCGGTTCAGCGAAGGCATGCAGAGCGTGCTGGATCAGGTGCAGACCCCGCATCCGGTGGATCTGGCCACCATGCCGCGGTTCAACGAAAGCGAAGGCCACGGCCCCAGGCGCGCCCATCCGGTCGAGGATTATTTCGACGACCTGTCGATGCATCTGGTCTACGAAATCTACAAACGCGATTTCGAGCTGTTCCGCTACGATGTCGACAACCCCGCCAACAAGATGCCGCTGGCGGAGATTGATCTGGACGAGGTGCACGCCAAGCTGGGGGACTAAGCGCGCCTAGTCCGGCAGGTCGGCCGAGGGGATCATCGGAAAGAACACGCCGCCCGACCACAGGCCGAACCAGCTTTCGCCGTCCTGCGGATGATGCGCGCCAAGCTCGGCCAGCCGGTAAAAGCTCTTGCGGTCGATCAGCGCCTCCAGATCGGCGCGGATGTGGATATAGGGCGCGGGCTCGCCGGTTTCGGCATCGCGGGTGACGCGGATCGGATGGTCCGGCCCCGCCACGGCATAATCGCCCACATGGGTCTGAAAGGTCAGGATCTGATCGCGTCCGCTGTGTTCGGCTTCGAAATCGGTGGCGACGAAGGGCGCGTCCTCGACGGTGATTCGGACCTTTTCCACCGGAGTGACCAGATAATAGGCACCGTCCTCCTTCTTCAGGATGGAGGAGAACAGCCTGACCAGTTCGGGGCGGCCAATCGGGCTGCCCATGTAGAACCATGTGCCGTCGCGGGCGATCCGCATGTCCAGATCACCACAAAAGGGCGGGTTCCAGCGGTCTACGGGCGGCAGGCCCTTGCCTCCGGCGGCGCGTGCGGCGGCGGCGATCCCCTCTGCCGAGGGCGTCACGAAGTTTTGTGTCGTCATTGCTTTTGCCATTTTCCTTGCCCGGGATACAGTTGGCCCACCGAACAGGGAAAGCAAGGGAGTCCCAGATGGCCGAAGACCTGGTTGCCGAGATCGAGGCGCTGGAAGACAAGCTTGCCGCAGCGAAGTCCGCGATCACGCGCCGCTTCATCGGTCAGGAGCGCGTGGTGGATCTGACGCTGGCCTCGCTGCTGTGCGGGGGTCATGCGCTGCTGATCGGCCTGCCCGGTCTGGGCAAGACGCGGCTGGTGGAAACGCTGTCCACCGTCATGGGGCTGGATGGCAACCGCGTGCAGTTCACGCCGGACCTGATGCCCGCCGACATTCTGGGATCCGAGGTGCTGGAAACGGGGGCGGACGGCTCTCGCGCCTTCAAGTTCCTGCCCGGTCCGATCTTCTGCCAGCTGCTGATGGCGGACGAGATCAACCGCGCCTCGCCGCGCACCCAGTCGGCGCTGCTGCAGGCGATGCAGGAGAAATCGGTGACCATCGGTGGCCAGACCCGCAAGCTGGATCTGCCCTTCCATGTGCTGGCCACCCAGAACCCCATCGAACAGGAAGGCACCTATCCGCTGCCAGAGGCGCAGCTGGACCGGTTCCTTGTGCAGATCGACGTGGCCTATCCCGACCGCAAGACCGAACGCGACATCCTGCTGGCGACCACCGGCGTTGAAGAGGCCGAGGCGCCGCGCGTCTTTGATGCCGAAACCCTGCGCGCGGCGCAGCATCTGCTGCGGCGGATGCCGGTGGGTGACGCGGTGGTGGAGATGATCCTTGATCTGGTGCGCGCCTTCCGTCCCGGCGATGCATCTGCAGGGGCGCGTGTGCGCGACACCGTCGCTTGGGGGCCGGGGCCGCGCGCGGCGCAGGCGCTGATGCTGACCGTGCGGGCCCGTGCGCTGCTGCAGGGCCGTCTGGCGCCCGCGCCCGAGGATGTGCTGGACATGGCGCGCCCGGTGCTGGTGCACCGCATGGCGCTGACCTTCTCGGCACGGGCGCGTGGCGAAAGCCTTGGCAGGCTCATCGACGAGGTGACTGCGGATCTGACCCGCGCCGAGGCTGCGGCTTGACGTCCGACATCGCCCAGCTTCGCCAGCACGCGCAGGAAGAAGCCAGCCGCTTTCCCGCGCTGCTGGCCCGGGCCGACCAGCTGGCGGGCACCGTTCTGCTGGGGGAACATGGCCGCAGGCGTGCGGGTCTGGGCGATGATTTCTGGCAATACCGTCCGCTGCGCCCCGGCGACACATGGCGCAGCATCGACTGGCGCCGCTCCGGGCGCGGGGATGAGCAGTTCGTGCGCGAACGGGAATGGCAGATCGCGCAGAGCGTGCAGCTTTGGGTGGATGGCGGCGCCTCGCTGCGCTTCGCCTCCGACCGCAACCTGCCCTCCAAGGCGGATCGCGCCCGGCTGGTGGCGCTTGCGGCGGCGATCCTGCTGGTGCGCGGCGGCGAACGTGTGGGCCTGACGGGCTGGGCGCTGCCGCCCCGCAATGGCGACGTGCAGATCCTGCGGCTGGCCGAGGCCTTGGCCGAAGAGGGCGAGGCGGATTATTCCGCCCCCGAGGCGCGCGGCATGATCCCGCATGCCCGCGCCATTTTCGTGTCGGATTTCCTTGGCGATCTGGACCCGATCGAGGCGGCGCTGACCAAGGCCGCCGACCGGGGCGTGCGCGGCGTGCTGCTGCAGGTGCTGGATCCCGCCGAGGAAAACTTTCCCTTCGCCGGGCGCACCATCTTTCAGAGCGTGGGCGGCACCATTGCCCATGAAACGCTGAAGGCGGGCGATCTGCGCGAGAAATATCTGGCCCGGCTGGCCGACCGCAAGGCGCGGCTGGATCATCTGTCGCGGCTGACCGGCTGGCACTATCTGTGCCATCACACCAATGACAGCGCGCAGAATGCCCTTCTGTGGATCTGGCGCGCGATGGACGGAGGCCACGGATGACGCTGCTGGGCCCCTTGGGCTTTACCGCCCCTTGGCTGCTGCTGGGCCTCTTGGTGCTGCCGGTGCTGTGGGTGATCCTGCGCGCCGTGCCGCCCGCGCCGATCCGGCGGCTGTTTCCCGGCGTGGTGCTGCTTCTGGGTCTGCGCGACGAGGATCAGGTCACCGACCGCACGCCGTGGTGGCTGCTGCTGCTGCGGATGCTGGCGGTGGCGGCGGTGATTGTCGGGCTGGCGGGGCCGGTGCTGAACCCCGAGGAGGACGGGCAGGTCGCGGGCAGCGGGCCGCTGCTGGTGGTGATGGATGCCAGCTGGGCCAGCGCGCGCGACTGGCGCGCCGAACAGATGGCGCTTGAATCGCTGCTGGCCCGCGCCGAACGCGAAAGCCGCCCCGTGGCGCTGCTGCGCCTGACCGCGCCCGAACCGGTGCAGTTCCAGCAGGCCGCCGTGCTGCGCGCGCGCCTGACCGGGCTGCGCCCCGAACCGTGGCAGCCGGATGAGCCGCAGATCGCCACGGCGCTGGATCTGCTGCCCGAAAGCGGCTTTGACAGCTACTGGATGTCCGACGGGCTGGACCGTGACAGCCGCGCCCCCCTGCTGGCGGCGCTGGAGCAGCGCGGCGATCTGACGGTGTTCGAAAGCCCGCGCAGCCTTTATGCGCTGCATCCCGCCCGGTTCGAGGAAGGCCATGTGCGGCTGACCGCGCGCCGCCTGCGGGCAGGGCCCGAGACCGAGGTGCAGATCCTTGGCCACGGGCTTGATCCTGCGGGCAATCCGGCGGTGCTGGTGCGCGCGCCGCTGACCTTTGCCGGGGATGCCACCGAGGCCGAACTGGATCTGTCGCTGCCTGCCGAACTGCGCGCCCGCATCACCCGGTTCGAGGTGGAGGGCGCGCGCAGCGCCGGGGCCGTGACCCTGCCCGATGACAGCCTGCGCCGCCGCGAGGTGGCGCTGATCGCGGGGTCGGAAAACCGCGAGGGGCTGGAACTGCTGTCGCCGCTGCATTACCTGCACCGCGCGCTGGAGGCGGATGCCGACATCCTCGAAGGCGCGCTGAGCGATGTGCTGCCCGCCAATCCCGATGTGATCGTGCTCGCCGATGTCGCCACGCTGTCGCCCGCCGAAGCGCAGGGCGTCACCGACTGGCTGGATCAGGGCGGCACGCTGCTGCGCTTTGCCGGGCCGCGGCTTGCCGGTTCTGACGTGTCGCGCGAGACGGAGGATCCGCTGATGCCGGTGCGGCTGCGCGCGGGCGGGCGGTCCGTCGGCGGGGCGATGAGCTGGGGCGAACCCAAGACGCTGGCGCCTTTCCCCGAAGACAGCCCCTTTGCCGGGCTCGCCATCCCCGAAGATGTGACCGTGACCAGCCAGGTCATGGCGCAGCCCGATCCCACGCTGGCCTCGCGCGTCATCGCGCAGCTGACCGACGGCACGCCCTTGGTCACGCGCAAGCGGGTGGGGCAGGGGCAGGTGGTGCTGGTCCATGTCACCGCGAATGCCGAATGGTCGACCCTGCCGCTGTCGGGGCTGTTCGTGCAGATGCTGGAACGGCTGGCGATTTCGGCCATGCCCGCCACCCCCGCGCCCGAGGATCTGGCGGGCACGGTCTGGCAGCCGGTCCGGGTGCTGGATGCCTTTGGCGCGGTGGGCGATGCGGGCACGCTGCCCGGAGTCGCGGGCGAGGATCTGCTGGCCGCAGCGCTGGGGCCGGATCTGCGCCCCGGTCTTTATCAGGGCGAGGATCGCAGCCTTGCCCGCAATGTCGTCACCCAAGAAACCGTATTGGAGCCCATGATGTGGCCCGACTCCGTTCCCGTCGAAGGCCTGTCGCGCCCGCAGGAAACGCCGCTTTCGGGTTGGCTGCTGGCGCTGGCCATCGCGCTGCTGCTGGCCGATGTGGTGGCCTCGCTCGCGCTGTCGGGGCGGCTGCGCGGGGCACGCGCGGCAATGGTGCTGCTGCTGGCGCTGGCCGTGGCGCCGGTGCAGGGCCGCGCGCAGGAGACCGCAGCGGATGATTTCGCCCGGGCCGCCACAGCCGAGGTGACGCTGGCCCATGTGCTGACCGGCGATGCGCGCCTTGACGAGGTGGCGGGCGCGGGGCTGCGCGGGCTGACGCAGACGCTGTTCTTCCGCACCTCGGTCGAGCCTGCCGAGCCGATGGGGGTGGATCTGGAACGCGACGAACTGGCGTTTTTCCCGCTGCTGTACTGGCCGGTCACGCCGTCGCAGCCGCAGCCTTCTGCCGAAGCCTATGCCAAGCTCAACGAATATCTGCGTTCGGGCGGGATGATCCTGTTCGACACCCGCGATGCCGATGTGGCGGGATTTGGCGCCGCCAGCCCCGAAGGGCGCAAGCTGCGCGAACTGGCCGCGCCGCTGGATATTCCGCCGCTGGAGCCGGTGCCGCAGGATCACGTCCTGACCCGCACCTTCTACCTGCTGCAGGATTTCCCCGGTCGCTACAACAGCCGCGATGTCTGGGTCGAGGCGGCGCCCCCCGATGCCGAACTGATCGAAGGAATGCCGTTCCGCAACCTCAACGACAACGTGACGCCGGTGGTGATCGGCGGCAATGACTGGGCCTCCGCATGGGCGGTCGAGGAGAATGGCGCGCCCATGGTGCGCATCGGCTCGGGCTTTGCCGGGGAACGCCAGCGCGAGATCGCCTATCGTTTCGGGGTCAATCTGGTCATGCATGTGCTGACCGGGAACTATAAATCCGATCAGGTCCATGTGCCTGCGCTGCTTGACAGGTTGGGCCAATGACCGGACAGATCGTGTTTGACCCGCTGCTGCCTTGGCCGCTGATCGCGGTGCTGGGGGCGCTTGCCGCCGCTGGTGTCGCGCTGGCGCTGTGGCGGGGCCTGCCCGGCTGGGCGCTGCGCTTTGCCGCTGCCGTGGTGCTGGTCGCGGCCCTGGCGCAGCCGTCGTTTCAGGAAGAGGATCGCGCGGCCCTGTCGGACATCGTGCTGATGCTGGTGGATCAGAGCGCCTCGCAGGATCTGGGCGACCGCATGGACACCACCGCCGCCGCCGCCGAGACGATGGAGGCGCGGCTGGCCGCCCGCCCCAACACCGAGGTCCGCCGCATCGAGGTGGGCGACGGCGAGGGTGACAGCGGCACCCTGCTGATGACCGCCCTGACCGAGGCGCTGGCCGAAGAGCCGCGGGGCCGCATCGCGGGCATCTTCCTGCTGTCCGACGGGCGGCTGCACGATCTGGACCGTGCGCCCGATCTGCCCGCGCCCCTGCATCTGCTGCTGTCGGGGCGCGACACCGACTGGGACCGCCGCCTGATCGTGCGCAACGCCCCCGCTTTTGCCATTCTGGGCGAGCCGGTGACCCTGACCCTGCGGATCGAGGACGAGGGCGCCGCCCCCGGCGCCACCGAAACGGCGCTGCAGATCTCGGTCGATGGCGGGGCGCCGCAGCAGGTGACGGTGCCGGTGGGGCAGGATGTGGATCTGCCCGTGACCCTGCCGCATGGCGGGCTGAACGTGATCCAGTTCACCACCCCCAACGCCGAGGGCGAACTGACCGACCGCAACAACACCGCGCTGGTGCAGATCAACGGCGTGCGCGACCGGCTGCGCGTGCTGCTGGTGTCGGGCGAGCCACATGCGGGCAGCCGCACATGGCGCAACCTGCTGAAATCCGACAGTTCCGTGGATCTGGTGCATTTCACCATCCTGCGCCCGCCGGAGAAACAGGATGGCGTGCCGGTCACCGAACTGTCGCTGATCGCCTTCCCCACGCGCGAGCTGTTTCTGGAAAAGATCGAGGATTTCGACCTCATCATCTTTGACCGCTACAAGCGGCGCGGCATCCTGCCCGCCATCTATCTGGACAACGTGCGCAACTATGTCGAAACCGGCGGCGCGGTGCTGGTGGCGGCGGGGCCGGATTTTGCCTCGGCGGACAGTCTGTTCCGCTCGCCCTTGGGCGAGGTGCTGCCTGCCGAACCCACCGCGCGGGTGCTGGGCGAAGGCTTCCGCCCGCAGGTCACCGAACTGGGCGAGCGTCATCCGGTGACGGCGGGGCTGACCGGCGCCGACAGCTGGGGCCGCTGGATGCGCCAGATCGAGGTGACGCCGCGCGACAGCGCCGAGGTGGTGATGGCGGGCCCAGAAGACCGCCCGCTGCTGGTGCTGGACCGCGTGGGCGAGGGGCGCGTCGCGCTTCTGGCCTCGGATCAGGCATGGCTGTGGTCGCGCGGGTTCGAAGGCGGCGGGCCGCAGCTGGAACTGCTGCGGCGGCTGGCGCACTGGATGATGAAGGAACCGGAGCTGGAGGAAGAGGCGCTTTGGGCCGAAGCCACCGGCCAGAGCATGCGCATCATCCGCCGCACGCTGGAAGAGGGTGTGGGAGAGGTCACCGTGACCCGCCCCGACGGCACCGAAGAGACGGTGACCCTGTCCGAAGTGGCGCCGGGCCGGTTCGAGGCGACCTATCAGGGCCCCGAGATCGGGCTTTACCGGCTGACCGAGGGCGAGCAGGAGACGGTGATCGGGCTTGGCCCCGCCGCCCCCCGCGAATTCGAACAGACCATCGCCAGCGCCGAAGCGCTGGAGCCGGTGCTGGACAGCATGCGCGGCGGCACCGCCCGGATCGAGGAAGGGCTGCCCACCATCCGCGCCGTGGGGGCGGGCCGCCCCGCCGCAGGCCGGGGCTGGCTGGGGATCACCCCGCGCGAAGCCTATGAAACAATGGACGTGACGCGTCTGCCGCTGCTGCCGCCATGGCTGGTGCTGCTGCTGGCGGCGGGCTTCATCGTGGGGGCGTGGCTGCGCGAGGGACGCCGCGAAGGACGGCGGGCTTAATCGCCCTCCGGCTCCACCGCCAGCAGCGCCTCGCGCGAGCGCGAGGTGAATTCGCGCCGCAGGATCACCGCGCTGCTGATCAGTGTGGCGATCAGCAGCGGCACCGTACCCAGAAGCCACGCGGTGGATCCGATGCCGAAATAGACCGAGCGCAGCCCGCGATTGTAGCTGCGCGCGGCGAGGATGTTCAGCTCCGCCGCCTTGGCGGCGCGGGCAAAGGCCAGCGGGCTGGTATCATTGGGCACCGCCCCCATCATCACCGAGCAGTAGCCGAAAAGCCGGTTGGACCAGACAAATTTCAGAAAGGCATTGGCGGCGAACAGCAGGATCAGCAGCAGCTTCGCCTCCCAGACCAGCACCGGATCAGTGCCGGGCGACAGATCCTCGGCCACGCCGCGCAGCCGTTCGGGATTGCCCAGCAGGGCAAAGATCCCGCCGATGGCGATCATCGAGGTGGAGGCGAAAAATGCCGTGCTCTGCCGCAGCGAGCCGACGATCTGCGAATCGAAGATGCGCGGATCGCGCCGGACGAACTGCCGCATCCAGATCCGGCGGTAGCGCGCCATCAGCACCGACACCGAGGGGCGGCGCTTTGGCGCGTTTTCGATGGCGAAGGAGGTCAGCAGCCACGCGGCGAGCAGCAGCGCCACCGCCCCCAGATCCAGAGGGCTGAAATAGTCCAGCGGATCCAGCATGCCCATGCCCCCCGGTCAGAACGGTTTGACGACCACGGCCCAAAGCACCGCGATCACCACAAACACGCTGATTTCATTGAAGATGCGCAGGAACATGTCGCTTTCGCGAAAGATGCCGCGCTTGGCCAGCAGCACCATGCGCCCGGTCCAGACGTAATGCACGACCAGCAGCAGCACGAGCCCGATCTTCAGATGCAGCCATGCCGGAAAGCCCCAGATCCAGCCCAGCCAGATGCCGGTGATCAGCGCGATCACCCCCAGCCCCGCCGAAAAGCGGTAAAGCCGGATGGTCAGGTCGCCCAGAGGGCCGAAATCGCCCAGCCGGGCATGTTCGCGCTTCCAGTAGATCAGCGCGCGGGGCACCGCGAAGATGGAGGTCATCCATCCCATCACGGCAAGCAGGTGAATGATCTTGAGCCAGTCCATGCGCTTACCTGTTATCATTCCGGGACGCCGCGCAAGACCGGGCAGAAGGCTGCGGCAATTCTGCTTGGCTTTACCGGCAAATTGGTTATATGACTTTACCAATTCAGGAGTGACGCCCATGCAGATGCCAGCCCCCGACGCCCGCATCCTTGCCCGCAAGGCCCAGATCGTGGCGCGACTTCGCACCGTCCTGCCCGAGACTGCGGTGATCTCCGAGCTTGCCGAGACGCGGGCCTATGAATGCGACGCGCTGACCGCCTATCGCTGTCCGCCGCTCTGCGTGGTGCTGCCCGGTTCCACCGAGGACGTGTCGGCCGTGCTGCGGATCTGCCACGAAGAGGGCGTGCCGGTGGTGCCGCGCGGATCCGGCACCTCGCTTGCCGGGGGGGCGCTGCCCACGGCGGATGCGGTGATCCTTGGCGTGGCCCGCATGACCGAGGTGCTGGAGACCGATTACACCAACCGGGTGATCCGGGTGCAGACCGGGCGCACCAACCTGTCGGTCAGCGGCGCCGTGGCGGAGGAGGATTTTTTCTATGCACCCGATCCGTCCTCGCAGCTGGCCTGTGCCATCGCGGGCAATATCGCGATGAATTCGGGGGGCGCGCATTGCCTGAAATATGGCGTGACCACCAACAACCTGCTGGGCGTGACCCTCGTGCTGATGGATGGCACCGTGGTGGAGCTGGGCGGCGCGCATCTGGACGCGCCGGGGCTGGATCTGCTGGGGGTGATCTGCGGATCCGAAGGCCAGCTGGGCGTGGTGACCGAGGCGAGCCTGCGCATCCTGCGCAAGCCCGAAGGCGCGCGCCCGGTGCTGATGGGGTTTGACAGCAACGAGGTGGCCGGGGCCTGCGTGTCCGACATCATCAAGGCGGGGGTGCTGCCGGTCGCCATCGAATTCATGGACCGCCCCTGCATCGAGGCCTGCGAAGCCTTTGCCCATGCCGGATACCCGATGTGCGAGGCGCTGCTGATCGTCGAGGTCGAAGGGTCGCCCGACGAGATCGACGAGCAGCTGGCGCTGATCCTTGCCATCGCGCGGCGGCATGACCCGGTGGAGCTGCGCGAGGCGCGCGATGCCGACGAGGCCGGGCGCATCTGGCTGGGCCGCAAATCGGCCTTTGGCGCCATGGGGCAGATCAACGATTACATGTGCCTTGACGGCACCATCCCGGTGACCGCGCTGCCGGAGGTGCTGCGCCGCATCGCGGGCCTGTCCGAAGAGTTCGGGCTGAAGGTGGCGAACGTGTTCCATGCGGGGGATGGCAACATGCATCCGCTGATCCTGTTCGACGCCAATACGCCCGGCCAGCTGGAACTGTGCGAGGCGTTCGGGGCGGAGATCCTGAAGCTCTGTGTCGAGGTGGGCGGCTGCCTGACCGGCGAGCATGGCGTGGGCATCGAAAAGCGCGACCTGATGAGCGTGCAATATGCCCCCGCCGATCTGGAGGCGCAGATGGCGGTGAAGGACGTGTTCGATCCGCGCTGGCTGCTGAACCCCGCCAAGGTGTTTCCGCTGGACGTGTCGGAGCCGCGCCGGAGCGTGGCGCTGGCGGCGGAGTGAGAGCGGGGGCGCTGCCCCCGCACCCCCGGGATATTTGAACCAAGAAGAAGAGCCATGAGACCTGAGAGCGAGGCCGAGCTGGCCGCAGAGATTGCCGGGGCCGAGGGGCCGCTTCTGATCCGGGGCGGCGGCACACGCGGGGTGGGCGCGGTTGCGGGCACCGTGCTGGAGACCGGCGGGCTTGCGGGCATCACGCTTTATGAGCCGGGGGCGCTGACGCTGGTGGCGCGGGCGGGCACGCCTCTGGCCGAGGTGGAGGCGGCGCTGGCGGCGGAGGGGCAGCGGCTGGCCTTCGAGCCGCCGGATCTGCGCGGGCTGCTGGGACGCAGCGGCGATAGCACGCTGGGCGGCGTGGTGGCGGCCAATGCTTCGGGCCCGCGGCGGATCGCGGCGGGGGCCTGCCGGGATTTCCTGCTGGGGGTGCGCTTTGTCGATGGCCGCGGGCAGGTGGTGCGCAATGGCGGGCGGGTGATGAAGAACGTCACCGGCTATGATCTGGTCAAGCTGATGGCGGGCGCCTGCGGCACCTTGGGCGTCCTGAGCGAGGTCAGTCTGAAGGTGCTGCCGCGCCCCGAGGTCAGTGCCACGCTGGTGCTGCACGGGCTTGACGACCGGGCTGCGGTGGCGGCGCTGGCGCGGGGGCTGGGCTCGCCCTATGAGGTGACCGGGGCGGCGCATGATCCGGGGGCCGGGGACGGGCCGCGCAGCTATCTGCGCATCGAAGGCTTCGCGCGCTCGGTGGCCTATCGCATGGAGCGGCTGCGCGGGCTTTTTGCCGATGTTGCGGCGGAGGTGGTCGAGGGCGAAGGGCCGTGGCCCGGCCTGCGCGACGTGGCGCCGTTTCACGGGCGGGCGGGGGCGGTCTGGCGGCTGTCGGTCACGCCCTCGGAGGCGCCGGCGCTGGCCGCGCGGCTGGGGGCGGAGGCGCTGCTTTACGACTGGGGCGGCGGGCTCGTCTGGGCGCTGCTGCCCGAGGGCGTGGATGCGCGCGCCCGGCTGGGGGTGTTCCGCGGCCATGCCACGCTGCTGCGGGGCGCAGGCTGTGCCGCCTTTCATCCCGAACCGGCGCCGGTGGCGGCGCTGTCCGCCGG
Organism: Salipiger marinus; assembly: GCF_900100085.1. Taxonomy (GTDB): domain Bacteria; phylum Pseudomonadota; class Alphaproteobacteria; order Rhodobacterales; family Rhodobacteraceae; genus Salipiger; species Salipiger marinus. Next base: position 180,725 of record NZ_FNEJ01000010.1, read on the forward strand.
GCTGCGGCAGCGGTTCGATCCGCGCGGCATCCTAAATCCCGGCCTGATGACATCCTGAAGGAGCGCCGATGCAGACCAAGTTCACCGAGGCGCAGCTTGCCGATCCGGGCACGGCGCGGGCCAACCAGATCCTGCGGTCCTGCGTGCATTGCGGATTTTGCACCGCCACCTGTCCCACCTATCAGGTGCTGGGCGACGAGCTGGACAGCCCGCGCGGGCGCATCTACCTGATCAAGGACATGCTGGAAAACGAGCGGGTGCCGGATGAAAAGACCGTCACCCATATCGACCGCTGCCTGTCCTGTCTGGCCTGCATGACCACCTGTCCGTCGGGGGTGCATTACATGCATCTGGTGGACCATGCCCGCGCCTATATCGAGGAACGCTATCGCAGGCCGTGGCCGGACCGGGCGCTGCGCTGGCTGCTGGCGCGGATCCTGCCCCATCCGATGCGCTTCCGGCTGGCGCTGGCGGCGGCGAAGCTGGGGCGGCCCCTGCGCGGGCTAATGCCCGATGCGCGGCTGCGCGCGATGCTGGACATGGTGCCCGCGCGGATTCCGCCGGTCAGCCGCAATGACGATCCGCAGAGCTTTGCCCCCGTGGGGCCGCGGCGGATGCGCGTCGCGCTGATGACCGGCTGCGCGCAGAAGGCGCTTGATACCGACATCAACGATGCCACGATCCGGCTGCTGACCCGGCTGGGCTGCGAGGTGGTGGTGGCCAAGGGCGCGGGCTGCTGCGGGGCGTTGACCCATCACATGGGCCGCGAGGCCGAGGCGCATGGCTCGGCAGCGGCGAACATCCACGCGTGGATGGCCGAAATCCGGGGCGAGGGGCTGGAGGCCATCGTCATCAACACCTCTGGCTGCGGCACCACGGTCAAGGATTACGGCCATATGTTCCGCAGCGGGCCGCTGGCGGCGGAGGCGGCGGAAATCTCGGCCCGGGCGCTGGACGTGTCGGAACTGCTGGTGAAGCTGGGCCTGCCCGAAGGCGCGCCGAAGGGGCTGCGCGTGGCCTATCACGCGGCCTGTTCGCTGCAGCACGGGCAGAAGGTGAAGACCGCGCCCAAGGATCTGCTGAAACGTGCCGGTTTCGAGGTGGTGGAGCCCGCCGATCCGCATCTGTGCTGCGGCAGCGCGGGCACCTACAACCTGATGCAGCCCGAGATTTCCGGCGAGCTGAGGCGGCGCAAGGTCGCGACGCTGGAGGCGAAGGCGCCGCAGGTGATCGCGGCGGGCAATATCGGCTGCATGATGCAGATCGGGTCGGGCACCGGCGTGCCGGTGGTGCATACGGTGCAGCTGCTGGACTGGGCGACCGGCGGGCCGGTGCCGCCCGCGCTGGCCGATCTCTGATCCGTGCCCAATTTTCGACAAATCAGGGTGGCAGTCTGCACGCAAGACAAAGGAGACTATCCCCTGTGAAGATGCTCGCCGCGCTGGTGCTGTGTCTGCTGGCTGCGTCCGCAGGGGCGCAGGACAGCGGGCTGTTTTCCATGTCGAGCCGGGAGGACGGGCGCGGCTGGGAAGCGGTTGGCCGGATCGAGATTGGCGGCAAGGCCTTCTGCACCGGCGCGCTGATCGCGCCGGATCTGGTGCTGACCGCCGCGCATTGCCTGTTTGACGCGGAAAGCGGCGCGCGGGTGCCGGTGTCGGAGATCCAGTTTCTGGCGGGCTGGCGCAACGGGCGGGCGGCGGCCTACCGCCGGGTGCGCAGCGCGGTGCCGCTGCCGGGCTATGATTTTACAGCCCCCGCCGGGCCGGAGCGGGTGCGGCAGGACGTGGCGCTGCTGCGGCTGCAGCATGCGGTGCGCAACACCACGATCACCCCTTTTGCGCTGGGGCCGATGCCCGATCATGGCGACGAGCTGGGCGTGGTGTCCTATGCCCGGGACCGGTCCGAGGCACCCTCGCTGCAGGAGATGTGCGATGTGATGGACCGGCAGCAGGACATGCTGGTGCTGTCCTGTTCGGTGGATTTCGGCAGTTCCGGCGCGCCGGTGTTTTCCTTTGCCGGGGGGCAGCCGCGCATCGTGTCGATCATTTCCGCCAAGGCCGAGGCCGGGGGCAGGCCGGTGTCGCTGGGCGCGCCCGTGGCGGCGGCGCTGGTGCCGCTGCGCGAGGCCATCGCCGCCGAGACGCCGGTGTTCCGCCCGCTGGTCGCCGGAAACCGGCGGGAGACGGGGGCAAAATTCGTGCGGCCCTGACATATGTGGCGGCGCTGCTGCTGGCGGTTGCGGGCGGCGCGGCCATGGCGCAGGGCGCGCGGCTGGACGTGCTGGACCAGCGCGGCGATCTCTTGGGCTGGGAGGCGGTGGGGCGGCTTGATCTGCCCGGCGGCTTCTGCACCGGCGCGCTGATCGCGCGGGATGTGGTGCTGACCGCCGCACATTGCGTGCATGACCGCACCACCGGCGCGCCGCTGCCCGCCGCAGGCATGGTGTTCCGCGCGGGCTATCACCGCGGCACGCAGATCGTGGCGCAGCGGGTGCGGCACTGGGTGGCGCCCTCCGGCTACGTGCAGCAGCCGGGGCAGAGGCTGGGGGCGGAGGCCATCGCCCATGACGTGGCGCTGCTGAAGCTGGAGGCGCCGGTCAGCGTGGCCGAGGCCGATCCGTTCCGCATCCATGACACGCCCCCCGAAGGCACTGCGGTCAGCCTGCTGTCCTATGGTCGCGGGCGCGAGGAGGTGCTGTCGCGTCAGCCCGCCTGCGCCATGACGGGCCGGTATGCGGGCGGGATTCTGGAATTCGACTGCAGCGTGACTTGGGGGTCGTCGGGGGCGCCGGTTTTCGTGCGGGAGGCGGGGCGGCTGCGCATCCTGTCGGTGATCTCGGTGGCGAGCGATCCGGGGCAGGGCACGGGGCATGCGATGGGGCCAAGCCTGCCCGCGCTGGTGGCGGATCTGTCGGCGCGGCTGCGCGGGACAGAGGCCCAGACCCCGGTCAGCGCAGGGGTGCGCCGCGTCAGCGTGGGTGACGGGCGCGGCGGCATGGCGGCGCGGTTCGTGCGGGTGCCGCAGCCCTGAGGCGGGGTTCTTGACAGGGGCGGGGCGGCTTCCCACCTAAACTGCACCGGGGTGCCTGCGACAGGGCTCCGGTGATCTAGACGCCTGTCCCCCAAGGGAAGGCGCCGCAATTACGGTATCGCTTTACGGAGGATTCCCATGCGACACTTCGATCTTGCGCCGCTTTATCGCGCAACCGTCGGCTTTGACCAGATCGCCGACCTGATGGACCGGGTGCTGGCCAGCGACGTGGCCCAGCCCAGCTATCCCCCCTACAACATCGAAAAGACCGCCGATGATGCCTACCGCATCTCCATCGCCGTGGCAGGTTTTGCCGAGGCCGATCTGTCGGTCGAGGTGAAAGAGCACGCGCTTGTCGTGTCGGCCCGCAAGTCCGAGGCTGACGAAGGCCGCAGCTTCCTGCATCGCGGCATCGCCACCCGCGCCTTTGAACGCCGCTTCACGCTGGCCGATCATGTGCGCGTGACGGGCGCCAGCCACGAAAACGGCATGCTGCATATCGACCTAAAGCGCGAGATCCCCGAGGCGCTGAAGCCCCGGCGCATCGCCATCGCCCGCGCCGATGACGTGCAGACGCAGAAAGACCTGCTGGACGCGCAGACGGTGAACTGATCCCGCGCGCCCTTTGGCACAGGCTGGCCCCGGCGGAAACGCCGGGGCTTTTTGCTGTCATGCGTCTGTCATGAAGACATCATGCGGACGTTACGTCAGCGGCGCATGGCAGGAACCGGACAACACAGGGGGATCCGTTCCATGCCCATCCGCACGCTGTGCCTGACGTCGGTTCTGGCGCTTTCCGCCGGGGCCGCGCTGGCCGATACCAGCTTCAACCGCATTGCCAGCTTCGCCACGCCGCTGAACATGGCCGAAGGCGAGGACAAGGCGCGCACCAGCTCCGCCGAGATCATCTCTGCCACCGAAGATGGCATGGTGCTGGTCTATACCGACAGCCCGCTGGGCGTGGTCGGCCGCATCGACATCAGTGACCCCGCAGCGCCCAAGCCGCTTGGCAATGTGGCGGTGGACGGCGAGCCGACCTCGGTCACCGTGCTGGGCAACCATGCCTTTGTCGGCGTGAACACCTCGGAAAGCTTCACCAACCCCTCGGGCAAGCTGGTGGTGCTGGATGCGGTCTCCGGCGAGATCGCGCAGGAATGCGATCTGGGCGGCCAGCCCGATTCCTCGGCTCTGGCCAAGGATGGCAGCTTTGTCGCCGTGGCCATCGAAAACGAGCGGGACGAGGACGCGGGCGATGGCCGCGTGCCGCAGATGCCCGCAGGCTATGTGGCGATCCTTGACGTGGTCGACGGTCTGGCGGTCTGCGACAGTCTGGTGAAGGCGGATGTGACCGGCCTTGCCGAGGTGGCGCCCGAAGATCCCGAGCCCGAATTCGTCGACGTGAACGAGGCGGGCGAGATCGTCGTCACGCTGCAGGAAAACAACCACATCGTCGTGCTGAACAAGGCCGGCGAGGTGCAGAGCCATTTCTCCGCCGGGGCGGTGGATCTGACAGAGATCGACACCACCGACGAGCGCGGCGCGATCACCTTCACCGACAGTCAGGACGCCCGCCCGCGCGAGCCCGACGCGGTGCAGTGGATCGACAGCGACACGCTGGTCATCGCCAATGAAGGCGACATGGATGGCGGCGCGCGCGGCTTCACCGTGTTCAAGAAAGACGGCACGCTGGTTCACGAATCCGGCGCATCGTTCGAACATGCCGTGGCCATGGTCGGCCACTATCCGGACAAGCGGTCGGATGCCAAGGGCGTGGAACCCGAAGGCATGGAACTGGGCACCTTTGACGGCGTGCCTTACATGTTCCTGCTGGCGGAACGCGCCTCGGTGGTCGGGGTCTATGACATGACCGATCCCGCAGCGCCGGTGCTGAAGCAGATGCTGCCCTCTGGCATTTCCCCGGAAGGCGCCATCGCCATCCCGGAGCGGGGGCTGGTCGCCACCGCCAACGAGGTGGATCTGGTGGAAGACGGCGGCGTGCGCGCCCATGTCATGATCTACGAACTGCAGGACGGCGCGCCGGCCTATCCGACCGTCACCTCCGAAGGCGCGGACGAGCTGATCGGCTGGGGCGCCAATTCCGGCATGGTCGCGGGCGAGGACGGCATGCTTTACGCCGTCAATGACAGCTTCTTTGCCTATCAGCCCACCATCTTCACCATCGACGTGTCGGAACAGCCCGCGCGCATCACCAAGGCGCTGCCGGTGACCCGGGGCGGCCATCCGGCGCAGAAGCTGGACATGGAAGGCATCACCACCGATGGCGAAGGCGGTTTCTGGATCGCCTCCGAAGGCGATGCGGCCAAGCTGGTGCCGCATGCCATCTATCACGTGAATGCCGAGGGCGAGATCGAGAAAGAGATCGGCCTGCCCGAGGCGCTGCTGGAAGGTCAGAAGCGGTTCGGCTTCGAAGGCATCACCCTGCTGGACGGCACGCTGTGGATGGCCGTGCAGCGCGAATGGGGCAATGACCCGGCGGGCCATGTCAAGCTGATCTCCTACAACCTCGAGTCCGAAGAATGGGGCGCCGTGCATTACCCCATCGCCACTGCGGAAACCGGCTGGGTCGGTCTGTCGGACATCGTCGCCCATGGCGATCAGGTCTATGTCGTGGAACGCGACAACCAGATCGGCGATGCCGCCAAGATCAAGAAGATCTACAGCGTGCCCGCCGCTGAAATGGTGCCCGCCGCTCCCGGCAGCGAACTGCCCGTGGTGACCAAGACCGAAGTGCGCGACCTGATCCCCGACCTGAAAGGCTGGGGCGGCTATGTGGTCGACAAGGTCGAAGGTCTGGCCATCACCGCAGACGGCACCTTCTGGGTGTCCACCGACAATGACGGCACCGATGACAGCTCGGGCGAGACGTTCCTCTGGAGCTTCACGCAGGACTGATCCGGACCTGATACAGACAGGAACGCCGCGCGGGGAACCGCGCGGCGTTTGCCGTTCCGGGGAAGGGCGGATCAGGCGGCGGGGGTGCTGCGGGTCAGTTCCAGAAACACATCCTCCAGATCCGCCTGTTCGGTGCGCACGTCGCGCAGCCGGATGCCCTGCGTGTGGATCAGCTGCAGCACCTGTTCGGCAGAGGTTTCCCGCGCCCGGTAGCTGAGCGCGATCAGCCCGCCCTCGCGCCGTTCGGCGGTGATGCCGGGGCCCTGCGGCAGGGTGACGGGATCACTTTCGGGCGTGATCACCATGGTCTTGGCGTCAAGCTGGCCCAGCAGGTTGGCGGTGCTGTCGCGCGCCACCACCTCGCCATGGTTGATGATGGCGATCTCGTCGCACATCTGTTCGGCCTCTTCGAGGTAATGCGTCGTCAGGATGATGGTCATGCCCGTCTCCTGATTGAGACGGCGCACGTTGCGCCACAGCATCTGCCGCAGTTCGATGTCCACCCCGGCGGTGGGTTCGTCCAGCACAAGGATATGCGGCTGGTGGACCAGCGCCTTGCCCAGCAGAAGCCTGCGCCGCATGCCCCCCGACAGGGTGCGGGCATAGGCTTCGGCCTTGTCGGACAGCCCGATCATCTCGAGGATCTCTTCGGTGCGCCGGTCCTTTTTCGGCACGCCATACAGCCCCGCCTGCACCTCCAGCGCGGCGCGCGGCGGGAAGAACGGGTCAAGGTTCAGCTCCTGCGGCATGACCCCGATGGCGGCGCGGGACTGGCGCGGGTTGCGGTCCTGATCCCAGCCCCAGATCGTGACCTTGCCCGCCGTTTTCAGCACCAGCCCGGCCAGAATGTTGATCAGCGTCGATTTTCCCGCGCCATTGGGCCCCAGCAGGCCAAAGATCGACCCTTCGGGCACGGCAAGGTCGATGCCCTTCAGCGCCTGTTTTCCGCCTGCATAGGTCTTGCGCAGACCCTCGATCCGGATCGCATCCTGCGTCATGCCGAGCCTTGCTCCTGTCTGCCACTTGTCTCATAACGCAGGTAGTGCACCGACAGCAAAAAGGGAACCGGACCAATGGCCACCGAGGCACCCGAGACCAAAATCGTCGACAGCCACCGCATCGCCTGCGATGGCGGCGAGGGCGCGCTTGGCCATCCAAGGGTCTGGCTGACCATCCCGCAGCAGACGGGCTTCGTGGAATGCCCCTATTGCGACGCGAAATACGTCCACCGCGATTTCGAGGGCAAGGTCTGACCCTCCGGCAGCCCTGAGCCGGAGCGGTGCTTGCCGTCCTTCTGAAAACCCTGCCGTTTTTTGCGGTGATCGGGCTGGGCTATGGCGCGGCCCGGATGCGGTTCTTTTCAGAGGCGGCCAGTGCGGCGCTGACGCGCTTTGTCTTTTACTTCGCGCTGTCGGCGATGCTGTTCCGCTTCTCCGCGAACCTGTCCATCGCCGAGATCTTCGACCCGCAGCTGGCGCTGGCCTATCTGACCGGCACGGCGGCGGTCTATGCCATTGCCACCGCCGCCGGGCTGTGGCGGCGGCAGGATGTGGCCACCACCGCGATCGAGGCGCAATGCGCCGCCATCGGCAATACCGGCTTTCTGGGCGTGCCGATGCTGGCGGTGCTGCTGGGGCAGGCGGCGGTGGCGCCGATCATCCTCGTGCTGTCCATCGACCTCATCGTGTTCTCTTCGCTGCTGGTGATCCTTGTCACCGGGTCGCGCGACGGGCAGCTGTCGCCCGGCACGCTGCGCACCGTGGCGCTGGGGCTGGTCAAGAACCCCATGATCGTCTCGGTTCTGGCGGGGCTGGCGGTGTCGGCCAGCGGGCTGACCCTGCCTGCGGTCGCCAATGACTTCCTGACCCTGCTGGGCAATGCCGCGACCCCCGGCGCGCTTTTTGCCATTGGCGCGTCGCTTGCCACCAAAAGCGCGGAACGGCTGGAGGTGGCGGGCTGGCTCAGCTTCTGCAAGCTGGTGCTGCATCCCGCCTTCGTGGCGCTGGCGGCGTTCTGGCTGATCCCGGTCAGCGGCTTTCAGGCGGCGGTGGTGGTCTCTGCCGCGTCGCTGCCGGTGGCGGGCAACATCTTCATCCTTGCGCAGCATTACGGCATCGCGCCGCAGCGGGTGTCGGCCTCCATCCTGATCTCGACGGCGGCCAGCATCCTGACGGTCAGCGCGGTGATCGCATGGGTGGCGCCCTAGGCTTGCCGCTGCGGGCGCGGCGCGGTAGCCATGTCCGCAAACGGAGGATCGGCCATGTTGACCAAATCGGAAAACCGCAGCTTCGGGGGCGTGCAGGGCGTCTATACCCACAGGTCGGAGTCCTGCGCCTGTGACATGACCTTTGGCCTGTATCTGCCGCCGCAGGCGCAGACGGGCAAGGTGCCGCTGCTGTGGTATCTGTCGGGCCTGACCTGCACCCATGACAACGCCATGACCAAGGCCGGGGCGCAGGCTTGGGCCGCCGCGGCAGGCGTGGCGGTGGTGTTCCCCGACACCTCGCCGCGCGGGCCGGGCGTGGCCGATGATGAAGCCTATGATCTGGGGCAGGGCGCGGGCTTTTACGTCAACGCCACGCAGGATCCCTGGGCGCCGCATTTCCGCATGTGGGATTACATCGCCACGGACCTGCCCGCGCTGCTGGCCGCCGAATTCCCGCTGGACATGGACCGGCAAAGCATCACCGGCCATTCCATGGGCGGGCATGGCGCGCTGACGCTGGCGCTGACCCTGCCGGACCGCTTCCGCTCGGTCTCGGCCTTTGCCCCCATCGCCAACCCGACGCAGAGCGACTGGGGCCGCAAGCAGCTTGGCGCCTATCTGGGCGAGGACAGCGCCGCATGGGAGGCCCATGATTCCACGCTGCTGATGACGGAACGCGGCTTTGCCGGGCCGCTGCTGGTGGATCAGGGCGCGCAGGACCAGTTTCTGGATCTGCTGAAGCCCGAGGCGCTGGCCCATGCCATCGCGGCGCGGCGCCAGCCTGCGACCTTCCGCATGCAGGCGGGCTATGACCACAGCTATTTCTTCGTGGCCTCCTTCATGCGCGATCACATCGACTTCCACGCCGAGGCGCTGCGGGCGTGACGCTGTATATCGACGCCGATGCCTGCCCGGTGAAGGACGAGGCCGAACGTGTGGCCACCCGTCACGGCTGGACCATGGTGCTGGTGTCGAATGGCGGGCTGCGCCCCTCGCGCAACCCGCTGGTGCAGATGGTCACCGTCTCCGCCGGGCCGGACGAGGCCGACAAGTGGATCGCCGACCGGGCGGGCGCGGGCGATGTGGTGGTGACCAATGACATCCCGCTGGCCGCGCGCTGCGTCGAAGGCGGCGCGCGGGTGCTGCGGCCCGACGGGTCCCGGCTGGATCAGGGCAATATCGGCGCGCAGCTTGCCATGCGCGATCTGATGGCGGACCTGCGCGCGGCGGACCCGTTCCGCGCGGGCAGCGGCAAGGGCTTTACCAAGGCGGACCGGTCGCGGTTTCTGGATGCACTGGAACGCGAGATCCGCGCAGCAAAAGGCTAGGGCATGTCCATCAGAGCTGTGGTTTTCGACATCGGCAACGTGCTGATCGAATGGGCGCCGGAGCGGTATTTCGACCGGGTGCTGGGGGAGGAGCGCCGCCGCGCGCTGTTCGCCGAGGTGGATCTGCACGCGATGAACGACCGCATCGACCAAGGCGAGGATTTCCGCGAGGTGGTCTATGCCACCGCCGAGCTTTATCCGGACTGGGCGGAGCATATCCGCCACTGGCACGACAACTGGCTGGAACTGGCAACCCCGGAAATCCCCGGATCGGTGGCGCTGCTGCGGCGCCTGCGGGCGCGGGGCGTGCCGGTTTTTGCGCTGACCAATTTCGGCATCGGCACCTTTGATCTGGCCGAACCGGCCTATCCCTTCCTGACCGAATTCGACCGCCGCTATGTGTCGGGCCATATGAAGTTCATCAAGCCGGGGCACGAGATTTTCGAGCAGGTGGAGCGTGACTGCGGCCTGCCGCCGGAAAGCCTGCTGTTCACCGATGACCGCGACGACAACATCGCCACCGCCGCCGCGCGCGGCTGGCAGGTGCATCCGTTCCGGGGTCCGGAGGGGTGGGAGGACTGCCTGATCGGTCACGGGCTGCTGCCCGCCCGCGACGCGGCCTGAGCCGCGCCGCCTCTGTCACGCTGGCGGGCGCGGCCTGAGCCGCGCCGCCTCTGTCACGCTGGCGGGCGCGGCCAAGGCCGCGCCGCCTGTCGCTCAGGCGGGTTGCGGCACCGGCGTGCGGTTTTCCCGGATCGGCAGGTGAACGATGGCGCTCAGCGCGCCGACGCCGACGCCGATCCACCAGACCAGCGTGTAATTGCCGTAGATGTCATACATCCGCCCGCCCAGCCACACGCCAAGGAACCCGCCCAGCTGGTGGCTGAAGAACACCACGCCATAAAGCGTGCCCATGTAGCGCAGCCCGTAAAGATGCGCGACCAGCCCCGAGGTCAGCGGCACGGTGGCGAGCCACAGCGAGCCCATCAGCAGCGAGAACAGGATCACCGAGGTGGGGGTGATCGGCATCAGGATGAAGGTGCCCGCCACGATGGTCCGCGCGGTGTAGATGCCCGCCAGCAGGTATTTGCGCTGCCAGCGTTTGCCCGCCCAGCCCGCCATCAGCGTGCCCGCCACATTCGCCACCCCGATCAGCGCGATGGACCACGCGCCAAGCGCCGAGGTGGTGGTGATGCCCACGGCATGCAGCATCCCGCCCGGATCGATGGGGCCGCACATTTCCTCGACAAAGGCGGGGAAATGCGCGGTGACGAAGGCAAGCTGGTAGCCGCAGGAGAAGAAGCCCAGAAAGATCAGCGCAAAGGACGGATCGCGGAAGGCGCGGGTCAGGATGGTGCCCATGCTTTCTTCCAGCTCCGCCCGGCTGGCCGGGGCGGGCGCGCGCATCATCGGCAGCGCCAGCAGCATGGCAAGGATCGCCACGGCAAAGACCAGAAACACCGACTGCCACGGCATGATGCCCAGCAGGGCCTCGGCCACCGGGGCGCCGAAGACCTGCCCGGCGCTGCCCGCCGCCGTGGCGATGGCCAGCGACATGGACCGGTTCTCCTCGGACGAGGCGCGGCCCACCACGGCAAGGATCACGCCAAAGCCGGTGCCTGCCACGCCGAAGCCCACCAGCACCTCATAGGCCTGCATCGAGAACGGATCGGCGGCAAAGCTCGACAGCACCAGTCCCAGTGCATACAGCAGCGCCCCCATGACGATGGCCTTGCGGTCGCCGATGCGTTCCGCCAGCGCCCCGAACAGCGGCTGCCCGATGCCCCAGGCAAGGTTCTGGATGGCGATGGCAAGGCTGAACTCGGCGCGCGGCCAGCCGAATTCCTCGGCGATGGGGATCTGGAACACCCCGAAGCTGGCGCGCACGGCGAAGGAAATCAGGATGATGACACAGCCGGTCACGAGGACGGGCGTGAAGATGGAGGGTTTGGTCATGCGGGGAACTCCTGCTCGCGCGCCAGCCTTACGGGGCGATGTCACGGGGTCAATCCCGATTTGGTGATGACGGGGATCATCTTCCGTGATGCGCGCGGGCTCTACACAAAGCCGCCGGGCCGCGCTATGGCGCGGACATGACCACGCTGACCGACCTTTACGACGCAAGGGTGGCCGAGGGCCGCCTGACGCGAGACCCCGCGCAGGAAGACACCCTGCCCGAGCTGGAGCGCATCCGCGCCGAACTGGCAAAGCCGGTGAAGCGCGGGCTGTTCCGCCGTGCGCCCGAACCGCCGAAGGGGCTGTACCTTTGGGGCGGGGTGGGGCGCGGCAAATCCATGCTGATGGATCTGTTTGTCGACAGCCTGTCCGTGCCGGTGCGCCGGGTGCATTTCCATGCCTTCATGCAGGAAATGCAGGCTGATCTGCACCGCCTGCGCGGCGAGGGCGTGGAGGATCCGGTGATCCCCATGGCCCGCCGCGTCAGCGACGCGGTCAAGGTGCTGGCCTTTGACGAGATGCAGATCACCGACATCGCCGATGCGATGCTGGTGGGGCGGCTGTTCCAGCAGCTGTTCGATGCGGGAACGGTCGTGGTCACCACCTCGAACCGGGTGCCGGACGATCTTTACAAGGACGGGCTGAACCGGCAGCTGTTCCTGCCCTTCATCGCGCTGATCAAGGAGCGGCTGGTGGTGCGCGAACTGGCCTCTGACCGGGATCACCGGCAGGACCGTCTGAAGGGCGCGCAGGTCTATTTCACGCCGGTGAACGATGCCTCGCGCGCGAAGATCGATGCGCTGTGGACGGAGCTGACCCAAGGCCGCGAGGAGCCGCTGGTGCTGACCGTCAAGGGCCGCCGGGTGGAACTGCCGCGCTATTCCAACGGCATCGCGCGCGCGTCGTTCTACGATCTCTGCGGCCAGCCGCTGGGGCCTGCCGATTATCTGGCGCTGGCCGAGGCGGTGCGGATGCTGGTGATCGAGAACATCCCCCGGCTGGGCCGCAGCAATTTCAACGAGGCAAAGCGGTTCGTGACGCTGGTCGACGCGCTGTACGAGGCGAAGGTGAAGGTCATCATCAGCGCCGTGGACGAGCCCGAAAGCCTGTATGTCGAAGGCACCGGCGCGTTTGAATTCGAACGCACCGCCAGCCGCCTGCGCGAAATGCAGGATGCGCGCTGGGGCGAGCCGGGCTGATCCTGTCGCCGCGCGGGCGCTGACAGAAGGAAGGGCCCCGCGAGGGGCCCTCCAAGGTGGCTCGATTTTGGGTCTTCTGCCTGATCCTGTGTCCGGTTCCGCATCACTGCGACCGGACTCTGTCGGTGCGGGACAGATGCGCGCGGACGGCGTCCGGACGCGGGTGTTGTTTTTCTGAGTGATCTGCCCCGATGGTGCCGCGAGCGGGTGTGCAATCTGCGCGTGGCCTTGGGCTGACCTTATGCGAGACGCAGCGAATCAGTCAACATATAGTTACTGGCACGAGCTGAGGCAGGCGGGATTGCGCGAATCACCAGCACTAGCGGCGCGGGCCTTCAGCCGTTGTCGCGCAGCACGGTCCCGGCAAGGTAAAGCGAGCCGCAGATCAGCACCCGCGCGGCAGGATCACGCGCGATGATGGTGTCCAGCGCGCTGGACACATCGGGGGCGGTGCTGCTGGCCAGACCCACGGCGCTGCCCGCCTCGGCGGTCTGGTCGGCAGAAAGCGTGGCGGGCGCGTCGGGGATCGACACGGCGGTCAGGCTGTCCACCACCCGCGCCAGCGGGCGCAGGTAGCCGGACACGTCCTTGGTGTTGAGCATGCCGCAGATCAGGTGGGTGGGCCTGCGCGGCATGTGTTCCAGCAGATCGGCCAGCGCCTCTCCGGCGGCGGGGTTGTGCCCGCCATCCAGCCACAGTTCCGCCTCGGGCGCGGCCTTGGCCAGCGGGCCCCGGCGCAGGCGCTGCATCCGGGCGGGCCAGTCGGCGCGGGTCACCGCCGCCTCGCAGGCGGCTTCGTCATGGCCCAGATGGCGCAGCGCGGCGAGCGCCGCCCCGGCATTGGCGATCTGATGCGGGCCGGGCAGGTTGGGCAGCGGCAGATCCAGCAGCCCGGTTTCATCCTGATAGACCAGCCGCCCGCGTTCTTCCCAGACATGCCAGTGCTGGCCATAGGCCAGCAGCGGGGCACCCAGACGGGCGGCGCGCGCCTCGATCGCCTCCAGCGCTTCGCCATCCTGCGGGCCGACGATGCAGGGCACGCCGCGTTTCAGGATCCCGGCCTTTTCGCCCGCGATCTCGGTCAGGGTCTCGCCCAGATACTGCTGATGGTCATAGGAGATGGGGGTGAGGATGGTCAGCGCCGGCGTCTCCACCACATTCGTTGCATCCAGCCGCCCGCCAAGCCCGGTTTCCAGCAGCGTGACATCGGCGCGGGTGCGCGCGAAGGCCAGAAAGGCGGCGCAGGTGGTGATCTCGAAATAGGTGATCTGGTCGCCGCCATTGGCGTGCCAGCATTCATCCAGCGCGGCGCTCAGCGCGGATTCGTCGATCAGATCCCCGGCCACGCGGATGCGTTCGTGAAAGCGCACCAGATGCGGCGAGGTATAGGCATGCACGCTCTGGCCTGCCGCCTCCAGCCCGGCGCGGATCATCGCCTGCGTGCTGCCCTTGCCGTTGGTCCCCGCCAGATGGATGACCGGCGGCAGGTCGCGTTCGGGATGGTCCAGCGCCGCCAGCAGGCGCCACACCCGGTCCAGCGTCAGGTCGATGATCTTGGGATGCAGCGACATCATCCGGTCAAGGAGGACATCCGAACCGGCAGCAGTGCTCACTTGGCGGGCTTCTTCTTTGCGGGAGCGGCGGCAGGGGCGGGCACCGCTTCTGCCGCAGCCTCCGACTCGGGGGAGGGCAGGTCGCCCGCGACGGGCGGCGGCATGCCCATCAGCATGCGCAGGATCGTCACCAGTTCGGCGCGCAGGCGGCGGCGGTCGGTCACCCGGTCCAGCATGCCATGTTCCAGCAGGTATTCGGCGCGCTGGAAGCCTTCGGGCAGCTTTTCACGGATGGTCTGTTCGATGACGCGCGGCCCGGCGAAACAGATCAGCGCGCCGGGCTCCGCGATCTGGACATCGCCCAGCATGGCATAAGATGCGGTGACGCCGCCGGTGGTGGGATGGGTCAGCACCACGACATAGGGCAGCCCCGCCTCGCGCAGCATCTGCACGGCCACGGTGGTGCGCGGCATCTGCATCAGCGACAGGATGCCCTCCTGCATCCGCGCGCCCCCGGCGGCGGAGAACAGCACCAGCGGGCGCTTCGATTTCACCGCCTGTTCGGCGGCCTTGATGATGGCATTGCCGACATACATGCCCATCGACCCGCCCATGAAGGAAAAATCCTGCGCGGCGGCAATGATGGGGGTGCGTCCGATTTCCCCGGCGGCGACCAGCATCGCTTCTTTTTCACCGGTGGTTTTCTGCGCCGTGCGCATCCGGTCGGGGTATTTCTTCTGGTCGCGGAAATGCAGCGGATCGGCCAGCGGCTCCGGCACGTCGATTTCCGAGAAGATGCCGCCATCGAACAGCGCGGTGAAGCGTGCGCGCGGCGTGATGTGCATATGGTGTCCGCAATTGGTGCAGACGCCAAGGTTGTCCGTCAGTTCGCGGTGGAACAGCATCGTTCCGCAAGCGTCACATTTCGTCCACAGGTTCTCTGGCATCTCGCGGCGCGAGAAGATCGAGTTGATCCGCGGACGGACGTAGTTGGTGATCCAGTTCATGCGTTGCGGCCCTTACCCGGAGCGGCTTTGATTGCGGGTGACTTAAGCCGCGGTCGGGGGAAATGCAATCGCGCGCGCAGGCTCAGACCCGCAAGGCCAGCCGCGCGGCCAGCCAGCCCAGCCCCAGAGTCATCAGATCCGGCAGCAGCATGGCGCGCATGGCGCTGGTGTCATCGGTGTCGAAGGGCCAGAGATACAGCGCGAGCCCGGCCATGTCGCCCTGCGGGGCGATCAGGCCTATCGCCATGAAGTTGTTGACGAAATGAAAGGCGATGGCCGGCCCCAGCGTGCCGCTGCGCGCCGTCAGGTCGGCCATGGCCAGCCCGAAGACAAAGGCCCAGAGCGTGACCAGCCCGGCATTGGCGCCATAGATGGCGGGCGCGTGGTGACCCAGTGCAAAAAGCGCCGAAGGCAGCACCAGCCAGACCGCAGGCCAAGGCAGGCGCGCGGCAAGCTGGCTTTGCAGATAGCCGCGGAACAGGATTTCTTCGCTGCCGGTCTGCACCAGAAGCGCCAGCAGCGTCAGCGGCAGCAGCGCCAGCCACGTCACGGGCGGCAGGCCCGGCTGCAGATCCGCCGACAGCGGCCATGGCGGCAGCAGCACGATGACGGCGCTGAGCAGGGCCAGCGCCACGGCCACCCGCAGGCCCTGCCGAAGCGCCAGCCCGGGCGGGCCGATCAGGCTGAGGAAGGGGCGCCCGTGCAGAAGCCGCGCGCTGACCGCCGCCCCCGCCGCCATGGCCCCCATGGAGAGCAGCAGCACCAGAAGGCCAAGCGGCGAGTCGTCGACAGTCAGGCTGTCCTTGCCCGCCAAGGGCAGCAGCAGACCCAGCAGCACCTGCGCCAGACCAAAGGTCACCACGATCGCCAGCAGCAGCCCCAGCGCCAGCCGCCAGATCTCGGGGCGGCGTGCGGCAGCGGTCAGGAGGGTGAAGGACCGGTAGCTCATATGCCCTGCGATCTGATGAAAACATGTCCCGGGGGGAAGGCTGCGGCGCCTGCTGGCATGCCGGAAATGTCCGCCCCATACGGGCCAGAAGGGCGCGAATGCACCGGGATGTCAACTCCGCCCCGGCTGGGGGGTATTCTTTCTTGTGCCACGTCAAGGGCTTCGCTATCCCGATACGGGAGCAGATACAGGGCGGGGGGACAGGCGTCATGCGCCATGGGCTGAGCTTTGCGGCATATGCCGTCGCGGGTGTTCTGTCGGGCTGTGTGGCCCCGGTGGCCGGAGGCAGCGCCGGGTCGGCGCCGCTGGCGCGGGCGGCGCTGGTGTCGGGCGATGTGGTGGCGATTGGCCCCGAAGGCTATTGCGTGGATCCGGTGACACTGGCGCGGCGGCCCGGACGCAACTTTGCCGTGGTCGCCTCCTGCCGCATTCTCAGCGATGGTGAGACCGGCCCGATGGTGGAGCCTGCCGTGATGACGGTGACGGTTGGACCACGACAGGCGACAGCGGCCCTGCCCAGCCCGGCGGTGATGGCGGCGCAGGCGGGCCAGCGGCTGATCGGCGGCAGGGAACAGGACGGCGTGGCGCTGGCCCATCTGGCGAGCGGCGGCGATGCGGTGCTGGAGGCGGGCGATCCGCGCTACTGGCGGGCGGTGTACCGGCAGGGATCGCGCCTTGTGGCGCTGGCGCTATATGCGCCAGAGGGCAGCCCGCTGGCCGAGGAGGCCGGAGCCGAGATGCTGCTGCAGATGCAGGACCGGATGGCCGCGGCCAGCGCCGCCCCGGCTGAGGCGGACGCCGGGAACTGACCCGGCCCCGGCGGGCCGGGACGACAGGACAGCGCGCGGGCGCAGAGGCGAGGAGCCACAGGGCATGGCGGCAGGCAGCAGGGACGGATGGCTGGATCGGGTGATGACCGCCGTGGCGCTGCGGCGCTGGGGTCGCGCCGCCGAGGCCGCGCCAGAGACGGATCTGCCGCGCCTGCGCCGCCAGCGGGCCGCCGCCCGGCGGCTGAAAACCCGGCTGGACCGGTTGCTGCAGGTGGCCGAGGCGCGGCTGGCGCTGCCGCTGATCGGATCACAGGCCTTTCCGCGCCCGCAGGATGCCGACTGGGCATGGCGCCCGGATCCGTGGTGCGGGCCGCTGCCGGTGCAGGGCCTGTGCCCGGCCCGCTCTCCGGCACGGCTGGCGGAAGGGACGGTGCTGTTTCACGACTGTCCGCGCGCCGACATCGTCCTGCGCCAGATCCGCAACACGCGGGATGCCGATCTTGCCGCCTGCGGCCTGAAGCTGGAGGTGTTCCGGTTCGAGGGATCCTATCTGTCGCTGGCCGTTGATCTGCCCGAGGCGGCGGCGCAGGGGCTGAAGCGGCGGCATCTGCTGCGGGTCGAAGCGCTGGTGGAGATGGAGCGCCCGGTGGAGATCCTCGCCCGGCTCAACATCCGCCACGGTCCCAATACCGAACAGATCGTGCGCGAACTGCCCCTGCAGGGCGACAGGGCGCGGGTCGAATTCGATCTGGCCTATGCCCGGCTGAACGAGAAGCGCGTCGATCACCTGTGGCTGGACCTGATCTTCGAGGGGCCGGAGATGTCTCAGGTGATCCTGCGCGATCTGACCTTTTGCCGCCGCCCCCGGGCGGAGCTGTGACGGAGAGACGGGATGAGCGCTTACACGCTGACCAAGACGCGCTTTCGCGACGGGATCTGGCAGGGGCTTCTGGTGGGGGAGCCGCGCGGCATCTCCGCCCCCGAGGTGGTGGTGACGCTGGAGGAGGTGCCGCTGCGCGGCGTGACCCTGACCGAAACCGCCGATCCGGGATGCTGGGCGCTGGACGTGCCGGTGCCGGTGGAGGCGGTGGGGGACGGGGTCCGCACCTTCGTGATCCGCGACGCGGAAAGCGGCGCGCGGCTGGACAGCTTTGCCCTGATCGCGGGCGAGGCGCTGGACGATGACCTGCGCGCCGAGATCTCGCTGCTGCGGGCCGAGCTTGACCTGCTCAAGCGGGCATTCCGTCAGCACTGTCTGGACAGCGGTAAAACCCGGTCAGGTTGATTGACCTTCCCGCTGCCAGCGTCCAAGCTGAGCCGGTCGCCTCATCCGGAGTTCTTATGCCCTCGCCCCTGCTCGGCATTGCGCTGAAACTTGCCTCTGTCGTGCTGTTTGTCGTGATGTCGGCGCTGATCAAGGCCGCCTCGGACGAGGTGCCCACCGGGCAGACGGTGTTTTTCCGCTCTTTCTTTGCCATGCCGGTGATCCTTGTCTGGATCCTGTGGCGGCGCGAGCTGTCGAGCGGGCTGCGGGTAAAAAGCGTGTCGGCGCATTTCCTGCGCGGCATCGTGGGCGCGGGCGCCATGGGGTTCAACTTTGCCGCACTTGGCCTGCTGCCGCTGCCCGAGGTCACGGCGCTGAGCTATGCCGGGCCGCTGCTGACGGTGATCTTTGCCGCCGTGCTGCTGGGGGAAAAGGTGCGGATTTTCCGCATGAGCGCGGTTCTGATGGGGCTGGTGGGCGTGGTCATCGTGATGTGGCCGCTGCTGACCGTGTCGGACGTGAACCGGGCGGTGCTGTGGGGGGTGATCTTCATGATGGCCTCGGCGGTGCTGCGGGCGCTGGTGCAGATCCATATCCGCCGCATGGTGGCGACCGAACAGACCGCCGCCATCGTGTTCTATTTCTCGCTGACCGCGACGCTGCTGTCGCTGCTGACCATCCCCTTTGGCTGGGTGATGCCGGGGCCTGCGGATCTGGCGCTGCTGGTGGGGTCGGGGCTGATCGGCGGGGTGGCGCAGATCTGCCTGACCGCAGGCTACCGCCATGGCGAGGCGGCGCTGCTGGCGCCTTTCGACTATGCGTCGATCCTTGTGGCGATCCTGATCGGCTATGTGGTGTTTTCCGACGTGCCGACGGTGTGGATGCTGGTGGGATCGGCGGTGGTCATCGCCTCGGGTGTCGCCATCATCCTGCGCGAACATGCGCTGGGGGTGAAATCGTTCAAGGCCCGGCAGGGGATGACCCCGCAGGGCTGATCCCTGCGGCGCGGTCGAGGAGGGCGCTGCCCCCCGTCTGCCACAGGCAGACATAGCGTCATGGAAGGGGGCTCTGCCCCCGCCTGCCACAGGCAGACATATGTCATGAAAGGGGGCTCTGCCCCCGTCTGCGCTGGCGCGCAGACTCCCCCGGAGTTTAGGGGCAAGATGAAGCCTCAGAGATCGAAGAGGGCTGCCGTGACATAGGCGGGCGCCAGCAGGGCGCGGCGCAGGCGGCCCAGCGGAAAGCGCGCGGGCGGGGTGCGGAGCGCTGCGGGCAGCGGGGGCGGCGCGCCGCGGATCATCTCCGCCATCAGCCTGCCGACATGGCTGCCCATGGCGACGCCATTGCCGTGATAGCCCATGCCCGCGAAGAGGCCGGGATGGCCCGGCACCGGCCCGGCATAGGGGGTGAGATTGGCCATCAGGCAGACCAGCCCCGCCCATTCATGGGTGATCTGCACGTCCCGCCATGCCGGGAACATGGCGGTGAATTCGCGGCGGATGCGGCGCGAGATCGCGGCCTGCGCGCGCGGCGTGGCGGTGAGCCCGCCGCGCATCCCGAAGAGGAAGCGGTTGTCGGGCAGCAGGCGGAAGTAGTGCAGCAGCTGCCGGGTGTCATAGGCCATCTGGCGCGAGGTCCAGCCCTGCGCCTGCCGCTGCGCCTCGGTCAGCGGGGCGGTGACGATGACGCTGGACTGCACCGGCAGGTAGCGGGCGGCGAGCCAGTCGGGCAGATCCTCGGAGGAATAGCCGTTGGTGGCAAGCAGAACCCGGTCCGCCGTCACGCTGCCTGCGGCGGTGTCGAGCTGCCAGCGGCCCGCGATGGGGCGCAGCCGGGTGACGGGGCTATGGGCGTGAAGCGTGGCCCCCGCCTGCTGCGCGGCCCGGGCGAGGCCCGCGTGATATTTGCGCGGGTTGAGCGCGAAGCCCAAGGGCACGGTCAGCGCGCCGTGAAACGGCCCGGCCAGACCTTCGGCGGCCAGATCGGCGGCGCCGGTGAGCTGCGGCGTGACACCGTAAAGCGCGGGGATCTCCTGCGCCTCGGCCTGCAGCTTCTGCCAGGCGCGGGGGCTGTGGGCGAGCAGGGTTTCGCCCTCGGAATGGGTGTCGGCGTCGATCGCATGGGTCTGCAGCAGATCCGCGACCGTGTCGATCGCGGCCTTCTCGCAGGCCCGCCACTCGCGCAGCCCGTCTTCGCCGAAGCGCTTGCGCAGGACGGAGGCCGGGGCCTTGGCGCCGCCCAGACAGCAGAAGCCGCCATTGCGCCCCGAGGCGCCATAGCCGGGGTGATCCGCCTCCAGCAGGGTGACCTGCACGCCCGCCTGCGCCAGATGCAGCGCTGCGGAAAGCCCGGTGAAGCCGCCGCCGATCACGGCGACTTCGGTCTGGCGGGAGCCGGGCAGGCCGGGCCAGCTGCCGGGCGGCACGGTGTCCGCCCAGAAACAGGCGCCCTGCGGCCCGTAGGCCGCGGCTTCGTAGATGCGTTTCATGTTTGCCCGATGGTCTTTCTGGTTATTCCGCCCGGATGGCCGCCTGTTCGTCGCGGGCCTGCGACACGGCGGCGCGTTTGGTGATGATCGAGGCGGCCACCACCCCCACCGTGACCACGGCGATCATCAGGGTGGACAGCGCGTTGATCTGCGGGCTGACCCCCAGACGCACGGCGGAGAAGATCTTGATGGGCAGGGTGGTCGCCGAGGGGCCGGTGGTGAAGCTGGCGATGACCAGATCGTCCAGCGACAGGGTGAAGGCCAGCAGCCAGCCCGAGATCACCGCAGGCGCGATGATCGGCAGGGTGACCAGCCGGAACGCCTCGAACGCGGAGCAGCCCAGATCCAGCGCCGCCTCTTCCAGCGAGCGGTCGAAGGAGGTGAGCCGCGAGGACACCACCACCGAGACGTAGCACATGGCGAAGGTGGTATGGGCCAGCACGATGGTGAACACGCCCCGGTCGATGTTGAGCCCGATGAAGAGCAGCAGCAGCGACAGGCCGGTGATCACCTCCGGCATGACGAGCGGCGCGTAGATCATGCCGGAAAACAGCGTGCGCCCGGAAAACCGCCCCGCGCGCACCAGCACATAGGCCGCCATGGTGCCCAGCACCGTGGCGAGGGTGGAGGAGAACACCGCCACCTTCACCGTCACCCATGCCGCGTCCAGAAAGGCCTGATCGCGCAGCAGTTCGCCATACCATTTGGTGGAGAAGCCCGCCCAGACCGTGACCAGACGGCTTTCGTTGAAGCTGTAGACCACCAGCAGGATCATGGGCAGGTAGAGAAAGGCAAAGCCCAGGGTCAGAGAGGTGGTGTTGAACCAGGAAAAGCGTCTCATCCCTCGGCCTCCCGCTGTTTTTGCTCGTTGCGCTGGAACAGCACGATGGGAATGATGAGGATCAGCAGCAGGATCACCGCCACCGCCGAGGCCACCGGCCAGTCGCGGTTGGAGAAGAATTCCTCCCACAGCACCTTGCCGATCATCAGCGTGTCCGACCCGCCCAGAAGCGAGGGGATGACGAATTCGCCGATGGCGGGGATGAAGACCAGAAAGCAGCCCGCGATGATGCCGTTGCGCGACAGCGGCCAAGTGATCAGCCAGAACGCCTCCATCCGGGAACAGCCCAGATCCTCGGCCGCTTCCAGCAGCGATTCATCCAGCTTTTCCAGCGCGGAATAGATCGGCAGGATCATGAAGGGCAGGTAGGTGTAGACGATGCCGATATAGACGGCGGTCTTGGTGTTCATGATCTGCAGCGGCGTGTCGATGACGCCCAGAAACAGCAGGACCTGATTGAGCACGCCTTCGGTCGACAGGATCCCCATCCACGAATAGACCCGGATCAGGAACGAGGTCCAGAACGGCAGGATCACCAGCATCAGCAGGGTGGGCCGCCATTCGCGCGGCGCCCGCGCCATGCCATAGGCGATGGGGTAGCCCACGCAGAGCGTCAGCAGGGTGGAGACCACCGCGATCTGCAGCGAGCTGAGATAGGCCTGCCAGTAGAGCGAGTCGGTGCTGAGAAAGACGAAATTCTCGAAATCCAGGTCCGAGAAGAAGGTAAGCAGGCCGTCCAGTCCCTGCGTCAGGTCGAGCTGCGGCATGTAGGGGGGCCGGGCCAGCGCCACATCCGACAGCGAGATCTTGAGCACGATCAGGAAGGGGACAAGGAACAGCGCCAGAAGCCACAGATAGGGAACGGCGATGAGAACGAAGCGGCGCATCGGCTATTCCTCCAGCACGACGCCGGCGGTGTCGGTGAACCCGACCCAGACCTCGTCCTCCCATGTGATCTGGCGGTTGGCCAGACGGCGGGCATTGACCATCTGCGCCTTCATCCGGTGCCCGCCCGCCAGTTCGACGTGATAGGTGGAGATGTTGCCCAGATAGGCGATGTCGATGACCTTGCCGCGGAAGGTGTTGGGGCGGTCGGGCCGCTCCACGTCGATGGTCACCTTTTCGGGGCGCACGGCAAAATGGCAGGCCTGACCGGGGCTGAACGTCGTGTCGGTGGCGGCGCGGATCGGCGGCTGGCCTTCGGCCCAGTCGATCGACACGCCGTCGCCCTGCGGCGTGGCACGGCCCTGCAGGATGTTCACGTCGCCGATAAAATCCGCGACATAGACGCTGTTCGGGGCCTCGTAGATTTCGGCGGGGGTGGCGACCTGCACCAGATGGCCCTCGTCCATCACCGCGATGCGGGAGGCGACGGTCATCGCCTCTTCCTGATCGTGGGTGACGATCACGAAGGTGGTGCCGGTCTTTTCCTGAATGTCCATCAGTTCGAACTGCGTTTCCTCGCGCAGCTTGCGGTCCAGCGCGCCCAGCGGTTCGTCCAGCAGGAGCAGCTTCGGCGCCTTGGCCAGACTGCGGGCCAGCGCCACGCGCTGCCGCTGCCCGCCCGAGATCTGGTGCGGCTTGCGTTTGGCAAATTTGGTCAGCCGGGTGAGGCGCAGCATTTCCTCGACCCGCGCGGCGATCTGGTCGCGGTCGCGCGATTCCCGTTTCAGCCCGAAGGCGATGTTTTCCCAGACCGACAGATGCGGAAACAGCGCATAGCTCTGGAACATCATGTTGACCGGGCGCTTGTTGGGCGGAATGGCCCCGATGTCCTGCCCCGACAGGAAGATATGGCCGGAACTGATGGTCTCGAACCCGGCGAGCATCCGCATCATCGTGGTCTTGCCGCAGCCCGACGGCCCCAGCAGCGCAAAAAACTCCCGCTCGTAGATGTTCAGCGACAGGTCGTGAATCGCGGTGAACTCTCCGAATGTCTTCGTGACATTGCGGAATTCGATGATGGGTTTCTGGTCCGGATCGGTCCAGGGGGCGAAAACGGTCTGAGCCATGCAGGTATCCTGTGCTGAAAAGGCCCGCGTCCCGAAGGGCGCGGGCCGGAGGGCGGGCTCAGGCGCCCGATTTCACCTTGGTCCAGAGCCGCGTCACATCGCGGTTCAGACGCTGGTCATAGGGCGTGAAGGTATAAAGGTTCTCCAGCGTCTCCGCGTCGGGATAGATCGCCGTGTCTTCGATCACGTCCTCGTTCAGGAATTCCTGCGACGCCTCGTTGCCATTGGCATAGTAGACGTAGTTGGACGCGGCGGCCATGTTTTCCGGATCCATGATGAAGTTCAGGAAGGTATGGGCCGCATCGGGATTGGGCGCATCCACCGGAATCGCCATCTGGTCGAACCACATCAGCGCGCCTTCCTTGGGCGCGTTATAGGCCACCTCGACGCCATTGTCGGCCTCGGCGGCGCGGTCGCGGGCCTGCAGCACGTCACCCGACCAGCCGAAGGCCACGCAGATGTCGCCATTGGCCAGCGCGTTGATATATTCCGAGGAGTGGAACTTGGAGATATAGGGCCGCACTGCCATCAGCACCGGTTCGGTCTTGGCGATGACTTCGGGATCCTTGGAATCGGGATCCTCACCGATGTATTTCAGCACGGCGGGAATCACCTCGACCGGCGCATCAAGGAAATAAACTCCGCAGGCGGCCAGCTTTTCCATGTTCGCCGGATCGAAGATCAGATCGAGGCTGTCGATGGGCGCGTCTTCGCCCAGCACTTCCTTGACCTTGTTCACATTCACGCCGATCCCGGTGGTGCCCCACATGTAATTGACGGAATATTCGTTATCGGGGTCGTATTGCGCGGTGCGCTCTTCGATCACGTCCCACATGTTTTCCAGATTGGGCAGCTTCGACTTGTCGAGCTTCTGGAAGGCTCCTGCCATGATCTGACGCTGCAGGAAGCTGCCGGTCGGCACAACCACGTCATATCCGGAAGACCCGGCCAGCATCTTGGTTTCCAGAACCTCGTTGCTGTCGAACACGTCATAGATCAGGTCGATTCCGGTTTCGGACTCGAATTTCTCCAGCAGCGATTCGTCGATATAGTCCGACCAGTTGTAGACGCGGACCTCTTGGGCCTGCGCCGCAGTGGCGAGCAGCGCCAGTGTGGCGGTGAAACTCAGAAGGGGTGTCTTCATACTTTGCTCCCGTCGGTGTTGGGGTCTATAGCCGCCCCGTGGCTTGTGAATTTGATCAAACGCTGCCCCGTTTGGCAACTGTGGTGATGTTTTCACGGGCCGGTGCAGCGTGCAAGATGAGGCTGAGCGGCCATTGGTCAATCTGGAGGCAGGCGATGAATGTTAGGGCAGAGGGCGCGGGACCGCCTGCGCATGAGGTGGTATATCGCCGCCTGCGCGAGATGGTGCTGTTTGGCGAACTGGAGCCGGGGCAGGCGGTGACCATTCAGGGGCTGGTCGACGAGCTGCAGGCGGGCATGACCCCGGTGCGCGAGGCGCTGCGCCGTCTGATCGCCGAGGGCGCGCTGGCCTTTCGCGGCAACCGGCGGATCGTGGTGCCAGTGCTGGATGCGGCGGCGGTGGACCAGCTGACCGTGGCCCGCGTGGCGCTGGAACCGCAGCTGGCGCGGCGCGCGGCGCAGCATTGCGGAGCGGCGGAGGTGGCGCTGCTGCGCGCGACCGACGCGCGGCTGGACCGGGCCATCGCCCGGGGCGACGTGCGCGGCTATCTGGAGGAGAATCACCGCTTTCACGCCGAGTTGAACGCGCTGGCGCAGGCGCCGATCCTGACCGAGCTGGTCGACGGGCTGTGGCTGCGTTTCGGGCCGTCGTTGCGCGTGGTCTGCGGCCAGTTCGGCACCCGCAACCTGCCGGATCGCCACAAGGATCTGCTGGAGGCGCTGGCCGAGGCCGACCCCGATGCCGCCGCCCGCGCCATGGAAGGGGACGTGGTGCAGGGCATGACCCAGATCCGGGAGGGGCTGATCTGATTCGATTGACCTCAGATAATTTGATCATATTATCGGCGCCAACATATCTCCTCCCTGAAAGGTGGCCGACATGACGCTTGTCTCCGTCAATTCCCCGACATCCGAACTGCAGGCGCTGGACGCCGCGCATCACATGCACCCTTTCACCACCGCGCAGGATCTGGCGCGCAAGGGCGCCCGGGTCATCACCCGCGCCGAAGGCTGCTGGCTGACCGACAGCGAGGGGGAGCGCATCCTTGACGGCATGGCCGGGCTCTGGTGCGTGAATGTGGGCTATGGCCGCCGCGAACTGGCCGATGTGGCGCAGCGCCAGATGCTGGAACTGCCCTATTACAACACCTTCTTCCAGACGACCCATGTGCCGGTGATCCAGCTTGCCGCCAAGATCGCGGAACTGGCGCCGGGCGATCTGAACACCGTGTTCTTTGCCTCTTCGGGGTCAGAGGCCAATGACACCAACCTGCGGCTGGTGCGCACCTACTGGCAGGAAAAGGGCGAACCGCAGCGCGACGTGATCATTTCCCGCTGGAACGGCTATCACGGCTCCTCGGTCGGGTCGGGCAGCCTTGGCGGCATGAAGGGCATGCACGCGCAGGGCGGGATGCCGATTCCCGGCATTCACCATATCGACCAGCCGCACTGGTATAACGAAGGCGGCGACATGACCCCCGAGGAATTCGGGCTGGAACGCGCGCGGCAGCTGGAAGCGGCGATCGAGGAGATCGGCCCGCACCGCGTCGCCGCCTTTATCGCGGAGCCGATTCAGGGCGCAGGCGGCGTGATCATTCCGCCCTCGACCTACTGGCCCGAGGTGCAGCGCATCGTCGACAAATACGGCATCCTGCTGATCGCGGACGAGGTGATCTGCGGCTTCGGGCGCACCGGCGCGTGGTTCGGATCGGAAACCGTGGGCATCCGCCCCGACATCATGACCATCGCCAAGGGCCTGTCCTCGGGCTACCAGCCGATCGGCGGGTCGATCCTGTCGGACGAGGTGGCAGGCGTGATCGCCAAGACCGAATTCAACCACGGTTACACCTATTCCGGCCATCCCGTCGCCTCTGCCGTGGCGCTGGAAAACCTGCGCATCCTGCAGGAAGAAAAGATCGTGGAGCGGGTGCGCGACGATACCGGCCCTTACCTCAAGACGAAGTTCGAAGCACTGGCCGAGCATCCGCTGGTGGGCGAGGCGCGCATTGTCGGCATGATGGGCTCGCTGGCGCTGACGCCGGACAAGGCGAGCCGCGCGCCCTTCGAGGCCGAGGCAGGCACGGCGGGCTACATCACGCGGGAACGCTGTTTCGCCAACAACCTCATCATGCGTCACGTCTATGACCGCATGATCATCTCGCCGCCGCTGGTCATCAGCAAAGAGGAAATCGACATCCTGATTTCCCGCGCATGGACGGCGCTGGACGAGGCCCATGCCGAACTGAAGGCGCAGGGGCTGATGAAGGCCGGACGCCGCTAAAGGCTTCCGCGCGCCCCGGGGGTCCGGGGCGCGCGATCCGGCTTAGCCCATGGGCGTCGGGGCACCGGTGGCCATGTTGGTGCCGATATAGGGTTTTTTCGCCGCCTTCCACGCGCCGAACCCGCCTTCCATATGGGCGATCCGGTCACAGCCTGCGGCCATGGCGGCGCGGGCGACCTTTTCCGACCGCACGCCCGATCCGCAATGGAAGACGATGCGCTTGTCGCTCTGGCCGGGCAGCTTTTCGGCGCGGAAAAACGCCATCGGCATCAGCAGCGCGCCTTCGACATGTTCGAACATGTATTCCTGCGGCGTGCGCACATCGATCAGCACGATCTCGTTGCGGTCAAAAGCCTCTGCCACCTCCTCCACGGTCCATGTTTCCAGAACGCTGCTGCCTGCATCTTCGGTTTTCATGCGCTGTCTCCTGTCATATCTGGTTTTCCGAATCCTTGACCGAGACTTGGCCCCGCCGCTGCGCTTGGCAAGGGGGGCGGCAGCGCGGAAATTTCGCAAGCGCTGCCCGATTTCCGGCGCCACGCCGCGCCGATCCGTGGCAGGATGGCGCCATGCTGTTCCCCATGCCCCCCTCCGACACGCTGTATCAGGCGCTTCTGGACCGCGATCCGGCCTATGACGGGCAGGTCTGGGTCTGTGTCGCCTCCACCGGCATCTTCTGCCGCCTGACCTGTCCCGCGCGCAAACCGCTGCGGGCCAATTGCAGCTTTCACGACAGTGTGGCCGCCTGTCTGGCGGCGGGGTTCCGGCCCTGTAAACGCTGCCATCCGCTGGCGCCCATGGCGGCGGGCGAACCGGTGATCCAGCAGCTTCTGGCCGCGCTGGACCAGGATCCGGCCCGCCGCTGGGGCGAACCCGATCTGGTTGCGCTGGGGCTTGATCCCTCTACCGTGCGGCGGGTGTTCAAGCGGCAGTTCGGCATGACCTTTCTGGAGATGGCCCGCCACCGGCGGCTGCGCGAAGGCTTCACCACGCTGGCAAGCGGCGGCCCGGTGATCGCGGCGCAGCTGGAGGCGGGGTTCGAGTCGGCCAGCGCGTTCCGGGCGGCCTTTGCCCGGTTGCTGGGCCGCGCGCCGGGCAGTCTGCGCCAAGATGCGCTGCTGCGCGCCGACTGGATCGCCACGCCCTTGGGGGACATGCTGTCGGTCTGCGACGCGCGCCATCTGCATCTGCTGGAATTCATGGACCGCAAGGCGCTGCCCGCCGAACTGGCCCGGCTCGCCAAGGCGGCGGGCGGCGAGATCGGGCTGGGCCGCTTCGATCCTTCGGACCAGATCCGCGCCGAACTGGCGCGGTTCTTTGCGGGCAGCTCGGCGCGGTTCGACACGCCGCTGGCGCTGCATGGCACGCCGTTCACCCGGCAGGTCTGGCAGGCGCTGCGCGCCATCCCGCCCGGACAGACCCGCAGCTATGGCGCGCTGGCGCAGGATCTGGGCCGTCCGCAGGCGGTGCGCGCCGTGGCGCAGGCCAATGGCGCCAACCAGATCGCGCTGGTCATCCCCTGCCACCGGGTGATCGGCGCCGATGGCGCGCTGACCGGCTATGGCGGCGGGCTGTGGCGCAAGCAGCGCCTGCTGGAGATCGAGCGCGGCTATCGCAGCCCGCCTCCGGGGCTTGCACCGGACCGCCCGCAGGCATAGGCGCAGCCCATGCGCATCCTTGAGAACATCATCAGCGACCGCGGCTCGCGCTATGCCGTCTCTGGCGGGCCCTGCACCTCGGAGGAGGAGGCGCGTGCCTTTCTGAAGGATCTGAAGCGCGCCAAGAAATTCGCCAAGGCCACGCATAACACATGGGCCGTCCTGCTGGGCGATGTGCCGCTGAAGAATGACGATGGCGAAAGCGGCGCAGGCATGGTGATCCTGCGCATGCTGGAACGCGAGGGCCTGCGCGACCATATCGTGGTGGTGACGCGTTGGTATGGCGGCAAGCATCTGGGCGGCGACCGGTTCCGCCATGTGCAGGACGCGGTGCGGCTGTATCTCGACGCGCGGACCACCGAGGAGAGCGGGGGAAAGCCCGTTTGAGAATCGCTGCAGCTCTGCTAGGTCTGGTGGCATGAACAGCCATAGCCCCAACATGCGCCCTGTCATCCGCCAGCTGGACGAGGCCGCCGTCAACCGCATCGCGGCGGGCGAGGTGGTGGAACGGCCCGCCTCTGCGGTCAAGGAACTGGTGGAAAACGCCATCGACGCGGGCGCACGGCGCATCACCGTGGATATTGCCGATGGCGGCAAGACGCTGATCCGGGTCACGGATGACGGCTGCGGCATGGCGCCCGAGGATCTGCCGCTGGCGCTGTCGCGGCACGCCACCTCCAAGATCGACGGCAGCGATCTGCTGGCCATCCACAGCTTCGGCTTTCGTGGCGAGGCGCTGCCCTCGCTGGGGGCGGTGGGGCGGCTGACCATCCAGAGCCGCGCCGAGGGGCTGGACGGCGCCGAGATTACGGTGAATGGCGGTGTCGTGGGTGACATCCGGCCCGCCGCGCTGAACCAGGGCACGGTGGTCACGCTGCGCGATCTGTTCTTCGCCACGCCCGCGCGGCTGAAATTCCTGCGCACCGACCGGGCCGAAATGATGGCGGTGGCCGAAGGGCTCAAGCGGCTGGCCATGGCCGAGCCTTCGGTGGGCTTCACCCTGCGCGACGTGTCCGAGGGGCGCGACCGCGTGAGCTTCCGGGCCGATGCGGTGCCGGGCGATCTGTTCGACGCGCTGCGCGGGCGGCTGGCGCAGGTGCTGGGGGCAGACTTTACCGACAACGCCCTGCCCATCGATGCCGAACGCGACGGGTTCCGGCTGACCGGCTATGCGGCGCTGCCCACCTATTCGCGCGGATCTTCGGTGGCGCAGCATCTGTTCGTCAATGGCCGCCCGGTGCAGGACAAGCTGCTTTATGGCGCGCTGCGCGGCGCCTATGCCGATTTCCTCAGCCGCGACCGGCATCCGGCGGTGGCGCTGTTTGTCGACTGTGCACCGCATCTGGTGGATGTGAACGTGCATCCCGCCAAATCCGAGGTGCGGTTCCGCGAGCCGGGTCTCGTGCGCGGGCTGATCGTGTCGGCGCTGCGGCATGGTCTGGCCGAGGCCGGGCATCGCGCCTCCACCACCGTGGCGGGGGCGACGCTGGGGGCCTTCCGTCCCGAACCTGCCGCCACGCCTTCGGGCGCGCCGCGCGTCTATCAGATGGACCGGCCCTCTGCCGCCGCGCGCAGCGCCGCCTATGCCGCGCAGGCGCCGCAGGGGTTTTCCGAGTTTTCGGGCACCTATTCCGGTCGCGTGGTCGATCCCGCGCCCGCCCCCGCGCCTGCCGCAGAGGACAGGCCAGAGCCGCGCCATCTGCCGCTTGGCGCCGCGCGCGGGCAGGTGCATGAAAACTACATCATCGCCCAGACCGAAGATGGCGTGGTCATTGTCGACCAGCACGCCGCGCATGAGCGGCTGGTCTATGAAAAGCTCAAGCGCCAGATGGCGGAACGGGGCGTGCCCGCGCAGGCGCTGCTGATCCCCGAGATCGTGGAACTGTCCGCCGAGGATCAGGCGCGGCTTCTGGACATTGCCGATGACCTGTCCCGCATGGGGCTGACGGTGGAAGCCTTTGGCGGCTCTGCGCTGGCAGTGCGCGAGACGCCCGCGATTCTGGGCGAGGTCAATGCCACCGCCCTGCTGCGCGACATTCTTGACGAACTGGCCGATTTTGGCAGCAGCCAGCTGGTGCAGGAAAAGCTGGAGGCGATCCTGAGCCTGGTGGCCTGCCATGGCTCCATCCGGTCGGGGCGGGTGATGCGCGCCGAGGAAATGAACGCGCTGCTGCGCGAGATGGAGGCGACGCCGCATTCTGGCCAGTGCAACCATGGCCGCCCCACCTATGTGGAACTGAAACTCAGCGACATCGAACGGCTGTTCGGGCGCACATGACTGAGGGCTGGCAGATCGCGCTGGATGACCCGCTGCTGTGGGCGGGGTTGGGCGGCGCGCTGCTGGCGCTGCTGCTGATCCTGTCGATCCGCGCCTCCAACCGCGCCGCCCGGCTGGGCTATCCGCTGAGCCAGCTGGCGCAGCGGGTGCAGGCCTTGGCCGAGGGGCAGGACCGGCTGGCGGGCGGGCTGCATCATGTCAGCGAGGCGCAGGTGCAGAGCCAGACCGCCATGCTGCAGCTGATGGAGCAGCGTCTGGCGCTGGTGCAGCAGAACATGGCCGAAAGCCTGCACGGCACCGCGCGGCGCACCGCCCATTCGCTGGGGGAACTGCAGGAACGGCTGAAAACCATCGACCGCGCACAGGAAAACATCACCCGCCTGTCGGGCGACGTGCTGTCGCTGCAGGACATCCTGTCCAACAAGCAGACCCGTGGCGCCTTTGGCGAAATCCAGCTGAATGACATCGTGTCGAAGGCGCTGCCGCGCGACAGCTACGTGCTGCAGGCCACGCTGTCGAACGGGCGGCGGGCGGACTGCCTGATCAAGCTGCCCGGACCTCCCGGCGCCATGGTGGTGGATGCCAAGTTCCCGCTGGAATCCTATGAGGCGCTGCGCCGCGCCGAAACGCCCGAGGCCCGGCAGCGCGCCGCGCAGGGCTTCCGCATGTCGGTGCGCCGTCATGTGCGCGACATTTCCGACCGCTACATCATCGAGGGAGAGACGGCGGACAGCGCGCTGATGTTCCTGCCCTCAGAAGCGGTCTATGCCGAACTGCATGGCAATTTCCCCGAGATCGTGCGCGAAGGCTTCGGCCTGCGGGTCTGGATCGTGTCGCCCACCACCTGCATGGCCACGCTGAACACGCTGCGCGCCGTGCTGAAGGATGCAAGGATGCGCGAACAGGCGGGGGCGATCCGGCGCGAACTGGCGCTGCTGCATCAGGATGTGGACCGGCTGGGCGGGCGGGTCGAAAACCTTGACCGGCATTTCGGCATGGCGGCGCGCGATCTGGCCGAAATCCGGATCAGCGCCGAAAAGGCCGGGCGCCGGGCGCAGCGGCTTGATAACTTCGATTTCGAGGATCTGGCCCCCGAGGCGCGCCCCGCCCCGGTCTGACCGGGTTTGCGCAGGATCAAGGACGGCGCCGTCTTCTGCCCGCAAGGTGGCGGGGAAAGGAGACCCGTCATGGAAGAAATCAGCGTTCGCAAAGTCGCCGCCGTGATCCTGATGGCCCGTGAGCTTGATCGGGCCGAAGGCGAACTGCGCGGCTTCATCCGGTCTATGAGCGACGAGGAAAAGGCCGCTCTGGTCGCGATCATGTGGATCGGTCGCGAGGTGTTCGAGGCCGAGGACTGGCAGGAGGCCTATGGCACAGCACTTTCCGAAGCCTCCACCCCCACCGCCGATTACCTGATCGGCACGCCGCATCTGGCCGACCATCTGGAAGCCGGGCTGGAGGCCTTGGGCTATGATCCCGAGGACGAGGAGGACGAGCTGCTGACCCGCGGCAGCTAACGCAGGGCGCGGCCCTTGACGATGGCATCGTCGCCGAATTTTGCGCGGATGGCATCGGTGGCGCGTTCGGCGGCGGCGCGCTTGCCCGCATCGGGATCCAGCAGGTCGCCGCCCCGGTCCGCCTGATCGGCGGGCACCAGATCCGAAATTCCCGCCCCCAGCAGCCGCCACGGGCCTTCCTTGCCCAGCGGGTCCAGCAGCGCGCGGGCGGTGCGGTAGATGCGGTCGGCCATCTGCGTGGCATCCGCCAGCGACTGCCGCCGGGTCAGGGTGCGGAAATCCGACCGCTTGACCTTGAGCGTGACGACGCGCCCCGCCAGCCCCTTGGCCTTGGCGCGGTCGGACACCTTTTCGCACATGCGCCACAGATGACCGTCCAGCAGGTCGGGATCGGCGGTGTCTTCGGCAAAGGTCGTTTCGTTGGAAATGGATTTTATCGGGGAATCGCGGGTGACGCGGCGGTGATCCTGCCCTCGCGCCAGATGCCACAGCCGGTCGCCCATGCCGCCGAAGCGGGCCACCAGATCGCGCTGGTCCCAGCGCAGCAGATCCTCGAAGGTGCGGATGCCCGCCCGCTCCAGCGCCTCCTGCGAGGCAAGACCCACCCCCCAGATCAGCCGCACCGGCCTTGGCCGCAGAAACTCCTGCGTCTCAGTGCGGCCAATCACCGAAAACCCGTGCGGCTTGTCGAGATCAGAGGCGATCTTGGCCAGAAACTTGT
This sequence comes from Salipiger marinus, assembly GCF_900100085.1. Lineage (GTDB taxonomy): Bacteria > Pseudomonadota > Alphaproteobacteria > Rhodobacterales > Rhodobacteraceae > Salipiger > Salipiger marinus. The sequence goes on from NZ_FNEJ01000010.1 coordinate 213,839, forward strand.
TATGCGACAGACCCACGGATCCGGTCACGCCAAGCTCGTCACGCATCCGCTTGACCAGCCGGGCCATCATCACGGCGGGCGGGTGGCCATGCAGCCGCGCGGTGCCGGACAGATCCAGAAACGCCTCGTCCAGCGACAGCGGTTCGATGGCGGGGGTCAGATCCTCCATCATTGCGCGGATGCGGCGCGACACGTCCGCGTAAAGCGCCATTCGGGGTTTCAGCACCACCGCATCGGGGCAAAGCTTCAGCGCCTGAAACATCGGCATGGCAGAGCGCACGCCCCGGATGCGGGCCACGTAACAGGCGGTGGAGACCACGCCGCGCTTGCCGCCGCCGATGATCACCGGCTTGTCGGCCAGTTCCGGATTCTCACGCTTTTCCACGCTGGCATAGAAGGCGTCGCAGTCCATATGGGCGATGGACAGATCCCACAGTTCGGCATGGCGCACGATACGGGGCCGTCCGCAGGCGGGACAGCGCGACCCAAGATCAAATTCGGTCAGACAATCGCGGCAGAGCGCAGGCATGGCTGGCATTTCCGGCGGGAGTGGTTATCTGCGCAGCATACGCCCCTTCCGGGCCGGAGACCATCGCGTGAGCTTTTCCGGAGCGAAACTGATCCTGTTTCTTGGCGCCGATCTGCTGGTGCTGCGGCGGGATCATACCCCCGGCATCCCTTGGCCCGGCTTTCTGGATTTCCCCGGCGGCGGGCGCGAAGGCGCGGAGACGCCCGAAGCCTGCGCGCTGCGCGAAACCTGCGAGGAGGTGGGGTTGGTGGTGCCGGATGCGGCACTGGTCTGGCGGCATCAGCACGGGGACAACTGGTTCTTTGCCGCGCATCTGCCCGGCGCCACGGTCCGCGAGGTGCGTTTTGGCGGCGAGGGCGAGGGCTGGCTGCTGATGCGTCCCGAGGAATTTGCCGCAAGGGACGATGCGATCCCGCATTTCCGCGACATCCTGCGCCTTTATCTGGCGCAGGGCTGAGCCGCCGCTGGCGGCAGGGTTCGCAGCCGCCTCAGGCGGCGCGGAACCACGACAGCCAGCCGGACTTGCGGCGCTCGTCGCCCATGGCCCGGGGACGCATCACGTCGCGCTGGCTGCTGTTTTCCATCGTCATGCGCGACTGCAGCGTGCCGGGCTGATCCAGCGCGGCCAGTGCCCGGGCCAGAAGCACCCGTTCCGCCGCATCGGGCTGCGTCGTCACCGGCGCGTCAAAGCTGCTGGCCACGCGCACGCGCCCGGCATCGGTGTGAAAGGTAACAAGCGCCTCGAACCGCTGCTCTGCCGCGTTGTAGCGCATATCGCCGATCTGGGTCTGACTCTCGGTCATGAGATGATCTCCTGCCTGTCGATTATGGACCAAACGCGCGCCCTTACACAGAAGTTCCGGGCGGCTGCGCGCACGAGGCCGTGAAGTCAAGCGAAAAACGTGCCGATGAAAGAGCTTTCCGGGCGCTGTTGCCCCCGGCATACTATGATCTGGATTTGGCTTAAGGGATTGGAGTCGCAGGATGAGTCCGGAAGACATCTGGCTGGAACTGCTGGGGCAGAATCTGGTGATCCTGCTGCTGGCGGGATTTGTGATCCTGTGCGTTCTGCTGGGGGTGCGGATCGTGCCGCAGGCGGAAAAACATGTGGTGGAACGGTTCGGGCGGCTGCGCGCCGTGCTGGGGCCGGGGATCAATCTGATCGTGCCGTTTCTGGACCGGGTCGCGCACAAGGTGTCGATCCTTGAACGTCAGCTGCCGACCGCCAGTCAGGATGCCATCACCACCGACAACGCGCTGGTGGAGGTGGAAACCAGCGTCTTCTACCGCATTCTGGAGCCGGAAAAGACCGTTTACCGGATCCGCGATGTGGATGCCGCCATCGCCACCACCGTAGCGGGCATCGTGCGGGCCGAGATTGGCAAGATGGAACTGGACGAGGTGCAGTCCAACCGGTCGGCGCTGATCGCCACCATCAAGTCCAGCGTGATGGATGCGGTGGATGACTGGGGGATCGAGGTGACGCGGGCCGAACTGCTGGACGTGAACCTTGACCAGCAGACGCGCGAGGCGATGCTGCAGCAGCTCAACGCCGAACGCGCCCGCCGCGCGCAGGTGACCGAAGCCGAGGGCCGCAAGCGCGCCGTGGAACTGGCCGCCGACGCGCAGCTTTACGCCGCCGAACAGCAGGCCAAGGCGCGGCGCATCTCGGCGGAGGCCGAAGCCTATGCCACGCAGGTGGTGGCCGCCGCCATCGCCGAAAACGGCCTTGAGGCGGCGCAGTATCAGGTGGCGCTGAAACAGGTGGAGGCGCTGGTGGCGCTGGGGCAGGGCGCGGGAAAGCAGACCGTGGTGCTGCCCGCCAGCGCGCTTGACGTGTTCGCGGATGCGTTTTCGCTGCTGAAGGGCCGGGGCTGATGGGCTGGGCGCAGCTGTGGTGGGTCTGGATCGGCGCGGCGCTGGTGCTGCTGGCGCTGGAGATGCTGGCGCCGGTCTACATCCTGCTGGGCTTCGCGGTGGGGGCGCTGGCGGTGGGGCTGGCGCTGCTGGCCGGATTGCAGGCGGGACTGCCGTGGCTTCTGCTGATCGGCGCGGCGGTGTCGCTGCTGGCATGGGTGGCGCTGCGGCGCGGAACGGGTCTGCGCAAGGGGCAGACCCGCATCGTGACCCGCGACATCAACGAGGATTAGGCGCCGCGCAGTTCCGCCAGAATCGCCTCTGCCGCATCGCGGGGCGCTGGCGCGCGCCAGATCGGACGGCCCACCACGATGTGATCGGCCCCTGCAGCGATGGCGTGGGCCGGGGTGGCGATGCGTTTCTGGTCGTCATCCGCCGCGCCCGCCGGGCGCACGCCGGGGGTGACGATCAGCTTGCCCGCCGCTTCGGGCAGGGCGCGGATCGCCGCCGCCTCGTTCGGGGAGGCGATGATGCCATCGGCGCCCGCCTCGAAGGCGCGGGCGGCGCGTTCCACCACCAGATCGGGAATTGCCCCCTCGCGGATCAGGCTTGCATCCAGATCGGCGCGGTCGAGCGAGGTGAGGATGGTGACGGCGAGGATTTTCATGTCCTTGCCGCGCGCGCCTTCCTTGGCGGCGCGGACCACATGCGGATCACCATGCACGGTCAGGAAATCAAGGTCATACTGCGCCAGCCCGGCCACGGCGTTTTCCACGGTCTGTCCGATGTCGAACAGCTTCATGTCCAGAAAGATGCGCTTGCCGCGTTCCTGCTTCAGCTCGTTGGCCAGAGCCAGACCGCCACCCGTGAGCATCCCGAGCCCGATCTTGTAGAAGGACACGGCATCCCCCAGCTGGTCGGCAACGGCGAGCCCCTGCAGGGCATTGGGCACGTCAAGGGCAACAATCAGGCGGTCATCAGACATCTGGGGGCGCTCCGGGTTTGGGACGCGCCCCTCTTGCGGGCAGGCATGGCCTGCGTCAACCCATTGTGGCCGGGATCACGGCTGTGGCCGGGTCCGTTCCGCCAGCGCGGGGTCGAAGTTCAGGTCTTCGGCGCTGCTGGCTTTGGCGGGGGCCTGATCCGGGCGGCGCATCACCTGCTTGATGGCGCGGGCCAAGACCTGACGGTGCTGCGCCAGATGCCACGGATCCGGCGCCGCACCCGCCGTGCGGGTGATCAGGATCCGGCCATTGCGGGCAGTCAGCGACACGCTGCCAGCGCCCATGCCATCGTCTGCGGTGGTGTCGATGCCGTCATAAACGGCGCGTTCAGTTTCCATGATCTGCCCTCCTTCCCGAACCGTAGCGCAAACGCATTAAGAGGGTGTGTTGTTCCCTGTCCTTGCGCGTTTTTCCCGGTCACATGCTCTTGAAGCGCCAGCTTAGCACGACCATTTTCCATTGCGAGGCCCGACGATGGGATGTGCTGCAAGGCAGGCATCCCGGATCCCGGTCGGGCGCTTGTCAAAGGAGAGAGACGATGAACTTGGACAAGTTCACGGAGCGGTCGCGCGGCTTTATCCAGGCCGCCCAGACGATCGCCATGCGGGAAAGCCACCAGCGGCTGGCGCCCGAACATATTCTGAAAGCGCTGATGGATGACGATCAGGGGCTTGCCTCCAATCTCATCACGCGGGCTGGCGGCGCGCCCGCGCGCGTGACCGAGATGCTGGCGCAGAAGCTGGCGCGCATCCCCAAGGTGGGCGGCGATTCCGGCCAGATCTATCTGGACACGGCCACCGCTCGCGTTCTGGACGAGGCCGAAAAGATCGCCAAGAAGGCGGGTGACAGCTTCGTGCCGGTGGAACGGATCCTGATGGCGCTCGCCATCGAGAAATCCGCCGCCAAGGAGGCGCTGGAAGCGGGCGCCGTGACCCCGCAGAAGCTGAACAGCGCGATCGAGGATCTGCGCAAGGGCCGCACCGCCGACACGGCCTCTGCCGAGGAAGGGTATGACGCGCTGAAGAAATACGCGCGCGATCTGACCGAGGCGGCGCGCGAGGGCAAGATCGACCCCATCATCGGGCGCGACGAGGAAATCCGCCGCTCCATGCAGGTGCTCAGCCGCCGGACCAAGAACAACCCGGTGCTGATCGGCGAGCCGGGCGTGGGCAAGACCGCCATCGCCGAAGGGCTGGCGCTGCGCATCGTCAATGGCGATGTGCCGGAAAGCCTGCGCAACAAGCGGCTCTTGGCGCTGGACATGGGCTCGCTGATCGCGGGCGCCAAGTATCGCGGTGAATTCGAGGAACGGCTGAAAGCGATCCTGAACGAGGTGACCTCGGCTGCGGGGGAAATCATCCTGTTCATCGACGAGATGCACACGCTGGTCGGCGCGGGCAAGGCGGAAGGCGCGATGGATGCGTCCAACCTGCTGAAGCCTGCTCTGGCGCGGGGGGAGCTGCATTGCGTCGGCGCCACCACGCTGGATGAATACCGCAAGCATGTGGAAAAGGACGCGGCGCTGGCCCGGCGGTTCCAGCCGGTGATGGTGCAGGAGCCGACGGTGGAGGATACGATCAGCATCCTGCGCGGCATCAAGGAGAAATACGAATTGCACCACGGTGTGCGGATCTCTGACTCCGCGCTGGTGGCGGCGGCGACGCTGTCGCATCGCTACATCACCGACCGGTTCCTGCCCGACAAGGCCATCGACCTGATGGACGAGGCGGCCAGCCGTCTGCGCATGGAAGTGGACAGCAAGCCCGAAGAACTGGACCAGCTTGACCGGCAGATCCTGCAGATGCAGATCGAGGTCGAGGCGCTGAAGATGGAGGACGATCAGGCCTCCAAGGACCGGTTGGACAAGCTGGAGCGTGAACTGGCCGAGGTCGAGGAACGGTCCGCCGAGATGACCGCGCAATGGCAGGCGGAGCGCGACAAGCTGTCTGCGGCCCGCGAGCTGAAGGAACAGCTGGACCGGATGCGCGCCGATCTGGAGATCGCCAAGCGCGAGGGCAACTTCGCCAAGGCGGGGGAGCTGCAATATGGCCGCATCCCCGAGATCGAGAAGAAGCTGGCCGAGGCGGAAAGCGCCGAGGGCGACGTGATGGTCGAAGAGGCCGTGCGCGCCGAGCAGATCGCCGAGGTGGTGGAACGCTGGACCGGCATCCCGACCAGCCGCATGCTGGAAGGCGAGCGCGAGAAGCTGCTGCGCATGGAAGAGGGTCTGCACAAGCGGGTCGTCGGCCAGAATCAGGCGGTGACTGCGGTGGCCAATGCCGTGCGGCGGGCGCGGGCCGGGCTGAATGACGAGAACCGCCCGCTGGGCAGTTTCCTGTTCCTTGGGCCGACCGGCGTGGGCAAGACCGAACTGACGAAGGCGGTGGCGGAGTTCCTGTTCGACGATGACAGCGCCATGGTGCGGGTCGACATGTCCGAATTCATGGAGAAGCATTCCGTCGCCCGTCTGATCGGCGCGCCTCCGGGCTATGTCGGTTATGACGAAGGCGGGGTGCTGACCGAAGCCGTGCGGCGCCGCCCCTATCAGGTGGTGCTGTTCGACGAGGTGGAAAAGGCGCATCCCGACGTGTTCAACGTGCTGCTGCAGGTTCTGGATGACGGCGTGCTGACCGATGGTCAGGGCCGCACCGTGGATTTCAAGCAGACGCTGATCGTGCTGACCTCCAACCTTGGGTCGCAGGCGCTGAGCCTGCTGCCCGAAGGATCCGACAGTGCCGCCGCGCGGCGCGACGTGATGGATGCGGTGCGGGCGCATTTCCGGCCCGAATTCCTCAACCGGCTGGACGAAATCATCGTCTTTGACCGGCTGAAGCGGGCGGATATGTCCGGCATCGTCGACATCCAGATGGCGCGGCTGTTGAAACGGCTCGCGGCCCGCAAGATGCGGCTGGATCTGGACGATGCGGCGCGGAAATGGCTGGCCGAGGAAGGCTATGATCCGGTCTTTGGCGCACGTCCGCTGAAGCGGGTGATCCAGCGCGCGCTGCAGGATCCGCTGGCGGAGATGATCCTGGCCGGGGATCTGCTGGATGGTGCGGTGGTGCCGGTGACCGCAGGCGCCGACGGTCTGGTGATCGGGGAACGGCTGGGCGCCAGCAACCGCCCCCGCCCGGACGATGCCGTGGTCCACTGACGCTGACACCATGCCAGACATGGGAAAGGCCCGCCAACCGGCGGGCCTTTCTGCTGTTTCGGGGTCCGGGCGGAGGCGGTGCGCGCCCGCCCGGATCCGAAGGGCGGGATCACTCCGGCATGATGACGGCGTCGATCACGTGGATCACGCCGTTGGAGGCTTCGACATCCGGTGTCACCACATTGGCGCCGTCCACGGTCACGCCGCCTTCGGTCATGATGGTGACCATGGAGCCCTGAACGGTCTCGGCTTCCATGCCGTTGGTCAGGTCGGTGGACATCACCTTGCCCGGCACGACGTGGTAGGTCAGGATGGAGGTCAGCTGGTCCTTGTTCTCAGGCTGCAGCAGGGTGTCGACGGTGCCTTCCGGCAGGGCGGCGAAGGCCTCGTCGGTGGGCGCGAAGACGGTGAAGGGGCCGTCGCCCTTCAGCGTCTCCACAAGGCCTGCGGCTTCGGCGGCGGCGAGCAGGGTCGAGAAGCTGCCATTCGCCTGTGCGGTTTCCACGATGTCGGAGTCGCTCTGGGCAAAAGCCGGGGTCGCGATGAAGGCTGCTGCGGTCAGGGCGAGATAGGTTCTGCGGAACATGGGTGATCTCCTTGGTTGAAGGTACCGGGGTTACGGCGGGATCTTCAGGACGGATCAGCGCAATTTCCGCAGCAGACGGGCTTGACCGGGGCAGGGGCCGCGCTAAGCCGCGGCCCTGCGCCGGGTCCAATAGAGTCTTCGTGACGCAGCGTCAGCGGGTCGTTATCACTCCAGCCCCACGGCGCTGCGCGCGATGCCGTCCAGCAGCGCCTCGATCTTCTTCATCTCGCCTTCGGGAAAGCTGCGGAAGCCCACGGTGGTGGTGTCGGGGGACTCTGGCCGGACCATGACGAAGATGTGGTAGGGGCAGTAGACGATGTTCATCGGATCGGCCTCCATCACCTCGCGCGACAGTTGCGCAGAACAGAAGCTGTAGATGTCGGCCTGTTCGAACAGCACCACGTCAGAGCCCAGATCGGCGCGGGTGCGTTCCAGCATGTCGCCGGTATGGCTGATGTGATCGACCACCAGCCCTTCGTCCAGAATGGCGTTTTCCAGCCCGAAGATCACGTCGTCGAAGCTCTGGTCGGTGTCATAGGTGATCACCGCCTCCTGCGCTGCGACCGGCCCTGCGGCAAGCGCCGCAACCACCAGCCCTGCAAAAAGATTTTTCATGATTTTCCTCCCTTGGTTGCCGATCCGTGCGGCGGTTGTCACTGTGTCGCCCTATCCTGACGATATGACTGATGCAGTTCAATGAATATGTAGAGGGGCCCATGGGCGCGGCAATGTATATCCTTCAACTCCTTGCGCTGGGGTTTCTGGTGGTGATCGGACTGGCGGTGCTGCTGGTCTTTCTTCTGTATCTTGTGGACACCACCCAGACCGGCGACGCGATCCGGCGCAATTACCCGGTGATCGGGCGCTTTCGCGGGCTGTTCACCAAGCTGGGCGAATTCTTCCGGCAGTATTTCTTTGCCATGGACCGCGAGGAGATGCCGTTCAACCGCGCGCAGCGGGACTGGGTGTATCATGCCACCACCGGGCGGGATAACACCGTGGCCTTCGGATCGACCCGCAACCTGAACGTGCCGGGCACGCCGATCTTTGCCAATGCGGTGTTCCCGCCGCTGGATGACCAGTTCGCGCTGACCGAGCCGATGCTCATCGGCCCCACCGCCCGCATCCCCTATGTGGCGCGGTCGATCTTCAACATCTCCGGCATGAGCTATGGCGCGATTTCCCGCCCTGCGGTCGAGGCGCTGAGCCGGGGTGCCGCCAAGGCGGGCATCTGGCTGAACACCGGGGAGGGCGGGCTTGCGCCCTTTCACCTGCTGGGGGGCTGCGATCTGGTCTATCAGATCGGCACCGCCAAGTTCGGGCTGCGCGATGCGGAGGGCAATCTGGACGATGCCAAGCTGGCCGAGGTCGGCGCCAATCCGCATGTGAAGATGTTCGAGCTGAAGCTGGCGCAGGGGGCCAAGCCCGGCAAGGGCGGCATCCTGCCCGGCGAGAAGGTGAACGAGGAAATTGCCGCGATCCGCGGGCTGAAGGTGGGCCAGCCCGGCATTTCGCCCAACCGACACCGCGAGATCGACGATTTTGGCGATCTGCTGGACATGATCGTGCATATCCGCCGCGTCTCGGGCCGCCCTGTCGGGTTCAAGACGGTGATCGGCTCTTCCGATGACTGGGAGGAGATGTTCCAGCTGATCGTCGAGCGCGGCCCGGAAAGCGCGCCGGATTTCATCAGCATCGACGGCGGCGAAGGCGGCACCGGGGCGGCGCCCATGCCGCTGATCGACCTTGTGGGCATGCCCATCCGGGAATCGCTGCCGCGTATGGTCGACCTGCGCGACCGCTACGGGCTGAAAAGCCGGATCCGGATCATCGCCAGCGGCAAGCTGGTCAACCCGTCCGATGTGGCATGGGCGATCTGTCTGGGTGCGGATTTTGTGACCTCGGCCCGGGGCTTCATGTTCTCGCTGGGCTGCATTCAGGCGCTGAAATGCAACCGGAACACCTGCCCCACCGGCATCACCACCCATGACCCGCGCCTGCAGAAGGGTCTGGTGGCGGAGGCCAAATATCTGAAGGTGGCCAATTACGCCAAGTCCGTCATCAAGGAGGTGGAAACCATCGCCCATTCCGTGGGTGTGGCCGAACCCCGGCTGATGCGGCGCAGGCATGTGCGCATCGTGCAGGCGGACGGATCCTCGATCCCGTTTTCCAAGATCCGGCCAAGTTACAGAGGAGACACCGCAACGTGACACGGCTTGGTTTGGCGTCGGCGGAATTTGGCCTTACCGTATCTGGCAGGTGTGTGACAGGAGACAGGTAAGATGGCGCGGCGCTGGACAGGGTCCCTCAAGGATCGGGACGTAACGGATGAATCCCTGTGGCTAAGCCGCAGGCAGCTTATGGGCGGGGCCGCCGCAGGGCTGGCGCTGACCACCCTGCCGGGCGGTGCCCGCGCGCAGGGGCTGGAGCCGAACCGCTGGGAGGAGATCACCAGCTACAACAACTACTATGAATTCGGCACCGGCAAGGAAGACCCCAAAGCCTATGCCGACGCGCTGACCACCAAGCCGTGGACGGTGACGATGGCAGGCATGGTCGACCGCCCCGGCGATTACGCCTTCGAGGACATCATGGCCAAGATGACGGTGGAGGAACGCATCTACCGCTTCCGCTGTGTCGAGGCGTGGTCGATGGTGGTGCCGTGGAACGGGTTTGAACTGGCCGACCTGCTGGATCTGGCGGGCGTGCAGTCGGGCGCAAAATATGTGGCGTTCGAAACCGCCTATCGCCCCGACGAGATGCGCGGCGTCGCCTATCCGGTGCTGGACTGGCCCTATGTCGAAGGGCTGCGGCTGGACGAGGCGATGCACCCGCTGACCATCATGGCGACCGGCATCTATGGCCGCGACATCCCCAACCAGAACGGCGCGCCGCTGCGGCTGGTGGTGCCATGGAAATACGGGTTCAAGTCGATCAAGTCGGTGGTGCGGATCACCCTGACCGATACCGAGCCGCCCACCTCGTGGAACAAGGCCAATGCGCGGGAATACGGCTTTTACAGCAACGTGAACCCCGAGGTGGACCACCCGCGCTGGAGTCAGGCGACCGAGCGGCCCATTGGCGGCGGGTTTTTCGCCAAGCGCGAGTCCACGCTGATGTTCAACGGCTACGCGGATGAGGTGGCCTCGCTTTACGCTGGCATGGATCTGTCGAAGTTCTTCTGATGCGCGACAGGATCAACACCGCGCTGCGGCGCATCCCCGCGTGGGTCATCTATGTCATGGCGCCGCTGCCGGTGGTCTGGCTGGTCTGGCAGGGCTTCATCGGCGGGCTGGGCGTGGAACCCATCCGCGCGCTGGAACATGAACTGGGAGAGATCGGCCTGCAGCTGCTGCTCGCCGGGCTCTGCGTGACGCCGCTGCGGCGGTATCTCGGGCTGAACCTGCTCAAGTTCCGCCGTGCGCTTGGTCTGGTCGCCTTCTTCTACATCACGCTGCATCTGCTGGTCTGGCTGGTGCTGGACGTGCAGATCCCCGCACAGATCTGGGCCGACATCGTGAAGCGCCCCTATATCACCGTGGGGATGCTGGCCTTTGTGCTGATGGTGCCGCTGGCGCTGACCTCCAACAATGCCTCGGTGCGGCGGCTGGGGGCACGCTGGCGCAGGCTGCACTGGCTGACCTATCCGGTGGCGGTGCTTGGCGCGCTGCATTTTGTGCTGCTGGCCAAGGGGTTCCAGATCGAGCCGCTGATCTATCTGACGCTGGCGCTTCTTCTTGTGGCGCTGCGCGGGCGGGCGCTGTGGCCATGGCCCGTGAAACCACGGGGCCGGGCGCAGGCGTCCTGAGGCAGGCAGACAGGGATTTGGACCAGACGGCCCGGCAGACATGCCGGGCCGTCGTGGTTTTGGTGGCTCGCCTGCGGCTTACCCCCAGAGTCGGGGCAGATTCTGTGGATATCTATGTGGGTATGTCGATTTTGGGTGTGATCTGGGTGTGTTGTGTCGGGATTTTTTGGGTTAAGCTTTTGGATTTGCGTGATTTTTGAGGTTTTTGGTGCTGCTCGTGAAGTTTTTGCGAAAAAGGGGTTGCGGGTGTTTGTTGTATTCCGTAGATAGCCCCTCACCGGCGGCGCTGAGGTGCTGACGGGACGCCAGACGGGGCGGCGGCGAGGCGGGAACGCGGAGCTGGTCGCAGACGAGGCGGAACGGAATTCGAGGGCATGACGGGCAGCGCGCCGCAAGTTAGGGCGCACTGGTCTGGTTTTTGTCTCTCACGCTCTTTGACATCGCAAGTATCTGAAGAGATATGCGGGCGGCACTGGTTCATACGATGGATCAAATGTCTGCATATCAACGCTTCTAGGGTTTCGGCCCGATGATGAAGTGTCAGCTTCACTGTTTGGCGGCTTTCGGTTTCTTTGGAAACCCGAAGCACGAC
>NZ_FNEJ01000011.1 GCF_900100085.1 Salipiger marinus
GATTTCTTCGGCATCGGCGAAGAGATCTGGTCCGCCGAGGATCCGGTGGCCGCCCTCGCCCTGCTGACCGCCCCCCTGCGCTGACCGCGATCCGCGCTGCCATGTCGCGGCGCTGATCCCCTACCTGCGGCCGCGCAGCGGCGCATGGCCGTCGCGCACCTGCGCCTCCAGAAAGGCGGCCAGTGCCTTGCGGTCGGAAAAGGCGCTGGCCAGCACCGGGCGGTGATAGGTGACCTCCACCCGGCCCTGACGCCGCGCCGACAGCACCTGCAGCAGATGCGGCCCCAGCGCCATGTCGCCCCACCACGCATAAAAACGCGGATCGGCGCCGCGCGGCGCGTGCCAAGTTACGGTGACCGCCTGCAGGCGCATGTCGGCGGGCACGCCTTCGGCCAGAAAGGCGGCAAAAAGCGAGGTCTTGAACGGCAGCACCCGCAGCCCGTCGCTGGAGGTGCCTTCGGGGAAGAACAGCAGCCGGTGCCCCAGCGCCAGCCTTTCGCCAAAGATCCGCGCCTGATCCGGGGCCGCCCGCCGGTCGCGCGCGATGAACAGCGTGCCCGCCAGCCGCGCCAGCGCGCCGATGCCGGGCCAGTCGCGCACCTCGGATTTGGCGACAAAACACACGCTGCATCTCGCGTTCAGCGCAAGGATGTCCAGCCACGAGCCGTGATTGGCCACCATCGCCCCCGGCCCGCGCAGCGGTCGTCCGCGCATCTGCAGCCTGATCCCCAGCGCCCTCAGCCCCATGCGGCAGATCGCCTGCGACACCCTTGGCGAAAAGGGCCTGCGGCGCCGCCAGATCAGCCATTCCAGCCCGCGCAGCGGCAGCTTCACCAGAAGCCCCGCCAGCAGCACCAGCAGCAGCAGCGTGCCGCGCAGCCCCGCCCGGATCCAGCCCGCCGCGCGCAGAGGAACGGGATCCGGCGCGGGATCCGGTCCGAACCATGTCGGACTGCTCATCCCCGGCCCCGTGTATACAGCCCCGCGACCTGTGCATTCAGCCGCGCGGTGTCCATCAGCAGACAGACATCGGTGGTGTTGAAGGCATGGTCGACAAAGGCGCCATCCCCCACCACGCCCCCCAGCCGCAGATAGCCCTTGATCAGCGCGGGCGTCTCCAGCATGGCGCGGCGGCGGTCGATCTCGGCCTCGGGCAGCAGATCCATCGGCTGATAGGCGCGCGAGCGCACACGCAGATCCTCGGGCGCCAGATGCCGGGCGCGCAGCAGCGACAGCGGATGCGCCAGCGCCTGCACATCGGTGCCGTGAAACGACGCCGTGCCAAACAGGATCTCGATCTTGTGCTCGGCGACATAGCCCGCCAGCCCCTGCCACAGCCGCATCACGCCGGAGCCGCCGCGGTAATCGGGATGCAGGCAGGACCGCCCCAGTTCCAGCAGGCGCCGCCCGGTGGCGCGCAGCGGCGCCAGATCATATTCATCCTCGGAATAGAACTGCCCGGCCTCGGCGGCCTGATCGTCGCGCAGCAGCCGGTAGACCCCCACCACGGCATTGTCGCGGCGGCCATCGGTCAGGATCAGGTGATCGAAGAACGGATCGAAGCGGTCGCATTCCAGCCGGTTTTCGTGATCGACCAGCGTGCCGCCGCCGCCCAGTTCCTCGACAAAGACCTCGTAGCGCAGGCGCTGCGCCGCGGCGATGTCTTCCGCGTCGCGGGCCAGCCGCACAGTCAGTTCCCGGTCGTCCAGAGCCATCGCGCTCCCCTTCACGCTCGACGCGGTTCTAATCCGGCACGGCGCAAAGGAAAACCGCTTTCGGTCCGGCAGATGTCGGGTGCGGGGCCGGGATTAATCATTCGTAAAGCATTGCGCCGCAGGCTAGGCTTCAAAAATCGGCACCAGCGCGACACGGCGGCCATCCAGCACCACCTTGCCCTGTTCGCGGAAGTTGACGGTGATACGGCCTGAGATATTGGATTGCACCTGCCCCACCCCCCACTCCGGCTGGTCCGGATGCTGGACCAGCATGCCGGGTTCAAGAAATGCGTTGAGTTCGTCCATAGCGGCGTCCCGATCTGTAAGAGGAAAGCGGAGATGTTCGATGATAGTGCCAAGCTGGCCACTCTGGTAGGGTCGCGCCTGTGCCATGATCTGGTCAGCCCGATTGGTGCCATCCGCAACGGGCTGGAACTGGTGGCGCTGTCCGGCGCGGGCGGCGGGTCCGAAGAAATGACCCTGATCGAGGACAGCTGCGCCTCTGCGGCGGCGCGGATCGCCTTTTTCCGCATCGCTTTCGGCAGCGCCAAGGGGGAACAGATGATCGGGCGGCGCGAGATCACCAAGCTTCTGGCGGAATACTGCCGGGGCGGGCGGATCATGCCGGACTGGCAGCCCGCCGACGATACGCCGCGCCCGACCGTGCAGCTGGTGCTTCTGGGCTGGCTCTGCTGTGAAAGCGCGCTGCCGCAGGGCGGCACCATCACCATCAGCACCGACGGCACGACATGGCGGCTGAGCGCCGCAGGTCCGCGCCTGCAGCTTGAGCCGGATGTCTGGGCGCAGCTGTCGACCACCGCGCTGGCGCAGGTCATCACGCCCGCGCGGGTGCAGTTCGCCTGCCTGTCCATGCTTGCCGCCGTGGCGGGACGGCAGCTGGAGGTGGCGGACCAGCCGGGCGCGGTGACCCTGCTGATCCGCTGAGCCCGGTCAGGCGCGGGTCGCCCCGTCAGAGCGCACCACATATTTGAAGCTGGTCAGCTGCTCGGCGCCCACCGGGCCGCGCGCATGCATCTTGCCGGTGGCGATGCCGATTTCCGCCCCCATGCCGAATTCGCCGCCATCGGCGAACTGGGTGGAGGAGTTGATCATCACGATGGCGCTGTCCACCCGCTCGACAAAGCGGTCGATCGCCGCCTCGTCCTGCGACAGGATGCAGTCGGTATGCTGCGAGCCGTAGCGGCGGATATGGGCGATGGCCTCGTCCTCGTCCGCCACCACCCGCGCCGCGATGATGCTGTCCAGATATTCGCGGCCCCAGTCCTCGGACGTGGCGGGCACGGTGCCCGGGATGGCCTGCAGCGCCGCATCGGCCCGCACCTCCACCCCGGATTCGAGCAACGCGCGAATCACGCCCTGCCCGATGGTGTCCACCACCTCGGCATGGATCAGCAGGCATTCGGCGGCGCCGCAGATGCCGGTGCGCCGGGTCTTGGCGTTTTTCACCACCTTGAGCGCGGTGACCGGATCGGCCTCCTTGTCGATATAGACATGCACGATGCCTTCGAGATGGGCAAAGACCGGCACCCGCGCCTCGCGCTGCACCAGCCCCACCAGCCCCTTGCCGCCGCGCGGCACGATCACATCGACATAGTCGGTCATGCTCAGCAGTTCGGACACCGCCGCGCGGTCGCGCGTCGGCACCAGCTGGATCGCATCTTCGGGCAGACCGGCGGCGCGCAGCCCGTCGACCAGACAGGCATGCAGCGCGGTGGAGCTGTGATGGCTTTCCGATCCGCCGCGCAGAATCACCGCATTGCCGGATTTCAGGCACAGCGCGCCCGCATCGGCGGTGACGTTGGGGCGCGATTCGTAGATCACCCCCACCACCCCCAGCGGCGTGCGCACGCGGCGGATATGCAGCCCGTTGGGCCGGTCCCATTCCGCCAGCACCTCGCCCACCGGATCGGGCTGGGCGGCGATGGCGCGCAGGCCCTCGGCCACGCCACGCAGCCGGTCCTCGGTCAGCAGCAGGCGGTCCATCATCGCCTCGCTCAGACCCTTGTCGCGGCCAAACTCCAGATCCTTGGCATTGGCCTCAAGGATTTCGGCGCGGCGGGTCCAGACGGCCTCTGCCGCCGCCTCCAGCGCCGCAGCCTTCGCCTCTGGCGGGGCAAAGGCCAGAACAGCCGCAGCCGCGCGGGCGCGGGTGCCCAGATCGGTCATGATGGCGGGAATGTCTGTCAGGTCTTTCATCGCTTTGCCCATGGTCAGGGTTTCGGGATCCCCCCTATACCCCCTTGGGCGCGCGGATTACAGGGCCATGTCGTCGCGATGGATCAGCACGGCGCGACCGGGATAGCCCAGCACCGCCTCGATCTCCGAAGAGTGGTGGCCAAGGATCGCCTG
The DNA here is from genome assembly GCF_900100085.1 of Salipiger marinus. GTDB lineage: Bacteria > Pseudomonadota > Alphaproteobacteria > Rhodobacterales > Rhodobacteraceae > Salipiger > Salipiger marinus. The sequence goes on from NZ_FNEJ01000011.1 coordinate 4,086, forward strand.
CGCTTCTTCTGCGGTGTAGCGGCTCAGCCCCTGACCCAGCGTGCGGCCTTGCGCGTCGCGGATCACCACCGGATCGCCCCGGCCAAAGGCGCCGTCGCTGCGCGTCACGCCCACCGGCAGCAGCGACCGGCCCTGCGCCAGCGCCGCCGCCGCCCCCGCATCCACGGTCAGCGTGCCGCAGGGTTTCATCGCGGCGATCCAGCGCTTGCGCGCCGCCTGCGGATCGAGCTGCGGGGTGAACCATGTGGCATTGGCGCCGTCTTCCAGCGCGGTCAGCGGAAACAGCGCCGAACCTTCGGTGATGGCCATGGCGCAGCCTGCCAGCGTTGCGGTCTTGGCGGCCATCAGCTTGGTCTTCATCCCGCCCTTGGACAGGCCCGACCCGGCATCGCCCGCCATCGCCTCGATCTCTGGCGTGATGCTGTCGATCACGTCGAAGCGGCGGGCGGTCGGATCCTGCGCGGGGTTGGCGGTGTAGAACCCGTCCACATCCGACAGCAGGATCAGCTGGTCCGCCCCCACCGTCACCGCGACCTGAGCCGCCAGCCGGTCATTGTCGCCATAGCGGATTTCATCCGTGGCCACGGTGTCATTCTCGTTGACGATCGGCACCACGCCGAAGCCCAGCAGGGTTTCCATCGTGGCCCGGGAATTGAGATAGCGGCGGCGGTCGGCGGAATCCTCCAGCGTGACCAGCACCTGCGCGGTGGTGATGCCATGCGGCGCCAGCACCTCTTCCCACGCGCGGGCCAGCCGGATCTGGCCCACGGCGGCGGCGGCCTGACTCTGCTCCAGCGGCAGGGTCACCGGCGGCAGGCGCAGCACGCCGCGCCCCAGCGCGATAGAGCCCGACGACACCAGCACCACATCGGTGCCGCGCGCCTTGATCCGCGCCACATCGGCGGCAATCGACGCCAGCCAGTCGCGGCGCAGCGCGCCGGTGGTCTTGTCCACCAGCAGCGCCGAGCCGATTTTTACCACAAGGCGGCGGGCCGCGCTCAGGGTCGCCATGTCTCGTCATCCTCGGGCGCGTCGCGCAGGCGGTTTTCGTCGATATGGGCGCGCAGGGCGCGCAGCACCTCGGTGGTGTTTTCGCCGCTGGCGCCCGACATCAGCAGCACCGGGCCGCCGACCTTGGCCTCCAGCTCGTCCTGCAGGAAGGCGCGTTCCTCGTCATCCATCGTGTCGATCTTGTTGAGCACGGTGACGCGCGGCTTGTCGGCCAGCCCGCCGCCATAGGCTTCGATCTCGTTGATGATGGTCTGCCAGTCTTCCAGCAGCGAGCCGGAGGTGCCGTCCACCAGATGCAGCAGCACCGCGCAGCGTTCCACATGGCCCAGAAACAGGTCGCCCAGCCCCCGGCCCTCATGCGCGCCCTCGATGAGGCCGGGAATGTCGGCCACGACGAATTCGCGGCCATCGACCCCGACCACGCCCAGATTCGGGTGCAGCGTGGTAAAGGGATAATCCGCGATCTTGGGCCGCGCGTTGGAGGTGGCGGCAAGAAAGGTCGATTTGCCCGCATTGGGCAGGCCCAGCAGGCCCACATCGGCGATCAGCTTCAGCCGCAGCCACAGCGTGCGTTCGATGGCGGGCTGGCCCGGATTGGCCCGGCGCGGCGCCTGATTGCTGGAGGTCTTGAAATGCAGGTTGCCCCAGCCGCCATTGCCGCCCCGCGCCAGCAGCACGCGCTGGCCCAGTTCGGTCATGTCGGCGACCACGGTTTCCTCGTCTTCGTCCAGAATCTCGGTGCCGACCGGCACGCGCAGCACGATGTCGTCGCCATCGGCCCCGGTGCGCTGGCGTCCGCCGCCGCCCTGGCCGTTATTGGCGAAGAAATGCTGCTGGTAACGGAAATCGATGAGCGTGTTCAGCCCGTCCACCGCTTCGGCCCAGACATCGCCGCCGCGCCCGCCATCGCCGCCATCGGGGCCGCCGAATTCGATGAACTTCTCGCGGCGGAAGGAGATGGAGCCGTTACCGCCCGCCCCGGAGCGGATGTAGACCTTGCACAGATCAAGAAATTTCATGGGCCGTCTTTCGGATCAGGGCGGGACGCAGGAGATGATCCGGCGCGGTGTAGCGCGAGATCTCGCGCGGCTCAAGTTCTGGTGTCGGGGCGAAACCGCCCCACCCCCAAAACGCAAACGCCACGCGGCCCAAGGACCACGAGGCGTGTGAAGCGCTCCGGAAGAAAGTGGCGCGGTTGACGGGGCTCGAACCCGCGACCCCCGGCGTGACAGGCCGGTACTCTAACCAACTGAGCTACAACCGCTCGCTGCCGTCTGGAGCGTGCCCCGAACGTGTTGGGGGTTCTAGGCGGGGGACCGGACCCCGTCAAGCGCTTTTCTGAGCCCGGAGTGCAGATTTTTTCTCCGGGCTCAGGGCTGCCCCGCTTGCGCCCTTAAAAACAAGGATTGTTGCGGGGGTTCAGGCCCTTGCGGGCCAAAGCTCACCAACCGGCCCGGCACCGGCCGCGACCTGTCCGGACGAACCAGATGCCTGCGGCCCGCCCTTGGGTCATCCCTGCCCCTAGCCGCCGCGCCCGGCGGCAAGCCGTCCCTGTGCCTTTGCCATCCGGTCCAGTTCATCCGAAATCAGGATGATGCGGGACACCTGCCCGCCCATTTCGGACCGGGCCAGTTCATAGGCGCAATGTTCCAGAATCCGTGACGCCGCCTGCAGCAATTGCGGTACGGCTGCCCCCCCCTGCATGCGCAGGGCTTGGTCCAAAAGCGCGTTCAGATCTTCCGTGCCTTCTACCGACATGTCCCCATTCGTCATACTCACCACTTCCAGTTGCGTCACACCGGCACCCCCCGACGTGACGGATCGCTGTCAAAGATCCGGAGAGCCGCCGTTCGGGCGGTCCTTCTCCGGACGGCACACAGAACGGATCGGATGTGTCAGGGGTGTTTCCACGTAAAAACTTTGACAACTGGAACACAAGTTACCGGCCAGACCCCCGCCAGTGGCGGCATGGAACCCGGCCATAAAAACACCACACACCAAACCCGGTGCCGCCGCACAAGTCCCCCGACCAAAGCGCGACAGGCCGTTTCAGCTTAGCACAGCCGCCTCGTGAGGTAAGCGTTTTCCGAGCACGCAGGCCGCGTGTTTGTGCCCTGTTTCAGCCTTATCCCGGGCTGCCTCTCTTGCGCGTCAGGTGACGCTGCTATCGGCTTGCCACCGGATCGGGGAACAGGCACTCTTGACTGGCGAAAACAACATGTACGGTCTCGATTGCAAATCATTGTCAAACAACAGCTTGGGCTCATCCATACCACCGGCGGCAGGCTTTCCCTGACGCTTGAACAGTTCCTGAACATTTATCGCTCTCCCCGGACCCAGCTTTACCTTGGGCTTGTCTGCGTCATCTTTGTGGCGACGGATCCGAACGACCTGCACGCCGTGCTGCCCTTCGGAGCTTACGTTCTGGCGACCTTTGCCGGGCAGAGCGTTTATCTGGGATGTCAGATCCTTGTGCTGACCTGCTGCGCCATCCTGCGCGGGGTCCGGCCAAGCAACCGCATCTACTGGCCGATGATCACCCTGCTGTCGCTCGGTCCGACCATCGTGATCATGAAAGACGTGCTGGTGCTGGTGGAGCCGGAAATCCAGTTTCCGGTGATGTCGCGGCTGGTTTTTCTGGCAGTCACGGTTCTGGTATTCGAGATGATCTTCCTGCGATTCGTGCTGCCGGTGGTCTGCGCCGAAGCCCTGACCGGCACCCCCCTGCGTGCCGGAGAAGCGCCGCCCCTGCCCGACGCGAGTACGCCGGAGCCCGAGCCCTCTGATCCGGAGCCGGACACCAAGCCGCCCGAGGAAGAAGAGCGGGTCGTGGTGATCGGCGGTCGTCCTGTGCCGCTGCGCGACCTGACGGTGGTCGAAGCACGGGAACATCACGTGCATGTCCATCTGGACGGCACCTCGCTTGTCCAGCGCGCGCGCCTGTCTGACGTAGTGGCGCAGACCCGCGCCGAAGATGGGGTGCAGCCGCATCGCAGCTGGTGGGTGGCGCGCCATGCCGTCTGCGCGCTGGACCGCGACGGCCCCCGCCCGATTCTGCGCCTTGCCGATGGCAGCACCGTGCCCGTGGCGCGCGGACGGCTTCCGGATGTCGAACGCTGGCTTGATGCCTATCTTGGCTGACCGCCCCTTTACCCCGGCGGGCGCATTTCCTATATCTTTTCTCAGGAAACGCCACGGGAAGGACCGGCCATGACCGATGCACAGCTTGAAGGCGCCCCGCTGATCGCGCCCTCCAGCACCGACCATCCGCTTTACGATTCGGTGGTCGAAGCCTGCCGGACGGTGTTTGACCCGGAAATTCCGGTGAACATCTACGATCTGGGGCTGATCTACACCGTTCTGATCGATTCCGAAAACGCGGTGAAGGTCACCATGACGCTGACCGCACCCGGCTGCCCCGTGGCCGGGGAGATGCCCGGCTGGGTGCAGGATTCGATCAGCGCCGTGCCCGGCGTCCGCGATGTGGACGTGGACATGGTGTTCGATCCGCCCTGGGGCATGGACATGATGTCGGATGAGGCGCGGCTGGAACTGGGCTTCATGTAAGACAGGCGCGGCACCCCCGCTTGTCAGGGACGCCGCAACTTCCTAGATTCAGCACAAAGGAGACAGCCATGTTCGGTATTCCCGGAAAACAGGCGGTCAGCATAACCCCTTCGGCGGTGGTGCAGATTCGCAAGCTGATGGAACGTGACAACCGCGCCGGTCTGCGGATCGGCGTGAAGAAGGGCGGCTGCGCGGGCATGGAATATACCATGGAATTCGTGGACAGCCCCGCCCCCAATGACGAGGTGGTGGAACAGGACGGCGCGCGGGTGCTGATCGCGCCCATGGCGCAGATGTTCCTGTTCGGCACCGAAATCGACCACCACACCTCGCTGCTGGAATCGGGCTTCCGCTTCAACAACCCCAATGTGGCGGATGCCTGCGGCTGCGGAGAATCCATCAAGTTCAAGGATCTGGACGAGCTGGAAGCCGAACGCGCGGGCAAGTAGCCCCGGCTGTCCGGCGCTACCAGCCTTGACGCCGCCCCCCCTGCCGCGATGATGGCCCCCATCCCCGCGACTAAAGGAGAGACCATGCGCAGGAAACTTGCCGCCGGAAACTGGAAGATGAACGGGCTCAGTGCCGCGCTGGACGAACTGGCGGCGATGGGACCGGCGGCGGATGGCAAGGCCGAGGTGCTGATCTGTCCGCCCGCCACGCTGGTGGCCCCCGCCGCAGCGCTGGGTCTGCCGCTCGCCATCGGCGGGCAGGACTGCCACGCCAAGGACGCCGGCGCGCATACCGGCGATATTTCCGCCGCCATGCTGAAAGATGCGGGCGCCACCTATGTGATTCTCGGTCATTCCGAACGCCGCGCCGATCATGACGAACATGATGAACATGTCCGCGAAAAATGCCGCGCCGCATGGGACGCTGGTCTGGCGGCGGTGGTCTGCGTGGGCGAGACGCTGTCGGAACGCGAAGCGCAGAACACGCTCGACATCATTGCGGGCCAGCTTGCCGGGTCGCTGCCCGACGGCGCCACCGGCCATAATCTTGTGGTCGCCTATGAACCGGTCTGGGCCATCGGCACTGGCAAGGTGCCCGATGTCGACCAGATCGGCGAGGTGCATGATTTTATCCGCGCCCGGCTGGAAAAACGCTTCGGCGAAGGTGTGGGCCGCTCGGTGCGGCTGCTTTACGGCGGCTCGGTAAAACCCGGCAATGCGGCAGAGATCTTTGCCGTGTCCAACGTGGATGGCGCGCTGGTCGGCGGCGCCTCGCTGCGGGCCGATGATTTCCTGCCGATCATCGAGGCGCTGAACGCCAGCGCCGACTGATCCCCCGACAATCTGCCCCCAAAAGCGCCGCGCGCCTGCCCCGAACTCGGGACAGGCGCGCGGTTTTTTTTGTTTCTACAGCTCGCTCTCAGGACAGGCGGCTGATCACCACCGTCACCTCGGGCTTCTTGCCGATCTCGTTGGAGGTGGTGTTGCGCACGATGCGACGCATGCCCTCTTCCAGCTTGTCGTCATCGGTCAGCGTGGCCTCGCCCGCGCGGCCCAGAAACTGGGTCAGATCGGCTTCCAGCACGTCGACCAGCGGCGCGTTGGACCGCCCGGTTTCGGCCAGCCCCGACAGTTCGCACCAGGGTTCACCCAGCGGTTCATCCTCTTCGTCAAGGATGAGCGTCACCAGAACGTGCCCGTTCAGCGCCATGCGGATCCGGTCGCGCACGATGCCGTCCAGCGCGCCGATCTGCACCCGCCCGTCCAGATAGGTGCGCCCGGTTTCCACATAGCCCGCAATCTTGGGCATATTGCCCGACAGATCGACCATGGTGCCGTTCACCGCCAGCACCCCGGCGCGGCCCCGCGCGTCGGCCAGCTTCACATGCTCGCGCAGATGGCGGTGTTCGCCATGCATCGGCACCACGATCTGCGGATTGACGATGTCCTGCAGCCGCTCCAGATCGGGGCGGTTGGCATGGCCGGACACGTGATAGCGCCCGTTGCTGTCATCCACCACATCCACGCCCTTTTCCGACAGCGCGTTCATGATGCGGGCAACTTCCTTTTCATTGCCCGGGATGGTCTTGGACGAGAACAGGAACATGTCCCCTTCCTTCAGCTCCAGCCCGTTATACTTGCCCCGCGACAGCTGCGCCGAGGCGGCGCGGCGTTCGCCCTGCGACCCGGTCACGATCAGCATCAGGTTTTCGCGCGGGATGTCAGAGGCTTCCTCGGGGCTCACCACCTTCGGGAAGGAGGACAGCACCCCGGTCTCGATCGAGGCTTCGATCATGCGGCGCATCGCCCGGCCCAGCAGACAGATCGACCGGCCCGCGCGTTCGCCCGCCTCGGCCAGCGTCTTGACCCGCGCCACGTTCGAGGCAAAGCTGGTCGCCACCACCATGTTGGGGGCCTGTTCCACCAGCGACACGATCTCCGGCCCCAGCGTCGATTCCGACCGGCCCGGATGCTGCGAGAACACATTGGTGGAATCGCAGATCAGCGCGCGGACGCCCCCCGCCGAAATCGACCCCCAGAGTTCGGGATCAAAGGCCTCGCCGACCAGCGGCGCTGGGTCCAGCTTGAAATCGCCGGTATGGATCAGCCGCCCCTGCGGGGTGTCGATCACCAGCCCCGAGCTTTCGGGGATCGAATGCGAGATCGGCACGAAGCCCACGCGGAACGGCCCGGCCTGCACGGTTTCGGGCCAGGGCGAACAGGTGGTCACGGTTTCGGCGGAAAAGCCGTATTCGTCCAGCTTGCCCCGGGCAATGTTGGCAGTAAAGGCGCGGGCATAGACCGGCACGCCAAGGCTTTCCCAGCAATGGCCGATGGCGCCCACATGGTCCTCATGGGCATGGGTGATGAAGATCGCCTCCAGCCGGTTGCGGTTCTGCCGCAGCCATGTCAGATCGGCGAAGATCAGATCGACCCCCGGCGAGGTGTCCATATCCGGAAAGGCCACGCCCAGATCCACAAGGATCAGCCGTTCATTTCCAGGTTTGCCATAGCCATAGACATAGGCGTTCATGCCGATCTCGCCGGCGCCCCCTAGGGGAAGATAGATGATGCGCTCGCTGCTCATTGTCGGAAGTCCTTATGCGTATTGTACCTGTGAATGACGGTGAGACCATGCATGGTCAAATCCTCCCGCCAGTCGTCGAAGAGATCTTCAGCCTGCTGGAAAAGCGGCGCCAGCCCGCCGGTCGATATGATGCGCATGGGGCGATCGCGTTCAGCTTTGATGCGGGCGCAGATCTCGCGGACCAGCCCGACATAGCCCCAGAAAATGCCCGACTGCATGCAGGCCACCGTGTTGGTGCCCACCACGCGCTGCGGTTTGGTGATGTCCACATGCGGCAGGGCGGCAGCCGCCTGATGTAGCGCCTCAAGGCTGAGATTCACGCCCGGGGCGATCACGCCGCCCTCATAGGCGCCATCCGCCGCCACCACGTCAAAGGTGGTCGCCGTGCCGAAATCCACCACGATCAGGTCGCCGCCATAAAGGTCGAACCCCGCCACGGTATTGACCAGCCGGTCAGGGCCGACATTGGTGCCCAGATCCACCCGCACATCCACGGGCAGTTCGCAATCCGGCTTACCCACCACCATGGCGCGGGTGTTGAAATAGCGGTCCGCCAGCACCCGCAGGTTGAACACCACGCGCGGCACGGTGGAGGACACGATCACATCGGTGATCTCCGCCTTGATGCCCAGAAACTCCATCAGCGTCGAAAGCCAGACGTAATACTGGTCCGCCGTGCGCTGGTGCTCGGTCGAGGTGCGCCACGTCGCCAGAAACCGCGTGCCGTCCCAGATCGAGAACACGGTGTTGGTATTGCCGCAGTCGATGGCCAGAAGCATGGCCGCCCTCCTCAGAAAAACACGTCCGCCGCGGCGATCGCCTGACGTCCACCCGCCGTGATTAGGACAAGATTGCCCGCATCGTCCACCGTCTCGAACGTGCCGGTCATCTCGGCCCGCCCGGTGCGCGCGGTGATCACCTCGCCCAGACGGGCCGCGCGCGACAGCCATGCGGCGCGGATCGCGGCAAATCCCAGCGTGGCAAAGCGCGCTTCCTCTTCGGCATAGCAGCGCGCCAACACGGTCAGGAACTCCTCGGGCGTGACCGCCACGCCGGTCTCTGACAGCAGGCTCACCGGGCGCAGCGCGCCGGGCTCCACCTCGCCGACCTCCGGTGCCGTGGCCAGATTGACGCCGATGCCGATGGCGAGCCAGCCGGTGCCGCCCCGCGGCCCGAGATTCTCCAGCAGGATGCCCGCCACCTTGCCGCCGTTGAGCAGCACATCATTGGGCCATTTCAGCGCCAGCCCCTCCGCCCGTCCAGTGACGGCGCAGAACGCGCCATGCAGCGCCAGAGCGGCCACGAAGCTGCGCAGCGCCACCACTTGCGGCGGCTCGCTGACCGGCAGCAGCAGCGTCGCGGCAAAATTCCCGGCAGGCATGGACCATGGCCGCCCGCGCCGCCCGCGCGCCGCCGACTGCCGCAGCGCAAGGATCCATTCGGGCCCCGCGCCCTGCCCGGCCCGCCGCGCGGCTTCGGCATTGGTGCTGTCGGTCTCGGCCAGAACGTGCCGCCCGTATCCTTCAGGCCACATGCCGCTGCTCCTTCATCTTGCCCGGAAAACTCCCGCCGGAGGCCCGCAGTCCGCAGGACTGCCAAGAAAAAAAGCGACGCGCCAGAGGCGCGTCACCGTTTGCCAGACAGGCGGAGCCGGGATCAGTTGACAAGCGTGGCTGCCGCCGCGGCTGCAGCGCCTTCGATGCCGAAGAGGTTCACCACCCCCGCCACCATCACGAAGGCCGAGGCCGCGAGAAAGCCCCAGAGCACTGGCGAGCCGCCCGCATCCAGCGCATCTTCGCGGTCTTCTCCGAAATACATCAGATAGACGATGCGCAGGTAGTAATAGGCGCCGATGGCCGATGCGACGGCAGAGGCCACGACCAGCCAGTACATGTCCGACGCGATCGCCGCCTGCCACACGCCGAGCTTGGCGAAGAAGCCCAGAAGCGGCGGCACACCGGCAAGGCTGAACAGCAGCACCAGCACCGCCAGCGCCCTGCCCGGCTCGCGCTTGGCATACATGCCCAGCGAGTCGACCTCGGTCACTGGCTGGCCGTCCTTCTGCATCGACAGGATGAAGGCAAAGGTGCCGACATTCATCGTCACATAGACGGCCATATAGACCAGCATCGCCTGCACCCCGGCCTGCGTGCCCGCCGCCAGCCCGATCAGCGCGTAACCCATATGGGCAATCGACGAATAGGCCATCAGCCGCTTGATGTTGCGCTGCCCGATGGCCGCGATGGAGCCAAGGAACATCGACAGCACCGCGATCAGCGCCACGACCTGGCTCCAGTCGGAGACGGCGGCGCCGAAGGCGTCATGCAGCAGCCGCGCGAAAAGGCCCATCGCCGCCATCTTGGGCGCCGTGGCGAAAAACGCGGTGACCGGCGTCGGCGCGCCCTGATAGACATCAGGCGTCCACATGTGGAACGGCACCGCCGACACCTTGAAGGCAAGGCCCGAGATCATCAGGACCAGACCGATCAGCAGGCCGATGGACAGCTGCCCGGTTCCCGCCGCCGCGATGATGCCCGAAAACAGCGTGGTTCCGGCAAAGCCATAGACCAGCGATGCGCCGTAAAGCAGCAGGCCGGAGCTGAGCGCGCCCAGCACGAAATATTTCAGGCCCGCCTCGGTCGACATCTCGCTGTCGCGCCGCAGCGAGGCCACGACGTAAAGCGCCAGCGACTGCAGTTCCAGCCCCATATAGAGGGTCATCAGGTCTCCGGCAGAGACCATGACCATCATGCCGATCACCGACAGCACCACCAGCACCGGGTATTCGAAGCGCAGCAGGTTGTGCCGCTTCATGAAGGCCTCGCCCATGATCAGCACGCAGGCGGCGGCGATCAGGATGACCACCTTGGCGAAGCGCGAGAAGGCGTCGTCATTGAACATGCCGAAGAACCCGACACGGGTGCCGCTGCCGGTGGTGCCGATCCACAGCGCCATGATCAGCATGACGGCTGCCGTGGCCCAGACCAGCGGCGAGGCGAGTTTGTCCTTGCCCGTATAGACCGCGCCGACCAGCGCCAGCATGGCATAGACCGCCAGCAGGATCTCCGGAAGGATGATGTTCAGATCAGCCGAGATCATGTCCCGCCCCCTCAGTGGTTCGATTGGGCCACGGTGGCGCCGCCAAGATCGGCAGCGGCCACGGCCGTTTCATGGTTGGAGACAAGCGCCTCGACCGACGGGCCGATGATGTCCAGCGCCGCTGCGGGGTAGACCCCCAGCCACAGCGTCATGACGATCAGCGGCGCGAAGATCCAGCGCTCGCGCGGGGTCATGTCCTGAATGGTCTTCAGGCTTTCCTTGATCAGGTCGCCCATGACCACGCGGCGATAGAGCCACAGCGCATAGCCCGCCGACAGGATCACGCCGCTGGTGGCGAACAGGCCGACCCAGGTGTTGACCTGGAAAATGCCCATCAGCGTCAGGAATTCGCCCACAAAGCCCGAGGTGCCGGGCAGGCCGACATTGGCCATGGTGAACAGCAGGAAGACCAGCGCATAGGCGGGCATCCGGTTCACCAGACCGCCATAGGCGTCGATGTCGCGGGTGTGCATCCGGTCATAGATCACGCCCACACACAGGAACAGCGCGCCCGAGACGAAGCCGTGGCTGACCATCTGGAAGATCGCGCCGTCGATGCCCTGCTGGTTGGCCGCGAAGATGCCCATGGTGACAAAGCCCATATGCGCGACGGAGCTGTAGGCGATGAGCTTCTTCATGTCCTCCTGCACCAGCGCCACGAGGCTGGTATAGACGATGGCGATGGCCGACATCCAGTAGACCAGCGGTGCCATCACCTCGGACCCCACCGGGAACATCGGCAGAGAGAAGCGCAGGAAGCCGTAGCCGCCCATCTTCAGCAGGATCGCCGCCAGCACCACCGACCCTGCGGTCGGGGCCTGCACGTGGGCATCGGGCAACCAGGTGTGCACCGGCCACATCGGCATCTTGACCGCGAAGCTGGCAAAGAAGGCAAGCCACAGCAGCGTCTGCATGCCACCGACGATATGCACCCCCAGCACCTCGAAATCGGCGAAGGCGAACTGATGGCTCAGCAGCGTCGGAATGTCGGTGGTGCCCGCATCGGCATACATCGCGACCATGGCAACCAGCATCAGCAGCGAACCAAGGAAGGTATAGAGGAAGAACTTGAAGGACGCGTAGATGCGGTCCTTGCCACCCCAGATCCCGATGATCAGGAACATGGGGATCAGCCCTGCCTCGAAGAACAGGTAGAACAGCACCATGTCCAGCGCCATGAACACGCCAAGCATCAGCGTTTCCAGCAGCAGGAAGGCGATCATGTATTCCTTCACCCGCAGCTTCACGTCCCACGAGGCGAGGATGGTGAGCGGCATCATGAAGGTGGTGAGCATGACGAACAGCACCGAAATGCCGTCCACGCCCATCTTGTAGTTGAGCCCCATGATCCAGCGGCCCTGCTCGACCATCTGGAAGCCGGTATCGGCGGGATCGAACTGGAACAGGATGAAGAGCGAGATCACGAAGGTCGCGCCCGTGGCCACCAGCGCAAAGACCTTGGCGTTGCGGTCACCGGCTGCATCCCCCCCGCGCAGGAACAGCGCGAGGATCAGCGCGGCGAGCGCAGGCAGGAAGGTGACGATGGAAAGAAGGCTGGCCATTACTGCGCCCCTCCGAGGATCGACATCCAGGTGACCAGAACGGCAATGCCGATCACCATGGCGAAGGCATAGGTGAAGATGTAGCCGGACTGTGCACGGCCCGCGAGTTTGGTGAAGAAGGGGATGATCCCCATGGCGATCCCGTTGATCGACCCGTCAATGACCGACCCGTCGCCGCGTTTCCAGAGCAGACGCCCCAGCGCCTTGGCGGGCTGGACAAAGACGAAGTTGTAGATCTCGTCAAAGTACCACTTGTTGAGCAGGAACAGGTAAAGCGGGCGCTGGTTTTCGGCCAGCCGCTTCGGCAGCGCCGGGTTCACGATGTAGAACAGGTAAGCCACGGCGAGACCGATCACCATCGCGATGAAGGGCGCAGCCTTGACCAGAGCCGGCGCGTGATGCGCGTCATCCATCACCGTGTTGTCGGGGGCCATGTAGATGGACCCCACCGGCCCCATGGCGGCGGCATGGGCTTCGCCATCGCCCTCAGCTTCTGCCGCATCGTCAGCGGCGGCGTCGCCTTCGGGAACCAGCGTGGCTGCCGGGGCTGCCTCGGCATGCTCGCCTTCGGAGGCTTCGGCGTGATGCGCGGGCATCCCGAAGAAGCGCGTCACCTTGTCATGATCGCCAAAGAACGAGCCATACCACAGCATCCCGGAGAACACGGCACCCAGCGACAGCACCCCCAGCGGGATCAGCATGACCATCGGGCTTTCATGCGCGTGTTCATGCGTGTGCTTGTCGCCGCGCGGACGCCCGAAGAAGGTCAGGAAGATCAGGCGCCACGAGTAGAACGAGGTGAAGAGCGCGGCGATGACCAGCATCCAGAAGGCATAACCGCCCCCGGTTCCGGCCCATGCGCTTTCGATCACCGCATCCTTGGACAGGAAGCCCGCGAAGCCGATATGGGTCAGCGGGATGCCGACGCCGGTGATCGCCAGCGTGCCGATCATCATCGCCCAGAAGGTATAGGGGATCTTCTTCCGCAGCCCGCCGTAGTTCCGCATGTCCTGCTCGTGATGCATGGCATGGATGACCGAGCCTGCGCCAAGGAACAGCATCGCCTTGAAGAAGGCGTGCGTGAACAGGTGGAACATCGCCACGCTGTAGACGCCGACCCCTGCCGCCACGAACATGTAGCCAAGCTGCGAACAGGTGGAATAGGCGATGACGCGCTTGATGTCGGTCTGCACCAGACCCACCGTCGCCGCGAAGAAGGCGGTGGTGGCCCCAAGGAAGGTGATGAAGGCCGTGGCCTCGGGCGCGTATTCCATCAGCGGCGACATGCGGCAGACAAGGAACACGCCCGCGGTGACCATGGTGGCCGCGTGGATCAGCGCCGACACCGGGGTCGGGCCTTCCATCGCGTCGGGCAGCCATGTGTGCAGCAGAAGCTGCGCCGATTTGCCCATTGCGCCCACGAACAGCAGGAAGGCGATCAGGTTGGCCGCGTTCCAGTCGCGCCACAGGAAGGTCAGCTGCGTTTCCGCGATCTGCGGGACCTGCGCGAAGATGTCGTCGAACCGGATCGAATCCGTGAGGTAATAAAGCGCGAATATCCCCAGCAGGAAGCCGAAATCCCCCACCCGGTTGACCACAAAGGCCTTCATCGCGGCGGCATTGGCCGTGGGCTTGCGGTAGTAGAAGCCGATCAGCAGATAGGAGGCGACACCCACGCCTTCCCAGCCGAAGAACATCTGCAGCAGGTTGTCGGCGGTCACCAGCGCCAGCATGGCGAAGGTGAAGAAGGACAGATAGGCAAAGAAGCGCGGGCGGTAGCTTTCGCCATGCTTGAAGTTCTCGTCATGCGCCATGTAGCCGAAGCTGTAGAGGTGCACGAGCGCCGAGACGGTGGTGATCACGATCAGCATGATCGCGGTCAGCCGGTCGGAGCGGATCGCCCAGTCCGTGCTCAGCGTGCCCGATTCAATGAAGCGGAACAGCGGGATGCTTTCCGCCTCGCCCAGCGTGAAGAACACGATCCAGGAGAGAAAGCAGGCAAGGAACAGCAGCCCCGTGGACACCCATTGCGCGCCTTTCTCGCCGATGAATTTCCAGCCGAAGCCCGCGATCAGCGAACCCACGAGCGGGGCGAAGAGAATGATCGTCTCCATATGCCCTTAGCCTTTCATCACGTTGACGTCTTCCACGGCAATGGTGCCGCGGTTGCGGAAGAAGCAGACGAGGATCGCAAGCCCGATGGCCGCCTCCGCCGCGGCGACGGTCAGCACGAACAGCGTGAAGACCTGCCCCGCGAGATCGCCCAGAAAGGACGAGAACGCGACGAAGTTGATGTTGACCGACAGCAGGATGAGTTCGATCGACATCAAGAGGATGATCACGTTCTTCCGGTTCAGGAAGATCCCGAAGATGCCGATGACGAACAGCACCGCCGCCACCGTCAGGTAATGTTCAAGTCCGATCATTCTGTCCCTCCGGGTCTTTTCTTACCCGCCTAAATATCCGTTCGCGACCGAGACCGCCGTGATCACCCCCACGGCGATCGCGGTCCCGGCCCCGGCATTAACCTCAGAGCCCCTGCCCGGGCTTCACGTCGCGCAGATCCAGCGCCTTTTTCGGGTCGCGCCACATCTGGGCCAGCACGTCCTGACGTTTCACCCCGACCCGGTGGCGCAGCGTCAGCACGATGGCACCGATCATGGCCACCAGCAGGATCAGGCCCGCCAGCTGGAACAGCAGGAAGTAACGGTCATAAAGCACCAGCCCCAGCGCCGCAGTGTTCTGCACATCCACCGGTGCGGGTGCGGAAAGCTGCGTCGACGCAAGTTCGGACGCCTGCCAGCCGCCGAAAGCCATGGCAAGCTGCATCAGCAGCACGATGCCGATCAGCAGCGCCAGCGGCATGTATTTCGCCATGCCCGCGCGCAGTTCGGCAAAATCCACGTCCAGCATCATGACGACGAACAGGAACAGCACCGCGACCGCGCCCACATAGACGATGATCAGCAGCATCGCCACGAACTCGGCCCCGAGCAGGACGAACAGCCCCGCCGAGCTGAGAAAGGCGAGGATGAGCCACAGCACCGAATGCACCGGGTTCCGGGCGATCACCGTGAACAGCCCGCCCGCAATGGCGCTGAGCGAAAAGAGGTAAAAGGCGAACACGGTCATGATGCGTCATCCTTGTTGTCTTCCATCACCGCGCGCGCAAGTTCCATGGCGCGGGTCATGGCGGGTAGGCCTGCGAACATCGACATATGCGCGATGGTCTCGGCGATCTCATCCTTGGTGGCGCCCGCCTCGATCAGGTGGCGCACCGTCATGCGCACGGCCGTATCGGCCTGCGCGCCCTGCATGGTCAGCCCGGCCAGCGTCAGCAGCAGCCGGGTCTTGCTGTCCAGACCCTCCTTCGAAAGGCCGCGACCGAACCAGAATTCCATAAAATCCTTGGGCATGGTCGGCCACAGCTTTTCGAATTCCTTCGGGTTGAAGGATTCAAGCGCGGGATTGAAGGCCTTCGCCATCTCCTGCGCCTGCGCCATCATCAGCTCGAAAGGGGTCCGGGGATCGGTCATCGATAGGGCGCGTCGAGTTCGAGGTTGCGCGCGATTTCCGATTCCCAGCGGTCGCCATTCGCAAGCAGCTTCTGCTTGTCGTAGAACAGCTCTTCGCGGGTTTCGGTGGTGAATTCGAAATTCGGCCCCTCGACGATGGCATCCACCGGGCAGGCTTCCTGACAGAAGCCGCAATAGATGCATTTCGTCATGTCGATGTCGTACCGCGTGGTCCGGCGCGAGCCGTCATCGCGCGGCTCGGCGTCGATGGTGATGGCCTGCGCCGGGCAGATCGCCTCGCAAAGCTTGCAGGCAATGCAGCGTTCTTCGCCGTTGGGATACCGGCGCAGCGCGTGTTCGCCGCGGAACCGCGGGCTAAGCGGTCCCTTCTCATGCGGATAGTTGAGCGTGGCCTTGGGTGCGAAGAAGTATTTCAGCCCGAGCTGGAAGCCCTTGATGAAATCCGCCAGCAGGAAATACTTTGCTGCCCGGCCGTAGTCGATACTTGCCATGGTTGCTTATGCTCCCGTGGTCCAGCGGGCGAAGATGCCCCAGAACCAGCCGAATTTTGCCGCGAAGGCCACGAACACCACCCAGACCAGGCTGAACGGAAGGAAGACCTTCCAGCCAAGCCGCATCAGCTGGTCGTAGCGGTAGCGGGGGGTGATCGCCTTCACCATCGCGAAGACGAAGAAGAAGAAGGCCATCTTGCCGACCATCCACAGCGCGCCGTCCGGCAGGCCCGGGATGGGCGAGAGCCAGCCGCCGAAGAACAGCAGCGAGGTCAGCGCGCACATCAGGAAGATGGCGATGTATTCACCGGCCATGAACAGCAGGAAGGGCGTGGCGGAATATTCCACCTGATAGCCCGCCACCAGTTCCGATTCCGCTTCCGGCAGGTCGAAGGGCGGGCGGTTGGTTTCCGCCAGCGCCGAGATGAAGAACAGGAAGACCATCGGGAAATGCGGCAGCCAGTACCAGCCGAAGAAGCCGAAGCCGGTATCCTGCGCGCCCACGATATGGCCGAAATTCATCGACCCGGTGGAGATGATCACGCCGATGATGATGAGCCCGATCGACACCTCGTAAGAGATCATCTGCGCCGCAGAGCGCAGCGAGCCAAGGAACGGGTATTTGGAGTTGGACGCCCAGCCCCCCATGATCACGCCATACACTTCCAGCGAAGAAATGGCGAAGACGTAAAGGATGGCCACGTTGATATCCGCCAGCACCCAGCCGTCGGAGAACGGGATCACCGCCCATGCGATCATGGCCATGACGAAGGAAATCATCGGCGCCAGCAGGAAGACGGTCTTGTCAGACCCCGCCGGGATCACCACTTCCTTGACGACGTATTTCAGCGCGTCGGCCACGGATTGCAGGATGCCAAAGGCCCCCACCACGTTGGGTCCGCGGCGCATCTGCACGGCGGCCCAGATCTTGCGGTCGCCATAGACCAGAAACAACAGCGAGATCATCACGAAGGCCACGACCGCAAGCGATTGCGCGAGCACTATGATGAAGATGCCGAAGGGGGTTGCGAAGAAGTCTGCCATCAAGTGTCCCTCACACCATCGGTATTCCGTTCTCGGCGCAGGCTGCGGCGACGACTTCCGCGTCGATCGTCTTCAGCCCGCGGGGTAGCGCCGCCGAGATGGTGTAAACAGCATCTCCGCGCCAGAGGCCACCCTCTTCCGACACATTCGTCCGCAGATGACGCGCGAATCCGTAACCACGGATCAACGCATACTGCGCCGCAGCGCATTCTGCGTAATTTTCCAGATCGCCCGTGTCGCGCGCGCCACGCATCGACACAAGAAAGCTGACCAGATCGCCATCCAGCAGCCGCGTTTCCACCCCCTGATACTGCGGCGCAAACGGCGCCTCCGCCTGCGGGGAGCTTTCCTCGCAGGCGGTCAGCGCGATCAGCGCGATCAGAGGACAGGCGCTGCGCCACATGGCTTACTCGGCAGCCAGCGGCGCGCTGCGGCGGGCCTTCGCATTGGCGGAAAGCTCTGCCATCAGCACCGAGGCGCGGGCGATGGGGTTGCTCAGCCAGAAGTCCTTGACCGCAGGGCGGAAGGCGGCATCGCCCAGCTTGTCCGTCTCCAGCGGCTGCCAGTCGTTTTCCGGCACCACGTCGATGGCGGCCAGATGCGGCACATCCGCCACCAGCTTCTGGCGCAGCTGCGCAAGGCTGTCCCAAGGCTGGGTCGCCCCGATCTCCGCCGAGAGCGCGCGCAGGATGGCCCAGTTTTCCTTGGCCTCCCCCGGCGCATAGCCCGCGCGCAGCGCCAGCTGCGGACGGCCTTCGGTGTTCACGAAGAGCCCGTTTTCTTCGGTATAGGCGGCCCCCGGCAGGATCACGTCGGCACGATGCGCGCCCCGGTCACCATGGCTGCCCTGATAGATCACGAAGGCCCCGGGCGCGATGTCGATCTCGTCGGCGCCAAGGTTGTAGATCACGTCGGCGCCCTCGACCGCGGCGGCAAGCCCGCCTTCGGTCACGGCGCCCACATCCAGCGCCCCCACGCGCGAGGCGGCGGTGTGCAGCACCAGAACCCGGCCCGACAGCGCCATGCAGGCGGCCAGCACGGCGGCGCCATCGGCCTCATTCAGCGCGCCCTGCCCCACGATGACAATTGCGCCCTCGCCCGCCTTGGCCTTGGACAGTGCGGCACGGTCGGTGCCCAGATGGGTCGCGTCATAGGTCAGATCCGCCATCTGCCCGACAAGGCTGACTTCGGCGCCATGGATCCACGCCTTGCGGATGCGCGCGTTCAGCACCGGCGCCTCGTCGCGCGGGTTGGTGCCGACCAGAATGATCTCGGAGGCGGTGTCGATGTCTTCGATCGTCACGTTGCCGACATAGGCCGAGCGGTTGCCCGCAGGCAGGCGCGCGCCATCGGTGCGGCATTCCACCGATCCGCCCTGCCCCTCGACCAGCGCCTTCAGCGCATAGGCGGCCTCGACCGGGGTCAGATCGCCGACCAGACCGGCCAGCTTCTTGGCGCCCTTGATTGCACCGGCGGCGGCTGCCAGCGCCTCGGGCCATGTGGCCGGGCGCAGCTTGCCGTCAACGCGGATATAGGGCCGGTCCAGCCGCTGCCGCCGCAGCCCGTCCCAGACAAAGCGCGTCTTGTCGGAAATCCATTCCTCGTTCACGCCATCATGGTTGCGCGGCAGGAAGCGCATGACTTCGCGGCCCTTGGTGTCGACCCGGATGTTCGACCCCAGCGCATCCATCACGTCGACGGATTCGGTCTTGGTCAGTTCCCACGGACGCGCGGTGAAGGCATAGGGCTTGCTGACCAGCGCGCCCACCGGGCACAGGTCGATGATATTGCCCTGCAGGTTCGAATCCAGCGTCTGGTTGAGGTAGGAGGTGATCTCCGCATCCTCGCCGCGCCCGGTCTGGCCCATCTGGGTGATCCCCGCCACCTCGGTGGTAAAGCGCACGCAGCGCGTGCAGGAGATGCAGCGCGTCATATGGGTTTCGACCAGCGGCCCGAGGTTCAGATCCTCGGTCGCGCGCTTGGGTTCGCGATAGCGCGAGAAATCCACGCCATAGGCCATGGCCTGATCCTGCAGGTCGCATTCGCCGCCCTGATCGCAGATCGGGCAGTCCAGCGGGTGGTTGATGAGCAGGAACTCCATCACCCCCTCGCGCGCCTTCTTGACCATGGGCGAATTGGTCTTGACCACCGGCGGCTGGCCCTCGGGCCCGGGCCGCAGGTCGCGCACCTGCATCGCGCAGGAGGCCGCAGGCTTGGGCGGCCCGCCCACCACCTCGACAAGGCACATGCGGCAGTTGCCGGCGATCGACAGCCGCTCGTGATAGCAGAACCGCGGCACCTCGATGCCCGCCTGCTCGCAGGCCTGGATCAGGGTCAGCGCCCCGTCCACTTCCACTTCCTTGCCGTCAATGATGATCTTACGCAGGTTGGTCATTGGCATCTTCCCATGACAGGTGTTGCACGCGACGCCCCCGCCGCCACCGCCGCAGAGGCGTCCGGGGCTTTGCGCGTCGCGTGCCGCATCAGTTTTCCCTCAGCAGCAGCCCGATCCGGCTGCCCCTGGCAATTTCCTCGCGCCCGACCCGGCAGTAGCCCTCGGCCACGCCCGGCGTCGCGCCGCGTGCCTGAAGCCATGCTTCGCCTTCGGCGCGCATTTTCCGTTTCTCGGATTTCGAGGTCACGTAGGACTCGATCTCCTTGTCGCTGTAGCCCAAGGCCCGCGCCTGCCCCTTCAGCCGGTTCAGATAGCTGAAGGCGCTGATCATCCGCGCGCTGATGCCGCTGCATTTGTTGCGGATCTCGTCGGCGATCCCCACGGCCAGCAGCCCGTCGTGAATCTCCGCCACCTCGCTCAGCGGCGGCCGGGTCTGGGCCTCCGTCGTGGCGGGCAGGCCCGCCGCACCCAGCATCGCGGCAAGGGCAATAGGGGTCCATCTGCGCATGTCATGTCTCCGGTTATGGATGAGCCCGCCCGCGCGCGCGCGGCAGGCCCTCCGCCGGAATGTGGGCACTGGGGCCATGGTCATGCAATAACCACCCCCGTAACCCGTTGAAATGCGCGCAAACTCCGTCATCCGGCGCAGCGCCCCCGCAGGCTCAGCGTGCCATCGCTCGCCACCAGCTGTGCGGGCGGCGTGTCGGGGCCGACCTGCCACTGGATGTCGGAATTGCCGATATAGGTGATGCAGTAGCGCACGCCTTCGTATTCCGCCGCCAGCACCGCGCCTTCAAGCGCGGGCGTGGCATTGCGCACCGTGGCGACAAAGCTCGCCCGGTCCTCTTTCGAGGCCCGGACATCGGAGCGGAACTTCACCCCGTTGAACACCGGCGCGTCACGGCTGGCGCCGCAGGCGGTCAGCGTCAGACCCGCCAGCGCCGTCAGGCAGAGCAGAAAGGAGGGGCTACGGCGCATGGTCATTCCGCCGCCATCGCGCCCATGCGCCCGGTCTTCTGCGCCTTGATCCGGTCCTCGATCTCTTCGCGGAAGTTGCGGATCAGGCCCTGGATCGGCCATGCCGCCGCGTCGCCAAGCGCGCAGATGGTGTGGCCCTCGACCTGCTTGGTCACCTGGAACAGCATGTCGATTTCTTCGACCTCGGCCTCGCCGCGCACCAGTCGGTCCATGACGCGCATCATCCAGCCGGTGCCTTCGCGGCAGGGCGTACACTGGCCGCAGCTTTCATGCTTGTAGAATTTCGACAGCCGCCAGATCGCCTTGATGATGTCGGTCTGCTTGTCCATCACGATCACCGCCGCCGTGCCAAGGCCGGAGCCCAGTTCGCCGCGCAGGTAATCGAAATCCATCACCGCGTCACGCATCTTTTCGCCGCGCACGCAGGGCACCGACGATCCGCCCGGGATCACCGCCAGCAGGTTGTCCCAGCCGCCGCGGATGCCGCCGCAATGCGTCTCGATCAGCTCTTCAAAGCTGATCGACATCGCCTCTTCGACCACGCAGGGCCGGTTGACATGGCCAGAGATCGCAAACAGCTTGGTGCCCGCATTGTTCTGGCGGCCAAAGCCCGCGAACCAGGCGGCGCCCCGGCGCAGGATCGTCGGCGCCACCGCGATGGATTCCACGTTGTTCACCGTGGTCGGGCAGCCATAAAGCCCCGCGCCCGCCGGGAATGGCGGCTTCATCCGCGGCATGCCCTTCTTGCCCTCAAGGCTTTCCAGAAGCGCTGTTTCCTCGCCGCAGATATAGGCGCCCGCGCCGTGATGCAGGTAAAGGTCGAAATCCCAGCCCGATCCGGCAGCGTTCGGGCCAAGCAGACCCGCGTCATAGGCTTCGTCGATGGCGGCCTGCAGCGCTTCCTTCTCGCGGATATATTCGCCGCGGATATAGATGTAGCAGGCATGGGCCTGCATCGCGAAGCTGGCGATCAGGCAGCCTTCGATCAGCGTATGCGGATCGTGGCGCATGATCTCCCGGTCCTTGCAGGTGCCCGGCTCGGATTCATCCGCATTGACCACCAGATAGGACGGGCGGCCATCGGATTCCTTCGGCATGAAGGACCATTTGAGCCCGGTGGGAAAGCCCGCGCCACCGCGCCCGCGCAGCCCCGAGGCCTTCATCTCGTTGATGATCCAGTCCCGGCCCTTGGCGAGCAGCCCGGCGGTGCCATCCCAATGGCCGCGCTTCCGTGCCCCCGCGAGCGAGCGGTCGTGCATGCCGTAGAGATTGGTGAAAATCCGATCTTCGTCCTTCAGCATCTCTTCAGTCCTTGTCCTTCTGACGCGCCCGCCAGAGCCCGTAAATCATCCAGATCGCCGTCCCGAACCCGGCCAGTGCCGCCAGGTCGAAGAAAGCCCTCGTGCGCTGGGGCCATCCCAGCAGCTCGCCCGCAGCCGTGGCGGCGATCCAGGCCAGGCCGGTTCCGGCAATCACAAGCGCGATGACGCGCCCCTGCCGGTTGTGCTTGTCCTGCCCGTTCATGCCCGGTCCGGCCTCTTGTTGCGGCGCGCCAAGGGCGCGACCTGTCGTTTTCCTGCAGCGCTCAGCGCCTGCCCACATCCCGGGGGCACGACGCCACTCCGGCAGAGCCCTCGCGGCGCGACCATAACAGATCGCCCCGCCAGCGTCCCGCCCTCACGCCTCGGCGTCGCCGTTCTCGCCCGTCTCGCCCGAAGCCAGAGCCTTGGCCTGCGGGATCCATTCATCGCGCGAGGCGCGGCCCTTGAAGCCCGGCAGGTTCTCGTCGACCCATGCCAGTTCCGCCTCGCTCCAGCCCGCGATCTGGTCGAAATGGAAAAAGCCCATCTCGTTGAGCATCACCTCAAGCTTCGGCCCAACGCCCTTGATCCGCTTCAGATCGTCGGCCCCACCTTCGCGCGGCGCCTCCAGCGTGGCAGGCTTCTGCCCCGCCTCCGCCGCGTCCTGCGACGGTTCGGTGGAGGGCGCATCGGTGGTCACGCGCGCATCATCGGTCACCGGCGCCTCGCGCTTGTCGATGCCCGTCGCATCGGCGCTGGCGCCAGCGGACAGCTGCGGTTCATGCACATCGGGCGCGTCGGTATCGCCCACCTCGTGCGAGCGGTCATGCCACGGCGTGCGCAGCGGCACTTCGGTGCCATCGATGCGCTTCAGCGTGTCGCCGATGTCATGGGCAAGCTGCACCGAGGCGTTGCGGGGCTCGCGCCCCTCTTCATGCGCCACCAGCGAGGTCAGCCCGCCGAGCGGTTCCGAGGCATAGCGGCCATTCTGCGGACCCGGCAGCGGCACCTTGCCTGCCGCCATCTCGTCGATCATCTCGGCGAGCCGCGCCGCGGTCAGATCCTCGTAATAATCCTTGCCGATCTGGGCCATGGGCGCGTTGGCGCAGGATCCGAGGCATTCCACCTCTTCCCATGAAAACCGGCCATCGTCGGAGAGCATATGCGCCTTGGGCGCGATCTTTTCCTTGCAGACGCCAATCAGATCCTCGGCGCCGCAGATCATGCAGGACAGGGTGCCGCAGACCTGAATATGCGCAACGCTGCCAACGGGTTGCAGCTGGAACATGAAGTAGAACGTGGCCACTTCCAGCGCGCGGATATAGGCCATGCCCAGCATCTGGGCCACGGCCTCGATCGCGGGCCGGGTCAGCCAACCTTCCTGTTCCTGAGCCCGCCACAGCAGCGGAATGATCGCGCTGGCCTGCCGTCCCTCGGGATATTTGGTGATCTGCGCCTCCGCCCAAGCCAGGTTGGCGGGCGTGAAGGCGAAGCTGGCGGGCTGTTCGGGATGAAGACGTCGCAGCATGTCAAACGGACCTTCGGTTCCTGTCTGGGGCCGGGCCCAGCGGGGCCGCGGCGTTCGGACGGGGGCTTGGCACCCCGCCGCTCTGTAACTTACCCGGCAGCGGGCGCCGGGGAGGACGGGACGGGGGCGCAGGCGCCGGTGATCAGGCGCACGCCGCCGCTGTCAAGCCGCACGGCCTCTTCGGAGGCGACCTTGTAGGCCGCAATCTCCTGCACCAGAGCGCGTGTCTGGCCGGTCTGCAATTCCACCGGCAGGTAATCGGATTCGGTCTCGAGGCTGCAGCCGACGGAGGTCACCGCCTGATCCCACGCGGCCAGATCCTCAGGTTCGGTGCCTTCGGGGGGCATTGCGCATCCGGCCAGCAGGGCAGCGGCAAGGCAGAGCATCGGAGTGTAATTCACCATCATCTTCCCCTGCCCGCCTCAGCGGTCCACTTCGCCGAACACGATGTCCAGCGAACCCAGAATTGCGGCCACGTCGGCCAGCTGGTGACCCCGGCACAGATAATCCATCGCCTGCAGATGCAGGAAGCCCGGCGCCCGCAGCTTTGCCCGATACGGCTTGTTGGTGCCATCCGCCACCAGATAGACGCCAAATTCGCCCTTGGGCGCCTCGACCGCGGCGTAAATTTCGCCCTCGGGAACGCGGAAGCCTTCGGTATAGAGCTTGAAGTGGTGGATGAGCGCCTCCATCGAGGTCTTCATCTCCGACCGCTTCGGCGGCGTGACCTTGCCCCGGGCCAGCACGTCGCCCTGATTTTCCGGCATCTTCAGCATGGCGCAGGCCTGCCGCATGATCTTCACGCTTTCGCGCATTTCCGCCATGCGGACCAGATAGCGGTCGTAGCAGTCGCCATTCTTGCCGACGGGAATCTGGAAATCGAACTCGTCATAACATTCATAGGGCTGGGCGCGCCGCAGGTCCCAGGCAAAGCCAGAGCCGCGCACCATCACGCCCGAAAAGCCATAGTCCTGAATGTCGTCTTCGGTGACGACGCCGATATCGGCATTGCGCTGCTTGAAGATGCGGTTCTCGGTCAGCAGGTCATCGATGTCCTGCAGCACGGCCGGAAAGGCCTGCGCCCAGGCATCGATATCGTCGATCAGTGCGGGCGGCAGATCCTGATGCACGCCCCCGGGACGGAAATAGGCCGCATGCAGGCGCGCGCCCGAGGCACGCTCGTAGAAGATCATCAGCTTCTCGCGTTCCTCGAAGCCCCAGAGCGGCGGCGTCAGCGCCCCCACATCCATGGCCTGCGTCGTCACGTTCAGCAGATGGTTCAGGATGCGCCCGATCTCGCAATAGAGCACGCGGATGATCGAGGCCCGTCGCGGCACCTCAACCTGACACAGCCGCTCGATCGCCAGACACCAGGCATGTTCCTGATTCATCGTGCCGACGTAATCCAGCCGGTCGAAATAGGGCAGGTTCTGCAGATAGGTGCGGCTTTCCATCAGCTTTTCGGTGCCGCGGTGCAGCAGCCCGATATGCGGATCGCAGCGCTCGACGATCTCCCCGTCAAGCTCGAGCACCAGCCGCAGCACGCCATGCGCCGCCGGGTGCTGGGGCCCGAAGTTGATGTTGAAATTCCGGATCTTCTGCTCGCCGGTCAGGGCGTCATCAAAACCTTTGGAGCCGTCCATCATTCTGCCCCTTCTCTCACTGTTCGAGTGCCGAGAATTTCCGTCCGGAAATTCTCGATACGGGCCCCCTGCGCCGCAAGATTTTTCGCACGAAAAATCTCGCTCATTCCGGAACGGGTCATTTTGCATCCGCCTTTTCGTCGCCGGGCAGCACGTATTGCGCCCCTTCCCACGGGGACATGAAGTCGAACTGGCGGTATTCCTGCACGAGGCTTACCGGTTCATAGACGACGCGCTTCTGTTCTTCGTCATAGCGCACTTCGACATAGCCGGTGGTCGGAAAATCCTTGCGCAGCGGATGGCCGCGAAAGCCGTAATCCGTCAGGATGCGGCGCAGGTCGGGATGGCTGGAGAACAGGATGCCGAACATGTCGAACACCTCCCGCTCGAACCAGTTGGCCGAGGGGTGAAGCCCCGTGATCGACGGCACCATGTCCTGCTCCCGCACGGCGATGCGCAGGCGGATGCGGTGGTTCTGGTACATCGACAGGAAATGATAGACCACGTCGAACCGCTTCGGACGCGCCGGGTAATCCACCGCGGTGATGTCCACCAGCGAGGTGAAGCGGCAGGTGGCGTCGGACTTCAGAAACTCGACCAGGCCCGCGATATTTGCAGGCGCCACGTCGATGTTCAGCTCGCCATGCGTCACGTCCCAGCCGATCACGCAGTCGGGGCGCTTCTGTTCGATATGGCCGCCCAGTTCCTTGAGTGCTTGCGTCATTGCTTTCTCTCCGGCCTCTGGCTCAGCGCACGATCGTGCCGGTGCGGCGGATTTTCTTCTGCAGCGCCATCAGGCCATACATCAGCGCTTCTGCGGTCGGCGGGCAGCCCGGCACATAGACATCCACCGGCACGATGCGGTCACAGCCGCGCACCACCGAATAGCTGTAGTGGTAATAGCCGCCGCCATTGGCGCAGGATCCCATGGAAATGACGTAGCGCGGCTCCGGCATCTGGTCATAGACCTTGCGCAGCGCCGGGGCCATCTTGTTGGTCAGGGTGCCCGCGACGATCATCAGGTCGGACTGGCGCGGACTGGCGCGCGGTGCGGTGCCGAAACGTTCCAGATCATAGCGCGGCATCGAGGCCTGCATCATCTCGACCGCGCAGCAGGCCAGACCAAAGGTCATCCAGTGCAGCGAGCCGGTGCGCGCCCAGTTGATGACATCATCCACCGTCGTCAGCAGAAAGCCCTTGTCGGACAGTTCGCGGTTCAGCGCCTGCGTCGCCACCTCCCGGTCGCCGCCCGCCGTGGTCTGGCCATAGGGGGCCAGCGCCGAGGGGCCGCTCTTCAGCCGCGGCGCCTGATGGCCCTCGCCGTGAACCGGGGTCACCAGCGGGTCCTTGTCGGTCACTCCCATTCCAGCGCCCCTTTCTTCCATTCATAGGCAAAGCCGATGGTCAGCACGCCAAGGAACACCATCATCGACCAGAAGCCCGCCATGCTCACATCCTTGAACGCCACGGCCCAAGGGAACAGGAAGGCAATCTCCAGATCGAAGATGATGAACAGGATCGACACCAGATAGAAGCGCACGTCGAACTTCATGCGTGCGTCATCAAAGGCGTTGAACCCGCACTCATAGGCCGAGACTTTTTCCGGATCCGGATTGCGCACCGCCAGCACGACGGCCGCAAGGATCAGCACGAGACCGAGCCCGATGGCAACGGCAAGAAAAACGAGGATGGGAAGATATTCCCGCAGCATCTCGTCCACTGTGTGGCTCCTTTGCGAGGCGCGCCGCTGATCGGCGCGGAGACCATGGCGTTGTAGCCTTGCTCCCGTCACTTATCGCCGCGGCGTGTCGGGGTCAACATGGGCGAGATATATTCACAGATGGTTAAAACACTTGCTCCGCAAGGAGATAGGCCGACCGGGCCCGGCGCCTGCCTGATCTTTCGGCACTTTTTTCGGCGGCAATTGCGCAGGAGACAGGCGAAGCCCGAGACTCAGGGCGAGTTCGCCTCCTCAGTGGCTCACGAGGGAGAGCAGACAAGCGGGCCAAAGGGCGCGGGTTTGACCCGCGGCCTGCAGCGCCCGTGCCCGCCCCGTCAGGGGCTGCCCTGCCATATCATCCGGGCCGGGCACGGCAGCCGCACGGGCGGGCCAAGATAGGCCGTGCTCCGCCCAGCCCCCACCGGTCCATGCGACGACGGCGAAGAAAGCGTTTAACCTCCAGTGGCTTGAACACTTATCGACCCGGTCAGCCGGGCTCGCCGCCCTCCTGCCACGGCGGCGGGCGGCGGTCGAAAAACGCGGCGACACCCTGCTGCGCCTCTTCCGTCTCCCAGCGGTCGGCCAGCGCCTCCACCGCCAGATCGACCTGCGCCTCGGTGACGCGCCCGGTCAGATCCGCCAGCAGCGCCTTGGCGGCGCGCACCGCCCCCGGCGCACAGGCGAGATAGGGGGTGATCTCCGCCTCCACCGCCGCATCCAGCCGGTCGGGCGGCACGGCACGCGCCAGAAGGCCAAGCCGCACCGCCTCCTCCGCGTCGAAAAGCCGCGCGTTCATGAACACCTCCCGCGCACGCGCCGCCCCCATCCGCGCCAGCACATAGGGGCCGATATTGGCGGGCAGCAGGCCAAGCCGGGTCTCGGTGAACCCGAACCGCGCGCCCGCCACGCCAACCGCCACGTCGCAGACCGAGATCAGCCCCAACCCGCCGCCGAAGGCATTGCCCTGCACCCGCCCGACCAGCGGCTGCGGCAGGGCCGCCAGCGCGCCAAGCGCCGTGGCGATGCGCCGGGATTCCCGGCGGCGCCCGGCGGGATCCATTCCGAACTGTGTGCGCATCCACGCCAGATCGCCCCCCGCGCAGAAACTTGCGCCCTCGGCCTGCAGCACCACCACACGCGCCGCCTCGTCCTTCGCCAAGTCGCGCGCCGCCGCCTCCAGCTCGGTCAGCATCTCGGGCGACAGCGCGTTGTGCTTGTCCCCCCGCGCCAGCACCAGCCGGGCCACGCCGCGCGGCTCCGTCTCTATCCGCACCAGATCCATCAGGTTGCCTCCCTGCGCAGGCGCAGCGCCCGCGCCATGTCCGCCGCCTCCGCAAGAACGGCGGCATCAAGCCCGGTCTCGTAGCCCAGATCGGCCAGCCGTGCCGCCAGCGCCTCGGTCGCGAGATTGCCCGCAGCCCCCGGCGCATAGGGACAGCCCCCCAGACCACCCGCCGCCGCGTCGAAGACGCGCAGCCCCAGATCCAGCGCCACCTCGACATTGGCCAGCGCCTGCCCGGCGGTGTCGTGAAAATGCCCCGCCAGCCGGTCTGCGGGCAGACCCTGCAGCACCGCCTCCAGCATGGCTGCCACCGCCTCGGGCCGCGCCCGGCCAATCGTGTCGGCCAGCGAAATCTCGTAGCAGCCCAAATCCGCCAGCGCGTCCGCCACCCGCGCCGCCGCTGCGGGTGCGACCGCGCCCTCGAACGGACACTCCACCGCGCAGGAGACATAGCCGCGCAGCGGCAGCCCCGCCTCGTGCGCGGCCTTCGCCACGGGAGCGAACCGTTCAAGGCTTTCGGCAATGCTCGCATTGATATTGGCGCGCGAGAACCCTTCGGAGGCGGAGGCAAAGATCGCCACCTCATCCGCGCCCGCTGCCCGCGCCGCCTCCAGCCCGCGCATGTTGGCGGTCAGCGCGGCATAGGACACGCCCGGCGCGCGGGCGATCCCCGCCAGCACCCGATCGCTGTCGGCCATCTGCGGCACCCAGCGCGGGCTGACGAAGCTGGCGCATTCGATGCGGCGAAAGCCCGCGCGGCTCAGACAGTCGACCAGCGCCAGCTTTGCCGCCAGCGGGATCACCTGCGGTTCGTTCTGCAGCCCGTCGCGGGGGCCAACCTCGAAGATCTCGACAGGGCGGGTCATGCCGGATCCTCCCATGCCGCATAGAACTCCTGCGGGTAAAGCCGGTCTTCGGCCCCCGGCAGCGCGCGGACAAAGGCGGGGCGCGCGCTCAGCCGGTCCATCCATGCGCCCAGATGCGGCAACCTGTCGAGCCGCCGGAAATGCAGCGCCATATAGACCGCCTGCCCCACCGCCACATCGGCGGCGGAAAACCCCGAGCGCAGCAGATGATCGCCGCTCTGCGCCAGCCGCGCCTCGATCGCGTCGTAACATTTGCCGACCCGTGCCGCCTCCAGCCGCATCACGACGGGCGAGCGCATGGCATCCTCGCGCAGGATGACATGCTGCTGGGTCAGGGCGGCGCTGTGCTGGCTCAGGGTTTCGGCAAAATGCAGCCAAATCAGGAAATCCGCCCGTTCGGGCTGCCCCGGCATCGGCGCCAGCCTCGCCTCGGGGTGGCGTTCGCAGAGATATTCCAGAATGGCGCCGGATTCGAACAGCACCCGCCCGTCGATCAGCAGCGCCGGCACCCGCCCTGCCGGAGAGCGCGCCAGATAGTCGGCGCGGCGCAGGCTGCGGTCCATGGCTTCGGTCACCACCTCCACCTCCAGCCCCAGTTCGTGCAGCAGCCAGAGCACCCGCATCGACCGGGACTGCGGCGCGTGATGCAGCGTGATCATGTCTCCTCCTCCTCCAGCCGGATCAGGGCGGCACCCGCCTCGACCTGCGCGCCCGCCTCGACCAGCACCTCCGCCACCTGCCCGTCGCGCGCGGCGCAAAGCGTATGCTCCATCTTCATCGCTTCCAGCAGCGCCAGCCGGTCGCCCGCCGCCACGCTTTGCCCGGGCTTGGCAAAGACCGCGACCACCCGGCCCGGCATCGGCGCCACGACCAGCGCCGAGCCCGCCCCCTGCGCCGCGGCACGGTCCAGCGGATCGACCCGCGCCACCGCCACCGCCTGCCCGGCAAAGACCGTCACGCGATCCACCTCCAGATGCTGCGGGGCGGCGGGCTGGCCGTCATAGCGCCAGTGGCCTGCGCTGCGTTCGGCCTGAACCTCGGCCTCGGGCAGGATCACCGTCACATGGTCTGGCCCCAGAACGCGCAGCCGCAGCGGCAGCTCGTCCGGTCCCACCCTCAGCACCAGCGCCTGTTCCAGCGGCGCCCAAAGCGTAAAGCCGCGCTGCGGCCCGCCCGGCCTGTCGAGCCCGGTCAGCGCCAGCGCCGCCTGCGCCAGCACCTGCGGCGCAGGTTCGGGCAGGCTCACCAGCTGCGCCAGATCCCGCGCGATCAGCCCGGTATCGACCTGCCCCGCCGCAAAGCCGTCATGCGAGGCCAGCGCCGCAAGAAACCCCAGATTGGTGACCGTGCCCGCGACCTGCGTCTGCCGCAGCGCCGAAACCAGCCGCAGCCGCGCGATGGCGCGGGTGGGGCCATGCACGATCAGCTTGGCGATCATCGGGTCATAATGCGGCGAGATCACATCCCCCGACCGCACGCCGCTATCGGCGCGCACGCCATCAGGAAAGGCCAGATGCCCGATCCGCCCGGTGGCGGGCAGAAAGCCCGCAGGCACGTCCTCGGCGTAAAGCCGCGCCTCGAAGGCATGGCCGGTCAGCCGCAGATCGGCCTGCGCGCAGGGCAAGGGCTCGCCCGCCGCGACCCGCAGCTGCCATTCCACCAGATCGATGCCGGTCACCAGTTCGGTGACGGGATGTTCCACCTGCAACCGCGTGTTCATTTCCATGAACCAGAACCGGTCGGGGCGCAGTCCGTCCGATCCGTCGACGATGAATTCCACCGTGCCCGCACCGCTATAGCCGATGGCCTCGGCGGCGCGCACCGCCGCCTGCCCCATGGCGGCGCGCATCTCGGCGGTCATGCCGGGGGCGGGTGCTTCTTCGATCACCTTCTGGTGGCGCCGCTGCAGCGAACAGTCCCGTTCGAACAAATGCAGCGCGCGGCTGCCATCGCCAAAGACCTGCACCTCGATATGGCGGGGGCTTGCCACGAATTTCTCGATCAGCACCGCGTCATTGCCGAAGGCGCCGCGTGCCTCGGCCCGCGCGCCTTCCAGCGCCGTGGCGAAATCCGCCGCCCGCGCCACCTGCCGCATGCCCTTGCCGCCACCACCCGCCACCGCCTTGATCAGCACCGGATAGCCAAGCGCCTCTGCCTGCGCGGCAAGAAATGCGGGATCCTGTTCGGGGCCGTGATAGCCCGGCACCACCGGCACACCCGCCTCGGCCATCAGCCGCTTGGCCGCATCCTTCAGCCCCATGGCGCGGATCGCCGGAGCCGAAGGTCCGACAAAGACCAGCCCCGCCGCCGTCACCGCCTCCACAAACTCGGGGTTCTCGGACAGGAAGCCATAGCCGGGATGGATGGCCTGCGCGCCCGTGGCCTGCGCCGCCGCGATGATGCGGTCCCCGCGCAGATAGCTGTCAGCGGGAGAGGCGCCGCCGATGGGCACCGCGACATCAGCCAGCGCCACATGCGCCGCCCCGGCATCCGCCTCGGAATAGACCGCGACCACCCGGCAGCCCAAGGCGCGGGCGGTGCGCGCGATGCGGCAGGCGATCTCGCCGCGGTTGGCGATCAGCAGCGTGTGGAACATGGCTCCCCCCGTCCATGGCGCAGGCGCGAAAACCCGGTCATCGCCGCCCCCCGGCGTAATCCTCGACGACGCGGAACCGTTCGCACATGATCTTCATGTCCTCGGACCAGCCGCCATTACGTTCGAAATAGGCGCGGTACTCCTGCTGCCATTGCGCCAGATCGCGGAATTCCCCCTGCGCCGCCACCAGATCCGCGTCCATCTCGGACCAGCGCCGGGTCTCCACCGCCACCGTCTCGATCATCACCGCCGGGCGCCCGTCCCATTCCAAGGCGACATCGCGGCGCCCCACCTCGGGCCATGCGTCGCCGCCGGGGCCGTAATGCCGCGCCGCCTCGCAGGTCGCGGTCTTGGTCCCGGCGCGCACCAGCGCGAGGATCCGGTCGCACAGCGCCTTGCTGTCGCCAAAGCGGAAGGTCTCCGCCTCGGGGTTCGCGTCGATGATCTGCTGCAGGCTCGGCATGGCTCTGGCTCCTGTTGGGTTATGCGGCATCCGCAGAGGGTCACATGCGGAACACGCCAAAGCGTGTCTCCGCCACCGGGGCATTCAGCGCGGCGCGCAGCGACAGGGCCAGCACGTCGCGCGATCTGCGCGGGTCGATGACACCGTCATCCCACAGCCGCGCGCTGGCATAAAGCGGATGCGACTGGGTTTCGAACATCTCGATGGTGGGGCGCTTGAAGGCCTCTTCCTCCTCCGCGCTCCACGCGCCGCCCGCGCGTTCGATACCCTCGCGCCGCACCTGCGCCAGCACCCCCGCCGCCTGTTCGCCACCCATCACGCCGATCCGGGCATTGGGCCAGGTCCACAGGAAGCGCGGGCCATAGGCGCGGCCCGCCATGCCGTAATTGCCCGCGCCGAAACTGCCCCCCACCAGCAGCGTGATCTTGGGCACCTCGGTGGTTGCCACCGCCGTCACCATCTTGGCGCCATGGCGGGCGATGCCGTCGTTTTCATATTTGCGGCCCACCATGAAGCCGGTGATGTTCTGCAGGAACACCAAGGGGATGCGCCGCTGCGCGCACAGCTCGATGAAATGCGCGCCTTTCTGCGCGGCCTCCGAAAACAGCACGCCGTTATTGGCGACGATCCCCAGCGGCAGGCCTTCGACATGGGCAAAGCCCGTCACCAGCGTGTCGCCGAACCGCGCCTTGAACTCGTCAAACCGCGAGCCGTCCACCAGCCGCGCGATCACCTCGCGGATGTCATAAGGCGTGCGCAGCCCGGCGGGCACCACGCCCAGAATTTCCTCCGGATCATAGGCGGGCGGCTCGGGCGGCTGCACCGCCCCCAAGGCCGGAGCCACAAGGTTCAGCCCGGCCACCGCGCGCCGCGCCAGCGCCAGCGCATGGGCGTCATCCTCGGCCAGATAATCCGCCACCCCCGACAGCCTCGTGTGCACGTCGCCGCCGCCCAGATCCTCCGCCGTCACCACTTCGCCTGTCGCGGCCCGCACCAGCGGCGGACCGGCCAGAAAGATCGTGCCCTGCTCTTTCACGATGATCGCCACATCGGACATGGCGGGCACATAGGCGCCGCCCGCCGTGCAGCTGCCCATGACCACGGCAATCTGCGCGATGTTCTGCGCGCTCATCCGCGCCTGATTGTAGAAGATGCGCCCGAAATGATCGCGGTCGGGAAAGACCTCGTCCTGATTGGGCAGGTTGGCGCCGCCGCTGTCGACCAGATAGACGCAGGGCAGACGGTTCTGTTCGGCGATCTCCTGCGCGCGCAGGTGCTTTTTCACCGTCATCGGGTAATAGGTGCCGCCCTTTACCGTGGCGTCATTGGCCAGCACCATGACCTGATGCCCCATGACCTGCCCGATGCCCGCGATCAGCCCCGCGCCGGGGGCAGCGCCCTCATAGAGCCCATGCGCCGCCACCGCGCCGATTTCCAGAAAGGCCGAGCCCGGATCCAGCAGCCCCGCCACCCGGTCGCGCGGCAGCATCTTGCCCCGCGCCACATGGCGGGCGCGCGCCGTCTCTCCGCCGCCTGCCGCCGCCCGGTCCGCCGCCGCGCGGATCTCGGCCAGCGCTGCCAGATGCGCCTCCCGGTTGGCGCGGAAGCTCTCCGATCCGGTGACCACCTGCGATTGCAGTTTCATGCGCGCCCTCCCTGTCGTGATGGCCGCCGCGTCATGTGCGCGGCCGTGGCCGGATCTGCTGCCGGGCCAGCAGCCCGCCGCGGCGATCAATGTCATAGACGGCACCCCCCGCCGCCCCCTCGCAACGCAGCACGATCCAGACCGGACCCTGCCCCGGACGCCCGCTGCAATCGGTGCGCGCGCCGCCCTCCTGCACATGGCGCGCCACATAAGGCGCCATGGCGTCGCTTTCGCTAAGCTGCGCCGCGTGCTGGCCCGCGCGCAGCCCGGCCAGCAGCAGCAGCGCCAGCAGCACTGCCAGCGGCAGCAGCATAAAGGCGCGTGGGCCAAAGGTGCGACGCAGACTAACCATATGATAAATCTACAACAATCGTCAGAATGCCGGGCGGCGCTTGACCCAGATCAACACGCGCGCGGCGCAGAGGCGCGACATGATCCCACGCGCGATCTGGATAAGGACCAAGACAGACATGAACAGGATCACGACCCTTTGCGCCGCAGCGCTGCTTGCCACTTCGGCCACCGGCGCCATGGCGCAGTCGCAGGGCGACTGGACGCTGGGCCTCGGGCTTGGCACGGTGTCGCCCAAGG
The DNA here is from genome assembly GCF_900100085.1 of Salipiger marinus. Lineage (GTDB taxonomy): Bacteria > Pseudomonadota > Alphaproteobacteria > Rhodobacterales > Rhodobacteraceae > Salipiger > Salipiger marinus. The sequence goes on from NZ_FNEJ01000011.1 coordinate 38,440, forward strand.
AGGACAACGGCACCGTCGCGGGCGCCAAGCTGGAGATCGACAAGAACACCCAGGTCACGCTGACCTTCGAATATTTCATCGCCGACAATCTGGGCATCGAGGTGCTGGCGGCCACGCCCTTTACCCATGATCTGGATCTGGGCGGCGCGGATATCGGCGAGGTCAAGCACCTGCCGCCCACCGTGTCGATCAATTACCATTTCCAGACCAAGACCGCGTTCACGCCCTTTGCCGGGATCGGGGTCAACTACACCACGGCGCTGGACGTCGACTCGCCGCTCGGAGATCTGGAGCTTGACGATTCCTGGGGTGCGGCGCTGCATCTGGGGGTGGATTACGCGATCAGCGACCGCGGCGCGCTGCGCGCCGATCTGCGCTGGATGGACATCGACATGGACGCCGAACTGAACGGCACCGATATCGGCACCGCCGAGGTCGACCCGATGGTGTTCGGCATCTCTTACATCATGAAGTTCTGAGGCCAGAAGGTCTGGCACCAGAGCGGGGGCGGGGCGGCATCGCCCTGCCCCAAGTCTGTCGCGCAGCGCCCCCGCCATGGCTCAGCCCATCGCCGCGGTCAGTTCGCGCCCGATCAGCATCCGCCGGATCTCCGAAGTGCCCGCGCCGATCTCCATTAGCTTGGCATCGCGGAACAGCCGCGCCACCGGGGCATCGGCCAGAAACCCCGCCCCGCCCATGGCCTGCACCGCCTGATGCGCCTGCACCATCGCCTGTTCGCTGGCATAAAGACAGCAGGCCGCCGCATCCTGCCGGGTGACATCGCCCCGGTCGCAGGCGCGGGCCACCTCATAGACATAGGCCCGGGCGGAATTGAGCGCCGTGTACATATCCGCGATCTTGCCCTGCATCAGTTGAAAGCTGCCGATCGGCTGGCCGAATTGCCGCCGCTCCACCATATAGGGCATGATTTCGTCCAGACAGGCCGCCATGATGCCGGTGCCGATGCCCGCCAGCACCACCCGTTCGTAATCCAGCCCCGACATCAGCACGCGCACGCCGCGCCCCTCTTCGCCCAGCACGTTGTCGAACGGCACCTCGACATTCTCGAACACCAGTTCGGCGGTGTTGGAGCCACGCATCCCCAGCTTGTCGAAATGGCGCGAGGTGCTGAACCCCGTCATGGTCTTTTCCACCAGAAAGGCGGTGATGCCCCGGCTGCCCGCCTCCGGATCGGTCTTGGCATAGACCACCAGCGTATCGGCATCGGGGCCGTTGGTGATCCAGTATTTGCTGCCGTTCAGCACGTAGCGGTCATTCTTCTTCTCGGCCCGCAGCGTCATGCTGACCACATCGGATCCCGCGCCCGCTTCGGACATGGCCAGCGCCCCCACCTGCCGCCCGCTGACCAGCCCGGGCAGGTAGCGCTGTTTCAGCGCCTCTGTGCCGTTGAGCTTGATCTGGTTCACGCAGAGGTTGGAATGCGCGCCGTAGCTGAGCGAGACCGAGGCAGAGGCGCGCGCGATCTCCTCCACCGCCACGACATGCGCCAGATAGCCCATGCCCGCGCCGCCATAGGCTTCGGGCACGGTGATGCCCAGCAGGCCGAGATCGCCCATTTCGGGCCAGAGGTCCGCAGGAAAGACGTTGTCGCGGTCGATGGCGGCGGCCATGGGCCGCACCCGCTCCTGCGCCCAGCGATGCACCATGTCGCGCAGCGCGGACACATCCTCCCCCAGATCAAAGCTCATGGCCGCGCTGAACATGGTCTCGTCCTCCCCGACGATTAATGAACGCTTGTTCATATATAACGCCGCAAATCGCGCTCCGTCAACAGCAAAGGAACGGGCGTGCCTCTCCCGGCGTTGGAGACACAATGGACACGAAGGAGACTCCCATGACCAAAGACCTCAAGGCTGATTTCTGGCACCGACTGGACGATGTGCGGGCGGGGCTGCTGGGGGCTTCGAACGAACGCCCGGTGCCGATGGCCCCCCATGCCGACAAGGACGAGAACGCGATCTGGTTCATCACCGCCAAGGGATCCGCCGCCGACCGCGCCGCACTGGACAGCGGCCCGGCGCAGTTCTACGTGGCCGATGCCAAATCGCATCTTTACGCCACGGTCGAAGGCACGCTGACCCGCTCGGACGATGCCGCAAAGCTGGACGAGATCTGGAGCGCGATGGCCGCCGCGTGGTTCAAGGACGGGCGCGACGACAATGCGGTGCAGCTGATCCGCATGACCCCCAAGGATGCCGAGGTCTGGTCCGGCGATGGCGGCGTCAGCTTCCTGTATGAGATCGCCAAGGCCAACATGACAGGTGACACGCCCGACGTGGGCGAGCATGGTCACGTCACGTTCTGATCCCCAGACCGCTGACCGGAGACCTGCCAGATGCTGACCCACGCCCGCCTTGCGCTGCTTTGCCTGATCCCCACTTGGACCGCCGCCGAACAGATGGGCGAGGTGGGCGTGGACTGGGTCGGCAACGATGTCATCATCGAAGCCGTGGCCGACCCCGAGGTGCAGGGCGTGACCTGCCATCTGGCCTATTTCGACCGGGGCCTGCTGGACCGGCTGAGCCAAGGCAACTGGTTCGAGGATCCGTCCAACGCCTCCATCGCCTGCCGCCAGACCGGGCCCATCGTGATCGGCGACATTGACCGCAGCGAGGGCGGCGAGGACGTGTTCCGCACCTCGCGCTCCATCATCCTGAAATCGCTGCGGGTGAAGCGGATATTCGATGAAAAGAACCAGACGCTGATCTATCTGGCCCATGCGGCGGAACTGACCGAAGGTTCGGCGAAGCTCGCGATTTCCACCGTGCCGCTTTACGGCACCGAAGCCGCGCGCTGAGGCGGATCACGCCTCGGCGGTGACGTCGTAACGGTAGATCCAGTCGAACTGTGCCAGCATCCGTGCGGGCGCGACCCGTCCCAGCACGCCCATGGCCAGATGGGCGGCGCTGCGGATCAGCGGGTTTTTCAGGTGATATTTCCACGCATTGCCATCCGCCGTGGCCACGATCCGCGCGCAGCGGTCGCGGCGCAGATGCTGGTAGCGCGCCAGCGCCTGCGGCTGGGGGTCGCGCTCCAGACAGGCGGCGAGCGCCCATGCATCCTCGAGCGCCATATTGGCGCCCTGCGCCATGAAGGGCAGCGTGGGATGCGCGGCATCCCCCAACAGCGCCACGCCCTCCCCCTGCCAGACCCGCGCCACCGGATGCCGGAACAGACCCCAGAGGCCGGGCCGCTCCACCGCGCCCAGCAGGGCCTGCACGTCGGGGGCGAAGTCCTGAAACGCGCTGCGCATCGGTTCGGGCGCATCCAGATGCGACCAGCTTTCCGCCACCCAGTCAGAGCGTTCTTCCACCGCCACCAGATTGACCTGCGCGCCGCCACGCAGCGGATAGCTGACCAGATGGCGCCCCGGCCCCATATGCACCCGCGCCTCTGGCGGATGGCCCGCAAGGTTGGGCACCACCGCGCGCCACGCCACCTGCCGCGTAAAGACCGGCGCCACCGCCCCGTTGAGCGCGCCGCGCACCGCGGAATGCAGGCCGTCGGCGCCGATCACCAGATCGCCGCCGCATCTGTCGCCATTGGCAAGGTCGATCTGCGCGGGCGCGCCGGGCCGCACCGCCACCACGCGCTGCAGCAGCCGGATCTGCGCGCCAGAGGCGCGCACGGCTTCGACCAGAAGATCGATCAGATCGGCGCGATGGACAAAATGATAGGTGCCCGCTTCGGCGAGACGGGACAGATCCAGCCGCAGCACCTCGGCGCCGCCGCTGTGATCGCGCAGGCTGACGGCGCTGGCGATGCAGGCCCGGTCGCGCAGCCCCTGCCCCAGACCCAGCGCATCCAGCACGCACAGGCCGTTTGGGCTGATCTGGATCCCGGCGCCAACCTCCTCGATGGCCTGCGCCTGCTCCAGCACCAGCACCTCGGCGCCGTGCTGGCGACAGGCCAAGGCCACGGCCAGACCGCCGATGCCGCCGCCCACCACCACAACGCGCCTGCCTTCGAGCCTCATATGACCCCTCACCAGAGACCTAATGCAAAAGCCGGAGCTTGCCGCCCCGGCGCCCGTCTTGTCCTGCCGATACCGGGATCGCGCCCCGGCAGCGGCGGCGGATCAGTCGTCGCGATGCACCTTCTCGCGGCGTTCGTGCCGTTCCTGTGCCTCAAGGCTCATGGTGGCGATGGGGCGCGCGTCCAGCCGTTTGAGGCTGATGGGCTCGCCCGTCACCTCGCAATAGCCGTATTCCCCGTTCTCGATCCGGCGCAGCGCCGAGTCGATCTTCGACACCAGCTTGCGCTGGCGGTCCCGCGTGCGCAGTTCGATGGCACGGTCGGTCTCCTCGCTGGCGCGGTCGGTCACGTCGGGAATGTTGCGGGTGCTGTCCTGCAATGCCTCGATGGTGTCGCGGCTTTCGGCAAGAATATCGTTCTTCCAGGCAACCAGCTTGCGGCGGAAATATTCCAGCTGCCGGTCATTCATGAAAGGCTCGTCTTCGGCCGGACGATATTCGTCTGGCAGAAAGGATTCGGGCTTCATTTCTGCTCCCTCTTCAAAGCCGGCCTGAGCCTCAGGCTGCGCCTTGCGGTGCCGGCACCCCTTGCGTGGCTGCGTCTACCCCAAGGCCATGGGGTTGTCACTACTGAATAAGCGGGCTTTCGGGGATTTGCCCGGCAGGGTCGCGGCAGCGCCGCGCGCGCGGGCGCAGATCCTGCCCGATAGGGTGACAGCTGCGGCAATCCGGGGCGCGCGCCCTGCCCCGCCGCTTGCAGTGGGGGCGGCGCGCGCTTATCCCCGGAAGGTGACCCTGAACGGAGAGTCCCATGCGCTTTGACGGCACCGAAAGCTATGTCGCCACCGACGATCTGACCATGGCGGTCAATGCCGCCATCACGCTGGAACGGCCGCTGCTGGTCAAGGGCGAACCCGGCACCGGCAAGACCGAGCTGGCCCGGCAGGTGGCCCGGGCGCTGGATCTGCCGATGATCGAATGGAGCGTCAAATCCACCACCCGCGCGCAGCAGGGGCTTTATGAATATGATGCGGTCAGCCGCCTGCGCGACAGCCAGCTGGGCGATCCGCGGGTCAGCGACGTGGGCCATTACATCCGCCGCGGCAAGCTGTGGCAGGCCTTTGACGCGCCGGGCCGGGTGGTGCTGCTGATCGACGAGGTCGACAAGGCCGATATCGAATTCCCCAATGACCTGCTGCAGGAACTCGACCGGATGGAGTTCCATGTCTACGAGACCGGCGAGACGGTGCGCGCCCGCCAGCGCCCCATCGTCATCATCACCTCGAACAACGAAAAGGAACTGCCCGACGCCTTCCTGCGCCGCTGCTTCTTCCATTACATCCGCTTTCCCGAACCCGAGGTGCTGGCCCGCATCATCGAAGTGCACCATCCCGGCATCAAGCCCGCGCTTCTGAGCGCCGCGCTGACGCAGTTCTACGAGCTGCGCGAACAGCCGGGGCTGAAGAAGAAACCCTCCACCTCGGAGGTGCTGGACTGGCTGAAGCTGCTGCTGGCCGAGGATCTGGGCCCCGAGGATCTGCGCCGCGACAGCGCCAGCCTGCTGCCACGGCTGCATGGCGCGCTGCTCAAGACCGAACAGGACGTGCATCTGTTTGAACGGCTGGCCTTCATGGCGCGGCGGCAGCGGTAGCGCGGGCGGCACGCGCGGACCGGGGCGCTGCCCCGGACCCCGGGATATTTGGGGTCAGAAGAAGGGCCAAGTGAGTCGCGGCACCGGTCCGCGCGTGCGGTTGGGGGGCCGGATCTGCCCCGGAAGGCGCCGATTGGCGGGCATTTCGCGGAAAAATCGGCCTGATTTGTGTCCAAATTCCTGTTCAAGTTGACGTTTCATGCCTGTTTCCGTTACAAGCCCGCAACGGCACCGCATTCCGGCGGGCTGTCGGGCCATCCGGGCCCTCCTCACAGATGCGCGGGCCGAGTTTCAGTGTCCGCACCCAAATCGGACACTCATGACCAAATTTTCTGATCTCAACCTCAATCCCAAAGTCCTGCAGGCCATCGAGGATGCGGGATACCAGACGCCGACGCCCATTCAGGCGGGGGCCATTCCGCCCGCGCTGGAAGGCCGCGACGTGCTGGGGATTGCCCAGACCGGCACCGGCAAGACCGCCGGTTTCGTGCTGCCGATGATCACCCTGCTTGCCCGGGGCCGCGCCCGGGCGCGCATGCCGCGCAGCCTCGTGCTGTGCCCGACCCGCGAACTGGCGGCGCAGGTGGCGGAAAACTTCGACACCTATACCAAGCACATGAAGCTGACCAAGGCGCTGCTGATCGGCGGCGTCAGCTTCAAGGAGCAGGACCAGCTGATCGACAAGGGGGTCGACGTGCTGATCGCGACGCCGGGCCGCCTGCTCGATCATTTCGAGCGCGGCAAGCTGCTGCTGACCGGCGTGCAGATCATGGTGGTGGACGAGGCTGACCGGATGCTCGACATGGGGTTCATCCCCGATATCGAACGCATCTTCTCGCTTACGCCCTTTACCCGTCAGACGCTGTTCTTCTCGGCCACCATGGCGCCCGAGATCGAGCGGATCACCAACACCTTCCTGTCCGCCCCGGCGCGGATCGAGGTGGCCCGTCAGGCCAGCGCATCGGAAACGATCACGCAGGGCGCGGTCATGGTCAAGCCGTCGCGACGCGACCGCGAGGCCAGCGAAAAGCGCGCCGTGCTGCGGGCGCTGATCGACAAGGAAGGCGAGGCCTGCTCCAACGCCATCATCTTCTGCAACCGCAAGGTCGATGTGGACATCGTCGCCAAGTCGCTGAAGCAGCATGGCTACAATGCCGAGCCGATCCATGGCGATCTGGACCAGAGCCAGCGCACCCGCACGCTGGACGGGTTCCGCGACGGGTCGATCCGGCTGCTGATCGCGTCGGACGTGGCGGCGCGCGGGCTGGACGTGCCTTCGGTCAGCCATGTGTTCAACTTCGACGTGCCCAGCCATCCGGAGGATTATGTCCACCGCATCGGCCGCACCGGGCGCGCGGGCCGCGATGGCCGCGCCTTCACCATCGTGGTGCCCAAGGATGAGAAAAACCTCGACGCGGTCGAGGCGCTGATCCAGAAACAGATCCCGCGGGTGGACTGCCCCATCGATCTGGGCACACCCGCGGTCGAGGAAGACCGGACCGAAAAGCGGCCCAGCCGGTCGCGCAGCCGCAAGTCCGACAAGCCGGAAAAGGTGGAACAGGTGGAACAGACCGAAGTGGCCGAAGCGCCGGTGGCCCGGGCCGAGCGCCCGGCACGGGACGAACGTCCTGCACGGGACGAACGTCCTGCACGGGAAGAGCGTCCGGCGCGCGAGGAGCGTCCCGCCCGGGAAGAGCGGTCCGCAAACCGCAGCCGTGGCGGCGACCGCCGGTCGGACCGCGACTCGGTGGTGGTGGGCATGGGCGATCACATGCCCGAGTTCATCGCACTGAGCTTTGACGAACGCCGCACCGGCTGATCCCGGCGCCTCCCGCGCCCCCAAACGATCATTAAAAAACGGCGCACCCGCAAGGGCGCGCCGTTCTGCTGTCGGGTGTGCAGGGTCAGGGCGCAGGGCGCCCTAGGCCGAGCCGCGCCTCAGGCGAGCGTCGCCTCCAGCGTGATCTCGGCATTCAGCAGCTTGGAGATCGGGCAGCCATCCTTGGCCATCGCGGTGACCTTGTCGAACACCTCCTGCGAGGCGCCGGGGATGCGCGCCACCAGCTTCAGGTGGCTCTTGGTTACGGCGAACCCGCCATCCTTTTCTTCCAGCGTCACGGTCGCCTCGGTGCTGATGTCTTCAGCCACAAGATCATGTTCGCCCAGTATCTTGCTGAGAGCCATGGAAAAACAGCTGGCATGGGCGGCGCCGATCAGCTCTTCGGGATTGGTGCCCGGCTCGTCGCCAAAACGTTTGTTGAAGCCGTAATTGGCCTTGTCCAGCACGCCGGACTGGGTCGACACGGTGCCCGTGCCGTCCTTGAGGCCACCTTGCCAGTTTGCGGAACCACGCTTGCGGATCATCGGGTCTCTCCTTCTGTCACGTCGCGGCGCCCGCCTGCGCGGGGCCTTCCAAAGGATCAACGCCGCGAGCGGGCAAAGAGTTCAGCTGCGGTCCAGATGACCCAGATCGCGGTCAGGCGCGATGGCGTCGCGCAGCCGCTGTTTCAGCACCCGGGCCTCGGGAAAGCCGCCATCGCGCTTGCGCTCCCACAGCAGATGGCCGTCGACGCGCACCTCGTAGATGCCGCCATGGCCGGGGATCAGCGTGACCCCACCCAGATCCTCGCCAAAGGTCGACAGCAGTTCCTGCGCCATCCAGCCTGCGCGCAGCAGCCAGTTGCAGCCGGTGCAATAGCTGATGCTGACCTGCGGTTTTGCGATCTCGGTCATGGTCTGATCCTCAGAGCGGCAGCGCGGTGGTGTTCTTGATCTCTTCCATGGACAGCAGCGCCGTGACGTTATGCACCTTCACCTCGGAGATCAGCGCCTGATAGAACACGTCATAGGCGCGGGCATTCTTCACCCGCACCTTCAAGATATAGTCGATTTCGCCGGCAAGGCGATGCGCCTCCATCACCTCGGGGCGGTCGCGCAGGGCCGACAGAAAGCGGCGCTGCCAGTCGGCCTCGTGTTCGGAGGTGCGGATCAGCACGAAGAAACAGGCCTCGAAGCCCAGCTTTTCGGGATCGGCGATCACCACCTGCGGCCCGATCACCCCGGCCTCGCGCAGCTTGCGGATCCGGGTCCAGACCGGGGTCTTGGACGACCCCACCGCACGGGCGATCTCGTCCAGCGAACGGCCCGCATCCTGCTGCAGTTCCAGAAGGATTTTCCGGTCCATGGCATCGAATTGCATGACTGTTCCTTCTTCTGCATCGTCGCGGAACACCTGACCGCAGAGGCGCCGGTGCTGCAAACGAATGTCCTTATATCCATCAGCTACTGGCCTGCGGCAAGGACAAAATTCTATATAGAGGAGAACAACGCCACCAGATCAGGAGCGTCCCCGATGCCCAAGCCTTTTGCCCCCAAGGTCGTGACCGCCAATGCGCTGATCGAGGGAGACGTCGTATACCTCGCCGCCGACGATGCCTGGGTGCGGGATCTGGCGCAGGCCGAAATCCTGACCGACGAGGCGGTGGCGCAGGTGCGTCTGCTGGAGGCCAGCGCCCGCGCCCATGAGGCGGTCGGCGTCTATCTGGCCGATGTGGCGCCCGGGACGACAGGTCCGCAGCCCACGCATTTCCGCGAGGATTTCCGCCGCCGCGGCCCCTCCAACTATTACCACGGCAAGCAGGCCAGCCGCTAGGCATCCCCTCACCCGTCCGCCCGCCGACCCGCCAGCCAGCCGCAGGAGACTCCGCATGTATCGCTACACCGACTTTGACACCGCGTTCCTTGCCGAGCGCAACCGCCAGTTCCGCGCGCAGGTGGAACGCCGCATCTCGGGCGCGCTGACCGAAGACGAGTTCAAGCCGCTGCGCCTGATGAACGGGCTTTATCTGCAGCTGCACGCCTACATGCTGCGCGTGGCCATCCCCTATGGGACGCTGTCCTCGGCGCAGATGCGCCAGCTCGCCCTGCTCGCCGAGAAATGGGACAAGGGCTATGGCCATTTCACCACGCGGCAGAACATCCAGTATAACTGGCCGAAGCTGACCGATGTGCCGGACATGCTGGATGCGCTGGCCGAAGTGGGCTTGCACGCGATCCAGACCAGCGGCAACACCATCCGCAACGTGACCGCCGACCATTTCGCCGGGGCCGCCGCCGACGAGGTGGCCGATCCGCGCCCGGTGGCCGAGCTGCTGCGGCAGTGGTCCACCGACCATCCGGAATTCCAGTTCCTGCCGCGCAAGTTCAAGATCGCCGTCACCGGCGCGCCCAATGACCGCGCCGTGATCAAGGCGCATGACATCGGCATCGAAGTGGTGCGGCGCGGCGACGAGATCGGCTATCGCATCCTCGTGGGCGGCGGTCTGGGCCGCACGCCGATGATCGGCAAGGAAATCGCCGCCTTCGTGCCGCAGGCCGACCTGCTGCCCTATGTCGAAGCCGTGGTGTCGGTCTGGAACCTGCTGGGACGGCGCGACAACAAATACAAGGCGCGCATCAAGATCACCGTGCACGAGCATGGCATCGACGAAATCCGTCGTCTGGTCGAGGACCGCTTCGTTGAGACCCGCGCCGCCTTCAACGGCGCCGATCTGGAGATCTTTGACCATATCCGCGCACAGTTCGCCCCGCCCGCCTTCCGCAATGCGCCGGATGACGTCTATGACGCGGCCTATGCCACCGATCCGGTGTTCCGCGCCTGGGCCGATACCAACCTGACCGCGCACAAGGTGCCGGGCTATGCCATCGCGCAGATCTCGCTCAAGGCGCATGGCGAAACCCCGGGCGATGCCAGCGCCGAACAGATGCGCGTGCTTGCCGATCTTGCCGAACGCTTCGGCCATGACGAGCTGCGCATCAGCCACGAACAGAACGTGGTGCTGCCGCATGTCCACAGGTCCGACCTGCCGAAGATGCACAAGATCCTCAAGGCGCATGGGCTTGCCACCGCCAATATCGGGCGTATCTCCGACATCATCGCCTGCCCCGGCATGGATTACTGCGCGCTGGCCACGGCCCGGTCGATCCCCATCGCGCAGAAGATCGCCACCCGCTTTGACGAGCTGAAGACCGAGGCCGATATCGGCGAGCTGAAGATCAAGATCTCGGGCTGCATCAATGCCTGCGGCCACCACCATGTCGGCCATATCGGCATTCTCGGTCTGGATCGCGGCGGGGTGGAAACCTACCAGATCACGCTGGGGGGCGATGCCACGCAGGATGCGGCGCTTGGCGACCGCACCGGCCCCGGCTTTTCCTACGAAGACATCGTGCCCGCGATCGAACGCATCGTCGGCGCCTATCTGGAGCAGCGCGAAAGCCCCGAGGAGACTTTCCTGCAGGCCTATCGCCGTCTTGGCATGGCGCCGTTCAAGGCCGCCCTTTACGACACCGCCGACGCACAGTCAGAGGCGGCCTGAGGCGATGACTCTGCATCTGGCTCCAGACACGCCCCATGGCAGCACCCCTGCCCCGGGCCCCGAGCTTCTGGCGGACCGCCGGGCGCGGGTGGCGGCGCTGAACGCGCGCTATCGCCATCACGGCGCCACGGCGGTGCTGCAGGGCGCGCTCAGCGACCCCGAGGCCGGGAGCATCGCGATGGTGTCGTCCTTTGGCGCGGAATCCGTGGCGCTGCTGCATCTGGTGGCGATGGTCGACCGCAGCACGCCGGTGCTGTTCATCGACACGCGGCTGCTTTTTGCCGAAACGCTGGCCTATCAGCAGGAGGTGGCGGAGCGGCTGCGGCTGTCGGACGTGCGCGTGCTGCGCACCGATGACGCCGCCATGCAGGCGCGCGACCCTTACGGCGCGCTGCGCTTTTCCGACACCGATGCCTGCTGCGCGCTGCGCAAGACGCTGCCGCTGGAACAGGCGCTGGACGGGTTCGACGGCTGGATCACCGGCCGCAAGCGGTTCCAGTCGCGCACCCGCGCGGCGCTGGATTTCTTTGAACTCGAAGAGACCACGGGCCGGATCAAGGTGAACCCGATGGCGCATTGGGCGCCCGAGGACATCGCCGCCTATATGGACGAAAACCGCCTGCCCCGGCATCCGCTGGTGGCGCAGGGCTATCCGTCGATCGGCTGCGCGCCCTGCACCAGCAAGGTGGCCCCGGGCGAGGATCCGCGCGCCGGACGCTGGCGCGGCAAGGACAAGGACGAATGCGGCATCCATTTCGTGAATGGCCGCGCAGTGAAGATGGGAGAAGGCCAATGACCGTCATCGTGACCGACGCAGGATTCGGGCCCGAAACATGGACCCGCGGTTTCGAGGCCGAGGGCGTGCTGGATCTGCCCTCCGACACCGACCCCGCCACGCTGGAGGTGCCCGAGGGCACCGAGATGATCCGCGTGGCCTTCCCGTCCTTCTCTGACGGGCGGGGCTTCACGCTGGCGCGGCTTTTGCGCCTGCGCGGCTATCGCGGGCGGCTGCGGGCTGCCGGTCATGTGATTTCCGACCAGTATGCCATGGCTCGACGCGCGGGCTTTGACGAGGTAGAGATCAGCGACGAGCTTGCCGCCCGCCAGCCTGAAGCCGACTGGGAATTCCGCGCCGACTGGCGGGCCCATGACTATCAGGCCCGCCTGCGCGGCTGATCCCCTTTCGCCTGATCTGCATCAAAGCTAAATCAGAGGTGTCGGTTTATCCCGCCGGCAGGACAGACATGACAGAGATGACCCCCGTGACCAACGCCACCGCCGTAAAGACCGACGCGCCGAAAAAGATGGTGCTGCCGGATGCCCAGACCGTCACCTCCGTCCGGCACTGGACGGACCGGCTGTTTTCCTTCCGCATGACCCGTCCCACCTCCATGCGGTTCCGGTCGGGTGAATTCGTGATGATCGGCCTGATGGGCGATCCCGACCCCAAGACCGGCAAGCAGAAGCCGCTGCTGCGCGCCTATTCCATCGCCTCGCCGTCCTGGGACGAGGAGCTGGAATTCTACTCGATCAAGGTGCAGGACGGCCCGCTGACCTCGCGGCTGCAGCACATCCAGCCCGGCGACGAGATCATCCTGCGGCCCAAGCCGGTGGGCACGCTGGTGCATGACGCGCTGCTGCCCGGCAAGCGGCTGTGGTTCTTCGCCACCGGCACCGGCTTTGCCCCCTTTGCGAGCCTGCTGCGCGAGCCGCAGACTTACGAGGATTACGACGAGATCATCATCACCCATACCTGCCGCGAAGTGGGCGAGCTGGCCTATGGCGCCGAACTGATCGAGGGGCTGAAAAGCGACGAACTGCTGGCCGAGGTGATCGGCGAGGGTTTCTGGAAAAAGATCAAGTATTACCCCACCACCACCCGCGAACAGAGCCCGAAGATGGGCCGCATCACCGATCTGATGCGCACGGGCGAGGCGTTTGCGGATCTGGGCACCGGCCCGCTGGTCCCTGCGACCGACCGCGCGATGATCTGCGGCAATCTGGCGTTCAATCTGGAACTGAAAGAGATGCTGGAAAGCTACGGTCTGGAAGAGGGCGCCAATTCCGACCCCAAGCAGTATGTGGTGGAAAAGGCGTTTCTGGACTGACGCCACGCAACTCCCGAAAAAGAAACGCCGCGCGAGGTGTCGCGCGGCGTCCGTCTGTCCGCTGGCTTACAGCGCCAGTTCGTCGCGCAGCCGCTCCAGCGTCTGGCGCAGCAGTTCGGGGGAATTGCGCACCCGTTCCAGCGTGGCCAGCGTGGTGACCTTGACCGTAGCGTTCAGGTCGGACTGTTCGACATAGTCCACCACCCGGTCATAGTCGAAGCCGTCGACGGTCAGCAGTTCGCGCAGTTCCGCCGCATCGGGCAGATCGGGGCGCGGCGTCTCCTGCAGCGACTGCGACAGCGCAGAGCCCGCATCCCGCGCCGCCTGAAGCGCCCGGTCGGCGGCGCTGTCCGCGGTCTCTGCCGCCTCGCCTGCCATGCCTGCGGCGCCCTCTGCCGCCTCTCCGGCGCCTGCACGGGCGCGGTCTGCGGCGTCGCGCGCCATCTCTGTCGCGACATCGGCCGCGCGGGAGGCGGTATCCGCCGCCTCGCGCGCGGCTTCGGTCAGCGCCACGCCTGCGGCACCTGCCGTCTCACCCGCCTGATCCAGCGCGCGGTCCAGCCCCTCGCGCGCCTCTTCCGCCGCGCGGCGCGCCGTCTCTGCCGCCGTCTCTGCCCGCTCTGCCGCCTCATTGGCGGGGCTCTCCGGGGTGTCCGGCAGCTCTGCCGCATCAGGCGCGGGATCCGCCGGGGCGGGCGCGGTTTCGGTCAGGGCGGGCGGTGTCGCCGGGCTCTGCGGCGCGGGTGTCTCGTCGGGACGCAGCACCAGCACCACCAGCGCCACGGCTGCCAGCCCCCCCACCGCAAGAATCGCCTTGTTCATGGTTCCTGTCTCCTGCTCTGTCATGGCGGACCTTCGGACCCGGCGGCGCTGCGCCACGGCGGATCCGGCCCCTCCGCCTTGCATGTGCGGATGCAGCATCGTCAGGACAAGGGGGAGCGTGGCGCGCTTGGGGCAGTTTGGGCGGCAGTTTGCCCAATTGCCGCTTGAAAGACGCCGGTGCGAAGATTACCTTGCGCCCCTGCGACCACAGACACAAAGGACGAATACCATAGCCCGCAGACCTCACAATGCGCCCCCCACGCGCGATACCGGCCCCCGCGTCAACGAACGTATCCGGGCTCCTGAAATCCGCCTGATCGGCGCCGAAGGCGAAAACCTTGGCGTGTTGCCGCCGCTGCGCGCCATGGAGCTGGCTGAACAGGCCGGACTTGATCTGGTGGAAATCTCTCCGAACGCAACGCCTCCGGTCTGCAAGATCATGGACTTCGGCAAGTTCAAGTATGAACAGCAGAAGCGCGAGAGCGAAGCCCGGAAGAAGCAGAAGATCATCGAGGTCAAGGAAATCAAGTTCCGTCCGGGTACGGACACGCATGACTACGAAGTCAAGATGCGGAACGTGATGAAGTTCCTCGAGAATGGCGACAAGGTGAAGGTCACCCTGCGGTTCCGTGGCCGCGAAATGGCGCACCAGAACCTTGGCCGGGAACTGCTGGAACGCGTGGCGGATGACGTCAAGGAACTGGGCAAGGTCGAAAACATGCCCAAGATGGAAGGCCGCCAGATGGTCATGATGATCGGACCCGTGCTCAAGTAAGATCATTGGCCCTGCCGACATCGACCCGGACCCGCCGCCTTTGTCGGCGGGTTTTTCTTGTCTGCGGTGACGTGCGCGGCCTGCCGGCCCTGCCGGCAGCGGGGGGCGCTGCCCCCCGGCCCCCGGGATACTTTTGCCAAGAAGAAGGGGTCAGCCTTCGCGCGGACGCGGGCGCGAGGGCGGTTCCTTGAGCAGCCCGCCCACGCCCAGCCCCATGATGTCGCGCCCGCTGACCGGCAGCCCGCAGAGCAGCCGGTCCAGCACCCAGTCGGCACCGTTGAGCGCGGGCGAACGCGCGCAGCCCGGCAGGCCGATCACCGGGCGGCCCTGCAGCGCGCCGATGAACAGCAGGTTGCCCGGATCAACCGGCATGCCGAAATGCTGCAGCTCGCCCCCCGCCGCGCGCAGCGCCTCGGGGGCGACATCCTGCGCGTCAGAGGTGGCAGAGCCGGTGAGGATCAGCAGCAGGTCACCGCTGGCCGCGCGCAGCGCCTCGGCAAGCGGGGTCACGCGATGCGGCACGAGGCAGCGCGGCGCCAGCGTGGTGCCGAAGCGGTCAAGCCGGGTCCTGGTGGCGCGGCGGCCCTTTTCGCCCGGATCCGTGCCGACGCTGGTTTCGATCAGCGTGGCATGGCGCAGCCGGGGCGGATGGCGCCGCAGCGCCCCCTGACCCGCTGCGGCGCAGGCCTGCGCCAGCGCGGCCTGCGGCACGGCATAGGAGATGATCTTGACCGTGGCGGCCATGGCGCGGTCGGCCATGCGCTGGAACGGGCGCAGCGTGGCCACGGTGATCATCGGATGCACGGCATTGACGGCGTCGATGCGCGCGGCATCGACCCCCAGCAGCCCCGGCCCGGTGGCGTGCAGGTTGACGCGCCCCGTGGCGGCGGGCCCCAGCCGCAGCCCGGCGGCTTCGGGATCGGGCAGCAGCGCCTCGGCCAGCCGCAGTGCCGCCGCGTCCTCGGGCACATCGTCTGCGTCAAGCCGGGCGGCGATCACCTCGGTCAGGCCCGCCTGCGCCAGCGCCTCCAGATCGGCGGGCTCCAGCAGGCGGCCCTTGCGCAGGCGGCTGCCGCCGGGCAGCTCGACCGAATGGGCCAGCAGCGCGCCGCGGGCCTCGGCCAGCGCGACGGGGCCGAACCTCATGCGCCCTGCCTCAGCACCCGCACCATCTGCGCCAGCACCGACACCGCGATTTCGGCGGGGCTGGCGGCGCCGATATCGAGCCCGACGGGCGCGTGGATGCGGGCGATCTCGGCCTCGGTGAAGCCTTCTGCCGTAAGCCGGGCCACGCGCTTGGCATGGGTGCGGGTCGACCCCAACGCGCCGATATAGAACACCTCGCTGCGCAGGGCGGCTTCCAGCGCCGGATCGTCCAGCTTGGGGTCATGGGTCAGCAGCACCAGCGCCGTGCGCGCATCCAGCCCCAGCTTGGCCAGCGCCTCGTCCGGCCAGTCGTCAAGAATGGTCTCGCCGGGGAAGCGCGCAGAGGAGCCGAAGGCCGCGCGCGGGTCGATCAGCACCGGGTCATAGCCCGCGATCCGCGCCATGGGCACCAGCGCCTGCGCGATATGCACCGCCCCCACCACCAGAAGCCGCAGCGGCGGGTTGTGGATGGCCACAAAGGTGCGGCTCTCCTCCTCGAAGCCCGAGCGGTCCATGCGGAAGCGCGTCTCGTGGCCGCTGTGGTCCAGCCGCCGCGCGCCGCTGTCCAGATCGGCGACATAGGCCACCGCCTGCCGCGCGGCGCGGGCGGCGCAGAGTTCGGCCAGCAGCGGCTCCGGCAGGGCGCTGCCCACCGGCTCGACCAGCACGCGGATGGTGCCGCCGCAGGCCAGACCCACGGCAAAGGCATCCTGATCGGAGACGCCGAATTCCAGTTCGCGCGCCACGCCCGCCTCCAGCGCCTCCAGCGCCTCGACGATCACCGCGCCTTCGACGCAGCCGCCGGAGACCGAGCCTTCGATCGCACCGTCGCCCGCGATGGCCAGCTGCGCGCCGACCCGGCGCGGCGCCGATCCCCATGTCTGCGTCACCGTGGCCAGCGCTGCGCGGCGGCCCGCGCGGTGCCACGCAAGGGCGGTTTCGGGAATGGTGTCAAAATCGGTCATGCGGCGGTCCTCCGCGTTTGGTCGGTAAGGGGGCGCCCGCCCCGGTCCCGCCGTCTAGCCCTGCTGGTGAACGGCGGAAATCTCGGCCCGCAGGATGCGGGCGATCTGCGCGCAGTCGTCAAGGCTGAAGGTCAGCGGCAGCCGCATGTCGAGGATGGCGGCAAGGATGCGGTCGGTGGCGGGCATGGGATCGGCGGGGGCATAGCGCCAGCTGTCATAACGCGAGGTGAAGGCCACCGGTTCCGCAGCCCCGAACCATTTCAGCTCGACCCCGCGCGCGGCGCAGCGCGCCAGCAGCGCCTGCACCTTGGGCGCAGGCCAGTCCAGCACCAGCGCCTGAAAGGACGAGCCCACATAGGTTTCGGCGGCGGGCCGGTCGATCAGCCGCAGCCCCGGCGTGTCGCGCAGCCCCTGGTCCACCACGCGGTAGCGGTCATTCCAGCGCGCGATCTGGTCGGGCAGTGCTGCCAGCTGCGGGCGCAGGATCGCCGCGCGCAGGTTGTCCATCCGGCCCGAGACATTGGGGGTGAGGTATTTCAGCTCGGCAAAGGTTTCGGGCGGCGGGGCGGCAAGGTGCCGGTCGTAAAGCATGTAGCTGCCCGACAGCATCACCGCCCGCGCCGCAAGCTCGGCATCGTCGGTGACCAGCAGCCCGCCCTCGCCGCTGTTCATGTGCTTGTAGGTCTGGGTGGAATAGCAGCCGAGGATGCCGTGCCGCCCCGAGGCGGTGCCGTTCCAGCTGGCCCCCATGGTATGGGCGCAATCCTCGATCACGCGCACGCCCGCCGCATCGCACAGCGCCATGAGCCGGTCCATGTCGCAGATATGGCCGCGCATATGGCTGAGCATCAGCACCCGCGCCTGATCGAGCTTTGCCGCAAGATCGTCAAGGTCGATCACCAGCGCTTCGGTCACGCCCACATAGACGGGGCGCGCGCCGACGGCGGCAATCGCCCCCGGCACCGGTGCCAGGGTGAAGGCATTGGTCAGCACCGCATCCCCCGGCCCCACGCCAAGCGCACGCAGCGCACATCCCAAGGCATAGCCGCCAGAGGCCACGGCCAGCGCATAGCGCGCGCCGGTGAAGGCGGCGAACTCCTGCTCCAGCAGGGCCGTCTCGGCGGTCTCGTCGGGGGCGGTGTTGTAACGGTGCAGGCGCCCGTGGCGCAGCACGTCCAGCGCCGCCGCGATCCCCTGTTCGGGGATGGGCTCCTGCTGGGTGAAGGATCCGGTGAAGCGTTCGGTCATGGCACAGTGATGCGCCCGCGCCCCGGGAAGGTCAACGGGGATCGCGGCTCAGCCGATCAGCCGCCGCACCTCCTCCGCCAGCGCGTCATATCCGGCGATCACCGCCTCGGGCGCCATGTCGCGCACCGCGTCGCCGCTGGGGCCGAACCCCACGAGGATGCAGGGCACCCCCGCCGCCTCGGCGGTGCGCCGGTCGGTCAGGGTGTCGCCGACCAGCAAGCTTTGCTCCACGTCGCCGCCCGCGCGGTCCACCGCCGCCACATAGGGCGCGGGATCGGGCTTGCGCACCGGCAGCGTGTCCGCCCCCACCAGCGCGCCGAACAGATCGCGCACCCCCAGCCGGGTCAGCAGCACTTCGGCCAGCGCCTCGGGCTTGTTGGTGCAGACGCTGGTGCGGTAGCCTGCGGCACGCAGGGCGGTGACTGCCTCCCGCGCGCCGGGATAAAGCCGCGTGTGCAGGTCGATCTTTTCGGCATAAAAGGCCAGCAGGCGCGGATACCACTCTTCGAGCATCCGTTCGGCGGCGATCTGCTCGGCCAGCCCCTCGCGCTCCAGCCCCAGCCGCAGCATCGCCCGCCCGCCGTGAAAGGCGGTCAGCGCATCGCCCTCGGGGCAAAGCCGCGTGGCGATCCCCATTCCTTCGAAACAGGCATTGGCGGCGGCGATCAGATCGCCGCTTGTGTCCGCCAGCGTGCCGTCCAGATCGAATACAACCGTCCGCATGATCCCGTTCCCTGTCACAACCCGCAATCCAACGTGAAGCCGGATCACCTTGCCCCCTTGGCCCAAGCGGATAAAACGGGCGCAGGCAGAAGACAAACAGGAAACCACATGAGCATTGCGCTGATCCTCCTTGCTGCGGGCAAGGGCACCCGAATGGAGTCCGACCGTCCCAAGGTGCTGCACCCTCTGGCTCAGGCGCCGCTGCTCTGGCACGCGCTGCGCGCCGGGCAGACGCTGGATCCGGCGGCCTGCGTGGTGGTGGCCGGTCACGGCGCCGAGGAGGTGAGCGCCGCCACGCTGGAGTTCGCCCCGGAGGCGCAGGTGGTGATCCAGTCCGAACAGCTGGGCACCGCCCATGCCGTGGCACAGGCCCGCGACGCGCTGAAAGATTTCGGCGGGGACGCGCTGGTGCTTTACGGCGACACGCCCTTCATCAGCGACACCACGCTGCAGACGATGATCGCGGCGCGCGCCACGCATGACGTGGTGGTGCTGGGCTTCGAGGCCGCCGATCCGGGCCGCTATGGCCGTCTGGTCACCCAAGGCGACGATCTGCTGGAGATCGTGGAATACAAGGACGCGACCGAGGCGCAGCGCGCCATCTCGCTGTGCAATTCCGGGGTGCTGATCGCCGCGTCGGACACGCTGTTCGCGCTGGTCGATGCGGTGGGCAATGACAATGCGTCGGGCGAATATTACCTGACCGATGTGGTGGCGCTGGCCCGCGCGCGCGGCCTGTCGGCGGGCGTGGTGCGCTGCGACGAGGCGGAAACGCTGGGCATCAATTCCCGCGCCGAACTGCGCGCGGCAGAGGGGGTGTTCCAGACCCGCGCCCGCGCGGCACTGCTTGACGACGGCGTGCTGATGACCGCCCCCGAGACGGTGCATCTGGCATGGGACACGGTGATCGGCCGCGACGCCGAGGTGGAACCCTATGTGGTCTTCGGCCCCGGCGTCACGGTGGAAACCGGCGCGCGCATCCGCGCCTTTTCGCATCTGGAGGGCTGCCATGTCAGCCGCGGCGCGGTGGTGGGCCCCTATGCCCGGCTCCGCCCGGGGGCGGAACTGGCCGAGGACGTGCATGTGGGCAATTTTGTCGAGGTCAAGAACGCCTATCTGGCCGAGGGGGTGAAGGCCAATCACCTGACCTATCTTGGTGATGCCGATGTGGGCGAGCGCACCAATATCGGCGCGGGCACCGTCACCTGCAATTATGACGGCGTCTTCAAGCACCGCACCACCATCGGGCGCGACGCCTTCATCGGATCGGACACCATGCTGGTGGCGCCGGTCAGCGTGGGCGACGGCGCCATGACCGGCTCGGGCTCGGTCATCACCGAGGATGTGCCTGCGGGCGCGCTGGGGCTGGGACGGACAAGACAGGTGACGAAGCCGGGCTTCGCCACGCGGCTGCGCGACGCGCTGCGGGCGAAAAAAGCAAATATTGGCAAGGAGTAAATCCCATGTGCGGGATCATCGGCGTTCTGGGCGAACATGAGGTCGCCCCTATTCTGGTCGAGGCGCTGAAACGGCTGGAATATCGCGGCTATGACAGCGCGGGCATCGCCACGGTGAATGGCGGGCGGCTCGACCGCCGCCGCGCCGTGGGCAAGCTGGTCAACCTGTCGGATCTGCTGGTGCACGAGCCGCTGGCGGGCAAGGCGGGGATCGGTCACACCCGCTGGGCCACCCATGGCGCGCCCACCACGCGCAACGCCCACCCGCATCGCGCGGGCCGGGTCTCGGTGGTGCATAACGGCATCATCGAGAATTTCCGCGACCTGCGCGCCGAACTGGGCGAGGCCGGTCTGCAGCCGGAAAGCGACACCGAT
This sequence comes from Salipiger marinus, assembly GCF_900100085.1. Lineage (GTDB taxonomy): Bacteria > Pseudomonadota > Alphaproteobacteria > Rhodobacterales > Rhodobacteraceae > Salipiger > Salipiger marinus. The sequence continues at coordinate 59,083 of NZ_FNEJ01000011.1, forward strand.
ACCGAAACCGTGGCCATGCTGGTCTGTCACCTGCTCGACAGCGGCAAGACCCCGGTCGAGGCGGCCCATGGCGCGCTGATGCGGCTGGAGGGCGCCTTTGCGCTGGCCTTCCTGTTCGAGGGCGAGGATGACCTGATCGTCGCCGCCCGCAAGGGGTCGCCGCTGGCGGTGGGCCATGGCGATGGCGAGATGTATGTGGGCTCGGACGCCATCGCGCTGGCGCCGCTGACCGACCGGATCACCTATCTGGAAGAAGGCGACTGGACCGTCATCACCCGCAAGGGCGCCGAGATCTTCGACATGGCGGGCCGTCGCGTCAATCGTGAGACCAAGCAGGTGTGGCTGGATGCCACCCGCGTCGACAAGGGCGGCTACAAGCATTTCATGGCCAAGGAAATCGCCGACCAGCCCGGCGTTCTGGCCGATGCGCTGGCCGCCTATCTGGATGGCGACGCCATCCTGCTGCCCGACCCCGGCATCGATTTCTCCAGGATCGAGCGGCTGACGCTGGTGGCCTGCGGCACCGCCTTCTACGCCTGCCTGACGGCGAAATACTGGTTCGAGAAGATGGCCCGCCTGCCGGTCGAGGTCGATGTCGCCTCGGAATTCCGCTACCGCGAGCCGCCCATCCTGCCCGGCACCGCCGCCGTTTTTGTCAGCCAGTCGGGAGAGACCGCCGACACATTGGCCGCCCTGCGCTACTGCCGCGACAAGGCCGACACCATCCTGTCGGTGGTCAATGTGGAAACCAGTTCCATCGCGCGGGAAAGCGATCTGGCGCTGCCCATCCATGCGGGCATCGAGGTGGGCGTGGCCTCGACCAAGGCCTTCACCTGCCAGCTCAACGTGCTGCTGCTGCTGGCCATCACCGCCGCCTGCGCGCGGGGCCACATGTCGCAGGCCGAAAAGAGCCAGCTTCTGGCCGAACTGCGGGCGCTGCCGGGGCTCTTCAACGCGACGCTCGACCGGTCCGCCGATATCGAGGCCGCCGCCCGCAAGATCGCCGAGGCGCGGGACGTGCTGTTCCTTGGACGCGGGCTGATGTATCCTCTGGCCCTGGAAGGCGCGCTGAAACTCAAGGAAATCAGCTACATCCACGCCGAAGCTTATGCAAGCGGCGAGCTGAAACATGGCCCCATCGCGCTGATCGACAAGATGGTGCCGGTGATCGTGATGGCGCCGCGCGACGCGCTTTTCGACAAGACCGTGTCCAACATGCAGGAGGTCATGGCGCGCGGCGGCAAGGTCTGCCTGATCTCCGACGCGGCGGGGCTGGCGCAGGCGGGCGACGGCATCTGGCAGGGCATCACCCTGCCTGCGGTGGACGACCGGCTGGCGCCGCTGCTTTACGCCCTGCCCGCGCAGCTGCTGGCCTATCACGCGGCGGTGGCCAAGGGCACCGATGTGGACCAGCCGCGCAACCTTGCCAAATCGGTGACGGTCGAATGACCCGCAGGCGGGGGCGGTCCGCGCCCCCGCCACGCCCGGTGCCAAAAGCCCTGTCGCAGCAATTCCCCGCAAAATTCCGCAAAGCGCGCGCATTTCGCCTTATTCTGCGCGCAGCCTGATCGGCGCAGGCCACCTTTCCGGTCTGCGCGACACGGGACGGGGGATTTTGCATGACCCGGAAGACCCAGCTGCACCAGCGCATCGCCTATTTTGAATCCCTGCGCGGGCTCGGCGCCACCTCCATCGTGCTCTACCATCTGGGCGGAGACACGGTGTTCATCGACAACAACCTTGTGAACAACGGTTGGATGATGCTGGATTTCTTCTTCATCCTCTCCGGCTGCGTCATTTCCTTTGCCTTCCTGCCCCAGATGGACCGGCCCGGCGGGGTGGTGCATTTCCTGTGGGGGCGGTTCCTGCGGGTCTATCCGCTGCATATCGTCATGCTGCTGGTCTTTGTCGGGCTGGAACTGGTGAAATATGCGGGCACCCACTATGCGGGCATCGCCGCCGACACGCCCGCCTTTGCCGAAAACAACCTGAACAGTTTCCTGCACAACGTCTTCCTGACCAATGTGCTGATGCTGGACCACATGACGTGGAACAAGCCCAGCTGGTCGGTGGCCGCCGAATTCTGGGCCTACGGGCTGTTTGCGCTGGCAGCTTACGCGCTGCGCGGGCACAGGCCGCTGTTCCTCGGGGTCTGTGCGCTGATCGCGGCGGGGGCCTTCGCCTATCTGACGCAGCACACGATGGACAGCGCCTATGGCATGGCGCGCTGTCTGTGGGGGTTCTTTCTGGGGGTGCTGCTGGCGGCGCTTCTGGACAGCGGGCGGGTGCGCCTGTCGGTGCCGATGCTGCATGTGATCTGCATCTGCGTCGCGGCGATCCTGCTGACCGGACCATGGCCGCATGACCATGGCTGGAGCGTGCTCTTCACCTCGGTCTATTTCATGCTGCTGCTGGCGCTGTTCGCCTCGCCCGAGGACACGGTGGTCAAGCGCGTGCTCAGCCATCCGTTCCTTGTCCGGCTGGGCACGGTCAGCTTCGGCATCTACCTGATCCATTCCGCCGTGTGGTGGGTGCTGGCACAGGCGGCGCGGGTGGTGGTCAAGCTGGTGCCCGGGCTGGTTCAGCCGGGGCAGGACGCGCTGGAAAGCGCGCTTGTGTCCAATGTGCTGCTGCTGATCGGCCTGCCGCTGATCTATCTGCTGGCCGAACTCAGCTACCGCTGGTTCGAAAAGCCGATCTACGACCTGCGCTTCCGCCAGCCGCGCTGGGTGGCCGAGCTTGACCGCCGGGCAGAGGCGCAGGTGACGCCGCCTCAGCCGCCCGCGTAAACCTCGACCGTGGGCAGGTCGGTCAGGTCGGCGCCAAGCACCCGCATCGCCGACAGCGAGATGCGGCTGCCGCCCGAAGCGGGTCCGTCGATGGGCCGCAGATCGACCCGCGCCCATTTGTTGGTGCCCGGATGCAGCACGCGGCCCGTGGCGGGGGCGCTGACCAGCGGCGTCTCCAGCCAGAAGCCCGGCTGCGACGGATCCCCCAGCGAGGCGACGGTGCTGCCCAGCATCTCGCCCTGCACCGAAGGCGCGGCACTGGCGGCACTGCGGTCCTCGGCACTGGCGGTGTCGAACTGGTCGGCGGTGCGGGCACCCGCTGCCGGGGCGGGCGCTTCGGGCCGCGCCTCGGGGCGCGGTGCGGTGGTCACGGCGGCACTGTCCTGCTGCGGACCCGTGTCAAAGGGCAGCTGGCTGCAGGCCGACAGAAGAAGGACGGTGGGGACAAGAAACGCTTTCATGCCGCAACCCTAGGACCATTGTCCCAAGCTGACAATGCGCAGATGGCTTGTGACGCGGCGGGAACGCGCCTACATTCCCTGACATGACCCCGCTCATAGATCCCTTCCTTCGCCCGATTTCCTACCTGCGCGTTTCCGTGACGGACCGGTGCGATTTCCGCTGTGTCTACTGCATGTCGGAAAACATGACCTTTCTGCCCAAAAAAGACCTGCTGACGCTGGAAGAGCTGGACCGGCTCTGTTCCAGCTTCGTGCGGCTTGGCGTGGAAAAACTGCGCATCACCGGGGGCGAGCCTCTGGTGCGGCGCGACATCATGACGTTTTTCCGCGCCATGACCCGGCATCTGGACAGCGGCGCGCTGAAGGAGCTGACCGTCACCACCAATGGCTCGCAGCTGGAACGCTTCGCGCAGCCGCTTTGGGATGCGGGCGTGCGGCGGATCAATGTCTCACTCGATACGCTGGACGAGAAGAAATTCGCCGACATCACCCGCTGGGGCCGTCTGCCGCAGGTGCTGCGCGGCATCGACGCGGCGCAGGCGGCGGGCCTGCGGGTCAAGCTGAACGCCGTCGCGCTGAAGGGCTTCAACGAGGACGAGCTGTTCAGCATGACGGAATGGTGCGCCAGCCGGAACATCGACCTGACATGGATCGAGGTCATGCCCATGGGGGACATCGGCAACGAGGACCGGCTGGGGCAATACTGGCCGCTGAAGGAGCTGCGCGCCACGCTGGGCCAGCAGTATACGCTTACCGATCTGGCAGAGCGCACGGGCGGGCCTGCGCGGTATGTCCGGCTGGAAGAGACCGGGCAGAAGATCGGCTTCATCACGCCGCTCACCCATAATTTCTGCGAAAGCTGCAACCGGGTGCGGCTGACCTGCACCGGCGAGCTGTTCATGTGTCTGGGGCAGGAAGACAATGCCGACCTGCGCGCGCCGCTGCGCAACCATCCCGGCAGCGATGACGTGCTGGAACAGACGATCCGCGACGCCATCGCCCGCAAGCCCAAGGGCCATGATTTCGACTATTCGCGGCAGGCCGTCGATGGCCGCGTCTCCCGCCACATGAGCCATACCGGCGGCTGATCCGCAGCGCCTGTCCCGGACAGCAGAACGCCCCCGCAGAGGCTGCGGGGGCGTTTTTCTGTGCTATGCTGGCGGTCAGCTGCGCGGCTGCAGCAGCGGGGTGATGCGGCGCACGGCGGCGCGGCGGTTGGCGCGTTCATCCGCCTGCGTTTCCACCGCCAGATCACTTTCGCCATAGCCCTGCAGCACCATGTTTTCCGGCGGCACGTCGAAATATTCGCTCAGCGCCAGCGCCACGGATTCGGCGCGCCGGTCCGACAGCGCAAGGTTATAGGCCTCGCCGCCGGTGGCATCGGTATGGCCTTCGATCAGAAACACCTCGCCGGGGTTCTGCAGGATGATCTCGCGCATGGCATTGCCCAGCGACACCAGCGCCTGCGCTTCCTCGGGACGGATCGCGGCGGAATTGGTGGCAAACTGCACCGTGTCCACCGAAATCTCGGGCACCAGATGGCGCACGCGGTCGATGTTGCGGATCTGGTTCAGCGAGAAGCTGCGCCCGGCATCCTGCCCCTGACGGGTGGCAAGGGCTGCGGCCAGATCCTGTTCCTGCACGTCGCGGAAATTGATCCGGGCGGGTTCCTCCGTCTGCTGCGGCAGATCCGAGATCACCACTTCGCGCTGCTCTGCCGTGTCGTCGAACAGCAGCACCTCCTGCCCGTCCGGCAGCACCCGGCTGCGGCGCAGCACGCGGCCATCGGCGGCCTTGATGGTTTCGACCACGGTGCCATCGTCATAGGTGACGACGCTGCGGGTCGAGCCGTCATCATAGCGATAGGTCTGCACGTCCGATCCCGGCTGGCGCAGCAGCACGTCGTCATTGCGCAGCACGCGATACTGGCCGTTCTGTTCCACCACCACGCGGTCGCCGGTGTTCTGCACGACCCGTTCGTCATCGTTGAGGATCTGGCTCAGCGCCAGCGTGCCCAGACCAAGGATCGCGGCGGCCTCGAAATTCGACAGCCCGTCCTCGTCGTCGTCATCATCGTCGTCGTCTTCGCTGCGGGCCTGCGGATTGGCCTGCAGACGGGTGGCAAAATCCTCGGCAGAGCTGCGGACATCGGCTTCGGTCAGCGATTCCTCGACCATTTCGGCCTCGCCCAGACCCAGCGCTGCGGCAGCGGCGGCAAGCGCACCGGTGGCGGTCTGCTGCGCGGATTCGGCCTGACGCGCGTCCTTGTCTTCGTCGGATTCAGCCTCGGCCTCAGCCTGCTCGGCCTCGTCCTGCGCGTCGGGGGCGGGCTGCCCTGCGGTCTCTTCGGTCTCTTCGGTCTCCGGCGTCTCGGGGCTGGCGGGCTGTTCCGCAGTCTCTTCCTCTTCGGCTTCGGTGTTCTGGGTCGCGGGGGCCTCTACCGGGGCGGCCTGCTGCTCGGGCGTGTCCTCTGTCTCGGGCTGCTCTGCGGTCTCCTGCTCTGCCTCTGGGGCGGGCTGCTCCGCCGTCTCCTGCTCCGCCTCGGGGCTGGCGGTGTCTTCGGCAGTGCCCTCAGCTTCGGTCTCAGCCGCCTCGGATGCATCCTCTGCCTCGGGGACGGCGATTTCCGGTGCGGGCGCTTCGGTGGGTGCGGCGTCCGGTTCCGCCTCGGGGGCGGGCTGCTCTGCGGTCACTTCGGGCGCGGCCTCCTCTGCGGGTGCCTGCGCGTCCGGGGTCGCCTGCTGCCCGGGGGCAACCTCAACCTCCGCCTCGGCCTTCGCGTCAGCTTCAGCGGCGGGCGCCTCCTGCTCCGGCGTCTCGGGCGTCGCCTGCACCTCGTCGCGGGTGGCGGCGTCGTCCTTCATCTCGCGCAGATCCTCGACCGCCTCGCTTTCGCTATCGGGGGCGTCCTGTGCTGCGGCATCCGGGAGCGCGTCGGCGGGTGTGGCCGCCTCCCCTTCCACCGCCTCACCTGCGGGCAGACCCTCGGGCGCGGCAGCGCCTTCGGCGGCGGCGCGGCAGGCTTCGGGATCCTGCGCTTCGGCACAGGCGCTGAGTTCCGGGGCGGCCTGCTCGGCCTGCTGGGCCGCGACGGGCAGCGTCAGGCTGGCGGCCAGCGCAAGGGCAGTGGTGGATTTCAGAAAACGCAGCGTCATGGCATCATCCTTATGGTTCCCCGCGCGGACGCGGTTTGCTTCTAAACGCGGCAGATGCGGAAAAAGTTCACTTCTGCCCGGGGGCAGTCTCGATCATGCGCAGCAGTCGGTCGCGGTCGCCATGGTCATCGGGACGCGACAGCGCCTGTGCCAGATCCTCCAGCGAAGCGATGGAATGGCCCGCACGGAAGCTGTCCACATGCGGCAGCATGGCGCGGATGCCCGCCGCCTTCGGCGCAAAGCCGTCCCAGCGCAGCAGCGGGTTGAGCCAGATCAGACGGCGCGAGGAGAGGTGCAGCCGCTCCATCTCGCGCGAGAGGGCTCCGGCATCGTCGCGGTCAAGCCCATCGGTGATGAGCAGTACCACCGCGCCCTGCCCGGTCACCCGGCGCGACCAGTCCCGGTTGAAGCCGTACAGGCATTGCCCGATGCGGGTGCCGCCCTTCCAATCCTGCGCCTCTGACCCTGCCGCCCTCAGCGCCGCGTCGACATCGCGGGCGCGCAGGTGGCGGGTGATGTTGGTCAGCCGGGTGCCGAAGGTGAAGGCATGCACCTTGGCCCAGCCCTGCCCCTTCTGGTTGGCGACGGCATGCAGGAAATGCAGCACCATGCGGGAATATTGCGCCATGCTGCCCGAGATGTCGCAGAGCACCACCAGATTGGGCCAGCGCGGACGCGGACGCAGACGGGCAAGCCCGCGCACCTCGCCGCCCTGCCGCAGCGCCGCGCGCAGGGTGCGGCGTGCATCGATGCGCGGCCCATGCGGGCTGGGTTTGCCCCGGCGCGAGGCGATGGGGGTGACCGGCAGGCTCAGCCGGGCCAGCATGCGCTTGGCCTGCGCGATCTCCTCGGTGGACATCTGTTCGAAATCGAGGGTCTTCAGCCGTTCCTCGGTCGAAAGGGTAAAGGCGCTGTCCACCTCGATACGGGTGGCGCCCTCGTCCTCGGGGTCGGGCATCTGCGGCAGGCTGTCGCCCAGAAGCGCCTGTGCCGCGCGCTTTTCGGCGGATTGCGCCGGTTTTTCCTCCTGCACGCCACGGACCGAGGGCAGCAGCAGCGACATCATGTGTTCAAGATAGCGCGGATCGCGCCAGTAGAGCCGGAACACCTGTGCAAAGACCACCCGATGTTCGGGGCGGCTGACGAAACAGGCATGCAGCGTCCAGTAGAAATCCATCCGGTCGGTGAAGCCTGCCGCCTCCACCGCGCGCACCGCGTCGATCGCCCGCCCCGACCCCACCGGCAGCCCGGCCCGGCGCAGGGCGCGGGCGAAATGCAGGATGTTCTGGGCAAGCCGGGGCTGGTCCGGCAGGGAAAGCGGGGCGTAATCGGGCATGGGCTGTGCCTTTGGGCTGGGGCCGGACCGGGGGCGCTGCCCCCGGACCCCCGGGATATTTCTGGCCGAAGGAAGGGGCGCGGGTCAGGTCGGGACGGGCATGGCGCGGGCCTGTTCCAGCAGGCGCTTCGCCTCGGAGCCCTGAATGCGGGCGATGTCATCCTGATATTTGAGGATCGCCCCCAGCGTGTCCGAGATCACCTGCGGCGACAGGTCGATCACGTCGAGCGCCAGCAGGCATTTGGCCCAGTCGATGGTTTCGGCCACGCCCGGTTTCTTGAAGATGTCCTCGGTGCGCAGCGCCTGCACGAAGCCGACGATCTGGCGGCTGAGCGTGTCGGCCAGCCCCGGCGCGCGGGTCTGCAGGATGTCGAGTTCGCGGTCAAAATCCGGGTAATCGACCCAGTGATACAGGCAGCGGCGTTTCAGCGCGTCATGCACCTCGCGCGTGCGGTTGGAGGTCAGGATGACGATGGGGGGCTCGGGGGCCGTGATCGTGCCAAGCTCGGGGATGGTCACCTGAAAATCCGACAGCGCCTCCAGCAGGAAGGCCTCGAAGGGTTCGTCGGTGCGGTCAAGCTCGTCGATCAGCAGCACCGGGGCGCCGGCGGGATCGGGGCGCATGGCCTGCAGCAGCGGGCGTTCGATCAGAAAGTCGGGGCCGAACAGATCCTGCTGCAGCGCCTTGCGGTCGGGGGCGCCCTGCGCCTCTGCGGTGCGGATGGCGATCATCTGCGCGGCGAAGTTCCATTCATAGACGGCGGTGCTGGCGTCGAGCCCCTCGTAACATTGCAGCCGGATCAGGCGGCGGCCCAGCGTCAGGGCCAGCGCACGGGCGATCTCGGTCTTGCCGGTGCCTGCCTCGCCTTCCAGAAACAGCGGGCGGCCAAGGCGCAGCGCCAGAAACACCACCGTGGCCAGGGGCCGGGCGCAGACATAGCCGGTTGAGGCCAGTCGGGTCACGACCTCGTCGATGGATGCGGGGTTCTGCATGGCGGTCCTCCTCTGTCTTTGTTGCTGCCCGCCTGCCGCGCCCCGGTCAAGTGGGCTTTGGTCGCGGATCCGCCGCCGCGTTGACGCGCGGCGCCGCCGGTGCCATGCTGGCCGCGAGGCGCAAGGGCCCCCAAGGGGGCCCCTTCAGGCGGGCACGGGAACGGTCATGAGCAGCAGGGGCGGCGCGCCGCGCGTGACCGCGGTGACATGCGTGAAGAACGAAGGCCCCTTCCTGCTGGAATGGGTGGCCTTTCACCGGCTGATCGGCGTCACCGACTTTCTGATCTATTCCAACGACTGCGACGATGGCACCGAGCCGCTGCTGGACGCGCTGGCGCCTTGGGGCGTGGTGCATCTGCCCAATCCCGCCCGGGGCCGCAGCTATCAGATGGAGGCGCTGCGCCATGCCGCGCGGCAGGAGGTGGTGCGGGGCGCCGACTGGGTCTGGATCGCGGATGTGGACGAGTTTCTGAACATCCATGCGCCGGGTCATGACATCGCCGCACTTATTGCCGCCTGCGGCGACGTGATGGCAATCTCCGTCAGCTTCCAGTTCTTTGCCAATGACGGGATCGGCGCCTTTGCCGACGCGCCGGTGATCGGGCAGTTTTCCCGCTCGCACAATCCGGATCTGTGGGGGGCGGAAACGGCGATCGAGGTCAAGACCCTGGTGCGGCGCGATTTTCCGCTGTGGTATTACGGCGCGCACCGGCCGTTTTTCCGCACCGGACTGCCCGGCGAGGAGCGGCCGCGCTGGTGTGACGGGTCGGGGCGCGCGGTGCCGGAGGTATTCCGCGATGCGGCCTCCCCCCGCTGGCGGCTGCGGGTTCCGGCGGCAGGGGCGCGGCAGCTTGCGACGCTCAACCATTACGCGCTGCGTTCGCTGGACAGCTATCTGGTGAAATCCGACCGGGGCGACGTGAACCGCGCGGGCCGGGTCTTTGCCGAAGATTACTGGCAGGAACGCAACGATCCCGCATGGCAGGATCTGTCGATCCAGCGCCATCTGCCCGCCCTGACCGCAGCACTGGCCAAGATGAAGGCCGATCCCCGGCTGGGGCCGTGCCATGCCGCCTGCGTCGCGGCCCATCGCGCCAGGATCGCGGCACTGGCCGCCGATCCCGCCACCGCGGCCCTGCGCGCGCGTCTCTCAGCCCTGCCCGCCCTGCCCCCCGGCGAAGCCGAACTTCGCGCCGAGTTGGGGCTGGCATGACGGTGCGGGTCATCAACCTTGGCCTGCCCAAAAGCGGCACGACCACGCTGGCGGTGGCGCTGGAGAAGGCGGGCTGGCGCGTGGCGGATTACCGGCTGCGGCGCGGCAAATGCCCCGATCCCGACATCGCGGGCAGTTTCGTGGCGCGGCAGCTTTATGACGGCTATTTCGGCGCGGGCGATCCGCTGCTCCGGCTGCAGGGCTTTGACGCGCTGTCGGAGATCTCGGTGCTGACGCGGCGGCTTTGCCTGTGGCCGCAGACCGATTTCGGCCTGATCGAGGCGCTGCGCACCCGCCACCCGGATCTGCGCTTTGTCGCCTCGATGCGCGATCCGGGCGAGATGGCGCAGTCCATGCTGCGCTGGTCCGATCTGGGCACCGACCGGCTGCCGCAGGGCTCGGTGCCGGGCCTGCCGCGCGGCTATGGCGAAACCCGGCTGGAGCGCGCGCAGTGGATCGCGGCGCATCATGCCTTCCTGCACCGGATGTTTGCCGGGGATCCCCGGTTTCTGGCCTATGACACAAGCGATCCCACCGCCCCCGCGCGCCTTGGGGCCCATCTGGGCCTCAGCCTGCCGTGGTGGGGCACGGCCAACAGCAACCGCCAGACAGCATCGGGACGCGCATGAGGATCGTTCTGCAGATCGGGCCGGACAGGGCCACGGGCGACCGGCTGGCCCGCGTTCTGGCCGAGGCGCAGGAGGCGCTGCGCGCGGCGGGCGCGCTGCTGCCCCGCGACCACGGCCCGCGCGGGGCGGCACGGCTTTCCATGGCGGCCAGCGATCCGCAGCGGATCGACCGGCTGCGGGTGCAGCAGGGCTTTGGCGCACCCGAGGCCCAGGCGGCGCTGCGCCAGCAGATCGCGCGCCAGCTGCAGGAAGAGGTGGCGCAGCACCGGCCCGATCTGCTGATCCTGTCGGCCCCGCAGCTGGGATCGGGGCTCTGCTCGCGCGCCGAGCTGCAGAGCCTGCGCGATCTGCTGCGGCCCCTGTCGGATGACATTCACGTGCTGGCGCATCTTGATGATCCCGCGCGGCTGCTGGCGCGGCACTACGCGGCGCAGCTGGTGGCGGGGCGCAGCACGTCCCTGACGCAGGATCTGGCGCTTTGTGAGGTGCCCGACTGGTGGCAGGCGGCGCTGGCGGGCCGCCCCGCCGCCGATCCGCTGGCCGGACGCTTCCCCGAGGTGGAGGGCGCGCCGTTCTGGCTGGATTTCGCCCGGCTGGAGGCGGAATGGCAGGCGGTGTTTGGCGTCGACCGGGTGCGGTTCTGCAGCACTGATCCGCACCGGCTTTACGGACCAGATGCCTTGGCCGAGATCGGCGCGGCCTTCGGTCTTTCCCTGACCGGGCGCAGCAGGCCGGAGCCGCTGCCCGAAGCCCCTGCCGAAGCATGGCTGACGCGCTGCCGCCTGATGAACGACGCGCTGCAGCGCCATCAGGCGCGCCATGGCCAGAGCCTGCCGCCGCCGCTCTGGCGCAGCCTGCTGACCGAAATCCGGGTGGCGGGCCCCGCGCTGGCCCCCGGTGCGCTGCATGCCGTGTCGGCGCGCTTTGCGCCGGACATCGCCGCGCTCTGTGCCCGCCATGCCGGGTTTGACGCCGCGCGCATGGCCGCCGATCCGGCGCTGCCCGACTGGCAGGAGGCGGATCCGCTCTACGGCTTTCGCGCCACGCAATATCTGATGGCCTTCGCGCCAAGGCTCGGGCAGGCAGGCCCGCCGCCCGCCGCCAGAAGCGCGCTGCCGCCCGAGGCGCAGCAGGCGCTGGAGCGGCTGGCCGGAACCCCCTTTGCCCCGCATAACCGGCTCGGCACCTGCGACGAGACGGCAGAGGCGCCCGCCTATTCCGCCGCGCCGCGCCCGCCCCGGCCCGACGGGAGGGCGGAGCGGGTGATCGTCGGCTGCATGAAGAACGAGGCGCCCTATATCGTCGAATGGGTCGCCTATCACCGCGCCATCGGCTTCGACAGCTTCCTGATCTACAGCAATGACTGCGAGGACGGCACGGCGCAGATCCTCGACCGGCTGCAGGCCATGGGGGTGCTGCAGCATCGCGACAACAGCGCATGGCAGGGCAAATCCCCGCAGCAGCACGCGCTGGATCAGGCGCGCGACGAGCCGCTGCTGCGGCAGGCGGGCTGGATCGCTCATATCGACGTGGACGAATTCATCAACCTGCGCTGCGGCAACGGCACGCTGGACGATCTTTTCGCGCGCCTGCCTGCAGAGACCACCCATGTGGCGATGACGTGGCGGCTGTTCGGTCATGGTGGCGTCACCGATCTGTCCGGCGATCCGGTGATCGCGCAGTTCACCGACTGCGCCCCCGCCTATTGCCCCAAGCCGCATATCGCATGGGGGTTCAAGACGCTGTCCCGCACCACCGGCGCCTATGCCAAGCTGTCCTGCCACCGCCCCACCAAGCTGGATCCGGATCAGGCCGCACAGGTGCGCTGGGTGAACGGATCGGGCGCGGACATGACCGGGGAGGTGCTGCACCGGGGCTGGCGCAATTCCCGCCGCTCCATCGGCTATGATCTGGTGCAGCTCAACCATTACGCGCTGCGCTCCGCCGACAGTTTCCTGATCAAGCGGCAGCGCGGACGCGCCCTGCATGTGGACCGCGACATCGGGCTGAACTACTGGATCCGCATGGACTGGTCCGGCGCGCGCGACGTCACCATCCGCCGCAACCTGCCCCGGCTCCGGACCGAAATGGCACGGCTGCTGGCCGATCCCGAACTTGCGCGCTGGCACGCGCACGGGCTTGACTGGCACCGCGCCCGCGCCGCCGAACTGCGCGGCCTCCCCGATTTTGCCCGGCTGCGCGCACAGGCGCTGGCGCTGCGCCTGACCCCCACCGAACGGGCGGCCTACGCGCTCTCCCTCGACATGGAAAGCTGAGCGATGGACCCCGCCGCCCCCCGCAGCCCCTTCCTGCGCTCGCGCGGGCTGCTGATCCCCAAACATCCGCAGATCACCACGGGCCGCCTGCGCGCCGCCCTGCGCAGCGACAGTTACGAGCGCAAGGAATGCGATGCCGTCGCCCGCGTGGTGCAGGAAGGCGACGTGGTTCTGGAACTGGGCGGCGGCATCGGCTACATGTCGACGCTGCTGTCGGTGACCCGCCGCGTGGCCCGCGTCACCAGCTACGAGGCCAATCCGGCCCTGATCCCCTATATCCGCTCGGTGCATGCCGCCAATGGCGTGACCAATGTCGATCTGCACAATGCGCTCCTGTCGCCGGAGCCGGGCCCGCCGGTGGCCTTCCATGTGCGGCGCAACCTGCTCGCCTCCTCCATGGACCGCGACAGCGATCCCGACAGCATCACCCGGACCGTGCAGGTGCCGCGCCAGCCGCTGGCCGAGGCGCTGGCCCAAGTGTGTCCCACGGTGCTGGTCTGCGACATCGAAGGCGCCGAGGCGGATCTGCTGCCCGCGGGCGACTGGTCGGGGCTGCGGGTGGCGGTGATCGAACTGCACCCGCAATGGATCGGTCAGGCCGGGGTGCAGGCGGTGTTCGACGCGATGCACCGCGCCGGGCTCAGCTATTACCCCAAGGCGTCAGAGGCGAAGGTGGTGACCTTCCGCAAGGGCTGGTAAGGCGCCACACCCCGACGCACCCAAGAATGGCCGCCGCCCGCGCCGCACGGCAGGACGACTGACGCCGGACCCGCATGGAAAGACCAGCCTGCCCGCGCGGCCCGCCCCTTCATCTTGCCCCTAAACTCCGGGGGTGAATTGGCCGCAGGCCAAGAGGGGGCAGAGCCCCCTCCTGCCGCATGGCCCTTGCCGCGCTCAGGCGGCGGGCATGCGCCGTTCGACGATTTCCGCCCACCACGAACAGCCGGCGGGGATGGCCTCGTCGTTGAAATTATAGGCGGGGTGATGCACCGGGGCGGTGTCGCCGTTGCCCACAAGGATATAGGCGCCGGGACGTTCCTCCAGCATGAAGGCGAAATCCTCGCCGCCCATCACCAGCGGCGCCTCGGCGCAGTCGCCGGACACGGCCCGCGCCACCTCGGCGGCAAAGTCGGTCTGCTCGTCATGGTTCACCATGACCGGATAGTTGCGGGTATATTCTACCTCGGCCTCTGTCCGCAGCGCCGTTGCCATGCCGGTGCAGATCTCGGCGATCCGGGTCTCTGCCAGATCGCGGTTTTCCGGGGAGAGCGTGCGCACCGTGCCGCGCAGCGTCACCGACTGCGGAATGACGTTGAACGCCTTGGACGAGGTCTCGAACGAGGTGACCGACACCACGATCTGGCTCACCGGATCGGCGTTGCGGCTGGCGATGGTCTGCAGGGCCGTGACGATCTGCGCTGCGGCCACGGTGGGATCCACCGTCTCGTGCGGCTTGGCGGCATGGCCGCCGCGCCCGGTGATCTTGACCTCGAACACGTCCGTCGCGGCAAAGAACGGCCCCGGACGGATGGCGAACTGCCCCAGCGGCACACCCGGCCAGTTGTGCATGCCGTAGACTTCCTGAATGCCCCAGCGCGCCATCAGCCCGTCTTCGCACATCTCGCGCCCGCCGCCGCCGCCTTCTTCGGCGGGCTGGAAGATCACCACCGCCGTGCCGTCGAAATTCCGCGTCTCGGCCAGATATTTCGCCGCCCCCAGCAGCATCGCGGTATGGCCGTCATGGCCGCAGGCATGCATCGCCCCCGGCGTCTTGGAGGCATAGTCCAGCCCGGTTTCTTCAAGGATCGGCAGCGCGTCCATGTCGGCCCGCAGGCCGATGACCCGGCCCGAGCCCTGCGCGCGGCCCTTGATCACGCCCACCACGCCGGTGCGCCCGATGCCTTCCACCACCTCGTCACAGCCAAAGGCCCGCAGCCGTTCTGCCACCAGCCCCGCCGTGCGATGGGTGTCGAACAGGATCTCGGGATGCTCGTGCAGATCCCGCCGCCAGGCGGTGATCTCTGTCTGCAGTTCGGCAAAGCGGTTCTTCACGGGCATGTCGGTCTCCTTGGATCATGATGCGCGCGACCCTGCCACCGGCTGCGGCGGCCCGCAACCCGCCCGCCCGGCGCCGCTGCGTCAGGCGGCTAGAGGTTCGGCCCGGGCACAAGTTTTGACCCGTCGCTGAAACGCGACAGGCGGAACCGGGCCAGATCATGCCCCGGTGCGTTGTCCTGCACCATGTCGGCCACCACCCGGCCAAAGCCCGGCCCGATGCCGAACCCATGGCCGCACATGCCGGTGGCGACGATGAGCCCGGGCAGGGCCGCGACCTGATCCACCACCGGCACCACATCGGGCAGCACGTCGATCATGCCCGCCCATGACGCCGCCAGCGCCACCTCGCCCATCTGCGGGAACTGCGCGGCAAAGGCGGCGCGCGTCGCCTCGACCTTGGCGGCGGCGGGCTCGGGCGACAGGATGCGCATCCGCTCGAACGGGGTCTGCTCCTCGTCGCGCCAGCGCCGGGGCGTGCCGAAGGCATCGGGATAGCCGCGCGGCGCGGGCGCGCGCAGATGCACGTCGAACTCGCCCTTCAGCGCCAGCGGCAGGTAATGGCGCATGTGGCGCAGCGTGTCCGGCCCCAGCATCAGCTCCGACCAGCCCGACGGCGCCAGCGTATAGCCGCCATCGGCGCGCGGGCGGAAGGCGAGCCGGTCATCCACCGCCGCCAGCGGCACCGCCTGCGGCAGTGGCCCCGTCGCCATGGCGGTCGAGCGCACCGACAGCTGCGGCAGATCCACGCCATGGCGGCGCAGGAACAGCGAGGACCACGCGCCCCCCGCCAGCACGACCCGGGGCGCGCGCACCCGCCCCGCCTCTGTCACCACGCCCGCCACCTGCCCTGCGGCCAGGTCGAGCCCGCGCACCGCACAGCCTTCGCGGATCGTGACCCCTTCGGCCACCGCCAGCCGCGCCAGTTCCGGCACGGCGGCCCATGGTTCGCCCTTCATGTCGGTGGGGGTGTGCAGCATGCCGCACCACGGGCTCTCCGCCGCCCCGGTCAGCGCCGCCGTCTCCGCCCGGTCCAGCAGGCGCGAGCTGACGCCAAGCGGCCTCGCCTCCTCCAGCCAGCTGCCGAAGGCGGCCATGTCCTTGTCGCTGCGCGCCAGATAGCCCACGCCCACGGTGCGCAGCCCCAGCCGCCCGCCGCATTCGGCCTCCAGCGCGGACCAGAGCCGCTGCGCCTCCAGCGCCACGGGGATCTCGGCCATGTCCCGGCCCTGCACCCGGATCCAGCCCCAGTTGCGCGAGCTTTGCTCTGCCGCCACCCGGCCCTTTTCCAGCACCAGCACCCGCAGCCCGGCCCGAGCCGCATAAAGTGCCGTGCAGATGCCGATGACGCCCGCGCCGATCACCACCAGATCACAGGCCTCGGGCAGTGCGGCCTCGTGTTCGCGCGGGATCACGTCCTGAAACGGAAAGCTCATGCCAGCTGCTCCAGGAGCCGCTCCATGAACTGCT
Source organism: Salipiger marinus (assembly GCF_900100085.1). Classification (GTDB taxonomy): domain Bacteria; phylum Pseudomonadota; class Alphaproteobacteria; order Rhodobacterales; family Rhodobacteraceae; genus Salipiger; species Salipiger marinus. Next base: position 75,460 of record NZ_FNEJ01000011.1, read on the forward strand.
GCCCGGCTTCCAGCTGCGCGATCTCCAGATATTCGTCGGGCTGGTGGGCGATGCCGATATCGCCCGGGCCGCAGACCACCACATCATAGCCGCCCGCCTGAAAATGGCTGGCCTCGGTGCCATAGCTGACATGGCGGATGGCATTGTCGCCGGTGATGCGCCGCACCAGTTCTTCGGCGGCATTGCCCGGGGCCGGGGCAAAGGTCGGCAGATGGAAGGTGTCGCGCAGCTCGATCCGGGCGGCGGGCTGCACCGCCTGCATCTGCGCCTGCAATTCGGCCACCTTCGCCTCCAGCCGGGCGCGCCAGTCCGCAGCATCCTCGCCCGGCACCACGCGGAACCCCAGCGTGAACACGCAGTCCTTGGCGGTGATGTTCTGCGCCGTGCCGCCGCGGATCTGGCCCACATGCACATTGGTCCAGGGCGGATCGAACAGCACCGCCAGCGGCCCCGGCGGCAGGGCGGCGTTTTCGGCATTCACCGCATTGCACCACTCGATAAGCTTGGCGCCCCACATGATCGCCGACACGCCGCGTTCAAGGATCGAGGAATGCACCTCCACCCCATGCACATGCACCTCGAAGCTGATGCCGCCCTTATGCGCCGTGACCGGGCGCAGCAGCGTGGGCTCGCCCACGATCACCGCGCTGGCCTGCGGCAGCGCCGCCATTGCCGCCACCAGATCCGGCGCGCCGGTGCAGCCGATCTCTTCGTCATAGCTCAGCGCCAGCTGCAGCGGGCGGGTCACGCCGCGCGCCCGTGCCTCGACCATGGCCCAGATCGCCAGCGCGTCGAAACCCTTCATGTCGGTGGTTCCGCGCCCGTAAAGCCGCCCGTCGCGTTCGGTCATCTCGAAGGGATCGCTGGACCAGACCTGCCCCGCCACCGGCACCACATCGGTATGGCCCGACAGCACCACGCCCCCCGGCACCTCCGGCCCGACATGGGCAAAAAGAGCGGCCTTCAGATCGGGCTCGGAGGGCTTGGCTATGCGCTCTGCGGCAATGCCATGCGCGGCCAGATAGCCCTCGACCCAGTCGATCAGATCAAGGTTGCTGCCGGTGCTGACAGTGGGAAAGGTCACGAGCTGCGCAAGGATCTCGCGCGGGGAAAGGCGGGAAGTCATGTGGCATCCTTCGGTCATCTGCCCTGACCTAGCCCTGCCCGCGCGCCGATCACAAGCCCCCAAGGGGCCGGCGCCACCCCCCGGCGCCACCGCCGCCCGTTTGGCGCGCAGCGGCGCGGCATCCGGCGCACAGGGCCCGGTCAGCCCTGCCGTTCCACCCGGTGCCGGATCCGGTGCACCATCACCCAGACCGCCAGCACCACCGGTGCCACCGCCAGCGCCGTCAGCATCCCCTTGGACATGCCCAGAAAATCCGCGACCGGATACAAAAGATAGCCCACCAGCGACAGCGCGTAATAGCTGATCGCCACCACCGACAGCCCCTCCACCGTGGTCTGCAGCCGCAGCTGCAGATCGGCGCGGCGGTCCATGCTGGCCAGAATTTCCTGATTCTGCGCCGAGCGTTTCACCTCCACCCGGGTGCGCAGCAGCTCGCCCGCCCGCATCGCCCGGGCCGACATCGCCTCCAGCCGCTTCTCCGCACTTTTCACCGTGCGCATGGCCGGATCAAAGCGCCGCGCCATGAATTCGCGGAAACTCTGCCGCCCCTCGAAGCGCTCCTCGCGCAGCACCGCGATGCGCCCGGTCACCAGCGCCTCATAGGCCGCGGTGGCCGACAGCCGGAACGCGGTCTGCGCCGACAGCGTCTCTAGTTCCGAACTCACCCGCAGAAGCGCCTGCAGCGTCTCCTCCTCGGGGGCGGTGCCATGGGTCATCTCGGTCATCAGATGGGTCAGCTGCGCGTCGATCTCGGTCAGCCGGGCACCGATGGCGCTGACCCGGGTGAAGCCCAGCATCGACATGGTCTTGTAGACCTCGATCTCGCAGATGCGCTGCACCACGCGCCCCACCCGGCGGGCGCCCACGCCGTCGCTGACAAAGACCGCAAAGCGCTGGTGCCCGGCCGGATCGATACGGAAATCCCCGGCCACCACCAGCGCGTCATCCAGCATCCGGCTTACCGCCACGCTATCCGCCACCAGCCAGTCCTCCAGATCGGCATTGATCCGCGCCGCCTCGGGCCGCGGCACCACCCGGATCAGCGCCGAGGTCACCCGGACCCCCGGCGCCTCCGCCAGCCAGTCCTCGGGAAAGACGCCAAAATCCGCCGGATCAAAAGGCCGCGCCCCCAGCCCGGGCAGAAAGGCGGTATAGGTGACAAACTCGGTATGCTGCTCCCATTTCACCACCGCCTGCCCGATCTGCCCGGAATAATGCGTGGCGCCGGGCTGGGGATGCGGCGCGCCATGCCGGTCCAGCAGCGCGCGCAGATGCGCCAGATCCTGCGCCCGGTCGCGCGAGGCGGCATCGCGCTCCTTCTTGATCGCCAGATAGACCGCGCGGCAGGGCACGCCCAGCGACGGAAAGGGCCGCGCATGCAGCTCGTTCGCCAGCTGGTAACGCAAGGGGTGATCGTCGATCGGGGGCATGGTCCGGCTCCGCTGTGTCGCAGCAGACTAACCAGACAGGCAGGATAAATACATCATGTTTTTCATGCGATTACAAGAATACCACCGCATACCGGACCGGGCTCAGCCCCGCGCGTAGCGCGACAGCATCTCGTACTCCTTGCGCGGCCCGCCGACCCGCCAGCGCGCCGTCCAGACCGGCCAGAGCGCAAACTCGTACCACACGTCATACTGGTCGGGATCGCACCAATGCGCCGCGTGCCCGCCCTCGGGCGGCACCTGATGGAAATACCGCCCGTCCTCGAAGCGCACCACCAGATCCTCCCCCCAGAGGTAGCGCCGTTCGGCCCGGAACCGGCCCTGCGGCAGGATCAGCTCGCCCGCCTCCTCGCAGACCGCCCCCGCCCCGTCCCGGCGCCAGACCGCGCGCCCCTCGAACCGCGCGCGGCTGCCATCGCCATGGCGGATGTCACGGTCAAGCCGCCACTCTCCCAGAAATGCCTCCAGCCCGCGCACCGTCCTGCCCTTCCTTCGGCTCCAAATATCCCGGGGGTCCGGGGGCAGCGCCCCCGGCCTGCCGCCGGACCCTTGCCGCGACGGCCCCCAAGCCCTATGACGCGCGCAAACCCCACGCAAGCCATCCGAGGACCGCCCATGATCCCCCGTTATGCCCGCCCCGAAATGACCGCGATCTGGGATCCCGCCACCAAGTTCCGCATCTGGTATGAGATCGAGGCGCATGCCTGCGACGCGCAGGCCGATCTGGGCGTCATCCCCCGCGCCAATGCCGAGGCGGTCTGGAAAGCCCGCGACGTGGAGTTCGACGTGGCCCGCATCGACGAGATCGAGGCCGTGACCAAACATGACGTCATCGCCTTCCTGACCCATCTCGCCGAACATGTGGGCTCCGACGAGGCGCGCTTCGTGCATCAGGGCATGACCAGTTCGGACGTGCTCGACACCTGCCTGAACGTGCAGCTGGTGCGCGCCGCCGACATCCTGCTTGCGGACATGGACAAGCTGCTCGCCGCGCTCAAGACCCGCGCCTATGAACACAAGGACACGGTGCGCGTGGGCCGCAGCCACGGGATCCATGCCGAGCCCACCACCATGGGCCTCACCTTCGCGCGCTTCTATGCCGAAATGGACCGCAACAAGGCCCGGCTCGAGCGCGCCCGCGAAGAAATCGCGACCGGCGCCATCTCGGGCGCCGTCGGCACCTTCGCCAATATCGACCCGGCGGTCGAAGAGCATGTCTGCAGGATGCTGGGCCTCACCCCCGAGCCGATCAGCACGCAGGTCATCCCGCGCGACCGCCACGCCATGTTTTTCGCCACGCTGGGCGTCATTGCCTCGAGCATCGAGAACGTCGCCATCGAGATCCGCCACATGCAGCGCACCGAGGTGCTGGAAGGCGCCGAATTCTTCTCCATGGGGCAGAAGGGCTCGTCGGCCATGCCGCACAAGAAGAACCCGGTGCTGACCGAAAACCTGACCGGCCTTGCCCGGCTGGTGCGGATGACGGTGATCCCGGCCATGGAGAACGTGGCGCTCTGGCACGAGCGCGACATCTCGCACAGCTCGGTGGAACGCGGCATCGCGCCGGACGCGACGATCACGCTCGATTTTGCGCTGAACCGTCTCGCCGGGGTGGTCGAGAAGATGATCATCTATCCGCAGAACATGCTCGACAACATGAACAAGTTCCCCGGTCTCGTGATGTCGCAGCGGGTGCTCCTGGCGCTGACACAGGCGGGCGTCAGCCGCGAGGATGCCTATTCCATGGTCCAGCGCAACGCGCTCAAGGTCTGGGAAGAACGTCTCGATTTCCGCGAGCTGCTGCTGGCGGATGCGGAGGTGGTGGCGGCGCTTGGCGTCGACGGCATCAACGAGAAGTTCGACATGGGCTATCACACCAAACATGTGGACACGATCTTCGCCCGCGTCTTCGGCGGCTGAGGGCGCGGGGGGCTCTGCCCCCGCGGGCCGCAGGCCCGCTCCCCCGGGATATTTCCGGTCAGAAGAAGCAGCAGACCGGCGCGGGACCGCGCGCCGGGGCGCATTTCTTTTTGGGACGGGGCATGACCGTGTTAGGCTGGAGCCCTGTCAGCATGGAGGATGCCAGATGACCAAGACCCTTGTGACCGCCGCAGCGCTTGTCGCGGCTTCGGTGACCGGCGCGCTTGCCTGTCCCGCCCATTCCGAAGCCAAGATGAGCTGCGAGGCGGGCATGGCCTATGACGCCGCCAGCCACAGCTGCAAGGTCGTGAACAGCTGAGCCACCGACCCGGGGCGGCGCCGCCCCGGGCATTGCCGCGACCGGGGGCCGATCCGGGGCAGATCTGGAGAGGCTTCGTTAACCCCGGGGGCTTAGCACTGGAGGGGCACCGGAACAGGAGCCCTCGGATGCCGAATCTTCCCCAGCTTGCCGCCCCGCAGCGGATGGGCCTGCCTGCGGCCCGCCCGCCCCTGACCCAGCGCGCCAAGGCCGCGATCATCGTGCAGTTTCTGCTCAACGAAGGCGCGGATGTGCCGCTGTCCTCCCTGCCCGAGGATCTGCAGGCCGAACTGACCCAGCAGCTGGGCCGCATGCGCTATGTCGACCGCGAGACGCTGAATGCCGTGGTCGAGGAATTTGCCGATGCGCTCGATTCCGTGGGGCTGGCCTTTCCCGGCGACATGGCCGGGGCGCTGAGCCTGCTTGACGGGCGGATCAGCGCACGCACCGCGATGCGCCTGCGCAAGGAGGCCGGGGTGCGGCAGACCGGCGATCCGTGGGAGCGGATCAACAAGCTCGACGAAGAGCGGCTGGCGCGGTTCGTCAGCAGCGAATCCACCGAGGTGGCGGCGGTGATGATGTCCAAGATCGACACCGCCAAGGCGGCGAAGGTGCTGGCGCGGCTGCCCGGGGACCGGGCGCGGCGCATCACCTATGCCGTGTCGATGACGGCGGGTGTCAGCCCCGAAGCGGTGGACCGCATCGGCATCAGCCTTGCCGCGCAGCTGGATGCCGAGCCGCTGAAGGCGTTTGAAAAACGTCCCGACGAGCGGCTGGGGGCGATCCTCAACTACGCCGCCTCCGCCAAGCGCGACGAGGTGCTGGGCGGGCTGGAGGAGACCGACCGCGATTTCGCCGAGGCCGTGCGCAAGGCGATCTTCACCTTTGCCAATATCCCCGACCGGCTGAAGAAAAGCGATGTCCCGAAGATCAGCCGCGACGTGCCTGCGGATGTGCTGACGCAGGCCATCGCCTCTGCCAGCAGCGAGGCGGAGCTGCGCACGGTGGAATTCCTGCTGGAGAACATGTCGAAGCGCATGGCGGGCGGCCTGCGCGAGGATGCCGCCGGCATGAGCGTGAAGGGCAAACGCGGCGAGGCCGCGCAGAATGCGGTGATCTCGACCATCCGCGATCTGGTGCAGGCGGGCGAGATCGACCTGAAGGATCCCGACAGCGACGAGGAGGAATGAGCCGCCCCGGCTTGTGCGGCGGGCCCGCGCGGCCTATCTCTGCGCCCGGACCGCGGCGGCACGGAGCAGGGTTTGACACGGATCACGGCACAGCGGAAGCCGCGCGGCGGCAAGGGCGACTGGATCGCCGACCGGGTGCTGCGCGCGCTGATCCGGCTGGCGCTGCGCCTGCCGCTGCGCACGCGGCTGCGGCTGATGGGCTGGACGGTGGCGCGGGTGATCGCGCCGCTGGCGGGCTATCGGGCGCGCGCGATGGAGAATCTGGCCCATGTCTGGCCCGACATGCCAGAGCCGGAACGGCGGCGCATCGCCGATGCGGTGGCCGACAATGCCGGGCGCACGATGATCGAGAATTACGACGTGCCCGGCCTTCTGGCGCGGATGCAGGATGCCCCCATCACCGGCGCGGGCCTGCCCGAGATCGAGGCGGCGCGGGCCGAGGGGCGGCCCGTGCTGTTCGTCACCGGCCATTTCGGCAATTTCGAGGCGCCGCGTGCGGCGCTGGTGGCCCGGGGCTGGCGGATCGGCGGGCTCTACCGCCCCATGGCCAACCCGTTTTTCAACAGCCATTACGCCGCCAACATGCACGCGCTCTCCGATCCGGTTTTCGAACAGGGGCGGCGCGGCACGATGGGGCTGCTGCGGCATATCCGCGATGGCGGCATGGGCGTGCTGCTGTTCGATGTCTACGACAGCGCCGGGGTCACGCTGGATTTTATGGGCCAGCCCGCCCCCACGCTGACCTCCGCCGCCGAGATCGCGGTGAAGACCGGCGCGCTGTTCGTGCCGTTTTTCGGGATCCGGCAGGCGGATGGCCTCAGCTTCGAGGTGGTGTTCGAGGCGCCGGTGCCGCATGGCCCGCCGGTGGAGATGATGGCGGAGGTGACGCGGCGGCTGGAGGCGCGGATCGCCGCGCATCCGGGGCAGTGGTTCTGGATTCACCGGCGCTGGAAGCCCAAGCGGCAGCGCAAGCGCGCGGCGCGGGCGGCGGCGGAGCGGGGCTAGCGCAGCTGCCCCGCGGCGAGGATGGCGCCGAAGGGCGGCTCCTGCAGCAGCACCACCGCCGGATCGCTGCCCTCCAGCGGCACGCGGGTCTGCCACGGCCCCTGCCCGTCCCAGTTCCCCAGCACCTGCCAGCCATGCGCGACATTGGTGTAGGTGATCGAGCGCCCGGCATTTTCGCCGTCGAGGATTTCCACATGGCGTTCGGGGGTGTAGCGCACCAGATGCACCACGGTTTCGGGCGGCAGCGGCGCCAGCGGATCGATCTGCACCACCAGTTCGGCGCCGTCGCGGCTCAGGCTCAGCGTTGCGGGCGCGGGGGCGTCCGACGCGTCGGCGATGGCATCCATCACCTTCATGGCCTGCGAGCCCACCACGTCAAAGCGCCCGTTGACCACCATCTGCGGCGTGTAGATCGACCGGCGCCCGCCGCTGCGGGCATAGCCTTTCTGCCGTTTGGTGAAAGCGGGATCGGCGAAGCTGTCCTTCCAGCCGATGTAATCCCAGTAATCCACATGCAGGGCGAGGGCGATGACATCGTCGCGCCCGCCAAGCCCGGCCAGCACCTCGTCGGCGGGCGGACAGGCGGCGCAGCCCTGAGAGGTGAAAAGCTCGACCACGACCGGGCTGTCATCCGCGGGCGCCGCCGTTGCCGCGCAGGCAAAGGCCAGCGGTGCCATCCAGTTAGTGAGTCGGAACATCTGGCCAGTCTTCCCCATTCTGCTGCCATGTCCGGGGTATCCAAGCGCGTCTGAAATAACCAATCAAGGTTTTGCGAGAGCGGGTGAGGCAAGAATTGCGCACTACGGTATTCTACGGTATACAAAAACGTCGCTGCCCCCCTTGAACGCTGCGCGCCCATGGGGCAGAAGGCAGAGCAAGCGAACCCCTTTTCTCCAGCCATTGATAGGGAGCCAGACATGCCCATCGTAGTCGGCCAAGATACATCCAGCACGCGCAAGACGCTTGAGGTGAACGGCACGTCCTTCGCCTATTACTCCATCCCCGCCGCCGAGGCCGCAGGGCTTGGTGACTTTTCGCAGCTGCCCGCCGCGCTGAAGGTGGTGCTGGAAAACATGCTCCGTTTCGAAGACGGCAAGACGGTGTCGGTGGACGACATCAAGGCCTTCTCTGACTGGGGCAAGCAGGGCGGCCAGAACCCGCGCGAGATCGCCTATCGCCCCGCCCGCGTGCTGATGCAGGATTTCACCGGCGTGCCCGCCGTGGTCGATCTTGCCGCCATGCGCGACGGCATCAAGGCCCTGGGCGGGGACGCGCAGAAGATCAACCCGCTGAACCCGGTGGATCTGGTCATCGACCATTCGGTGATGATCGACGAATTCGGCAACCCGCGCGCGTTCCAGATGAACGTGGACCGCGAATACGAGCGCAACATCGAACGTTACGAGTTCCTGAAATGGGGCCAGTCGGCGTTCAACAACTTCCGCGTCGTGCCCCCGGGCACCGGCATCTGCCATCAGGTCAACCTTGAATACCTGTCGCAGACCGTCTGGACCGACAGCGATCAGGACGGCGTCGAAGTCGCCTATCCCGACACGCTGGTGGGCACCGACAGCCACACCACCATGGTCAATGGCGCCGCCGTTCTGGGCTGGGGCGTGGGCGGGATCGAGGCCGAGGCCGCGATGCTGGGCCAGCCGATCTCCATGCTGATCCCCGAAGTCGTCGGCTTCAAGCTGACCGGCGAGATGCTGGAAGGCACCACCGGCACCGACCTCGTGCTGAAGGTCGTCGAGATGCTGCGCAAGAAGGGCGTGGTCGGCAAGTTCGTGGAATTCTACGGCGAAGGGCTCGACAACCTGCCGCTGGCGCAGCGCGCCACCATCGCCAACATGGCCCCCGAATACGGCGCCACCTGCGGCTTCTTCCCGATCGACGACGAGACCCTGCGCTACCTGCGCCAGACCGGTCGCGAGGAAGACCGCATCGCGCTGGTCGAAGCCTATGCCAAGGCGAACGGCTTCTGGCGCGGCTCGGATTACGCGCCGATCTACACCGACACGCTGGAGCTGGACATGGGCACCATCGTGCCCGCGATCTCCGGCCCCAAGCGTCCGCAGGATTACCTGCCGCTGACCACCGCCGCTTCGGCCTTCGGCAAGTTCGTCAAGGGCGTGCGCGACGGCAAGGACGCCTCCCCCAAGGAGGAAATCCGCTGGGAAGGTGAAGGCGGCGCCCCCGAACCGCGCGAGATCCCCGGCGACGAGGGTCATCACAACCGCGGCTTCTATCAGGCCGAGGATGGCAGCACCCACCAGCTGCATGACGGCTCCATCGTGATCGCCTCGATCACCTCCTGCACCAACACCTCCAACCCCTATGTGCTGATCGGCGCGGGTCTGGTGGCACGCAAGGCGCGCGCGCTGGGTCTGAACCGCAAGCCGTGGGTCAAGACCTCGCTGGCCCCCGGCTCGCAGGTCGTGACGCAATATCTGGAAGCGGCGGACCTGCAGGAAGATCTGGACGCGATCGGCTTCAACCTCGTGGGCTATGGCTGCACCACCTGCATCGGCAATTCCGGTCCGCTGGACGCGCCGATTTCCAAGGCGATCAACGATCATGACCTGATCGCCACCTCGGTGCTGTCGGGCAACCGCAACTTCGAGGGCCGGATCAGCCCGGACGTGCGCGCCAACTATCTGGCCTCGCCGCCGCTGGTGGTCGCCTATGCGCTGGTGGGCGACATGAATGTCGACATCACCACCGAACCGCTGGGCAATGACCAGAACGGCAACCCCGTCTACCTCAAGGACATCTGGCCGTCGAACGCCGAGATCGCCGAACTGGTGGAGCGGGTGGTGACCCGCGAGGCGTTCCAGTCCAAATATGCTGACGTCTTCAAGGGCGACGAGAAGTGGCAGGGCGTCGAGGTCAATGGCGGAGAGACCTACGCCTGGCCCGCAAGCTCGACCTATATCCAGAACCCGCCCTATTTCCAGGGCATGTCCAAGGATCCGGGGGTCATCACCAATATCGAAGGCGCGCGCATCCTTGCCGTGCTGGGCGACATGATCACCACCGACCACATCTCGCCCGCGGGGTCGTTCAAGGAGACGACGCCTGCCGGGAAATATCTGGTGGAACGTCAGGTGCCGGTGCGGGAGTTCAACTCCTACGGTTCGCGCCGCGGCAACCACGAGGTGATGATGCGCGGAACCTTCGCCAATATCCGCATCAAGAACGAGATGCTGGACGGGGTCGAAGGCGGCTACACCAAGGGTCCGGATGGCGCGCAGAGCTCGATCTATGACGCGGCCATGGCGCATCAGGCCGAAGGCACGCCGCTGGTGATCTTTGGCGGCGAGCTTTACGGTGCCGGGTCCTCGCGGGACTGGGCGGCCAAGGGCACGGCCCTGCTGGGCGTCAAGGCCGTGATCGCGGAAAGCTTCGAGCGCATCCACCGCTCCAACCTCGTGGGCATGGGGGTCATTCCCTTCGAGTTCACCGGGGGCGACACCCGCGAGACGCTGAAGCTGACCGGCGACGAGACCGTGGCGATTGGCGGGCTCGACACCGTGACGCCGCTGGCCGAAGTGCCCTGCACCATCACCTATGCCGATGGCGCCGAGAAGGTCATCCAGCTGAAATGCCGGATCGATACCGCGATCGAGAAGGAATATGTCGAGCATGGCGGCGTGCTGCATTACGTGCTGCGCAACCTTGCCAAGGCGTCCTGATCCGGCGCCCCGCCGCATCGGCTGAACGACATGACCCCGCCGCAGGCCCCGCCTGCGGCGGGGTTTTCCGTTGCCCGCACCAGCGCTGCCTGCTGCGGCGGCAGCCGCGCGCCGCCTGCGCGGAGGTTCGCCGGTGCAGGGCCCGTCCCGCGCGGCGGGGTCTTTACCTTTTGGCGGCAGATGCCATCTGATCAGGACAAAAGACCCGTTCCAAGAGGCCGAGCATGAAACTTCTGACCCTGATCCAGGCCGCAGCACTTGCCGTTCTGGCGGTGTTTGGCGCCTATGCCAGCTCCGAGACCCCCAAGAGCTGCCCGTCGCTGGCGGTGAGCGACCACTGCGACCTCTGAGCGGGTGCAGGCGGTATGGAGGGAGGGGGCGCTGCCCCCTCTTGGCCTGCGGCCAATTCACCCCCGGAGTTTAGGGGCAAGATGAAAGGGCTTTGAGCGCACTCAGTCTTCGGCGGCCAGCGCCTTGTCGAGGGCGGGCAGGAAGACATCGGTGTAGAGCGTGCCTGCCAGCGGGCCCACATGTTTGTGCAGCACCGTGCCGTCGCCCGCGATGATGAAGGTTTCCGGCGGGCCGGTCACGCCCCAGTTGATCGCGGCGCGGCCCTGCGGATCATAGGGCACGCCGATAAAGGGCGAGCCGTCCTCGGTCAGGTAGCCCGAGGCGGCGGCGGTCTGGTCCTTGTAGTTGACGCCGATGATGCGCACGCCATCGGCCTGCAGATCCAGCAGCATGGGATGTTCGGCGCGGCAGGGCGGGCACCAGCTGGCCCAGAAGTTCACCACCGTGACCTCGCCGCTGCGCAGGTCGGCATCGGTTGCGGCGGGAAAGCCCGCGAGCGTCTCGGCGGGCAAGGGCGGCGCGGGCTGGCCGATGAAGGTCGAGGGCAGCGCATTGGGATCGCCACGGTACATGCCGAGATAGGCCATGACCGCGAAGCCCGCGAAGATCACCGGCGGGAGCGCCATGAGCGGCGAGAGTCTAGCCATGTCGGTTCAGCCTTGCTTCCACCTTGTCGAGTTCGGCGCGGGCCCGGCGGGCCCGGGCGATGCTGTGCCAGACCAGCGCGCCAATCATGGCGAGGCTGACCCCGTAGGATCCCAGGACCGCCACCGCGTATTTTCCAAGATCGGGCATCATCCCCGTCCCTCCCGTGCCAGCAGCGCCCGGGTGCGGCGGGCGCGGATTTCCGTCTGGGTCCGCAGAAAGACCAGCGCCACGAACAGCAGCACGAAGCCCGCGATGCAGACCAGCGCCGGATACCAGTAGACATCGGCGACGTTTTCTTCGGCATCGAGCGACAGCGAGGCGCCCTGATGCAGGCCCTGATTCCAGAACAGCACCGCATAGCGCGACAGCAGTGCGAAGACCGAGCCCACGAGGCAGAGGATCGAGGTGAGATCCGCCGCCGTGTCGTCATTCTCGATGGCCTGCCACAGCGCCATATAGCCCAGATAGAACAGGAACAGGATCAGGAAGGAGGTCAGCCGCGGATCCCATTCCCACCATGTCCCCCACATCGGCTGGCCCCAGAAGGCGCCGGTGATCAGGGCGATCAGCGTGAACATCGCCCCGACCGGGGCTGCCGCCCGCGCCGCCAGCGCCGAGACGTGATGGCGGCGCACGATCCAGATCAGCGAGGCCACCAGCATCATCACCCATGCGTTGATCGCCATCATGGCGGCGGGCACATGCAGGTAGAAGATCTTGACCGTGGCGCCCTGCCGGTAATCATCGGGGGTAAAGAAGAAGCCCCAGACCAGCCCCACGGCCAGACACAGCGCCGCACCGCCCGCGATCCATGGCAGGATGCGGTCCGTCACGCGGATGAATTTCACCGGATTGGCATATTCCCAGATCGACATGTGTTTCCTCTACCCCAGCCCCGGCTCCGTTACACTTCAAAACTGCGACAGGGACAATGGGGGCCTCTGCGGCAGCCTGCCGCGCTAGCGCAGGTTGATGCGCAGCACGGCGGCGCTGGCAAAGGGCAGCAGCGCGATCACGCCAAAGCTGATCCCCGCCAGCATCAGCAGCGGCGACTGCAGCGCCAGACCTTCGGCGCCGCGCCGCGCCACCTCGGCGCCGAAGATCAGCGTCGGCACGTAAAGCGGCAGCACCAGCAGCGACAGCAGCAGCCCGCCGCGTTTCAGCCCCACGGTCAGCGCCGCCCCGAAGGTGCCGATCACCGACAGCGCGGGCGTGCCAAGCGCCAGCGACACCACCACCCACAGATAGCCCGCGGGCGGCAGGTTCAGCAGCACCCCCAGCACCGGGGCCGCCAGCACCAGCGGCAGGCCGGTGGTCAGCCAATGCGCCAGCGCCTTGATGCTGACGATACCCTCCATCGGCAGCGGCGCCGTGGCCAGAAGGTCCAGCGAGCCATCCTCCCAGTCCAGCGCGAAGATGCGGTCCAGCGACAGCAGGCAGGCAAGCAGCGCGCCGATCCACAGCACCCCCGGCCCGATGCGGGTCAGCAGCGCGGTTTCCGGCCCGACCCCGAAGGGCACCAGCACCGTGACGATGAGGAAAAACGCAAGCCCGAGCCCGAAGCCCCCGCCCGCACGCAGCGCCAGCCGCAGATCGCGCCAGAGCAGCGCCGTCACAGGAAGGCCTCGTCCTGAAGGGCGGCGCGGGGGGCGGCGCGGTAGGGGGTGACATCGAGGATCCGCGCCTCGGTCAGGCCCAGATCGATATGGGTGGCGATCAGCGCGCAGCCGCCCGAGGCCAGATGGCGGCGCACCACCCCGGCGAAGAGCGCGACCGAGGCCGCATCCAGCGAGACGGTGGGTTCGTCCAGCACCCAGACCGGGCGCGCGGTGACCATGAGCCGCGCCAGACCGAGCCGCCGCTTCTGCCCCGCCGACAGGCTGCCCGCCAGCCGGTCCTGCAGCGGGTCCAGATCGAAGGCCGCAAGCGCCGGTTTGATGTCGGAGGCGCCAAAGACCTGCGCCCAGAAGCGCAGGTTTTCCGCCACGCTCAGCATGGATTTCAGCCCGTCGGCATGGGCGGCATAGGCGATGCGGTCTTCGGTGCCGCTCAGGCTGCCGGCGAGCGGCGGCTGCAGGCCCGCCACGGTGCGCAGCAGCGTGGTCTTGCCCGAACCGTTGGGCCCGCGCAGCACAAGCGCCTGTCCGGGCCCCAGCACAAAGCTCAGCCCCTCCAGCACCGGCACCCCGCCGCGGGCCACCGCAAGATCCTGCGCGATCACATCCATGATCTGCCTTTAGCCCAGCCCTTCTGCACGGGAAAGCGGCAAAGCCGCCCCGCGACAAGGTGTTGCGGCCCCGCCCCGGTCAGACCGGCAGCACGGCCAGCGCCACCCGGCGGCCTTCGGCCAGCAGCACGTTATAGGTCCGGCAGGCGGAGGGAGAGTTCATCACCTCGACGCCCACGCCTGCCTGTTCCAGACGTTCGGTCAGGCTTTGCGGCAAAAAGGCGATGTCCCGCCCCGTGCCCACGAACAGCACGTCGATGCTGTCTGCCAGCGCCAGCAGCGTGTCTTCGTCGGAAAGTCCGCCCCAGCCGATACGGCCGCGCGGCGTCATGCAGACCGGCCCGTCCACGGCCTGTCCGCCGATGCGGAAAAACCCGGGGCCGTAGCCCTCGACCGGCATCGCATCGCTATACGTGATCTCGTTCAACCGCATGGTGATCCCCTTATCCCACACAGGCAATCCGCGGACGGATTGCATCCCCGATCAGCTGTCAGGCCACAGGACACGGCAAACCTCCCCCCGCGTCGGCATATGCCGCGTCTGGCCTGACCGCAGCAGTGACCATAGGGCAGCGGGGCTGAAAAGCCAAGGCCCGGCACAAATCCGCGCCGGGCCCGCACCTCAGACGAAGGGACCGGCTTTCTTGGCCTCGGCCTCTGCCTCGGGCTTCGACCAGTCGCGCTTGACCCCGAACCACAAGAGCAGCGCCGTGGCGATGAAGACCGAGGAATAGGTGCCGACCAGCACGCCCCAGATCATCGCGAAGACAAAGCCGCGGATCACGTCGCCGCCCAGCACGAACAGTGCCACCAGCGCCAGCAGCGTGGTGAAGGAGGTCATGAAGGTCCGGCTCAGCGTCTCGTTGATCGACAGGTTCAGCACCTCTCGCAGCTCGGTCTTCTTGTATTTCACCAGATTCTCGCGGACCCGGTCAAAGACCACCACGGTGTCGTTCAGCGAATAGCCGACGATCGTCAGCAATGCCGCGATGGTGGTCAGGTCGAACTTGATCTGCAGCTCTGAAAAGACGCCGATGGTCAGCACCACGTCATGGATCAGCGCGATCACCGCCCCCGCCGCGAACTGCCATTCGAAGCGCAGCCAGATATAGACCAGCACCGCCGCCAGCGACAGCGCCACCGCCTGAATCGCCGTCCAGATCAGTTCGCCCGACACCTTGGGCCCCACCGATTCCACAGAGATGAAGCGGATGTCGGGGGCCACGCCCTGCAGCGCCGCCTCGACCTGCGCGATGGTGTCCTGACTGACCGCCTCCACGTCGTCCTGCGCCTGAATGCGCACCATGGCCACGTTCTGGTCGGGGCCGAAGGAGGGGTCGAACACCTCCGAGATCAGCACGTCACCCAGATCAAGCGCGGCCAGCGCCTCGCGATAGGCGCCCACATCCACGGGTTCGGTGGTTTCGGTGCGGATGGTGGTGCCGCCCCGGAAGTCGATGCCGTAGTTGAGACCGCGCAGCGCGAAGCTTGCCAGCGCCAGCACGATCATCACGGCGGAAATGCCCAGCCACAGCTTCCAGCGGCTGAAGAAGTCAAAGCTGGTATTGTCGGGGATGATACGAAGACGCATGGCTCAGACCTCGATGCTTTTGGGGCGGCGGCGTGCGAACCACATGGAGACCAGCAACCGGGTGACAAAGATCGCCGTGAACACCGAGGTCAGGATCCCCAGACCCAGCGTGATGGCAAAACCGCGCACCGGGCCGGAGCCCATGACATACAGGATGGTGGCGGTCAGGAAGGTGGTGATGTTGGCATCGACAATGGCCGACAGCGCCTTCTCGTAGCCCAGTTCGATGGCGCGGGCCGGGCCGCGCGCGGTCTTCAGTTCCTCGCGGATGCGTTCGAACACCAGCACGTTGGCATCCACCGCCATGCCGACCGTCAGCACGATGCCCGCAATCCCGGGCAGGGTCAGCGTGGCCCCCACCAGCGACAGCAGGCCGAAGATCAGGCCGATATTGATGATGAGCGCGATATTGGCAAAGAGTCCGAAGAGGCCATAGCTCGCCCACATGAAGCCCAGCACCGCGATGAAGGCCACCGCCGTGGCAAGCTTGCCCGCCTCGATGCTGTCCTGCCCCAGTTCCGGGCCGATGGTGCGTTCTTCAAGGAAATCCATCCCCGCAGGCAGCGCGCCCGCGCGCAGCAGCACCGCAAGGTTGGTGGACTGTTCCACGGTGAAATTGCCGGTGATGATGCCCGACCCGCCGGGGATGTGGCTCTGGATCACCGGGGCGGAAATCACCTCGCCATCCAGAACGATGGCGAAGGGGCTGCCGATATTGGCGGCGGTGTAATCGCCGAATTTCCGCGCCCCCGAAGGGTTGAAGCGGAAATTGACCGCAGGCTGCCCGTTCTGGTCAAAGGCGGGCTGCGCATCCACCAGTTCCTCGCCGGTGACGACGGGTGCCTGTTCCAGCACATAGAACACGCCCTCCTCGTCCTGCGACGGCATGATCTCGTTGCCGACCCCGGCACTGGTGTCGGGATTGCTGGTGCGGCTGACGA
This sequence comes from Salipiger marinus, assembly GCF_900100085.1. GTDB lineage: Bacteria > Pseudomonadota > Alphaproteobacteria > Rhodobacterales > Rhodobacteraceae > Salipiger > Salipiger marinus. Next base: position 91,921 of record NZ_FNEJ01000011.1, read on the forward strand.
CGCCCTGAAAGGTCAGCTGCGCCGTGGTGCCGATGATGGCTTTCAGTTCTGCCGCCGATCCCACGCCCGGCACCTGAATCAGGATGCGGTCGGCGCCCTGACGCTGGATGGTGGGTTCGCGGGTGCCGACCTCGTCGATGCGGCGGCGGATGATTTCAAGGCTCTGCTGCATGGTGCGGTCATCGGTGGCCTGCTGTTCGGCCTCCGACAGGCGGACCACGATATCGGATCCCTCGCCCGCCACCTGCAGATCGGTGGTGCCCGCCCCGGTCATGGAGACCACGGGCCGCGCCAGTCCGCGCACCAGTTCCAGCGCGCGGGCCATGCCGTCCGGTTCGGAAATGCGCACGCGCAGCTCGCCCGGGGGCGAAGGCTGCAGGCGGATGGTGCCCACAGAGTCCCGCTCGCCGCGCAGGATGTCGCGGACATCGGGCCAGAGCGCTTCCATGCGCGACTGATAGACCTCGGCCACCTTGACCTCGGCCAGCAGATGCGCGCCGCCGCGCAGGTCGAGCCCGAGATTCACCAGTCCCGAGGGCAGCCAGTCCGGCCAGCCCGCACGGGCGGCCTCGCGCTCTGCGGTGGCGCCGCTTTCCTCGATGGCGGCGACCGCGTCATTATGCGCCTCGACGCGGTTGTAGAACAGGTTGGGGCTGGCCAAGGCCAGCCCCACGATGACAGTCGCCCAGACAAGCAGGCGTTTCCAGAGATCGATCTGCAGCATGTGTCGGGCGTTTTCCGTTTATGATCAGGCTTCTGCGGCGGGTTCGGTCTTGGACAGCACCTGTGCCACGGTGGTCTGCACGATGCGGACGCGCACGCCTTCGGCGATTTCCACTTCCAGCTCGCCGCCTTCCTTGACCTTCGACACCTTGCCGATCAGCCCGCCCTGGGTCACGATCTGGTCACCCCGGCGCAGCGCCGCCACCATCTTCTGGTGTTCCTTGACCTTCTTCTGCTGCGGGCGGATCAACAGAAAATACATGATCCCGAAAATGAGGATCAGAGGAACAAACTGGGCAATTGCGCTGCTATCCATGCGGGGCTCTCCTTGCTGGTCAGGCGGGGCACCCCCCGCAAATTTGGCCGGAACCTATGTGCGAAGCGCCCCGGATGCAAGGCGCCGGATCTTCGCAGATGGACGCTGGCCCGGCCGCACCCTGACCTGACCCCATGAACCTTGGGGAAAGCATGGATCAGGGGACCGTTCGGCCCGTGGCGCCGGGGGGATGTTCCGGGCCTTTTTGTGCGGCTGGGGCTGCTGGGCCACCACATTGGTCGCGCAAAAAGCCGGGCGATGCGCTATGTCACACCCGCTGGCGCAGAAGGCGATCCAGCCACAGGACCGCACATCTCTTGCAATGACACGCCTCGCTCTGCTGCTCCTCATCCTTGCCCTGCCCGTCCGGGCGGCGGAGCTGCCGGTTCTGCCGCAGGATCAGCTGGCGGACTGGCAGGCGGTGGGGCGGGTGAATACGCAGGGTTACCGTCGGGTCGGCATGTGCACCGGCACGCTGGTGGCGCCCGATCTGGTGCTGACGGCGGCGCATTGTCTGCTGGGGCCCGACGCGCGTCCGGTGCGGGCGGCGGATCTGCGCTTTGTCGCGGGCTGGCGTGGCGGCGATCATGCCGGGGTGGCGGAGGTGGCGCGCTACGATCTGCACCCCAAGGCGCTGCAGGGCGAGGCGCTGTCGATCGAGCACGACCTAGCGCTGCTGCATCTGGCCGCGCCGCTTGATCCGCCGCCGGTGCCGCTGGGAACACGGGCCGGGCCGCCCTTTGCCCTGATCGGCTATCACGATCACCGCCCGCACCGGCTGTCGGGGCGGATGGACTGCGGCGGGGGCAGGTCGCACCGGATGCTGCTGCTGGACTGTCCGGTGCGCCCGGGCAATTCCGGCGGGCCGGTGCTGGCGCGGCAGGACGGGCGCTGGCAGGTGGTGGGGGTGGTTTCAGCCCGCTCTGACCATGGCACGCTGGTGGTGCCGCTTGATGGCTGGCTGCGCGGGCAGGTGATGCCGGGCGCCCCCTACCCTCGCTGAGCAAATCAGGGCATAACGCCCCCGAGTCGCCATTTCATGCCAAAGGATCAGGACGATGCACGACATCCGCACCATTCGCGAAAACCCCGCCGCTTTTGACGCGGCGCTGTCGCGCCGGGGTGCCGAACCGCTGTCGTCCCGCCTGCTGGAGATGGACGAGGCGCGCCGCGCCGCCATCCATGCCGCCGAAACCGCGCAGGCGGAACAGAACCGCGCCTCCAAGGAAGTCGGCGCCGCCAAGGGCCGCGGCGATGATGCCGAATTTGAACGGCTGCGCGCGCTGGTTTCCGACAAGAAGGCCGAGGTCGCCGCGATGATGGCCCGCGCCAAGGATCTGGACGAGGCGCTGACCGCGCTGCTGCTGGAAATCCCCAACCTGCCGCTGGACGAAGTGCCCGAAGGCCGCGACGAGGCCGACAATGTGGAGATCCGCCGCTGGGGCACGCCCGCCAGCTTCGACTTCACTCCGAAGGAACATTACCAGCTGGAGGGGGTGACCCGCGGCATGGATTTTGAAACCGCGGCCAAGCTGTCGGGGGCGCGGTTTGTGGTGCTGTCGGGCGCCACCGCGCGGATCCATCGCGCACTGGCGCAGTTCATGCTCGACACCCATACCGAAGAAAACGGCCTGACCGAGACCTGGACCCCGGTTCTGGTGCGCGAGGAAATGATGCTGGGCACCGGGCAGTTGCCCAAGTTCGGCGAAGACAGCTATCAGACGCGGGACGGCTGGTGGCTGGTGCCCACGGCGGAGGTGACGCTGACCAATATCGTCAGCGGCCTGACCGTGGACGAAGACAGCCTGCCGCGCCGCTATGTCGCCCATACCCAGTGCTTCCGCTCCGAGGCGGGCAGCGCCGGGCGCGACACCGCCGGAATGCTGCGCCAGCACCAGTTCGAGAAGGTCGAGATGGTGTCGATCACCCATCCCGACGCCTCGCGCGCCGAACTGGACCGGATGACCGGCTGCGCCGAGGGCATCCTGCAGAAGCTGGGCCTGCCCTATCGCACCGTGGTGCTTTGCACCGGCGACATGGGCTTTGGCGCGCGGCGCACCCATGACATCGAGGTCTGGCTGCCCGGGCAGAACTGTTACCGCGAGATCAGCTCGGTCTCGCTCTGCGGCGCGTTTCAGGCCCGGCGCATGAACGCGCGGTTCAAGCCGGGCGCGGGTGGCAAGCCGGAATATGTGCACAGCCTGAACGGCTCCGGCCTCGCCGTGGGGCGCTGCCTGATCGCGGTGCTGGAAAATGGCCAGCAGGCGGATGGATCCGTCCTGCTGCCCGAGGCGTTGAGCCCGTGGCTGGGAGGCAAGACCCGGCTGACAGCGGAAGGGGCATTGATCTGACATGACACGCATCTGGGCCGTTCTGGTGCTGCTGGCGGCGGTGGCGTTTGCCGCCTCGCCGCTGCTGACGCCGGGTTTCAACGGATTTGACCCGCAGGCCTTTCCGGTGCCGCAGGTCGATCCGCCGGTGCAGCCGGCGGGCTATGCCTTTTCGATCTGGGGCCTGATCTATCTGTGGCTGATCGCGGGGGCGGGCTTTGGCCTGTTCGCGCGCAGCGATTCCGAAGACTGGGCGCCTGCCCGCCCGCCGCTGGTGCTGAGCCTTGCCGTGGGGGCGTTCTGGCTGCCGGTGGCCAACCTGTCGCCGATCGCGGCAACGGTGATGATCTGGGTGATGACGGCTGCGGTGCTGCGGGCGCTGTTCCTGACCGGGGACATGGACCGCTGGTGGCAGCTGTCGCCGGTGGCGGTCTATGCGGGCTGGCTGACCGCTGCCGCCTCGGTCTCGGTCGGGCTGCTGCTGGCGGGCTATGGCCTTCTGGAGGCGACGCCCGCCGCATTGGTGGGGCTGGGTCTGGCGCTCGTGCTGGCGCTGGTGGTGCAATACCGCCTGCACCGCGCGCCGCTTTACGGCATTACGGTGATCTGGGCGCTGGTGGCGGTGATCGTGGCGAACCTGAGCCCGCTCAACATCGCGGTGGCGGGGCTGGCGGTGCTGGGCATCCTTGGCATTCTGGCGCTGCGCGGCACGGATACCGAATAAACGCGCCGCGCCCCATCAGGGGCGCGGCACACTGCCGAAATCAGGCTAAATCAGGCGACGCGGCGGCCATGGCTCCAGACGCCACGGATCACCGGCTGGCCTTCGATATGGGCCACGCGCACCACATCCCCCAGCAGCCCCGGCGCAAGACGCCCGCGATCCTGCAGCCCGGCAGCCTCTGCGGGGGCCCGGGTCACGCTGGCGATGCCGCGCGGCAGATCCTCCCACAGATCCGCCAGCCGGAACGCCGCCAGCAGCAGCGACGAGGGCACGTAATCCGACGACAGGATGTCGAGCAGGTTCAGCTTGGCCAGATCCTCGGCGGCGACATTGCCGGAATGCGACCCGCCCCGGATCAGGTTCGGCGCCCCCATCATCACCGCGATCTGCGCCGCATGGCAGGCCTCTGCCGCTTCCACCGTGGTGGGGAATTCGGCCAGCCGCACGCCATGCCCGGCGCTGGTGGTGACATGATCCGCCGTGGTGTCATCGTGGCTGGCCAGCACCGCGCCCAGACGGCGCGCGGCTTGCACCGCGCCTGCCTCGTGCCGCGCGCCCAGGCTGTCGCGCAGCCCGGTCAGGTTCGCCACATGCTCGGCAAATTCCGCATCCGACAGGCCATGTTTGCCACAGACATAATCCTTGAACTTGCTGATGTCGCGGAACTGGCGCTGGCCGGGGGTGTGATCCATCAGCGACAGGATGCCCACCCGGTCGGCGGCGCCGAATTCCTCCAGCTCCTCCAGCAGGGTTTCCGAACAGATCTCGGCGCGCAGATGCAGGAAATGGCTGATCCGCAACATGCCCGCGCGCCGCGCCTCCAGCAGTTCGCCCGCCAGCGACCGGGCATATTTGCCATAGCGCGTGCGCGAGGCACTGACCACAGAGCCCACGCGCATCGCGTCGAACACCGTGGTGATGCCGGTCGAGGCCAGTTCGCCATCATGCGCAAGGATCGCCGCCATATGCGGCCAGTCCACCTTGGGGCGCGGCTGCATGTGGCGTTCCAGATTGTCGGTATGCAGCTCGATCAGGCCGGGGATCAGCAGATCGCCCGCGCAATCCTCGGCCCCGGCCACGGTGGTGGCGCCGTCGGTGATGTCGGCGATGCGCCCGTCCTGCAGATGCAGCGTGCCGTGGATCACCGCATCGTCCAGAACGATGCGCGCGTTGGTCAAAAGCGTGTTGCCCATGCCTTACCTCAATTCCTGTGTCTTGTCTTGGATCCGGGCGGTCTTCCCGCCGTCATGTTTGCGTGGCAGAACAGGCGCATGACAGATGCCATGCCCCCCTTCCGCCGCTTCGCCGTCTATGCCGCGCCCGATCCCGGGCCGCTGGCCGAATTTGCTGCCCGCTGGCTGGGCTGGGATCCGGTCACCGGGACCGAACCCGCGCCGCCCGATGTGACCGGCCTGCCCCGTCCGCAGGCGGAGATCACCGCCGATCCGCGCAAATATGGCTTTCACGGCACGCTGAAACCGCCCTTCCGCCCGACCGGAAGTCAGGCGCGGCTTGAGGCCGATCTGGCCGCACTTGCCGCCCGGCTGGCCCCCGTCACGCTGGACGGGCTGCGGCTGGCCCGGCTGGGCCGGTTTCTGGCGCTGGTCCCCGAGGGCGACGCATCGGCGCTGGCAGATCTCGCGGCAGAGGTGGTGGCCGCACTCGATCCTCACCGCGCGCCCCAGACCGAGGCGGACCTGGCCCGCCGCCGTGCCAAGGGGCTGAGCCCGCGGCAGGAGCAGAACCTGCAGCGCTGGGGCTATCCTTATGTGATGGAGGAGTTCCGCTTTCACCTGACGCTGACCGGGCCGCTGCCCGGGGACGAGGCGGATCAGGTGGCCGAGGCGCTGCGCCCGCATCTGGCGCCGCTGCTGCCGCGACCTTTCGTGCTGGGCGCGCTGTGCCTTTTCGGCGAGGCAGAGGACGGGCGGTTCCATCTGCTGCACCGCTACGCCCTGACCGGCTGAAGCAGCGCGCGCAGCGCGGCGGCGGCGGTGTCAAGATCGCCGGAATTGTCGATGACATGCACGCAGAGCCCCGGCGGCAGCGGCTCGGCGGCGCGGTCCAGCCGCGCCGCGATGTCCGCTGCCGTCTCCCGCCCGCGCGCGGCAAGCCGGGCCGCCAGCGCCGCACGGGTGGCGGTGACATGGATCACCTCCAGCCCGGGAATGGCCGCCGCCGCAGCGGCCAGATGCTTGCGCGAGCCGTTGAACACCGTGACCGGCGCGCGGGTCAGCTCGGCCTGCGGGATGCCGTAATGCAGCCCATGCGCCTGCCAGTGCAGCGCGAAACGGCCCGCGCGGCGCTGGTCCTCGAATTCGGCGGGCGTGACCGCCTCGTGATCCTCGCCCCCGGCTGCGGGCGCGCGGGTCACCACCCGGCGCACCACATGCAGCCCCGGCAGACCGGGCGCCACGCGCGCCAGCAGCGTGTCCTTGCCCACGCCAGACGGGCCGACAAGGGCAAAGATCCGGCTCATGCCGCGCGGGCCGGGGTGAAGGCGGTGACATCCACCTCGCGGTCGCAGACCGCCTCGCGCGCCTCGGCGTCGTGGAAGATGCCAAGGATGGCGGCGCCCCGCGTCTTGGCCTCGCGGATCAGATCCAGCACCACCGCGCGGTTGGTGGCATCCAGCGAGGCGGTGGGTTCATCCAAGAGCAGCGCCGGAAAGTCATGCGCAAAGCCGCGCGCGATGTTGACCCGCTGCTGCTCGCCCCCGGAAAACGTGGTGGGCGACAGCGACCACAGCCGTTCGGGGATGTTGAGCCGCGCGAGCAGGTCGCGGGCGCGGTCCAGCCCTGCCTCGGTGCTGCCGCCTGCCGCCAGAACCGGCTCTGCCACCACGTCCAGCGTCGGCACGCGCGGCACCACGCGCAGGAACTGGCTGACATATCCCAGCACATGACGGCGCAGCGCGAGGATCTGGCGCGGCTCGGCCTGCGCCACGTCCAGATCGCCGACCCGGATCGCGCCATCCTGCGCCAGATAATTGCCGTAGATCATGCGCATCAGGGTGGATTTTCCCGCCCCCGAATTGCCCACCAGCGCCACGCACTCGCCGCGCGCCACGGACAGGCTGGCCCCCGCCATCACCGGGATCACCGCACTGCCCTGATTGTGCAGCACGAAGGATTTCGACAGGTCGCGGATCTCGATCATAGCCAGTGCTTCCATTTGAAGAAAAGATAGGTGCCAAGCGCCGAGGCCAGCATCAGCCCCAGCACCGCAGGATAGCCCCAGCCCCGGTCGAGCCCGGGCATGGTGGCAAAGTTCATGCCATAGGCCGAAGCGACCAGCGTCGGCGGCAGGAACAGCACCGCCACCACCGACACGATCCGCACCGTGGCGTTCTGCGCCAGATGGATCATGCCCAGCGTCGCATCCACCGCCAGCCCGACCCTTGCCGCCAGAAAATCCGCATGCACGGCAAGCGCCGCCAGATCACGCAGCTCCGCCTTGACCAGCGCCTTCAGCCCCTGCCCGTCCCGGGCGGCGGCAAAATGGTTCAGCGCGCGGTCAAGCGTGGTGGTGGCGGTGCGCACCCGGCTCAGCCGTTCGCCCTGCAGCCCCACCTCCTCCAGCGTTTTCTGCAGCAGGTCGGGGCGGTTGGCGGCATGGCCGGAAAACACCCGGCGCCCGGCTTCGTCCAGCACCCGGCCCGCCTCTTCCAGACTGTCGGCAAGCGAGCCCACGATTTCCGCCATCAGCCCCAGAAAGATGCGGTCCGGCGTGGCGCAGCCCGCAGGCCCCTGACCGGCGCGCAGCGGATAGGTTTCAAAGGCGCGCGGCAGATGGTGGCGCACCGTGATCAGCCGCGAGGGCTGCAGCACGAAGGTCACCGGCCCCGCGATCACATGGCCGTCCGGATCGCGCCCGGGCAGCACCACGGTCAGATAATCGGCGCCATCCTCGTGATAGAGCCTGCTGGAGATCTCGATCTCTTCCATTTCCGACAGCGTCGGCACATGGATGCCAAGCCCCCCCACCGCCGCCACCTGCCCCGAAAGCGGGCGATAAAGATCGACCCAGACCGCATCGGCGGGCAGATCGAAGGCCAGCGTCGGCTCTGCCAGAGAGGGGTTTTCGGTGATGACCCGCGACAGGCCCGCCCCGGTGCTGCGATAGGCAAAAAGCATGTCAGACCTGCAGAACGCTCGACACCAGAAGCTGGGTATAGCCGTGCTGCGGATCGTCCAGAACCTGATCGGTCAGCCCGCTTTCCACCACATGCCCGCCCTTCATCACCATCAGCCGGTCGGCCAGCAGCCGCACCACCGCCAGATCATGGGTGACGATGACGGCAGAGAGCCCCATCTGCCGCACCAGCCCGCGCAGCAGATCCAGAAGCCGCGCCTGCACGCTGACATCCAAGCCGCCGGTCGGCTCGTCCATGAACACCAGCCGAGGCCCGGTCACGAGATTGCGCGCGATCTGCAGCCGCTGCTGCATCCCCCCCGAAAAGGCGCGCGGGCGGTCATCGACCCGGTCGGCGGCAATCTCCACCCGGCCCAGCCAGTCGATCGCCGTCTCGCGGATGTCGCCGTAATGGCGGGCGCCGACGGCCATCAGCCGCTCGCCCACATTGCCACCCGCCGATACGCCCATGCGCAGCCCGTCGCGCGGGTTCTGGTGGACAAAGGCCCAGTCGGTGCGCGCCAGCATCCGCCGTTCGGGTTCCGACAGCGCCAGCACGTCGCGCGGCCCCTCGGCGCGGGTGTCAAAGATCACGCGGCCCGCATCGGGGGCCAGATGCCCGGCAAGACAGGACAGCAGCGTGGACTTGCCCGATCCGGATTCCCCCACAATCCCCATGACCTCGCCCGGCCACAGATCAAAGCTGACATCGCCGCAGCCCAGCCGGGCGCCGTAGCGTTTGGTGACGCCTTCCACCTTCAGCAGCGGGGTCATGCCGCATCCTCCTCGGACGAAAGCGCGCCGCGAAAGCCCCGCGCGCGGCGGGTCGCGCAGTAATCGGTGTCAGAGCAGACGAACATCCGCCCGCCTTCGTCATCCATGATGACCTCGTCCAGATAGCTGCTGCCCGATCCGCACAGGTCGCAGTCATGATCGGCCTTGCTGGGATCAAAGGGATGATCCTCGAAATCGAGGCTGACCACCTTGGTATGCGGCGGCAGCGCGTAGATGCGCTGTTCGCGGCCCGCGCCGAACAGCTGGATCGCGGCACTTTCCAGCCGGGGATTGTCGAATTTGGGAATGGGCGACGGGTCCATGACATAACGCCCCTCCACCTTCACCGGATAGGCATAGGCGGTGGAGATCGCGCCGTTATGGGCGATGTCCTCGTAAAGCTTCACATGCATGAGCCCGTATTCCTCCAGCGCGTGCATCTTGCGGGTCTCGGTCTCGCGCGGCTCAAGAAAGCGCAGCGGTTCGGGGATGGGCACCTGATAGACAAGGATCTGCCCTTCGGTCAGCGGGGTTTCCGGGATGCGGTGGCGGGTCTGGATCACGCTCGCCTCCTCGGTCCGGGTGGTCACCGCCACGCCGCCGGTGCGTTCGAAAAAGCGCCGGATCGACACGGCATTGGTGGTGTCGTCGGCGCCCTGATCGATGACCTTCAGCACGTCGTCGGGGGTCAGGCAGGCGGCGGTGACCTGCACGCCGCCGGTGCCCCAGCCATAGGGCATCGGCATTTCGCGGCTGGCAAAGGGCACCTGATAGCCGGGCACGGCCAGCCCCTTGAGGATGGCGCGGCGGATCATCCGCTTGGTCTGCTCATCCAGATAGGCAAAGTTATAGGCGGCGTCGGTCATGGTTCCTCATCTTCCTCGGCAAAGAGGTAAATCTCGCCCCAGACGATCTCGTCACCGAGTTCGGGGTCGCTGAAGGCTTCCAGCAGGGACAGATCAGGCGATCCGTCCTCGTCCAGCGGCAGGTCGGAGGGCTGGGCGATCAGCTTGATGTCCTCGATGGCCCCCGCCACGCCGCCGCATTCGGTGACATGTTCGGAAAGCAGCACCTCGGCTTCGGCGGCAGAGGTCGCGGCAAGGCAGATCCACAGCACCGCCAGCACCACGTCGCCTTCCGGCTCGTCGCCAAAAAACGGGCAGTCGGTGCCGGGCATGCGGATCACTTCCACCAGCCCGCAATACCAGTCCTGCCCGTTGGGCAGCGCGGGAAGTTTTGCTCCGAAATAGGCCTTGGTCATGTCGCGGGATCCTTTGCTGTCATGGCATCCGCACGCATCCGGCGCACCAGTTCCAGTTCGGACTGAAAATCGACGTAATGCGGCAGCTTGATATGTTCGAGAAAGCCGGTGCCCTGAATGTTGTCGGCATGGGCGAGCACGAATTCCTCGTCCTGAGCCGGGGCGCCGGTATTTTCCTCTCCCAGTTCCTGCCAGCGCAGCGACCGATCCACAAGCGCCATGGAAATCGCCTTGCGTTCCGTCTGTCCGAAGACCAGCCCGTATCCCCTTGTAAACTGGGGCGGTTCTGTCCTTGACCCCGAAAACTGGTTCACGGTCTCGCATTCGGTCAGCGTGACCTCTCCGATGCAGATGGCAAAACCCAGTTCGGGGATCTCCATCTCCACCTCCACCGCGCCGATGCGCAGCTCCCCCACGAAAGGATGGGTGCGCCCGTAGCCGCGCTGGGTGGAATAGGCCATGCCCAGCACGAACCCCTCGTCGCCCCGGGTCAGCGCCTGCAGCCGCAGCGCGCGGCCCGCCGGATATTCCATCGGCTGCCGGGTCATGTCGGGCGGCGTGTCCTCGGTGCGAACTTCGTCCTGTATCAGCCCGTCCTTGTTCAGAAATTCCGTCACGCGCGGCGTGGGCTCCTGCCGCGGCTCCGCCTGCCGCGCGCGCGGCGCCTCGCCCTCGGCGGCCAGGGCAAAATCCAAGAGCCGGTGCGTGTAATCGAAGGTCGGGCCCAGCACCTGACCGCCCGGCACGTCCTTGAAGGTGGCGCTGACCCGCCGGTCGCAGCGCATGGCGCCGGTATCGACCGGGATGGACACCCCCAGCCGCGGCAGCGTGGTGCGATAGGCGCGCAGCAGGAAGATCGCCTCGATCAGATCGCCGCGCGCCTGCTTGATCGCCAGCGCCGCCAGATCGGGATCGTAAAGCGAGCCCTCCGCCATCACCCGGTTCACCGCCAGCGTCATCTGTTCGCGGATCTGCTCCAGCGTCAGTTCCGGGACCGCAGGATCGCCGCGGCGTTCCTCGGCCAGCCAGTCATGCGCCGCCTCGATGGCGCGCTCGCCGCCCTTGACTGCCACATACATCAGGCGGCCTCCACTTTCGTGCTGCGGGGAAGTGCGGCGATGTCGTCGCCGCAGGTAAAGAACGCATCCCAACCCAACGGGAACAGGGCATTATTGCGCTGAAACGCTGCGGTCTCCGGCAGGCTCAGCCGCGCCTCCGTGGCGATGCCCGGCCCGGTCAGCCGCGCGCCATCCGGTGCCAGCCTGTCCATCTCGACGATCAGCGTCACCGCCCGGTCGGGATATTCGGCGGTGCCGATGCGGAACCGCTCCAGCGGTGCCAGTGCCGCCCAAGATCCCAGCGCAAACATCGCCTCCTCCGCCGGAACCAGCGGCGCGCCCAGATGGAAGGCCACCCAGTCGCGCAGCGCGGCGCTGTCGCTGCCCTGTGCCAGATGCAGCGGCGTCTCGCGGTCGCAGAGCGTCAGCAGCAGCACCGACGCGGCCCCCGACAGGCCCGGCGCCTGCGCCCCCGTCACCGGCGCGATATGGCCAGGGCGCGCCATCACCTCGAGTGCTGCGCGAAACGCCCGCGCCGCCTGCACCGGCGCGTCGGAAAATCCGCCCGTCAGGGCCTCCGTGGTCGGCATCGTCATTCTCCCCGCACCATGGTAAAAAACTCCACCTTCGTGGCGGCGGCCTTGGCGGCGCGCTCATGGCGCCGCGCGGCCTCCTCGGCGGCCAGCACCTCCAGCACCTCGGCCCGGATCTCGGCCGCACGCGGCCCCGCCATCAGCGCATCCACCAGCGCCGCGCGTTCGGCATGAGCCCGGTCGCGCCCCATCACATGGGCATGGCCGGTCTCGCCGCTGGCGAGCCGCAGCGTGCAGCGCGTCACCGTCATCTCGCCCAGATTGAACGGCGCGCCGGTGCCGCCCGTCCGCCCGCGCAGCATCACGCCGCCGGTTTCCGGCACGCGCAGCCAGTCAAAGCCCGGCAGCGCCCGCCCCGCCATCAGCGCCGCCAGCCGTGCCGCGGGCGCCCGCGCCAGAAGCCCCATCCAGCCCTGCCGGGCCGCCGTTTCCGTTTCGGTTCCGCTCATCTGGACACCTTGCCGATCTGTCTAGGTTCCTATACAACTAGACAAATACTAGGCGCGACTCGCCCCCGACGGCAAGCGCCAAAGCGTGAAATTTCAATGACAGGAGCCCGCCATGACCCGCAGCCCGGTCTGGTCGACCATCGCCACCACGCTGGAGGCGGAAATCGCGCGCGGCCATTACCGCGCGGGCGACAAGCTGCCCACCGAGGCGGAACTGTCCAGCCGCTTCGGGGTGAACCGCCACACCGTGCGCCGGGCGCTTGCCGATCTGGCCGAACGCGGGCTGGTGCATGCGCGGCGCGGCTCGGGCGTGTTCGTGCGCATGGCGCCGATGGATTACCCGCTGGGCGAACGGGTGCGCTTTCATCAGAATGTCCGCGCCACGGGCCGTCTGCCGGACAAGCGCATCCTGCGGCTGGAAACCCGCCCGGCAGATACCACCGAGGCGCAGGCGCTGGCCCTCGCCCCCGGCGATCCGGTGCTGGTGCATGAGGGCCTGTCGCTGGCGGGCGGCACGCCGGTTGCGCATTTCATCAGCCTCTTTCCGCAATCCCGCCTGCCCGGTCTGGCGGAGGCGCTGCGCGAGACCGCTTCGGTCACCGAGGCGCTGCGCCGCGCGGGTGTGGCCGATTACACCCGCGTCTTCACCCGGCTGACCGCCGAGCCTGCCAGCGCCACGCAGGCGCTGCATCTGAACCTGCGCGAAGGCGCGCCGCTGCTGCGGTCGGTGGGGCTCAACCTCGACCCCGAAGGGCAGCCGGTGGAACAGGGCCACACATGGTTCGCGGGCGACCGCGTGGCGCTGACCGTCAGCCCGGAACATGACGCCTGAGCGCGTCATGCCCCTGACACAGAGAGTCGGTAGAGACGGGAAAAACGCAGAGCAGGCAAGGCAGGTGACTTGCATGACGGCCCAACTTCCCCCCCTGCGCCTGACCGGCGCCACGATCCTGCGCGACGGCATGTTGCAGCGGCGCTCTCTGGTGATCGAGGGCGGTTTCATCAGCAAGGGCCCCCGGCCAGAGGTGGATCTGTCGGGCTATCTGATCCTGCCGGGCATCATCGACCTGCATGGCGACGCCTTCGAACGCCAGATCGCTCCACGGCCCTCAGCGCCCTTTCCCATCGCCTCGGGCCTGCGCGCCACCGACCGCGAGGCCGCCTCGCATGGCGTCACCACCGCATGGCTCGCCCAGTGCTGGAGCTGGGAAGGCGGCATGCGCGGCCCGGATTTTGCCGAAGCCGTGCTGCGCGAACTGGACAGCTACCGCCCGCAGGCGCTCACCGACCTGCGGCTGCAGATCCGCTGCGAAACCCATATGCCCGAAACCCGCGACCGGCTTCTGGCCGCCGTGACCCGGCACCGCGTCGATTACGTCGTGTTCAACAACCACCTGCCCGAAGCGCTGGAGGTGGCGGAACGCGCCCCCGGTCGGCTCGCCGCATGGGCCGACCGCGCGGGCGATGCGCCGCAGGTGTTCCGCAGCCGCCTGCAGGCGGCCAAGGACCGCGCCCGCGAGGTGCCGCGCCATCTCTGCGCGCTGGCCGAGGCCTTCGATGCCATGGACATCCGCTATGGCAGCCATGACGATCCCGATGGCGAGACGCGGGAATATTACCGGCTCATCGGCGCGCGGATCGCGGAATTTCCCACCTCGGTCAGCGCCGCCAAGCTGGCGCGCGCCTGCAACGATCCGGTGCTGATGGGCGCGCCCAATGTGGTGCGCGGCGGCAGTCAGGCGGGCAATGTCTCGGCGCAGCATCTGGTGGCGGCGGGGCTCTGTGACGCGCTGGTGTCGGATTACCACTATCCCTGCCTTGCCGAAGCGGCATGGGTGCTGGTCGACAAGGGCCTGCGCGGGCTGGCGCAGGCCTGGGCGATGATCTCGACCACGCCTGCGGAGATCATGGGACTTGCCGATCGCGGCACGCTGGACCATGGCAAGCGCGCCGATTTTGTGGTGGTCAACGAAGCCACCCGCGCGATCGAGGCCACGGTCAGCGGCGGGCGGCTCACCTATCTGGCTGGCGGCGCGGGGGCCCGCATGGTCTCGGCGCTACAGGAAACCCGGATGGCCGCGGAATAACCCGCCGCCGCCCGCACGCCTCCCGACCGCCGCTCGCCCTAGCGAGTTTTCCCGGACCCGCCCCAGCCTCGGCCCTTGCCGCGTCCGGCTTCATCTTGCCCCTAAACTCCGGGGGTGAATTGGCGCGGCACGCGCCAAGAGGGGGCAGCGCCCCCTCCTCTGCCCACCCGAAACTCAGCCGTGGTATTTTTCCAGAAACGCCTCGATCTCCAGACTGCGGAAATCCTCCAGCCGCTCGCGCAGCAGCGCGTGATCCCAGTCCCACCATGCCAGCGCGCTCAGCCGCTCGGCGATGGGCGGGGCAAAGCGCGGGCGCATCGGCGTGGCGGGCACCCCGGTTACGATCCAGTAGGGCGGCACGTCCTTGGTCACCACCGCCCCCGCGCCCACCACGGCACCGTCGCCGATCGTCACCTCGGGGCGGATCACCGCGCCATGGCCGATCCATGTGTCATGGCCGATGCGGGCACGGCGCGACAGGCGGCGGGCAAAAAACGCCTCGTCCCGCGCCGCGTCGTCCCAGTAATCGCCCGAGCGATACAGGAAATGGTGCAGCGAGGCCTGCTGCATCGGATGATCCGTCGGCCCGACCCGCACGAAGCTTGCGATATTGGCGAACTTGCCCACGCTGGCATTGGCCAGATCGGCATAGCGGTCGCAGTAGGAATAATCCCCCATCTCCACATGGCTCAGCCGCGAGCCGCGCCCGATCTCGACCCAGCCGCCGAAGCTGCAGTCCGCGATCTCGCAGTCGGGATGGATCAGCGGCTCGCGTCCCAGCCGCGCCATCACGAGCCCCGGATCAGCTTGCGGCGCAGCCAGCCCGACAGGCTGTCCATCGCCATGACCATCAGCACCACCAGCAGGATGTAATAGGTCACCTCTTCCCAGTCCTTCTGGGTGATCATCGCCTGCGTCAGCAGCAGGCCGATGCCGCCGCCGGTGATCGCGCCGATGATGGTGGCCGAGCGGGTGTTGGATTCAAGGAAGTAAAGCACCTGACTGATCAGCACCGGCATCACCTGCGGGATCACCCCGAAACGGTAGCGCTGCAGCGGCTTGGCCCCGGTGGAGGCGACCCCTTCGATCTGGCGGCCATCGACGTTTTCCAGCGCCTCCGAGAACAGCTTGCCGAAGCTGCCGGTATCGGTGATCAGCATGGCCAGCGCCCCGGTCAGCGGGCCGGGCCCGAAGGCGCGGCTCAGCACGATGGTCCAGATCAGCCCGTCCACCCCACGCAGGAAATCGAACACCCGCCGCGTGGCAAAGCGGAGCGCCCCCAGCGGCGCAAAATTCCTGGCCGACAGGAAGGCCAGCGGCAGCGCCACGATGGCGGCCCCCATGGTGCCCAGAAAGGCCATCAGCAGCGTCTCGAACAGCGCCCAGGCCACATCGGCGTGGCGCCACATGCCGTTCTGCCAGAAATCATGCCATGCCCCGGCCAGATTGCCGCGCGCGGGATCGATCTGGTCGCCGAACAGGATCTCGGTCAGGCCATGGCCATGATAGGGGCTGTCCAGCGTGAAGAAGAACAGCTCCCAGCCGGGGAAATAGCGGAACACCTCGGTCTTGGCGCGGGTCAGCGCCACGCGCGCCTCGGGGCGGGTGATCTGCACCCGCGAGGAGGAGGCGGAAATCCACTCGGGCAGCCCGGTTTCGGGCAGGTTGGTGACGAGGCTGCGCCCGTCAAGGCGGCCCTCGATCAGCCCGTAGCCCGGCACGTCCCAGACAAAGCCGTTCTCCGGCAGCAGCAGGATATGCTGGCCCTCGCCCAGATCGACACGGGTGGCCTCGCCCTCGGGCGTCACCCAGTCGGGCGAGGTGCCTTCGGCATAGGCGCCCTTGCGCTCGCCCTCGATGGCGATGTCGATCCCGCCGGAGCGGTTGTCGCGGGTGACATGGGTCTTGTAGCTCCATGTGTCCGACAGCAGCGTCTGCGCATTGTCCATGCGCGCGCGTTCCGCAAGGCCGGGCAGGTCGAAGGCGAAGAAGACATAGACCAGATAGGCCAGCACCAGCGCGGGCAGGCCGAAGCTCAGCAGCTTCTTGCGGGTGAACAGCCGGTCGGCGGAGGCGTAAAGGGCGGCATCGGCCATGTCAGTGACCCTTCGATCTGGAGGTGATCATCATGTGCCGGACATGGCCGGACAGCTGGTCGAAGACCACGATGGTCAGGAACAGCAGGATGAAGATGGCGGCGGCCTCGTCGAACTTGCCCTGCCCCCAGGACATGGTGTTGCGCAGCTCGTAGCCGATGCCGCCCGCGCCGACGAAGCCAAGGATGGCCGAGGCGCGGATGTTGATTTCGAAGCGCATCAGCGCATAGCTGAGGTAATTGGGCGAGACCTGCGGCACCACGCCCAGCCACATGCGCTGCAGCCATGTGGCGCCCACCGAATGCAGCCCCTCGACCGGCTTCAGATCGGCGTTTTCATTGACCTCGGAGAAAAGTTTCCCCAGCGCCCCGGCGGTGTGCAGCGCGATGGCGATCATCGCGGGCACCGGCCCGCCGCCCAGCACGAAGATCAGCACCAGCGCCACCACGATCTCGGGCACAGCGCGCAGCAGATCCATCAGCCGCCGGAACACCGGGATCAGCCGCGGCCAGCGCGCCAGTCCCCTTGTCGCCAGCAGCGACAGCACCATGGCCCCCAGCGTGCCCAGCAGGGTCGACACGGCGGCGATGTTGACGGTTTCCACAAGGGCGGGGAAATATTTCACCAGATAGCCCGGCAGCAGGTTCAGGCGGGGGATGGTGTCGCGCACCACATCGGCCGGGAAATCAAGGATATGCGGCAGCCCGTCCCAGAACCCGCCGGCATTGCGCCCGTCGGCCAGCAGGAATCCCGAAACCATGAGCAGCACGAAGACCGCCATCAGGATGCCGCCGTAAAGCCTGCGGCGGGCGGTCAGCGCAAGGTAATGCGCGCGCGTGTCAAAGGGAGCGTCGGGCATCTGGGTCATGCGGGCTTCCGGATCAGGGGGGGACAGACAGGCAAAGGGGCCCCGCGTCTGCCGCGGGGCCCCGGATCAGGAGCGTGGATCAGTTGGACTGCGACTGGCGCGCCGCGATGATCGACAGGTAGTTGTCGTGGGTGATCGGCTTGAAGCCAAGGCTTTCACCGGCGGAGATGTTGTAGGTGCAGTCCTTGTCGGTCTCGTACATGTTCTGCACCAGTGCCGTCATCTTTTCCTTGACGTCGGCGGGCAGACCCTTGCGCAGCACGATCGGGCCTTCGGGGATTTCCTTGGAGCGCCAGATTTCGACCAGATCGTTCATGTCGATCAGGCCCGCATCCACGGCCTTGCGCAGCGAGCCGGAGTTGTAGCCGTCTTCCCAGTTGCCCTGGCCATCGGCCCAGGTCACGCCCGCATCCACATCGCCATTGTTCACGGCGACGATGGTCTGCTCGTGACCGCCGACAAACTTCACTTCCTTGAAGTAGTCACCGGATTCCATGGTGATCCCGTCCTTGTACTGGGGGATTTCCACGGCGGGGATCAGGTAGCCGGAGGTGGAGTTCGGATCGCCGAAGGCGAAGACCTTGCCTTCCATGTCGTCCAGCGAGGTGACGCCGCTGTCCTTGCGGGCAAAGCCGATGGAGTAATAGCCGATGGTGCCGTCCATGTTGACCTTGACCAGCGCGGGTTCCACCGCCTCGGGGTCGGACAGGTAGATCGCGGCATAGGCGGAGGCGCCGAGCCATGCCATGTCGATGGTGCCGCCCAGCAGACCCTGGATCACGCCGTTATAGTCGGCGGGAGCAAACAGCTTGGCGGGGACGCCCAGCGTTTCTTCGGTGTAGTTCTTCAGGCATTCGTGGTTGTTCAGACGGTCCTGGGCGTTTTCGCCGCCAAGGATGCCGATGTTGAACTCGGTGATGTCCTGCGCCTGAGCCGCGCCCACAAGGGCGGTGGTGGCAAGCATCGCTGCGAAGATGGTCTTCATGGTCTTCCCTCTCGGTGATGGGCCGGTCGCTAAGGCCCTTGGTCGCGTCAGACCGTGACTTCCGCCTGCCGGATTTCCTCGGCGGCGACGGGGTCGCGGATTTCGGTGGAGGTGGCGTTTTCCGAAAATTCGGCCCCCGCGCCGTAGATGTCGCGGGCAACACCGGTGGTGAGCTGTTCGGGGGTGCCGTCGAACACGATGCGGCCGTCGCGCATGCCGATCACCCGGTCGCAGTAGCGCCGCGCGGTGTCGAGCGTGTGCAGGTTGGCGATGACCATGCGGCCATCTTCCTCGTGGATGCGGCGCAGCGCCTCCATGACGATCTGCGCGTTCATCGGATCGAGCGAGGCGATGGGTTCGTCGGCAAGGATCACCTTGGGATCCTGCATCAGGGCGCGGGCGATGGCGACGCGCTGCTGCTGGCCGCCCGACAGGGCCTCGGCGCGCTTGGCGGCATGGGCGGCGATGCCCAGACGGTCAAGGATGTCGATGGCGCGGTGGATGTCGGCGCGGGGATAGACGTTGAAGAGCGTGGCAAGGCTGGAGCGCTGCGCCAGCGTGCCATGCAGCACGTTCGACACCACGTCCATGCGCGGCACCAGATTGAACTGCTGGAAGATCATCGCGCAGTCGGACTGCCACGCGCGTTTTTCGGCGCCGCGCAGGGCCAGCACGTCGCGCCCCTCGAACAGCAGCCTGCCGGATGTGGCATCGGTCAGCCGGTTCATCATCCGCAGGAAGGTGGATTTGCCGGCGCCCGACCGTCCGATGATGCCAATCATCAGCGGTCGGTCGACGGTGAAGGTCGCCTTGTCGACAGCGGTATTGCTGCCGAAGCGCTTGGTCAGGTTCTCGACGGTGAGCATATGTCCCCCGGTACGTTCGGGGCGGTTCTGGGGCCATGTGATGAAGGCTCCGTGACGGCGAGGATGCGGTTTCATGTCAGTCCGGCGAAGGTTTTGTGACAGGCGCAGGGATCCGGACCAAAGGGGGCTCTGCCCCCGTCCGCTGGCGCGGACTCCCCCGGGATATTTGGGGCCGCTGGAAACGAGGGGGGACGCCGCAGGTCATTGCGGTTGTGCGCCGGGGCTGGTTTAAGCCCGGGGCATGCGCAACCCGCCGCGAAAGTCCCGACCTTGATCCTGATCTCTCCGACGCTCGACCGGGTGACCGGAGTTCTGCTGGTGGCGCTGACCGGCGTGGTGATCGCACAGGAATGGCATCTGCTGGGGCCCGCGCCCGCGCTGCTGGCGCCGCTGGTGCTGGTGCTGACCGCCCTGCTGACGCTGCAGGTGGCGCCGGGGCGGCGGGCCTTTGTCGCGGTGGCGGGGGTGCTGACGCTGGCGCTGGTCTGGCGCGATCCCGAGGGCTGGCGCGCGGTGGTGGCGCGGGCCGTGGCCAGTGCTGCCTTCATCGTCGCGTTCTTTTCGGCGCTGGCCTCGCTGCGCAGTGCCGCGCAGCAGGCGGCGGCGATCCGGGCGGGGGGCACGTTTCTGGCGCTGCAGCCGCCGGGGCGGCGTTATCTGGCGCTGACGCTGGGCGGGCAGGCCTTCGCGCTGCTGCTCAATTACGGGGCGATCGCCCTTCTGGGCAGCCTTGCCACCGCCGCCGCCCGCGACGAGCCCGATGCCGAGATCCGGGCCCACCGCACAAGGCGCATGCTGCTGGCGATCCAGCGCGGCTTTGTCGCCTCGCTGCCATGGTCGCCGATGTCCTTTGCCGTGGCGATCAGCACGGCGCTGATCCCCGGCACCAGCTGGGGCACGATGCTGCTGCCGGGGCTGGCCACCATGGTGCTGCTGACCGGGGTGGGCTGGGGGCTGGACACGCTCTTCAAACCGAAGCTGAGCCGCCCGCCCGCGCCGCGCATCCCCCCCGAGGGCAGCTGGGCGCTGCTGCTGCCGCTGGCGCTGCTGCTGGGACTGCTGGTGCTGAGCGTGCTGGCGCTGCAACTGGCCACCGGGTTCCGGGTCACGGGCATCGTCATGCTGGTGGTGCCGCTGATGGCGCTGGGCTGGGTGGCGCTGCAGCAGCGCGAGGGCGGCCCGTCCCTGCCCCGCCGGGTGCGCGAGTTTGTCTGCGCCGACCTGCCCTCCTTCCGGGGCGAGATCACGCTGCTGATGATGGCGGGCTATATCGGCACGGTGGGCGCGCCGCTGCTGGCGCCGCTGATCCAGAGCTCGCCCTTTCACCCCGAGGATCTGCCGACGCCGCTGGTGCTGGCCGGGCTGGTCTGGCTGGTGCCGCTCTGCGGGCAGATCGGCATGAACCCGATCCTGACCGTCAGCCTGATCGCGCCCTCCGTGCCCTCCGCCGAGATGCTGGGCGTGCCGCCGGTGGCCATCGTCACCGCCATCACCGCAGGCTGGGCGCTGGGGGGCATCAGTTCGCCCTTCACCGCCACCACGCTGCTGGTGGGCAATTTCGGCGGGGTCAGCGCGCGGCATGTGGGGCTGCGCTGGAACGGCAGCTACATGGCGGTGATGTTGGTGCTCCTGCCGCTCTGGGTGCTGCTGCTGGCGTGGCTCGCGGGGTGATCGCCGGTTGCGGGGCGTGCCGGTTCTGGCCAGTGTCGGGGCAGGCATTTTCTGAAAGGCTCCGCCATGACCCGACCCACGCCCCCGATCCTTGACGGCCATAACGATCTGATCCTGCGCCTGATGCGCGGCCATGTCAGCGCGGCGCAGGTGGCAGCGGGCGGCGCGGGTGGCCATATCGACCTGCCGCGCGCCCGTGCCGGGGGCTGGGCGGGCGGCATGTTCGCGATCTTCGTGCCCGATCCCGGCCCGCGGGCGGCGGTGCCGGTGGGCGACATGACCGCCGCCAGCTATGACGTGCCGCTGCCGCCGATGCTGCCGCAGGACATGGCGCGGCGGGCGACATGGGAGGGCGTCGCCGCCTTCGAGGCGCTGGCGGCAGCGGGCGTGCTGGTGCCCTGCACCACCGCCGCCGCGCTGGAGGCGGCGCTGGACGGCCCCGCGCTGGCCGGTGTGCTGCATCTGGAAGGCGCCGAGGCCATCGGCCCCGATCTGGCAGAGCTGGAGGCGCTGCACGCGCACGGGCTGCGCTCGCTCGGGCCGGTCTGGTCGCGGCCCACGATCTTTGGCCATGGCGTGCCGTTCCGCTTTCCCGCCAGCCCCGATACCGGACCGGGCCTGACCGAGGCGGGGCAGCGGCTGGTGCGCGCCTGCAACCAGCTGGGCATCCTGATCGACCTGTCGCATCTCAACGAGGCGGGGTTCGACGATGTGGCGCGGCTTTCGGAGGCGCCGCTGGTGGCCACCCATTCCAACGCATGGGCGGTGACCCCACACAGCCGCAACCTGACCGACCGCCAGCTGCGCCGGATCGCCGAAAGCGACGGCATGGTGGGAATCAACTTCGCCACCGGCTTCCTGCGCCCCGACGGGCGGATGGATCCCGACACGCGGCTCGACAGCCTGCTGCGCCATCTCGACCACCTGCTGAACCTGCTGGGCGAAGACCGGGTGGGCTTCGGTTCGGATTTCGACGGGGCGGTGGTGCCACATGCCATCGGCGACTGCGCGGGCCTGCCCGCCCTGCGCGCGGCGCTGCGCAGCCACGGGGTCGATGCGGCGCTGATGGAAAAGCTGTGCTACCGCAACTGGCTGCGGGTGCTGCGCCAGACATGGGGCGGCTGAGGCGCGCTGCGGCAGCCCGGGCGGCAGGACGCGCGGCAGCGGCAAGTCACCGCTTGCAAATTCACCGTCAACACGCCAACATGTCAGTCGTTCATCTAAAGTCCGGAGACTGAAATGCCGATCCCGTCCCCCGCCGCGCCCGACCTGTCCGCAGCCCCGCGCGCCCATCTTTTCGGGGTATCCGCCGCCATGGTCACCCCCTTCACCGCCGAGGGTGCGGTGGATCTGGCCCGTCTTGCCCCTCATGCCGCGCGGGTCATGGCCGAAGGCGCGGATGGCATCACGCTCTATGGCACAACCGGTGAGGGCGCCTCGCTGGGTCAGGCCGACCGCAAGGCGATGCTGGACTGCGTGCTGGATGCCGGTGTCGCCGCCGACCGTCTGACCGCCGCCATCGTCGCCTGCGATCTGGAGACCGCAGAGGCGCAGGCCCGTGCCGCGCAGGCGCGGGGCGTGACGCGCCTGCTGCTGACCCCGCCCTTCTATTTCAAGGGCATCGCCGAGGATGCGCTCTTCGACTGGGTGCAGGCCTTCGTGCGCCGCCTGCGCGATACCGAGCTGCAGATCATCCTCTATCACATCCCGCAGGTCACCGGCGTGCATTTCGACGCGCCGCTGATCCGCCGGATCAAGGATGCCTGCGGTGCTGCGATCTTCGGCGTCAAGGACAGCGCGGGCAGCTGGGAGCATACCGCACCGCTGCTGCCCATGGACGATCTGGCGATCCTGATCGGCGACGAACGCCTGCTGGCACGCGCGGCCCCGCTGGGCGGCGCGGGCGCGATCAGCGGCATGGGCAACCTGATGCCGCAGGTGATCGGCGCGCTGATCCGCGAAGGCCAGACCAACCCCGCGCTCAACGCTCTGGTGGACGAGATCGTGACCGTGCCGGTCACGCCGCTGGTCAAGGGGCTGGTGGGTGCCGTGGCCGGGGATGACGGCTGGCGGCACACCCGCGCGCCGCTGCAGCCCGCAAGCGCTTCGGTCATTGCGGCGCTGGCCCCGAAAGTGCAGGCTCTGCGCGGCTGACCCAAAGGAGACCCGGATGACGCTGCGCGATCAGGCCTATGAGACCTTCACCGAACAGCTGCTGTCGCGGCAGATCTCGCTGGGGCAGTTCGTCTCCCAGCGGGAACTGGTGAAGCTGACGGGCATGCCGCTTGGCGCCATCCGCGAAATGATCCCGCGGCTGGAGGCGGACGGGCTGATCCGCACCGTCCCCAACCGCGGGCTGCAGATCCTGCAGGTCGACATGGGCCTGATCCGCAACGCCTTCCAGCTGCGCCTGCTGCTGGAGCGCGAGGCGGTGCGCAACTTCGTCACCGCAGCCCCGGAGGCGGAACTGGCCGAGCTGCGCGAGCGCCATCTGGTCATCCGTGCCACCGCCCGGCAGGGCGTGACCCCGGACCTGCTGGCCGAGGCGCAGGCGATGGACTGGAACATGCATGACCGCATGATCGACGCGCTGGACAATGACCTGATCTCCGGCATCTACCGCATCAACTCGATCAAGATCCGGCTGATCCGCAACGAGGACACCCGGATGCTGCCGGAACTGGTGGTCTCGGTCATGGACGAACATCTGGCCCTGATCGAGGCGCTGGCCGCGCGCGATCCCGCCGCCGCCGATGCTGCGCTGGTGGCGCATCTGACCAGTGCCAAGCAGCGCGCCGTCCGCCTCTGACGCAAGGCGATCGCCGCCGCTTCATCTTGCCCCTGAACTCCGGGGGTGAATTGGCCGCAGGCCAAGAGGGGGCAGCGCCCCCTCCCGCCCGTGCCGCTCAGCCCGCCTTGCGCAGTTCGGGCGCCACCTTCGTGCCCAGAAGCTCGATGGCCTTCAGCATCTCGGCATGCTCGATCTGGCCGATGGCCATCTGGATCGTCACCCGGTCAAAGCCCAGATCCTCGCGCAGGCTCAGGATCTTGTCCACCAGCTGCGCCGGCGAGCCCACGAACATCGCGCCTTCGGGCCCGGTGCCCGCGTCGAACTGCGCGCGGCTCTGCGGACCCCAGCCGCGTTCGCGCCCGATCTGGTCCATCACCTCTTTCTGCGCCGGAAAGAACAGATCGGCGGCGCGTCGGCTGTCCTCGGCCACAAAGCCGTGCACGTTCATCGACACCCGCGCCTGCGCGGCATGGCCGGTCTCGGCGGCAGCGCGGCGGTAAAGATCGGCCAGCGGGGCAAAGCGGCGCGGCTCGCCGCCGATGATGGCCAGCGCCAGCGGCAGGCCCAGCCCCCCCGCGCGCACCATGCTCTGCGGCGTGCCCCCGGCGGCGATCCAGACCGGCAGCCGCCCGTTGACCGGGCGCGGCCAGACGCCTGCGCGGTCCACTTTCGGCGTGAACTGCGTGCCGGGCCAGCGCAGCAGCTCGTGATCGTTGATCGCCAGCAGCATCGCCAGCTTTTCCTCGAAGAGCTCGTTGTAATCGTTGAGGTCATAGCCAAACAGCGGGAAGCTTTCGATGAAGCTGCCGCGCCCCACCATCAGCTCGGCCCGACCGCCCGACAGCCCGTCCAGCGTGGCAAACTGCTGGAACACCCGGATCGGATCCTCCGAGCTCAGCACCGTGACCGCCGAGCTGAGCCTGATGGATTTTGTGCTGCGCGCCGCCGCCGCCAGCACCGTGGCGGGCGAAGAAATGGCGTAATTCGGCCGGTGATGCTCGCCCAGCCCGAACACGTCCAGCCCGACCTGATCGGCTAGTTCGATTTCCTCGATCAGCCGGCTGAGGCGGGTCGGTGCATCCACCATCTCGCCGGTCACCGGATTCCGGCCCACATCGCCGAAGGTGTAAAGCCCAAGTTCCATGGCCGTCTCCTTGTCCGTGCGCCGCCCCCGCAATCAGGGCGCGGCATTTGACGCCAACCTAACCCCGGCACCGGCAGGAACCAGCCCCCGCGCCTGCACAGTCGCTGTGCGCGGGGGCCAAGGGTCAGAAAGTGCGCGCCAGCGTCAGCTTGAAGGTGCGCCCGGCGGCGTTGTTTTCCGACAGATGCTGGCGATACTCGCGGTCAAAGGCGTTCTCGAGACCAAAGCGGATCTCGCTGCCCGCCAGCGCGCCCGCCTGCGGGGACCATGTGGCGCGCAGGTTGTGCACGGCATAACCGGGCGTCGGCGTGGTCCAGTCGTCCATATCCGCCGCCGCGACCATCTCCCAGCTGGTGTCCAGCTCCTCGCCCCAGCGTTTGCCCAGCGTCAGGCGCAGCGTGTCGGCGGGGATGCCCTGAAAATCATCACCCGAGGATCTGCCGCTGGCATAGCCCTGCCCGCGCATCGCATTGGCCGCCAGATCGACATACAGCCCGCCCGCAAGGCTGTAGGCCGCTTCCAGTTCCAGCCCCTGCAGATGCACCCGGTCGAGCCCGGAATAGGAGGTCACGTCCCAGACCCGCGTGTCATAGGCATTGAGCTTGACCGCAAGACTGTCCCCCGCCGCAACAAGGCTGGTGCGGTCATAGGAAAAGCCCAGCTCGTAGGTTTCGGCTTTTTCCGACTGCTCCATATAGGCCACGGTGCCAAGATCGTCGAGAATCGGCAGATTCTCGGTATAGCTGCCGCTGCCGAACACCGCCCAGCCAGTACCGAGGGCATAGCGCAGCGTCACCCCGCCCATCACCGCATCACTGTCGAAACTGTCATAGCCATCGCCGCCGATGCGCTGCTGTTCGTAGCGCAGCGCGGGGGTCACGGTCCAGCTTTTGCCAAAGCGGATGTCATCCACCGCAAACAGCGCCCACCGCCAGTCCGTGCCGCCGCTGGCAGAGGCGTCGGGATTGTCGGCGCGGATCTTGCGGATGCGCTCCAGCCCCACGCGCAGATCATGCGACGCGCCCCCAGTGTCGAACAGCGCCTGATTTTTCAGCGTGAATTTGGTGGTGCGGTAGCGGTTGTCGGCATCCCCCAGCGCCCGCACCGTCGGCTCGAACGGCGTGCCCTCATAGGGGGATGATCCCTCGACATAGCTGCTGTCGATGTCCTGATCGGCATGGGACAGCTGCGCCGTCAGGTTGATCAGGTCGGTCCCCGGCGCATCGAAGCCATAGGTCAGCACCGCCGTGCGGCTGCGCACCCGCCGGTCGACATTGCCGAAGCTGTCGGTGGCCACGGCGCGGCTGTTATAGGGCACGTCCAGTTCCTCGCTTTCGGTATCGGCCAGCGACAGGCTCAGATACTGGTTGCGGGCCGCGCCAAAGGTGTATTTCCCCTTCAGCGCCCATGACGGCAGCGTGGATCCGTCGCTGGTGATGTCATCGCCTGCCCCGTCCACCGGCACGCCATAGCTGCGCCATGTGTAATTGCCCAGAAGCTCGAACTCCCGCGTCGGCTGCCATGCAAGGATGGTGGAACTGACCCCCTCATCGCCGTTGGAGCTGTATTGCAGGGTCTGACGCAGCTTCACCCCCGGCGCCCCGCCGGTAAAATCCGATGCGTCCTTGGTCTCGAGCTTTACCAGACCGCCGATCATGCCCGATCCGTATTCGAACGTGCCCGCGCTGCCGCGCACCACGGTGACTTGCTTGTAAAGCTCGGGGTCGGTGTAAAGCTGGGTGCCGATGCGATAAAGCTCCTCGGCCCCGACGCTGGCGCCATCGACGATGATCCCGACCTTCTGGTCGGATCCATAGGCGCTGTTGGCTCCAAAGCCGCGGATGTTGATGCCCGATCCGGAGGGGCTGGAGCCGTTGATGAGACTGACACCGGGCACGGAATCGATCAGATCCGCGATGGTGGAGGCCTGCCGGTCCTCGATTTCCTCCTGATCCACCACGGTCTGCGCGGTGGCGGTGCCGGTCTGCACCTCGCGTTTGGACCGGGGCAGCAGCACGGTGCCCAGATCCAGCGCATCCTGCCCGAACACGGGCTGCGCAGGCAGGACAAGGGAAAGCGCCGCGCCGCAAAGCAGCCCGGCACGCAGGGAAAAGGTGGTCATAGGTGGTCCCTTCGCTGAGACGAGAGAAGGTTGCTCGCTGGGACGCTGGCGGCCTGCCATTGGGGTTAAGGAGGCTGTGGCCCCCGCCGCCGCAATCCGGCAGCAGGAGACGCTTGCATCGCTTAGGATAACTGAGTATTTAAGTCAACTATACGTTGGCACGTATCACGCTCCAGCCAGTCCCCGCTCCCTCGGGTCAGCCAGATGCCTCCGCTTCATGCAGGGACAGGAGACACACATGGCCCCCGCCACCGCCCTTACGGCAGACCAGATTCGCGCCGCCCGCCGCGACGCCCCCACCCCGCGCGCCCGTGATTTCGCCGAAAGTCTGGGACTGGCCGAAGCCCAGCTTCTGGCCGCGCATCAGGGCCATGGCGCCACCCGCATCACCGCCCACCCCGACCGGCTCATGCCCGCCGTGGAAGGTCTGGGCGAGGTGATGGCGCTGACCCGCATGGCAGGCTGCGTGCATGAAAAGATCGGGCGTTACGGCAATTACCAGTCGGGCGATCATGCCTGCATGGTGCTGAACGGCGTGATCGACCTGCGCCTCTTTCCGCGCCACTGGGTGCATGGCTTCGCCGTCGAAGAGATGACCGACACAGGCCCGCGCCGGTCGCTGCAGGTGTTCGATGCCGCAGGTGATGCGGTGCACAAAATCCACCTGCGCGACCGCTCCGACCATGCGGCATGGGCCGGGCTGGTGGCAGAGCTTGCCCTGTCCGATGCACCAGACACGCTGGTTCCCGATGCCCGCGCCGCCCCCGAAGCGGCAAAGCTGCGCACCGACCGGGCCGAGGATCTGCGCACCGGCTGGGACCGGCTGACCGACACCCACCAGTTCCTGATGATGGTGGCGCGGCTGAAGATGAACCGCCTTGGCGCCTATCGCCTTGCTGGCGCCCCCTATGCGCGCGCGCTGGCCCCTTCGGCCATGGCCGCGCTGCTGGACCGGCTGGCGCAGGGCGCCCTGCCCGTCATGATCTTTGTCGGCAATCCCGGCTGCATCCAGATCCATTCCGGCCCGATCCGGCGCATCGAAGGGATGGGACCATGGCTCAACGTGCTGGATCCGGGGTTCAACCTGCATCTGCGCGGCGATCACGTGGCCGAACTGTGGGAGGTGCACAAACCCACCCGACGCGGCCCCGTCACCTCGGTCGAGGCGTTCAATGCGCAGGGCCGCATCCTGTGCCAGATCTTCGGCACCCACAAACCGCAGGACCGCATGGCGGAATTTGCCGATCTGGTCGCAGGCCTGCCCGCCCGCGCCGCCGAGGTGCCCGCATGATCCCCCGCGTCACGCCGCTGATGTGGCTGCAGATGCTGCTCTGCGGCGCGCTGCTGGGGCTGTTCGCCGCCGCCCTGCGCGCCGAACCGGCAGAGCGCATCGTGAGCCTTGGCGGCTCGGTCACCGAAATCGTCTATGCCTTGGGGGAAGAGTCGCGGCTGATCGCGCGCGACACCACCTCCACCTACCCCGAAGCGGCGCGCGCCCTGCCCGATGTCGGCTATCTCCGCGCGCTCTCGCCCGAGGGGGTGCTGTCGGTCAACCCGTCGCTGATCCTGACCGAAGAGGGCGCAGGCCCGCCCGAGGCCATGGCGCTGCTGCGCGAGGCCGCCATTCCCGTCATCGAGGTGCCGGACGGGTTTGACGGCGCGGCGGTGCTGGCGAAAATCCGCGCCGTGGCCGACACGCTGGGCGTGCCCGAAAAGGGCGCGGCGCTGGCCGCCGATGTGTCGGCCCAGCTGGCCGAGGCGCAGGCGGGGCTTGGCAAGGCGCCGCCCCGGCGGGTGCTGTTCATCCTGTCGATGCAGGGCGGGCGCATCATGGCCGCAGGGCAGGACACCGCCGCCGAAGGCATCCTGCATCTGGCCGGGGCACAGAACGCCCTGACCGGCTTCAGCGGCTACAAGCCCGTGACCGACGAGGCGATCCTTGCCGCCGATCCGCAGGTCATCCTGATGATGGACCGCAGCGGCGATCTGGCCATCACCGATGCCATGCTGCGCGCCTCGCCCGCGCTTTCCAGCACCACCGCCGGGCAGACCGGCGCCTTTGTCCGGATGGAGGGCATGGCCCTGCTGGGCTTCGGCCCGCGCCTGCCGCAGACGGTGCGCGCGCTTGCCGCAGCCCTTGCCCGGACGGCGGGCTGAGCCATGGCGGTGCTGGAGGCCGATCCGCCCGCCACGGGCGACCGGCGGCGGCTCGCCCGCCGCGCCACCCTCGCGCTGCTGGTGCTGCTGCTGCTCACCGCTGCGGCCAGCCTGACCGTGGGCGCGGCGGAGGTGTCGCTGAGCCATGCACTGGCCGATCTGCTGGCCGGGCGCGATCTGGATCTGCGCGCCCGCGTCGTGCTCTGGGACATCCGGCTGCCGCGGCTGCTGACGGGCATTCTGGTTGGCGCCGCGCTGGCGGTGTCTGGCGCGGTGCTGCAGGGGCTCTTCCGCAACCCGCTGGCCGATCCGGGGCTGGTGGGCGTCAGCGCGGGCGCGGGGCTGGGCGCCATCACCGCCATCGTGCTGGGCGGGCTGCTGCCGCCCGCGCTTGCCGCCACCGCGGGCCCGTGGCTGGTGCCGGTTGCGGCCTTTGGCGGCGGCTGGGGGGCGGTGCTGCTGCTTTACGCCATGGCGACGCGCGGCGGGCACACCTCGGTCGCAACGCTGCTTCTGGGCGGGATCGCGCTTGGCGCGCTGGCCGGGGCGGTGTCGGGCGTGCTGGTCTACATGGCCGATGACGACCAGTTGCGCGACCTGACCTTCTGGGGCATGGGCTCGCTGGCCGGGGCAAGCTGGACCAAGCTTCTGGCCACCGCGCCGCTGATGGCGCTGGCGCTGCTGGCCGCCCCGTCGCTGGCGCGCGGGCTCAACGCGCTGGCGCTTGGCGAGGCCGCCGCCGCCCATATGGGCCTGCCGGTGGAACGGCTGAAGCGCCACGCCATCCTCACCGTCGCCTGCGCCGTGGGGGCGGCGGTGGCGGTGTCGGGCGGGATCGGCTTTGTCGGGCTCGTGGTGCCGCATCTGCTGCGCCTTGCCACCGGGCCGGACCATCGCGGCCTGCTGGTCAATGCCGCCCTGCTGGGCGCCACGCTGCTGCTGCTGGCCGACGGGATCAGCCGCATCCTGATCGCCCCCGCCGAACTGCCCATCGGCATCGTCACGGCGGTGATGGGGGCGCCGGTGTTTCTGGCGATCCTGCTGCGCCGCCGCCTGCCGGAGGTCTAGACCATGCTGCAGATCCGCGACCTGCAGGTGAACCTTGGCCGCCGCGCCGTGCTGCGCGGCATCACCCTCACCGCCCGGCCCGGCAGGCTGACCGCCATCTGCGGCCCCAACGGCTCGGGCAAGACCACGCTGCTGCGCGCCGCCTGTGGCGATCTGGCCTATCGCGGCCAGATCCGCCTGCAGGGCGCCGAGGTGGCCACCACCCCCGGCCCGCAGCGGGCGGCCTGCCGCGCGGTTCTGGCGCAGAACACGGCGCTGGCCTTTCCCTTCACCGTGGCCGAGGTGGTGCGGCTGGGGCAAAGCTTCGGCCCCGCTGCGGGCGGGCCGGATCTGACCGCGCGGGCGCTGGCGCGGGTCGGGCTGCAGGGCTACGGGCCCCGGCTTTATCCGGAGCTTTCGGGCGGCGAACAGCAGCGCGTGCAGCTGGCCCGCGTGCTGACACAGGTCTGGGATCCCGTCGCCCATGGCGTCCCGCGCTGGCTGTTTCTGGACGAACCCGTCTCCAGCCTCGACATCGCGCATCAGCTGCAGATCATGCAGATCGCGCGCGATTATGCCGATGCGGGCGGCGGCGTGGTGGCGGTGATGCACGATCTCAACCTGACCGCGATGTTCGCCGACAAGATCGCGCTTCTGGCGCAGGGACAGCTTCTGGCCATGGGCCCGCCCGCAAGCGTGCTGCGCGACGACCTGCTTGGCCGCGCCTATGGCTGCAACCTGCGGGTGTCGACCCCGCCCGCACAGGGCCCCTACCTGCTGCCGCAATCCGCGCGCACCCCAGCCCGCTGACCCGCCCTTCTTCTTGGCAAAAATATCCCGGGGGAGTCCGCCACAGGCGGACGGGGGCAGAGCCCCCTCTTCCAACTCCCCCCTCCAGACCCCGCTCAGCCCGGCAGATGCAGCTCCGCCCGCTGGCCATGGCCCGGCAGCGCGGCGGGCAGCACCAGCGCGCCGCCCAGCCGTTCCATGGCGACATCGGCAATGGCAAGGCCAAGCCCGCTGCCCTGCCCCGCAGCGCCGGGGCCGCGCAGGAACCGTTCGGTGGCGCGCGCGCGCAGCGGCGCAGGCATGCCCGGCCCCTCGTCCTGCACCAGCAGCACGGCGCCCCGCTGCCAGACCCGCACCACACCGCCCCCGGGCGAGGCGAGCACGGCGTTCTCCACCAGATTGCGCAGCGCCGCCTGCAGCAGGAACGGGCTCGACCGCAGCGCCAGCGGCGCATGATCCAGCCGCATGTCGAAGGTCACGCCGCGCGCCTCGGCCAAGGGGGCCAGCCCCGCGCAGATCTCCTCGCCCAGACGGTGCGGCACCACCTCGCCCGGGGTGGGTGCGGCGCGGTCCACCGCCGCCAGTTCCAGCATCTGCCGCACCAGACGGTCGGTGCGGTCCACCGAGGTCTCGATGGCGCGCAGCGCCCGGTCGCGCACCGCCCCGTCCTGCGCCATGCGGGCGATCTGCGCCTGCATCCGCAGTCCGGCCAGCGGCGTCTTCAGCTCATGCGCGGCAAAGGCGGTGAAATCGCGCTCCGCCTCGCGCGCCTTGGCCAGCCGGGCAAAAAGCCCGTCCAGCGCGCGCTGCACGGGGCGGATCTCGGCGGGCACCTCGCCCTGCGGCAGCGGCCCGGTTTCTGACGGATCGCGGGCGCGCAGGCTTCCCGCCAGCCGGTCCAGCGGCGCCAGCCCCTGCCCGACGCTGACCCAGATCAGCCCGGCCAGCAGCGGCAGCACCACCGCCAGCGGCACCAGCAGCCCGTCGCGCACATCCGCCACCAGCCCCTCGCGCACGGTCAGGCTGTCGCCCACCATGACCCGCACGCCAAGCGCCTCGTTCTGCACGGTAAAGACGCGCCAGCGCTCGCCGCCGACGGACGATTCGGAATAGCCCGGCTCCGCCGCCCCGGTCAGTTCGCTGTCGGGGGCCCCTTCGGACCGGCCCACCAGCGTGCCCTGCAGCGACCAGATCTGGCAGGAGAGCTGGTGCTGGTAATCGGGATGCGGCTGCAGCGGCACCGCCACCGGCGCGCCGCCCTCGGCCATGGCGATGCGCCGGTCCGACAGCAGCGAGGACACCATGCGCGCCGCCTCGGCCAGCCGGGCATCCAGCACCCGCTGCACCTCGGCGCGGGTGGAGCGTTCGATCCAGACCACGGCGGAGGTCCAGACGAGGCCCGTCGCCAGCACGAGGATCAGGAACAGGCGCAGCCGCAGCGACATGGGCTATCCTTCCGCCGCGACGCGGTAGCCAAGGCCCCGCACCGTTTCGATGAAGGCGCGGCCCAGCTTGGCGCGCAGATGATGCACATGCACCTCGACCGCGTTGCTTTCCACCTCTTCCTGCCAGCCATAAAGCCGCTCTTCCAGCGCGGATTTGGACAGGATCTGCCCCGGACGCTCCATCAGCGCGTGCAGCACGGCAAATTCGCGGCGGCTGAAGGCCAGATCGCGGCCATCAAGCCTGCCGGTCATGCGCGCCGGATCCAGATCAAGCCCGTTCCAGCGCAGCAGGGCTGTGGGTCGGCCCTCGGCGCGGCGCAGGATGGCGCGCAGCCGGGCCGCCAGTTCCTCCAGATCGAAGGGCTTGCCCAGATAGTCATCCGCCCCGCCATCCAGCCCCTGCACCCGGTCGCGCAGCTGGTCGCGCGCGGTCAGCACCAGAACCGGCAGCGCCGATCCCGCCCGGCGGAGTTCCGCCAACAGATCCAGCCCCGACCCGTCGGGCAGCATCACGTCCAGCACCATGCCCTCGAAGGCGCAATCGGCCAATGCCGCACGGGCATCGGCCAGCGTGCCCACCGGATCGGCGGTAAATCCCTGCAGGCCAAGCCCGACGCTCAGTCCCTCGGAAAGCACAGGGTCGTCCTCGACTATCAGGATTCGCATTGTTCCTCCTTGAACCTCGCCGGTGAAAGGTGAACCTTAAGGCTCTCTTAAGCCAGCTACACCAGCGGGTATCCATGACATCCTGCCCCGTCCCAGTTTTCCCCGCAGCCCTGCGGCTGCCCAGACGACGCGACGCGCGGCGCCCTGTCCCCTCAACTCACGGAACTTCCGCATGACTTTTGCCTATCGCCTTCGCCGCCCCGTGCGGGCCGCGCTGTCCCTCGCCGCCCTCTGCGCGCTGCAGGCCTGCGCCACGCTGGAGGCGGCGCTGCCCCCCGACACGCCCGGCGCCATCTCCGAAGAGACGCGCATGATGTATGCGTCGGTCGAAGATAACGGCATCACCGTTCCCGCCATCGAAGACAAATACCTGACCGAAGACCGCAAGCGGCAGGTGGTGGATTACTGGACCGACGAAAAGCCGGGCACCATCATCGTCGATCCCGGCGCGCGCTGGCTCTATCACGTGATGGAGGACAACAAGGCCATGCGTTATGCCGTGGCCGTGGGCGCCGAGGGGCTGGGCTTTTCCGGCACGGCCACGGTGCAGATCAAGCGCGACTGGCCCTACTGGACGCCGACGCAGAACATGATCCGCCGCGATCCCGAAACCTATGGCCCGGTGCGCAACGGCCTGCCGGGCGGGCTGGAAAACCCGCTGGGGGCGCGGGCGCTCTATCTGTTCCGGGGCGGGCGCGACACGCTTTACCGCATCCACGGCACGCCGTCGCCCTGGACCGTGGGCCATGCCACGTCTTCGGGCTGCATCCGCATGTTCAATCAGGATTCCATCTATCTGGCCGAACAGGTGGCCAAGGGCACCAAGGTGATCGTGCGTCCCGCCGCCGATGCGGGCACGGGCACCGTGCCGCCGGGCACGCCGCTGCCCGAACAGCCCGCGCCGCAGCCCATGGCCGAGGCGCCCACCGGCACCGCCCCGCTGCCCGAAGAGGACGCGGCGTAACCCCTTGCCCGGGGCGGCTTCTCTTGCCGCCCGGGGCGGCTTCCTTCGCCGCCCGGGGTGGTCCAAAGGGTTAAGGTTGCGTTAAGCCACGCCTGATCTGGGGAGGATCCAAGGGGATCCGTCCCCGGGAAAGGAGAGCAGATGACCAACCGTTTGACCCGCCGTGCCGCTCTGGGCGGCCTTGCCGGAACCATGGCGCTGGCGGCGCCGGGGCTTGCCCTTGCGCAGTCCCGCCGCAACACCTCCAGCTTCAGCATGCAGGACTGGCGCGATCATTTCGACGATCTCGGCAAGGCCACGCTGGTGGCCGACACCGCCTCGCGCGCGCTGCATTTCTGGTCCGCAGATGGCAGCGATTACCGGATTTACCCCACCTCGGTGCCGATTTCCGAAGAGCTGACCAAGCGCGGCTATACCAGCATCGTGCGCAAGAAGGTTGGCCCGTCCTGGACCCCCACCGCCTCGCAGATGGAACGCTATCCCGACTGGAAGCCGATCCCGCCGGGGCCGGAAAATCCGCTGGGCACCCATGCCATGTATCTGAGCTGGCCCGCCTATATCATCCACGGCACCCATGACACGCGCAAGATCGGGCGGCCTTCGTCGGATGGCTGCATCGGTCTTTATAACGAGAAGATCGAAGAGCTTTATGCGCTCTGCCCGATCGGCACGCAGGTCCGGGTGATCTGAGCCGCCCGCGCGCCGGGACAGTGACCCCGGCGCGCCCCCCACTCAGGAACGGGCTTGCACCCTGCCATGGCTGCGGGCGATATGGCGCAAAAGGGAGCGCCAGATGACCGATGCCAAGGGTCCGGCCCTGACCGAGTTCGATCTCGGGGCCTTTACGCCCTACCGCATTGCGGTGGCGGCACAACGCACCAGCGAAGAGCTGGCGCGGCAGTTCCGCGCGCGCTTCGGCATCAGCATTCCCGAATGGCGCGTGCTGGCGCATCTGGCCCATGCGGGCGCCTCGGTGTCGGTGCGCGACATCGAAGAACACGCCGCCATGGAGAAATCCAAGGTCAGCCGCGCCGCCTCGCGGCTGGAGGCCTCGGGCCATATCGTCAAGCGCATGAACGAAACCGACCGGCGGCTGGTGCGGCTGGAGCTGACCGCCGCAGGCTGCGCGCTGGTGGAGGATCTGCTGCCCATTGCCCTTGCCTATCAGCAGGAGATCGAGGCGCGGCTGGCCGATGGCTTTGCCGCCTTTGAACAGGGGCTGACCCGGCTGCTGCAGGAGCCGCAGGCATGACCGCGCCGATCCGGCTGGTGCTGTTCGACATGGACGGCGTCGTGGTCGACAGCGAGATCATCTCGCTGCGGATGCTGATGGCGGAACTGGCGCAGCACGGGATCACGGTGGATCTGCCCTATGTGGCGCGGCATTTTCTGGGCCGCAGCTATCCGGTGGTGCTGGCGCAGATCCGCCGCGATTTCGGCATCGCCCTGCCCATTGGGTTCGAGGCGGATTACCGCGCCCGGCTTTTTGCCGCCTTCGCCGCAGAGGGGCTGCGCGCCATGCCGCATCTGGCCGCGCTGCTGCCGCGCCTTGCCGTGCCCTATGCGCTGGCCACCAGTTCCAGCCCGGCGCGGGTGGCGGAATCGCTGCGGCTGACCGGGCTTGCGGCGGCCTTTGCGGGCCGCATCTCCACCGCGTCGGAAGTGGCGCGCGGCAAGCCCGCGCCCGATCTGCCGCTGCTGGCCGCCGCCCGAGCCGGGGTCGCCCCCCGTCACTGCCTGCTGATCGAGGATTCGCTGGCGGGGATCGCCGCCGGGCTCGCGGCGGGCATGCAGGTCTGGCAGTTCACCGGCGGCAGCCATCTGCAGGGCATGGATCTGCCCGAGGATCCGGAGATCGTGCCGCATCGCCGCTTCGCCTCCTTCGCCGATCTGCCCGCGCTCTGCCCGCAGATCCTGTCCCCGGAGCCCGCCCATGGCCCAGCGTAACACCGATGACAGCGATGTGCCGCCGCGCGATCTGGCGGCGCGGGCGGCGTGGCTTTACTATGTGGGCGGGCTGCGTCAGGACCAGATCGCCGAGGATCTGGGCATCTCGCGCCAGCGCGCGCAGCGGCTGGTGGCCCGCGCCGTGGCCGAGGGGCTGGTGCGGGTGCGCATCGACCATCCCATCGCCGAATGTCTGGAACTGGAGCGCGCGCTGCGCCGCCGCTTCGGGCTGACGCAGGCACGGGTGGCGCCGCGCGCCGGGGCCTCGCAGGACGCGCTGCGCGCCATCGCCTCCTTTGCCGCGCCCGAACTGGAACGGATCTTTGCGCAGGACACGCCGCAGCTGATCGCGCTTGGCACCGGGCGGACGCTGCGCGCGGTGGTCGAGCAGATGCAGACCGTGCCGGGCGGGCATCACCGCATGGTGTCGCTGATCGGCAACGTCTCCCCCGACGGCTCCGCCTCGTTCTACGAGGTCATCATGCGCATCGCCGACAAGACCGGCGCGCCGCATTATCCCATGGCCGCCCCGGTGACCGCGCGCAGCCCCGCCGAGCTTGAGACGTACCGCGCGCTGCCGCATGTGGTCAGCGCCCGCGATCTGGCGCTGCGGGCCGATGTGACGGTGGTGGGGATCGGCCAGATGGCCGATGACGCGCCGCTGTTTGTCGACGGCTTCATCAGCGCCGAGCAGCTGGCCAGCGTGCAGGCGGCGGGGGCTGCGGGCGAAATCGGCGGCCATATCTTTGATTCGCAGGGTCGCTATCTGGATCACCCCGTCAACCGTTTCATGGTCGGCGTCCGCGTGCCGCAGAATGCCAACCCGGTCATCTGCATCGCGGGCGGCGCCAGCAAGATCAAGCCCTTGCGCGCAGCCCTTGAAGGGCGGCTGATGCAGGGGCTGATCACCGACGAAGTCACCGCCGCAGAACTTCTCAGCACGTCCTGAGCGCGTCGCCGTCAAATCAGGCTTGACAGAGTCGCGTCTTGATGTGAGCATTTGCCCATCACGCGAGCATATGCTCAAAGCTCAGTGATCAACGGGAGGATTACCATGACTCTATCATTCCGCGCCCTCATGGGCGCCTGCGCCATGGGCGCGCTCTGCACCGCTGCTGCGGCGCAATCGACCACCATCACCGTGGCCACCGTGAACAACGGCGACATGATCCGCATGCAGGGCCTGATGGATGCCTTCAACGAGGCCCATCCCGACATCACCGTCGAATGGGTGACGCTGGAAGAGAACGTGCTGCGCCAGCGCGTGACGCAGGACGTGGCCACCAAGGGCGGCCAGTTCGACGTGATGACCATCGGCACCTACGAGGTTCCGATCTGGGGCGAGCGCGGCTGGCTGGTGAGCCTTGACGATCTTCCCGAGAGCTATGACGTGGACGACATCCTGCCCGCCATCCGTGGCGGCCTGACCGTGGACGGCTCGCTTTACGCGGCGCCCTTCTATGGCGAAAGCTCGATGGTCATGTACCGCCGCGATCTGATGGAAGCCGCCGGCATGGAAATGCCCGACGCCCCCACCTGGGAGTTCATCAAGGAAGCCGCGGCGGCGATGACCGACAAGGGCAACGAAGTTTATGGAATCTGCCTGCGCGGCAAGGCCGGCTGGGGCGAGAACATGGCCTTCCTGTCCGCCATGGCCAACAGCTATGGCGCGCGCTGGTTCGACATGGACTGGAAACCGCAGTTCGACAGCGAGGAATGGAAAGCGACGCTGACCGATTACCTTGAGCTGATGAACGAATACGGTCCCCCGGGCGCGTCCTCGAACGGCTTCAACGAAAACCTCGCACTGTTCCAGTCGGGCAAGTGCGGCATGTGGATCGACGCCACCGTGGCGGCCTCTTTCGTGACCAACCCAGACGAGTCCACCGTGGCGGATCAGGTGGGCTTCGCGCTCGCTCCCGATAACGGTCTGGGCAAGCGCGGCAACTGGCTCTGGGCATGGAACCTCGGGATCCCCGCAGGCACCCAGAACGAGGAAGCGGCCAAGACTTTTGTGGAATGGGCGACCTCCAAGGAATACACCGCCCTTGTCGCCGAGAAGGAAGGCTGGGCCAACGTTCCCCCGGGCACCCGCCAGTCGCTTTATGACAACCAGGAGTATCTGGACGCGGCGCCCTTCGCGCAGATGACGCTGGAGTCGATCAACGCGGCTGATCCGCAGAACCCGACCGTGGACGACGTGCCCTATGTCGGCGTGCAGTTCGTGGCGATCCCCGAATTTCAGGGCATCGGCACCGCAGTGGGTCAGCAGTTCTCGGCAGCGCTTGCCGGTCAGGTCAGTGCCGAACAGGCGCTGAGCATGGCCCAGCAGCTGACCGAGCGCGAAATGACCCGCGCCGGCTACATCAAGTAAACACCGAAGGGTGCGGGCCCCCCGGGGATCGTGAGGGCCCGCAATTTCCTCCCCCTTCGGCGGAACCGGAGCCCGGACCGCCCGCGCGCCCCCTGCGCGGATCATAAAGCGGCCGGGCTCCGGATCCTTTCCCCCACCCAATTCTCAACGACAGACCCAGGGAGACGCGCCATGGCCACCAAAGCTTCCCGCGCCGCAGCCCGCGTCATGATCTCGCCCGCCGTGCTGCTGCTTCTGGGCTGGATGATCGTGCCGCTGGCACTGACGCTTTATTTCTCGTTCCTGCGCTACAACCTGCTGATGCCGGGAATGGAAGAATTCACCGGCTGGGACAATTACAGCTATTTCCTCTCCGATCCGGCCTTTACCGCAGCGCTGACCAACACGCTGCTGCTGGTGGGGGGCGTGCTGCTGATCACCACCGTGGGCGGCGTGCTGCTGGGACTGCTGCTGGATCAGCCGTTCTGGGGTCAGGGCATCGTGCGCATCCTCGTGATCGCGCCCTTCTTCGTCATGCCGACCGTGTCGGCGCTGGTGTGGAAGAACATGTTCATGAACCCGGTCAACGGGCTTTTTGCCCATGCCTTCAAGGCGCTGGGGCTTGCACCTTATGACTTCCTGAGCCAGGCGCCGCTGCTGTCGATCATCGGCATCGTCAGCTGGCAGTGGCTGCCCTTCGCCACGCTGATCCTGCTGACCGCGCTGCAGTCGCTGGATCAGGACCAGCTGGAAGCGGCAGAGATGGATGGCGCCAGCGCGCTGTCGCGCTTCTGGTACATCATGCTGCCGCATCTGGCCCGGTCGATCACCGTGGTGATCCTGATCCAGACCATCTTCCTGCTGTCGGTCTTTGCCGAAATCCTCGTGACCACCAATGGCGGACCGGGCACGGCGTCCACCAACCTGACCTACCTCATCTACATGCAGTCGCTGCTGCAGTTCGACGTGGGCATGGGCTCTGCGGGCGGGGTCGTGGCGATCATCCTTGCCAATATCGTGGCGATCTTCCTGATGCGGATGATCGGCAAGAATCTGGAGGCCTGAGCAATGTCCGGCCTGATCCTGCGGCGCTGCGGCGCCGCCCCCCTCCACCCCCAGACGCGGGAGATCTGACCATGGCCCGTGCCGTGACAAACCGGCGGAAGCTGATCGTGACCGTGGCCGCATGGGCCGTGGGCATCGCCATCTTCTTTCCCATCCTCTGGACCGTGATCCTGTCCTTCAAATCCGAAGGCGACGCGATCAAGACCCCGCTCGAGGTGCTCAGCTCTGCCTGGACCTTCGAAAGCTACGCCACCGTGCAGGAACGGTCGAACTACGTGCGGCATTTCTGGAACTCGGTGGTGATCTCGCTCGGCTCGACGCTGCTGGGTCTGATCATCGCCATTCCCGCCGCGTGGGCCATGGCCTTCGTGCCCGGCAAGCAGACCAAGAACGTGCTGATGTGGATGCTCAGCACCAAGATGCTGCCGCCCGTGGGCGTGCTGGTGCCGATCTACCTGATCTTCCGCGACGTAGGCCTTCTGGACACCAAGACCGGTCTGGTGATCGTGCTGACGCTCATCAACCTGCCGATCATCGTCTGGATGCTGTACACCTATTTCAAGGAAATCCCCGGCGAGATCCTTGAAGCCGCGCGCATGGACGGGGCCAGCCTGCGCAACGAACTGATCCATGTGCTGACGCCCATGGCGGTTCCGGGCATCGCCTCCACGGTGCTGCTGAACATCATCCTTGCGTGGAACGAGGCGTTCTGGACGCTGAACCTGACGGCCGCCAAGGCCGCGCCGCTCACCGCCTTCATCGCCTCCTATTCCTCGCCCGAGGGGCTGTTCTACGCCAAGCTCTCGGCCGCCTCGACCATGGCCATCGCGCCGATCCTCATCATGGGCTGGTTCAGCCAGAAACAACTCGTCCGCGGCCTGACCTTTGGCGCGGTGAAATAAGGGGGGACCATTCATATGGGACGCATCACGCTTGACAAGGTGACGAAAAGCTTCGGCGAAGTGAACGTCATCCCGCCGCTGGATCTCACCATTGAGGACGGCGAATTCGTGGTCTTCGTCGGCCCCTCGGGCTGCGGGAAATCCACGCTGCTGCGGCTGATCGCCGGGCTGGAGGACGTGTCCTCCGGCCAGATCCGCATCGACGGCAAGGACGCCACCGACATGCCGCCCGCCAAGCGCGGTCTGGCCATGGTGTTCCAGAGCTACGCGCTTTACCCGCATATGTCGGTGCGCAAGAACATCGCCTTTCCGATGAAGATGGCGGGGCTGCCGCAGGACGAACAGGACCGCCGCATCAATGCCGCCGCCTCTGCGCTGAACCTGACCGCCTATCTGGACCGCCGTCCGGGGCAGCTGTCGGGCGGCCAGCGCCAGCGCGTCGCCATCGGGCGCGCCATCGTGCGCGAACCGTCGGCCTTCCTGTTTGACGAACCGCTGTCGAACCTCGACGCGGCGCTGCGGGTCGGCATGCGGCTGGAGATCATGGAGCTGCACAAGCGGCTGGACACCACGATGATCTATGTGACCCACGATCAGGTGGAAGCCATGACCATGGCCGACAAGATCGTGGTGCTGCAGGCCGGATATATCGAACAGGTGGGCAGCCCGCTGGAGCTGTATCATTCGCCGCGCAACGAATTTGTCGCGGGCTTCATCGGCAGCCCCAAGATGAACCTGCTGCGCGGCGAGGTGGCGGCCCAGCATGGCGCGGCCACCATCGGCGTGCGGCCCGAACATCTGGCGGTCTCCACCTCCGAAGGCCAGTGGCCCGCGCGGGTCGGCGTTGCCGAACATCTGGGCTCGGACACGTTCCTGCATGTGCATGACCACGGGTTCAATGACGCGCCGATGACCGTGCGGGTGGATGGCGAGATGCCGGTGAAACATGGCGACCGCATCTTCCTGACCCCCGACCCGTCGAAGATTCACCGTTTCGACAAGCAGGGCCTGCGGATCTGACCGCAGCCCGCCCCGCCGCCCGGACCCGTGCGGCACCGAAGACCAGAGCTACGGAGGCTCCCATGAAACTTCAGGATGACCGGCTCGACGCGCTTGACCCCCGCATCGCCCGTCCCGCCTATGACCGCGCGGCCCTCAGCCATGGCATCGTCCATGTGGGGCTGGGCAATTTCCACCGCGCCCATCAGGCCGTCTATCTGGATGATCTGTTCGCGCTGGGGCTCGACCATGACTGGGCGATCTGCGGCGCGGGCGTGCGTGCCCCCGATGCCAAGATGCGCGATGCGCTGCGCGCGCAGGACTGCCTGTCCACGGTGATCGAGCTGGCCGCCGACGGCACCAGCCCGCGGATCATCGGCGCCATGGTGGATTTTGTCGAGGTCGCCCCCGACAACGCGCCGCTGATCGCCAAGATGGCCGAGCCTGCCACGCGCATCGTGTCGCTGACCGTGACCGAGGGCGGCTATTACGTCGACGCCACCACCGGCACCTTCGATCCGACCCATCCCGACATCGTGGCGGATGGCGCTGCCCCCGAGGCACCGCGCACCGTGTTCGGCGCCATCGTGGCAGCGCTGCGGGCGCGCCGCGACGCGGGCCTTGCCCCCTTCACGGTGATGAGCTGCGACAACATTCCCGGCAACGGCCATGTCACCCGCGACGCGGTGGCGGGCACGGCGCGGCTGCAGGATCCGGAATTTGCCGACTGGATCGTGGCCAATGTCGCCTTTCCGAACGGCATGGTGGACCGCATCACCCCCGCCACCGGCGATGGCGAACGCGCGCTGGCCGCCAGCTTCGGGCTGGAGGATCCGGTTCCCGTCACCTGCGAGCCGTTCCGGCAGTGGGTGCTGGAGGACAATTTCCCGCAGGGCCGTCCCGCGCTGGAAAAGGTCGGCGTCACCTTCACCGACCGCGTGCATGATTACGAGCGGATGAAGATCCGCATCCTGAACGGCGGTCACGCCATCATCGCCTATGCCGGCGCCCTGCTGGGCTGCGAATTCGCCGATGATGCCATGGCGCATCCGCTGGTCAGCGCCTTCCTGCGCAAGGTCGAAACCACCGAAATCCTGCCGCATGTCCATGCCGTGCCGGATTTCACCCCCGCCGACTATCTGACGCTGATCGAGGGCCGGTTCGCCAATCCGGCGGTCAAGGACACGATCCGCCGCCTGTGTCTGGACGGGTCGAACCGGCAGCCGAAATTCATCGTGCCCTCCATCGCCGACGGGCTCCGCGCGGGCGTGCCGGTGACGGGTCTCGCGCTCGAATCCGCGCTGTGGTGCCGCTATGCCTTTGGCACGTTCGAGGATGGCACCGCCATCGCCCCCAACGATCCCAACTGGGACGCGCTGACCGCCCTTGCGGCTGAGGCCAAGGACCAGCCGGAGCTGTGGCTGGGCCAGCGCGCCGTCTATGGCGAGATCGCGGGCAATGCCGAATTTGCCGGGCTCTTCGCCGACTGGCTGCGGCTGATCTGGGCCGAGGGGGCAGAGGCCGCCATCAAGATCTATCTGGACGCCTGAGATGAGTTTTCTGGGCATCGATCTTGGCACCTCGGGGCTGCGCGCGCTGCTGACCGACGCGGGCGGCGTGCCGCTGGCCAGTGCGGAGCGGCATTACGAGGTGCAGCACCCCCGCTCCGGCTGGTCCGAACAGGATCCCGCCGACTGGATCGCGGCGCTGGAAGGCGCCGTGTCCGACCTGCGCGCCCATCCCGCATGGGCCGGGCTGCGCGGCATCGGCGTGGCCGGGCACATGCATGGCGCCACGCTGCTGGATGCGCAGGACCGCGTGCTGCGGCCCTGCATCCTGTGGAACGACACCCGCAGCTTTGCCGAAGCGGCGCGGCTTGACGCCGATCCGCAGCTGCGGGCGCTGTCGGGCAACATCGTCTTTCCGGGCTTCACCGCGCCAAAGCTGCTCTGGGTCGCGACGCACGAGCCGCAGATCTTTGCGCAGGTGGCGCGGGTGCTGCTGCCTGCCGCCTATCTGAACCTTTATCTGACCGGCGATCACGTCGCGGACATGTCCGACAGCGCGGGCACCTCGTGGCTCGACACCGGCGCGCGCGACTGGTCCGACGCGCTGCTGGAGGCGGGGCAGATGCGCCGCGACCAGATGCCCCGGCTGGTGGAGGGATCCGAGCCCGCAGGTGATCTGCGCCGCGATCTGCGCGCCGCATGGGGCCTCACGCAGCCCGTCGCCGTGGCGGGGGGTGCGGGCGACAATGCCGCCGCCGCCTGCGGCATCGGCGCCCTGCACGAAGGTCAGGGCTTCGTGTCGCTGGGCACCTCGGGCGTGCTGCTGGCGGCGCGCGACGGCTATCACCCCGCGCCCGAAACGGCGCTGCACAGCTTCTGCCATGCGGTGCCGGGGCGCTGGTATCAGATGGGCGTGATGCTCAGCTGCACCGACAGCCTCAATTGGCTGGCGCGGATCACCGGGCAGCGCCCCGCCGATCTGACCGCCGGGCTGGCGGAGATACCGCCGCCGCCGGGCAAGCCGCGCTTCCTGCCCTATCTTTCGGGCGAACGCACCCCGCATAACGATGCCGAAATCCGTGGCGCCTTCACCGGGCTGGGGACCGAGACCACGCGCGATGACATGACCCGCGCCGTGCTCGAAGGCGTGAGCTTCGGGCTGAAGGACAGCGCCGAGGCGCTGCGCGCCACCGGCGCCGATCTGCCGCATCTCTTCGCCATCGGCGGCGGCACAAGATCGCGGTCCTGGCTGCGGCTTCTGGCCACCGTGCTGGATCTGCCGCTGCATCTGCCGGCAGAGGGTGAATTCGGCGCGGCCCTTGGCGCGGCCCGGCTGGGGCGCATGGCCGCCACCGGCGAGGCGCCGGAAGTGGTGCTGACCCCGCCCGCCACGGCGGAGGTGGTGGATCCGGTCACCGCACTGGTTCCGGCCTATGCCGAGGCTTATGCCCGCTTCCGCGCCGCCTATCCCCCCATCCGCGCGGTGCAGTAGCGCCCGCGTTGCATCCCCGCGCGGGATGCCGGATCATGCTGGCGCCGCCCGTCCTGGGGCGGCGCCAGCCGAAAGCGCCCGATGTTCGATCCCTCCCTGCCCTATCCCTCCACCCGCCAGCCGGTCAGCGGCGACTGCGCCATCGCCACCTCGCAGCCCTTGGCCGCACAGGCGGGCATGGCGATGCTGCAGGCCGGGGGCACCGCCGTGGATGCCGCCATCGCCGCCGCCATGGCGCTGGTGGTGGTGGAACCCACCGGCTGCGGGCTGGGATCGGACGCCTATGCCATCGTCTGGGACGGCGCGCGGCTTTCGGGGCTCAATGCCTCGGGGCGCGCCCCCGCCGCGTGGCGCCCCGAGCTTTTTGCCGGGCAAAGCCGGATGCCGGAACGCGGCTGGCCCTCGGTCACGGTGCCGGGGGCGGTGTCGGGCTGGATCGCGCTCTGGCGCCGCTTCGGCACGCTGCCGCTGGACCAGATCGCCGCCCCCGCCC
This sequence comes from Salipiger marinus, assembly GCF_900100085.1. GTDB lineage: Bacteria > Pseudomonadota > Alphaproteobacteria > Rhodobacterales > Rhodobacteraceae > Salipiger > Salipiger marinus. The sequence goes on from NZ_FNEJ01000011.1 coordinate 136,740, forward strand.
TCCGCTTCGCCGAGGAGGGGTTTGTGGTCAGCCCGGTGATCGCCCGGCTCTGGCATCTGGGCGGGCAGGCGCTGTCCGCGCAGCCGGGCTTTGCCGAGTGTTTCCTGCCCGGCGGGCGCGCGCCCAAGGCCGGGGACCGCATCCGCCTGCCCGGTCACGCCGCCACCCTGCGCCGCATCGTGGAAACCGAAGGCGAAAGCTTCTACCGGGGCGCGCTGGCGCAGCGCATCGCCGATCACGCCGCAGCCCATGGCGGCCATCTGACTGCCGAGGACATGGCCGCGCATCAGCCCGCATGGGTGGACACGCTGCACACCCGCTTCGGCGATCACCTGATCCACGAGCTTCCGCCCAACGGTCAGGGGCTTGGCGCGCTGATCGGCCTCGGCGTGCTCGACCGGCTCGACTGGCAGGCAGCGGCGGTCGATGACGCGCGCACCCATCATCTGGCGATCGAGGCCACGAAGCTGGGGCTGGTGGATGCCGCCGAACATGTGACCGACCCCGCCTGGATGCGGCACGCGCCCGAGGCCTTCCTGACCGATCGCTATCTGGACAGCCGCGCGGCGCTGGTCGATCCCGCCCATGCCGGCGATCCCGGCCACGGCACGCCCGGCGCGGGCGGCACGGTCTATCTGAGCGTGGCCGACCGCGACGGGCGGATGGTGTCCTTCATCCAGTCCAATTACATGGGCTTCGGGTCGGGCGTGGTGGTGCCGGGCACCGGGATTTCGCTGCAGAACCGCGGTGCGGGCTTCAGCCTGACCCCCGGCCATGTCAACATCGTGGCGCCGCGCAAGCAGCCGTTCCAGACCATCATCCCCGCCTTCGCCACCGATCTCACCGGCGCGCCGGTGATGAGCTTTGGCGTGATGGGCGGCCCGATGCAGGCGCAGGGGCATCTGCAGATGGCGCTGCGGGTGCTGGGCTTTGGCCAGAACCCGCAGGCCGCCGCCGATGCGCCGCGCTGGCGGGTCACGGCGGGGCGCGGGCTGGCGCTGGAAAGCGGCTTTGACGACCGGCTTGCCGCGGATCTGGCCGCGCTGGGGCACGAGATTGTCCGCGAAAGCCCCGATGCCGTCTTCGGCTTTGGCGGCGCGCAGCTGATCCGGCGCATGGCGGGCGGCTATGTCGCCGGATCCGATCCGCGCAAGGACGGGCAGGCGCTGGCCTTCTGAGCCTGACATCTGGCCTTGGACCCTGCTGGACCAAACGCGATGTTAAGATCTGTGCCCTAAGGTCTGGTCAACCCTGCCCGCGCTGCGGGCCGATGCAGGAGGTGCAGATGGTTTTCGCCCCGTCCGTTCTTGGCACCGGCCTTGCCGGATACAGTTTCCTGTCCCGCACGCGCGAAACCCAGCAGGCGCTGCTGGCCAAATCCCCCGTCATTGCCCGCGAAACCACGCAGTTTGTCGAAAAGCTGCAGGAGGTGCAGAGCAGCGCCGATCTGATGGCCGACCGCAGCCTGCTGAAGGTGGCGCTGGGGGCCTTCGGGCTGGAGGATGATCTGGACAACCGCGCCTTCATCTCGAAAATCCTCGACTCCGATCTCGGCGACAGCCGCTCGCTGGCCAACCGTCTGGCTGACAAGCGGTATCTGGCGCTGGCCCGCGCCTTCAACTTCGCAGGCGACGGCGCAGAGCTGCCGCAGGCCCGGTCGGGGGAGGAGGTGCTGGACCAGCTCGCCAAGATCAGGCAGGCGGACGACCTGCTGTCCGATACCGCCCTGCTGCGCGCGACGCTCACCAGCTTCGGGCTCGAGGCGGACATGCGCAACACCTACTTCCTGAAACAGGTGCTGGAATCCGATGTCAGCAACCCTGACTCCTTTGCCAACCGCCTGCCCGATCCGCGTTATGCGCAGCTGGCGCAGGCCTTCGATCTGGCCGGAAAAACCGCCACCGAAGGCACGATCTATGGCTATGCCGAAAAGTTTTCCGGGCTTGCCGCCAAGGTCACCGATGTGGACACGCTTTTTGCAGAGGATGATCTGCTGCGCGACACGCTGGACATGTTCGGTCTGGGCAATGACATCTACCGCACCCAGTTCCTGCGCGACGTACTGACATCGGACCTGTCCGATCCGGACTCGGTCGCGCGCAGCCAGAGCGATCCGCGCTATGCCGCCCTTGCCGGGGTGTTCGATTTTGCGGCGCGCGCGGCGGCGGCGGACGCAGGCGAGGCCTTCACCAGCACGCTGGAGAAATTCACCTCGGTCGTCGCGGCGCGCGCGGCGCCGATCGCCAAGCCTGCCGATCTGTTCAGCGACATCCCCCTGATGCTGGCCAGTTTCGATTTCTTCGATTTCCCGCAATCCGCTGACCGGGTGCCCTTTGCCAACCGGATGCTGTCCTCTGACCTGTCAGACCCCACCTCGCTCGCCAATGTGCATCCCGACCCGAGGGTGAAGGTCTTTGCCCAGGCCTTCACCTTCCCCGAAACCGATTCGCGCCGCAGCTATCCGGCGGGTTTCGCCGAACAGATCGTCGAAAATTACCTCGACCGGCAGTTCGAAATTCAGGTGGGCGAGGCCGACCCCACCCTGCGCCTTGCCCTGTCGCTGGACCGGGAGCTGAGCACCGTGGTCGCCAATGGCAGGACCAACGATTCACGCTGGTTCTCGGTCATGGCCTCCACCCCGCTGCGCGAGGTGTTCGAGACGATGTTCGGCTTTCCCGACAGTTTCGGCGCGCTGGACATCGACCAGCAGCTGGTCAAGCTGAAACAGCGGGCAGAGCGGGTGTTCGGCACCGACCAGCTGGCGGATCTGGTCCGCAGCGACAAGCTGGAGGAGATGCGGCGCCTTTACCTGACGCGCAGCGCCGTGGCCGCGAGCCCGCTGAACAGCTCCGCCAGCATCGTGCTGTCGCTCTTGGGCTGAGCGGTGACGGGCGCAGGCAGAACGCCGTCTGAAGCGGCGCTTCCGCAGAGAGGCTTTGTTGCGCTCTTTGGCAGGTGACGGGCCGGTCCTTGCAACTGACGACGTCGGGCGGTCCCCGGGGCCGACGGCCTTAGGGCTGCCGATGCGTCTGGCAGCTTCGGGCGAGTCCCCGGCGCCGCCCGGCTCAGCCCGGGCCAGTCTGCGCATGTCTTGCGTCCGGCCATGCGGGCTGAAAGGATGCGGCAGGCCCGCAAGGCCGCAGCGACAGGAGAGCCCCTTGACCCAGACCGACGACTTGACCCGCATCGCCGAGACCGCCCGCGACTGGCGGCGCGATCTGCACCAGATGCCCGAGCTGCTTTATGCGCTGCCCAAGACCTCGGCCTATGTGGCGGAGAAGCTGCGCGGCTTCGGGGTGGACGAGCTGGTCACCGGGCTCGCCGATACCGGGATGGTGGCGCTGATCCGCGGCGCGGGCGGCGACGGTCCGGTGCTGGGCCTGCGCGCCGACATGGATGCGCTGCCGATGGATGAAAAGACCAACCTGCCCTATGGCTCGCGCCATCCCGGCATGATGCATGCCTGCGGCCATGACGGGCACACCGCCACGCTGCTGGCCACGGCGCAGTATCTGTGCGCGCATCGCGATTTTGCCGGCACTGTCGCGCTGATCTTCCAGCCCGCCGAAGAAGGGGGCGCGGGGGCGCGCAAGATGATCGAAGACGGGCTGTTTGACCGCTTCGGGATCGAGACGGTCTATGCCATGCACAACCAGCCGGGCCTGCCGGTGGGGGAATTCGCCACCCGGCCCGGGGCGCTGATGGCGGCGGGCGACCGCTTCGTGGTCACCGTCGAAGGGCGCGGCGGCCATGCCTCGGCCCCGTCAAAATCGCTGGATCCGGTGGTGGCGGCGGCGCATCTGATCGCCTCGCTGCAGACGCTGGTGTCGCGGTTCACCGATCCTTTCGATCAGGTGGTGCTGTCGCTGACCTATCTGCAGGCCGGGGCGCCCGGCGCGCTGAACGTCATTCCCGATACGGCGGTGTTCGGCGGCAGCCTGCGCACCATGACGGTCGAGACCCGGCGCGAGGCCGAGGCGCATATCCGCCGCATCCTGCGCGCGGGCGCGGAACAGTTCGGCTGCACCGCGCATCTGGACTGGCGCCCCGGCTATCCGGTGACCGCCAACGATCCCGCCAAGACCGCGCTCGCGGTCGAGGTGGCGCGGCAGGCCGCCGTGGTCGATGACAGCTGTGCTGCGGTGATGGGATCCGAGGATTTTTCCTACATGCTGGAGGCAAAACCCGGCGCGATCCTGTGGTTCGGCAATGGCGACTCGGCCGAGCTGCACAATCCGGGCTATGATTTCAACGATGACGCGATCCTGCCCGCCATGCGCTTCTGGGTGGATCTGGTGGCGCGCGAACTGGCGCCCGCCGCATGATCCGCCTGCCCTTCGCCGATCTGGTGGCCCTTCTGGCCCGGCTGTTCCGCGCGCAGGGTCTGCGCGCGGAGGTGGCGCAGGTTCTGGCGGAAAACTGCGCGGCCTGCCAGCGCGACGGCGCGCTGAGCCATGGGGTATTCCGCATCCCGGCCTATGTCTCGACCCTGCGCAGCGGCTGGGGCGCGCCCAATGCCGAGCCGGTGATCGAGGATAACGGCGCCGCGCAGATCCGCGTCGATGCGCGCGGCGGCTTTGCGCAGGTGGCGCTGCAGGCCGCGCGCCCGCTGCTGCTGGACCGGGTGCGGGCGCAGGGGGTGGCGGTGCTGGCGCTGCGCAATTCGCAGCATTTCAGCGCGCTCTGGCCCGATGTCGAACCCTTTGGCGAAGCGGGACTTGTGGCGCTGTCGGTGGTCAATTCCATGGCGGTGGTGGTGCCGCCGGGCGGGACCACGCCGGTTTTTGGCACCAATCCCATGGCCTTTGCCTGTCCACGCGACGGCGAGCCGCCCTATGTCTGGGATCAGGCCGGATCGGCGCTGGCCCATGGCGACGTGCAGATCGCCGCGCGGCAGGGGCATGCCCTGCCCGAAGGCTGCGGCGTCGATGCTTCGGGCCAGCTCACCACCGACCCGAACGCCATTCTGGAGGGCGGCGCGCTTTTGCCCTTTGGCGGGCACAAGGGGGCCTCGCTGGCCATGACCATCGAGATTCTGGCGGCAGCCTTCACCGGCGGCGCGTTTTCGTCAGAGGTGGACTGGTCGGCCCATCCCGGCGCCAAGATCCCCTGCACCGGCCAGATGCTGCTGCTGCTCGATCCAGACCGCGGCGCGGGCTTTGCGCAGCGAGTGCGGCAGCTGTCGGATGCGGTGCGCGCGGCGGGGCAGGACCGGCTGCCCGGCGACCGCCGCCGCCGCCTGCGCGCCGAGGCCGAGGCGCAGGGCGTGGCGCTGACCGAGGATGATCTGGCGATGCTGCAGAGCTATCTCTGACCGACGGGCTAGGACAGAACGGGTCGGCGCAGCAGGTGCCGACCCAGAGCCAGCAGGAAAAACCCCGTCAGGATCAGCACGATGGTCGGCGCGGGCGCGCTGTCGAGAAAGAGGCTCAGCCAGACACCCGTGACCCCTGCGATCATGGCAAGCGCCACCGACACCGCGAGCATCGCCGGAAAACGCCGTGTCAGCAGGAAGGCACTGGCCCCCGGCGCGATCAGCAGCGCGACGGACAGGATGATCCCCACCGCCGACAGCATCGCCACCACCGTGGCCGACAGCGCCACCAGCAGCCCGTAATGCAGCAGCCGCACCCGCAGCCCCGCCATCCGCGCCTGCACCGGATCAAAGGCCAGCAGCAGCAGGTCGCGCCAGAGCAGCAGCAGCGCCAGCCCCACCCCGCCCGCGATCAGCCCGGTGGTCCACAGATCGGCGGCGCTGACCCCCAGCAGGTTGCCGAACAGGATGTGATCCAGATGCAAGTCCGAGGAGATCTGCGTGTAAAGCACGATGCCCAGCCCGAACATGCCGGAAAACACCACGCCCATCACCGTGTCCTGCTTGACCCGCGACAGGTCGCGGATGACGCCCGTGGCGAGCGCACAGAAGAGCCCCGCCAGAAACGCGCCGATCAGCAGCGGAATCCCCGCCATATAGGCCAGCACCACCCCCGGCAGCACCGCATGGGACACCGCATCGCCCATCAGCGACCAGCCCTTCAGCACCAGAAAACACGACAGCAGCCCGGCGGCGGGCGCCATCAGCAGCGTGATCAGCAGCGCATTCTGCAGGAAGGGCAGCTGGAACGGCAGCAGCAGCGTGTCGATCATGCCGCATCCTCCGAAGCCGCGACCCGGGCGCGACGGCGCGCGGCCAGCACGCCATGTTTGGGCGCAAAGGCAAGCGCCAGCAGGAACAGGGCGGTCTGCAGGCAGACGATGACACCCCCCGTCGCGCCATCAAGGAAATAGCTCAGATAGGCGCCCAAGGCGCAGGTGCTGGCGCCGATCCCCACCGCCAGCGCCAGCAGGCGCGGAAAGCGGTCGCAGAGCAGATAGGCGGTGGCCCCCGGCGTCACCACCAGGGCGATGACCAGAAACGCCCCCACCGTCTGCAGCGCCGCGACGGTGCAGGCGGCAAGCAGCGTGAAGAACAGCGCGCGCAGCGCCGTGGGGTTCAGCCCCAGCGTGCGGGCATGGGCCTCGTCAAAGAACACCGCCAGCAGGTCGCGCCATTTCGCCAGAAGGATCAGCAGCGAGATCCCTCCGATCAGCGCCAGCTGCAGCGTGTCGGCGGGGGTGATGGCAAGGATATTGCCCATGGTGATGGTCTGCACTGACACCGACACCGGGTTGAGCGAGACCATGAACAGCCCCAGCCCGAAAAACGAGGTGAAGACCAGCCCGATCAGCGTGTCTTCCTTGAGCCCGGTGCGCGCGCGCAAGAGCAGCAGCGCCAGCGCCGCGAGCCCCCCCGACAGGAACGCGCCAAGCGCAAAGGGCAGGCCCAGCATATAGGCTCCCGCGACGCCGGGCACGATGGCATGGCTCAGCGCGTCACCGATCAGCGACCAGCCCTTCAGCATCAGGAAGGCCGACAGGAAGGCGCAGACCGCCCCCACCAGCGCCGACACCCAGATGGCATTGGTCATGTAGCCGTAGCTGAAAGGCTCCAGCAGCAGGCTCATGCCCGCGCCCCCGCCACACGCAGCGGCACAGACTCCACCAGAGGGGCCATGCCGCCGAACGTGTCGCGCAGCGCGGCCTCGGTCAGCACCTCCGCCGTGGGGCCATGCGCCAGCACCGTGCCGCGCACCAGCACCACGCGGTCGCAGAACTCCGGCACGGCGGCGATGTTATGGGTGGCCACCAGCATCACCCGGCCCTCGGCGCGCAGCTCGCGCAGCAGATCCATGATCTGCGCCTCGGTGGTCATGTCGACCCCGGCGAAAGGCTCGTCGAGCAGGATCACCCGCGCCTGCTGTGCCAGCGCGCGGGCGACAAAGACGCGCTTTTTCTGCCCGCCCGACAGCTCGCCGATCTGGCGGTGGCGGAACTCGGCCATGCCCACCCGCTCCAGCGCCTGCGCCACGGCGCGGCGGTCGGCGTCGCGGGCGCGGCGCAGGAACCCCATATGGCCATAGCGGCCCATCATCACCACATCTTCGACCAGCACCGGAAAGGTCCAGTCGACCTCTTCGGCCTGCGGCACATAGGCCACGGCCTGCGCCCGGATCGCCTGCGCCACCGGCTGGCCCAGCAGCGCCACCTCTCCGGCGGCGCGCGGCACAAAGCCCATCAGCGCCTTGAACAGCGTCGATTTCCCGGCGCCATTCATGCCCAGAAGCCCGGCGATGGTGCCGGTGGGCAGGCTGAAGCTGGCGTCGCGCAGCGCGGTCATGCCGGTGCGGTAGCGCACGGTCAGCCCGTCGACCCGGATGCCTTCGGTCATTGGCTGAGCCCCTGCAGGATGGTTTCCGACGTGACGCGCAGCAGATCAAGATAGCTGGGCACCGGGCCGCCGGGTTCCGACAGGCTGTCGACATACAGCACCCCGCCATAGGCCGCCCCTGTTTCGCGGGCGATCTGCCAGGCCGGGCGGTCGGAGACGGTGGATTCGGAAAACACCACCGGGATCTGATGGGTCCGCACCGCATCCACCACCGCGCGCACCTGCTGCGGCGTGCCCTGTTCGTCGGCGTTGATCGGCCACAGGAACAGCTCGCGCAGGCCGTAATCCCGCGCCAGATAGGAAAACGCCCCTTCGGAGGTGACCAGCCAGCGGCGGTCTTCGGGCAGCGCGCGGATCGCGTCGCGCAGCGGGCCGATGGTGTCGCGGATGCGGGTCTTGTAGGCCTCGGCATTGGCCCGGTAGGCGGCCGCATTGGCGGGATCGGCGGTTTCCAGCGCGGCGCGGATATTGTCCACATAGACCAGCGCCGGCTCCAGCCCCATCCACGCATGCGGGTTGGGCTTGCCGTCATAGCTGCCGCCCGCGATCGGCATCGGGGCGATGCCGTCGCTGACCGTGGCGGCGGGCACGTCGCGCAGGTTGCCGAAGAACTGTTCGAACCACAGCTCCAGATTCAGTCCGTTCCACAGCACCAGATCCGCATCCTGCGCACGCAGGATGTCGCGCGGCGTCGGGGAATAGCCGTGGATCTCGGCGCCGGGCCGGGTGACGGACACCACCTCGGCCACCTCGCCCGCGACGTTCTGCGCCATGTCGGCGATGATGGTGAAGGTTGTGACGACCTTGAGACGACCTTGGGCCAGCGCGGGGCGGGCCATCAGGCCAAAGGCCGCGGACAAGGCAAGGGTCTGGCGTCGGGTGAGCATGCGGATCTCCTGTGGGTTGTCGCATCTATCTGCGAATGGTTTGCATCTGTCAAGTCAGTTGCAATCCATTTGCAACTAAGCGCGGAGGATCTTGTCAGCGCGCTCCGCAGCGGGCAAAACCGATGGATGACACGACTGGCCCGCTCTGACCGACTGACACAGGCCCTGCGCGATGCAGGCATCCGCATGACGCGGCAGCGCGCCGTGCTGGTGGCGAAGCTTGCCGAAGCCGAAGACCATCCCGACGCGGTGGAACTGCACCGCCGCGCCGAAGAGGAAATGCCGGGGATTTCGCTGTCGACCGTCTATCGCACGCTCAGCGCGCTGGAGGGTCAGGGGGTGATCCACCGCCACCAGTTCGAAGGCGCCTCCGCCCGGTTCGAACATGCCGATGCGGGCCATCACGACCACATGATCGACGTGGATACGGGCGAGGTGATCGAATTCTGCTCTGACCGGATCGAACGGCTGCAGGCGGAACTGGCGGCGGAACTGGGCTATGACATCGTCCACCACCGGATGGAGCTTTACGTGCGGCGCAAGCCCACATCCTGAGCCAGCGCCTGCGCGGTGCCGCGCCCGGTGGCGCGCGCCCGGCCATCGGTCCGTGCCCGAAGATGCCGCGAGGCCGCATCCACCGCCACGGTCAGCGCCCCCGCCCCCAGCAGCAGCAGCACCGCCCGGTCGAGCCGCAGTTCCGACATGGCGCCGTCGATGTAGAATCCCAGCGTCGCCACCCCCAGAAGCCCCATCACGGCGGTTTCGCGCAGGATGATCTCCCACCGGTAGAGACACAGCGCGACAAAGGCGCCAAAAAGCCGCGGCAGCAGTTCCCAGAGCCACAGCATCGTGCCGCGCGGCGCATCGGCGCGCAGGCGTGGCACCAGCGCCTCGCCCTCGCGGCCCAGAAGATGGCCGATGATGGCGCCATTGTGCAGACCCAGCGCAAGGATCGCGGGCAGCATCGAAGGCCCGAAGATCTGCAGGAAAAGATAGGCCAGCATGTAATCGGGCAGGCTGCGCAGGATCACCAGCCCCAGATGCCCCAGCGCCTGCCCCACGCGCCCCGTCACCCGCCGCACGATCAGCCCGAAACTGGCCAGCGCCACCAACCCGGTCAGCACCAGCGCGATCTGCGCCACCAGCAGCGTCGCCCACAGGCCCGGCAGCACCTGCTGCATCAGCAGCGGCCCCAGCCAGTCAGCAAAGGCGCCCGCATCCCAGCCGTCGCGCAGCGGCGCGGGGATCACGTCATGGCTCAGGAACCGCCACAGCGCGCCCTGCCCCATGGGCGGCGTCGGGATCAGCGCCAGCCAGACCACCGCCGCCGCGATCCAGACCGGCACCAGCCGCCGCCGCATCCACAGCCGGAGGGAGGCGATCAGCGCCACATAGCAGATCAGGATGGCACTGGCCGCGCCGTAATCGCCCATGCGGAAAAAGCTGTCGAGCTGGAAGCCCAGCGTCGGCAGCCCGACGAATCCCAGCACCGCGCTGGAGCGCAGCCCGCATTCCAGCCGGTAAAGCGTGTAGCTTTGCATCGCCCCCGCCGCCAGCGGCAGCTGCGCAAAGACAAAGCGCGACAGCGCGCCGGTGCGCGGCGGCAGGATCTGCGCGGGCCGGGGATCGACCTCTTCGATCTGTTCGGCAAAGACCTTGGCGAAGATGCCCGCATAGGGCAGCGCGATGGCCAGCACCCCGGTCAGCGGCCCCAGCCCCAGCACCTGCAGCAGCAGCAGCGCCCAGAACAGTTCGTGCACCGAGCGCAGCGCGATGGCGAGCCCGCGCACCCCGCGCAGATGCAGGAACGGCGCCATGACAAAGCCCGCCGCACCGCCAAGCGCCACGCCCGCGATGGCGAAAAACACGGTAGAGGCCAGCGCCCGCCCGATCTGGTCCACCGCGCCGAAATCGGGGCGCAGGAACCCCGCCCCCATCCGCGCCAGCGCCGCCCAAGGGTCATGCCCCGCCAGCGTCAGATCGGCCAAGGGCAGCGCCAGCAGCCCCGCCAGCGCAAACAGCGCCACGATGCGCAGTCTAATCGGCATAAAGTGCCGCCATCTGCGCATCCTCCACCGCCCCGGGGGCGGCGTCGAAAAGGATGCGCCCGTCGCGCAGGCCCAGCAGCCTTGTGCCGAAGCGGCGGGCAAGGCCTACGTCATGCAGCGCCACCACGGCGGTGGCAAAGCGCGCGGCGATCAGATCCATCAGCAGCGGCCCTTGGGTTTCGTCCACCGCCGAGACCGGCTCGTCGCCCAGCATCACCGTGCCGCCCCGGTAAAGCCCGCGCGCCAGTGCCACGCGCTGCTTCTGCCCGCCCGACAGGGCGGCGACGGGGCGGTCGGCCAGTCCCTCCAGCGCCAGATCGGCCAGCAGGGCGGTCACCTCGGCGCGCTGGCGGGCGCGCGGCGCGATAAAGCTGCGCAGGTTGTAAAGCGCGCCGTGATCGTCAAGCCGTCCCATCAGAACGTTGCGCAGCACCGAAAGCTGCGGCACCAGCGCGTGATCCTGCGGCACCAGCGCCACGCGCTGCCCCGCCCCGGTCATCTGGTCGTGCAGATGCGCCAGCAGCGTGGTCTTGCCCACACCGCTGCGCCCCAGCAGCACCAGCCTTTCGCCGGGATCAAGCGTCAGGGACAGATCCGACAGGACCGCCCCCGCGCCATACCCCAGCGTGGCCCCGGAAAGCCGCGCCAGCGTCATTCGAGCAGGTCAAGCTCCCGCGCCACATCCTCGATCGGCTGGAAATCCTCGCTTGCGGCGGGAATGAACCCGTCGCGCGGGAAGCTGGCCAGCAGGTCGGGATCGTCCATGGCAAGGATCGCCGCCTGCACCCGGTCGGCGAAGCCCTCGCCAAAGCGCGCATCGACATCGCCGCGAATGGTCCAGTTGTAATCGGGATAGGGCGGGGTCTGCCAGATCACCTGCGCGGTCTCGACCTCGGGGGCGCCATCGGCAAGCGCCTTGTCATAGACGGCATAGTTGAGCGCGCCCACCTGCCACGCGCCGCTCGCCACCAGCCGCAGCGTCTGGCTGTGATCGCCGGAATAGCCCACGCGCGAGAAAAATTCCTCGGGCGCGCTGCCGGTCTCCTGCCGGATATGGAATTCCGGCATCAGCCGCCCCGAGGTCGAGGTGCGCGCGCCGAAGGTGAAGGTCATGCCCTCCATCTCCTGCGGGAACTCGTCCGAAGGCTCCAGCCCGGTGTCGGTATTGGCGATGAAATAGGTGATGAAGGTCGGATCCTCGACCCCCTGCGCGATGGCCTTTGCGCCCGGCACCGCCAGCCGCGCCTGCACGCCGGTCAGGCCGCCGAACCACGCCAGCTGCACCTGATCGTTGCGAAAGGCGGTGACGGCGGCGGGGTAGCTTTTCACCGGCACAAATTCCACCTCGACGCCCAAGGCGCCCTCAAGATACTCGGCCACGGCGGAAAAGCGCGTGACGAGTGCAGTCTCGTCCTCGTCGGGAATGGCCGAAAAATAAAGCGTCTGCGCCCCGGCAGCGGTGCCGGAGAGCAGGGCGATCAGCGTGGCGGTCTGGAACATGCGGAGCATCGGGTGATCCTTTGGTGGCTTTGCCGCGCCCTACCCCGGCGGGCCGCGCAGATCCAGAGGTTTGCGCGGGGGTCAGAGGTCGATCAGCACCGATTTGGTGCGGCGGTTGGCCAGATAGGCCTCGCGCCCCAGATCCTTGCCGATGCCGCTGGCCTTCCAGCCCCCGGTGGGCAGGATGTGATCGCGGGTGCGGCCATAGCGGTTGACCCAGACGGTGCCCGCCTCCAGCGCGCGGGTCAGGCGCAGCGCACGGCTGAGATCGCGGGTGAACAGCCCCGCCGCCAGCCCGTAGGTCGGGTGGGCCGCCAGCGCCAGCGCCTCTTCCTCGGTGTCGAAGGTCTGGAAGGTGGCGACGGGGCCGAAGATCTCCTCGCGGATGGCGGGGCTTTGCGCATCGACGCCGCCGATCAGGGTCGGGCGGTAGAAACTGCCCTCGCGGTCGAACCGTTCGCCGCCGCAGAGGATCTGCGCCCCCTGATCCACCGCCGCGCGCACGATGCTGTCGATCCGCGCCAGCTGCCGTTCCGAAATGATGGGCGAAAACCCGGCCTCCCCGGCCCATGTCGGCGCGGGGGCGTGGCGGGCAAAGCGGGCGGCAAGCTTCTCGGCCAGTTCTTCGGCCACGCGGCGGTCGACAATTATGCGCGACCCCGCCACGCAGAACTGCCCGGCATTGGGGGTGATGCCGCGATCCAGACAGTCGGCGGTCAGATCCAGATCGGCATCGGCAAAGACCAGCATCGGGCTTTTGCCGCCCAGTTCCAGCGTCATGGGCTTGATGCCGGTGCGGGCGATGTTTTCCATGATCTGCGCGCCCGCACGGGTGGATCCGGTGAAGGACACCTTGTCGATGCCGGGATGCCCGGTGATGGCGCTGCCGGTGGTGGGCCCGTCGCCCAGCACGATGTTGATCAGCCCCGCCGGGATCCCCGCCTGCACCGACAGCTCCGCCAGCCGCAGCGTGGAATAGGGCGTCATCTCTGACGGCTTCAGCACCACCGCATTGCCCGCAGCCAAGGCTGGCCCCAGCTTCCATGCCGCCATGGACAGCGGGAAATTCCACGGCGTGATGGCGCCGATCACCCCGTAGGGATGCGCCGAAATGAAGCCCATCTGCGCGTCAGAGGTGGGCACCAGCTCGCCACCCTCCTTGTCGGCGAATTCGGCAAAGAAGCGGATCTGTTCGGCGGTCACCAGCACATCGCCCGTCACCGCCTGCGCCACGGGACGGGAGGAGGCCACCGCCTCCAGCCGGGCCAGATGCGCCGCCTCCGCCTCGATCAGGTCGGCCCAGCGGTGCATGGCGCGCAGCCGGTCGCGCGGCATCAGCCCGCCCCAGCCCGAGGAGGCAAGCGCGGCGCGCGCCGTCTCCACCGCGCGGTCGACCATGGCGGCATCGGCGCAGGGAATGGCGCGCAGCGCCTGCCCGCTGGAGGGGGCGGTCACCGCAATCTCCTCCGGCCCGTCGATGAAGGTGCCGCCGATAAAATGCGCGGCGGGCAGGGTCAGGGCGGCGGGATCGAAGGCAAGTGTCATCGGGGGGCTCCTTGGGTCTGGACTGCGGCTGGCTTAGCGCGGCAGGCGGGGGCCGAAAAGCCCGGCCCGGCCCACGGCGCCCCGCTGCCGGGGCGGATGCCTGAAATCAGGGCACAGTCCGGGGCATGGATCCAGCGGTTTTCGCCGCCTGCGTCCGCGACAGGCCCTGCGGCGCCGATCCCTCCGCCGCGCCTTGACCCTGCCCGGCGCATGTCGGATACCTGCCCGCAAAGGACGCGCGCATGACATTTCCCCGCATCACCGACAGCCACTGCCATCTGGATTTCCCCGATTTCGACGAGGATCGCGACGAAGTCATCGCCCGCGCCGTCGCGTCGGGCGTGCACCGGATGGTGACGATCTGCACCAAGCTGCATCAGGAACCGCAGGTGCGCGCCATCGTGGAGGCGCATGATCCGGTGTTCTATGCCGCAGGGCTGCACCCGATGAGCGTGGGCAAGGCGGCGGAGGTCACGGTCGACCAGCTTGTGGCGCTGGCCCGGCATCCCAAATTTGTCGGCATCGGCGAAACCGGGCTCGATTACCACTACACCGCCGAGACGGCAGAGGCGCAGCAGGCGTCGCTGCGCGTCCATATCACGGCGGCGCAGGAAACCGGCCTGCCGCTGATCATCCATGCCCGCGCCGCCGATGACGACATGGCCCGCATCCTGACCGAGGGCTTCCGCGAAAAGCCCTATGCCTGCGTGATGCACTGCTTTTCCTCCTCGGCGGAGCTGGCGCGGGCGGCGCTGGACTGCGGCTTCTACCTGTCCATGTCCGGCATCGCGGCCTTCCCCAAATCCGCCGACCTGCGCGAGATCTTCGCCGCCGCCCCGCTGGACCGGATCCTGCTGGAAACCGACAGCCCCTATCTGGCCCCGCCGCCGCATCGCGGGCGGCGCAACGAACCCGGCTACACCCGCCACACCGCCGAGGTGGGCGCCAAGGCCTTCGGCCTGACGCTGGAAGAGTTCGCCGCCGCGACCGAGGCCAATTTCGACCGGCTGTTCGCCAAGGCGGCGGCATGGCGTGCGCCGACATGACCGGCACGCTGCGCTTTACCATCCTTGGCTGCGGATCCTCGGGCGGCGTGCCCCGGCTGGGCGGCAACTGGGGCGAATGTGATCCGGCGAACCCCAAGAACACCCGCCGCCGCTGTTCCATGCTGGTCGAACGCGAGGGCGAGGCGGGCGTGACGCGGGTGCTGATCGACACCTCGCCCGACATGCGCGCGCAGCTTCTGGATGCGGGCATCGGCGATCTGGATGCGGCGGTCTGGACCCATCCCCATGCGGATCACACCCATGGGCTCGATGACCTGCGCCAGATCGTGTTCAACCGCCGCGCCCGCCTGCCGGTCTGGGCCGATGGCGACACGCAGAACGTGCTGCTGAGCAGTTTCGGCTATGCCTTCGCCCAGCCCGAAGACAGCCCCTACCCGCCCATTTTCGACCTGCACAGCATCGGCCGTGGCCCGTTCAGCATCGAGGGCGCAGGCGGCGCCATCACTCTGACGCCCATCAAGGTCGATCACGGATCCATCGACGCGCTGGGGTTCCGCATCCATGATCTGGCCTATATGCCCGATGTGGTGCGCATCCCCGAAGACGCTTGGCCGCATCTGGCGGGGCTGGACTGCTGGATCGTCGACGCGCTGCGCCGCAGCCCGCATCCGACCCATGCCCATCTGCAGCTGGCGCTGGACTGGATCGCCCGCGCCGCCCCGCGCCGCGCCGTGCTGACCAACATGCATATCGATCTGGATTATGACGCGGTGGCTGCCGAAACGCCCGCCCATGTGGAGCCAGCCTTTGACGGCATGGTGCTGAGCTATGCGCTGTAACCGCGCCGTCCGGCGCCGCTGATGCAGGCGCTGCTCAACGTCATCCTGCCGGTGTTCATCGTGATCGGTGCGGGCTGGCTGGCCAGCTGGCGCGGGCTGCTGAAGGACAACGCGGTGGACGGGCTGATGAGCTTCACCCAGACCATCGCCATTCCCTGCCTGCTGTTCCGCGCCATCTGGACGCTGGATCTGGGCGCCTATTTCGATCCGAAGCTGCTGATCTCGTTCTACACCGGCGCCATCGCGGGTTTTGTCGTGGGGCTGCTGGGGGCGCGCTACCTGTTCCGCCGCCCGTGGGAGGATTCGGTCGCCATCGGCTTCTGCGGGCTTTTTTCCAACTCGCTGCTGCTGGGGCTGCCGATCACCGAACGCGCCTTCGGGCCAGAGGCGCTGAACGGCAATTACGCCATCATCTCCATCCATTCGCCGCTGGGATATGCCATCGGAATCACCGCGATGGAGATTGCCCGCGCCCGGTCCCGTGGCACCGAACTGCGCCGCCTGCCCGTCACCATCCTGCGCGCGATGTTCCGCAACGCGCTGGTCATCGGCATCCTGATCGGGCTGCTGTTCAACCTTGGCAACATCTCGCTGCCCGCCCCCATGCTGGAGGCGCTGGACATGGTGACCCGCACCGCCCTGCCTGCCGCGCTCTTCGCGCTTGGCGGCGTGCTCTACCGCTACCGCCCCGAAGGCGACATGCGCGCCATCCTGTTTGTCTGCGCCCTGTCGCTGGGGCTGCATCCGGCGGTGATGTATCTGATGGGCACCGCACTTGACCTGCCCACCGATGCGATGCGCTCGGGCGTGGTTACCGCCGCCGTGGCACCGGGGGTCAATGCTTATGTCTTCGCCAACATGTATGGCGTGGCCAAGCGCGTCGCGGCCTCCTCGGTGCTGCTGGCCACCGGGCTCTGCATCTTCACCACATGGGGCTGGCTGCATCTTCTGCCCTGATCTGCGGCGGAATGGACACTGGCCAATTGAGGGTTCCCCCCCGCGCCCGGCCCCGCTATACGGTGCCGGTTTGAACTGCCGCAAAAGGACAGGTGAGCAATGGCTAACGTGGTCGTCGTGGGTGCCCAGTGGGGCGACGAAGGCAAGGGCAAGATCGTGGACTGGCTGTCCGAGCGGGCCGATGTGATCGCGCGCTTTCAGGGTGGCCATAACGCTGGCCATACGCTGGTCATCGACGGCAAGGTGTTCAAGCTGAACGCGCTGCCCTCGGGCGTGGTGCGCGGTGGCAAGCTGTCGGTGATCGGCAATGGCGTGGTGCTGGATCCGTGGCATCTGGTCAAGGAAATCGACTCGATCCGCGTGCAGGGGGTCGAGATCACGCCAGAGACGCTGATGATCGCGGAAAACACGCCGCTGATCCTGCCGATTCATGGCGAACTGGACCGCGCCCGCGAAGAGGCTGCCTCCAAGGGGGCCAAGATCGGCACCACCGGGCGCGGCATCGGGCCGGCCTATGAGGACAAGGTGGGCCGCCGGTCGGTGCGCGTCGCCGATCTGGCCGATGACGCCACGCTGGTGGCGCGGGTGGACCGGGCGCTGCTGCATCACGACGCGCTGCGCCGGGGTCTGGGGCTGGAGCCCGTGGACCGCGACGGCCTGCTGGCCTCGCTGCGCGAGATCGCGCCCGAGATCCTGAAATATGCGGGACCGGTCTGGAAGGTGCTCAACGAAAAGCGCCGCTCGGGCAAGCGCATCCTGTTCGAAGGCGCGCAGGGCGCGCTGCTGGACATCGATTTCGGCACCTATCCCTATGTCACCTCGTCGAACGTGATCGCGGGACAGGCCGCCACCGGCACCGGCATGGGCCCGGGCGCCATCGATTTCGTGCTGGGCATCGTCAAGGCCTACACCACCCGCGTCGGCGAAGGCCCCTTCCCCACCGAACTGCATGACGAGGACGGTCAGCGGCTGGGGGAACGTGGCCGCGAATTCGGCACCGTGACCGGGCGCAAGCGCCGCTGCGGCTGGTTCGACGCGGTGCTGGTGCGCCAGACCTGCGTGACCTCGGGCGTCAACGGCATCTCGCTGACCAAGCTTGACGTGCTGGACGGGTTCGAGACCATCCGCATCTGCACCGGCTACGAGCTGGACGGCGCCGTGCTGGACCATCTGCCGATCGCCGCCGAACAGCAGGCGCGCTGCACCCCCATCTATGAGGAGATGGAGGGCTGGACCGAATCGACCGAAGGCGCGCGCAGCTGGAACGACCTGCCCGGGGCTGCGGTGAAATATGTCCGCCGCATCGAAGAGCTGATCGGCTGCCCGGTGGCGCTGCTGTCGACCTCGCCGGAACGCGAGGACACCATCCTCGTCACCGACCCCTTCGTGGACTGAGCGGATGGCGCTCAGCTACAAGGCGCGGCGCCGCTGGTCGCTGGTCATCCTGCTGGTGGGGCTGCCGCTGTACATCGTGGCGGCGGTCACTCTGGTCAACGCGCTGAACCGCCCGCCGATCTGGGCAGAGCTGCTGGTCTATGTGGGGCTGGGCTTCCTGTGGATGCTGCCCTTCAAGTTCGTGTTCAAGGGCGTGGGTCAGGCCGATCCTGACCGGCGCCCCGGGGCCGACGACCCGGACCGGTAACACCCCCGCCGCACGGCCCCTGCAGCGCCCCCCGATCCGGGGGGCGTTCTGCTGTCCGCCGCCCCGATGTCATGCAAGCTTCACGGGCCTGTCGTCGCGATGTCGCGGCGGGCGGGCACCCATGGCGCAGGACTGCACAGCTGTGCAGGCACGGGCCAGAGGGGTTTGCGGTGAGCGGCATCGTCATCGACGCAGTGGACAAGAGCTTTGGCCGGACCGAGGTGCTGCGGCAGGTGAGCCTGTCCATCGAGCCGGGCGAATTCGTGGCGGTGCTGGGCGCTTCGGGCTGCGGCAAGACCACGCTGCTGCGCTGTCTGGCCGGATTCGAGCCGGTGAATGCGGGCCGCATCGACATCGGCGGCGAAACCGTCTCCGCCCCCGGGCGCCACCTGCCGCCCGAAGAGCGCGGCATCGGCGTGGTGTTCCAGAATTACGCGCTCTGGCCGCATATGAGCGTGGTGCAGAACGTCGCTTACGGCCTGCGCATCGCGGGCGTGCCGAAACCCGAACGCGAGGCCCGCGTCGCCCGCGTGCTGGAGATGGTGGAACTGGGCGCGCTGGCCAGCAGGCGGCCCGCCGATCTGTCGGGCGGGCAGCGGCAGCGCGTGGCGCTGGCGCGCTGTCTGGCGATGGAAAGCCGCGTCGTGCTGCTGGACGAACCGCTCGCCAATCTAGACGTGCATCTGCGCGGCGCGCTGGAAGAGGAATTCGCCGCCTTCCACGCCCGGTCCGGCGCCACCATGTTCTACATCACCCACGATCAGGCCGAAGCGCTGGCGCTGGCCGACCGGGTCGCGGTGATGGACCGCGGACGCATCCTGCAGTTCGACCGCCCCGAGGCGCTGTTCCGTCAGCCCGCCTCGGAAACCGTGGCGGGCTTCATCGGCGAGGGCCGCGTGGTGCCCGCCCATGACATCCGCCCCGATGGCACGGGCCGCGCGCAGGCCATCGTGCTGGGCCAACCCGCCCTGCTGCGCTGCGCCCCCGATGAAAAGCCGCGCGCGCAGGCGATGATCTCGGTCCAGCCCGCCGATCTGGCGCTGTTGCCCGATCCCGCCCCCGCCGCCATTCCCGCCCATGTCACCCGCGCGACCTTTCGCGGCGCCTATCTGCGCGCCGAGGTCATGGCGGGACAGGCAGCGCCCGTGGCGCTGTCGCTCAACATCGCCGCGCCCGCCTCGCTCTGCCGCGGGCAGCGGATCTCGCTCGCCCTGCGCGACGGCTGGGTGATCCCCGACCCTGCCGCCCTCTCCTCCTCCCAACCAGCAAGGACAGACCGATGAAACTGCTTTCGCTCACGCTTGCCGCCACGCTGATGTCCAGCGCGGCCTTTGCCGAAACCCTGACGCTGTATACCAGCCAGCCGCCGGAACAGGCGCAGGAAACCGTCGATGCCTTCATGGCGGCCCATCCCGACATCACCGTGGAATGGACCCGCAACGGCACTTCCGCGCTGATGAACGTGCTGCGCGCGGAAATCGAGGCCGGTCAGGTCCAGCCCGACGTGCTGCTGGTGGCCGATGTCATCAACCTTGGCGAACTGAAGGCGGGCGGTCACCTGATGGCCTATCCCGAGGCGCCCGTGGCCGAGTATGACGCCGCCACCTATGATCCCGACATGATGTTCTTCGGCACCAAGGCCATCACCACCGGCATCGCCTACAACCCCGAAATCGCGGAGCCGGTGACCAGCTGGAACGACCTGCTGGTCGAGGAAAACCGGGGCCAGATCGCCGTGCCCTCGCCGCTTTATTCCGGCGCCGCGCTGAACCACCTGCACGCGGTCATCAACGACCCCGATCTGGGCTGGGCGTTCTTCGAAGGCCTGAACGATCTCGACATCGTGCCCGAAGGCGGCAATGGCCCGGCCACCAATGCCGTGGCCACCGGCATGGCGAAATACGCGATCCTCGTCGATGCCAACGCCCTGCGCGCCAAGGCTGACGGCTCGCCCATCGACTATATCGTGCCCGAGGATGGCGTGTCCTTCATCACCGAACCGGCGGCGATCCTGTCCACCACCGACGCCCCCGAGGCCGCGCGCACCTTCATCGACTTCCTGCTGAGCCGCGAAGGTCAGGAACTGGTGGCCGGTCAGGGCAACCTGCCGATCCTGCCCGGCGTCGACAGCCCCGAAGGCTTCCCCAAGCTCGAGGACATGAAGCTTCTGGGCTATGATGCCGATGCGGCGGTGACATCCGACGCCGAGGTGCGCCAGAAATTCGCCGACATCTTCGGGCTCTGAGCCTTGAGCCTTGCCACACCTCCAGCGAAGCGCCCCCTGCGGGCGCTTCGCCTCTCCGGTCCGGGGGGCGAGCGGCTGCTGCTCGTGCTGCTGGCGCTGTTCGTGGGGGTGCTTTCCATCGCGCCGCTGGCCCGGCTGGTGAGTGCCGCGCTGCTGCCGCAGGGCAGCTTTGACGCCGCGCGCATCGGCGATCTGCTGGGCGGGCGCCGCGTGGTCGAGGCAACGCTGAACACGCTGTGGATCGCCACCGCCTCCACCCTGCTTGCCATCGTCATCGGCACGCTCGCCGCGCTGCTGGCCGGGCTGACCGACATGCGGCGGCGCACGCTCTGGGTCTTTGGCTTCGTGCTGCCGCTGATGATCCCGCCGCAGGTCACGGCACTGGCATGGGTTCAGGCGTTTTCGCCCGCAAGCCCGCTGCTGGGGCCGCTTGGCCTGTCGCTGCCGCCGGGCACGCGCCATCCGCTTTACTCCATGGGCGGCATCATCCTGCTGCTTGGGCTTTACAACGCGCCGCTGGTGTTCCTGTCGGTGCGCGCCAGCCTGCACCGCCTGCCCGCCTCCCTGCTGGAGGCGGCGCGGGCCAATGGCGCGCGCCCGCTGCAGATCACCCGCGACATCGTGCTGCCGCTGGTGCGCGGCGGCATCTTTGCGGGGGCGGCGCTGGCCTTTGTCTCCTCCATCGGCAATTTCGGCATTCAGGCCATGCTGGGCATCCCCGCCCGAGTCTCGACGCTCATCACGCTGATCTATCGCCAGCTCAACACCTATGGGCCTTCGGCGCTGAACGACATGGCGCTGCTGGCGCTGCTGCTGGCCGGGCTGACCGTGGCGGGCATGGCGCTGACCGGCTGGCTGGGACGGCGCGGCGACCAGCGGGTCGATGGCGCGCAGCGCGCCCCCCGCATGGCGCTGGGACGCTGGCGCAGACCGGTTGCGGCGCTGGCATGGGCCTATCTGGCGCTGTGTCTCGTGCTGCCGCTGACAGCACTTCTGGGCACGGCACTGGTGCGCGGCGTGGGCCAGCCTCTGGGGGCCGACACGATCACCTTCGAGAATTTCGCCAATGCGCTGTTCCACCACGAAGGCATCCGGCAGGCGTTCTTCACCAGCCTCTGGCTGACCACGCTTTGCGTTGCCGTGCTGATCCCGGTCTCGGTGGCGCTGGGATATGTGCTGGTCTGGCGGCACGGCTGGGTGGCGCGCGGCCTGCGGCTTGCCTCAGAACTCGCCTATGCGCTGCCCGGCATCATCATCGGCGTCGCGATGATCCTGTTCTTCCTGCGGCCGCTGCCGTTTCTGGGCACCGGGCTTTACGGCACGGTCTGGGTGATCCTTGCCGCCTATCTGTCGAACTATCTGGCGCTGGCCCTGCGCCCGATCCTTGGCGGCTTCGCGCAGCTTGACCGCGGGCTCGACGAGGCGGCGCAGTTGACCGGGGCGGGCATCTTCGCGCGGCTGCGCGACATCGTGCTGCCGGGTCTGGCGCCCGCCGCCATGGCCTCCGGCATTCTCGTGTTCATGACCGCCATCAACGAGATCCAGACCTCGGTGCTGCTGGTGTCGTCCCGCGCCCAGACCATCGGCCCGATGATCATCTTTCTGGAGGAGGCGGGGTCCACCACGCTGGCCGCCGCCGTGGGCTGCCTGATGGTGGCACTGGTGCTGGCGCTGATGGCGGGCAGCCTGATCCTTGGCCGCCACCTGCCCGAGGGGGTGCTGCCATGGCGCGACTGACCGCGCTCAGCGGGCTGGGGGGCAAATCCGCCGCCGTCTTCCTGCTGCAGATCGGCGGGCGCCGCCTGCTGCTGGATCTGGGCGACGGGCTGGAACAGGGCGACCGGCCCGATCTGTCCCGCGCAGGCCGGGTGGATGCGGTGCTGCTGAGCCATGCCCATATCGACCATGCGGGCGGGCTGGACCGGCTGGCCGAGCTGGGCCGGCCCGAGATCCATGCCAGCGCCGCCACGCTGGACCAGCTGCCGCAGCGTCCGCAGCGCTGCCATGTGCTGCCCGAACGCGGCGCGGCGCAGGTGCTGGGCGTGCCGCTTTGCACCGGGCGGGCGGGCCATGCGCCGGGCGGCATCTGGATGCGCTTTGACACGCCGCAGGGCGGGTTTCTTTACACCGGCGATTTCAGCACGGAGGCGGCGCTGCTGCCCTGCGATCCGTTCCCGCCCGCCGCCACGGTGCTGGCCGATGCCTCTTATGGCGACCGTGACACCGGACTGCCCGCGCAGATCGCCGCACTGGCGCAGGCGGCGCGCGGCGGCGCGGTGCTGCCCTGTCCCGCCGACGGGCGCGGGCCGGACATGATCGCGGCGCTGACCCGCGCGGGGCTCGACGTGCAGGCCTGCCCCCGCATCGCGGCAGAGGCGCGGCGGCTCGGGCTTGATCCACAGATCACCGATGCCGCGCAGGCGACGCCGCACCAGGTGATCGTGGCCGCAGGCGCCAATGCCGAAGACGGCCTGCCCGCGCAGCTTCTGGCGCGCGGCGGCTTTCGCTTCATCTTTTCCAGCCATGTGCCGCGCACCAGCCCTGCCGCCGCATTGCTGGCAAACGGGCGCGCGCAGTGGATGGGCTGGAACGTGCATCCGCGCCTCTGCGATCTTGTGGCACTGGCGCAGGCCACCCGTGCCCGCCGCCTGCTGCCCGCCTTTGTCGATCCGGCCACCGCCCCGCGCCTTGCCGCGGCGCTGGCGGACCGGCTGTGCCTTGCCGCCGATCTGGAGATCTGAGCCATGCGCCACGCCCTTCCCCCCGACAGCCCCGCCGAAGAGGCGAGCGAGGATGCCCGCCCGCTGCTCTGGCCGGTGGACGCGGCCCCCGGGCCGGGGCTGAGCGGGCTGTGGCTGGGCAATCTGGCGGCGGCAGAGGAGGCGCAGGCGCTGCAGGGCGCGGGCATCACCACCACGCTCAACCTTGCCATGAACCTCAATCCCGGCCCGCTGGCCCTGCCCGAAGGCGGCCATGTCCGGCGGCACCAGATCGGGCTGCTGGACGGGCCGGGCAACGCGCCGCAGCTTCTGGCGGCGGCGGTGCTGCTGATCGACGGGCTCGCCTCGTGCTACACCCCGCCCAAGCCGCATTACCCGCCCCACCAGCCGGGCGGGCTGCTGGTGCATTGCCGGGGCGGGCGGTCGCGGTCGGTCACGGTGCTGGCGCTGTGGCTGCATCTGCGCCGCAGCGCGCGGTTCCCGACGCTGGAGGCGGCGCTGGCGCATCTGCGCCAGCTGCGCGCCCTGCCCGACAGCTATCCGCTGCCGCCGATGCTGGCACTGGCCCGGCAGGCGCTGGATGCGGGCGGGCTGCGGCCATGACCGGCAGATCGCGCTTCGTCTCTGCCGCCGATGTGGCCGAACGCGCGGGCGTGTCGCGCTCTGCGGTGTCGCGCGCCTATACGCCCGGCGCGCATGTCTCGGCAGAGACGCGGCGCCGCATCTATGCCGCCGCCGAAGAACTTGGCTACCGCGTCAACCGGCTGGCGCGCAGCCTGCACCAGCCCCGTTCCGATCTGGTGGGGGTGGTGGGGGCGAACCTTGCCAACCCCTATATTTCGGCGCAGCTTGCCGCCCTTAGCGCGGCCCTGCAGCGCCGCCGCCTGCAATGCCTGCTGCTGAACACCGCAGGCAGCGGCCCCGGCGCGCAGGAGGATCTGGCGCGGCTTCTGGATTACCGCGTGCGCACCGTGGTGCTGCTGTCCGGCGCCGCCCCGGATGCGCTGATCCGGCTTTGCGCGCAGAACGGCGCGCGCATGGTGCTGATCAACCGCCCCGCCCCGCCCGAGGGCGCCGCCGCCGACCTGATCCTTGCCGACAGCGCCGAAGGCGGCAGGCTTGCCGCCGCGCGGCTGCGGGCGGCGGGCTGCCGCAACGTGGCGGTGGTGATCTCTGCCTCGCGCACCAGCGCCAAGCTGGACCGGGCCCGCGCCTTTGCCGAGGACATGGCGCGGCACGGCGTGCCGGTGACCCGCTGGGCCAAGGGCGAAAACAGCTACCAGACCGGGGTGGAGGCGGCGCGTGCCCTGCTCGCCCGCCCGGGGATCGACGGCATCTTCGGCGTGACCGACGAGATCGCCCTTGGCGTGCTCAACACCGCGCGGGCCGAAATGGGGCGGCGGGTGCCGGACGACCTGTCGGTGATCGGCTTTGACGATGCGCCCGTATCGGCATGGGCCTCGCACGGGCTGACCACCGTGGCGCAGTCGCTGGAAGCGCTGACCGCCGCCACGCTGGAGGCGATCGACTGCGCCCCCGAAGCGCCGCCCCTGCATCTGCGCCTGCCGGTGGCGCTGGTGGAACGCTCAAGCGTGGCCCTGGCCGCCCACCGGCACGATGTGATTGTCCCATGACAGACCGGCGCGGCGCAGCGGACGGGCCTGGGCGGCCTCGACCAGCAGGAGCCCGCCCAGCCCGTCGCTGGCCAGATAGCCCTGCGCATGGGCGGCCAGCCCGCAGACATCCGCCCGCGACACCGCCCCCAGATACGCCCCGGTATCCGCGAAACGGTGCAGCCGCCCGCCGCGCGGCGAGGTGATGGCGATCTCGGTGCCGCTGCCGTCAAAGGCCACGCTGCCCGCATAGCCGTCCATCACCAGTTCCTCCGCCAGCGGCGCCTGACAGAGCGTGACCGCCCCGCCCCGGCGATGCAGCCCCAGCAGCGGCGGGGCCGCCCCCGGTTCGCCCTGCCACTGCATGGCAAAGCCCACCAGCCCGTCGCCGCGCAGCGCCAGATGGCGGATGGAGTTCTGGCGCAGATCCGGCTCCAGCTCCACCAGATCAAGCAGATCGCCCTCCAGCCCGAGATAGGCGAGGCTGGGGCGCATGGTCTCGATGTTGAGCATGGTGCGGTCAAAGGCATCGGTCTGGATGCCGCCATTGGCGACCACAAGGCTTGCCCCGTCCGGCATCAGCCGCAGTTCATGCGGGCCGAGCCCCTGCGTGGCGAAACCGCCGATACGGCGATAGCCCGCCGCCACGTCCCAGACCCCGACCCGGCCCGCGCTGCCCTCTGCCACCTGTTCGGAGGTGAAAAGCCGCGTGCCATCGGCGGAATAGGCGCCATGACCGTTGAAGCTGTGGCCCTCGGGCGCGGCAAGGCGGTGCAGCACGCTGCCGCCCGCGCAGTCGATGACCAGCGCATAGGTGCCGGGACGGCGGGCAAAGCCCACGGCCTCGGCCCGGCGGGGATGGGCGCAGCCCGCATGGCCGCGCGCGGGCAGCGGGATGCGGAACAGCTCTGCCCCGTCCGCCTGCAGCCCGGCCAGCACGAAGCCGCCCTGCGGATCCTTGGCGGCGGCCAGATAGGCGGGATCCCCCGCCGCCGCCCAGCCGGTGGCAGGGGCGGCGCTGGCCGCGAGCAGCGTGGCGAGAAATCCGCGGCGTGTGGTCATGGCCCTAGTCCCCGTCGGCAGAGTTGAACCCGGCGCTAAGCCCCAGCGGCGCGCCCAGTTCGGCACCGATGGTGTCGCGCAGGGTGCGGACCTGCTGCTGCACGATCTCCAGCCGCAGCCGCGCGGCGGGATCGTCGAGATCCTGCAGACCGGGATCGCTGACGCGTCCCGCCAGTTCTTCCAGTCGGGCGAGCGCTGCATCGGTCTGCGGCAGCGGTCCGGGCGCCAGCATCACCGCCAGATCCCGCGCAGCACGGGCGTAAAGCAGCACGTTGCGCAGGCTGCGGCCCGCGCGCCACGCTTCGGCCCGGGTCGGGCGGGGCCGGTCGAAACTGCCCAGCGGTCGGCCCAGCCTTGTATCGGCGGTCACCTCGAGGCTGGACATGACCTGCGTGTAAAGCGCGGCCATCGCCTCGGTCTCCGACAGGAAGCTGGCATTGCCGGGCCCGCCCGCCGACAGCAGCACCGGCGCGAACCCGTCGCGCCAGCCGTCCTGCAGGGCCTGTGCCTGCGCCGCCATGTCGGCGGTCATGGTCTGGACCAGCGCGCAGGCATAGCTGCCCGGGGCATAGCCCGCGAACTCCGCCCCATAAAGCATCTGTTCCAGCGCGAAGAGCCCGCGCGCGGCGATCGACGCCTCGGCATAGGCGGCAGGATCGCGGCCCACCGGCGCCTGATCCGCGATGAACCCCTGCAGGGTGCGCGGGGTGAAGCCGCGCGCATCGGGCCAGAACACCACCGCCAGAGCGCCGGTTTCCGAAGGGCCCATGCGGATGTCACCCACCACGGTCCATGCGTCAAAGGCAAGCTGGTAGCGCGCGCGCAGCGCGGGCGCGGTGCAGTCCTGCCGCGCCGCCTCCGCCAGATCTCCGGCGGCTTCGGCAAAGCCCGCATAGCCGGGCAGGATGTGGCCGGTCAGCGCCTCGGGGACGCCCGCGCGCAGCGGGCTGGCAAGGCAGAGCAGGCAGAGGGTCGCACGCAGGATCATGTCAGAGACTTTCAAGGAAACGCAGAAGGGCGGCACGGTCGGGCGGGTCAAGCGCCACGACGCGGTCGCGCGCCGCCTGCGCCTCGCCGCCATGCCACAGGATCGCCTCCAGCACCGAGCGCGCGCGCCCGTCATGCAGAAGTTCGGTATGGCCGCTGACCTGCCGGGTCATGCCCAGCCCCCAGAGCGGCGCGGTGCGCCATTCGCGCCCCGTGGCCACCCCTTCGGGGCGGTGATCGGCAAGCCCTTCGCCCATGTCATGCAGCAACAGGTCGGAATGCGGCCAGATCAGTTGGAAGCTCTGTTCGGGACGGTCGGGCAGCCGGTGGGTGACGAATTTGGGCACATGGCAGGCGGGACAGCCCGCCTGATGGAACACCTGCTTGCCCGCCAGAACCTGCGGATCGGCGGCATCACGGCGGGCGGGCACGGCAAGGTTGCGGCTGTAGAAGGTGACCAGATCCAGCGCCTCGTCATCCACCTCCAGCCCGCCGCGTTCGGGATCCTCCCCGCCGGGGGCGGCGCGGCAGGCGGTCTGCGCCGGGGTGCAGTCGCCCCAGCGGTCGGGATGCAGCGGGGTGGACAGGCCCATGTCACCGGCAAAGGCGGCGGCAGACTGTTCGCGCACCGTCGCCTCCCCGGCCTTGTAACCGAAGCGGCCCAGCATCGGCGCCTCCGCCTCGCGCGACCAGACCACGGCGGGGCGGCCCGAGATGCCATCGCCATCCGCATCCTCCGGGTCGGCATGGGCAAGGATGTCCGCCGCCGGGATCGCCTCCAGCAGGCCAAGGCCGATCATCTGCGGCGCCACGCGCGGGCTGAGCATGGCCCCGGGCGCCAGCGGCCCCTGCGACAGGTCGACGGCGGCATAGACGGGCACACGCAGCGAGGCCAGCTCGCCCCCCGCCAGCGGCACCTCGCGTTCGGTATACCGCACGTCGAGCCGGTATTCGGCGCCAAGCCCCGCCGTGGCAAAATCCTGCAGCTGTCCGCCATAGACCGGATCGGGCGCGGTGGCGATCCAGCCTTCGATCTCTGGCATGTCGGCGCCGGGATCCGCGGGCACCGACACGCGCAGGAACATCGACACCGCCCCGCCCGCATCGGGAGTATGGCCGCGCCCGTCCTTCAGATGGCAGTTCTGGCAGCCGCGCGCGTTGTAAAGCGGCCCCAGCCCGTCAGAGGCGCGGGTGGAGGACGGAGCAGAGACCCAGAGCTTGCGGAAAAGCCCGTTGCCGACCTTGAACTGCAGCTCGCGGTCAAAGGCCATGTTGGCGGAGGGCTGCGAAAAGGCGTCGGCATTGGTGCGCGCCCGCACCGTGGCGGCACCACCGGGCAGATCCTCGAAGGCTTCAGGGGTGCTGAAATCGGTGGGCGGCGCCGTGACGCGCGCGATGCGCGCCGCCTCTCCGCGCGTGCGCGGGGTCACCTCCAGATGCAGATCCCGCAGGTCGGGACCGGGCGCGTCAGCAGCAGAAGCGGCGCCGCCCCAGAGGACGGCGCACAGGACAAGCCTACTCGGCTTCATCCATCGGTGACGCGTTGAGCAGCGCATAACGTTCTTCACCCAGTTTCGCGTAAAGCTCGAGCTGCGTTTCGAGGAAGTCGATATGGCCTTCCTCGTCCATCAGCAGCTCTTCGAAAAGCTTCATCGTGACGTAATCGCCCACGGCGTTGCAATGCTCGCGGGCTTCCTTGTAAAGCGCACGGGCGTCCAGTTCGGCGGCCAGATCGGATTCCAGCGTTTCCTTGGGGGTCTGGCCGATGCGGAGCGGGTCGAGCTTCTGCAGGTTCGGGTGACCGCCCAGAAAGATGATCCGCCCGATCAGCTTGTCCGCATGGTGCATCTCCTCGATGCTTTCCTCGCGGCTTTTCTTGGCCATATGGCCAAGGCCCCAGTCCTCCTGCAGACGGAAATGCAGCCAGTACTGGCTGACCGCCGTCAGTTCAGACCGCAGAGCCTTGTTGAGATACTCGATGACCGTCTCTTCGCCCTTCATGTGCGCCTTCCTGTGATGATCCGCGGCGCCGGAGCCCGCGGAGATGCATGGGGACTTCCAGATTGTCGTTCCCGCGCATGATTTGCAAGAAGAGCGGCATGCAGCCGCCGCAATCGGCAGCCTTGCCAAGGGCATGATAGATCTTGCCCGGCGTGATGATCGTCTGCGCATCGGACTTTCGCATCCAGTCGATGGCGGCATTGATGTCACGGTCAGAAATGTTCTGGCAATGGCAGACGATCATGGCTGTTCTCCTTACTGGAAGACGGCGCCGGGGTTGTCGAGGCTGTCGGAGCCTTCGAAGGCGATGCTGTCGAGCGACAGCGCGGTGACGATGCGTTCGATGCTGCGGGTCTGGTCGATCAGCCCGTCGACCCCGGCCATCACCAGCGCCTCGCCTTCGGCATTGGCCGGATCCAGCATCTGGTCATAGGCCATGCCGCCTTCGGCTGCCGTCTTGATCGCGCCAAGCGCCTGCATCGTCGCCTCAAGCTTCGCGGTCATCTCGGCATCCAGCTCGGGCGCGGTTTCCGCCACCAGATCGCGGAGCGAGGGCCCCGAGACGGTGCTGCCGTCGATCCGGGTATATGCGCCCAGATAGACGTTCTGCACGCCTTTGCCGTCGTAGTAATGCGAATTGTGGGTGTTGTCGGAAAAGCAGTCATGCTCTTCCTCGGGATCGTTGAGCATCAGGCCAAGCCGCATGCGTTCGCCCGCCTGTTCGCCATAGGACAGGGATCCCATGCCGGTCAGCATCGCCACCAGCCCGGCATCGGGATCAGCTGTGATCGCGGCGCGGGCGGCGCCCTCTTCGGCCCAGTTCGCGGCCATTTCCTCAAGATCGGAGATCAGCAGATCGGTGGCGGCGGTCAGATAGTCGGCGCGGCGGTCGCAGTTGCCGCCCGTGCAGGCCTCGCCCTGCGCATAATCGGTGAAGGGCCGGTCGCCCGCCCCCGGCCCGGTGCCGTTCAGATCCTGCCCCCAGAGCAGGAATTCGATGGCGTGATAGCCGCGCGCCACGTTGGTTTCGATCCCGTCCGCCTCGTTCAGCGTGTCGGCGATCAGCGCGGGCGTGATGGTGCCGGCATCCACCTCCTGCCCCGCGATCCTCAGCGCCGGATTGGCGATGACATTGGCGGCGGCCAGCTCGTTCTCATCCGTGGGCCCGGCATAGCTTGTATCGACATAGTCGATCAGCCCCTCGTCCAGCGGCCATGCGTTCACCTTGCCTTCCCAGTCATCGACGATGGGATTGCCGAACCGGTAAACCTCGGTCTGCTGGTAGGGATCGCGGGCGGCAAGCCAAGCGGTGCGGGCGGCGGCCAGCGTCGCCTCGGACGGATCGGCCACCAGCGCCGCCACCGCCTCCTGCAGCGCCCGCGCGGTGATCAGGCTGTCCTCATATCCCGCCTGCGCGATGTCGGCATAGGTGTCGATCACGGCGGCGCGGTCGGTCGCGGCCAGAGCGGGGGTTGCCGCCACAAGGGCAAGCACGGAGGGAAGCAGGCGCTTCATGGATCGGTTCCTTCTTCAGGGGACGTGCCGGGCTGTCGGCGCGGGCTTATTTGGTCAGGATCAGCTTTCCGGCCTTGGTGATCCGCAGCGTGTAGATCTGACCGTCCAGCTCGATCTCGGCGGTGATGCCGTTTTCGGTCAGCGCGCGCGCGTCATGGCGGGGCACAACGGGCAAAGCGGTGTAGGTGTCCAGTTTTCCGACGATCATTGTGCGGTCCTCCCGAGGTCGCGCGTCTCCAAGCGGTCAAGCAGGCTTTCCAGAACGCCCTCGACCGGCCAGAGCCCGCCAAGGATTTGCGTCATCAGTTCCGCCCGTTCGCTCTTTGGGTGGGGCGCCTGCGCGCCTGTGGTATATGTCTGTGCCATCGTCAGCCTCTTTCGGTTTTCCGGTCGTTCCGGTCTCGGCTTCCCGTCGCGGCGGCGCAGGGTGGCTGGATGCCCTTCATAACTGACCAAATGAATCGGAATTGTCAATCTGACAATTTCCGTCGGACATTGATCGGGCACAGAGCCTCCCTCCCCCCGTTGCGCTTGCCCGCCAGTTCGGCGAAGGTCCGCGCGGGGGACAGACCATGACGCCATTCCGCTTCATCCACAGTTCGGACCTGCATCTGGGCCGCCGCTTCGCCGCCCTGCCCGAGGACATCCGCCCGCGGCTGGTCGAGGCGCGGCACGGCGCGCTGGCGCGGCTGGCGCAGGCCGCCCGCGATCACGGCGCGCGCGACATCCTGCTGGCGGGCGACGTGTTCGACAGCCCCACCCCCAGCGCGCGGGTGCGGGCACAGGCGCTGTCGGCCATGGGGGCGGCGGCGGATCTGGTCTGGTGGATCCTGCCCGGCAACCATGACAGCCTCGCCGCCGAGGAGCTGTGGTCCGAAGTGGCGCGCGGCCCCGCCAATCTGCGCCTGCTGGCGGAGGCGGCGCCGGTGGAACTGGCCCCCGGGGCTTGGCTGCTGCCCGCGCCGCTGCCCCGGCGGTTTCCGGGGATCGACCTGACCGCCGCCATGCCCGCCGCCGCCACGCCAGACGGGGCGCTGCGGATCGGGCTGGCCCATGGCGCGGTGCAGAGCTTTGACGAAGACGGCGCGCGGCGCGACGAGGTGATCCCGCCCGACCGCGCCCGCAGCGCGGGCCTTGCCTATCTGGCGCTGGGGGACTGGCACGGGGCGAAAGCCATCACCCCCGACACATGGTATTCCGGCAGCCCGGAACGCGACGGCTTCCGCCATGACGGGCGCGGCGCCTGCCTTGCCGTCACGCTGAGCGCGGGCGCCCCGCCGCAGGTGCAAGAAGTGCACACCGGCACCTTCCACTGGACCGACAGCGCCCTGCCGCTGCTGCCCGGTCAGGATGCCGCCGCAGGCCTCGCCGCCGCCCTGCCCGCCGACCGCGCGCTGCGCCGCGATCATGTGCTGCGCCTGCGCGCCGAGGGCCGGGTGACATTGGCCGCCCGCGCCGCGCTGATGGCCGCCGCCGCCCGCGTGGCGCCGGAATTCGGCTATTTCGAGCTGACGACCGAGGCGCTGGGGCTGGAGCATGAGGCCACCGATCTGGATGCCATCGACCGTGCGGGCGCGCTGCGGCTGGCCGCCGACCGGCTGTCGGCACAGGCGGAGGATGCCACGCTCGCCGAACGCGACCGCGCCGTGGCCCGTGCCGCGCTGAACCGGCTTTACGGCCTGCTGCTGGAGGATCAGCCATGAAGCTGGTGTCGGTCACGCTCTGCGACGTGCGCCGCTTCACCCGCCCCGTCACGCTGGCGGGGATCGGGCCGGGGCTCAACGTGCTGGCCGCCCCCAACGAAGACGGCAAATCCACGCTTTTTGACGCGCTGCAGGCGGTGTTCTTCCAGAAACACCGCGCCGCGGGCAAGGAGATCAAGGCGCTGCGCCCGCATGCGGGGGGTGCGCCCACCGTGTCGGTGGAGCTTGACACCGATCAGGGCCGGGTGCGGCTGACCAAGCGCTGGCTGTCGCGCCCCATGGCGGAGGTGCATCAGGACGGGCGGCTCTTGGCCAAGGGCGAGGCGGCGGAGGACTGGATCGCCGCGCTGACGCAGGCGCCAGAGGCGGGCGGGCCTTCGGGGCTGCTCTGGGTGCGGCAGGGGCTGACCGCGCTGGACGACGGCGAGCGGCGCGAACAGGATCAGGCGCAGCGGGCGCGGCGCGATCTGCTGTCCTCGGTCGCGGGCGAGGTCGAGGCGCTGACCGGCGGGCGGCGCATGGACCGCGCGCTGGCCCAGACCGAGGCGGCGCTGGCGGAGCTGGTGACGGCGCAGGGCCGGTCCAAGGCCGGCGGGCCGCTCAAGGCCGCCGAAGACGATGTGGCCCGGCTGAGCGCGCGGGTTGCAGAGCTTGCCGATCTGGCCCGCCTGCTGGAGGCCGACAGCGCCGAACGCCGCCGCCTGCGCGCCGAACGCGCCGAGCTGACCGAGCCCAAGGCGCAGGAGGCCCGCCAGACCCGGCTGACCGAGGCCCGCGCCCGCGCCGAGGCCGCCCGCGCCTTTGCCAGCCACCTGACCCGCGCGCGCGAGGCGCAGGGGGTGGCGGATCTGCGGCGGACCAGTGCAGAGGCGAGCCTGACCGCCCTTGACCGCGCCGAGGCCAGCGCCCGCGCCGCCGCCACACGGCTGGAGGAGCGCAGCCGCGACGAGGCGGAGACCCGCGCCACAGCCGAGGCCGCACAGACGGCGCTGAGCCGCGCACAGGCGGCGGTGACAGAGGCCCGCGCCCGCCATGCCACGCTGCAGGATCAGGGCGCGCGGCAGGCCGAGATCACCCGCCGCCGCAGCGCCACCGAACAGCGCGCGGCGCTGTCCCGCCGTCTGACCGAGGCGCAGCGCCATGCCCGCACCGCGCAGGAGGCGGCACAGGTGGCGCAGGCCGGGCTGACGCAGCCGGTGCTGGACGCGATCGAAAGCTGCGCGCGGGAGGCGCGGGTGCGGACCGAACTGCATGCCCGCGCCGCGCCGCGCCTGCGCATGGACTATGCCCCCGGCGCCGCGCCGCTGCATCTGGACGGGCACGCGCTGGAGCCGGGGGTGGATCACCTGCTGGACCGCGCGCTGGTGCTGGATCTGCCCGGGCTGGGCGCGCTGCATCTGCATCCCGGCGCCAGCAGCACGCGCGAGTCGCTGGACGAGGCGCGCCGCGCGCTGGAGGCGGCGCTGCAGGCCGCCGGTGTCGCCTCGGTCGAGGCGGCGCGCGCCGCTGTCCGGGCCCGCAGCGAGGCCGAGGCCCGCGCGCAGGAGGCCCGCGCGGCCCTTGCAGCGCTTGCCCCGGAGGGGCTGGCGGCGCTGGAGGCGGCGCGCGACGCCCTGCCCGAGCCGTCAGAGAATCCGGACGATCTGCCCGAGGCCGAGACCCTGCCGCAGCGCCTGCAGGCCGCCGCCGCAGCGCTGCGGGCGGCGGAAGAGGCGCAGGACCGCGCCCGCACGCAGGCCGAGGCCGCGCGTCTGGCCGAGGTGCGCGCCCTGTCGCTGCGCGAGGAGGCCGAGGCGCGGCTGGCCGAGGCGCAGGCCGCCCTGCCCGCCGATCCCGTCACCGCACGCGCCGAGGCGGAGCAGGCCCGGCAGGCCGCCGCCGAAGCCAGCACGACCGCCGCCGCCGAGGTGGCGCGGCTCGCCTCCGACGCGCCCGATCTGGATGCCGCCGAAGCCGCGCTGACCCGCGCCGAGGCGGTGCTGCATCAGGTCGCCGAACGGCAGCGCGATCTGGGGGAGGCCATCGCCCGGCTGGATGCCGCGATCAGCCTGCGCGCGGGCGAAGGCGTGGAGGAGGATCTGGCCGCCAGCCGCGACCTGCTGGCGGAGGCGGAGGCGCGGGCGGACCGGATGGCCTTTGAACGCGACACGCTGCTGCTGCTGCGCCGCACGCTGGAACAGGCCCGCGCCGAGGCGCGCGAGCATTATTTCGAGCCGGTCACGCGGGAACTGGCGCCACTGCTGCGGCTGCTCTGGCCCGAGGCGGAACTGGTCTTTGACGAGGAAAAGCTGCTGCCGCTGCATCTGTGCCGCAACGGGCAGGAAGAACAGATCGAGGTGCTTTCGGGCGGCACCCGCGAACAGATCGCGCTGATGGTGCGGCTGGCCTTTGCCCGGCTGCTGGCGCGCAGCGGGCGGCACGCGCCGGTGATCCTTGACGATGCGCTGGTCTATACCGATGACGCGCGGATCGAACGGATGTTCGACGCGCTGCACCGGCAGGCGAATGACCTGCAGATTCTGGTGCTGACCTGCCGCCAGCGGGCGTTCCGGGAACTGGGCGGGCAGGTGCTGGATTTTGCCCCCGGAACCCTGCCGGACGAGGCGCTGTAACGCGCCCCGCCCGTCAGGGAGACGGGATCAGAAGATCTCGATATCCGAAGCCGTCACCAGCGCGTTGCGTTCGAAAGTGGCAATCAGCTGCTGGTCTGCGGCACCGGTGCCATCCGCGTCGAACCACAGCTGCCCCGAGGCGCGGTCGAAGATGAAGCGGTCATTGGCATCCTGCGCCTGAGTTCCGGCCACGAACAGGGCCGCATCCAGCGCCCCCACCGCCAGCCCGCCAAAGTAGGGGCTGCGCATCATCAGCGTGTCGCCCTCGTTGGCCTCGTTGGTGTTGAAATCGATGATGCGGTCGACGTTGTCGCCCCCATAGGCGCGGTCGAAAACGAAAGCATCCGCCCCCGCCTGCCCCTGCAGCGTGTCCCGGCCCTCGCGCCCGGCGATGACGTTGTCGAAGGGGTTGCCGATGATCACGTTGTCAAGCCTGTTGCCGAAGCCGTTGATATCAAGCACGTCCCCGGCCTTGGTCCGCACGGTCTGCAGGAACAGCCGTTCGACATTGTTCTCCAGCGTGTAGGAGCGGAAGGCGCGCACGGTGTCCAGCCCCTCGTTCGCGGCCTCGATCACCGTATCGCCGGGGGACCGCACGAAATAGGTGTCATTGCCCGCGCCCCCGATCAGCGTATCGACATTGGGCCCGCCATCCAGCAGGTTGTCGCCGCCATTGCCCCGCAGCACGTTGCGCAGCCCGTTGCCCGCGCCCAGATAGGCGGTGCCGGTCAGGCTCAGGTTTTCGACATGCGCGCTGCCCAGCCGGAAATCGACCGAAGACATGACGTGATCGATGCCCGCCCATTTGCGGCTTTCCAGCACCACGTCGCCCGCATCATCCACATAGAACACGTCCGACCCCGGGCCGCCGATCATCAGATCGGCCCCCGCGCCGCCGTCGATCGTGTCATTCCCGAACCAGCCGTTCAGCGTGTCATTGCCCGCGAACCCTTCGATGCGGTTGGCGGTGGCGCTGCCAAAGATGGTGTCTGCCCCGCCATTGGAGCCGCGGATATTCTCGATGCTGGTGAAGCTGTGCCGGAACGTGCTGCCCCGATAGCTGCCGGTGGCGACGCCTTCGGACAGATCCGCCACGACACTGGCATAGTTGGTGCGGTCATAGCGCAGCATGTCGATGCCGCCGCCACCATCCAGCGTGTCATTGCCCCGCCGCAGGTCGAAGCGTTCGCTGGCAGCGCTGCCGATGATGGAATCGTCGCCGTCGCTGCCGCGGATCTGGTCGACAATCCCGAAGCCGTTCAGGGTTTCGGCATTGCCGAAACCGTCATCAAGGATCTGCCGCGTGGCGAGGTTCAGGGTGATGCCCTCTTCGGACATGGTGAAATCCATGCGGAAGGCGCCAAGCCCGGCAAGGGTGTAGCTGTCCTGCCCCGCGCCGCCCTGCAGCATCATGTAATCACCTTCGGCCAAGGCGACGTTGAAGGTGTCGTCATGATCCGTGCCGACCACCATCAGCCCGTCACCGCGCAGCGGCCAGCGCACCCCGAAAAGCGTGGTGCTGCCCGCGCCCTGCTTCAGGATGATGCCGGTATTGTTGATGCCGTTGATCGTGGCCACGATCCCGTCATCCAGATCGCCGTGATCCAGCTCGAAATAGCCGGTCACGTCAGCCTCGAAGGTCACGGTGTCCAGACCGGATCCGGGCGCGATGTAGTCGTAATCGGTATTGTCCCCGGCATTGAGCGAATCGTTGCCCGCGCCGCCATACAGCTCGTCGCTGCCCAGCCCGCCCAGCAGGGTGTCGTTGCCCTCGCCGCCGTCCAGAGTCTCGTTGCCCGCGCCGCCGAACAGGTAGTCATTGCCCGCATTGCCGATCAGCATGGTCCCGTTCAGGCCAGTCGAGATCATCGTATCGCCGAACACCGAACCGCTGATGGTCTGGATGCGGGTCACCCGGTCGACATTGCCCTGTGTGTCAAGGATGAAGCCTTCCGGCAGGTTGGCGAAGATGCCGGTGCCAGTGCCGTCGAAATATTCGTGCTCGTAAACGTATTCCACGAGGTTCTGCCCCGCACCGCCATCGATGGTGTCGGCGCCGCCCAGACCGGCGAAACCTTCCCAGCGGTCGTCATCCGATCCAAGGATCAGATCGCCATCCTGCGTGCCCTCGAAATATTCGATATGCGAGAACTGGTCAGAGGACAGGCCGTTGCCGGTGACCGCCGTGCCGGTGCCGTTGAGGCCCGAGGTGATCGTCACCCCGCCCACGCCCGACAGATTGGCATAGCTCAGATCGGTCCCGCTTCCGACGCCATATAGCCCCACATGGCCAAGGATCGTGTCATTGCCCAGCCCCGGACGGACGTAATCCCCGAAGTCCTGGCTTTCGATGTCGCCCCCGGTGGTGTCGAGCACGTCATCGCCATTGCCGCCTTCCAGCCGGTCGCGGCCCGGGCCGCCCAGAAGCCGGTCATCGCCGTCAAGCCCCCGCAGCGTGTCGTTGCCTTCCTCTCCGACCAGCAGGTCGGCCAGATCGCTGCCGGTCAGGCTGTCATCCCCTGCCCGCCCGAAAATGCTCTGGCCGTCCGGCAGCGCGGCAAGCGTGTCGTTGCCATCCGTGCCGATCAAGGTGTCCTGAAGACTCATCTTGTGTCATTCCCTGTCATGCCCCTGCATCGCAGAAGCCAGTCGCTGAACAAACGCACAGGACCACCGCCCGCACGCCAAAGGTGGATCGGATGGAATGCCGGTCAGACTGCGGGGCGCGCGGAAAAATGTCGGGTGCGGGCATCGGCAGGCGAGAGGTGAAATAGGGTCGGCAATAAGCGCATCCAGAAAACCTGACTCGCGCCAGGCCTTTTGACGCTACTGTGCGTCTGCGCATGCGGCAAGCATTTCTGCGCGCCCGCCGTGCAAAAATAAGGCGAAATTCAGGCGGCGTGCGAGGGCTGGTGCTGGTGCTGGCGCAGCCGGTCCAGACCGTCGAGCCCCGGCACGAGGCGGCCCGCCACGGCACAGCAGGGCAGCAGCGGAATCCCCGCCGCCTGCGCGCTGCTGATCACCGCCTGCGCCGCGTCGCGCAGGTCTTCGGATCCCGCCGCCGCGATCAGGCGGCATCCCGGCAGGCCTGCGGCGTCAAACGCCTCGGCCAGATCACCGGGATCGGCGATGTTGCGCTGTTCGGCCCAGACCCCGCGCAGGCAGGCAAGGCTGGCCGCCGCCTGATCCAGCCCCAGCAGCCCCGCCGCCAGAATGGCGCGGCAGGCCAGCCGTGGATCGGTGGGCCAGTTCAGCGGCTCCGCCGCCATGCGCAGCCCGGCGCGCCGCGCCCGGCGGGCCTGTTCCGCGATGCGGTCGGGGCGCTGATGTTCGGGCAGCAGATCAAGCCCCGTCTCGTCCACCGGCAGGAAGCGGATCGGCAGCGCCCGCTCCTGCGCCAGCGCCATCAGCGTGGCATGGCCCAGATAGGCGTCGCCGGACATGGGAGAGAAATAATAGTCGATGCGGGCAACATCGCCGGACGGGTCCACGCTCGGCTCGGTTTGTCTGGCGAACATGGACACCCCCGTCAGCTGCCGGACACGATCATGACGCCATGGCGACAGGCGCGGCACCCCCTGTCAAGAGTCTGTCACATGCCCCGCTGCCCACGCACGGTTCTGCCTGTCAGAGCGGCAGATCAGGCGGCAGACCCGCCGGGACTGCGCAGATCTTGCGCAGTTTTGAATCACATGCGCAGTTATTCCGCCGTAGGGCCATCCCCGCCGATCCCGGCTTCGGCCAGTGTCATCCGCAGGTCGGCGATCTGTTCCGCCACCGCTTCGGTATGGTGGGCGGCCTGATCCGACCACGCGCTGAACCGTTCCAGCAGCGGCAGGAAGGTCGCCACCTCTTCGGGGGTCCAGTCCTTGAGGAAGCTGCCCAGCACCAGAAACTTGTAGGTGCGCACCGCCGAGACCAGCCGCGCGCCCTCTTCGGTCAGTTCCAGCACGCTGCGCCGCGCGTCCTGCTGGCTGACCGCGCGCCGCACCAGCCCCTGCCGGATCAGATCCGAGGTCACCCGGCTGGCGCGCGACGGATCGATGCCAAGCCGCGAGGCCACGGTGGACACCATGGTTTCGGTCTGGTCGCAGGGCGTGCCGAATTCCGCCTCGGGCGCGCGCACCGCCATCAGCACGTCAAGCTGCGCCAGATCCAGCGTCAGCCCCAGATCGGACAGGGCGTGCTGGCCCAGTTCGCGCTTGATGACCCGGCGCCGCCAGCGCTGCAGCACCGCGTCGATCTCTGTCGCGGCCTCGGCGGTCGCCGCTTCGATGCCGGCGAGGTGCAGGTGGTCTTTCAGGCTCGGATCCGTCTCGGGCAATGGGGGTCTCCATTTAGATGCTGTTGACATATATCTGCTACGGGCACAGATATGTCGCAACCCCAGTGTGCCGCAAGCGGACGCGAAGCGCCAGATCGCCGCGCCCCCCCGGCCCGACCGCTGCCTGATTGCCCAAGGAGACCGCGTTCATGACCGACCGCGCCGACCCCATCGACCTGCCCGCCGCTGCCGAAGCCCATGACCCCGCCGTGATCCGGCTGGCGGCGGTGGCGGCGACGCTGCTTTTCGCCTCGCTGGGACAGACCATCGTCTCCACCGCCATGCCGATCATGGTGGCCGATCTGGGCGGCATGGACCATCTGACATGGGTCATCACCGCCTATCTGCTGGCCTCGACCATCGGGGCGCCGGTGGCGGGCAAGCTGTCGGATCTCTATGGGCGCAAGGCGGTGCTGCAGGTGGCGATCGGCATCTTCCTTGCCGGGTCGGTGATCTGTGGCTTTGCCTCGACCATGGGGCTGGTGATCGCGGGCCGCGCCATTCAGGGGCTGGGCGCGGGCGCGCTGATCGTCACCTCCATGGCGGTGGTGGGCGATCTGCTGCCCGCCCGCCAGCGCGGTCAGGCGCAGGGGCTGATGGGGGCGGCCTTCGGCGTCTCCACCGTGGTGGGGCCGCTTCTGGGCGGGTTCATCGTGCAGCACTGGTCATGGCACTGGATTTTTTTCGTGAACTTCCCCGTCGGCGCCATCGCCTTTGTCATCCTTGGCATGGCGCTGCCCTCGCGCAGCGACCGCAGGCGGCAGTCCATCGACTATGCGGGCGCGGCGCTGCTGGCGACGCTGCTGGCCTCCGCCGTTCTGGTCGCGAATATGGGCGGCACCGTGCTGGGCTGGACCGATCCCGCGCTGCTGGCGCTGGTCGGGCTGGCGCTGGTGGCGCTGGTGGGCTTTGTCGCCGTCGAACGCCGCGCGCCGGAGCCGATCCTGCCGCCCACGCTCTTCACCATCAACGCCTTTCTGGTGGTCAACGCCGTGGGCTTTCTGGTCGGCATGGCGATGTTCGGCACCATCACCTTCCTGCCGCTGTTCCTGCAGGTGGCCAAGGGCATTTCGCCCACGCAGTCGGGGCTGTTTCTGGTGCCTATGATGGGCGGGCTGATCCTTGCCTCCACCGTGGCGGGGCGGATCATGTCCAAGACCGGGCGCTACCGGCTGCTGCCCATCGCCTCCACCGCGCTGCTGGCGCTGGCGATGCTGGCGATGACCACGCTCTCGCCGCAAAGCCCGCTCTGGCTGGTGGCCTGCACCATGGTCGCGGTCGGGCTGGGGCTTGGTCCGGTGTTTTCGGTGGGGGTCGCCGCCATCCAGAACGCGGTGCCGGTCAGCATGATCGGCATCGGCACCGCCAGCGCCAACATGTTCCGCCTGATCGGCGGCGCGCTTGGCACCGCAGGCTTCGGCGCGATCTTCAGCGCGGGGCTGGCGCGGCAGCTTGATGGCCAGCTGCCCGAGGACATGGAGGGCGGGCTGGGCGGCATGGGCGCCGAGATGATCGCGCGCCTGCCCGCCGCCCTGCAGCTGCAGGTGATGGAGGGGTTCAGCGCGGCGCTGCACCCGGTGTTCTGGATCGCGGCGGCGGCGGCGGCGCTGGCCTGCGCGCTGTCGGTGCTGCTGCGCGAACAGCCGATGCCCGCCTGAGCAGCGCCGGACGCTTGCGCGGGATCAGCCGCGCAGGCGTTTGACGAACTGTGCCAGCATGCCGTTGGGCGCGGGCAGGAAGCAGCAGGAAAGCACGAAGCGGAACGGATCAATCACCATCATGGGCTCTGTCCTTCGGTCAAGCGGCGCGGGCACCTCCCCGGGCGCCCCTGCGCAACAGGATGCGCCAGCGCCGAAACAGTTCCATGACGAGTCCGTGAAGAAGCTGTAACCGCTCAGCCGTGGCCCTCTGGCCGCACCAGAATGGCCCGGAAATCGTTCACATTGGTGCCGGTGGGGCCCGGGATGAACAGATCTCCCAGCTGGTCGAACGCGCCCCATGCGTCATTGCGGGCCAGCGCCGTCATCGCATCGTGCCCGCTGGCGCGCAGACGGCCCGCGCTGGTGCCATCGGCGAAGGCGCCCGCATTGTCCTCGGTGCCGTCGATGCCATCGGTGTCGGCGGCGAGCGCGTGGATGCCTTCCAGCCCGTCCACCGCCTGCGCGAAGGCCAGCAGGAATTCGGTGTTGCGCCCGCCCCGCCCGCCGTCGCCGCGCAGCGTCACCGTGGTCTCGCCGCCCGACAGCATCACCACTGGCGCCACAAACGGCCGGTTGCGGCAGGCCACCTCGCGCGCCAGCGCCGCATGCACCCGGCCCACATCGCGCGCCTCGCCCTCGATCGCGTCCGACAGGATCACCGCCGGGACGCCCTGCGCCCCGGCCCGCGCCGCCGCCGCCTCCAGCGAGATCCGGGCCGAGGCGATCACATGCACCTCGTTGCGGGCAAAGACCGGATCGCGCGGATCGGGGGCTGCAGAGGCGGCGCTGCGGATATGGGCCAGCACCGTCTCGGGCAGCGCGATCTTCCACGCCTCGATCATCGCCAGCGCCGCGCGCGCATCCACCGCATCGGGCACGGTGGGGCCGGAGGCGACCTGCGCCGGATCATCCCCGGGCACGTCCGACACGATCAGGCTGACCACGCGGGCAGGCGCGCAGGCAGCCGCCAGCCTGCCGCCCTTGATGCGGCTCGCATGTTTGCGGATGGCGTTCATCACCCCGATCGGCGCGCCGGAGGCCAGCAGCGCCCGGTTCAGCGCCTGTTCCTCCGCCAGCGTCAGACCCTCGGGCGGGGCGGGCAGCAGCGCCGAGCCGCCGCCGCAGACCAGCGCCACCACCAGATCACGCTCGGTCAGGCCCCGCACCGCGTCAAACAGCGCCTCTGACGCCGCCAT
>NZ_FNEJ01000069.1 GCF_900100085.1 Salipiger marinus
AGAGCAGATCGCCGAATTGCGTGGTGCGCCCTCCGCATGATCCGCGCCTCCGATCCCATCCTTGCCTTCGGGCTGCGCGCGCAGGCGGTCGCGGTCAAGGCGCAGGCCGCGTGCCTGTCCGAGCGGGACATGCTGGATCTGGTCGAGGCGCTGCTGGATTGGGCTGACGGGGATTTCCGGGCCCGCGATGCGGTGCGGGAGTTCCTGGCGCTGTGCCGGCATGACGTGCCCTGCGCCGGGCGGTTCCTGCAGGGCTGGCTGGAAGCGTGGCTGGTGGTGATCTCGGACAATTGGCCGGGCGATGTGCTGGCGGTGCTGCAGGGCGAGGCGCCCGGGCCGCTGCCCGAGGGCTGGCGCCATGTCGCGGACTGCGTTCCCCCGATCAAGGGGTCTGGCCATGGCTGATGCGGTGCTGGGTCCAGAGGCCAAGCTGGCGATGATCGCGGACCTGCCCCGGGCAGAGCTTAAGGGCTGGCTCTGGCAGCTGCGCCATGTCCGGCAGCGCGCCTATTTCCCTGGCGAGATGGCGGCGCTGACCTCGCGGGCCGATCAGCTCGGCCTCGATCTGCGG
The DNA here is from genome assembly GCF_900100085.1 of Salipiger marinus. GTDB lineage: Bacteria > Pseudomonadota > Alphaproteobacteria > Rhodobacterales > Rhodobacteraceae > Salipiger > Salipiger marinus. Next base: position 572 of record NZ_FNEJ01000069.1, read on the forward strand.
CAGGAGGCGTCATGGACCCTCGGCTGACTGAGGCCAAGGCCATCCCGGTGCGCGAGCTGGTCGACCGGCTGGGCATTGTCGGCCTGCGGGTAGCGGGCGGCGAGCTGGTCGGACCCTGTCCGCTTTGCGGTGGCCGGGACCGGTTCGGCATCAACCTGCACAGCCGGGCGTTCCTGTGCCGCAAGTGCGGGATCACCGGCGGCGACTCGGTCGAACTGGTGCGGCAGGTGCTGAACCTGGGATTTGCCGCCGCGCTGACCTGGGCTTGTGGCGAGGCGCCCGCCTCGATCGATCCGGCGGAGGTGGCCCGGCGCCGTTCCGTTGCCAAGGCGGCAGAGCAGCGCCAGCGCGAGGCGCAGAACCGCTATCGTGAGCAGAGCCTGCGCGATGCCCGCGACATCTGGGCCCGGTCGCGGCCCGGCTCGCAGGGCGTGGTGCGGGCCTATCTGATGGCGCGCGGGTTCACGCCCGACATGCTGCCCGAGCTGCCCGAGGCGCTGCGATTCCTTGTCGATCACCCTTACGTCAAGAAGATCGGGCACGAGCTGGTTACGGTGCATCGCGGCCCCTGCATGATCGCGGGCGTCCTCGATGCCGGGGGCGGGCTGACGGCGGTGCATCAGACATGGGTCGATCCCGAGCCGCCGCATGGCAAGGCGCGGATCACGTGGCAGGGCGAGCCGATGCCCGCCAAGATGGTGCGCGGCTCCAAGAAGGGCGCCGCGATCCGGCTTTGCACGCCGGATGGTGCTGACACGCTGGTGATGGGTGAGGGCATCGAAACCACGCTTACCGCCATGGCGGCGGCGGCGGTGCCGGGCGCCGCCTATTGGGCCGGGGTGGATCTGGGCAACATGGCGGGCCGGGCGCGGCGCGGCGAAGGCATGCGCTATGCCGGTCTGCCGGACCTGACCGATACCGAAGCCTTTGTGCCGCCCCGCTGGGTGCGGCGGCTGATCTTCATTCAGGACGGGGATTCCGACCCGCGCGCCACGCGGCACAAGCTCGAATGCGGACTGCGCCGCGCCATGGCGCTGCGGCCCGGCCTGCGCGGCCAGATCGTCCACCCCGGGGAGGGGGTGGATCTGAACGATGTCCTGACGGGACGGGACAGACAAGACGACACGAGGGACAACGAATGACCGAGATTGCGCTGCCGGAGGCCTCGCCCCGCGATCGTGAAGTGCAGCATGTGGTGCTGCAGCTGGTCGAGGCCTATGCCTTTGCCGAGGCCGCCGCGGTGCTGAATGCCCGGCTGCGGGAGATTGAATCGGGCCGCCGGTCGCAGATCGAACGGGTGTTTCTGGACTGGTGCGCGCTGCCCGCCGACGCCCGGCCGGGTTTCCTCACATACGCGCATCACCGGCGATCCCCCGAACTCGGGAGGCCCGCCGACCAATGACCGATCGCAGAGAAGACGTGCGCGCGCGCTTTGCCGCCGCAGAGGATGTCGACCTGCCCGAGGGCGTAGCGGCAGAGGCGCCGCAGCAGGATGATGCCGGCAGCGGTGAAGGATCACCCGGCGGTGAGGCGGGCGCGGAGGCAGGCTCGGGCGGGAGAAAGGGTAAGAGCCTCACCCCTGAGCAGAAGGAAGAAAAGGACTGTGCCGCGTTCCCTTTGAACGACACCGGCAACGGCCACCGCTTTGCCAGGTATTGCGGCACCAGCGCGCTGAAGGTGCCCCGGGTCGGCTGGCATGTCTGGGACGAACGCCGCTGGCATCTGGACCCCGACGAAATCAAGGTTCGGCGTTTGGCCCAAAGCGTGCCGCCGCGCATCCTGAAAGAGATCCCGCATCTTGTTCTTGAGGACTGGCAGCTGCGCGAGTTGCAGGGGGAGACTGCGACGCGCGCCCGTCATGCGGCGCTGTCCTCGATCCCGCGCGATGACCTGACACCCGAACAGCAGGTGGAACTGGAAGACCTGTCGCAGAAGCTGATCTGGATCCGGAAGATCAAGGATCGCAAATCCGGCATGAAGAGCGATCATCGCAGTTTCGCGAAGACCTCGGGCAACAAGGGCCGCATCGATGCGATGCTGAATGAGGCCATCGTGCTGCTGGCGCAGGATGTCGAAGATCTCGACTCCGATCCGCTGACGGTGAACACGGAAAATCGCGTCCTACGGTTTTCGGTGGAGGCGGCCCGGCCCGATCAGGGCCTGTCACGCACAGCGGACATGGAAGACATCGACCACGCGCGCGAGATCCCGGTGCCCGGGCGGGCGCGTCCGCAGATCATCACCAAGATGATGCCGGTGGTCTATGATCCAGATGCTACCTGTCCGACCTTTGACCGCTTTCTGGCCCGGGTGCAGCCCGCCCTGGAAATGCGGGCCTTCCTGCAGCGCTGGTTCGGCCTGTCCATGACCGGGCTGAAGATCCAGAAGTTTGCCTTCATGTATGGTGCGGGCGCCAACGGCAAATCCGTGCTGGTCGATCTGATCGCCCGGATGCTGGGAGACTATTCCCACATGGCCAAGATCGAATCCTTCACCGGGCGCAACCGGCGCGGCGGTGGTGATGCCACGCCCGACATCTTCCCACTGATGGGCGCCCGGATGGTGCGCGCCTCGGAGCCGGAAGAGGGCGAGCGGCTGCAGGAAGGGTTGATCAAGGAACTGACCGGGGGCGAGCCGCTTCTTGTGCGCCAGCTGAACGAAAACTTCATCGAGGTGCATCCGTTCTTCAAGCTGACCATGTCGGGCAACCATAAGCCGGATATCCGGGGCACAGATGACGGCATCTGGCGCCGGGTGCTGCTGGTGCCCTTCGACGTCCAGATTCCGCCCGAGGAACGCGATGAGAAGCTGGGCGAAAAGCTCTGGGAAGAGCGGTCCGGGATCCTGAACTGGCTGATCTCTGGTCTGATCGATTATCTGGAGCGCGGCCTGCAGGAGCCCCGGCAGGTGCTGGATGCGACCAAGGATTATCGCGCCGACAGCGACCCGATCGGGACGTTCCTTGGCGATGCCTGTGTGGTGACCGGCGACCCCGATGATTTCCTGCTGGCGCGGGAACTGATCCAAGGTTTCAACCTGTGGCTCGACATGCGTGGCGAGGGCATGTGGGGCGATCG
>NZ_FNEJ01000002.1 GCF_900100085.1 Salipiger marinus
CGGGTTTCCAAAGAAACCGAAAGCCGCCAAACAGTGAAGCTGACACTTCATCATCGGGCCGAAACCCTAGAAGCGTTGATATGCAGACATTTGATCCATCGTATGAACCAGTGCCGCCCGCATATCTCTTCAGATACTTGCGATGTCAAAGAGCGTGAGAGACAAAAACCAGAACAGTGCGCCCTAACTTGCGGCGCGCTGCCCGTCATGCCCTCGAATTCCGTTCCGCCTCGTCTGCGACCAGCTCCGCGTCCCCGCCTCGCCGCCGCCCCGTCTGGCGTCCCGTCAGCACCTCAGCGCCGCCGGTGAGGGGCTATCTACGGAATACAACAAACACCCGCAAGTCATTTCTTCAGAAATTTTGCTTTTCTGCGCATTTTTTCCCGCAGCGCCCTCTGAACAGGGATTTCGCCGGGTCTGGCGCCCGCAACCGCCCAAAAATCAGGCAGTCCACCAAGCAGGGATCCGGCCCTCGCCAGCCGCCGGAGACTCACCCCTCCATAAAGTGGTCCGCCCCCGGTCGGATGCACCTCTCTATAGATGTCACTTCTATAGGTGCCCCCCTGCCCCAGCGCCCCCTCTATAGAAAGAACAGGACAAGCTCCGCAGACGAGACGGGCCCGCCTCTCCGGCAGATGGAGAGAGGGCCCGCACAGCTTCCGGTCAGACAGTTCAGCGCGTCGCTTCATTCTCTGCGGCGATGGCGGCAGAGATGTCTTCGGCAAGATTGCCCAGATGCATGTCCAGCGCCACATCCACCGCTTCGGGATCGCGGCTGCGCAGGGCGGTGGTGATGGCGCTGTGATGGGTCACCACCCGTTCGCGGTTGCGCCGCATCTTGGCTGACAGGAACCGCGCCCGCCACAGCCGCGCGAGATAGGCCCGGTGAGTCTCGGCCAAGGCTTCGTTATGCGAGATCTCGGCGATCATCCGGTGAAAGGCCATGTCCATCTCGAACAGGTCCAGCGCATCGACATGATCATAGGCCTCGCCGATTCGCCCGTTGAGCTGCGTCAGCCCGTCCAGTTCCGAATCGGAGGCCGCGACACAGGCCAGATGCGCGGACAGCTTTTCCAGCGTCAGCAGCACCACGACCTGATCATGCACTTCCTTCACGGTATGCCGCGCCACGATCGGGCTGCGCGCGGGCCGCAGCAGCACCAGACCTTCCTGTGACAGAATCCGGATGGCCTCCCGCATCGGGGTGCGGCTGACCCCCAGTTCGGCGGCATTGTCTCTTTCCTTGATGGCCGTATCGGGCGGAAGCTTTCCCCGCAGGATGTCCCGCCGCAACCGGGCGGCGATCTGTTCCGCCAGGCTCAATTCCGTCATGTCATGCTCCTCCGCCTCCGGGCGGTGCCGGAAACTAGACCGAGGCCCCTCTGAGGGGAAGGAGACCGTGTTACCGATATCTGGTATACCAAAAACTGTTGATTGTCGATGCCCGGTTGGGCTAGCTTCATTACAGATGGTATACCATCCGGCGCGGTGAGGGAGCGCCGACACATTAGGGGTAGTCCCCGCATTCAGGGAGGAATGTCATGAAATCATCCACCATGCTTAAGGCTGCAACCGCCGTACTGGCGCTGGCCGCTCCGGCTGCCGCGCAGGACGTCACGCTGCGCATCCAGACGCATTACAACCCCGAACAGACCTCGGGCAAACTCGCCACCGAGTTTGTCGAAGACGTCGAAGCGATGTCCGGCGGTGCCATCGACATCGAAATGTTCTACGCCTCTTCGGTCGTCGCAACCGTGGAGACCTTTGATGCCGCCGCAAACGGCATTCTGGACTGCGACATGACCGGCGGTGCCTACCAGACCGGCAAGAACCCCGCGTTCCAGTTCGTGGGCGACATCATGGGCGGCTATGACACGCCCTACCAGCAGCTGTCGTGGCTCTATTACGGCGGCGGCAAGGAGCAGGCTCAGGACCTTTACAACCAGTTCGGCATGGAGCTGATCGGCTGGTGGGTCTACGGGCAGGAATCGCTGACCTCCACCACCCCGGTGGCGGGCCCCGATGACCTGAAAGAGTGGAAGTTCCGCTCCCCCCCGGGCATGGAAACCGAGATCTTCGCGAATCTGGGCGCCTCTCCCATCGTGATGGACTTCACCGAAGTCTTCACCGCGATGGAAACCGGCATCATCGAAGGCACCGACTATTCCGGTCTGGCCAACAACCAGTCCATCGGTCTGTTCGATCTGGCCCAGCACGCGACCTATCCGGGCTTCCACTCGATGCCGTCCGACCACCTCGCCTGCAACAAGATGGTGTGGGACGGCCTGTCCGACCAGCACAAGCGCATCATCGAGACGGCGATGGAAAAGCTCGCGCTGCGCTCCGCGCTGTTCTTCGAGAAGGCCAATGCCGAAGCGGCAGCCGAGCTCGCGGAAAAGGGCGTGACGCTGCACAACTGGTCGGCTGAAGACCGCGCCACCTTCCGCAAGGCCGCACAGGCCGCGTGGGATGACTGGGCAACCCGTTCGCCCGAAGCCGCCGCTCTGGTGGAAAGCCACAAGTCGTACCTGACCCAGCTCGGCCTGATTTCCCAGTCCGAATAAGCTTTCACCGCACCCCGTGCGGCAGGGCAAGCGGCGGGCCCCAGAGTCGGGCCCGCCGTTCCTGTCTGAAAGGCCCCTTTGTCCTCCTCCGAAAGGGTTAACCCATGACCTCCGAAAGCCTGTGGCTCGGCTCCCTGCGTGGACCGGTGCGGCTTCTCGCCTTGGTAAGCACCGCGCTTGCTCTGGCGACGGCCCTCTGGCTCATCGTCGGGCAGTTCGTGTCTGCCGAACCGATCGGCATGTATGAAATGCTGCGGCCCGAGGGCCGCCCCCTCGTCTCCGTGATGCTCTGGACGCTGGCCGCCGCCGTCTTCTTCGGCGCGCTCTACTTCTCCGACGTCCGCGGCGCGATCGAGACAGAACCGACCGGTCCGCTGGACATCGTGTCGCTGGTGCTGTCGCGAATCGCCATGATCGGCGTCGTCGCCACCGTCTTCGTGATGTTCTACGAAGTGGTGGCGCGCTACGCCTTCGAAAAGCCCACGCTCTGGGCCAACGAACTCTCGCTCTGGATCGCGGCCTTTGTCTTCCTGCTGGCCGGGCTTTACGCCATGCAGCAGCGCAGCCACATCCGGATCTACATCATCTATGACATGATGCCGCGCTGGATGCAGAAAGCCTCCGACTGCATCTCCGTCTTCCTGATCTGGGTCTTTTTCCTCTGCCTGCTCTGGGGCGGCTACAATGAAGCCATCACCAAGATCATGCGGATGGAAACCTTTGGCACCGCGTGGGATCCGCCCCTGCCCTCCACGGTCAAGGCCGGGCTCATCATCATCATCGGGCTGGTGGCGCTTCAGGCCCTCACCAACCTGATCGCCGACTGGAACAAGGCGCCCGAACACCACTCTCCCGCGGATGAAATCGATCAGACAGAGATCGAAAACATCCGCCGCACGCTGGAGGACTGATCTAGATGGATATCGGCACGATAAGCCTGATCCTGCTTCTGGGCATGTTCGCCCTGCTGGCGATCGGCATGCCGCTCGGGTTTGCCTCGGCCTTTCTGGCCGTGGCGACGCTTGTGATGAAATTCGGGCCCGAACTGCTGTTCAGCCGGTTCGGCATGGGCCCGTTCGCGGTGCTTGGACAGTCAATCTACCGACAGCTGGTGAACTACGTTCTCATCTCGGTTCCGTTGTTCATCTTTATGGCCGCCTTACTTGAACGATGCGGCATCGCGCGGGACATGTATTCCTCGCTCAACGTCTGGATGTCGCGCACCCGCGGCGGCATCGCCTTCGTGACCTCGATCATGGCTGTCATCATGGCCGCCATGTCGGGCATCATCGGCGGCGAGGTCGTGCTGCTGGGCCTGATCGCCCTGCCGCAGATGCTGCGGCTTGGCTACAACCAGAACCTTGCCATCGGCACCATCTGCGCCTCCGGCTCTCTGGGTACGATGATTCCGCCCTCCATCGTCCTGATCTTCTACGGTCTGGTCACGGAAACCTCGATCAAGGCGCTGTTCACGGCGTCCTTCCTGCCCGGCTTCATGCTGGCGTCGTTCTACATCATCTACATTTTCATCCGCACCCGGATGAATCCGGAGGAGGCCCCGCTGCCGCCCGAGGATCCGACCGCTCCGGCGGGCAGCGAGAAAAGCCTGATGTTCCTCGGCTTCCTGTCCCGCTTCGGGATGTGGGTGTCGGCGGCCCTGTTCCTGCGCGCGCTGTTCTTCACCGTCACCGGCATGAACACCATCCGCGAAGGCGTGAACCCGATTCCGCTCGGCATGGCCTCTGACCTGCCGTGGCTTGCGGGCGCGCTGGTGCTCTTCGGCATCATCGTGTTCTTCATCGTGGGCCGCGAGCGCACGGCGAAGGGCTGGGAGATGGGCAAGGGTCTGGTCGCCCCCACCGTGGTGATCGGCGTGGTTCTGGGCTCCATCTATGGCGGCATCACCGGCATCACCGAAGCTGCGGGCATGGGCGTGATCGCCGTGTTCGTGATCGGCCTGATGCGGCGCGAGATGACCTTTGAAATCGTGTGGGATGCGGTGATGCGCACGCTGAAATCCACCGGCACGATCATCTGGGTCACCGTGGGTGCGGCGGCTCTGGCAGCAGCCTACACGCTGGCGGGCGGTCCGACCTATGTGGCGAACATGATCGTGGGTTCCGACCTGCCGACCATGGGGGTCATCCTGCTCATGATGTTCATCTTCCTCATCATGGGGATGTTCATGGACTGGGTGGGCATCGTGCTGCTGATCATGCCGGTGTTCCTGCCCATCGTCATGCGCCTGCCGGTGGACGAGATCGGCTGGTTCGGCAGCGTGGCGCCGGAATATGTCGCCATCTGGTTCGGCGTGGTGTTCTGTATGAACATGCAGGTCAGCTTCCTGTCGCCGCCCTTCGGCCCAGCGGCCTTCTATCTGAAGTCCGTGGCCCCGGCGCATATCTCGCTGACCGACATCTTCCGCGGCTTCCTGCCCTTCATCGGCATCCAGCTTCTGGCGCTTCTGGTCTTGCTGGCCTGGCCGCCAATCGTCACAGTGCTGCTGTAACGTCAAACACCTTGAACCGGGGCGGATCATCCGCCCCGGTTCCGCCGCTGCGGCGCCCGCAGCCAAGTCATGAGCCACCGCCAGATGTCCACGATCCGCCTTTCCCCGCTCGACAATGTCGTCACCGCCGTCACGCCGCTTGAAATCGGCACTGAAGGCGCCATCCAGATGATTCCGCGCGGCCACAAGATGGCTGCCGAAGCCATCGCCAAGGGCGCGCCCGTGCGCAAATACGCGCAGATCATCGGCTATGCCGCCGAAGACATCGCCGCTGGCGCCCATGTGCACACGCACAACCTCGAATTCCGCAACGTGGATGCCAAATACGAATTCGGCACCAACCTGCACCCGGTCGAGCCTGCCACCCAGATCGACACCTTCATGGGCTACCGCCGCGCCACCGGGCGCGTGGGCACCCGCAATTACATCGCCGTGCTGACCTCGGTGAACTGTTCGGCCACCGCCGCGCGGCTGATCGCCGAGCATTTCACCCCGGAAAAGCTGGCCGCCTATCCCAATGTCGACGGCGTCGTGGCCTTCGTGCATGGCACCGGCTGCGCCATGGGCGGCGACGGCACCGGCTTTGAGCTGCTGCAGCGCGTGCTCTGGGGTTATGCCCGCAACCCCAATGTCGGCGGCGTGCTGATGGCGGGGCTCGGCTGCGAGACGATGCAGATCGACTGGCTGATCGAAGCCTATGGCCTGACCCCCGGCCCGCTGTTCCAGACCATGAACATTCAGGACGTGGGCGGCCTGCGCAAGACCGTGGAACTGGGCATCGCCCAGATCGAACAGATGCTGCCCGTGGTCAATGACGTGTCGCGCGAACCCTGCCCCGCCTCCGAACTGATGGTCGGGCTGGAATGCGGCGGGTCGGATGCGTGGTCCGGCATCACCGCGAACCCCGCCCTGGGCTATGCCTGCGACCTGCTGGTCGCGCAGGGCGGCACCGGCGTGCTGTCGGAAACCCCCGAGATCTATGGCGCCGAACATCTGCTGACCGCCCGCGCCACCACTCCGGAAATCGGGGAAAAGCTGCTCGACCTCATCAAGTGGTGGGAAAACTACACCGAACGCGCGGGCGGCTCGATGGACAACAACCCCTCCCCCGGCAACAAGAAGGGTGGCCTGACCACCATTCTGGAAAAATCGCTGGGGGCGGCGGCCAAGGGCGGCACCACGCCGCTGATGGGTGTCTACAAATATGCCGAGCCGGTCACCGCCAAGGGCTTCACCTTCATGGACAGCCCCGGCTACGACCCTGCCAGCGTCACCGGCATGATCGCCTCGGGCTGCAACCTTGTCTGTTTCACCACCGGGCGCGGATCGGCCTTCGGCTCCAAACCCTCGCCCTGCATGAAGGTCGCCACCAACACCCCGATGTATGAGCGGCTGACCGACGACATGGACGTGAACGCCGGGCGCATCCTGTCCGACGGCGCCTCGATCGAGGAGGTGGGCCGCGAGATCTACCAGATGTGGCTGCGCATGGCCTCGGGCGAAAAGACCAAGTCCGAAGCGCAGGGCCTGGGCGATTACGAATTTGTGCCGTGGCAGGTTGGCGCCGTGATGTAAGCCGCCGCCAGAACACCGGAGGAGGACACTATGAACACACCCGCAATCGGGTTCATCGGGCTGGGCCTGATGGGCCGCGCCATGGTGGAATGCCTGCAGGGCGCAGGCTATGGCGTCACCGTTCTGGGCAACCGTGACCGCAGCGGCATCGACGAGGCGGTGAGCCGGGGCGGCACCGAGGCCGCGACCGCCCGCGAGCTCGCCGAAGCCTCCGACATCGTGATGCTGTGCATGGGCACTTCGGAACAGGTGGAAAGCCGCATCTTTGGCGATGACGGCGTGCTGGCCGGCACCAAGCCCGGTCAGGTGGTGATCGATTTCGGCACCTCCCTGCCCGGCTCCACCCTGCGCATCGGCGCGGCCTTGGCGGAAAAGGGCGCGCAGTATATGGACGCGCCGCTGGGTCGCACCCCGGCCCATGCCAAGGACGGCAAGCTCAACATCATGGCGGCGGGCGACCTGCGCACCTATGAACAGGTGAAGCCGGTGCTCGACGTGCTGGGCGAAAACGTCTTTCACCTTGGCGATCTCGGCGCCGGGCACACCATCAAGCTTATCAACAACTTCTTCGCCATGACCACCGCCACGGCGATGTCCGAAGCCTTTGCCATGGCCGATGCCGCAGGCGTGGCGCGCGAAAAGCTCTATGGCGTGCTGGCCGCCGGTCCCAACCATTCCGGCATGATGGATTTCATCAAATCCTGGGCCATGGACGGCAAGCTGGACCTCGCCTTTTCGGTCGACAATGCCGCAAAGGACGTGGGTTATTACCGCGCCATGGCCGAAGAGCTTGGGGCCCGTTCCCGCATGTCGGGAGCGGCATCAGAAACACTCGCCGAAGCCTTGCGCAATGGCTTCTCCGGACACATGGTGCCGGAAATGGTGGATTACCTCTCGAAGAACCTGAAAGGTTGAACGACATGAGACTGCAGGGCAAACGCGCCTTCATCACCGCCGCCGGTCAGGGGATCGGCCGCGCCATCGCCGAGGCCTATGTCCGCGAAGGCGCCATCGTCACCGCCACCGACCTCAAGGCGGACCTGCTGGACGGGCTCAACGCCACCACCTTCGCGCTGGACGTGACCGACAAGGCCGCGCTGCAGAAGGCCGTGACCGATGCCGCGCCCGACATTCTGGTGAACTGCGCCGGTGTGGTCCATGCGGGCACCATCACCGAAGCCAGCGACGCCGATTTCGATTTCGCCTTCGCGCTGAACGTCAAGGCGCAGTTCCATTCCATGCAGGCGGCCCTTCCCGGCATGGTGGAACGCGGCGGCGGCACCATCGTCAACATCGCCTCGGTCGCCTCCTCGATCATCGCGGCACCGGGCCGCTGCGTCTATGGCGCGTCCAAGGCGGCGGTGATCGGGCTGACCAAATCCGTGGCCGTGGATTACGTCACCCGCGGCATCCGCGTGAACTGCATCTGCCCGGGCACCGTCGACAGCCCGTCGCTGCATGACCGGCTGCGCGCCACGGGCGATTACGAAGGCGCGATGAAGGCCTTTACCGCCCGCCAGCCCATGGGCCGCATCGGCACCGCCGAAGAGGTCGCGGCGCTGGCGCTGTATCTGGGATCGGACGAAAGCGCCTTCACCACCGGGCAGGCGCATGTGATCGACGGCGGTTGGGCGGCGGCCTGATCCCATGTCCATCGCCCCGCGGGAAGATCGAAGCGGGCTTGGCCTCGGGCTCATGGCGCTGGCGGTCTGTCTGTTCACCTGCATCGACACCTCGGCCAAGTTCCTGATCCAGTCCGGCCAGCCCGCGCTGCAGGTGGTCTGGTGCCGCTATGCCGGGCATTTCCTGCTGACGCTGCTGGTGTTCTACCCGCAGGACCGTGGCGATCTGTTCCGCACCTCGGCTCCGGTGAAACAGGGCGCCCGCGCCCTGTTCCTGTTTGGCAGCACCCTGCTGAACTTCCTTGCGCTGACATGGCTGCCGATCACCGTCACCACGACGATCATGTTCGCGGGGCCGATCGCGGTGACGCTGCTGGCGATCCCCTTCCTTGGCGAAAAGGTGGGGGTGCACCGCATCGCCGCCGTCTGCACCGGCTTTCTGGGGGTGCTGGTGGTGATGCAGCCATGGGGGGCGGAATTCCACCCGGCCATGCTGCTGTCGCTGGGCGCGCTCACCTGCGCCTCGGGGTATTTCATCCTCACCCGGCTGATGGCGGGCAAGGAAAGCAATTCCACCTCGCAGCTCTGGGGGGCGGGCGTGCCGACCCTGCTGCTGGCGCCCATCGTGCTGCCCGCGTGGCAGGCCCCCGGCGCGCTGGAGGTGATGTTGATCCTGTGCCTGATCGGGGCCTTTGGCGCCACGGGGCATATCGCGGCCACGGCGGCGCATCGCTATGCCGATGCCTCGCTTCTGGCGCCAGTGGTCTATCTGCAGCTGATGACCGCCTCCATCGCGAGCTGGCTGTTTTTCGACTCGCTGCCCACCGCATGGACACTGGTGGGCGCGGCGATCATCATCAGCTCGGGGCTGTATATCTGGCACCGCGAACGCCGCCGGGGCGTGCCACATCCGCCGCCGCCGCGCCTCTGACCGGGCGCGGCCCCTGCGGGGTCACAGCACCACGATGCCGCTATGCTTGGCCTTGTATTCCGGCTCCACATGGATGGTGACGCGGCAGCCGTCCATTTCGCTCTGCAGCGCCGCCTCGATGCGGTCGCAGATGTGATGGGCGTCATCCACGCTCATGGCGCCGGGCACGACAAGATGAAATTCCAGAAAGGTGGCGCTGCCCGCGCGGCGCGACCGCAGGTCATGCGCCTCCACGGCGCCATCGGCATTGGCGGAGATGATGCTGCGCATCTCGGCCAGTTCCGACTCGGGCACCGCCTCGTCCATCAGCCCGCCCACCGACCGGCGGATGACATGCCAGCCCGACCACAGGATGTTGACTGCCACCAGCGCCGCCAGCAGCGCGTCAAGCCAGAGCCAGCCCGTCAGCACCGCCGCCCCCACCCCGACAGCCACCCCCGCCGAGGAGAACACGTCGGTCAGCAGGTGCCGCCCGTCCGCCTCCAGCGCGGGAGAGCGCAGCCGCCGCCCCTCGCGCAGCAGCACCCAGCACCAGAGGGCATTCAGCACCCCAGCAGCCAGATTGATGGCAAGCCCGGTATAGGCCGCCACGATGGGCTGCGGATCGGCCCAAGCCTGCCATGCCTCGTTGAGGATCAGCACCGCCGCCACCACGATCAGCACGCCTTCGATCACGGCGCTGATATATTCCGCCTTGTGATGGCCAAAGGGATGGTCGGCATCGGGGGGCTGCGCGGCGATATGCACCGCCAGCAGCGCGGCCAGCGCCGTGGCGACATTGACGATGCTTTCCAGCGCATCCGACAGCAGCGCCACCGACCCGGTCATCCGCCAGGCCAGCGTCTTGACCCCCAGAACCACAATCCCGACGGCAACACTGCCCCAGGCGATCTTGACGGTTCTGTTCATGGGCTGCTCCCTGTCTGTGGGCGGCCTGATAACGAAGCAGCCCCGGCCTCGCAAGCCGGATGCCGCACTGCAGCGCAATCCTGCCCCGCACGGCGCGGGACAGGCAGAGGGGCTCAGACGGTCACTTGCGCAGCGCGTCGCGGATCTCGATGAGGATATCCAGTTCGGACGGGCCTGCGGGCACCGTGGGCGCAACGTCCTGAGGCTTTTCCGCAACCGCGCGCAGGCGGTTGACCATCTTCACCAGCATGAAGACCGCAAAGGCGACGATGAAGAAATTGATGACCGCCATGATGAAGCTGCCAATGGCAAAAACGGGCGCGCCTGCCTCTTTCGCCTCGGACAGCGAGACATACTCGCCCCCGTCCAGCGCATAGAACCAGCCAGAGAAATCGATGCCTCCGGTAAACAGCGCGATCACCGGGTTGATGATGTCGCCCACAAGGGAACTGACGATGGCGGTAAAGGCCGCGCCGACGATGATGCCCACGGCCATGTCCATGACATTGCCGCGCGCGATGAACGCCTTGAATTCCTGAATCATCTCACTGTCCTCTGCAACACGGGCTCGTCAGGCCCGGACCCAGTTAACACCGGGTCGGGCGCGTTGCACAGGAAAAGCCGCAGCGCGGGGGACCCGCTCAGCCGGGCAGTGCCCCGGTCAGCACATAGCGCAGGATCGCCACAACCTGCGCGGGATCGCGGGCCACGGCCAGCGCCGCCGCATCCACTTCCTTCAGCGCGTGATCGTGGTCGGGCTGCTGCAGGATCACCAGCGACTTGCCAAGCGCCGCCGCATAGCCTGCGTCAAAGGCGGCGTTCCACTGGCGGTATTTCTCGCCGAAGCGCACCACCACCACATCGGCATCGGCAATGGCCTTGCGGGTGCGGATCGCGTTGATCTGCGCGCCCTTGCGGTCATGCCACAGCTTGTCCGGCTCGGCGCCCAGAATCGCCACGCCGCAGTCGTCGCTGGCGGCGTGATCGGTGACCGGCGCGGAAAAGGTCACGTCCAGCCCCTGCGCCCCTTCGATGATGCGCTCGCGCCAGTCGGTGTGAATCTCGCCTGACAGATAGACGGTCAGTCCCATACGTCTTGCCTCCCTCGGTCCTGCCCCGAAAGTAGGCGCGCGGGGCCCGGATGCAACCATCCGGGCCCCGCAAACCGGTCAGCCGTCGATCCGGATCCGGGCGTTGGCGGGGTCATAGGGGCTGTCCTCGACCACCTCGGCGGGCCAGAGATCGCCCATCATGCGCACCAGCAGCTTGGTGCCGGGCACCGCGAGTTCGGGGCGGACATAGCCCATGCCGATGCTCTTGCCGAAGGCCACGGAATAGCCGCCAGAGGTCAGCCGCCCGACCCGCGTGTCACCGTGATACAGCGCCTCGCGGCCCCACGGGTCGGCATCGGCAGGCCCGTCGATCAGCAGGGTGCAGCATTTCGACCGGATGCCGGTGGCCTCCATCGCCGCCTTGCCATGGAAATCCTTGGACAGGTCGACGAAGCGCGGCAGATCGGCCTCCAGCGGGGTGGCGTCGCGGCCAAGCTCGGTGCCGAAGGCGCGGTAGCTTTTCTCCTGCCGCAGCCAGTTCTGCGCCCGCGCCCCCACCGGCTTCAGCCCATGGGCCGCCCCCGCCGCCATCAGCTGATCCCAGAGGTAAAGCCCCATCTCCATCGGGAAATGCAGCTCCCAGCCCAGCTCGCCGGTATAGGCCACGCGGATGGCGCGCACCGGGCACATGCCCAGTTCGATGTTGCGCATCGACAGCCACGGGAAGCGCTTGTTGCCCAGCACCGTCTCGGGCTCCGCATCGCGCACCAGCCCCTGCAGCAGCGCGCGGGCATTGGGCCCGGCCACCGCATAGACGCCCCATTGCGTGGTCACGTCCTGCACGGTGAACCAGCCGTGATCCATGCCGAAATCCTCGGCGGCCTTCTGCAGGTAATCCTCGTCATAGGCATGCCATGCCCCGGCGCTGACAAGGTAATATTCATCCTCCGCCAGCCGGACGATGGTGTATTCGGTGCGCGTGGTGCCCTTGACCGACAGCGCGTAGGTCAGGTTGATGCGCCCGACCTTCGGCAGCTTGTTGCAGGTGAAATGGTCCAGAAAGGCGGTGGCGCCGGGGCCCTTGACCACATGTTTGGCAAAGGCGCTGGCATCGATGATGCCGACCGTCTCGCGGATGGCACGAGCCTCGGCCTCGGCATAGGGCCACCAGCCGCCCCGGCGGAAGCTGCGCGCGTCATGGTCGAAATGCTCGGGCGCGTCGAGCGGGCCGTAATAATTGGGCCGCTCCCAGCCGTTCACATGGCCGAACTGCGCGCCAAGCGCCTTCTGCCGCTCATAGGCGGGGGCGGTGCGCAGCGGGCGTGCGGCGGGACGCTCCTCGTCGGGGTGATGCAGGATGAAGACATGCTCATAGGCTTCTTCGTTCTTGGTGACCGCGTAATCGGTGGTCATCCAGTCCTGCCCGTAGCGTTTGGGATCAAGGCTGGCCATGTCGATCGCCGCCTCGCCCTCGGTCATCAGCTGCGCAAGGTAATAGCCCGCGCCGCCCGCGGCGGTGATGCCAAAGGAGAAGCCTTCGGCCAGCCACATGTTGCGCAGCCCCGGCGCCGGTCCCAGCAGCGGGTTGCCATCGGGAGTGTAGCAGATCGGGCCGTTGAAATCGTCCTTGAGCCCCACGGTTTCCGAGGTCGGAATCCGGTGGATCATGCTCATGTATTCCTCCTCGATCCGTTCCAGATCCAGCGGAAACAGATCGGCGCGGAAGCTGTCGGGCACGCCATAGCGGAAACAGGCGGGCGCGCCGCGCTCATAGGGGCCAAGAATCCAGCCGCCGCGCTCCTCGCGCACATACCATTTGGCATCGGCATCGCGCAGCACCGGATGCTGCGGGTTGCCTTCCGCGCGCCACGCCACCAGCGCCGGATCGGGTTCGGTGATGATATACTGATGTTCGACCGGGATGGCGGGGGTCTTGAGCCCCAGCATCCGCGCGGTGCGCTGCGCGTGGTTGCCGGTGGCGGTGACCACATGTTCGGCGCGGATCACCACGCTTTCCTCGGTGGGCACAAGGTTGCCGCCGCGTTCGGCCATCTTGGTGACCTGCACCTGCCAGTGATCGCCATGCCATGTATAGCCGTCGACCTGCCACTTGCGTTCGATCAGCACGCCACGCTGGCGCGCACCCTTGGCCATGGCCATGGTCACGTCGGCGGGGTTGATATAGCCATCGGTGGGGTGGAACAGCGCGCCCAGCAGATCCTCGGTGCGCACCAGCGGCCAGCGCTCCTTGATCTGCGCGGGGGTCAGGAATTCATGCGGCACGTCGCAGGTTTCGGCGGTGGCAGAATAGAGCCGGTATTCGTCCATGCGCGCCTGCGTCTGTGCCATGCGCAGGTTGCCCACCACGAAGAAGCCCGCATCAAGCCCGGTCTCCTCCTCCAGCGTCTTGTAGAACTTGATGGAGTAGTCGTGGATATGCGTGGTGGCATAGGACATGTTGAAATAGGGCAGCAGGCCCGCGGCATGCCATGTGGATCCTGCGGTCAGCTCGTCCCGTTCCAGCAGCATGACATCCGACCAGCCCGCCCGGGCCAGATGATAGGCGATGGAGGTGCCCACCGCTCCGCCGCCGACCACCAGTGCTTTGACTTCCGTCTTCATGATATGCGCTCCCCGCAGGTTTTTCCCCTCAATAGCGCGCGCCGCCACATCCGGCGGGTGCGGCCCGACTTGTCTTGACGGGAAAACGACATGTGGACGGCATGGCTGCCACCAGGTGCTGCCCGCTTGGCCGAAAGAGGGGGCCGCGCGGCCCCGCCGGAGAAAAGGCGGGGGGCTCTGCCCCCCATGGGCGCGTGCCGCGCCCTCCCCCCGGAGTTTAGGGGCAAGATGAAGCGCAAGAAGCGCGAGACCGCCGCGTCTGACGCAGGGTTTTCCCCGGGTGAAAAGCCCCAGGCGGCGCGCCGGGCGGGAAACGCGCGGGATCACGCGCATTTGCGGGCCGGGGGGGCTTTTGCGCGGAGGCGAAACGGGCCTATAAGGGCGGCGGCCTCGGCTTGAGGGAGTCGGAGGCCATTTTTCCGTATTACTGGGACGGGACACTGGATGTTTGGACTGGACAGACTCATGGGCGCCTTTTCGGCGGACATGGCCATCGACCTCGGCACCGCGAACACGCTGGTCTACGTGAAAGGTCGCG
This sequence comes from Salipiger marinus, assembly GCF_900100085.1. Taxonomy (GTDB): domain Bacteria; phylum Pseudomonadota; class Alphaproteobacteria; order Rhodobacterales; family Rhodobacteraceae; genus Salipiger; species Salipiger marinus. The sequence continues at coordinate 14,323 of NZ_FNEJ01000002.1, forward strand.
GGATCATCCTCTCTGAACCTTCCGTGGTGGCGTATCACGTCAAGGACGGCGTCAAGAAGGTTCTTGCCGTGGGTGAGGATGCCAAGCTGATGCTGGGGCGCACCCCCGGCTCGATCGAGGCCATCCGGCCGATGCGCGAAGGCGTGATCGCGGATTTCGACGTGGCCGAGGAGATGATCAAGCATTTCATCCGAAAGGTGCACAAGCGGTCCACCTTCTCGAAGCCGAAGATCATCGTCTGCGTGCCGCATGGCGCGACGCCGGTGGAAAAACGCGCCATCCGGCAGTCGGTGTTGTCGGCGGGCGCCCGCAAGGCGGGGCTGATCGCCGAACCCATCGCGGCGGCCATCGGCGCGGGCATGCCGATCACCGATCCCACCGGCAACATGGTGGTGGATATCGGCGGCGGCACCACCGAAGTGGCGGTGCTGAGCCTTGGCGACATCGTCTATGCCCGCTCCGTCCGGGTGGGCGGCGACCGCATGGACGAGGCGATCATCAACTATCTGCGCCGCCAGCAGAACCTGCTGGTGGGGGAATCCACCGCCGAGCGCATCAAAACCTCCATCGGCACGGCGCGCATGCCCGATGACGGGCGGGGCTCCTCGATGCAGATCCGGGGCCGCGACCTGCTGAACGGCGTGCCCAAGGAGATCGAGATCAGCCAGGCGCAGGTGGCGGAGGCGCTGGCCGAGCCGGTGCAGGCCATCTGCGAGGCGGTGATGACCGCGCTGGAGGCGACGCCGCCGGATCTGGCCGCCGACATCGTCGACCGGGGCGTGATGCTGACCGGAGGCGGCGCGCTGCTGGGGGATCTGGATCTGGCGCTGCGCGAGCAGACCGGGCTTGCGGTCTCCATCGCCGAGGAAAGCCTGAACTGCGTGGCTCTGGGCACCGGCAAGGCGCTGGAATATGAAAAGCAGCTGCGCCACGCGATTGATTACGACAGCTGATCCGGGCCTCCTGCGGGGCAGGACCGGCTGAGCCACCCCCCGGCGGGGGGTGGCCTCAGGCCTTGGACGCGGGGACATCATGGCCAGACACGGCTCCAACAGCGAGGATTATGCCGGTCCGCTGAAGCGCCTGCTTCTGGCGGTTCTGGTGCTGTGCCTGCTGGGGCTGTTCGTGTTCTGGCGCATCGACAGCCCCCGCGCCGAACGGTTCCGCGCCCAGATCATCGACGCGGTGATCCCGGGCTTCGACTGGGCCATGGCGCCGGTCACCGGCATCGTGACGCTGCTGCGCGATTTCCAGTCCTATCAGCGCATCCACGAACAGAATCAGGAGCTGCGCCGCGAGCTGCGCCAGATGACGGCGTGGAAGGAGGCGGCGCTGCAGCTGGAGCAGGAAAATGCCCGGCTGCGCGATCTCAACAATGTCCGGCTTGACCCGCGTCTGACCTATATCACCGGCGTGGTTCTGGCGGATTCGGGCTCGCCCTTCCGGCAGTCGGTGCTGATCAATGTCGGATCGCGCGACGGCATCGTCGATGGCTGGGCCACCATGGACGGCATCGGGCTGGTGGGACGCATTTCTGGCGTGGGGGCCAATACCAGCCGGGTGATCCTGCTGACCGATGCCACCAGCCGCATCCCGGCGGTGATCCAGCCCTCGGGGCAGCGCGCCATGGTCACCGGCGACAATACCGCGACGCCGCCCATCGATTTTCTTGAAAACCCCGATCTGGTGAAGCCGGGCGACCGCATCGTCACCTCCGGCGATGGCGAGGTGTTTCCGCCGGGCCTGCTGATCGGGCAGGTGGCGCAGGATCCGGGCGGTCGGCTGCGGGTGCGGCTGGCGGCGGATTACGAACGGCTGGAATTCCTGCGGGTGCTGCGCGATCACGGCGCGCGCCGGGTCAACGCGCCTTCGGGGCTGATCCTGCCCGCCCCGCTGCCCGAAGGGCCCGAGGCCACAGCCGAGGAGCCCGCCGCCCCGGCGGATGCAGGCTCCAATGGCTGAGAGCAGGCCCGCCCGGATCTGGGCCATGCGCGTGCTTTTCGTGGCGCTGGCCTGCGGGGTGGTGTTCTACCACCTGCTGCCGCTTGACCTGATGCCCGCGCGGCTGGCGGGGCCCGACCTGCTGACCGCGCTCTGTTTTGTCTGGGTGCTGCGGCGCCCGGATTACGCCCCGGCATGGCTGGTGGCGCTGGTGATGCTGATGGCCGACATCCTGTTCCAGCGACCGCCGGGGCTGTGGGCGGCGCTGGTGCTGCTGGCGACGGAACTGCTGAAATCCCCCAATCGCGGCAACCGCGACCGCACCTTCCTGATGGAGTGGATCACGGTGGCGCTGGTGCTGGCCGCGATCACGATTCTGTACCGTCTGGTGCTGATGGTCTTGATCGTGCCCGCCGGACCGTCTTTTCTGACGCTCATGCGGTTTGCCATGACGGTCTTCTGCTATCCGCTGGTGGTCATGGTCTCGCAGCTTCTGCTTGGCGTGCGCCGCACCGCGCCGGGCGATTTTGATCACGCCGGGAGGCCGATGTGAGACGCACGCCCAAGGAAAGCACCGACAGCTGGAAGAAGATCTCGCGCCGCGCCCTGCTGCTGGGGGGCGCGCAGATGGCGCTGGCGGGCACGCTGGGGCTGCGCATGCGGCACATGCAGGTGGATCAGGCCGACCAGTTCCGGCTTCTGGCCGAAGAGAACCGCATCAACATCCGGCTGATCCCGCCGACGCGCGGGCGCATCTTCGACCGCAACGGCAAGGTCATCGCGGAAAACGAACCCACCTACCGCATCACCATCGTGCGCGAGGATGCGGGGGAGATCGACGAGGTCATCGCCCGGCTGTCGGCGCTGGTGGATCTGGATCCCGACGAGCTGAACCGCGCCATGGCGGAGATGAAGCGCTCCGCGCCCTTCCTGCCCATCACCGTGGCCGACCGGGTCAGTTGGGATGCGATCAGCCGCGTCGCGGTCAATGCCCCCGCCCTGCCCGGCGTCACGCCCGAGGTGGGGCTGTCGCGCTTTTATCCGCAGCACGGCAATTTCGCCCATGTGGCGGGCTATGTCGGGCCGGTGTCGGAACGGGATCTGACCCGTTACGAGGATCCCGAACCCGTGCTCAGCATCCCCCGCTTCCAGATCGGCAAGGTCGGCGTTGAGGCGAAATTCGAGGATGCGCTGCGCGGCAAGGCCGGGGCCAAGCGGGTGGAGGTCAATGCCGTGGGCCGCGTCATGCGCGAACTGGACCGGCAGGAAGGCGATTCCGGCGCCGACATCCAGCTGACCGTGGACAGCGGGCTGCAGGATTACGTGACCGCGCGGCTGGGGATCGAATCCGCCTCCTGCGTGGTGATGGATGTGGAAAAGGGCGACCTGCTCGCCATCGCCTCCGCGCCCACCTATGACCCCAACAAATTCGTGCGCGGCATCTCGGTGCCCGATTACGCCGTGCTGCGCGACAATGACCACCGGCCTCTGGCGTCGAAGACGGTGCAGGACGCCTACCCGCCCGGCTCCACCTTCAAGATGGTGGTGGCGCTGGCGGCGCTGGATGCGGGGCTGCTGTCGCCGGATGACACCTACTGGTGCCCCGGCCATCTGGAGGTCGGCTCGCGCCGCTTCCACTGCTGGAAGCGCACCGGGCATGGCCATGTGAACCTTGAACACAGCCTGCGGGAAAGCTGCGACGTGTTCTATTACGAACTGGCCATGAAGGTGGGGATCGAAAAGATCGCCGCCATGGCCCGCAAGATGGGGTTTGGCGACGCGCCCGACGTGCCGATGTCGGCGGTCACCGCCGGGCTGGTGCCCGACAAGGACTGGAAACGCCGCGAACGCGGGGCGGAATGGCTGATCGGGGACACGGTCAACGCCTCCATCGGGCAGGGCTTCGTGCTCAGCTCGCCCCTGCAGCAGGCGGTGATGACCGCGCGGGTCGCCACGGGCCGCGCCGTGCGCCCGCGCCTGATCAAGACCATCGACGGCGTCGAGCCCCCGATCGAGGGCGGCGAGGATCTGGGGCTTAACCCCAACCATCTGCGCTGGGTGCGCCGGGGCATGTATGCGGTGATGAACAACCGCCGCGGCACCGGCTACCGGTCGCGGGTGGATCACGAACCCTACCTGATGGCAGGCAAATCCGGCACCAGTCAGGTGCTCAACCGCGTCGTGCGCAACGAGGATGTCCCGTGGGAGGAACGCGACCACGCGCTGTTCGTCGCCTATGCCCCCTTTGAGGCGCCGCGCATCGCGGTGTCGGTGGTGGTGGAACATGGCGGCGGCGGCTCCGCCGCGGCGGCCCCCATCGCGCGCGACGTGGTGCTGCAGGCGCTTTACGGCGGCACCCCGCCGCTGGACGCCTATCCCGCCTCCGACCGGGGCCGCATCGAGGCACAGCAGGAACGGCTGGAGCGCGAACGCCGCGTGCGCGAGCAAGAGGCGCAGAGCCGCGCATGAGCTATCTTGAATACACGGTCAAGACCACGCCCTCGGGCTGGCGCAAGGTGCTGCACCTCAACTGGCCGCTGATCCTGCTGCTGTCGGCGGTGGCGGGGGTGGGCTTTCTCATGCTCTATTCCGTGGCGGGCGGGTCGCTGCAGCCCTGGGCCGAGCCGCAGATGAAACGCTACGGCATGGGGCTTGCCGCCATGTTCGTGGTGGCCATGGTGCCGATCTGGCTCTGGCGCAACCTGTCGGTGCTGGCCTATCTGATCTCGCTGACGCTGCTGGTGGCGGTGGAGCTGTTCGGCGCCATCGGCATGGGGGCGCAGCGCTGGATCGATCTGGGCTTCATGCGGCTGCAGCCTTCGGAGCTGATGAAGGTCGCGCTGGTGATGGTGCTGGCCGCCTATTACGACTGGCTGCCGCTGCGCAAGACCTCTAGCCCGATCTGGGTGATCCTGCCGCTGCTGCTGATCCTTGGCCCCACCGCGCTGACGCTGGTGCAGCCCGATCTGGGCACGGCACTGCTGCTGATGACCGGCGGCGGGCTCATGATGTTTCTGGCAGGCGTGCACTGGGCCTATTTTGCCGTGGTGCTGTCCGCCGGGGCGGGCACCGTCTGGGCGGTGTTCGAATCGCGCGGCACCCCGTGGCAGCTGCTGAAGGATTACCAGTTCCGCCGCATCGACACCTTTCTTGACCCTTCCACCGATCCGCTTGGCGCGGGCTATCACATCACGCAGGCCAAGATCGCCATGGGCTCGGGCGGCTGGACCGGGCGCGGCTTCATGCAGGGCACGCAGTCGCGGCTGAACTTCCTGCCGGAAAAGCACACCGATTTCATCTTCAACACGCTGGCCGAGGAATTCGGCTTTGTCGGCGGCATCTCCCTGCTTGCGCTTTACGTGCTGGTCCTGATCTTCTGCATCGCCGCCGCGCTGCAGAACCGCGACCGCTTCTCCTCGCTGCTGACGCTGGGTGTCGGGCTGACCTTCTTTCTGTATTTCGCCGTGAACATGTCCATGGTCATGGGGCTGGCCCCGGTGGTGGGCGTGCCGCTGCCGCTGGTCAGTTATGGCGGATCGGCCATGCTGGTGTTGATGATCGCCTTCGGTCTGGTCCAGAGTGCGCATATTCACAGGCCAAGATGAGAGCATGATGTCCCCCACCATCCTTTTCGCCGCCCCGGCTGACCGCTGGGCGCAATACGAGACCCCCCTGACCGAGGCGCTGGACGCCACCGGGCTGGACTACCGGCTGGGGCTCGACCTGCCCCCCGAAGAGGTGGATTACATCATCTATGCGCCGAAATCCGGCCTGACCGACTTCACCCCCTTCCCCCGGCTCAAGGCGGTGCTGAACCTCTGGGCCGGTGTCGAAGGCGTGGTCTCCAACCCGACGCTGCGCGTGCCGCTGACCCGCATGGTCGATTCCGAAGGCCTGACGCAGGGCATGGTGGAATATGTCACCGGCCATGTGCTGCGCCACCATCTGGGCATGGACAAGTATATCGGCAACACCACCCCGGCATGGGATCAGGTGGCCCCGCCGCTGGCGCAGGAACGCCCGGTCACCATCCTCGGGCTGGGCGCACTGGGTCACGCCTGCGCGCGGCAGCTGACCAGCCTTGGCTTTCCCGTCACCGGATGGAGCCGCACCCCCCGCAGCCTTGACGGGCTGCGCTGCCTGCATGGTGCGGAGGGTCTGACCGAGGCGCTGTCGGGGGCCCAGATCCTCGTGCTGCTGCTGCCCCATACCGCCGAGACGGAAAACCTGCTCGACGCGTCGGCGCTGGATCTGCTGCCCAAGGGCGCCGTGCTGATCAATCCGGGCCGGGGCGCGCTGGTGGAGGACACCGCGCTGCTGGCGGCGCTGGACAGCGGACAGGTGGCGCAGGCCACGCTCGACGTGTTCCGCATCGAACCGCTGCCCGCCGATCACCCCTACTGGCAGCATCCGCGCGTCACCGTGACCCCGCATATCGCCGCCGAAACCCGCCCCGCCTCCGCCGCGCGGGTGATCGCCGACAACATCCGCCGCAACGAGGCCGGCGAACCGCTCTGCCATGTCGTCGACCGCGATGCCGGCTACTGACCTCCCCCACAAGGACCAGCCCATGCCCTTTGACCGCCGCGTAAAGATCGCGCCCTCCATCCTGTCCGCCGATTTCGCCGATTTTGGCCGCGAGATTCAGGCCATCGAGGCGCAGGGCGCCGACTGGGTCCATGTCGACGTCATGGACGGCCATTTCGTCCCCAACCTCACCTTCGGCCCGCCCGCCGTCAAAGCCTTCCGCCGCCATGTCAAAACGGTGATGGACGTGCATCTGATGATCGCCCCCGTCGATCCCTTCATCGAGGCTTATGCCGATGCCGGGGCCGACATCCTCACCGCGCATCTGGAAGCCGGACCGCACAGCCACCGCACCCTGCAGGCGATCCGTGGCGCGGGCATGAAGGCTGGCATCGCGCTCAATCCCGGCACGCCCGCGCAGGCGGTGGAGCCGCTGCTGGATCTGACCGACCTGATCTGCGTGATGACGGTCAATCCGGGCTTTGGCGGGCAGAAATTCCTCGACATGACCGCCAAGATCCGCGCGCTGCGCAGCCTGATCGGCGACCGGCCCATCCATATCGAGATCGATGGCGGGGTCGATCCCACCACCGCGCCGCTGGTGGTGGCGGCAGGCGCCGATGTGCTGGTCGCGGGATCGGCGGTGTTCCGCGGCGGATCGGTGGACGATCCCGCCCCCTACGGTCAGAATATCCGGGCCATCCGCGACGCCGCAAACGCCGCGACCTGACCTGACCGCATCACGAAGGATCCTCGGCCATGACTGCCCAGACCGCCCTCATCTTCGATCTCGACGGCACGCTGATCGACAGCGCGCCCGACCTGCACCACGCCGCCAACACCGTGCTGCGCCACGAAAACCTGCCCGAGATCAGCTTCGAGCAGGCGCGCAGCTTCATCGGCAAGGGCGCGCCTGTGCTGATCTCGCGCGTGATGCAGGCGGTAGGCCTGCCCGAGGATCCCGCCGAACATGCCCGGCTGCTGGCGCTGTTCATGCGCGAATATGACAAGCCGCCCGCCCTGACCCGGCTTTATCCCGGGGTCATGGACGCGCTGGCGCGGCTGCGCGCCATGGGTCTGCCCATGGGGCTTTGCACCAACAAGCCCGCCAGCCCCACGCATATCGCGCTTGATCATTTCGGCCTTGCGCCGTTCCTGTCCGCCGTGGCCTGCGCCGAAACCCTGCCGCAGCGCAAACCCGATCCCGCGCCGCTGCGCCATGTGCTGGCCGAACTGGGCACGGCTTCCGCGCTTTATGTGGGCGACAGCGAGGTGGATGCCGAAACCGCCCAGCGCGCGGGCCTGCCCTTTGCGCTTTTTACCGAAGGCTATCGCCACACGGCGGTGGCGGATCTGCCCCATGCCCATGTCTTTGACCATTTCGACGCGCTGCCCGATCTGGTGGCGCGGCACCTGCGCGAGCGCGCCGCATGACGCTGGCGGCGCTGATCTTCGACGTGGACGGCACGCTGGCCGAAACCGAAGAGGCGCATCGCCACGCCTTCAACCTCAGCTTTGCCGAGGCCGGGCTGGGCTGGCACTGGGACCGCGACACCTACCGGCGCCTGCTGCGCACCACCGGCGGCAAGGAGCGCATGCGCCGCTATGCTCAGGAAACCGGGCAGCCCGCGCCGGATGTCACGGCGCTGCACGCGCGCAAGACCGAAACCTATGCGCGGCAGCTGGCGCAGGGGCTGGCGCTGCGCCCCGGTGTCGCGGATCTGGTCACCGCTGCACGCGCGGCGGGGCTGCGGCTGGCGGTCGCCACCACCACCAGCGCGCCCAATGTGCAGGCGCTGGCCCGCGCCTGCTGGGACCGCGACGCGGATCAGGTGTTCGACGTGATCGCGGCGGGGGACGAGGTGCCGCGCAAGAAGCCCGCCGCCGACATCTACACGCTGGCGCTGGCCCGGCTGGGCCTGCCCGCCGGGGCAGCGCTTGCCTTCGAGGACAGCCGCAACGGGGTGCTGGCGGCGCGTGGCGCGGGGCTGCGCGTGGTGGTGACGCCCGCGCTTTATACCGAAGCGGAGGATTTTACCGGCGCGCTGGCGGTGATCCCCTCGCTGGAGTCCGCGCACTGGCCCGAACCGCTGGCCACCGCCCTTGCCGGGGTCCGCGCCTGACGGGAAATTCGGTTGACCGCGACCACACGGACTTGCCACATGGCCCCGGTTCGCCCCGCGGCCTTGCAAGGAGTGTATGATGATCCGGCAGTTTTTCTGCACAGCGGCGCTTTGTGCCGCAGCCACCGGCGCGCTGGCCGACCCCGACCCCGCCGACTGGGCCGCCGTCACCGAAGAGGCGCGGGGCCAGACCGTGTACTGGAACGCATGGGGCGGGTCGGACGCGGTCAACGGCTTCATCGACTGGTTGGGCGCGCAGGCCTTGGCGCAGCACGGCGTCACCGTCACCCATGTGAAACTTTCCGACACCGCCGAGGCGGTGAGCCGGGTCCTGGCCGAAAAGACCGCAGGTCAGGACAGCGGCGGCGCGGTCGACCTCATCTGGATCAATGGCGAAAATTTTGCCGCGATGAAAGAACAGGGCCTGCTGTTCGGGCCTTGGGCCGAGGCGCTGCCGAATTTCGCGCTGACCGATCCCGGGGCCAATGCCGCGCTGACCGCCGATTTCACCGTGCCCACCGAGGGGCTGGAGGCGCCATGGGGCATGGCCCGGCTGGTGTTTTTCCATGACAGCGCCCGGCTGGCCGAACCGCCCCGGTCGATGGCGGCGCTGGCGGACTGGGCGGCAGAGAATCCCGGCCGCTTTGCCTATCCGCAGCCGCCGGATTTTCTGAGCTCCACCTTTCTCAAGCAGGCGCTGATCGAACTTACCCCCGACCCGGCGCTGCTGTCGCAGCCCGTCACCGACGCGACCTATGACGCGGCCACCGCCCCGCTCTGGGCCTATCTTGACGCGCTGCATCCCAACCTCTGGCGGCAGGGCCGGGCATGGCCACAGAACGGGCCGCGTCTGGTGCAGCTGATGGCCGATGCGGAAATCGACATCGGCTTTGACTTCAACCCCAACGCCGCCGCCAATGCCATCGCCGCCTTCCAGCTGCCCGACACGGTGCGCAGCCATGTCCATGACGGCGGCACGCTGGGCAATGCCAGCTTTGTCGCCATCCCCTACAATGCCAAGGCCAAGGCGGGCGCCATGGTGCTGGCCAACCTGCTGATGTCCCCCGAAGCGCAGGCGCGCATGGCCAACCCCGAGGTCTGGGGGCTGGGCCCGGTGCTGGCGCTGGACCGGCTTGCGCCGCAGGACCGCGCGCTCTTTGACGCGCTGCCGCTGGGAGAGGCGACGCTGGACCCCGCAGCGCTTGGCCCAACCCTGCCGGAGCCGCATCCCTCGTGGATGGACCGGCTGGAGACGGACTGGACCCGCCGCTACGGCGTGGCGCCCTGAGTGCTGAGGGCCGCGCCCGCGCTGGTGCTGCTGGCGCTGCTGGGTCCGGTGGCGGCGGGGCTGGCGGGCACGCTGGCGCCCGCCTTTGGCGTGATGCCCACGCTGGGCGGCACCACCCCGGGGCTTGAGCCGTTCCGCGCCCTGCTGGACTGGCCGGGCCTGCCGCGCGCGCTGGCGCTGAGCCTTGGCACCGGGCTTGCCGCCACCGCGCTGGCGCTGGGGCTGACGCTGCTGATCTGCGCGGGCTGGCACGGCACCCGCGCCTTCGCCCTGCTGGAACGGGCGCTGTCGCCGCTGCTGTCGGTGCCCCATGCGGCGGCGGCCTTTGGCCTTGCCTTTCTCATCGCGCCCTCGGGCTGGATCGCGCGCGGGCTGGCGCAGATGCTGGGCTGGGACCGCCCGCCCGATCTGCTGATCCTGCAGGATCCATGGGGGCTGTCGCTGACCGCCGGGCTCGTGGTCAAGGAGATGCCCTTCCTGCTGCTGATGGTGCTGGCGGCGCTGCCCGGCCTGCGCCCGGGGCAAAGCCTCGCCACCGCGCAGGCGCTGGGTTACGGGCGCATCACCGGCTGGATCAAGGTGATCCTGCCCCGGCTTTATCCGCTGATCCGGCTGCCGGTCTATGCGGTGCTGGCCTATTCGGTGTCGGTGGTGGATGTGGCGATGATCCTTGGCCCCACCACGCCGCCGCCGCTTGGCGTGCAGGTGCTGCGCTGGATGAACGATCCCGATCTGGCGCTGCGCTTTCAGGCGGCGGCGGGGGCGGTGCTGCTGTTTGCCGCCACGCTGCTGGCGCTGGCGCTGTGGCGCTGTGGCGAACTGGCGCTGGCGCGCGCCACGCGCGGCTGGCTGACCCGTGGCGGACGCGGGCGGGCCGAGCGCGGCCTGCGCGCCGCCGGTCTGGCGCTGGGGGGGATGTCGGCAGGCGCCGTGCTGCTGGGGCTGGCGGGGCTCGCCGTCTGGTCGCTGGCCGGGGTCTGGACCTTTCCCTCCCTGCTGCCCGACGCCCTGTCGCTGCGCAGCTGGCAGCGTCACGGGCCCGGGCTCGCGGCGCTGCTGGCCGAGACGCTGCTGATCGCGGCGCTGGCGGCGGGGATCGCCACGGCGCTGGTGCTGGCCTGCCTGCAGGCCGAACAGCGCCACCATCTGCGCCCGACCCGCCGCGCGCTCTGGCTGCTCTATCTGCCGCTGCTGGTGCCGCAGATCGCCTTTCTGCCGGGGCTGCAGGTGCTGGCGCTGCTGGCGGGGCTGGAGGGCAGCCGGGCGGCGGTGATCGCCGCCCATCTGGTCTTTGTGCTGCCTTACGCCTTCCTGTCGCTCAGCGATCCGTGGCGCGCGCTGGATCCGCGCTATGCCGCCGTGGGCCACGCGCTGGGGCATGGCCCGGCGTCGGTGTTCTGGCGGCTGCGCCTGCCGCTGCTGCTGCGCCCGGTGCTGACCGCCTTTGCCGTGGCCGCCGCCGCCAGCGTCGGGCAGTTCCTGCCGACGCTGCTGATCGGCGCGGGCCGGGTGCCCACCCTGACCACCGAAGCGGTGGCGCTTGCCTCCGGCGGCGACCGGCGGGTGATCGGCGTGACCGCGCTGGCCCAGACCGGCGCCGCCTTCCTGCCCTTCGCGCTGGCGCTGCTGCTGCCTGCGCTGCTGTGGCGCCACCGGCGGGGGATGCGCCATGGCTGAGGGGCTGGTGCTGGACCATGTGATCCTGCGGCGCGGCGGCGATCTGCTGCTGACGCTCGACGCGCGCGTGGCCCCGGGCGAGGTGCTGACGGTGATGGGCCGCTCCGGATCCGGCAAATCCACGCTGCTCTCGGCCATCATCGGCCAGCTTGATCCGGCCTTCACGCTGGAAGGGCGCATCCTGCTCAACGGCACGGATCTGACCCGGCGCCCCGCCGAGGCGCGGCAGGTGGGCATCCTGTTTCAGGACGACCTGCTGTTTCCGCATCTGTCGGTGGCGGGCAATCTGGGCTTCGGCCTGCCCCGCGCCCTGCGCGGCGCCGCCCGCAGCACCCGGATCGAGGCGGCCCTGCAGGAGGTGGAGCTGGCAGGCTACGGCCCGCGCGATCCGGCCACGCTGTCGGGCGGGCAGAAGGCGCGGGTGGCGCTGATGCGGATGCTGCTGGCCGAACCGCGCGCGCTGCTGCTGGACGAGCCGTTCTCGCGGCTGGATGCCGGTCTGCGCGCGCAGATCCGCGCGCTGGTTCTGGCGCGGGCACAGGCGCGTGGCCTGCCGGTGCTGCTGGTGACCCATGACGCCGAAGATGCCCGCGCGGCGGGCGGGCGGGTGGTGACCCTTGGCTGACCCCTTGCCCTTGGCGCCGGGTCGGGCAAACCTGCGCGGGCAGGCAGATCGGGGAAGCCTGCGCAGGCAGGCGGGTCGCGCGCAGGGACGCGCGACGGGCAGGAGGGGCTGATCGTGGAAATCGGGCTGGATCTGGGCACAAGCTCCGTCATTGCCGTGCTCTGCCGGGACGGGCGCATGCTGGGCGAGGCCACGCATCCGCTGACCACACGCTCGCCCATGCCCTATGCCTCGGAACAGGATCCGGCGGACTGGTGGCAGGCGGTGCTGCGCGTGCTGGCCGACCTGCTGGCGCCGCTTTCGGCCTCTGACCGGCAGGACATCGCCGCCATCGGCCTTTCCGGGCAGATGCACGGGGCCGTGCTGCTGGATGCGACGGATCAGGTGCTGCGCCCGACGATGCTGTGGAATGACGGGCGCGCCCATGCCGAATGCGCCGATCTGGCCCGCAGCCTGCCGCAGATCGGCCAGATCGCGGGCGTGCCGCCGCTGCCCGGCTTCACCGCGCCGAAACTGCTGTGGCTGTCGCGCCACGCGCCGCAGGATCACGCGCGCATCGCCCATGTGCTGCTGCCCAAGGATTACATCGGCCTGCGCCTGCATGGCGGCCATGTCACCGACCCTTCGGATGCGGCGGGCACGCTGTGGTTCGATCAGGCGGCCCGGCGCTGGTCCGACGCGCTTTGTGCCGCCTCCGCCACCGATCCGCGCTGGCTGCCCGAACTGCGTGCGGGGCACGAGGTGGCAGGCCCCCTGCTGCCGCAGGTGGCAGAGGCGCTGGGGCTGCGCCCCGGCCTGCCGGTGGTGACGGGGGGCGGCGATGCTGCCACCGGCGCCGTGTCGGTGGGCGCGGTGGAGCCGGGGGCGGGGCTGATCTCGCTCGGCACCTCGGCACAGCTTCTGGTGGCCGGAGACAGCTACACCCCCAATCCGGCGCGCTTCGTGCATGCCTTCGCCCATACGCTGCCCGACCGCTGGGTGCAGATGGCCGCCATGCTGAACGGCGCGCGCCCGCTGGCATGGTTCGCGGGCATCGCCGGGGCGCAGATCGGCCCGCTGCTGGCCGAGGCCGAAGCCACCGACCCCGCCCGCGTGCCGCTGTTCCTGCCCTATCTGACCGGCGAGCGCAGCCCGCATGGCGATCCGCATATCCGGGGCGCGTTTTTCGGGCTGGAGGACAGCACCAGCCGCGCCGCCATGATGCGCGCCGCGGTCGAGGCTGTGGCCTTCTGCTTCGCCGATGCCTTCGCCAGCTTCGACAGCCCGGCGCAGGATCCGGGGCCGCTTCCCGCGCTTGGTGGCGGCGCGCGCAGCGATTTCCTGCTGCAGGTGCTTGCCGATGTGACCGGCCACGCGGTCTATCGCCCCGAAGGCGCCCCCGCTGGCCCCGCCATCGGCGCGGCGCGGCTGGCGGCCCTTGCGCTGGGGCGGATCAGCCGCACCGATCTGGCGCAGCGCCCGGTGCCCACGCAGCTCTTCACGCCCCGCGACGCGCCTGCCCTGCGCGCAAGGCTGGACCGCTGGCGGGCGCTTTACGCGGCCCTGCGCCCGCTCTCGCTGCCCTGAGCCGGGTCAGGCCCGGCTCAGCCGGTCCTCCAGCTGCTTGGCATATTCCGCCATACGCACCCGGAAGCGCTTTTCCAGATTGCCCCGCGCCAGTTTCAGCGACTGCACCAGCAGCCGCGCCGACAGGGTCTGCGGCTTCAGATCCGCCGTCATGGTCACGCGGGTGCGCGAGCGCGACAGCGCCACAAATTCCAGCCGGGTGCGCATCTCCAGCCCGCCGGACAGGCTGTCATAGACCAGCAGGTCGGGCGCCTGCGCCTCCACCAGCGTGATGCGCGCCTCGCGCTCCTTGCCGCGAAAGCCGAAGGTCGCCTGCCATGCCATGCCCACGCCGGGGCCCTCCGCCACACGGCGCAGAGCGACGCCGCGGCGCATGATCTGCCGCTCCAGACGCTCGTAATCGGTCAGCTCGGCATAGACCTGCTCCACCGGTGCCGCGATGTCTTCTTTTGTCGTGAATTCCATAACCGCTCCTGCCCCACCCGACTGGTGTTGCGCCAAGCCTCGCGTCAAACGAGCCGGTCCGCAAGCCACGCCCGCAGCAGAAAATGCGCGATGGCACCTTTCCGCGCGGGCTTGATCTCGGGGTGATCCCCCGCGAAGGCCTGCGCCAGTTCCTCGCGGCTGACCCAGCGCGCCGCCTCGATTTCCACCGGATCGATGGTCAGCGCCGTGTCCAGCGCCTCGGCGTGACAGCCCATCATCAGCGACGAGGGCCAGGGCCAGGGCTGCGTCGCCATGTAGCGCACCGCCCCCACAGGAACGCCGGTTTCTTCCATCACCTCGCGACGCACCGCCGCCTCCATGGTCTCGCCCGGCTCCACAAAGCCCGCCAGACAGGAGAACATGCCCTCGGGCCAGCCATGCGACCGCCCCAGCAGGCAGGAATTGCCCCGCGTCACCAGCATGATGACCACGGGATCGGTGCGCGGAAAATGATGCGTGCCACAGGCGGGACAGACCCGCTGCCAGCCCGCCATCATCACCTCTGACGCATGGCCGCAGCGGGCGCAGAAGCCGTGGCTGTCATGCCAGCCAAGGATCGCCTTGGCGGTCGCGGCAAGCTCGGCATCGCGCGGGCTCAGCGCCATCAGCAGCGCCCGCAATTCGACAAACCGCGCGCCCTCGGGAGCCAGCGGATGGACCTGCACGCTCTGGTCCAGAAACCCCTCGCCCGGGGGCGCCTCCGGCTCCCAGCCGGAAATGTCATGCGCCAGCACCACCGCGCCCGCCTCGCGCCCCAGCAGGACCGGGCGCGCCCGCGCCTCGGCAAGAAGCGGATGGTCCAGCGGCAGCCGCAGCAGATCCGCCTGCGCCTCGCCGCGCACCAGCGGCTTGCCGCGCCAGATCACCACGCTGCGCGCGCCCGGCGCCTGCAGCGCCGCCGCAAGTGCCGGAATGTCCCCGCGCAGATCCGCCGCCCGGTCCAGACCGGACCCGCCGAATGTCACCTCTTCCGCCTGCCGCATCACCGCTCTCCTGACTGCGTCTTCGGGATGCCATGCAAGACAGGCGGTGGCAACCACGCCCGAACCTGCGGTGCGAGGGGCGCTGCCCCTCGCGCTCCCCGGAGTTTAGGGGCAAGATGAAAGAGCACCCTCCCGCCTTCATCTTGCCCCTTAAACTCCCGCCGGAGGCTCCGGCGCTGGCGAGGCAGAGCATCCGCCGCCCGTTGCGCGCCACGGCCAAGCCTGCTCTGATAAGCCCGCATCTGATGTGGAGATCTGCGATGACCCCCCGCCCGACCCGTTTCCCGCGCGATCCCGCGCGCCTCTGGCGCCAGAGCTGAGCCATGGCGCGTCTGCTCTATCTCAGCCACCCGCAGGTGCGCATTGATCCCGCGCAGGACGTGCCGTCGTGGTCGCTCAGCCCGAAGGGGGCGGCGCGGGTTGAAGCGCTGGCGGCGCGCGGCGCGCTGGCGGGCATCAGCCGGGTCGTGTCCAGCGCGGAGGTCAAGGCGCTGGAGACGGCGCGCCCGCTGGCCGCCAGCCTCGGCTGCACCGTCGAGATCCGCCCCCGCATGCACGAGAACGACCGCAGCGCCACCGGTTTCCTGCCGCCTGCGGAGTTCGAAGCCGTGGCCGACCGGTTCTTCGCCGAGCCACAGACCAGCGTGCGCGGCTGGGAGACTGCCGCCGCCGCGCAGGCCCGGACCCTGTCGGAGGTGGCCGCCTGCCTGAGCGACGAGACCTGCGGCGACGTGCTCTTCGTCGGCCATGGCGGGGTCGGCACCCTGCTGCTCTGCGCGCTGCTGGGGGTGCCGATCAGCCGCGCCTATGATCAGGGCCCCGGCGGCGGCAATGTCTTTGCCTTCCGCTGGCAGCCCCGGCAGGCCCTGTCGCGCTGGCAGCCGATGGAAACGCTCACCGCCCCCTCTGCAGCATCCCAAGAGGCCCCGGCATGACCGCTCTGCCCTTCGCCGCCGTGATCTTCGATCTGGACGGAACGCTGGTCGACAGCGAACGCCTTGCGCTGGAGGCGGGGCGGCGCGCCTTCCGGCGCTTCGGCGTGACCGTGGCCCCCGGCTTTCTCGAGGGGCTGATCGGGCGCGACCGCGAGACCGTCGCGCAGGTCTTTGCCGCGCAATATGGCGATCTGGACCAGAGCGCGCTGAACGCGGCCATCCGAGCCGAATCCGCCGCGCTGCGCCGGACCGAAGGCGCGCCGCTGAAGCCCTTCGCGCGCGAGCTGGTGGCGGAGATCGCAGCCCTTGGCCTGCCCATGGCCGTGGCCACCAGTTCCGGCCGCGCCGCGGCGGAGGCAAAGCTGGCGCGGGCCGGGCTGCGCGCCGCCTTCCGGGTGCTGGTCTCCGCCGACTGCGTGAACCGGCCCAAGCCCGCGCCCGAGCCTTATCTGCTGGCCGCCGCGCGGCTCGGGCATCCGCCCGCCCGCTGCCTTGCCTTCGAGGACAGCGATACCGGCGCCGAGGCCGCGCATGCGGCGGGGATGCGCGTGGTGCAGGTGCCCGATCTTGTGCCCGGATCCGGACGCCATGCGCATCACATGGCCGTCGATCTGCGCGCGGGCGCGCAGGCGGCGGGGCTTCTGCCGTCGCGGGATGCACCTTCTGCCCAGCCTGCAGGCACATCCCCCGAATGATGCACAAAACTCGGGCGCATGCCGTGTCTCAATGCTGGACTTCGCCACATTTCCGGGCATTCTGGTGCCAGCCATGACACACCCGCCGCAAAACACGGCGGAAATTCCGCCCCAACAGGGAGACACCCGCAGCATGACCCCCCGCGCCCTCGTTCTGGCCACCGGGCTTCTGGCCGCCGCCTCGGCGGCTCAGGCCCAGACCGCCCTGCCCTTCGCGCTCGACTGGAAATTCGAAGGCCCCGCCGCCCCCTATTTTGTCGCCATCGACAACGGTCATTTCGCCGAAGCCGGGCTGGAGGTCGAGGTGACCGCCGGTCAGGGCTCGCTGGACGCGATCCCCAAAGTGGCCACCGGCGCCTTTCCCGTGGGCTTTGCCGACATCAACTCGCTCATCAAGTTCCTTGACCAGAACCCCGGCGCCCCGGTCATCGGCGTGATGATGATCTACGACAAGCCGCCCTTCGCCATCATCGGGCGCAAATCTCTGGGCATCGAGACGCCGAAGGATCTGGAGGGCAAGGTGCTGGGCGCCCCGCCGCCCGACGGCGCATGGGCGCAATTCCCGATCTTTGCCGCCGAAAACGAGCTTGATACCACAGCCATCACCATCGAGCCGGTGGGCTTCCCCACCCGCGAACCGATGCTGGCCGAAGGCAAGGTGGCCGCGATCACCGGCTTCTCCTTCACCTCCTATCTCAACACCGCCCGGCTTGGGGTCGAGGAATCCGACCTCACCACCCTGCTCATGGCCGATTACGGCGTCGATCTTTACGGCAATGCCATCATCGCCAATACCGACTGGGCCGAGGCCAATCCCGAGCTGCTGAAAAGCTTCCTCGCCGCCGTGGCGGCAGGCTGGAAGGACACCGTGGCCGATCCCGCCACGGCGGTGGAAAGCCTCGTGTCGCGCAACCCGGCCTCGGATTCAGAGCTGGAACTGCGGCGGCTGGAACTGGCGCTGGAGGCCAATGTGGTCACCGACTGGACCAGCGCCAACGGCTTCGGGCTCATCGACGAGGCGCGGATGGACAGCGCGGTCGAACAGATCAAGCTGACCTACGAGTTCCAGAACACCCCCGACGCCGCGCTCTATTTCACCGAAAGCTACCTGCCCGAGGCAGGCTTTCCGCTGCAGTGACCCCCACGCCGGGGGAGGGTCCGCCCTCCCCCGCTGCCCTGCCAGAGACCACCATGACCCATCTGATCGAGATCACCGGCGTGCGCCACGCCTACAGGACCGCCAAGGGCCCGCTGCCGGTGCTGGACGGGCTTGACCTTGCCGTGCCCGAAGGCGGCTTCACCGCCGTGGTCGGCCCCTCCGGCTGCGGCAAATCCACCCTGACCAAGCTGGTGGCGGGGCTGCTGATCCCCGATCACGGCGAGGTGCGGCTGCATGGCAGCCCCGTCACCTCGCCGCGCGCCACCGTGGGCATGGCCTTCCAGAACCCGGTGCTGCTGGAATGGCGCAGCATCCTGAAAAACGTGCTGCTGCCGCTGGAAATCGTGCCCACCGATCTCAGCAAGTCGCAGCAGGAGGACCGCGCCCGCCACCTGCTGAGCCTTGTCGGGCTCGAAGGCTTCGAGGACAAGCGCCCCTCGGAACTCTCCGGCGGCATGCGGCAGCGCGCCTCGCTCTGCCGCGCGCTGGTGCACCAGCCCGAGGTGCTGATCCTCGACGAACCCTTCGGCGCGCTCGATGCCTTCACCCGCGAGGATCTGTGGCAGATCATGCACCAGCTCAAGGCGAAGGAACCTTTCACCGGCGTGCTCATCACCCATGACCTGCGCGAGGCGATCTATCTCGCCGATCAGGTGGTGGTGCTGTCGGGCCGCCCCGCCCGCACGCAGTATACGCTGGACCTGCCGCAGCAGGGCCCGCGCGACATCGCGCATCTTTATACCGCAGAGGCGGCGGAGCAGCTCGCCATCCTGCGCCACCAGATCGAGATCGCCCAAGGGCGCACCCCCGCCGCCGCCTGACGCCCCGCCTCTTCTGACCAGAAATATCCCGGGGGAACGCGCCCCCGGCGCGTGGGGGCAGAGCCCCCTCTCCTCCAGCCGCCGAGCCCGCCCATGACATTCCGCCAGATCGCCGTCCCCACCGCCGCCATGCTGATCTTCCTGCTGCTGTGGGAGGCGCTGGTCTGGATCATGGGCTGGCCCAATTACAAGATGGCCTCGCCCTCCGACCTCGTCCCCGCCTTCGAGCGCTACTGGCCGCTGTTCCTGACCATGGGCTGGCAGACGCTGTGGCGCACCGTGGCAGGGCTGGTGCTGGCAGTGATCTTCGGCACGGCCCTTGGCATGATCATGGGCTTTTCCCGCACCATGCGCGACGCGCTCTACCCGCTGCTGGTGGGCTTCAACGCCATCCCCAAGGCCACCGTGGTGCCCATCGTGGCGCTGATGTTCGTGGGGATGCACGATTTCAACACCGTGCTCATCGCCTTCATGATCTCGTTCTTTCCCATCGCGGTCTCGGTCTCCATCGGCCTCTCGACGCTGGAGCCGGAATATCGCGACATCCTGCGCAGCCTTGGCGCCAGCCAGACCACCATCTTCCGCAAGATCGCCCTGCCCAAGACCCTGCCGGAGTTCTTCGGCGCGCTGAAAGTCTCGGTGACGCTGGCCTTCATCGGCACCAACCTGATGGAGATCGTCTCGCCGCATGGCCGCGGCCTTGGCGCGCTGTTTGACAGCGGCAAGACCAATTCCGACTATCCGCTGATGTTCGCCGTGCTCATCGCCTTGGCCTTCCTTGGCATCGTGCTCTATTACATCGTGGTCGCGCTGGAAAAAATCTTTGCGGGCTGGGCGGATCGCGCCCCCGGCTGAGACAGGGGGTTGCACATCGCCCGCGTGACGACTAGATGACGCCTTGAGAGGTTGGC
Source organism: Salipiger marinus (assembly GCF_900100085.1). GTDB lineage: Bacteria > Pseudomonadota > Alphaproteobacteria > Rhodobacterales > Rhodobacteraceae > Salipiger > Salipiger marinus. The sequence continues at coordinate 34,060 of NZ_FNEJ01000002.1, forward strand.
GCGGGCAGGCGCCTCGCCAACCCGGTCAGGTCCGGAAGGAAGCAGCCGTAACGAGCCCCGCTTGGGTCGTTGTCCAGCCTCTCACCTTACCTCCCCTCTCATGTCCTCGAGATGAACCACAGCCCGTGCTCCTTCCGAGGCAGGGTGCCGAGCGGAGGGTTTCTGCCGCCCCGCGGGCGGCTCCGGCTTCGGCCTGCGCCGTTGCCCGAACCGCGCGTCAGCCCTTTGTGACCCCGTCCTTCGAGGCCAGGATGCGGCCCTGCCTGCCGCTCGCGGCCCCGAGGCCCCGCGGGGAAGGAGGGCAGCCGCCGCGAAGCGCGGCAGAAAACGGTCCATCGTCTGCACGAAGCGACCGGTTTCGGCCTGCCCTCTACCGTGCCGCGTCTGTTCCGGAGGCTTCGGCGTTTTCCACCGCCCATTCCCCTGCCGCCTCAACCGCGACGGGCGATGCCGTGGGGAGCACGTTGAGGTAGCTGTCGGTGTCCTCTGCCGAGGCGACCGCCCGCTGTGTCATGCGGTAAAGCGCATAAAGCGCGATCCCCAGAAAGGTCACCGCAAGCACCAGCCAGAAGGCCTGCGGGGCAAGGCGCTGCATCGCCCAGCCGGTGACAAGCGGACCGGCAATCGCCCCCAGCCCGAAGGTGAAGACCAGCCCGCCGGACGCCGCAGGCATGTCCGCGGCAGGAAGAGAATCGTTCGTATAGGCCAGCAGCAGCGCATAAAGCGGCGTCGTGACGCCCCCCGCAAGAAAGGCTGCGGTCATCAGCGGCCAGAGCCCGCTGCCGGTCACCCCTCCCATCGCGCAGGAGGCAGCGCCCAGAACCGCCAGACCAAAGATCAGCCTGCGCCGGTCCATCCGGTCCGACAGCCAGCCGATGGGATATTGCAGCACCAGCGCGCCTGCGAACAGCATCGCGATAAAAAGGGCGATCTGCGACGCGGAGAGGCCGATCTGGGTGCCAAAGACCGCGCCCATGCCGGATTGCGTGGCATAGACGCTGCCCAGCAGGAAGATCCCCACCGTGCCGAGCGGCGAGCCCTGAAACAGGCGGCGCAGCGGCATCGGGCGCGCGACCTCCACCACCGGAACCACCGCGACGGAGAGCAGGATCGGCGCGAACGAGACCGAGACGAGAATGGACGCGCAGATAAACAGCACCGATGTTGCCGGATCGCCCAGGGTCAGCAGTCCCTGCGCGCCGATGATCCCCAGCGTCTGCGCGATCATGTAGGCCGACAGCAGCTTTCCCCGGGTCTGATTGGTGGCCGCGGCATTCAGCCAGCTTTCGGCTGACACATAGATGCCGGACATGCAGAACCCCACGAGAACCCGCAGCACGGTCCAGGCCCAGGGCTCTGCCAGAAGCGGCAGCGCGATCAGCGCCGCCGACATGAAGCTGCCAAGCGCCGCGAACACCCGCACATGGCCCACGCGCTGGATCATCAGCGGCGTAAGCCGCGCCCCCGACAGGAAGCCCAGAAAATAGCCCGAGGTCACGACCGCCAGCGCGGTCGAGGAAAACCCCTCGAGCCCGCCGCGCAGACCGATCAGCGTAAAGTGCATGCCGTTGCCGAGCATGATCAGCACCACGCCAAGCAGCAGGGCCCAGACCCCTGAAAGCACCTTGATCATCCCCTGCCCTTTTCGACCTGCGGCCTCGTGCACTGCCCGTCAGGCTAATAGGACGGCCCCGTTCTGCTCTTGCAGCAACGCCGTCTGATCCTCCGTTTGCGACAGGCGACACGGGCGCCGAGGCTGGCAACGATCTGCCCCTGCCCCGACCCGGAAGCGGCGCTTTGACGGGTGATCGCGCCGTGCGCGAGACTGCCCCTTTGGGCTGGTGACGTCGAAACGTCATCACGCCAGAACGATGATGCCTTTGCGGCGCGCAGGCAGCCGCCCTTCGCCGCGCACGCCAAGCCCCGTTCAGCGGATCACCTGCCGCGCGGCACGCGCGAGCAGGATGGCTGTGGCCTTGCTGTGCCCGGCCAAGCCTCATATGCTGCCGGGAAAGGCTGGGTCGACTTTCGCTGGACGCTGGATGAGCTGCGGAGATGGGGTCAGGCAGGCTCGCCCGTCTTACGCGCCCGTGGCACCCGCGTCTTGGGGTTGGCTTCCCGGCCCATGGTCAACTATTGCGGCTTACATGTGAACATGCGCGCGGGGCAGACATGGCTGAACTGTCGGAAAATCTGGAGGCTGAGGCACTGCGCAACGCGGTGTTCGAGGCGGCGCCGCATGGCTATCTGATCCTTGACCCCGACTTCACCATCATCGACGTCAACCAGCAGTATCTGGACCTGACACGGGCCCGGTGGGAGGATCTGGTCGGCGTCGCGATGTTCGAGGCGTTTCCGGACAATCCCGATGATCCGAACGCCGATGGCGTGCGCAACCTGCGCGCCTCGCTGGAGACGGCGCGCACGACGGGCCGCACGCATGCCATGGCGGTGCAGAAATATGACATCCCGCTCCGCGAGCCGGGGGGCGGCTTCGAGGAGCGTTACTGGAAGCCGCTGAACACGCCGATCCTGCGCGACGGCAAGGTCGTGGCGCTGATCCACCATGTCCGCGATGTCACCGAGGAGACGCTGTTCCGCCGCGATCAGGCGATCCGCCTGCGGTCGGCGCAGCGGCTCAACGATCTTGCTTTCTGGGAATACGACCCCAGCACCGAGACCATCTACGTCTCGCGGGCCTTCGCCATCATGCTGGGCCTTCCGGAACGCGAGGGCACGCTGCCAGCGCCCGTCATCTTTGCTTTGGTCCACGCTCAGGACCGGGACGAGTTTCACGCCGCTTTCGAACAGGAAATGAACGCGCCGGAACATACCTCTGTGGCCCTCACGCACCGGCTGGTGCGGGAGGATGGCGCCACGCGGTGGCTGTCATCGCATGGGGAGCTTGTGCGGGATCACCGCGACGCGCTGCCCCGCTTCGTTGTCGTCAGCCTCGACATCACCGCCTCGAAGGAGCGGGAGGAAAAACTGGCGCAGACGCTGGAAGAACGGGACCGCCTGCTGGCGCAGAAAGAAACGCTGTTGGGCGAGGTGAACCACCGCATCAAGAACAGCCTTCAGCTTGTGGCCAGCATCCTCAACACCGCCGCGCGCAGGGCCAGCAAGGGCGAAGTGCGCGAACGGCTCGAAGAGGCGGCGGCGCGGGTCCGCGCGGTCACCTCCGTGCACGAGATGCTCTACCGCTCGAACGAGGTGACGAGCGTCGCCTTCGGAGACTACCTGCGCGAGCTGTGCGGCAATCTTGCCTCCGGCGATGCCGGGACAGCCGGTGTGGCCGTCCAGTGTGATCCGGCCGAGGTGAAACTGCCGGCGGACAAGGCGATCCCGCTCGCGCTGATCGTGAACGAACTGGCGACGAACGCGATCAAGCACGGGCTTGCAGGCGTTCCGAACGGGATCATCAAGGTCGCGACCCGTCTGGACGCTGGCGATCTGGTGCTGGAAGTCGCCGACAACGGCACCGGGAAGGCCGAAGGCGCCGAACAGGGTCTTGGCACACGCATCATCGACGGTCTGGTTGCGCAGCTTGGCGCCGCCATGCAGACAAGCCCCGCGAAGCCCGGGTATCGCGTGGTCATCCGGGTGCCGCTCCAGACCAGATGAGCCTGCGCGGTCTGATCGCAAAGCACGGGGCCTTCGTCGCGCTTTCAGGGCCCTGCGCTGACCGGCCCCCTGCCTGACGTCGAAAGCGGCAAGGCCGCCCGCCATCATCGGCACGCGAGTTCAAGATGCGCGGCACGCATAGGCCCGTGATCCGCTCAGCCGCGCAGCGCGCTTGCTGCGGCGGAGACGGCAAAGATCGCCGCCGCCACGCAGACCATCGACGGCCCGGCGGGCGTATCGAACCACAGCGCCATCTGCAGCCCTGCGAGGGCCGAGACCGCGCCGATCGCAGCTGCAAGCAGCGCCATCCGCTCCGGCGTGCGGGAAAACGGGCGGGCCGCGGCGGCGGGGATCAGCAGCATGGCCCCGATCAGCAGCACCCCCACCACCTTGATCGCCACCGCCACCGTCAGGGCCAGCGCCACGGTCAGGATGCGCTGCTCGCGCCGCGGATCAAGCCCGCTCGCCCATGCCAGATCCGGCGAAACGGTGGTGGTCAGCAGCGCCTGCCAGCGCCAGACCATCAGCGCGCTGACCGCAAGCCCCCCGCCCCAGATCACCGCCAGATCGGCGGGGGTCACCGCAAGGATGTCGCCAAACAGATAGGCCGACAGGTCAAGCCGCGCCCCCGGCACGAAGGTGATCGCCACCAGCCCCACCGCCAGCGCGCCATGCGCCAGCACCCCCAGCACGGTGTCCAGCGCCAGCCCCCGCTCGCTCAGCGTGCCGACCAGCAGCGCCATCAGCAGCGCCACCGCCAGCGTGCCCGCAAAGACCGGCAGGGACAGCGCCAGCGCCAGCGCCACGCCCAGAATCGCGGCATGGGCCGTGGCATCGCCAAAATAGGCCATGCGCCGCCACGACACGAAACAGCCCAAGGGAGCGGCGGCCAGCGCCAGCCCCAGCCCCGCCAGCGCGGCGCGGACAAGAAAATCATCCAGCATCAGTGCACATGATCCGTATGGTCGTGGCTGTGGTCGTGATCGTGGCTGTGGCTGTGCTCGTGCCGGTAAAGCGCCAGCGCGCCATGAGTGCCGGTGCCGAACAGCGCCCGGTATTCCGCCGCCTGCGCCACGGTTTCGGGATGGCCCTGACAGCAGACATGGCCGTTCAGGCAGACCACGCGGTCAGAGGCGCTCATCACCACATGCAGCTCATGGCTGACCATGACCACGGCGCAGCCCAGCCGGGCGCGGATCTGTTCGATCTGCCGGTAAAACGCCGCCGATCCGGGCTGGTCCAGCCCCTGCGTCGGCTCGTCCAGCAGCAGCAGGTCAGGCCGCCCCAGCAGCGCGCGGGCCAGCAGCACGCGCTGGAACTGCCCGCCCGACAGATCGGCCATGGGCCGGTCGGTCAGCGTGCCCGCCCCCGCCTCGTCCAGCGCCGCCTGCGCCTGCGCCGCCGCGATCCGGCGGGGCAGCGACAGGAAGCGACCCACGGTCAGCGGCAGCGTCGCGTCGATCTGCAGCTTCTGCGGCACATAGCCCAGACGCAGATCCGGCTTGCGGCGGATCTCTCCGGCCTCGGGGCGCAGCGCGCCGATCAGCGTGCGCAGAAGCGTCGACTTGCCGGATCCGTTGGGACCGACGATGGTCACGATCTCGCCGGGATCGACATGGAAATCCACGTCGCGCAGCACCACCTGCCCGGCCAGCGCCACCGTCATGCCTTTGGCCTCGATCAGCCGCACGGCTTGGCCTCGCGGCAGCGCGGGCACAGGCCCTCGGCCTCCACCACCACCCGCTCCAGCGCAAAATCAAGGCTCTCCGCCGCCGCGCGCACGGCATCGGTGATGGCGCGGGCGGGCATCTCCGCCACCGCCCCGCAGGCGCGGCACAGCAGGAAGGCGGGCTTGTGGCGCTCGCCGGGATGGGCGCAGGCGACAAAGGCGTTCAGCCGCTCGATCTTGTGGGCAAAGCCGTTGGAGACCAGAAAATCCAGCGCCCGGTAGACGGTGGGCGGCTGCGCCGCCCGGCCTTCCTCGCGCATCACGTCCATCAGGTCATAGGCGCCCATGGCCCGGTGCTGGCGCAGCAGGATCTCCAGCACCCGGCGCCGCTGCGGCGTCAGCGACAGCCCCTCGCGCGCGCAGACCTCCTCGGCGGAATGCAGCCCGTGGCTGCGGCACTGGTCGTGATCGTGGCGGGTGAAACCAAGCGGGTCCATGCGGCCTCCGTGTTTGGGGCTTGATATGTTATAGCAGGGGCGCTATCAAGCCCGGATCGTTACACTATAACATCACAACCCGAAAGAGGCTCCGATGCTGCGCTCCCTGCTTCCCGCCCTGCTGCTCTCCTCCACCGCCGCCCTCGCCGAGGTGCCGCGTGTCGCCACCGACATCGCACCGGTGCAGGGGCTGGTGGCCAGCGTCATGGGGGATCTGGGCACGCCCGCGCTGCTGGTCCCGCCCGGCGCCTCGCCGCATGACCACGCGCTCAAACCCTCCGAAGCGCGCGCCCTGCAGGAGGCGCAGCTGGTGATCTGGATGGGCGAGGCGCTGAGCCCGGACATGGCGCGCAAGATCGACGCCATCGCGGGCGAGGCTGCGGCGCTGGCGCTGTTCGACCTGCCCGGCACACGCCACCTTGCCACCCGCGAGGACGTGCTGTTCGGCGCCGCCGACACGCATGACGAGGATCACGACGCGCATGCGCATGACGACCATGCGGCGGAGGACGGCCACGAGGACCACGACCACGACCACGACGATCACGCCGCAGAGGATCACGGCCATGACCACGCCCATGGCGCCGACGACCCGCATGGCTGGCTTGATCCGCAGAATGCCCGGCTCTGGCTCGGGGCCATCGCCGAGGCGCTGGCAAAGGCCGATCCCGACCATGCCGACACCTACCGCGCCAATGCCGCAGCCGCCGAAGCCCGGCTTGACGAGGCCGTGACCACAGCCCGCGCCACGCTCGACCCAGTGCAGGAGGCGCGCTTTGTCGTCTTCCACGACGCCTACCAGTATTTCGAACAGGCCTTCGGGCTGCAGGTTCTGGGGGCGCTCCGGCTTTCGGACGCCACCTCGCCCAGCCCGGCCCGGCTCGCCGCGCTGCGCGACGCGCTGGAGGCCGAAGGCGCCACCTGCATTTTCGCCGAACCGCAGTTCGACCCGCATCTGATCGAGACGGTCACCGCCTCCACCAGCCTGCCCGTGGCCGAGCTTGACCCGCTGGGCAGCACGCTTGCCCCCGGCGCCGACTTCTACCCCCGCCTGATCGAGGACATGGCGCAGCGCATCGCCACCTGCGCGCAGGGCTGACTGCGGCTTCCAGCGGCCACAAATATCCCGGGGGAGCCCCCGCAGGGGGCGGGGGCAGAGCCCCCTCTTTCCCCTTTTGCCCGCCTTTGGCGGACGGGGGCAGCGCCCCCTCTTTCCCCTTTTTGCCCGCCTTTGGCGGGCGGAGGCAGCGCCCCCTCTTTCCCCTTTTTGCCCACCTCTGGCGGGCGGGGAGCAGCGCCCCCTCTTCTCCCCTCTGCCCGCCTCTGGCGGGCGGGCCCCCGGATCAGCCCGCCGCGCCGCGACGGCCCGCAAACGGCGCCAGCGTCACGCCCGCCGTCTCCAGCGCCGCGCGCACCGCGCGGGCGATCTGCAGCGCGGTGGCGCCATCGCCATGCAGGCAGATCGTGTCCACAGGCGCCGGGATCCGCGCGCCGCTTTCCGTGACGATGGCACCCGCCTGTACCATCTCCACCATGCGCCGCGCCGCAAGATCGGGATCGTGGATCACCGCCCCGGGCAGCGCCCGGTCCACCAGCGTCGCATCGTCATTATAGGCGCGGTCGGCAAAGATCTCGCCCGCCCAGGCACAGCCCAGCCCCTCCACCGCGCGCTGCTGCGCGGTGGCGGCCAGCACCATGATGATGATGTCGGGATCGACGCGCAGCGCGCCCTCATAGGCGGCACGGGCCAGCGCCTCGTCCTCGGCGCACATATTGGCCAGCGCCCCGTGCAGCTTCAGATGCCGCACCGATCCCCCCGCCGCGCGCGCCATGGCCTGCGCCGCCCCCAGCTGCCACGCCACCAGATTGCTCAGGCTTTCGCCCGCGATCTGCATCCGCCGCCGCCCGAAGCCCTGCAAGTCGGGAAAGCCCGGATGCGCGCCGATGCCGGTGCCCTGCGCCACCGCCACGCGCATGGTCTGGGCCATCACGTCCCAGTCCCCGGCATGGATGCCGCAGGCGATGTTGGCGGAGGTGATGACCTCCAGCAGCGCGGCATCCTGCCCCATGACCCAAGGGCCAAAGCTTTCGCCCATATCCGCGTTCAGATCGACGCTTGGCATGTCCTGCCCTCCTCAGTGATCGTGATGCTCGCCATTGGAAAATCCGCTGACCAGTTTCAGGCTCAGCAGGTCGCGCACCTCGGACGGGTGGCGGATCAGCGGCGCCACCTGCCCGCGCAGCCCCGCCATCTGCGCGCGATGCGCCGCCTCTGCCGCCAGCGCCTCGTCGAGCGTGACGAAGCGGAACCGCAGATCCGCCCCGGCGGGCGCCTGCGCCACGCGCGGCAGATCGGCGGGAATGACCGTGCCCAGCCGGGGATAGCCGCCGGTGGTCTGGCATTCCGCCATCAGCACGAAGGGCGCGCCATCGCCGGTGATCTGGATGTCGCCCGGGGTGATGACCTCTGACACCACCGACAGCCCGCCCTCGACGCCAAAACCCTCGCCTTCCGGCACCAGCTTCACGCCCATGCGGTTGGCGCGGGAATCGCGGACAAAGCGGGTCCGCCCCAGCCGGTCGCGCTGCTCTTCGGGGAAAAGCCCGGTCTGCAGGCTGGGCACAAGGCGCAGCAGCCCGCCGGAGAACCGGTCCTCCACGGCAAGCTTGCGCCCGGTCGGCCCGCCGCGATCCGTCCCCGCAGGCAGCACCTCGCCGGGCTCAAGCCGCGCGCCCAGCCCTGCGGTCAGATGCGCCGACTGCGCCCCCAGCACCATCGGCAGATCAAACCCGCCGCCAAGGCTCAGATAGCCGTAAACCCCCGCCGTCACCGGCCCCAGATCCAGCACCGCGCCCTTGGGCAGGGCATGCACCGCGTGCCAGACCACCGGCTGCCCGTCGATCTGCGCGCGCATCGGCGCCCCGGTCAGCGCGATGCGCAGATCCGACAGCGCCTCGAACCGGCCCCCGGCTCCGGCCATTTCCAGCGCGGCGCCCTGCGGCTGGTCCAGCAGCGCCGCCGCTTCGGCCAAGGCCTGCCGGTCCATGGCGCCGCCGCGCGACAGGCCCTGCCCGATCCAGCCGGGGCGGCCCCCATCCTGCACCGTCACCGCCGGGCCGACCGACAGCACCCGCAGCCCGCCGCTCATGACAGCACCTCCGACGTCACGCCGCCGTCCGGATCGGTGGCAAGCCGGTCAAACTCTGCCTCGGACAGCGCGGGAAATTCCACCTCGTCCCCCGGCGCCAGCAGGAAGGGCCGCGCATGGCCCATGCGGAACAGTGGTGCCGCGGTCTGGCCCACATGGCGCCAGCCGGTGGGGGCGGTCACCGAAAAGATCACGAACTGCCGGATCGCCAGCACCAGCGCGCCCTTGGGCACCTTGGGGGTCAGCGCCTGCTGGCGGGGGATGTTCCAGACCGGCGGCAGCTCGCCCAGATAGGGCTGGCCGGGCGCGAATCCCAGCGCCGTGACCCGCACCCGCGCGCTCGACAGCGCCTCCACCGCCTGCGCCTCGGTCATGTCGGCAAGACCCGCGGCCTCCGCCAGCTGCGGGCCAAGCTGGCCACCATAGGCGGTGGGGATGCGGTGCAGCCGCCGTCCCTGCGGCAGCGGCGCCTCGCGCCAGTCGCGCGAGGCCATCAGCGGGCGCAGCCGCGCCTCAAGCTCGGCATGGGACAGCGCCAACGGATCGAAGCGCAGATAGGTCGACACCAGCGAGGAGGAAAGCTCGGTCACCCCCTCCCAGTCTTCGGCCTCGAGCGCGGCACGAAAGGCAAGCGCGGCACGGTTGGCGGCCTCGTCCAGCCGGTCGCCAAAGCTGACCAGCAGGCCATCAATGCCAACGGTGCGCAACAGGGGGGAAGTTTCGGCGGTCATGGCGCAAACCTTGGCGCGCCCGCCGCGCGACCGCAACCGCCTTTTGGCACGCCCCGTCTCCGGGGGCGTGCCGGGCTGGCGGTCAGTCCAGAATGCGGGCCATGGCGGACAGCAGCGCCGCCACCTCGGCTTCGGAATTGTAATGGCAGAAGGACACGCGCACGCAGTCGGCCTGCCCCAGCGGCGTCAGCACGTTGCCGGAGTAATGGTCCGCCTTGCGCGTATGCACCCGGATGCCTTCGTCCCGCAGCGCCGCCACGATCTCGGGCGACGGGTGCCCTTCGGCATAGAAGCTGACCAGCCCTTCGCGCGCGGCATTGTCGATGCCGCCGACGATAGTGACGCCGGGCAGTTCGGCCAGCCCCTTGAGGTTGCCGGTGCCGTGCAGCGCCACCTGACAGAGCCGCGCCTCCTGTTCGTGGATGGCGTGGCCCGCCGCCACGATCAGTTCGCGCGGATCGGTGGCGTCGCTGACCTGACCGCCCAGCCATTCGAAATAGTCCACCACGTCCGAGAAGGTGGCATAAGCGCCGGTATCCCGCGTGCCCAGTTCCCATGTGCCCTTCGGCCCGTTCATCAGCGCGTTATGCGGCAGGGCCGACAGCCGGTCCGACGCATAGGCGAGCCCGTAGCCATGGCGCGAAAACACCTTGTAGGGAGAGATGACATAGCCATCGACCCCGGCCGCGGTCAGGTCGATGCCGCCATGGCAGGCATGCTGGATGCCGTCCACGATGATATAGGCCTCGGGCGCCACGGCGCGGATCGCGGCGGCGATGGCGGCCAGATCCATGCTCATGCCCGTAACGGGCGAGGTGTGCAGGATGGTGGCCACGCGCACGTCCGGCGTGACGGCGGCGGCATAGGCTTCGGCGGTGACGAGCCCCGTGGCGTCGTCATGCGGGATCAGCACATGGCGCTTGCCCGCCACTTCGGACCAGCGGGCGGCGGCGCTGCGCGAGGCCGGATGTTCGATGGTCGAGCCCAGCACCACCCCGCCTTCGGGCGCGCCAAGACAGGCATCGGCGATGAGCCGGAACAGCAGTTCGGTGCCGCTTTCGCCGACAAAGATCTGCCCGCCCTCGGGGGCGTTGAAAAAGCCGCGCGCGTCTTCCTTGGCCTTGGCGATGATCTCGCCCAAGGCGGCGGAGGCGGGATTGTCCCGGCCCTGATTGTCGGGGATCGCGGCAAAACGGGCCGAGGTTTCGGCCACCGCGCTGAGCGTCAGCGCGCCGCCCGCGTTTTCAAAGAAGATGCGCGGCCCGGTGAAGGGGCAGCTGTCCACATGGGCAAAGCGGGCGCGGATGGCGTCCAGAAGGCCGGGCGTGTCTGCAATCATGGTCAATGCCTTGTCTGCTTGGTCGGGGTGTCGGAGAGCCGGGAAAGTTCACGCTCCGCCGCTTCCAGCGCCTCTTCGACATCCTGCGGATCGGTCGAGGGCACGGCGTAGCTGCCCGACATCCAGCGCGCCAGATCCACATCGGCACAGCGCCCGGAACAGAAGGGACGGTATTTGGTCTCGGTCGGTTTGCCGCAGATCGGACAGCTCATCTCAGCACCTCGGTCAGGGGCACGCGGTCGCGCTTGCGCTGGATCTCCATCAGGCCCAGCTGGGTCCAGCCCGCAAGGATGGTTTCGGTCGCATCGGCCTTGAGCGCGGCGCGCAGCACCTGTTCCAGCGCGCGGCGGTCCTTTTTGGGCATGGGCGCCGGATCGACGATGACCTGCCCGCCCAGTCCGCGCAGCCGCAGCTGGCGCGGCAGTTCCTTCAGCGCGGCGGCATTGGCCTTCAGCCCCGCTGCGGGCGAGCTGTCGGCGCCGGTGTTCACATCCACCGCGACCAGCGCGCGGGTGGGTTCGATCCGCATCGACCCGCCGCCGGACAGCGGCACGTCGGGGCTTTGCAGCGTCTCGATCATGTCATGCACACTGTGCCGGTCAAAGCTGCCGGGGCCCGCATCCAGATCGGCCTTTTCCCAGTCGCGCCACGCCAGCGCATGGGGGCTGTCGCCTTCGACCAGCGTTTCCGCCTCGCCGCTGGTGTCGGCCATGACCTGCGCGCAAAGCTGCGCCATGGCGGCGATGTCTTCGGCGATGTCGTCGGGATCGGCGCCGTCACAGGCCGACCGCAGGATCAGCCCGTCTTCGCCGGTCATCACCTCATGCGCGATTTCCAGAAGCTGGTCGCGCAGGTCGTCATCCTTGATCTGGCGCGACACGTTGAGTCCGGGCGCGCCGGGGGTGACGATGGCATAACGCGACTTGAACAGGATCCGCGTGGTCACCGGAATGGCCTTGCCCGGTTCGGCAAAGCCCGTGACCTGCACGAGGATCGGCTGGCCCGGCGCCAGCCCCTTGACCTGCCGCAGAAAGGCGGACCCGTCGGGGGTGCGCAGGAACATGCCGCCCTGCCCCTTCATCGGGCGTTCGGCCACGCCGCGATAGATGGTGCCGGGGCGGGGATGGTCGCTGTCGATCAGCAGATCCTGCAGCACGCCATCGACGATCAGGGCGGCGGCCTCGACCTGCTCCCCCTGCTGCGTCAGATGGTCCAGCGCGATGGTGCGGCCCTTCATGCGTCGGTCTCCCGGTAAAGCGGATAGCCTGCGGCGGCCAGAAGATGCGCGGTTTCCGCCAGAGGCAGGCCCATGACGGCGGGAAAGCTGCCGTTGATCCACGGGATGAAGGCGCCCGCAGGCCCCTGAATGCCGTAGCCGCCCGCCTTGCCCTGCCAGTCGCCGGTGGCGAGATAGGCGTTGAGTTCAAGGTTGGAGAGCAGTTTCATCTTCACCTGCGTGACCACGTCGCGTTCCCACAGACGGGATCCGCGCCGCACCGCCACGGCGGTGACGACCCGGTGACGGCGGCCGGCAAGCGCGGTCAGAAACTCCGCCGCCTCGCCCGCGTCGCGCGGTTTGCCAAGGATGCGCCGCCCCAGCGCCACGGTGGTGTCGGCGGACAGGACGATGTCATCCTCCGCCGCGTCCACGGCCAGCGCCTTTTCCCGCGCGAGGCGGATGCAATAGGGGCGGGGCAGTTCGCCCGGCATCGGATCTTCGTTGATGTCGGGCGGAAGGATGGCGTCTGCGGTCACGCCAAGCTGCGCGAGCAGGTCGCGCCGTCGCGGGCTGCCGGAGCCAAGAACAAGTTTCATAGGCGGCCCCCCGCGGTCTGTGCGCGGCCCGGACCCGGGCCGCCTCCGCTGACGGATCCCGCAATCTGTGCCGGATCCGCGCGGAGCTTATTTGAAGCGATAGTTGATCCGGCCCTTGGTCAGATCATAGGGGGTCATTTCCACCTGAACCTTGTCGCCTGCAAGAACACGGATGCGGTTCTTGCGCATCTTGCCTGCCGTATGTGCGATGATCTCATGGCCGTTTTCAAGCTCGACCCGGAACGTCGCATTGGGCAGGAGTTCCTTCACGACACCGGGGAATTCGAGCGTGTCTTCCTTGGCCATGCTGTCTCCTAGACTTACCGTTCCGTGGCTATGACGGAACGCGATACGATATGCGCCCGAACGGCGCAATTTTCAAGGGTGCAATTGCAGGACGCTGAAACAGCGTCACCGCAGCGCCCGCAGCACTGCGGGGCCGTCGCGCCCGGACTGGTCGGTCCAATGGCTGCGGTTCAGCACCCCCCCATCGTCGCGGACCCGCGCGATGGCGTCAAGGTCCAGCGTCGCATAGGTCCAGCCGGGCTGGTCCAGCACGCCTTCGGCCAGCACGCCGGTGGCCGGAAACCCCCTGTCCGGTGGGCCGAACACGCCGCCCCGGCCCGAATTGGTGTCCACCGCCTCCGACCAGTCGCAGAGCCCCACGGTCGAGGACATGATGCTGACGCATTGCTGTTCCAGCGCCCGGGCCATGGCGCCGATGCGCACCCGGCTGTAGCCCGCCAGCGCCTCGGTGCAGGAGGGCACCAGCAGCAGCTCGGCCTCGCGCAGCGCATGGCCCAGCAGCGGATATTCCGAATCATAGCAGATCAGGATGCCGATGCGCCCCAGCGCGGTGTCGAAGACCTGCAGCGGGCCGCCCCCCACCACGTTCCAGTCCTCGCGTTCGAATCGGGTCATGATCTGCTTGTCCTGCGCGCCCATGGCGCCGCCGGGGGTGAAAAGCCGGGCGCGGTTCACCGGACGGGCCGAGATCGCGGCATCAAAGACCGGGGCGGAAGCGGCAAGGATATGCACCCCGTGCCGCGCCGCCAGATCGGCATGCAGCGCATCCGCCGCGGGCACCAGATCCGAGACGGCATGCAGCGACGCCTCCAGATCCGCCGCCGTGGCGGCGCCCGCCAGCGTGGCCAGTTCCATCGCGCCATATTCCGGGAAGACCAGCAGCTGCGCCCCCTGCCCCGCAGCCTCGGCGACCCAGGTGCCGAGCTTGTGCACATAGGCATCCCAGTCCGCGAGCATGTCCATGGGATAGGCGGCGGTGGCGATTTTCATGGGCGTGGTCCTTTTCTGGGAGCGGTGGTGTTGATGAGGGCTCTGCCCCCGTCCGCCGGGGGCGGACTGATATGAAAGAGGGGGCTCTGCCCCCGTCCGCCAACGGCGGACTCCCCCGGGATATTTTCAGTCAGAAGAAGCGGCCGGGGCCCGAAGATCGCGCAGCCAGAAGTTGAGGCGGTGGTCGCTCTGCGCGCTGTCGCCAAGATCGGTCCAGCGGAAGCTGGCCGCGACCCCCGGCAGCGGCGCGTAGCCGCGTCTGCGCCAGAACGGGTCGAGCGGGCCGTAACCTGCGGGCCGCGCCGGGTGACCGGCGGGGCGTTCGACGGCGCAGAAGGCGCTGTAGCGGCGGCCAAGCGTGCGGGCATGGGCCTCGCGCAGGTCGAAAAACCGGTGGCCGATGCCCTGCCCGCGCGCCTCCGGCAGCAGCACCGATTCGGCGCAGTAGAAGATCTCGGCAAGCGGGAGGCCGGTCCCGGCGAAGGCCTGGGCGAAATCCTCCGCGTGGTCCTCCATCGGCGTGCCGGTGGCAGCCCCCATCAGCCGCGCGCCGTCGAAGGCGCCGACCAGCACCGCGCCGGGGCTGTCGCGATAGGTCTGCAGATAGCCGCGTTCATATTCGAGATCCCCGTCATAGAGATAGGGGAAGTCGCGGAACACCGCGATGCGCAGCCGCGCCACATCCTCGAGCGCGGCGTCGAGCGCCGCGCCCGTCAGCACCCGCACCTCGGTCATGCGACCTGCCGCACCCAGTCGGCGAGGTTGTAATAGGTCACGACCCGGCTGATGCGCCCGTCCTTCAGCGTGAAGAACGAGCCCGCAGGCAGCCGGTAGGTCTGGCCGCGCGCCGGGGGCAGCCCCTCATCGGTCTGCAGATAGGTGCCGTTGACGATGTATTCGGCGGCGGCGCGGGTGCCGCCTTCGGCCTCGAACACCACCATGTCGGTGAGCGTCTCGTCATAGCTGCGGGTCATGTGGGCGCAGAATGCGGCGAATTTCTCGGTGCCGATGCGCACCTCGCCCTCGTTGACGTGATGGGCCACCTCGGGATCGAGGCAGGCCAGCATGGCTGCCGTGTCCTTGGCGTTGAAAGCATCGAAATAGCGCCGGATGATGTCGCTTGCTGTCATTGTCCCCCCCATCGGGCCTTGAGTTTGTCGTGAATCTGGTCGCGGGTCTGGCGATAGGCGTTGAGCTTGGTTTCCCGCGTTTCGCCAAGCCCGGTCGGATCCATGATCGGCCAGTATTCCACGGTCAAGTGATAGAACCGCGTCAGTTCCAGCGCCGCGCGCTGTGCGGCGGGCGACATGGCGACGATCAGGTCGAAGCCCGACAGGGTTTCGCCCATCTGCTCCATCTCCTCGAAGCTGCGGGCGCGGTGCCGCGACAGCTCCACCCCGATCTCCTTGCAGACGGCGATGGCGAAGCCGTCGATTTCCAGATCGTTGACCACGCCCACCGACTGCACATAGGTGCCGGTGCCGTAGAATTTCTTCATGATCCCCTCGGCCATGGGCGAGCGCACGGCGTTGTGGTCACAGCAGAACAGCACCGATTGCGGCAGTTGCGGCAAGGCTCAGCCCCCGAAATGCAGCACGCAGATGAGGGTGAACAGCCGCCGGGCGGTGTCGGTATCCACCTCGGCCTTGCCCTCCAGCCGCTCCTGCAGGATGCGCGCGCCCTCGTTGTGGATGCCGCGCCGGGCCATGTCGATGGTCTCGATCTGGCTGGGGGCGGCGGTCTTGACCGCGTCGAAATAGCTTTTGCAGATCTGGAAGTAATCCTTCACCACCTGCCGGAAGGGCGACAGCGACAGATGGAATTCCGCCGCCTTTTCCCCCGCCTCGGTGGCGATGTCGAAGACCAGCCGCTTCTCGCGGATGGCAAGCCCCAGCCGGTAGGGCCCGGCGGGCGCCGCCCGGTCCTCGCGCGCGGGCAGGATGAAGCGGTTGCGCTCCATCAGGTCGAACATGGCGACGCGGCGCTCCTGCTCGATCTCGGGCGTGGGCGCGGGCAGGTTGGCATCGTCGAGGTCAATATGGGCGATATGGCTCATGGCATCGTCCTTGCGCGGTTGCCCCAGCAGTAGCGCGGCCCGCCCGCCCCCGCAATGCAGCGATGCGGTCCCGGCACCGGGCCGGGACTGCCGCTGCGGGGGTCAGCCGTTCAGCTTGCGCAGCCGGGCCGTGACCGACAGCCCGTGCGCCTGCAGGCTTTCCGACCGCGCCAGCACCTCGGCGGCGGGGCCGATGGCACGCAGGGCTGCGGGCGACATCTGCGCCAGCGTGGTGCGCTTGAGGAAATCCAGCACCGACAGCCCCGAGGAAAAGCGCGCCGAGCGCGCCGTGGGCAGCACATGATTGGGCCCGCCCACGTAATCGCCGATGGCCTCCGGCGTCCATTGCCCCAGAAAGATCGCGCCCGCATGGCGGATCCGCGCCGCCAGCGCCTCGGGATCGGCCACGCACAGTTCCAAATGCTCGGGCGCCACCCGGTCCGACAGCGCCGCCGCCTCCGCCAGATCGCGGGTGACCACGATGGCGCCAAAATCGCGCCAGCTTGCCGCAGCGATGGCGCGCCGCTCCAGCACCTGCAGCAGGCGCTCCACCTCGGCGGCCACGGCGCGGCCGAAGTCCGCATCGGGCGTCAGCAGGATCGCCTGCGCGCTTTCGTCATGTTCAGCCTGGCTCAGCAGGTCAAGCGCGATGAATTCGGGATCGTTGTCGCCATCGGCGATGACCAGAATCTCCGACGGCCCCGCGATCATGTCGATCCCGACCTTGCCAAAGACCCGCCGCTTGGCCGCTGCCACAAAGGCATTGCCCGGGCCGGTGATCTTGTCCACCGGCGCCACGGTCTCGGTGCCATAGGCCAGCGCCGCGATGGCCTGCGCGCCGCCCATGCGGTAGATCTCGTCGACCCCGGCGATGCGCGCGGCCAGCAGCACCAGCGGATTGACCACGCCATCGGGGGTGGGCACCGCGATGCAGAGCCGCTCCACCCCGGCGACCTTGGCGGGAATGGCGTTCATCAGCACCGAGGACGGGTAGCTGGCAAGCCCGCCCGGCACGTAAAGCCCTGCCGCCGCCACCGGCGTCCAGCGCCAGCCCAGCGTCGCGCCATCCGGATCGGTCCAGCGGGCATTCTCCGGCATCTGGCGCACGTGATAGGCGCGAATGCGCTCCGCCGCCGTCTCCAGCGCCGCGCGCTCGGCGGCGGGCACCCGCGCACATTCCTCCGCGATCTCCGCGGGAGTGAAGGCCAGCCGGTCGGCGGTCAGATCCAGCCGGTCAAAGCGCCGGGTCAGATCCAGCACCGCCGCATCGCCGCGCGCGCGCACATCGGCGATGATCGCGGCGACCGTGTCGTCCACATCCGGGCTGTCCTCGCGCTTGGCGCCAAGAAGACGCGCAAAATCGATCTCGAAATCCGGCTCGCGCGTGTCAAGAAAGACGGGCATGAACACTTCCTTTCAGGGCTTTGGGCGGACATAGCGCCCCGCCGCCCCCGCCTCAAGCGCAAGCGCCGCGCGCCCCCGCTTCTTCTGACTGCAAATATCCCGGGGGAGTCGCCGCAGGCGACGGGGGCAGCGCCCCCTCTCTCCGGAACTGTCCGGGGCGGACGGGCGCCCCCCCCCGACGCCTGCCCGCCTGCCGCGCCGCTCAGTCGGGATGGCGCGGCAGCTTGCCCGAGACGGCATTGTAAGGCCGGGTCACGTCGCGCAGGCGCAGCTCCAGCGCCTCCACCGAAGCGCGCAGCACCCCGTCGCCGGCCAGCGTGAAGATGACCGAGCCCGCGCCGTCTTCGCCCGGCTCGAACCCCACCGACAGCAGTGCCAGCACCGTGTCGCGCGCCTCGCGCGGGACACCCTGACTGGCCACGCCCAGCACATGCTCCACCACCAGCACCGCGCGCACCCGCTCGGGCGGCAGGCCTTCGGCGCCCTCCTCGCGGCGCAGCCGGTTCACCAGCAGCACCAGCCGCCGCTGCCGCCGCTCGAAATACATGTCCGCCACCGTCAGCACCGAATCCTGCAGCAGCGCCGACAGCACCTGCAGATCCTCGGCATCCAGCGCGCCCAGATTCAGCGGCTGGCCGCCCGCATCCTCGAATCGTGCATCTCTGGTCACTCGCCCTTGATCCTTTCGATCTTTGCGCCCACGCCGCGCAGCTTGCGGACCACATGCTCATAGCCGCGGTCCAGATGATACACCCGGCTGACCACCGTCTCGCCCTCGGCGGCAAGCCCGGCAAGGATCAGCGACACGCTGGCCCGCAGATCGGTCGCCATCACCGGCGCGCCGCGCAGCGCGTCCACGCCGCGCACCCGGGCCGTGCCGCCATGCACGTCGATCCGCGCACCCATGCGCATCAGTTCCGGCGCGTGCATGAAGCGGTTTTCAAAGATCTTCTCTTCCAGCACGCTGTCACCTTCGGCGGTGCAGAGCAGCGCCATCATCTGCGCCTGCAGGTCGGTGGGAAAGCCGGGGAACGGCTCCGTCACCACGTTCACCGCCCGCACCCGGCCATTCTTGCGCGCCACTTTCAGCCCGGTCGCGGTTTCCTCGACCGAGATCCCCGCCTCGTCCAGCTTTTCGCAGAAGGCCTGCAGCAGGTCGATGCGCCCGCCCAGACATTCCACCTCGCCGCCGCAGATCGCCGGGGCCAGCATATAGGTGCCAAGTTCGATGCGGTCGGTGACCACGCGATGCGTGGCGCCGCCCAGCCGGTCCACACCCTCGATCTCGATCCGGGACGTGCCTTCGCCCTCGATCCGGGCGCCCATCTTGCGCAGGCACTGCGCCAGATCCACGATCTCCGGCTCGCGCGCGGCATTTTCCAGCACGGTTGTCCCGCGCGCCAGCACCGCCGCCATCAGCGCGTTTTCCGTGGCGCCCACCGACACCAGCGGAAAGCGCACGACGCCGCCGCGCAGCCCGCCCGCAGGCGCCTTGGCATGCACATAGCCGTCGCGCAGATCCATTTCGGCCCCCAGCGCCTCCATGGCCCGCAGATGCAGATCCACCGGGCGCGCCCCGATGGCACAGCCGCCGGGCAGCGACACCTGCGCCTCGCCATGCCGCGCCAGCAGCGGCCCCAGCACCAGAATCGAGGCGCGCATCTTGCGCACGATGTCATATTCGGCCCGGGTCGAGGTCAGCGCGTGGCTCGACAGCGCCAGCACCTGACCGTCGTTCAGCGCCTGCACCTCGGCACCCAGCGACTGCAGCAGCAGCGTCATGGTGCGGATGTCCGACAGCCGCGGCGCGTTGGTCAGCGTCAGCGGCTCGTCCGACAGCAGCGTGGCGGGCATCAGTGTCAGGCAGGCGTTTTTTGCACCTGCGATGGGGATCTGCCCCGAGAGCGGACCGTTGCCCGTCACCAAAATGGAATCCATGCTTCAGCCGTCCTTTTCGCTGCTCTGCCCCGGAGCTGGTTTTTCTGTCCCGCCCCGCGCCTTGGCCTGCGCCTTGCGGCGCGCCAGATTCGCCTTGAGGGCGGCTTTGAGCCGGTCCTCCCGGGTTGGGGCGGGGGATTTGGGGGTGCCTGTCTTGCGCTCCATGTGCCTTCTTTAAACGAGGGACGAAAAACCGTCCAGATTGCGCTTGCACCCCCGGAACTTTGAGTCTAATCACCGCGCCACGCCAACCCGGCGCCCGGCGCTTCTACGAAGCAGCGCAGAGAATTCCGGGAAAGGCGATGAAAGCAAAGGCTTTTCCAGAGCCGCTTGATCCAGGGTCTTCTCTGGAGTAGCAATCTGGAGGGACATAGGCTGTGGTAGCTCAGTGGTAGAGCACACCCTTGGTAAGGGTGAGGTCGAGAGTTCAATCCTCTCTCACAGCACCATCCCCCTTCCTGTATCTCATTCATAATCCGGCACCTCTTGGGCGCGCGCGTTGGTGCGCCCTGCGGCGCGGCAGGACCGGCTCCGGTCCCGCCGTCACGCTTGGGTCAGTCAAAGGGCCATGGTCCGGAAAACCGGCCCAAGGGCAGCAGGGTGCTGGTCAGGCAGGGCCCCGGCACCTCGTGCCAGCGGTAGAGGGTGACCGCGCCCGGTTCCAGCACCAGCCCCGGATCCCGCCCTGCCCTATGGTCCAGCGCCACGGCATGACAGGGGGCGGGCGCGATCTGGCAGGGGATTCGCCCGATCTGCCCGGTCACTGCCCGGTGCACATGGCCCGAGATCATCCGCACCGGGCCGGGATGCGCCTCCAGCCGGGCCATCAGCGCAGCCCCATTATGCAGGTTGTCCGCATCCATCGCCGGAATCCCCGAAGGCAGCCACGGATGATGCGTGGCGATCACCGCAGGCTGGTCGCCAAGGGCGGTCAGGGCGCTGTCCAGAAACTCCAGACCTTCGGCACAGAGACGCCCGTGATGCGCGCCCTCCAGCAGCGTGTCGAGCGCGATCACCGAATAAGGGCCAAAATCCCGCTGCCAGTGAATCGGTCCCTCCGCAGGCAGCCACGATGCCCCGGCACAGGCCGCACGCATCGCGGCGCGCTGGTCGTGATTGCCCGGCACCGCCAGCCAAGGCAGATCAAGCGTCGCCATGATCTCGAGGAAATGCGCGTATTCCTCGGGGGTGCCGTGATCGGTCAGATCGCCGGTTACAATCGCGCAGGTGACCCCTTCCAGCAGCGGCAGCCGGTCGTTGATGGTGGCGACCGCCAACCGCAGCGCGGTGGCAGTGTCGGAGCGGCCACAGACCAGCGCGCCCTTGGCGACGATATGGGGGTCGGTGATCTGGATGAAACTGGACATCAGGCGTGGTCTTCCGCAGGCAGGGACAGGAGCGCGTCGGGCGCGATGGACAGGCGCACGGCCTCGCCGGGTCTGGGCGCGCTGTGCCCGGCATGCAGCGCGGTCAAAAGGTCAGGGGCCGCCCCCGACAGCGCGAGGCGGTAATGGGTGCCCAGAAAGGTCACCGCCTCGACCCGGGCGGCCAGCGGGCCCTCGGGGTCAAGCCGGATGTCCTCGGCCCGCACGAACACCTGCTGGCCCGCCGCGCCGGGGCGCAGCCGCAAAGCGCCGCCCGGCAGATGCAGGTGATCCCCGGTGACGCGCCCGCGCAGCGGCATCGCCCCGCCGACAAAGCGGGCGACAAAGCCGGAGGTCGGGTTGCGGTAAAGCGTCTCCGGCGTGCCGATCTGCGCCACCTGCCCCGCCCGCATCACCGCGACGCGGTCGGCGATGGCCATGGCCTCGTCCTGATCGTGGGTGACAAAGATCGCGGTGATCCCGAAGCTGCGCAGCAGCAGCGCAAGTTCGTCGCGCAGCTGGCCGCGCAGCGCCGCATCCAGCGCCGAGAGCGGCTCGTCCAGCAGCAGCACCCGGGGGCGCGGCGCGATGGCACGGGCCAGCGCCACGCGCTGCCGCTGCCCGCCCGACAGTGCCGTGACCGCCCGGCTGGCATAGGGCTGCAGCTGGCAGAGCGCCGTGACCTCGTCGACCCGGGCGTCGATATCGGCCCGCGCCAGCCCCTGCATCTTCAGCCCGTAGCCGATATTGGCCCGCACCGACATGTTGGGAAACAGCGCATAGGACTGGAAGACCATGCCGATGCGGCGCCGTTCCACCGGCAGCGCCGTGACCTCCTCGCCGTCGAACAGCACCCGGGCGCCGGGATCGGGCTGTTCCAGACCGGCGATGATGCGCAGAAGCGTGGTCTTGCCACAGCCGGAGGGCCCCAGCAGCGACAGGATTTCGCCCGGTGCGATGGTCAGATCGGTGGGCAGCAGCGCCTTGGTGCCACCGGCAAAGGTCTTGGCGACGCGGGACAGGGACAGGGTCATGACAGGATCCTCTGGGCACGGGCGCTGGCCCATTGCATGGCCACCAGCAGCGGCACGATCATCACGAAGAAGACCAGCGTATAGGCGGAGGCGATTTCCAGCCGCATGGAGGCGTAGCTGTCCGCCAGCCCCACCGGCAGCGTTTTCAGATAGGGGGTGTGCAGCATCCATGTCAGGTTGAATTCCCCGATGGACAGCGTGACCACGGTCAGCGCCCCGGCCAGAATGCCCGGCAGGGCATTGGGCACCACGATGTCGACAAAGCGCCGCGCCGGACCGGCGCCCAGCGTGGCCGCCCCCTCCTCCAGCGTTTTCAGGTCGATGGCGGCCAGCACCGCCAGCACGGAGCGCACCATGAACGGCAGCGTGTAAAGCACATGGCCGACAAGGATGAAGGCCCAGCTGGTGCGGAACCCGCTATAGGATCCGTAAAGCTGCAGCAGTGCCAGCGCCAGCGCCAGACCGGGAACGGCCAGCGGCAGCGAGATGAACTCCTCCAGCACGCGCGCCGCGCGACCGGGGCGGCGGGCCAGCGCATAGGCGGCGGGCACGCCCAGCACCAGCGTCACCGCCAGACAGGCCAGCGCCAGCCAGATCGACAGCAGGATGCTGGAGGCGTAAAGCCCCCAGACCTCGCCCACCCATTTCAGGGTCAGGCCGGAGGACAGGCCGCGGAAATAGTTCACGGTCAGCCCCGCCAGCACCGACTGCACGATGGGCACCAGCAGGAAGGCGCAGGCCAGCAGCGTGACGGCGAGCGGGATCAGACGGGTCGGGTGTCGCATGACCTTAGCCCCCCGCCGCCACGGTGCCGCCGGACAGGCTGCGCGCGAGCAGCAGCAGCGCCCATGTCACCAGCCCCAGCACCACCGACAGCGCCGAGGCCATGGCGATGTTCGCCGACAGGGTGAATTCGGTGTAGATCACCATGGGCAGCACGTCGATGTCGGTGGCCAGCGTGAAGGCGGTGCCAAAGGCCCCCATCGCGGTGGCAAAGGCGATGGCCCCTGCCGCGATCAGCGCGGGCGCCAGCGCGGGCAGCACCACATCGACCATCACCCGCCATGGCGGCGCCCCCAGCGTGCGCGCGGCCTCTTCCAGCGCGGGGTCGATCTTTTCCGCCGCCGCCATGACGGTCAGCAGCACGCGGGGGATCGAGAAATAGAGATAGCCCAGAAACAGCCCGGTGACCGAATAGGCAAAGACCCAGTGGCCGGGCAGAAGCTGGTTCACCAGCCCCTGCCGCCCGCCCAGCAGGATGATCATGAATCCCACCACCACGCCGGGAAAGGCCAAGGGCAGCGTCAGGATCGACAGCAGCACCCGGCGCCCGGCAAAGCGGCTGCGCGCCAGAAACAGCCCCGCCGTGGTCGAGACGGCCAGCGCGGCGGCGGTCACCGCCAGCGACACCAGCAGCGTCTGGCCCAGCGTCGCGAGGTAGCGCGGGGTGCGCAGGATGGTCAGATAGATCGCCCAGCCCTCGGCGCCTTCGCCGGAGGCAAGGACCAGCCGCACCAGCGGGATCGCCAGAAAGGCCAGCGCGAAGCTGGCGAGCGGCACGAGGCACAGCAGAAGGAAGGAACGGTGGCTCACAGCGGGGCTCCGGTGCGGACAGGGGGACGGGGCGATGCGCCGGGCACCGCCCCGTCGGGGTCGCGGTTACTTGACTTCGTTCAGGTAGCGCTCGCCAAAGGCGGCCTGTGCGCGCTCCATCTCGGCATAATCCACGGCCACGGCGCGCTCGTAATCGGCGGCGGGCAGGAATTTCTCGGCCACCTCGGCGGGCAGATCGACCGGGCGGGCGGGCTGCAGATAGGCATTGGTCCAGATCGCCTGCCCCTCATCCGACAGGATGAAATCCAGCGCGCGCTTGCCCGCCTCGGGATGGGGGGCATCGGCGACAAGGCTCATGACATAGGGCACGCGCACCGAGCCTTCGCAGGGCAGGACGAATTCGAAATTGCCGTCCTCCTCGTATTTGGCGCGATAGGCGTTGAAATCGTAATCGAACAGGATCGGAATCTCGCCCGACACCACCCGCGCATAGGAGGTCTGCTTGGGCACCAGCGGGTCGTTCTGCGCCAGATCGTTGAAATAGGCGATGGCCGGGTCGAAATTGCCCAGATCGCCGCCAAAGGCCATGTTCGCGGCCACGGCACCGGCATAGCCCACAAAGGCCGAGGACGGGTCGAGATAGCCCACCATGCCGCGATATTCCGGCTTGGTCAGATCGGCGAAACACTGCGGCACCGGCGCGCCCCCCAGCGCGTCGACATTCACGAACAGGCCCAGCGTGCCGTAATGCACGGCGAACCAGCGGCCTTCGGGATCCTTCAGACCGTCGGGGATCTCGTCAAAGCCTGCGGGCTTGTAGGGCTCCACCACGCCTTCCGCCCCCGCCTTGATGCCGGTGGTGACGCCGTAATAGGCCACATCCGCCACCGGGCTCGCGCGTTCGGCCAGAAGCTGGCTCAGGGTCTGGCCGGAGTTCTTGTTGTCATGCGGCATCTGGATGTCGGCCTGCGCATCCAGCGCGTCCAGCATCGAGGCCCAGTCCGCCCATTCCGGCGGGCAGTTGTAGCAGATGGCGTCTTCGGCCAGCGCGGGCATGGCGATCGCGGTTGCGAAAAGCGCCGAAAGAACAGTATGTTTCATCGGTTCATCCTTGTTTGAGATCGGTCTTGAGCGAGAGAACGGACGGCGGCCGGGGGGCAACCCGGTCGTCGTCGCGGCGATCCGCGCGGGGAGGTGCCAGCGTGGCCCCCGCGCGAAAGGTGAAGGGCAAGGGCGGCAGCTGCACCGGGGCGCCGCCCTGCAGAAGGTCCAGCAGCGTCAGCGCGGCCTGACGGCCCATCGCAGCGGGCTCGGTCTCGATCGTGGCCAGCGGCACGTCCAGCAGCCGCCCGATTTCGATGCCGTCGAACCCCACCACCGACAGGTCGCGCGGCACCCGCCAGCCCAGCAGGCGCGCGGCCTTCTGCACGGCGATGGCCAGAAAATCGTTCGAGGCGAAGATCGCGGTCAGATCGGGCAGCGCGGCAAGGGTCTGCGCCAGCCGTTCGGGGGTATTGGCCTCGGTCTCGGTCAGTTCGATCAGCACCGGGTCGGGCAGACCGCGCAGGCGGCATTCGGCCAGAAACCCGGCATAGCGGTTGCGCGAACGGTCGGAACTGGCAAAGCGCAGCGCCAGAAACGCCGTGCGCCGGTGCCCCAGATCGCCAAAGCGGCGGGCGACCTCGCGCGCGGCGGCGCCGTTGTCCACATGGGCGGAGGGCAGGCCCGCCACCGGATCGTGGAACATCAGCGCCACCGGGATGCCGCGCGTCCGCGCCAGCGCAAGCGCCGCGCTGTGCTCCGGCGCCACCATGGTCACGATCAGCCCGTCGACCTCTTTCGCGATCAGCGTCGCGATGGCGTCATTGTCGGCGGCACCGTCATAATTGGAACTGGCGATCAGAAGCTGGTAGCCGGTGCCCGCCAGCACGGTCTGCAGCCCCTGAACCGCCTCGGCAAAGACCGGATTGGCAAGCGACGGCACAAGGCAGCCCACGGTCATCGACCGGCTGCTCTGCAGCGCCCGCCCCAGCGCGCTGAAGGAAAAGCCCAGATCCTGCGCGGCCTTCTGCACCCGGCTGCGGACATCGGCGCTGGCGGGTCCGGAATTGTTCAGCACCCGGCTTGCCGTGGCGATGCCACAGCCCGCCCTGCGCGCCACATCCTTGATGGTGACCTTGGCCTTCACCTGCTCCACTCTCCGATATGGAAACGTTTCCATGTGGGGATACAGGCGATTCCCAACAGGAGTATGACGCCCGGCGGCAAACTTGGGCGCGGCGCGGCCCGACCGGCCGCGCGCCCCTGCCACCCCGCGTCACCGCGCCGCTGCCCGGCGCTCCGGGCGGTCTCTTGACAGGGCACGGGGGCAGGCGTAACGCGCCTTCCGATGCGCCATATTGCGGCGCAGCGTGTCGTCCGCCGCGTGGCCGGTTTCCGGCAAATGAGCGGGCCCTTTCGAAAGCGCGATCATGGTTGGAACGCCATTCCCTTCGGGCCAGCCGGATGCCGACCGGCGGGCCTCCTTTGCCGAAACGCTGGTGCATCTGGGCGATCTTGCGGGCGCCCTCGAGGTGCTGTCGGGCGCGCTGGATCTGGCGCCGGGCTGGGCGGCGGGCTGGTTCCGGCTGGGGGAACTGCACGAGATGGCGGGCGACCGCGTCGCTGCCATGGCAGCGCTGGACCGCGCCGTGACCGCCGATCCGCGCGATCCGCTGGGCGCGGGGCTGAAGCGTGACCTGCTGTCCGGGCAGGCCGTGTCGGAAACCATGCCCCCCGCCTTCGTGGAGCTGCTGTTTGACCAGTATGCGCCCCGGTTCGAAGCCTCGCTGGTGGACCGGCTGGGCTATTGCGGCCCCGCATGGATCCTGCACGAGCTTGACCGCACCGGCTTTGGCCGGGCGGCCCGGGCGCTGGATCTGGGCTGCGGCACCGGCCTTGCCGGAGAGGTGCTGCGCCCGCGCTGCGACTGGCTGGAAGGCTGTGACCTGTCGGGCGGCATGCTGGCCGAGGCGCAGGCCAAGGGGCTGTATGACCAGCTTGAAAAACGCGACATCGCCACGCTGGATCTGGGGCCTGCGCGCTATGACCTGATCGTGGCGGCGGATGTGTTCATCTATCTGGGCGCGCTGGAACGGATCATCGGCTGGTGCGCCGGATCGCTGGCGCCGGGCGGGCGGCTGGCCTTCACCGTCGAACTGGGCGAGGCGCCGGTGACGCTGCGCGAAAGCCGCCGCTTTGCCCATTCGCGCAGCTATGTGGCGGGCCTGATGCAGGATGCGGGCTTTGGCGCGGTGCAGCTGGCCGAAGGCGTGCTGCGTCAGGACCGGGGCGCGGGCATCGTCGCGCTTTGCGTCGTGGCGGGGCACAGCGCCTTCAGCTACGACCGTGAAGGCGACGGCGAAACCGAGGCGCTGGCCTGACACCGGCCCGAAACCGGCCTGACCGGCGCGCTAGAAGCCGTAGCGCGCCATCACCGCAAGACCCAAGGCGCCGCCGCTGTCCTGCCGCGCCTCGATCCGGGCGGCAGGATGCGCGCCCCCGCCCAGATCAAGCCCCAGCGCCAGCCGGTGACCCGACAGCAGGTCGGTCGCCTCCACCCGGCGGGAGAGCCCGTCCTTGGCATAGTCAAAGCTGTCCTGCTGCCCGCCAAACGCCTCCCATGCCGCATAGGGGCGCAGCGCAAGGCCGTGGTGGCGCATCGGTGCGCCAAGCTCCACATGCAGCGCGGTGGCGGTGCTGGCGCGGTCGTCCACCCGGCCCTGCAGCCCGTTCAGGGCGTAGTCGCGGGTCTGATGGTGGATCACATCCGCCGCCACCCGCAGGTCAAGCCCGGTGCCCGGCGTCATGCCCTGCCGCAGCATCCGGTCCGCGCGCAGGCTGAGCCCCAGCAGACGGCCATCATGATCGGCGCTGCCGGTGGCAAAACCCGGGCTCGACAGCTTGTTATGGGTGCGCCCAGCAAAGACCGCCGCGCCATAGTGCAGCCCGGCCCGCTGCCCGGCATAGGCGGCGCCAAGGAAATAGGACCGGATGCGCGCCTCATGCAGGTCATCCTCCAGCTCGGACCGGCCCTGCGCATAGCCGATGAACGGCGTTACGCCATTGGCAAAGCCCCAGCCGGTCACCAGCCCGCGATCGGACAGGGTGCTGTCCTGCGCGCCAGAGGGGCTGACCTCGCCCCGCGCCAGAAAGCCCCCCGCAAAGGCGCCCTGCTGCCGCGCGTCGAGCGCGGTCTGGCCGATGCCGCGCCCGATGTCGCGCGCCAGCAGATCCATCTGCGACAGCGGCGCAGGGTCAGGCAGGGCCTGCGCCCCCGCCGCCAGAGGCAGGGCAAGCAGACCGGCAAGGATCAGGAATTTCATGTATCGTCTCCGCAACCAGAAGCGGCGCGGTCAGATCCGCCGCCGCGCGTTGAGGGCGGCGATGATGGTGCCGTCGTCCAGATAGTCAAGCTCGCCGCCGATCGGCACGCCCTGCGCCAGAGACGACAGCGCCACCCGGCCCGCAAGCTGGTCGGCGATATAATGCGCGGTGGTCTGGCCGTCCACCGTGGCATTCAGCGCAAGGATCACCTCTGTCACCGCTTCCGTCTCGATGCGGGTGACAAGCTGCGGAATCCGCAGCTCCTCCGGCCCGACCTGATCCAGCGCCGACAGCGTGCCGCCCAGCACATGATACCGCCCGCGGAAGGTGCCGGAGCGTTCCATGGCCCAGAGATCCCCCACATCCTCGACCACGCAGAGCAGGCCATTGGCGCGGCGCTCGTCGGCGCAGATGTTGCAGATGTCCCCGGTGCCCACATTGCCGCAGTTGAGGCATTCACGCGCGCTGGCCGCCACCTCGGTCATCAGTTCGGCCAGCGGCTGCAGCAGCTGCGCGCGCTTGGCGATCAGATGCAGCACCGCGCGCCGCGCCGACCGCGGGCCAAGGCCCGGCAGCCGGGCCATCAGCTCGATCAGCGCCTCGATGGGGTCGTTTCTGCGGCTCATGCGGGCAGGCCCGTGCGGTGCCCGTTCAGAACGGCAGCTTCATGTCCGCAGGCAGGCCCATGCCTTCGGTCAGCTTGCGCATCTCTGCCTCGGCAGCTTCCTGAGCCTTGGACTGCGCGTCCTTGACGGCGGCAAGGATCAGATCCTCCACCACTTCCTTGTCATCGGCGTTGAAGATCGACGGATCGATGTCCAGCGCCTTCAGCTCGCCCTTGGCGCTGGCAGTGGCCTTGACCAGCCCGGCGCCGGATTCACCGGTGACGGTCATCGCCTTCAGATCCTCCTGAAGCTGCGCCATCTTGCCCTGCATGTCCTGCGCGGCCTTCATCATCTTGGCCATGTCGCCAAGACCGCCCAAACCCTTCAGCATGTCATCTCTCCTGTCTGCGGCCCCAGCCGGGCCTGCCTGTCTGGTGCCCCGACCGGGGCTTGCCCCCTAGATACGGGGGCGGGCGCGCTGCGGCAAGGGCGGGGGCGCCGATCAGTCGGTATCGCGGCCCGCCATCTCGTCCAGAAGCCGCGTCGCCAGCAGCGCCACGCCGCCCAGAATCAGCGAGCGCCCGATCTGGTCGGTGATGTTGGTGGGCGCAAAGGGTTCGATCTGGTCGCGGGTGGTCTGGGCCGCGCGGCGCAGGCGCGACCGGCGCGGCAGATCGCCAAACTGCTTGGCGCGCGGCACATGGGCAAAGCTCGGCTTGGCCTTCAGCAGAAAGACCCCCACCGCCAGCAGCCCGCCTGCGAACAGCAGCGGCCCCAGCCGTTCCGTGCGCGAGGCAGGCAGGGCGCGGTCCCGCAGGCGGGTCAGGTCGGGCAGCGCGGGACGGCTGGGCAGCTTCATGGCGGCATCCTTTGAATGAGGGGCATCAGGGTTGATGCTCAACCCGCAGACCCCGCCCTGCGTTCCCTGCCCTATTCCTCGAAAGGATCCCATTCATCCTCGACCTCGGGCAGCGCGTCCTCGGCGGCTTGCTGCGCCTCGGCCTCGGGGGTGTGGATGCGCACGATCCGCGCCTTGGGAAAGACCGCCAGCGCCGCCAGCACCAGCGGGTGCTTCTCCGCCTCGGCCTTCAGCGCCAGATCCGCCGCGTCGCGCTTTTCCACCACGGTGGGCGTGGTGCAGCCATTGACCACCGACACCCCCCAGCGCGTGCCGGTGAACCGCTGCAGCGCGCTGCCAAGCCGCTGCGCCAGATCGGGCGCCGCCCCGTCGGCGGGGGTGAATTCGATGCGGCCCGGCTGATAGGCGGCCAGCCGCAGGCCGCTTTCCACCTCCACCAGCAGCTTCACGTCGCGGTTGGCGCGGATCAGCTCCAGCACATGGTCAAAGCTGGGATAGCGCGCCAGCGCCTGATCGGCGGCCACGGCCAGCACCGCCGACCCAGCCAAGGCCGAAGGCCCCGCAGGTGCTGCATGGGTGGGCTGCGGCGCGCGGCCCATGGCCTGCGCAGCACCGCCCTGCGCCTGAGCGCCAGCGCCGCCGCCCCCTCCGCCGCCGCCCGGACCCGAAGGCGGGGGCGAGTCCTGCAACCGCCGCAGCAGATCCTCGGGCGAGGGCAGTTCGGCCACATGGGTCAGCCGGATCACCGCCATTTCGGCGGCCATCATCGCGTTGGGGGCCTGCCCCACCTCGTCCAGCGCCTTGAGCAGCATCTGCCACATGCGCGTCAGCGCCCGCATCCCCAGCCCTTCGGCCAGCGCCAGCCCGCGGCTGCGTTCATCCGGCCCGATGGTCGGATCCTCCGCCGCCTCCGGCGTGATCTTGACCACGGAAATCCAGTGCGTGATCTCGGCCAGATCGCGCAGCACCGCCATGGGATCGGCGCCATCGGCATATTGCTGCGACAGTTCGGTCAGCGCGCCGGGCGCATCGCCGCGCATGATCTTTTCGAACAGATCCATGACCCGGCCCCGGTCGGCCAGCCCCAGCATGGCGCGCACCTCGTCGGCGGTGGTCTCTCCGGCGCCATGGCTGATCGCCTGATCCAGCAGCGAGGTGGCATCGCGGGCCGAGCCTTCGGCGGCGCGGGTGATGAGCGCCAGCGCGTCATCGCTGATCTGCGCCCCCTCGCGCCCGGCGATGCGGCGCAGCAGGTCGATCATCACCTCGGGCTCGATCCGGCGCAGGTCGAAGCGCTGGCAGCGCGACAGCACCGTGACCGGCACCTTGCGGATCTCGGTGGTGGCAAAGATGAATTTTACATGCGCGGGCGGCTCTTCCAGCGTCTTCAGCAGCGCGTTGAACGCGCTGGTC
Organism: Salipiger marinus; assembly: GCF_900100085.1. Lineage (GTDB taxonomy): Bacteria > Pseudomonadota > Alphaproteobacteria > Rhodobacterales > Rhodobacteraceae > Salipiger > Salipiger marinus. The sequence continues at coordinate 64,772 of NZ_FNEJ01000002.1, forward strand.
GACAGCATGTGCACCTCGTCGATGATGTAAATCTTGTAGCGCGCCGAAGCCGCGCGGTAATGCACGCTGTCGATGATCTCGCGGATGTCGTTGACGGAGGTGTTGGAGGCCGCGTCCATCTCCATCACGTCGACATGGCGGCCCTCCATGATCGCGCGGCAGTGTTCGCAGACGCCGCAGGGATCGGTGGTGGGCCCGCCCGTGCCATCGGGGCCGATGCAGTTCATGCCCTTGGCGATGATCCGCGCCGTGGTCGTCTTGCCGGTGCCGCGGATGCCGGTCATGATGAAGGCCTGCGCGATGCGGTTGGCCTTGAAGGCGTTCTTCAGCGTGCGCACCATCGCCTCCTGCCCCACCAGATCGGCGAAGGTCTCGGGGCGGTATTTGCGGGCGAGCACCTGATATTTCGGGCTGTCGTCGGTCATGGGCAACCTTCCTGCGGAGTTGCGCGGAAGGTAAGGGACCGGGCGCCCGCCGTCCACCGCATCGACGGGAGGAAAACGCGAGACGCGGGCGCCCGGTGTCCCTGCGCGCCAAGGGATCAGGCGCGCAGAGCCGTGGTGACGGGATTACATCGCGGGCGCGACGGCAAAGCCGGTGAAGCCGCCCATGCCCAGATCGGCCTGCATCGTGGCGGCACCCGTGGCAAGGTCGATCTCGTAAAGCCCTGCGGTGTCAGCGCCTTCCATCTGCAGGATGGCCCAAGCCATGTCGGTGCCCTCTTCCGGCGACAGGATGTCCATGCCACCCCATGCCGACAGGTCGACCTCGGCCCCGTCCACGGTGACCTTGCCGATGGTCATCAGCGTGCCGTCATTGTTGGCAAGGCTCACCAGTGCGTCGGTTTCGGCATCCAGCGCAAACTGCGCAGTGCTGCCTGCCTTGGCGCCGGAAATGGCGTTGGTATAGGCATTGGCAAAGATCATCGGCTCGGTGCCGGCATGCGCGTCACCCTCGGCGTAATAGGCATCGGTGAAGCGGCGCACCGATCCGGCGCGCTCGTCGCCATCGCCGAAGCCTGCGGGGAAATACACAAGGTTGTCGCCCGCGCTGGACACGGCGCGCACAGCGTCGATGGCATTGTTGAAATCGAACGCGACCTTGGCGCCCTCGGCGATGGTGGCGTCTTCCATGAAGCTCGCCTCAAGATCGGTCAGCGCGCCGGTGGCGGGGTCGATGCCATAGATGGTGCCCGCGCCCAGACCCAGCAGCTCGCCGGTGACGGGACGCCATGCGATGGCGTGCAGCATGGTGTCAAGCTCGTGCGTTTCCACGGTGGCGGGATCGGCGGCATCGGGCATCACCACAAGGGTCATGCCATCTTCGGCAAGGGCAAAGCCCATGGCGGCAGCCTGATCCTGCGCCAGCGCGGGGGTGGCGGCGGTAAGGGCAATCAGGGCGGCGGCGTGTGTCATGCGAAAGGTCATGGCGTTCCTCGTCATCAGGGTGCTTCAGGTCAGTAAGGGCAGCCGCCTGCTTGGCCAGCCGCCCGACACACGAACACACGCAGCGCCGCGCCACGAAGTTTCAGCGCGGCGCCAAGTTTCTGCGCGGCCTGCGGAATTTGGCCCGCCGAATCGGCTGGGACGGGGGCGGCGGTCGTGTATCATCCCGCCCGGAGGAAGGGAGAAAGTGATGGAACACGGCAACGGGCCGCGCGTGCGCAGGCTGGCCGAGCCCCGGCTTGGCCCGGGCTCTGGCGGCGGTGCGTCGGTGATCCATGCGGTGGCGGTGGGGGGCGGCATCCTCGCGCTGGCGCCGCTGCCCGGCGATGGCGGCGACTACCATGGCGATCTCGACCATATCGCAAGCTGGGCGCCCGCCTTTCTGCTGACGCTGGCCCTGCCCGAAGAACTGTTCGCGGCGGGCGCCATGACGCTGGGGCAGGACATTCAGGACCGGGGCAGCCGCTGGCTGCACCTGCCGCTGCGCGCGGGCGACACCCCCGACCCCGCCTTCACCCGCAGCTGGCCAGAGGCCAGCGCCCGGATGCGCCGCGCCCTGATCGGCGGCGGGCGGGTGCTGGTGCATGGCCGGGGCGGGCACGGGCGGTCCGGCATGGTGGCGCTGCGCCTGATGATCGAGACGGGCGAGGTGCCGGACACCGCGCTGGCGCGGCTGCGCGCCCTCCTGCCCGGCGCCGTGGCCACTGCCGCACAGCTGGACTGGGCGCGCGCCGCCCGGCGCGACACCCCGCGCGGGCCCCGGCCGCCGCTCTGAGCCTTTGCACCGTCCTGCGACCTGCGCTAGAACGAGGTCTGCCAGCAGCATGAGCCAGCCCCCACCCTTGCCGGAGCCTGTCCCATGCCTCTTTGCCGCCGCAGCTTTCTTGCCGCCCTCGCCGCCCTCACCCTGCCCCCGGCCCGTCTGGCCGCGCAGCCTGTGCCGCAGGTGGTGGATTATCCGCTGTTTGAAACCCCGCCCGCCACGCACCGGCTGGCGCAGACCGATCTGCGGATCGACGGGCTGGGCTACCGGATCTTCACCGCCTGCCCGCTGGGCCAGCCCCCCGCCGCAGGCTGGCCGTCGCTCTGGATGCTCGACGGCAATGCCGCCTTCAGCCGACTGAACGCGGCGGATCTTGCGGCGCATCCCGGGCTTGCGGTGGTGGGGATCGGCTATCCGGTGGACACGGCGGTGGACGCGCGCGCCCGGTCCCGCGATTACACGCCCCCCGTCGCCCAGTGGCCCGAAGGCGATCCGGCGCAAAGGCGCCCCACCGGGGGCGATGCCGCCTTTCGCGCACGGCTGCTTGGGCCGATCGCCGGGGCGGTGGCGCAGGGGATGCCGCTTGATCCCGCCGCGCGGACGCTCTGGGGCCATTCCTATGGCGGGCTTTTCGTGCTGGGGACGCTCTTCGCCACACCCGAGGCATTCCGGGCCTATGTCGCGGTCAGCCCCTCCACCCATTTTGGCGGCGGCGCGCTGGCCGGAGCCGAAGCCCGCGCCCGCGCCCGCACCGGCGCTCCGGCGCGGCTGCTGATCCAGCTCGGAGACCGCGAATACCGGCGCGGAACCGAGGCGCCCGCCACACCGCGCCCGGCCCCGCAGACCATGGCGCTGGCCGAAAGACTGGCGCGGCGCGCCGATCTGGTTCTGGAACTGGAGGTGTTCGAGGGGCTGGGCCATGGCGCGACCTTCGCCGCCAGCTTCCCCCGCGCCTTCGCGGTGGCACAGGACGGGGACCAGCCTCCGGTCCCGTAACCGCGCCCGCGCGCCGCTGATCCGGTGTCAGCGGAGCGCCAGCGCGAATCCGCCGCGCCCTCGCACAGATCGCTGTCTATTTGGAGAAATGGAAAGATCCATCCGGCCCAAGGTTCCCAAGGGCCGCGCCACCGCCCCGAACGGACGGCAGCGCATCGCCCCATGACAGGGGCGGCCCGGCCCTTGGACCGGGCCGGGCGCACGGCTCAGCGCCGCGGAGTGTCGTCTTCGTCTTCGTCCTCGTCGTCATCCGACCCGGCGGGCAGGTTGAAGAAGCTGTCCGCATCCGCGAAATCCGACGGGCCACGGGTGTCTTCCTCGTCTTCGCCGCGCGGATCGGACAGCGAGAACGTCTCCAGCCCCTCGATGGCGGTGGGCAGGCGCGGCTCGGTCTCCATGCCAAGGCTCTGCGAGGTCGAGACCAGCTTGCGCCGCTCGTCATCGGTCATCACCTCGTCACGCGACTTGGCGGCCTTGGCGACGGCGGCATCCAGCTCCGACTGGCGGCACAGGCCCAGCGCCACCGGATCGATGGGCTGCATGTTCTGGATGTTCCAGTGGGTGCGCTCGCGGATGGTCTGGATGGTGGGCTTGGTGGTGCCGACCAGCTTGGCGATCTGGCTGTCCGCCAGTTCGGGATGGAATTTCACCAGCCACAGGATGGCGTTGGGCCGGTCCTGACGCTTGGACAGCGGGGTGTAGCGCGGACCGCGCCGCTTGTCCTCGTCGACGGCGGCGGGATTGTATTTCAGCTTGATCTTGTGCAGCGGGTTCTTTTCCGCCTTCTCGATCTCGGAGGCCTCGATCTGGTTGTTGGCCACCGGATCAAACCCCTTCACGCCCCCGGCCACGTCCCCGTCCGCGATCCCCTGAATCTCCAGCTCGTGCATGCCGGTCAGATCCGCGATCTGCTTGAAGGTCAGCGTGGTGTTGTCGACGAGCCAGACGGCGGTCGCCCTCGAGTGCAGCAGTTTGGCCATGGATATGCTCCTTGCAAATCTTCTCCCCGCCCCCAAGGCCTGGGCCTCGGGAGGTCCCGGAATGTTTCCGGGACGGGTTTCCGTTGTCGGGGAACTTCAGGCTTATATAATTGCGCAGGACAAAAGAGGAAAGAGAAAATGCGCTGGTGCCTTCTGCTGCTGCTGCTGACAGCCCTGCCCGCCCGCGCCGAGGGAGAGCGGCCCGGCCGCTTCGACTATTACGTGCTGGCGCTGTCCTGGTCGCCGACATGGTGCGCGCTGGAAGGCCGCGCCGAAGGCTCGCCGCAATGTGACCGCGCGCTTGGCTGGGTGCTGCACGGGCTCTGGCCGCAGAACCGGCGCGGCTGGCCCTCCTATTGCCCAAGCCCGCATCCCGCGCCCGACCGGCGGCAGACCGCCGCCATGGCTGACATCATGGGCACCTCCGGACTGGCATGGCACCAGTGGCGCAAACATGGCAGCTGCACCGGGCTCCCCGCGACCGAGTATTTCGCGCTCTCGCGACGCGCCTTCGAAAGCCTTGCCAAACCCGCGGCGCTGGACCAGCTCGCCGCTCCCGTTACCTTGCCCGCAACGCTGGTGGAGGAGGCCTTCCTGCAGGCCAATCCCGGCCTTGCACCCGACATGCTGACCATCACCTGCCGCGCAGGACGCATTCAGGAAGCGCGCCTGTGCCTGTCAAAGGATCTGGACCCGGTGCCCTGCGGTCAGGATGTGGTCAAGGACTGCCAGCTTCGCGACGCCCTGCTCGACCCGGCGCGCCCGGCTGAAACGCCCCGCCCATAAATGCCTCCGGCGGGGATATTTTTGGTCAGAAGAAACACTCGGTTAACCACTCAAGGCTAATCTTGCCTGACGGTACAGGCGGGGACGCCGATGACCGCGTCAGGAGAAGCGAGAGCTTCGGCCCGCCCCGTCATACGGGCGGGCTTCCCTGATGCGCTTCAAGCTTCTTCTGACCAAAAATATCCCCGCCGGAGGCATCCTGCCGCAGCCGCAGGCGCGCGGGCTGGGGAGTGGCGCGGCGGGGTCAGCCGAAGCTGTAGCCGAAGCGGGCGATGTCTTCGGCGCAGATCTCGGCGATGCGGGCCGCGCTCTCGGGTGTGTAGTAGCCACGGTAATCGGCGCGGCGGTCCGAGCGGTTTTCGTGCGTCATGCGCGGGAAGAAGCCCAGATGACGGGCCAGCGGCGCCATGTCCTCCTCCAGATGTTCGAGCCGGATCCACAGCCCCGCGCGGTCCTGTCCCGAAGCGTCGCGCAGGTAGCGGCCATAGGGCCAGGCCCGCAGGCGGGCAGCGGTATCTGGATGGCTGACGAAACCGGCAAAGCTCAGCTGGCGGGCCAGCGTCACGGCGGAATGGGCGAAGCGCTGGACGCGCAGCCAGTGGTAATAGCTCACCACCCGGTCCCACGGGTTGCGCACCAGCGCAAAACACAGCAGCCCGTCCAGATCGGCCGCCGTCACCACCCCATCAATCTCGGCGAGGCCTGAATGTTTCCAGAGCCGCCCCGCCGGCTGCAGCACCTTCAGCCGGGCACGGCGGCGCTGCGCCTTCGGCGTGTCGCCGATCAGGATGTCATCGGGCCGCGCGCGCGCCTCCAGCGCGCGCGCCAGCGCCGTGCCGCCGGTCTTGGGGATATGCACGAAGATGTAGCCGCGGCCGCGAGAGATGATCATGCCCCGCAGACTATCCCGGCCCGCGCCACGCGCAAACGGATCGTTCACGGCTCTTTCCCAAAGCGCCCTGCCCGCGCATAGTGTCTGCGGAGCAGGGAGGAGACCACCACCATGGGCTGGCTTGCCGACGAAACCGGGCTGGAGAAATGCGCGGCGAACCATGTGCCGCTGACGCCGCTGTCCTTTCTGGCCCGCGCGGCGCGGGTGTTTCCCGACCATGCCGCCGTGGTCTATGGCAGCCACCGCAGGAGCTATGCCGAGCATCACGCGCGGGTCAGCCGTCTGGCCTCGGCGCTGGCGCGGGCGGGGATCGCGCCGGGCGATGTGGTGGCGACGCTGCTGCCCAACATTCCCGCGCAGGCGGAGGCGCATTTTGGCGTGCCCGCCTGTGGCGCCGTGCTCAACACCATCAACATCCGGCTGGATGCGGACACGCTGGCCCATATCCTTGACCATGGCGGGGCCAAGCTGGTGCTCTGTGATCCGCAGATCCTGCCCCGTCTCGCCGAAGCGCTGGAGATCATGACAGGGTCGCCGCCCCGGGTGATCGAGGTTGCCGATCCGGTGGCGGGCATCGCCGCCTATGGCGATTACATGGACTATGAGGAGTTTCTGGCCAGTGGCGATCCGGCCTTTGACTGGATCCTGCCGCAGGATGAATGGGAAAGCCTTGCGCTCAACTACACCTCCGGCACCACGGGACGGCCCAAGGGCGTGGTCTATCACCATCGCGGCGCCTATCTGAATGCCATGGGGCAGGTGCTGTCGTGGCGCATGGTGCTGCATCCGGTCTATCTCACCATCGTGCCGCTGTTTCACTGCAACGGCTGGTGCCACACATGGATGATGCCCGCCATTGGCGGCACGCTGGTCTGCTGCCGCGACATCACCGCGCGCGCCATCTATGCCGCCATTGCCGACGAAGGTGTCACGCATTTTGGCGGCGCGCCCATCGTGCTCAACATGCTGGTCAACGCCCCCGCCGAGGAGCGCCGCGCCTTCGGCCATGTGGTCGAGGTGTTCACCGCCGGGGCGCCCCCCGCCCCCGCCACGCTGGCCAAGATCGAGACCATGGGCTTCAGCGTCACGCAGGTTTACGGGCTGACCGAAACCTACGGGCCGGATGTGGAATGTATCTGGCGCAGCGACTGGGACAGCGGGCCGGGGCCGGAGCGCGCGGCGCTCAAGGCGCGGCAGGGCGTGGGCATGCCCTTCATGGAGGACGTGGCCGTCATGGCGCCGGATCTGACCCCGGTGCCCGCCGATGCCACCACGCGGGGCGAGATCCTGCATCGCGGCAATGGCGTGATGAAGGGCTATTACAAGGCGCCGGAGGCCACGCGCGAGGCCTTTGCCGGGGGCTGGTTCCATTCCGGCGACATCGCGGTGCGCCATGCCGACGGCTATGCCCAGATCGCCGACCGCGCCAAGGACATCATCATTTCGGGCGGCGAAAACATCTCCTCGGTGGAGGTGGAGAACACGCTGATGGGCCATGACGCGGTGCTGCTTTGTGCCGTGGTCGCCAAGCCGGATGACCGCTGGGGCGAGGTGCCCTGCGCCTTTGTCGAGCTGAAACCGGGACACGAGGCCAGCGCTGCGGATCTGATCGCCTATGCGCGGCAGCGGCTGGCCGGGTTCAAGACCCCGAAATTTGTGGTGTTCGAGGATCTGCCCAAGACCTCCACCGGCAAGATCCAGAAGTTCGAGCTTCGGGCGCGGGCGCGGATGCTCTGAGCCAAGGGCTTGCACCTCTGGCCCCGCCTGCCCTAAGCCGGGCGCAGGCGCGGCACGCGCGCCACGGAGGGATGGATGGCGCTTTACCGGCTGCTGGTCTCGGTCTTTGCCGTCTGGGTGCTGGCCCGGGCGGCGCTGGCGCGTGACTGGTCCGCGCTGCGCGACCGGCTGGCGCTGGGTCCGGTGGCGCCGGGGCCGCATCTGTGGCTGCACGCGGCCTCGAATGGCGAACTGGCCTCGGTCCGCCCGGTGATCGAGGCGCTGCGCGCCGCCCGCCCCGGCCTGCCGCTGCTGGTCACCTGCAACTCCGCCTCCGGCGTGGCTCTGGCGCAAAGCTGGGGGCTCTGCGCGCGCCTCTCGCCGCTGGATCTGGGATGGGTGGCGCGGCGGATGCACCGGTGCTGGCAGGTGGTCGCGCATATCGCCATGGAATCCGAGATCTGGCCGCAGCGCCTGCTCGCCTGTCCCGGGCCGGTGCTGGTGCTGGGCGGGCGGCTGACCCATGGCACCGCGCGCGGCTGGCGGATCTTCGGCGGGCTGCAGGGCCGGCTGCTGGCGCGGGTGGCCTTTCTTTCGGCGCAGGACGACGGTTCGCGCGCGCGGTTTCTGGCAGCGGGCCTGCCCGCGCAGGCCGCAGGGCCGGTGGTGGACCTGAAGGCGCTTTATGCCCCGCCCGATCTGCGCGACCCCGCGCTGGAGCGTGCCTTTGACCGCAGCGCCACATGGCTCGCCGCCTCCACCCATGAGGGCGAGGAGGAGATCGTGCTTGACGCCCATCTTGCCGCCCGCGCGCAGGATCCGGGGCTGCGGCTGATCCTTGCGCCGCGCCATCCGCGCCGGGCCGCCGAGGTGGCGCGGCTGATCGCGGCGCGCGGCCTGACCTGCGCGCGGCGCTCCGAAGGCGAGCCGCCGGAGGCGGAGGTCTATCTGGCCGACACACTGGGCGAGATGGCGCTGTTCTACCGGCTGGCGGGGCGGGTGTTCATCGGCGGCACGCTCACCGACCGTGGCGGGCACACGCCCTATGAACCGGCAGCCTTTGGCGCGGCGCTGATCCACGGCCCGGATGTGGCAAATTTTGCCGCCCCCTTTGCGGCGCTGGATCACGCCGGGGCGGCGCTTCGCATTACCGATGCTGCCACGCTGGCCCGCGCGCTGGCCGATCTGGCGCCCCCTGCCCTGCAGCAGCAGCGCGGAGACGCGGCGCAGCAGCTGCTCAGACCGGAGGCAGATGTTCAGGACCTGCTAAAAACCCTGCTGGGCCATCTGGACGCGGGCACGCCGCCCCGGCAGACTGACAGGCAAAACAGGCACATCCCATGACCTTCACCTTTGCCCTCCGGTCCCATGCCCCTCAGGCGGCCAGCCCGCTGCTGCAATGTGCCGCCCTGTGTTACCGCATCCGGGGCAGCAAGCTGCAGCTGCTGCTGATCACCAGCCGCAGCGGGCGGCGCTGGACCCTGCCCAAGGGCTGGCCGATGCCGGGCCGGTCCATGGCCGAGAGCGCCGCGCGCGAGGCATGGGAGGAGGCGGGCGTGCGGGGCCGCCTGCAGGGCGGCTGCGCGGGCAGCTACATCTATCGCAAGCGCCACAGCCCGCATCCGCATATGGCCATGGTCTTTCCGCTGGAGGTGACCGGGCTCGACAAGCGCTTTCCCGAACGCGGCCAGCGCAAGCGCCGCTGGCTCAGCCGCCGCCGCGCGGCGGCGCTGGTGCACGAACCGGACCTCGCCCGCCTGCTGCTGCAGTTCGATCCCGACGAGCTTGGCAGCACGCCCATCTTGACCTTCGGGCCGCACTCCCCAGATCAAGGGGGTCCATCAGGGTTTTCCTCATGATCCAGTATTCGCTTCGCTGCGCGGCGGACCACCGCTTTGACAGCTGGTTCCAGTCCGCCACCGCTTTCGACAAGCTGCAGGCCGCAGGCATGGTGGCCTGCGCCGTCTGCGGATCCACGGACGTGACCAAGGAATTGATGGCGCCGCGCGTCAATCACGGCGCCGCAGCCCCGGCGCCTGCGCCCGCGCCGCAGAAGCCGCGGCTTTCCGAACCCGCCTCCCCCGCCGAACAGGCGCTGCGGGCGCTGCGCGAGCATGTGGAACGCACCTCCGAATATGTGGGCCGCGATTTTGCGCAGGAAGCCCGCGCCATGCATAGCGGCGACACGCCGCATCGCCCGATCTGGGGTGAAACCCGCGGCGAAGAAGCCCGCGCCCTGATCGAGGAGGGCGTGCCGGTGGCGCCGCTGCCCTTCCTGCCCACCCGCAAAGCCAATTAGGATCCTGCCATGACCCTGCTCATCACCGGCGCCAATCGCGGCGTGGGCGCGGCGCTCGCCGCCACCTTCACCGCCCGGGGCGAAAAGGTTCTGGGCACCGCCCGCGCCACGCCGGGCCTGCTGCCGCTGGACGTGACCGATCCCGCCGCCCCCGCAGCACTGGCGGCGCAGCTTGGCGACATCGCGCTGGATGCGCTGATCTGCAATGCCGGGGTCTATCTCGACAAGGCCGAGGATCTGGACAGCGGCTATGCGCCGGAGCAATGGGCGCAGACCTTCGCGGTCAACGTGACGGGCGTGTTCCTGACCGTGCAGGCCATGCTGCCGCTGCTGGAACGGGCCCCCGCCGCCAAGATCATGATCATCAGCTCGCAGATGGGATCGAATGCGCTCGCCAAGGGCAATGCGCTGATCTACCGCGCCTCCAAGGCGGCGGCGCTCAATCTGGGCAGCAACCTTGCCATGGCGCTGAAACCGCGCGGCATCGCCGTGGGCACCTACCATCCCGGCTGGGTGCGCACCGGCATGGGCGGCGAGGCGGCGGATCTGACCCCCGAACAGTCCGCCGAAGGGCTGGCGGCGCGGCTCGACGCGCTGAGCCTCGACAGCACCGGCTCCTTCCAGACATGGGACGGGCGCACCCACCCGTTCTGACGCCCCCAGCGCAGCCCTGCGGCAGACAGGAAAGCGGCGCCCGCAAGGGACGCCGTTTCCGGTTCAGCGCGGCGGAACGGGCCTTACTCGGCGGCCCAGCCGCTTACCGACTTGATCTCGAGGAAATCGGCGATCCCGAAGGTGCCGCCCTCGCGCCCGTTGCCGGACTGTTTCACGCCGCCAAAGGGCGCACCCGCCCCGCGCGAGGCGCCGTTGTTCTGCACCATGCCCGAGCGCAGCTGCCGCGACAGCCGGTTGACGCGCGCGCCATCCTGGCTCTGCACATAGTTGGTGAGGCCATAAGGCGTGTCATTGGCGACGCGCACCGCCTCTTCCTCGGTCTCGAACCGGAGGATCGACAGCACCGGGCCAAAGATCTCCTCGCGCGCGATGGTCATGTCCGGGGTGACATCGGCAAAGACGGTGGGCCGGACGTAGAAGCCCTTGTTGAGCCCCTCGGGACGCCCGACGCCGCCCGCGACCAGCCGCGCGCCCTCGTCGATGCCCTTCTGGATCAGATCCTGAATCTTGCCCCACTGCACCGCATTGACCACAGGGCCGATGTGATCGCCCTCCTGCTGCGGATCGCCGACCTTGACCTCGGAGGCGACGCGGGCCGCTTCCTCCACCACCCGGTCATAAACCGGTGCCTCGACCAGCATGCGCGACGGCGCGTTGCAGCTCTGGCCCGAATTTTCCATCATGTGCAGCACGCCGCGCTTCACCGCCGCCTCGTCGGCATCGGCAAAGACCAGATTGGCGCCCTTGCCGCCCAGTTCCAGATGCACGCGCTTCAGCGTCTCGGCGGCGGTCTTGGAAATCAGCCGCCCCGCGCGGGTGGAGCCGGTGAAGCTCACCATGTCCACGTCCGGATGCCCCGACAGCTGCGTGCCCACGCCCGCGCCATCGCCGTTCACAAGGTTGAACACGCCCTTGGGGAAGCCTGCCGCATCCATCATCTCGGCAAAAAGCAGCGCGTCGAGCGGGCTTTCCTCCGAGGGTTTCAGCACCATGGTGCAGCCCGCCACGGCGGCGGCGCCGACTTTCAGCGTGATCTGGTTCATCGGCCAGTTCCACGGCGTGATCAGCGCGCAGACCCCGATGGCCTCGTGGAGGATGCGGTCCTTGGTGGCGCCTTCGCGCAGCGGATGCTCGAACTCGAATTCCTTGGCGGCGCGGATGAAATTCTTCAGATGGAAGCTGCCCGCCCCCACCTGATCGGAGCGCGACAGCGAGATGGGTGCGCCCATCTCCAGCGTCATCGCCTGCGCCATCTCTTCGGCGCGGGCCTGATAGACCTCCAGCAGCTTTTCGACATAGCCGATCCGCTCGGCCACCGGCAGGGCCATCCAGCCCGGCAGCGCCGCCTTGGCGGCGGCCACCGCCGCATCGGTATCGGCCTGATCCCCCAGCGAGATGATGGCGCAGGGCTCTTCGGTGGCGGGGTTGATGACCTCGTGATCGCGGGTCGTCGCGGGATCCACCCAAGCTCCGTTGATGTAGAACTGACGCTTCTCGATCATCTCGCGATCTCCTTGTCCGTGGTGGTCTGCACATGCGCAGGCGAGGGCCCGGCCTGCGCGGCACTCTGTCACCGGCACCGGTGCGCTGCAAGCCGGGGCTTTACTTCGCAGGATCAGACCGTATCTGAAAGGGGTGCCACATGCCGCGACATCGACCCAGGAAAGGATATCTCCATGGCTCTGCGCATCAACGACACCCTGCCGAACCTGCATGTCGTCACCGATCAGGGCGACTTTGACCTGCATAACTGGATCGGCGACTCTTGGGCGGTCCTGTTTTCCCATCCCAAGGATTTCACCCCCGTCTGCACCACCGAATTCGGCGCCGTGGCGCAGCTTTCGGCGGAATGGGCCAAGCGCGGCACCAAGGTGCTGGGCATCTCGGTCGACGGGGTCGAGGAGCACAAGGCGTGGAAGGGCGACATCGAAAAGACCGCCGGCGCGCCCGCAGGCTTTCCCATCGTCGCGGATGGCGACCTGACCCTGTCCAAGGCGCTGGACATGCTGCCCGCCGATGCCTACCTGCCCGATGGCCGCACGCCCGCCCATTCCGCCACGGTGCGGTCGGTCTTCATCGTCTCGCCCGACAAGAAGGTGCAGCTGATGATGACCTATCCCATGTCGGTGGGCCGCAACTTCGCCGAGGTGCTGCGCGCGCTGGACGGGCTGCAGCGCACCTATCAGCAGCCCCTGGCCACCCCCGCCAACTGGGAAGTCGGTCAGGACGTGATCGTGGCGCTGTCGCTGAAGGATGACGAGGCGCGGGAGAAATACGGCGATCTGGACATCAAGCTGCCCTATCTGCGCTTCGCCAAGAACCCCGGCTGATCCTGTTCTGACGTGACATCCAAGGGCCCGCCGGACACTGGTCCGGCGGGCCTTCTGCTGTCTCAGTTCTCGAAATCATAGACGCCGTTGCGGCGGCGCGGGATCGACTGGCGTTCGATCATCCGCCGGGTATGCGGGCGGGCCTCGCCCCGGTGCAGCGCCAGCAGCCGGGCATAGGTGCCCTGATCGGCCTTGGTCCGGCGGGTGTTGTGGCGGATATATTCCACCCAAGTCGGCACGTGATAGGTTTCCTCCCAGATGCGCGGCTCTTCCAGATCGCGCATCAGCACCCAGTTCTGCGCGCCGTCGCGGATGCGCACCCGGCGCCGTTCCGCCATCACCGCCAGAAACTCGGGCACGTCCGCCGGGTCGATCTCGAACCGCGTGATGGCGACGATGGGGCCGCTGCGCGCCTTCAGATCGAGATGCAGCGTCGGTTCGCGGAAGAGATCAAGCGGCGACATGTCGAGATCGCCATATTCGGTCAGGGGCCGGACCAGACCGATGGCCGCCGCCGCCGCCAGCACCACGGCCGCTGCCAGAAAGGCCACGGTCAGCCCCTGCAGATCCGACACCGCCCCCCAGAGCCAGCTGCCCGCCGCCATGCCCCCGAAGGAGGCGGACTGATAAAGCGCGATGGCGCGCCCCACCACCCAGCGCGGCGTCGACAGCTGCACCGTCACGTTGAACAGCGACAGCGCCACCACCCAAGCCATGCCGCTGACCAGCAGCGCGGGCAGGCAGGCCCAGATCGTCGGCGCCACCGCCAGCCCCGCCGTGCCCAGAAGCGCCGCCAGCGCCGCCACCCGCACCACATGTTCATTGTCGAACCGCTCGCGCAGCCGCGCGTTGTTCAGCGCGCCAAGGATGGCGCCCAGCCCGAACACGCCCAGCAGGATGCCATAGGTGGTGGCATCGCCGTCCAGCCGGTCATGCGCCACGATGGGCAGCAGCGACAGCACCGCCACCGATCCCAGCCCGAAGACGAAGGCGCGGCCCATGACGTTCATCAGGTTGGGCGACATGGCGACGTAGCGCAGCCCCGATCCCACCGCCAGCCGCAGCGGTTCCGGCGGCAGGGTCGACACGGGGGGCGGCGCCTTCCAGACCCAGAGCGTCAGGATCATCACCACGTAGCTGACCGCGTTCAGCGCAAAGGCCGCCGCCGCCCCCGCCGCCGCCACGATGATCCCGCCCGCCGCAGGCCCGATGGAGCGCATGGCGTTGAAGGCCATGGAGTTGAGCACCACCGCCGAGGGCAGGTCGCTGCGCGGCACGATGTCGCCGATGGAGGCCTGCCATGACGGGTTGAAGAAGGTCGATCCGGTGCCGATGAGAAAGGTCAGCAGGATCAGCAGCCATGGCGTCATCAGCCCCAGCAGCGTCAGCACGGTCAGCAGCGTTGCCGCCGCCATCATGAAAAGCTGCGCGCCGATCATCACCCGCCTGCGGTCGAAATTGTCGGCGAGCGTGCCCGCAAACACCGCGAACAGCATGGTGGGCACCGTCACCCCGGCCTGCACCAGTCCCACCATGGCATCGCTGTCGCTGATCTGGGTCATCATCCAGCCCGCCCCCACCGACTGCACCAGCGTGCCCAGATTGGAGACCATGGAGGCCAGCCAGCGGTTGCGGAAGGCGGCGATGCGCAGGACGGACAGCGGAGAGGCGGCGGCGGGCATGAAGGCTCTTTGCTCTGGCCACGCGGGGGCGCAGCACGGGGGATGCCCAAAGATAGAGCCCGTTTTATGCCCTCCGCCAAGGGGCTTTGGCAAAAAACATGCGCAGTGCATGTATCAGGAGGTGCGCGCCTGCGGGCTCAGAGGTAAGAAAGCGGGGGCTCTGCCCCCGACCCCGGGATATTTTTGGTCAGAAGAAGTGCAAGGGGCGGCCCTGCCCCGGACCCGCCCGGACACGCAAAAGGGCCGGCGCGGGGCCGGCCCTTGGTCAGTGCTGCTGTCCCGCGATCAGAGCGAGGGATAGATCGGGAAGCGCTTGAGGAACTCGGTCACCTCGCCGCGCACCTTGGCCTCCACCTCGGCATTGCCTTCCTCGCCATTGGCGGCAAGCCCGTCCACCACCTCGATGATCCAGTCGGCGATCTGGCGGAATTCGGCCTCGGCGAAGCCGCGCGTGGTCCCGGCGGGGGAGCCGAGCCGGATGCCGCTGGTCACGGTGGGCTTTTCGGGGTCGAACGGCACGCCGTTCTTGTTGCAGGTGATCTGCGCGCGCCCCAGCGCCTTTTCGGTGGCATTGCCCTTCACGCCCTTGGGGCGCAGGTCAACCAGCACCACATGGGTGTCGGTGCCATGGGTCACGGTGTCGAGCCCGCCCTTGATCAGCTGGTCGCTGAGCGCCTGCGCATTGGCGATGACCTGCTTGGCATAGGTCTTGAACGACGGATCCAGCGCCTCGCCGAAGGCCACGGCCTTGGCGGCGATGACATGCATCAGCGGGCCGCCCTGAATGCCGGGGAAGATGGCGGAGTTGAATTTCTTCGCCAGATCCTCGTCATTGGTCAGGATCATGCCGCCGCGCGGGCCGCGCAGGGTCTTGTGGGTGGTGGTGGTGGCCACATGCGCATGCGGGAAGGGCGAGGGATGTTCGCCCGCCGCCACCAGACCGGCGAAATGCGCCATGTCCACCAGCAGCCATGCGCCGACGCTGTCGGCGATTTCGCGCATCTTGGCAAAATCGATCTGGCGCGGGATGGCCGAGCCGCCCGCGATCAGCAGCTTGGGCTGGTGTTCGGCGGCCAGCGCCGCGACCTGATCGTAATCGAGCCGGTTGTCCTGCTGGCGCACGCCATATTGCACGGCGTTGAACCATTTGCCCGACTGGTTGGGCCTTGCGCCATGGGTCAGGTGGCCACCCGCATCAAGGCTCATGCCCAGAATGGTGTCGCCGGGCTGCAGCAGCGCGGTGAACACGCCCTGATTGGCCTGACTGCCGGAATTGGGCTGCACATTGGCGAAGCCGCAGCCGAAAAGCTGCTTGGCCCGGTCGATGGCGAGGTTTTCCGCCACGTCCACCCAGTCGCAGCCGCCATAGTAGCGCTTGCCCGGATAACCTTCGGCATATTTGTTGGTCATCACCGACCCCTGCGCCTGCATCACGGCGCGGGACACGATGTTTTCGGACGCGATCAGTTCGATCTCGTCACGCTGCCGGCCAAGCTCGCCGGTGATCGAGGCGAAAAGCTCGGGGTCGCTGGAAGACAGGTCTTCGGTAAAAAAGCCGCTGTCGCGTTGCGGGGCGTTCATGGGCGGGCCTCCGGTGTCATGGATTCGTCACTTGGCGCCTAGGTAAAGGAAACCGGACCCAGCGCAAAGCCGTCAAAGCGACACGGGAGCCTCAACCTGCGTCGTGACTGGCAGAAGGCGGAAACTTGTGATTGTTTCGGAACGACCGGAAAGGGTCAGGAAACCTCATGTCGCTGCGAATTGCCTTCTGCGCCTCCCGCGCGCCCATCGCGCAGGCCGCCCTTGCCTCGCTGACCAACCGCTATGGCGACCACGCCGAACAGGGCGCGGATGTGATCGTGGCGCTGGGGGGCGACGGGTTCATGCTGCAGACCCTGCACCGGACCGAGGAACTGGCCGTGCCGGTCTATGGCATGAACCGGGGCACGGTGGGGTTTCTGATGAACGCCTATTCCGAACACCGCCTGCCGGAACGGCTGGAAGCGGCGGAGGAGGCGGTGATCAATCCGCTGGTGATGCGCGCGCAGACCGTGGATGGCGCCGTGCATCAGGCGCTGGCCATCAACGAGGTGTCGCTGCTGCGCACCGGCCCGCAGGCGGCCCGGCTGGCGATCCATGTGGATGGCAAGCTGCGAATGCCGGAACTGGTCTGTGACGGCGCGCTGCTGGCCACGCCCGCCGGATCCACCGCATACAACTATTCCGCGCACGGGCCGATCCTGCCCATCGGGTCGGACGTGCTGGCGCTGACCTCGGTGGCGGCGTTCCGGCCCCGGCGCTGGCGCGGCGCGCTGCTGCCCAAACGCGCCGAGGTGACATTCGAGGTGCTGGAGCATGAAAAGCGCCCCGTCATGGCCGAGGCCGACAGCCAGTCGGTGCGCAACGTGGTGCGGGTGGTGATCCGGTCCGAACCGTCGGTGGAACACCGGGTGCTGTTCGATCCCGGCCACGGGCTGGAAGAGCGGCTGATCCGCGAACAGTTTGTCTGAAAGGGATTTGGAATGATCGAAGGGCTGCATCATGTGGCGCTGATCTGCGGCGATTACGCGCGGAGCCGGGCGTTTTACGTGGATCTGCTGGGGCTGCGGGTGATCGCGGAGACGCATCGCGCCGAGCGGCAGAGCTGGAAGCTGGATCTGGCGGTGCCGGGCGGCGGGCAGATCGAGCTGTTCAGCTTTCCCGCCCCGCCCGACCGTCCCTCCCGCCCCGAGGCCAAGGGCCTGCGGCATCTGGCCTTTGCCGTGGCCGATGTGGAGGCCGCAAAGGCACGGCTGGACGCGGCGGGCGTGGCGGTGGAGCCGGTGCGGACGGATCCGCTGACCGGCAAGCGCTTCACCTTCTTTCCCGATCCCGACGGCCTGCCGCTGGAATTTTACGAAAGCTGAGATCAGGCGGGCAGCCTGCCATAGCCCAGAGGTTCCAGTGCCGCGCGGATCTCGTCCAGAATGGCGGGATCGTCGATGGTGGCGGGCAGCTTGAACGGCTCGCCATCCGCGACCTTGGCCATGGTGGCGCGCAGGATCTTGCCCGACCGGGTCTTGGGCAGGCGGTCCACCACGGCGCAAAGCTTGAACGCCGCGACCGGGCCGATCCGGTCGCGCACCAGCGCCACGCATTCGCGCACGATTTCTGCATGCGGGCGGTCGCAGCCCCGGTTGAGGCAGACAAACCCCAGCGGCAGCTGGCCCTTGAGCGGATCGCTGACCCCGATCACCGCGCATTCCGCCACATCGGGATGGCTTGCCAGCACCTCCTCCATGCCGCCGGTGGACAGGCGATGGCCCGCGACGTTGATGACGTCATCGGTGCGCGCCATGATATACAGATAGCCGTCCTCGTCCTTCATCCCCGCGTCGCCGGTTTCGTAAAAGCCGGGGAAATGCGTGAGGTAGGATTTGCGGAACCGCTCTTCGGCGTTCCACAGCGTCGGCAGCGTGCCCGGCGGCAGCGGCAGCCTGATGGCGATGGCGCCCAGCGTGCCCGGCGCCACCTCGTGCCCGCCCTCGTCGAGGATGCGCACGTCATAGCCCGGCATCGGCACCGAGGGGCTGCCCAGCTTCACCGGCAGCGGTTCGATCCCCATGGGGTTCGCGGCGATGCCCCAGCCGGTTTCGGTCTGCCACCAGTGGTCGATCACCGGCTTGCCCAGCATGGTCTGCGCCCAGACGATGGTGTCCGGATCGGCGCGTTCGCCCGCCAGATAGACCGCCTTCAGGCAGGACAGGTCGTATTTCGCCACGAACTCCCCCGCCGGATCCTCGCGTTTCACCGCGCGGAAGGCGGTGGGGGCGGTGAAGAAGGATTTGACCCGGTGTTCCGAAATCACCCGCCAGAACGTGCCCGCATCGGGGGTGCCCACCGGCTTGCCCTCGAACACGAGGGTGGTGGCGCCGTAGATCAGCGGCGCATAGCAGATATAGCTGTGCCCCACGACCCAGCCCACATCCGACGCCGCCCAGAACCGGTCGCCCGGGTCGACATCATAGATGTTCTTCATCGACCAGTGAAGCGCCACCAGATGCCCGCCGGTATGGCGCACAACGCCCTTGGGCGCCCCGGTGGTGCCGGAGGTGTAAAGGATATAGGCCGGGTGGTTGCCCTCCACCGGCACGCAGTCGGCGGGGGTCACGCCATATTGAAAGCCGTGCCAGTTCACGTCCCGGCCTTCGACGAGTGCCGCCACCTCCTGTTCGCGCTGGTAGATCACGCAGAACTCGGGCTTGTGGCGGGCGCGGTCGATGGCGCCGTCCAGCAGCGGCTTGTAATGCACCACCCGCCCCGGCTCCAGCCCGCAGGAGGCGGCGATGATGCATTTGGGCTGCGCGTCGTCGATGCGCACCGCCAGCTCATGCGCGGCAAAGCCGCCAAAGACCACGGAATGGATGGCGCCAAGCCGCGCGCAGGCCAGCATCGCCTCCAGCGCCTCGGGGATCATCGGCATGTAGATGATGACGCGGTCGCCCTTTTCCACCCCCTTGGCGCGCAGGGCCCCGGCCAGCGTGGCGACGCGGTTGCGCAGTTCCACATAGGTGATCTCGCGCTTGGTATGGGTGACGGGGCTGTCCCAGATGATCGCCACCTGTTCGCCGCGCCCGGCCTCCACATGGCGATCCACGGCGTTCCAGCAGGTGTTGACCATGCCATCGGCGAACCATTCGTACCGCCCCTCCCCGGGCTCCGACAGCGCCCGCGACGGCACCCTGTCCCAGTCGATGGCGCGGGCGGCCTCCATCCAGAATCCTTCGGGATCGGATTGCCAGCCTGCGTAAACATCCTTGTAGCCCATGGGTCGCCTCCTCTCGTCCACTGCGAAAGAGGATTAGGCACCTGCCCCGATTTCGGGCAAGCCTGTTACCGTGCGACAGGACCGAAGGTCGCAGAAGTTTTGCAGAAACACCGCGGAATCGGACTGCAAACTTTGCAAAGCCCCGGAAAGTTTGCCGCCACGCCGCAGCGCGGCGCGCGTTTGCAAATTCGCTAAGTCAAAAGCTGCAAATCACGCCGCGGCTGCCTTCCGCACCGGCAGATGACGGTGATTCTGCCCGTGCCAGGACCAGCACCGCGCCAGAGGTGACACAGCTTTGCTGCGGCTGCAGCATCAGGATTGACCGCCCTGCCCGCCGTGCCGTTTTCTGGGGCTGGCGGGGCCGACTCGCCGTCATTCAACCCGGATATTGTTAGGAACGACCATGAACAGAAGAGCATTCCTTGGCGCGGCCGCGGCCGCGCTGCTGTATGTGGTGGCGACTCCGGCAGAGCTTGCTGCAGCCGAGGTTCGGTTGAAAGAACTTATCGCGATGACAAAAAAGGCCAAACCACAGGACATGGCCTCGCTCGCCTGGTCCGCTGCGGAGGCGAAGAAACTGGGCTGGGATTCCCCCGTCAGCGGCAAGGACATGCACTGGCTGGGCAAGTGGAACGTGACCACTCACAAGGGCGAAAAGGCGCAGTTTTCAGTGCTGAAGGGCGGCAAGATCCGGCCCGACAATGGCGCAAAAATCCCGTTCCGGCGCTGGGAGGTGCTTGGCAAGCCGGGATCGCCCATGATGATGAGCCTGTCGGGCTCCGGCAACCTGAACGTTTATTACCAGTATTATGAATGGCGGAACGGCGCCGCCGTGTTCCTGTCCAACTTCGCCAACCGCGCGCAATACATGACGCTGACCATGCGCAGCTGATCGGAGCTGCGGGGACCGGCGCCGGGAGAGCCCCGGCGCCGGTTTCGGCCTAGCCGTAATGCGCGACAGGCGTGCCCGCGATGGCGGACATGTTCAGCAGCCCGCGCGAGGTGATCGAGGGCGTGACGATATGGGCGCGGTTGCCCATGCCCATCAGGATCGGCCCGACCTCGAGCCCGCCCGCCTTGACCTTCAGGATGTTGCGCACGCCAGAGGCGGCATCGGCCTCGGCAAAGACCAGCACGTTGGCGGCGCCGTCCATCCGGTTGTCGGGCAGCAGTCGGGCCCGCAGTTCGGGATCCAGCGCCGCATCCACATGCATCTCGCCCTCATAGACAAAATCGCGCGGCGCGCTGTCGAGGATGGCAAGCGCGCGGCGGATGCGCGGGCCGGACCCGTCAGCCTGATTGCCGAACTGTGACCGCGAGCACAGCGCGATCTTCGGTTCCAGACCAAAGCGGCGGACATGGCGCGCGGCACCAATCGCGGCCTCGGCGATCTGTTCCGGCGTGGGTTCGATCCAGACCTGCGTGTCGGCGATGAAGAGCGGCCCGTCTTCAAGGATCATCATGGACAGCGCGCCATGCGGCTGGTGGCGGACATCGCCCAGCACCTGCGTCACATAGTTCAGATGCCAGCGGTATTCCCCGAAGGTGCCGCAGATCATCGAATCGGCCTCGTCGCGATGCACCATGACCGCGGCGATGGCGGTCAGGTTGGTGCGCATCACCGCACGGGCCAGATCGGGGGTGACGCCGCTGCGCGCCATCAGCCGGTGATAGGTTTCCCAGTAATCGCGGTAGCGCGGATCGTCCTGCGGGTTGACGATGTGGAAATCGCGCCCCGGGCGGATGGTCAGCCCCAGCCGTTCGCAGCGCGCCTCCAGCACTTCGGGGCGACCGATCAGAATGGGGTGTTCGGTGGTGTCTTCGAGGATGGCCTGCGCGGCGCGCAGCACGCGCTCGTCCTCGCCCTCGGCAAAGACGATGCGGCGCGACGCGGTGGCCGCCGCTTCGAAGACCGGGCGCATCAGCAGCGCCGACTTGAACACGCTGGCATTCAGCTTGTCCTTGTAGGCCTTCAGATCCGTCAGCGGGCGGGTGGCCACGCCGGTCTCCATCGCCGCCTTGGCCACGGCAGAGGAGACGACGGCAGAAAGCCGGGGATCGAATGGCTTCGGGATCAGGTAATCCGCGCCAAAGGTCATCTGTTCGCCATGATAGGCCGCCGCCGCCTCGGCGCTGGTGGTGGCACGGGCCAGCGCCGCGATGCCTTCGACACAGGCGATCTGCATCTCGTCGTTGATCTCGGTCGCGCCCACATCCAGCGCGCCGCGGAAGATGAACGGGAAGCACAGCACGTTGTTGACCTGATTGGGGAAGTCGCTGCGCCCCGTGGCGATGATCGCATCGGGCGACACCGCGCGCGCCACGTCCGGCATGATTTCCGGGGTCGGGTTGGCCAGCGCAAAGATGATGGGCCGCGCGGCCATGCGCGTCACCTGGTCGGGGGTCAGCACGCCCGGACCGGAGAGGCCAAGGAACAGATCCGCGCCCTCGATCACGTCATCCAGCGTGCGCAGGTCGGTCTTCTGCGCAAAGGCGGCCTTCTGCGGGTTCATGTCCTCGGCCCGGCCTTCATAGACCAGCCCATGAATGTCGCAGAGCCAGATGTTTTCGCGCTTCACGCCCAGCTTCACCAGCATGTTCAGGCAGGCAATGCCCGCCGCCCCGCCGCCGGTGGAGACGATCTTGATGTCTTCCCACGCCTTTTCGGCCACGAACAGCGCGTTGGTGGCCGCGGCCCCCACCACGATGGCGGTGCCGTGCTGGTCGTCGTGGAAGACCGGAATGTTCATCCGCTCGCGGCAGATCTTTTCCACGATGAAGCAGTCGGGGGCCTTGATGTCCTCAAGGTTGATAGCGCCAAAGGTCGGCTCCAGCGCGCAGACGATCTCGGCCAGCTTCACCGGGTCGTTTTCCGCCAGTTCAATGTCGAAGCAGTCGATATCGGCGAATTTCTTGAAAAGGACGGCCTTGCCTTCCATTACCGGCTTCGAGGCCAGCGGGCCGATATTGCCCAGACCCAGCACGGCGGTGCCATTGGACACCACCGCCACCAGATTGCCGCGCGCGGTGTAGCGGGCGGCATTGGCGGGGTCGGCCTTGATCTCCAGACAGGCCTCGGCCACGCCCGGCGAATAGGCGCGGCTAAGGTCGCGACCATTGGCAAGCGGCTTTGTCGCGCGGATCTCGAGTTTCCCGGGCTTGGGATTCTCGTGATAGAACAGCGCGGCCTGACGGAGGGATTCCTGAGCGGTATCGGACATGCGCGGCCTCGTCCCGAAAATTGTTCAACACTGAACTATCTGCCGCAAGGGCATCTGGATCCGGGTAACAGGAATGCCGCGAGGCGTAAACTCAAAATGGCCGGCGCAGGGATCCACGCGCCGCCCAACGGGCGGAGCAGAAACGGATCCGGTGTAAAAGGCGGGTCAGACCGGCACGATCCGGCCTTCCAGTTCGGCAATGCGCTGTTCGGCCTGCCATTCGGTCAGCTCTTCGGTAAAGGGCTCGCCGGTCTGCTCGGACAGCTCGCGCAGGCGCACGGTCTGCACCTCGGTCATGGGTTCGCGCGGGTCGGGCGGCACGTCCATGGCGGCGTCGATGGCGGGATCTTCGGATTGGGTCGACATAAAGAACCTCCTTTCGGCACAAACGCGCCGACGCTGGCCAGGGTTCCATGCGCGCCCCGCCCACCCCGCCGCAGCCGCCACTTCGCCGCGTGACAAGCCAGCGGGCCACTCCTATAACGCCCGCGAAATCCGATCATCACCCAAGGAGCATTTCCATGACCACCCTGGTTTTCGGCCACAAATCCCCCGACACCGACAGCACCGGCAGCGCCATCCTCTGGGCGTGGTATCTGACCGAGGTGAAGGGCGAGGCGGCGAAGCCCGCCCTGCTGGGCGAACCCAATACCGAAGCCGCGTTCATGCTGCGTCACTGGGGTCTGGAGAAGCCGGAGATCATCGCGGACGTGGCCGAAGGCGCGCCGGTGGTCATCGTGGACACCAACAACCCGGCGGAACTGCCGCCCTCGATCAACTCCGCCGACATCCGCGCCATCATCGACCACCACAAGCTGGTGGGCGGCCTCGAGACCAAGGGCCCGATCGACATCACCATGCGCCCGCTGGCCTGCACCGCCACCGTCATGCTGGATCTGATGGGCGCCGATGCCGACAAGATGCCGAAGGCGATCAGGGGCGCGGCGCTGACCTGCATCCTGTCCGACACGCTGGAATTCCGCTCGCCCACCACCACCGCGCATGACCGCGCCGTGGCCGAAAAGCTGGCCGCCGATCTGGACGTGTCGATCCCCGAATTTGCCGCGCAGATGTTCGCGGCAAAATCCGATGTCTCCAGCTTCTCGGATGCCGAACTGCTGCGGATGGATTCCAAGGAATTCACCGTGGACGGCACCGAACTGCGCGTCTCCGTGCTGGAAACCACCTCTCCCGCGACGATCCTTGACCGCAAGGACAGCCTGATGGCCTCCATGGTCGAGGTGGCCAAGGAAGACGGCGCCGATCAGGTGCTGCTGTTCGTCATCGACATCCTGAAGGAAGAAGCCACGCTGCTGATCCCCAACGATCTGGTGAAGACCATGGCGGAAAAGAGCTTTGGCGTGACCGTGACCGGCGACACCGTGGTGCTGCCCGGCGTCATGAGCCGCAAGAAGCAGATCATCCCCAGCCTCAAGGTCTGATCCTGGCGCGGACCGGATACAAAGGGGGCGCCCTGCGCCCCCTTTTTGCTGCCCTGCGGCACCGTCGCTGCACCTGCAGTTTTTTTGGAGAGCCCCCTTCAACGGGGATGGTTTCTGCTTGCGCCGTGGTAGACTTTGACTCCGGGCGCGAGGGTCCGTAACCACCGCCGGAGATTTGCCCCTCTCTCCGGCCCGTTGGAGGAGCATCTGGTGCCGGGTCAGGCTCGTCTGGACTATCCCTTTCTTCGGGGCGGCGGGGCCATGGGACGCGCGATCACCGCGCATGACTGGGCCTCCACGCCGCTTGGCGCCATTTCCGGCTGGCCCAGCGTGCTGAAGATCAGCGCGGGCACCATGCTGCAATCGGCCTTTCCCAAATGCCTGTGCTGGGGCGACGATCTGACCATGATCTACAACGACGCTTTCGTGCCGATCCTTGGCCGCAAGCATCCCTGCCTTGGCATCCCCTTTCTGGAGGTGTGGAAGGAAGCCGCCGATAGCCTTGCCCCCATCACCGCCCGCGCGCTGGCCGGAGAGGCGACCTTCATCGAGGATTTCGAGATTCACACCACCCGCTCGGGCACGATGGAATCCGCCTATTTCACCTTCTGCTACAGCCCGGTGCGCGACGAGACGGGGCTGGTGCGCGGCATGCTCGACACGGTGATGGAAACCACGGCCAAGGTCAAAGCCAACTCGCTGGCGCAGCTGCGCAACCGCGAACTGGTTCACCGCTCGCGCAATGCCTATGCGCTGGTCTCGGCGCTGGTCAACCTGACCTTCCGCAGCGGGCGCCCGTCCGAAGAGATCAAGTCCGAAATCCACAAGCGCATCGCGGCGCTGGTCCGCGCGCAGGATCTGCTGATGGAGGCGGGGGCGACCCGCGGCCTGCTGCGGCTTGTGGCGGAACGGGCGCTGGAGCCGTTCGAGGATGGCGGCGCCCGCATCACCATCACCGGCCCCGACATCGCCATCGGGCGCGAACAGGTCACGGCACTCAGCCTCGCGCTGCATGAACTGGCGACCAATTCGATCAAATACGGCGCGCTTGGCAGCCTGACCGGGCAGGTCACGCTGGGCTGGCAGGTCACCGGCACCCGCTTCCGCATGGACTGGACCGAACGCGGCGGCCCGCCGGTGCAGATCCCCGCGACGCAGGGCTTTGGCAGCCGCATCATCCGCTACACCCTGCCCGAGGCGTTCGGCGGCGCGCTGTCGCTGGATTACGCCCCCGAGGGCCTGCATCTGAGCCTCAGCACGGCGGCGGACCGGCTGCTGGCCGACGATCCCTTCGCCGCCGACGCGGTTCTGCCCGAACTGCCGCGCTAGGCTGTCGCAGCCGCGACACGCGCCTTGCGCGACTCAGGATCGCGGGCGTAGCGATAAGGTCATGACACCTGCCCTTGCCTCCTCCCTGCGCGGCTACAGTGCCGCCGACCTGCGCGCCGATCTCTGGGCGGGGATCACCGTGGCCATGGTGGCCCTGCCGCTAAGCCTTGCCATCGCCATCGCCTCGGGGGCCGGGCCCGAAACCGGGCTGATCACCGCCGTGGTGGCGGGGTTCCTGATCTCGGCACTGGGGGGCAGCCGGGTGCAGGTGGGCGGGCCCACCGGCGCCTTCATCGTGGTGGTGGCCGACGTGATCGCCCGGCACGGCTTTTCCGGGCTGGTCACCGCCACCTTCATGGCCGGGCTGATCCTGCTGGTGGCGGGGCTGCTGCGCGCGGGCAAGCTGATCCGCTTTGTCCCCGAGCCGGTCATCAACGGCTTCACCATCGGCATCGCCGCGATCATCGCGCTGAGCCAGCTCAAGGATCTGCTGGGCCTGACCGGCGATCTGCCCGCCGAGGCGGTGGAAAAAATCGCAGCACTCTGGCAGGCGCGCGGCGCGGTCGAACCCTGGGCGCTGGCCACGGGGCTCGCCACCATGGCGCTGATCACGCTCTTCCGCCGCCTTGCCCCGGCATGGCCCGGGCTGATCGTGGCGGTGGCGCTGGTGTCGGGCGCGGTGGCGCTGTTCGATCTGCCGGTGGCGACGCTGGGCGACCGCTTCGGCACCCTGCCGCGCGGCCTGCCGATGCCCGCCCTGCCCACGCTCGACCCCGCGACGCTGCGCGCGCTGCTGCCCTCGGCGCTGATCATCGCCTTTCTCGCAGGGGTGGAATCGCTGCTCTCGGCCATGGTCGCCGACCGGATGACGGGCGACCGCCACCGCTCCGGCGCCGAACTGCTGGCGCAGGGCTGGGCCAATCTCGCCTCGGCGCTGATGGGGGGCCTGCCCGCCACCGGCGCCATCGCCCGCACCGCCACCAACATCCGCGCCGGCGCGCGCTCGCCGGTGGCAGGCATGGTGCATGCGGTGGCGATCCTTGGCGCCATGGCGGTGGCGGCCCCGCTGGCCTCGGCGCTGGCCATGCCCGCGCTGGCCGGTCTGCTGATCCTCACCGCATGGAACATGAGCGAGCCGCAGCACTGGCGCGCCCATGCCACCACCGGCCCCATGGCAGACCGGCTGCTGCTCGCGCTGACCTGCGTGCTGACCGTGCTGGCCGATCTGACCGTGGCCATCGGGCTGGGCGTGGCGCTTGGCCTCGCGCTGCGGCTGCAGCGCCGCGCCTCCGCGCCGGACTGGCAGCCCCCCGACCGCTAGGCCGGTTTCGCGCTGGCCAAGCGGCAGCGCGCCGCCTATCAAGGCCGCAACGCTCAGCAGCGAGGCCAGCATGACCCGGATCATCGAACAACTCTCCGACATTTCGCAGGATTACGAGGCGCTGTTCGTCGACCTCTGGGGCTGCCTGCACAATGGCGTCACCGCCTTTCCCGACGCGGTGGAGGCGCTGCGCGGCTTCCGCGCGCAGGGCGGCGCGGTCATCCTGCTGACCAATGCCCCGCGCTCGCGCCACGAGGTGATGAAGCAGATCGAAGGCTTCGGCATCCCCGAAGACTGCTGGGACAACATCGCCACCTCCGGCGACAGCGCCCGCGCCGCGATGTTTCAGGGCGCGGTGGGCCAGAAGGTCTGGTTCATGGGCACCGAGTTCGACAACAGCTTCTTCGAGCCGCTGAAGCTGGTGGAAAACCCCGTGGAGATCACCCGCGTGCCGCTGGACGAGGCCGAAGGCATCATCTGCTGCGGCCCCTTCGACCCCGCAGCCGACCCTGCCGTGATGCGCCCCGAATTTCTGCTGGCCAAGACGCGCGGGCTGAAACTGCTCTGCGCCAATCCCGACATCGTGGTGGACCGGGGCGAGACCCGCGAATGGTGCGCGGGCGCGCTGGCCGCGCTTTATACCGAAATGGGCGGCGAAAGCCTCTATTTCGGCAAGCCGCACCCGCCGGTCTATGACCTCGCCCGCCGCCGCCTGACCGAGATCGACCGCGAGCTGCCCGACAGCGCCATCCTCGCCATCGGCGACGGCATCCGCACCGACGTGCTGGGCGCCATCGGCGAAGACATCGATTCGCTCTTCATCACCGGCGGGCTGGCGGCGCGGGAAACCCTCACCACCCGCTCCCCCGATCCCGAGGCGCTCGCGCGCTATCTCGATCAGGAAAACCTGCATCCCAGCTTCGCCATGGGCTTCCTGCGCTGACATCCCCTTGACTTTCTGCGGTCGCGAAGTAATAAAATTGCGAAACCATCATTCTGGATGGCGCTTTATTACCGGGCCGCAGATCATGGAGGACAAGATGCTGGACAACCTGCCGCGTGGCACGATCTGCATCGAGGATATCGAGATGGGCATGTCGCGCCACCTGCGCAAACAGGTGACCGACCACGACATCGCGCTTTTTGCCGAAGTCTCCACCGACCGCAATCCGGTGCATCTGGACGACGCCTATGCACAGGACACCATCTTCGAGGGCCGCATCGCCCATGGCATGCTGACCGCAGGGCTGGTCTCGGCGGTGATCGGCGAACAGCTGCCCGGCCATGGCACGGTCTATCTGGGCCAGACGCTGAAATTCCTTGCCCCCGTCCGCCCCGGCGACACCGTGCTGGCCGAAGTCACCGTCACCGGGATCGACATTGCCAAGCGCCGCGTCACCCTCGACTGCCGCTGCTCGGTCGACGGCAGACCCGTGCTCGCGGGCGAGGCCAAGGTGCTCGCCCCCTCGCGCAAGTTCGACTGACGCCCCCGCTTCCAGCGGCCCCAAATATCCCGGGGGAGTCCGCGTCAGCGGACGGGGGCAGCGCCCGCTGCCCCGCCTGCGGCGGGCCGCAGCGCATCCTGCAGCCGGAACCCGTCGGGGATGGCGTCGCGCCCCTCCAGCACCAGATCGGCCATGACCTCCGCCACTTTCGGCGCCATGCCGAAGCCGATCTTGAAGCCGCCATTGGCGACATACTGCCCGGGCCGCCCCGGCCATGGCCCCAGCAGCGGCGCCCGGCTCCGCGCCCTTGGCCGCACCCCCGCCCAGCGGTCCAGCACTTCCGCGCCCTCCAGCTGCGGCAGCGCCGCCACCGCCCGCGCCAGCAGCGCGTCGCATTGCCCGTCCACCGCGCCCGGATCGTCAAACTCGCGCTCCGAGGTCGATCCCACCGCCAGCGTGCCATCGCCATGAGGCACGATATGCAGCCCGTCGACAAACAGCTGCGGCGCGTTCCGCGCGTCAAAGCGCAGCAGCAGCGACTGGCCCTTCACCCCGTCGCCCACGGGCTGCCCCAGATCCTGCGACAGCGCGCGCAGCCCTTGCCAGCCGCTGGCCCAGATCACCGCGCCGCGATCCTCCGCCTCGGTCACGATCTCGGCCCCGCGCGCCCGCAGCGCCGCCACCAGCGCCGCCACCGCGCGGCGGGGGGCGACCCGCGCGCTCAGCGTGTCGCGGATCAGCCAGCCCTCGGGGGCTGCGGGGGCAAACGCGCCCGCCTCCTCTGCCGGGATCACCTCCCAGACCGCCGCATCGCCCCAGAGCGCGCGCGCGCCCTGCCCCCGGGCGCGGGCCAGCGCCAGCGCCGCCTCTCCCGCCACCGGCTGCAGGCGACCGGTGCGGGCATAACCTGCGGACAGGCCCCCCGCCGACTCGACCTCGGCCCAGAACCCTTCGGCGCTCAGCAGGCTTTCCAGCTGGAAGGCCTTCTTGGGGTTCCAGTTTTCCGGCACATGCGGCGCCAGCGCGCCCACCGTGCCGCCGCTCGATCCCGCGCCCGGGCCAAAGGGGTCGACCACCTGCACCCGCGCGCCGCGCCGCGCGCAGACCCATGCAAGGCTGAGGCCAAAGATGCCCGCGCCGCGCACTGTCACG
The DNA here is from genome assembly GCF_900100085.1 of Salipiger marinus. Classification (GTDB taxonomy): domain Bacteria; phylum Pseudomonadota; class Alphaproteobacteria; order Rhodobacterales; family Rhodobacteraceae; genus Salipiger; species Salipiger marinus. The sequence continues at coordinate 94,053 of NZ_FNEJ01000002.1, forward strand.
TCCCCGCTTGCCATTCCCGTGCCTCCGCTCCAATGTCGCGGCAGTTCTAGAACAGGCGCGCAAGATGAACCAGCCCGACGCCCCGCTCTGGCGGGACGGAGATGTCCCCGTCTCGCCCCGGTTCGACGATCCCTATTACTCGCTGGAGAACGGGCTCGCCGAGACGCGGCACACCTTCCATGCCGGAAACGACCTGCCCGCGCGGTTCCGGGACGGGTTCCATGTGGCTGAACTGGGCTTCGGCACCGGGCTGAACCTGCTGGCGACGCTGGCACTGTGGCGCGCCACGGGTCAGGACGGACGGCTGGTCTTCACCAGTTTCGAGGCTTTTCCGCTTGCAGCACCCGACATGCTGCGCGCGCAGGCGGCCTTTCCGGAACTGGCTCCGCTCGCGGCGGAACTGGCGCCGTTCTGGCAGGCAGAGGCCCGCCGGATCGACCTGCCGGATCTGGCCTTCACGCTGGTCGAAGGTGATGCGCGGCAGACCCTGCCGGTCTGGCCGCACCGCGCCGATGCGTGGTTTCTGGACGGGTTTTCCCCGGCCAAGAACCCCGAACTCTGGGGGGCCGACCTGATGGCGCAGGTGGCGGCCCATACTGCCCCCGGCGGCAGCGCCGCCAGCTACACCGCCGCAGGCCATGTGCGCCGCGCGCTGGCCGAGGCCGGGTTCGAGGTCACCCGCCGCCCCGGTCATGGCCGCAAACGCCACATGACCACGGCGCGCCTGCCATGACCACGCAGAACACCTCTCTCGGCATCTGGCTGATGGTGCTGACCACGCTGATCTTTTCGGCGCAGGACGGGCTGTCGCGCCACCTGTCCGAGGCCACCAATGTGTATATGGTCACCATGGTGCGCTACTGGTTTCTGGCCGCCTTCGTGATCTCGCTCGCCGCGCGCCAGCCCGGCGGGCTGAGGGCGGCGGCCCGCACCAGCCGCCCCGTGATGCAGATCTTCCGCGGCACGCTGCTGGTGCTGGAAATCTGCGTGATGGTCACCGGCTTCGTGCATCTGGGGCTGGTGGAAAGCCATGCGGTCTTTGCCTGCTACCCGCTGCTGATCGCGGCCTTCTCCGGCCCGGTGCTGGGCGAAAAGGTCGGCTGGCGGCGCTGGACCGCGATCGGCGTGGGGTTTCTGGGCATCCTCGTGATCCTGCAGCCCTCGGGCGGGGTGTTCTCGCCGCTGGCCGCCATCCCGCTGCTCGCGGCGCTGATGTTCGCGCTTTACGGGCTGCAGACCCGCAAGGTCGCCAGCTCCGACAGCGCCGCCACCTCGTTCTTCTGGACCGGAGTCAGCGGCGTGGTGGTCGCCACCGGCATCGGGATGTGGTTCTGGACGCCGATGAGCCTTGGCGACTGGGGGCTGATGGGGCTGCTCTGCCTGCTGGGGGCTTCGGGGCATTTTACGCTGATCAAATGTTACGAAGTGGCCGAAGCCTCGGCCGTGCAGCCCTTTGCCTATCTGCAGCTGGTTTTCGCCTCGATCCTCGGCATCGTAGCCTTTGACGAGGTGCTGCGGCCCAACGTGGCGCTGGGGACCGCGATCATCGTCTGCGCGGGCGTGTTCACCTTGATCCGCGCCCGGCGCCAAGCCCGGAGCTAGAGGGGGCGCTGCCCCCGCCGCCCGTTCCGGGCGGCCCCCCGGGATATTTCCGGTCAGAAGAAGCAGGGCGCGATCCGCGTTTCTTCTGACCTCAAATATCCCCGCCGGAGGCAGGCCGGACATCGCCACAGGCACTGCTGCCGCCCAAGGGCGCCGTCATTCCCCCAGCGGCTGCAGCGTGGCGCCCACCAGTTCTTCGCTGAAGGGGACCGGATGCGGATCCTGCCCCAGACGCGCGCGGTAGATCGGCAGGCTTTCGGTGACGCGCATCACGTAGTTGCGGGTTTCGTTGAAGGGGATCATCTCGATCCAGTCCACCACGTCGATCTTGCCCTCGCGCGGGTCGCCATACTGCTCCATCCACGTGATCGGGCGCGAGGGCCCGGCGTTGTAACCTGCGGCCATCATCACCGCATTGCCGTCGAAGCGGCGCGCGAGGCTCGCGAGATAAGCCGATCCCAGCCGGGCGTTATAGGCGGGATCGTCCAGCAGCCCGTCGAGGCTGTAAGGCAGGTCGAGCCAGCCCGCCACCTCGCGGGCGGTGCCCGGCATCAGTTGCATCAGCCCGCGCGCGCCCGCGCCCGAAATCACGCGCGGGTCGAATTCCGATTCGCGGCGCGCGATGGACAGCACCAGTTCGCGCGGCACCGGAAAGCTGGCCTGCACCAGATCGGGATGCAGCGCGTAATAGGGCCCCGGCAGTTCGACGCCATATTGCGCGGCGCGCTTGCCCAGCATGACCTGCACATGCGGGCGGCCCATCTCGGCCAGCATGTCGCCAAGCTGGCCCATCTGCTCGCGGTCGAGCCCCTCGGCCAAGTGGGTCAGGAACCGCTCGCCCAGCGACCTCTCACCGGCGGCCAGAAGCAGGACTGCGGCCTTGTAGACGCTGGAGGAGGTGAAGGGAGCCGTGCGCCAGTCGGGGAAGGGTTCGGTCCCCGCCAGCTTGGGATCGGGTGGCACCTCGGCGCGTTCCGCCGCCAGGAGCCCGTAGAACGAGGTCTGGTAGCGCGCGCCCTCGGCATAGGCCTGCCGCGCCGCCTCCGTCTCGCCCTTGTCGTCGAGCGCGCGACCGGTCCAGTAGCCGGCTCGGCCCAGCGAGATCGGCGAGGAGACGGCGCCGCCATGGGCGCGGAAATGCGCCAGCGCCACGTCTGGCTCGCCCAGAAAGCGCAGCGCGATGAAGCCCGCCAGCCATTCCAGTTCCGCGAACTGCGCGCCATCGGTCAGGCCGTGCCGGGCCGCCACTGCATAGGCATCGCGGAAATCGCCGCGCAGCAGCAGCGCATGGGCAAGATCGTCGCGCCGCCCCGCCCAGGCCCAGGGCTCGCCCAGAGCCGTGGCACTGGTGGAGCGCTCGAGCAGCAGCGCCACCGCGTCTTCGTCGCGGTTCTTGCGCAGCCGCCACAGGTAGCGCTCATAGGCCAGCCCCGGATCCTCGGCCAGCGCCTCGGGCACCTTGGCGATCAGACCGTCCACCCCCGGCGCCATGTCGCGCAGCGCCAGCCGCGCCTCGGCCAGCGCGCGCCAGTCTTCGGGCACCAGCGGCAGCATGGCGCGGGCATTGGCGGTCCAGCCCTGCCACAGCGCCATGTCGAGCCGGGCGATGTGATGCGGCGCCAGCAGGTCGCGCCAGTCGCGCAGGAAGGTGTCGTGTTCCTCGGGCGCCAGCCGCAGCGTGCGCCATGCCAGCACGATATCCGCCTCGGCGGTGCCGCGTTCGCCAAGCGCCAGATGGCTGCGGGCCAGCGCCAGCGCGCCCGCCCCGGTCTGCGGGCTGTAGCCGTCGAAAAAGGCGCGCACCGTGTCATTGTCGGATTCCGAGATGGCGATTTCGCTTTTCTCGCGCAGATAGGGCATGCCCGGCCAGTCGGGATTGCGGGTGACAAAATCCATCACCTGCCGTGCGTCGCCGCGGCTGGCGCGCAGGTAATGCCACAGGATCACGTCCAGCGCCGCCTGCCCGTCGCCGCGCGCGCCGATCAGGGCCGCCGCCCAGTTGCCACCCCGCATGTCGGCCATGGCCTGCGCCAGCGGGCGTTCCTGCTGGGCGGGGGCGGCTGTGGCGAAGAGAGCGACCAGAAGGAGGAGAGCGGCGCGGAGGCGCGACATGATCTTGCAATTTCCCTGCCAAAAAGGAATAGACACGGCGCGGAGGATACCGCGCGGCCCGGGGGGTTCCAACTCACATTCCCTTCAGGCCCGCTAGACGATTTTCACTCACGAAGGAGACGCGTGTCATGTTCAAAGGTTCCATGCCTGCATTGGTCACGCCGTTCAAGGACGGCGCAGTGGACTTCGACACGCTGAAAAAACTTGTCGACTGGCACATCGGTCAGGGCAGCCACGGGCTGGTGCCGGTGGGCACGACGGGCGAAAGCCCCACGCTGAGCCATGACGAGCACGAGGCGGTCATCGACTGCGTGGTGCAGGCGGCGGCGGGCCGGGTGCCGGTGATCGCGGGGGCGGGATCCAACAGCACGCGCGAGGCGATCCGCCTGATGCGCTTTGCCGAAAAGGCGGGGGCGCAGGGCGCGCTGGTGGTGACGCCCTATTACAACAAGCCGACACAGGCGGGCCTGATCGCGCATTTCACCGCGTTGCATGACTGCTGCGATCTGCCGATCATCATCTACAACATTCCCGGCCGGTCTGTGGTGGACATGAGCCCCGCCACCATGGGCGAACTGGCGCGGCTGCCGCGCATCGTGGGCGTGAAGGATGCCACCGGCGATCTGGAGCGGGTGTCGCAGCAGCGCATCACCTGCGGGCCGGACTTCGTGCAGCTGTCGGGCGAGGATGCCACCGCCCATGGTTTCAACGCGCAGGGCGGCTGCGGCTGCATCTCGGTCAGCGCCAATGTGGCGCCGAAGCTCTGTGCCGAGCTGCAGGAGGCGACGCTGGCGGGCAATTACGCGCGGGCGCTGGAGATTCAGGACCGGCTGATGCCGCTGCATCAGGCGATCTTTACCGAGCCGGGCCTCTGCGGCGCCAAATATGCCATGTCGAAGCTGGGCCTGTGCTCCGAGGAAATCCGCCTGCCGCTGCTGCCGGTCACCGCCCCCACCCGCGACAAGCTCGACGCGGCGCTGCGCCATGCCGGGCTGATGAACTGAGCAGGCGCCGGGGGCGCTGCCCCTTCCCCGTCCGCCACAGGCGGACACAAAGAGAAGGGGGGGCTCTGCCCCCGGGCCGCCACAGGCGGACATAGGTGAAGAAGGGGGCTCTGCCCCCGTCCCCTGCGGGGACTCCCCCGGGATATTTGGGCCAAGAAGAAGGGGCGGGCGCAAAAAGCGGCCCGCCCCTTTGGCTGTGGGGGATGGCGCGGTCAGGGCGTGGCGGTGTCCGCGTCCTCGAAGCCCTCGGGCTGGCCGACCACGACGACGCGCAGCGCTTCGGGGTCCAGCAGATCCGCCGCCACCCGCTTCACATCCTCCAGGGTCACCGCCTCGACCATGGCGTTGCGGTCGGTGACATAGTCGGGGGTCAGCCCGTCCATCTGCATGCCCGCAAGGATCTGCGCGATGGGGCCGTTGCCGTCAAAGCGCAGCGGATAGGCGCCGGTCAGATAGGTCTTGGCCTGATCCAGTTCCGCCTGCGTCACGCCCGCCTCTGCCAGTTTTGCCCATTCGTCACGGATGACGGCCACGGCTTCGGCGATGCGGTCATTGGCCGAGGCGACGCGGCCCATGTAAAGCGCTGCATGATCCATGGGCAGCAGGTAGGAATAGACGCCATAGGTCAGGCCGCGCTTTTCGCGCACCTCCTGCATCAGCCGCGCCTCGAAGCCGCCAGCGCCAAGGATCGTGTTCATCACATAGGCCGCGAAGAAGTCGGGATCGTCCCGCGCCAGCCCGCGCTGGCCGAACACCGCCACCGATTGCGGCGTCTCGAAGGGCACCACGGTGACACCTGCGGTGGTCTCTACCGCCACATCCTCCGGCAGATCCTGCGTGCTGTCGGGCAGATCGCTCAGCAGCCCGTCGATCAGGGTCGACAGTTCCTCGGCGGTGATGTCGCCTGCGGCGGCGATCACCACGCGGTCGCGGGTCATCCCGGCCTGATGCGCCGCCACGATGTCCTCGCGGGTCAGCGCCGTGACGCTGTCCTCGGTGCCGCTCAGATCCGAGCCATAGGGATGGTCGCCAAAGACCAGCGCATCGAAGGTGGCATCGGCGATGGCATCGGGATCCTTGGCATCGCTGCGGATGCCGGACAGCACCTGCGCGCGCACCCGGTCCAGCGCGTCCTGATCGAAGCGCGGCGCGATCAGGCTCTGCCGCAGCAGATCCACCGCCGCCTCGCGGTTTTCGGTCAGGAAGCGGGCGGAGACGCCGATGGCATCCTGCCCCGCGTCATAGCGGAACTGCGCGGCCAGCGATTCGGTGGCCTCGGCGAAGCCCCGGGAATCGAGATCGCCCGCCCCTTCCTCCAGCAGCGCCACCATAAGGTTGGTGGCCCCGCGCTTGCCCGGCAGATCCAGCGCCGCACCGCCGCGAAAGCGCAGCTCCAGCGCGGTGAAGGGGATCGACGGCTCCTCCACCAGCCAGGCCTTGAAGCCGGCGGGGGTTTCCACCTGCTGGATCTCGATCTCGGCCCGGGCGGGCAGCGTAAAGGACAGGGTGAAGGCGAGCGCCAGCAGCGGTTTCAGAACGGGGATCATTGCGACACCTCCTTGGTGGGCGCCTCTGCGGTGAGCCAGCCGGTGACGGAGCGGCGGCGGTCCAGCACGGCGCGGGCGGCGGCGGTGATGTCCTCGCCGGTCACCGCCTGCAGCGCGTCGGGCCATGCCTGCACGTCGGCCACGGTCAGGCCGGAGGTCAGCGCGTTGCCATAGCGCTGCGCGATGTCGGACACGTCGTCCTGCGCATAGATGCGCTGCGCGCGCAGCTGGAACTTGATCCGGTCAAGCTGGGCCGGATCCACGCCTTCGGTCATGAACTCCGCCAGTTCGGCATCCAGCGCCGCTTCGGCCTCGGCCAGCGTCACCCCCGGCGCGGGCACCACGGCAAAGCCGAAGCTGCCATCGTCATAGGCGGTGCCGTCGTAAAAGGCAGAGACATAGATCGCCTTCTGCTGGTCGAACTGCAGCGCGCGGTTCAGCACCGAAGTCTGCCCGCCGCCCAGCACCTCGGCCAGCAGGGTCAGCGCCGCCGCCTGCTCCTGCGCGCCCGGCTCGCGCTCGGGGGCCAGATAGCGGCGCATCACATAAGGCTGGGCGACGCGCGGATCGGTCATCACCAGCCGCCGTTCGGCAAGCTGCGGCGGCTCCTGCGGGCGCATCCGTTCGGCGGGAAGGTCGGGATTGGCGGGCAGCGGGCCGTAATGCTGCTCGGCCAAATCGCGCACCTCGTCGGCGGTCACGTCGCCCGCCACGATCAGGATCGCGTTATTGGGCGCATAGAAGCGCTCGTAATAGGCCAGCGCGTCATCCAGCCCCAGCGTCGACATCTCTTCGGGCCAGCCGATCACCGGCACGCCATAGCGGTGGTTGAGATAAAGCGCTGCGGTCATCTGTTCGCGCATCAGCGCGCCGGGATCGTTTTCCACCCGCATGTTGCGCTCTTCGATGATGACGTCGCGCTCGGTCAGGATGTCGGCCTCGGTCAGCTGCAGGTTGACCATGCGGTCCGCCTCCATCTGCATCATCAGGCCCAGCCGGTCGGCGGCGACGCGCTGGTGATAGGCGGTCTGGTCAAGGCTGGTAAAGGCGTTGTCGGTGCCGCCATTCTCCGCCACGACGCGGGAAAACTCGCCCGGCTCCAGCGTATCGGTGCCCTTGAACAGCAGATGTTCCAGAAAATGCGCGACACCGGAGCTGCCCGCCGTCTCGTCCGCCGATCCGGCCTTGTACCAGACCATATGGACCACGACCGGGGCGCGATGATCCTCGACCACCACCACCTCCATGCCGTTGTCGAGCGCAAAGGTCGTGACCTTTTCCTCGACCTCCTGCGCGGCGGCAGATCCTGCGCCGAACGCAGCCAGCGCGATGACCGCGGCAAGTGACCTCATGAACACTGTTCCTTCTCCCCTCGTGCGGATCCCGCACCGCTGCTCGTCTGTTCCCTGCCTCCCAACCTACGAAGCGGGCGCGGGCTTTCAAGCGGGGCTTGCGCGTTCGTGATGGCCGCGAAGGTGCTGCGGCGCCGCGCCTTACTCGCCCGCGGGCGGGGCGGAGGGGGTGCGCACGCCGGTGCGGCGCCATGCGTCCAGCGCGCCCTGCGAATCCAGCGACTGGTCGCGATAGGCGCGGTTGTATTCGTTGTCCGGCACCAGCTTCCAGTTGAAGATGGATTTGCGGCGGCGGAAGGCCGCGTCTTCGGTGGCAAGCTGGGTCCGGATCGCCGGATCGGCCCCGTAGCGCGTCGCGCGCGACAGCAGCGCCATGTCGCTGGCCGGAGCCGCTGCAGAAGCAAGCGCCGCCGGATTGCCGCCAAGGGCCGCCACCACATCGGCGCGCGGGGTCTGGTCGGTGCGGTTGGCCCCGCCCGGCGTCGGCGCGGGCAGGCTGCCATAGGTCTCGGGCCGCACCAGCGGCTTGTTGGGAACGATGGCGAATTCCTCGGGCGTGCCGCGGTTGTTGCGCAGCTGGTGCAGCGTGCGTCCCTCCCCGCCCGAACAGGCGGCGAGCGTCCCGACGAGCCCGATCATCAGCGCGGCTTGCGGCAGCTTCATGGCCATCCTCCGGTTCTTGCCTTGATCCCTGCTTTAGACCATCCGGCCCGCCCCGTCACGAGCCCTTTTTGCGGGACTTGGGCTTGGCTTCGGCAGGAAACAGCACAAGCCCCAGCGCCCCGGCAAAGATCGCGATATCGGCGATGTTGAAGGCGAAGGGGTTGGAGATGCCGCAGCAGGACATGTTCAGGAAATCCGCCACCGCACCATAAAGCAGCCGGTCCACCACATTGCCAAGCGCGCCGCCGATCAGCACCCCGCCCGAGATCAGCCCCCAGCGCCCCGGCGGATCGCGCCGCAGCCAGAGCGTGACAAACCCCACGATGGCCAGCGCCAGCGCGATCAGGATCCAGCGCGTGGCGTCGGGCCCACCGGAAAACAGCCCGAAATTGATGCCGTAATTCCACGCCATGCGGAAATTCAGAAACGGCGGCAGCACGTCGATCGCCTGCTTCTGCGCCAGCCCCATGACATGCACCACCAGCCATTTCGACAGCTGGTCGGCCAGAAAGACCCCCAGCGCCGTTGCCGCGACGATCCGCATGATCCTGCTCCCTCGCATGCGGGAACCAAGGCCCCCGTCTTCATCTTGCCCGGAAAACTCCGGGGGTGAATGGCGCGGCACGCGCCAGAGGGGGCAGAGCCCCCTGCCCCCTCACGACCGGCTCAGTGCCGGAAATGCCGCATGCCGGTGAACACCATGGCAAGCCCCGCCGCATCGGCGGCGGCGATCACCTCGGCATCGCGCATCGACCCGCCCGGCTGGATGACAGAGGTCGCGCCCGCCGCCGCCGCTTCCATCAGCCCGTCGGCAAAGGGAAAGAACGCGTCAGAGGCGACGGCAGATCCCTGCGTCAGCGGCGACGGCAGGCCCAGCCCCTCGGCCATGCGCTCGGCCTTCTTCGCGGCGATCAGCGCCGAATCAAGCCGGCTCATCTGGCCCGCGCCCACGCCCACCGTCGCCTTGTCCTTCACATAGACGATGGCGTTGGACTTGACGTGCTTGGCGACGGTCCATGCAAACAGCAGATCCTCCAGTTCGGCCTCGCTGGGCTGGCGCTGCGTCACCACCTTCAGATCGGCGCGGGTGATCACGCCATTGTCGCGGTCCTGCACCAGCATCCCGCCCGACACCTGACGGAAGGCGAGCCCCGGCGCGGCGGTGTCGGCGAGACCGGAGGTGGTGAGCAGGCGCAGGTTCTTCTTGGCGGCAAAGATCTCGCGCGCGGCGTCATCGGCGCCGGGGGCGATCACCACCTCGGTGAAGATCTCGGTGATGGCGCGGGCCGTATCCGCATCCAGCACCTGATTCAGCGCCACGATCCCGCCAAAGGCAGAGGTGCGGTCGCAGTCGAAGGCGCGGGCATAGGCCTCGGCCAGCGTCGCGCCGCGCGCCACGCCGCAGGGATTGGCATGTTTGATGATGGCGCAGGCCGGGCCGTCCTCGGGCCGGAACTCCGACACAAGCTCAAAGGCCGCGTCGGTGTCGTTGATGTTGTTGTAGCTCAGATCCTTGCCCTGATGCTGCACCGCCGTGGCCACGCCCGGACGGTTCGACCCGTCGCGGTAGAAGGCCGCCGCCTGATGCGGGTTCTCGCCATAGCGCAGGGTCTGGGCGATCTCGCCCGCGATCACCCGGCGGCGCGGCGCGGCCTGCTCCAGCGCGCCCGCCATCCATGTGGACACTGCCGCGTCATAGGCCCCGGTGCGGGCATAGGCGATCTGCGCAAGGCTCTGCCGGAAGGCCAGCGTGGTGGCGCCCTCCTGCGCGTCCAGCTCGGCCAGCAGCGCGGGATAATCCGCCACATCGGTCACCACGGTGACAAAGCCGTGATTCTTCGCCGCGGCGCGGATCATCGCAGGGCCGCCGATATCGATATTCTCGATGCAGGTGGCGTAATCGCCGCCCTGCGCCACGGTCGCCTCGAAGGGATAAAGATTGACCACCAGCAGGTCGATGGCGGGGATGCCATGCTCGGCCATCGCCGCCAGATGCGCGTCATCGTCGCGCAGCGCCAGCAGGCCGCCATGGATGCGCGGATGCAGGGTCTTGACCCGCCCGTCCATCATTTCGGGGAATTCGGTCACCTCGGCCACGTCGCGCACGGCGATACCGGCCTCGCGCAGGGCGCGGGCAGAGCCGCCGGTGGACAGGATCTCGATCCCCCGCGCCTCCAGCGCACGGCCAAGATCCAGAAGGCCGGTCTTGTCGGAAACGGAAATCAGCGCGCGGGCGACGGGGTGCAGGTCAGGCATATGGCATTGGTCCCAGATGGTTCAGAGCATCATGTCCAGCTCGTCCCGGACCAGATCGCGCACCGCAAGCGCGGTGTCCTGCGCCTTGGCCAGGCTCCAGCGGATGCGGGTCGCATACTCCATCGCGCGGCCGGATAAAACGACCTGTTTCGCGGCGCGGGGCCGCAGCCTGCCCTTTTCCAGATAGACCGAGGGCTCCAGCGTCAGATCCACCCCCGGTTCGGGCCGGAACACCCAGATCTCGCCCGAGCGCAGCCCCAGCGACACCGCCGCCCCGCCCAGATCGATCTCCGCCTCGACCTCGGGATGCAGATGAAAGCGGATCTCCCATGGCAGGCCCGCCAGCCGCCCCGCATCCAGCTTCCGGCTGAACTGGCGCCGGTCGGCCTCGTCCAGCGTCAGCAGCATGTCCTCGCCGCTCAGCTCCCGCCCGTCCGGCGACAGCTGCAGCACCCGCGCATGGGTCAGCCCGTGGCTGGCGCGCCAGCCGTCATGCCCGGCCTCCAGCCGCGGCCCCTCCGCCGTGGCGCGCAGTTCCACCGGCACGCGCTTCGGCGCCTCGGCCAGCAGTTCGACCTCGACCCCCGCCAGCCGCCGCCGCTCCGCCAGCCGCGCGCTGGACCGCCCCGCCAGCGCCAGCGTGGAATGCGAGGGCGTCGCCCGCCCCGCCCGCCGCCAGTCCTCGCCGAACATCTCGCCGGTGCCGCAGCTGACGATCAGCGGCCGCCGCCCGGTGGTCAGCTCGAAAGCCAGCGTCGAGGCATGGGCATCCCCCGAAGCCCGCCCCAACACCGGCGGCGCCGCATCGACAATGACGCTGGTGCGCCCCGCCGACAGCCGGGCATAGCCCATGGCCAGACCCTCGGGCGGGCGCCAGCGCAGCCCGGCGCCGACCAGCGCCTGCTCCAGCCGCCCCTCGGCGCCACGCCCGCCGCCCTGAAACCGCGCCAGCCCGCCATCGGCATGGCGCAGCGCGCGCAACGTGGGGGCGATGCGGGAAATCGCCGCCAGATGCGCAGGCCCGGGGCTGCGATCCGCTTCGCGCAGCGCGGCGGCAGCCCATGTCAGCAGGCTCAGCACCTCCAGCAGCTCTTCGGGATTGCGCGAGGGGATGCCGCCCTGTGCATCGACGCGGGCCTCGCATTCGGCCTCCAGCGCGCGGCAGGCGGGATCCACCTGCGCCTCCATCCCCTCCAGCGACAGGCCCGCATAGATCAGTCCGGTCAGCGCGGCAAAGCGCGGCAGCCCCGGCGGGGCCACCTGCCAGCGGCGGCCCAGAAACAGCGTCTGGCTGCCAAGCGCGCGAAAAAACCCCGTGGCGGCGGCGGCATCGCGGCCCCGCAGCAGAAACAGCGCGTGATGGGTCCAGCGGATCAGCCGCTGACCGGCGAGATCGGGCACCCAGCCCGGCCCCTGCCCGCGGCCATAGCGCGCGATCCAGCCCCAGAGCCACTCCTGCGCCAGCGCGCGGGCGGGCGCATCGCCCACCGCCGCCAGATCGTCGAGCCAGCCGAAATCATGGATCTGCGCCTGCCACGCCCAGTCCGGCGCGGGCAGATCCCAGATCATCGCCCCCGGTGCCTCGACCAGATGACCGGCAAAAAGCAGATTTCCCGCGCAAAGCTGGCGCCCGCGCGCGGCGGATCCGGTGGCGCGGGGTTCGGGCTGCGACCGAAAGGCGGTGGCGGGCCGCGCCCGCGCCGCCGCCCGGGCGGCCAGACGGTTGCGCCAGCGCGTGACCGCCAGCGACCAGCTCCAATCCTCCATCATGCCCCGCCCCATCGTCGCGCCCCTGAATGGCGTCTTGACGGAACCTTAACGCAGCCGCCGCGGCAAGTCACCGGACAAACCGCCCGCCGCGCCCCGCAGGCCACCGCCTGCCCTTCTTCTGACCAGAAATATCCCGGGGGTGAATGCGGCGCAGCCGCAGAGGGGGCAGCGCCCCCTTGCGCGACCGCCTCAGCCGCGCTGCAGCACCGCCATGTAGAACCCGTCCATGCCGCCACGCGCGGGCCAGTAATCGGGGCGCAGCCGCAGCCCGCCCTCGGGCGCGCGCCAGCCCGGCTCGACCCCCGGCGCCTCGACGGGCAGCACCTGCAGGCCGGGATGGCGGGCCAGCGCCTCCTCGATCTGGCATTCGCCCTCATCGGGCAGCAGCGAGCAGGTGCAGAACACCAGCCGCCCGCCCGGCGCCAGCAGGCTCAGCGCGTGATCGAGCATCCGCGCCTGCAGGTCGATCAGGTCGGAAATCCCCTCGCCCTGCCGGGCACGCGGCAGATCGGGGTGGCGGCGGATGGTGCCGGTGGCCGAACAGGGCGCATCCAGCAGCACCACATCCCACTCACCCCTGGCCTCCAGCGCGTCGCCCGCCACCAGCTCGGCGCCAAGCCCGGTGCGGGCCAGATTCTCGGCCAGCCGCGCCAGCCGGGGTTCGGACAGATCGAGCGCCGTGACCTGCGCCCCCGCCGCCGCAAGCTGCAGCGTCTTGCCGCCCGGGGCGGCACAGAGATCCAGCGCGCGGAGCCCCGCCACATCCCCCAGAAGCCGCACCGGCAGGGCGGCGGCGGCATCCTGCACCCACCACGCGCCTTCGTCATAACCGGGCAGACCCGAAACCTGCCCCGCCTCGGTCAGCCGCAGCGAGCCGGTGGGCAGCAGCTCCGCCCCGAGCCGCTCAGCCCAGCCCGCCGCATCATCCTTCACGGTCAGGTCAAGCGGCGCGCCGGCCAGATGCGCCGCCTCCATCGCCGCCACCGCCTGCGGCCCCCATGCCGCGCGCAGCGGATCGCGCAGCCAGCGCGGCAGGCGCGGCACCCGCAGCTTGGCCCATGCGGCAGGGCCGTCCTCGGCGATGCGGCGCAGCACGGCATTGACCAGCCCCGCCATGGTCCGCGCCTTGCGGTCGGCGGAGACAAGGGTCACGCAGTCATTCACCACGCCATGCGCGGCGCCGCCGGTGCAAAGCTCCCATGTGCCAAGCCGCAGCACGTTGCGCACCATCAGCGGCGGCGCCTTGCGCAGATGCGGTTTCAGCAGCGCGTCGCAGCGGTCGAGATTGCGCAGCACCTCCAGCGTCATACGTTGGGCTGCGGCGCGGTCGGCGGGGGCCAGCGCGGCCCATGCGGGGCCCGTCATCGCCTCGGACAGCAGGCGGCCCTGCCCCGTCACCTCGCCCAGACATCTGAGGGCGGCGCCGCGCGCCGGGCTTGCCTTGTCGGACATGGGGTCTCTCCGTTCCGCGCAGGCCCTGTTGCCCGGTCGCGCCGGGCCCTATATCAGGGGCACCCCCGCCTGAAAAGCCGAAGGACCGCCGCCATGACCACCGACACCCCCGCCGACCTGCCCGCCGCCGCCCGGCGCGCGCTGGCCGAAGCCGCCGAACGCCGCGCCGCCGCCGAGGCGGAAGCCGCCCGGTCCCCGCAGCCGAAAGAATATGGCGGCCGCGACGGGCTTGACCCCGCGCGCTTTGGCGACTGGGAGAAAAAGGGCCTCGCCATCGATTTCTGAGGCGCGAGAGGTCGGGGGAGAGAGGGGGCACTGCCCCCGTCCGCTGACGCGGACTCCCCCGGAGTTTAGGGGCAAGATGAAGCCCCGAGCGCGGCCGGAACGGGTCAGTCGTTCAGGCCGAGCACGTCCAGCATGTCATATTCGCCGGGCGCCCTGTCCTGCCCCCAGAGGGCGGCGCGCAGCGCGCCCCGGGCAAACAGCGCGCGGTCGGAGGCGATGTGTTTCAGCACGATGCGTTCGCCCTCGGTGGCGAAGATCACCTCGTGTTCGCCCACCACATCGCCGCCGCGCAGCGCGGCAAAGCCGATGTCGCCGCGCCTGCGCGCGCCTGTCAGCCCGTCGCGGCCCCGGTCCGAGGCGTCGGCCAGATCGACGCCCCGGCCTGCCGCCGCAGCCTCTCCCAGCATCAGCGCCGTGCCGGAGGGCGCGTCGACCTTGCGGTTGTGGTGCATTTCCACGATCTCGATGTCCCAGTCGGCATCCAGCGCCGCCGCCACCTGCCGGGTGATGCGGGTCAGCAGGTTGACGCCAAGGCTCATGTTGCCCGCGCGCACGATCACCGCGTGATGGGCGGCGGCGCGGATGCGGTCGAGATGCGCAGGCTGAAGCCCGGTGGTGCCGATCACATGCACGCAGCGCGCCTGCGCCGCCAGATCGGCAAACTCCACCGTCGCCTCGGGGGCGGTGAAATCCAGCACCGCCTGCGCGCGGGCGAAGGTGTCGAGCGGATCGTCGCTGACCGTGACGCCAAGCGGGGCACCGCCCATCGCCTCGCCCAGATCGCGGCCCACCCATGCATGGCCGGGCCGTTCCAGCGCGCCCGACAGCCGCAGCCGGTCGCTGCGCCCCAGTTCGCGCACCAGCATCTGCCCCATGCGCCCCGACACGCCTGTCACCACCACGCCCGGTTGATCGGTCATCTTGCCCTCCATGTCGACACGCGGCCTGCTTAGCGCGCGCGGGTCGGCTTGGCAAAGGGGCGCAACAGGCCTATGTCTGCGCCATGGGCAAAAACAGATTCCAAGAAGGTTCGGGGCCGAGCCAGCGGCAGCTTCGGGTGGGGGAACTCATCCGGCGCACGCTGTCCGACGTCCTGAACCGGGGCGACATCCACGACCCCGAACTGAACCGGCAGTCGATCACCGTGGGCGAGGTGCGCGTGTCACCCGACCTTAAGGTGGCGACCGCCTATGTGGTGCCATTGGGCGGCGGCGATCCCGCCCCCATGTTCGAAGGGCTGGAGCGCAACCGCGCCGAGCTGCGGCGGGCGGTCTCCAAGGGGCTGACGCTGAAATTCGCGCCAGAGCTGCGGTTCCGGCTCGACGAGACCTTCGACCGGCTCGACGAGACGCGGCGCCTGTTCGCGCAGGACGCGGTGCGCCGCGATCTGGACGAGTGAGCCTCTGGCGCATCCTTGCCACCGCCTGTCTGGCGGCTGCGGTCCTGTGGCCGGGCCGGGCTGCGGCGGTGGACTGCGCGACCGAGAGCTTCGAGGGCCAGCGCTACACGCTCTGCCGGGTCGATGCGGCGCGCGAGGATCTGCGCACCTTCCTGCGCGACCCCGAGGGCCAGCCCTGGGGCCAGTTTTCGACGCTGGAAAGCGCGCTGGCGCCGCAGGGGCTGACGCTGGCCTTCGCGATGAACGCGGGCATGTATCATGCCGACCGCGCGCCGGTGGGCCATTATGTCGAGGACGGGCGCGAGGAGATGCGCGTGGTGCCGAACCCCTCGCCGGGGAATTTCGGGCTGCTGCCCAACGGCATCCTGTGCATCCGCGACCGCCGCGCCGAGGTGATCGAGACGCGCGCCTTTCTGGCCAGCAGGCCGGACTGCCGCTTTGCCACGCAGTCGGGGCCGATGCTGGTGATCGACGGCGCGCTGCATCCGCGCTTTCTGCCCGACAGCACCTCGCGCTATGTGCGCAACGGTGTCGGCGCTTCGGCGGACGGGCGGCGGCTGGTCTTTGCGATCTCGGAACAGCCGGTGACCTTTCACGAGTTCGGGCGGCTGTTCCGCGACGGGCTGAAGCTGCCGCAGGCGCTGTATTTCGACGGCAATGTCTCGCGGCTTTATGCGCCCGCGATCGGACGTGCCGATCCGGGCCGGACCATGGGCCCCATCGTGGGCGTGGTGCAACCCGCAGGCTGAGCCTGCCATTCCTGAACCCGTGCCGGAGGACAGATGTCGAAGGATCTTGAAACCCTGACCGCGGCCCTGTTGCAGGCTGCGACCCGCGCCGGGGCCGATGCCGCCGATGCCATGGCGCTGGATGGCACGGCGCTTGGCATCGACACGCGCGGCGGCAGGCTGGAACAGGCGGAGCGCGCCGAGGGGCTGGAATTCGGCCTGCGCGTGCTGATCGGGCAGCGCAGCGCCGTGGTCTCCGGCTCTGACGCGCGGCCCGAAGTGCTGGCCGCCATGGCGGAGCGGGCGGTGGCCATGGCGCGCGAGGCGCCGGAGGATCCCTATATCGGCCTTGCCGATCCCGCCCTGCTGGCGCGGGATGTGGATGCCGCAGCGCTGGAGCTGTTCGATCCCGCCGCCGAACCGTCCCCCGCCGAGCTGGAGCAGGACGCGCGCGAGGCGGAGGCGGCGGCGCAGGCGGTGCGCGGCGTCACGCAGGTGGATGGCGCCTCGGCGCATTACAGCGCGACGCGGGTGCATCTGGCCGCCACCAACGGCTTTTCGGGCGGCTATACGCGCAGTTCGCGGTCCATTTCCTGCGTCGCCATCGCGGGCAGCGGGCTGGGGATGGAGCGCGACCATGACGGCGACACCCGCATCTTTGCCGCCGACCTGCGCGGCGCCGCCGAGATCGGCACGCGCGCGGGCGAGCGCGCGGTGGAGCGGCTGAGCCCGCGCAAGCCGCGCACCGGCGCCTATCCGGTGATCTTTGACGAACGCATTTCCGGCTCGCTGATCGGGCATCTGGCGGCGGCGATCAATGGCAGCGCGATCACGCGCGGCGCCTCGTGGCTGCGCGACGCGATGGGGGAACAGGTGCTGCCCGCCGCGCTGTCGCTGATCGAGGATCCGCGCCGGGTGCGCGTGCCCTCCTCGCGCCCCTTCGATGCCGAGGGCCTGCCGACCCGGGCGCGGGCGCTGGTGCAGGACGGCGTGCTGCAGGGCTGGTCGCTGGATCTGGCCACGGCGCGCAAGCTGGGGCTGGCGCCCACCGGCAATGCGGCGCGCGGCACCTCCTCGGCGCCGTCGCCCACGGCGTGGAACCTTGACCTGACCCAAGGCGGGCAGAGCCGCGCCGAGCTGATCGCGGAAACCGGGCGCGGGCTGCTGGTCACCTCGATGATCGGATCGACCATCAACCCCAATACCGGCGATTATTCCCGGGGTGCCGCAGGCTTCTGGATCGAGAATGGCGAGATTGCCTATCCGGTCTCCGGCGTCACCCTCGCGGGGAACCTGCGCGAGATGCTGCTGAGCCTGACGCCTGCCAATGACGCGCGGCCTTGGCTGTCGCGCGTCGTGCCCTCGCTGCGGGTCGAGGGGCTGACCCTTGCCGGAGAGTGATGGCGCCCTCTTGGTGCGTGCCGCCGAAGCTGCGGCAGAGGTGGCGCTGGCCTATCGCGGCGGGCCGCTGGACATCCGGCTGAAGGCGCAGGATGGCAGCCCGGTCACCGCCGCCGATCTGGCGGTGAACGACCGGCTGGAGCAGATCCTGCGTGCCGCCCGCCCCGGCTATGGCTGGCTGTCGGAAGAAAGCGCCGATGCCCCCGCCCGGCTGGCATCGGAGCGGGTGTTCATCATCGACCCCATCGACGGCACCCGCAGCTTCATCGAGGGCGAGGACAGCTGGGCGCATTCGCTGGCCATCGCCGAACGCGGCGAGGTGATCGCCGCCGCCGTGCTGCTGCCGGTGCTGGGGCTGGGCTATGCCGCCACGCGCGGGCGCGGCGCCACGCTGAACGGCGCGCCGCTGACCGTGACCCGGCAGGGCGATCTGACCCGGGCGCATGTGCTGGCGCCAAAGCCGGTGCTGGATCCGGGATTCTGGCGCGGCACCGTGCCGGGGTTCCGGCGCAGCCACCGTCCCTCCCTGGCATGGCGGCTGGCCCTTGTGGCAGAGGCGCGCTACGACGCGATGCTGACCTTCCGCCCGACATGGGAATGGGACATCGCCGCAGGCACGCTGATCCTGCAGGAGGCGGGGGCACGGGTGACGGACCGTTTCGGGCGCCCCTTGGCCTTCAACGCCCGCAGCGCCCAGCACGAGGGCGTGATCGCCGCCAATCCGGCGCTGCATGACGACATTCTGGCCCGGCTGCACCCGCGCTGAGACCATGACCACGGCTTGACGTGCCGCCCGCAAGCCGTAGGGTGCGCGCGTCAGCGCGAGAAAGGACACCGCATGGGTCAACGCCTTCATCTCGTCTTCGGCGGCGAACTGGTCACGCCGGAGAAAACCGTCTTCAAGGACGTGAACGACATTCATATCGTCGGCATCTTCCCCGACTACGCCTCGGCGCATGATGCGTGGAAGGCCGAAGCGCAGCGCACCGTGGACAATGCGCATATGCGCTATTTCATCGCCCATCTTCACCGCCTGCGCGACGAAGAGCGCGAGGACTCAGCCGCCGTGGATCTTGGCTGACCTTGACGCGCAGGCCGTTTTCCCTGTCCGCCTATCTGGCTTTCGCCAGAGGCAGGACCAGTTCCGCCGTGGCGGAACCGGACCAGCCAAGGCCTGCGGGACCGATCATCTGGGCGCAGGCGGGCACGCCCGGCAGCGCCCGGCCTCTGGCCGCGCTTCTGTCGCGCCTGCAGATGCAGCGCCCGGATCTGTCGCTGCTGGTCACGGGTGATTCGGCCTGCGCCCCGCCCGGCGCCATCGCGACCGACCTGCCCGGCGAAAGCCAGCCCGAGGTGACGGGCTTTGCGACCCACTGGCGCCCCGCCATCGGCTTCTGGACCGGCCAGCATCTGCGCCCCGCCCTGCTGCACACGCTGAAGGCGCGCGGCACGAAGCTGGTGCTGCTGGATGCGCGGGACGCGCAATGGACCACCCCGGCGCCCGGCTGGATGCCGGATGCAGCCCCGGCCACGCTCAGCCTGTTTGACCGCGCCTATGGCGTGGATGACGCCGCCCGCCGCCGCCTGCGCCGCGCGGGCCTGCCCGAGGACCGGCTGCCGCGCACCGGGCTGCTGACCGAAACCGCGCCGCCGCTCGACTATCCGCGCCGCGCCCATGAAGAGCTGGTGGCGGCCTTTGCCGCCCGCCCGGTCTGGCTCGCCGCCCGCGTGCGCACCGCAGAGGCGGAGCAGGTGCTGGACGCGCATCTGCGCGCGGTGCGGCTGGCACACCGGCTGCTGCTGATTCTGGTCCCCGCCGAGGGCGAGGATGCGGCGGCCATCGCCGACCGCGCCCGCGCCTCTGACCTGCGGCTGTGCCTCTGGGACAATGGCGAGATGCCGGACGAGACCACGCAGATGATCCTGACCGAAACCCCGGGCGAGCTGGGCCTGTGGTATCGGCTGGCGCCGCTGGTCTTTCTGGGCGGCTCGCTGGTGCCCGGCCATGGCGGCGAGGATCCGCTGGAGGCGGCGGTGCATGGCACGGCGCTGCTGTATGGTCCCAATGTGGGCCGCCACCTGCCCGCCTATTCCCGGCTGGCCGAGGCGGGGGCGGCGCGAATCGTGCGCGATTTCGATTCGCTCTCCGCCGCCGTCAGCCAGCTGATCGCCCCCGACCGCGCCGCCGCCATGGCCCATGCCGGCTGGGATGTGGTGAGCCAGGGCGCCGCCCTGACCGACGAGCTGCTGACGCTGGCCGGGGACTGGCTGGATACCGGGGAGGCCGCCTGATGCGCGCCCCCGGCTTCTGGGACACGCCCCCCGACCGCCCCGCGTGGCAGGCCCGCCTGCTGGCGCCGCTGGCGGCGCTGACCGCCCGCGCCACCGCCCGCCGCGTGACGGCAGGCCCGCGCCTGCGGGTGGGTGTGCCGGTGATCTGCGTCGGCAACCTCAACGCGGGCGGCACCGGCAAGACCCCCAGCGTCATCGCGGTGCTGGAACGGCTGGCGGCGCGCGGCATCGCGGCGCAGGTGGTGTCGCGCGGCCATGGTGGGCGACTGACCGGCCCGGTGCAGGTCGATCCGCGCCGCCACAGCGCCGCCGATGTGGGCGACGAGCCGCTGCTGCTGGCCGCCTTCGCCCCGGTCTGGGTGGCGCGCGACCGCGCGGCGGGCGCCAAGGCGGCGGTGGCCGCAGACGCGCAGGCGGTGGTGCTGGATGACGGCTTCCAGAACCCGGCGCTGGCGCAGGATCTGGCGCTGGTGGTGGTCGATGCGCGCTATGGCTTCGGCAATGGCCGCTGCCTGCCCGCAGGGCCGCTGCGCGAGCCGGTCGACCCCGGCCTTGCCCGCGCCGATCTGCTGCTCTCCATCGGGGCGCCCGGGGCACAGCAGGACTTTGCCGCGCGCTGGCGCCGCCACATCACCCTGCCGCATCTGACCGGCGCGCTGGAGCCGCTGCAGACCGGCATGGACTGGCAGGACATGCCCGCCTTCGCCTTCGCCGGCATCGGCCATCCCGAAAAATTCTTCGCCACGCTGCGCGGGCTTGGCGCCGATCTGCGCGGCACGCGGGCGCTGGACGACCACCAGCCGCTGACCCCCGCCCTGCTGACCCGGCTGGAGCGGGACGCCGCCGCAGCGGGCGCGCAGCTTGTCACTACCGAAAAGGATGCGGTGCGCCTGCCCGACAGCTTCCGCCCCAAGGTACTGACCCTGCCGGTGCGGCTGCGGCTGCAGGATCCCGCAGTGCTGGACACCCGGCTCGACGCGCTCTTCGGCTGAACCTATTCCGCCGCCAGCTGCTGGTCGCGGTGACCGATCGCCGCCACCTCGGACACCACGCCGCGCAGCAGCCGCCGGAACGCCTGAAAATTCGCATT
Organism: Salipiger marinus; assembly: GCF_900100085.1. Taxonomy (GTDB): domain Bacteria; phylum Pseudomonadota; class Alphaproteobacteria; order Rhodobacterales; family Rhodobacteraceae; genus Salipiger; species Salipiger marinus. The sequence goes on from NZ_FNEJ01000002.1 coordinate 115,006, forward strand.
CGGCCGGATGCTGGCCTCGTCCATGTAAATGGCGCGGTCGATTTCCACCTGCACCGCATGCTGGCGCCGCGACGGGCGGCCATAGGCCTGCGTGATATACGCCCCGGCAAAAGGCGCGTTGCGCGCCACCACCAGCCCGGCACGGCGGAAGGCCGTCTCGATCAGCTCGACGATCTCCGGCGCCGCCGAGGCGCCGAACCGGTCGCCGATCACGATCTCGGGCCGCCGGGCCCCACCGCGCGCCGCCCCCTCCACCGCCTCATGCGGCATGGAATGACAGTCGATGAGAATCGTCTCGCCGAATCCCAGCAGCGCCCGGCTCAGCAGCGCCTGAAGCTGCGTGTGATAGGGCCGCCAGTACTGGGTGATCCGCCGCTCCGCCTCGGTCATGGGCAGCTTGCCGCTATAGATCGCCCTGCCATTGGCCACCACGCGCGGCACCACCCCCAGCCCGCTCGCGACGCGCGGATTGTGACCGCCCCGCCGCACCCCTTCGATCAGCGCGGGGTCAAGCTCGTCGGCGGCGCGGTTCAGGTCGACAAAGGCGCGCGGCGCCCCGGCCCGCAGGAAAGGCGCACCAAACTGCGGCGCACAGTCGAACAGCCGGTCGACAAAGGCATCCTCAGACGAGCGGATCGCGTGTTCGTCCAGAACGGTGCTGCGCAGGAAGCTCCACGGATAATCCCGGCCCGAATGGGGCGACGCGAAGACCACGCAGGACGTGGCCGCCTCGGGCATGTCAAGGTGATAGGCGACTTTCGGCATCTGCGCTCCTTCCGGCCGACAATAAACCATTTTCCCGGGCTGCCAAAAGCCCTTGATCCCGCTTCCGACTCCTTTTATAGACCCCTCCACCGGCGCGGTTCACCGCGCTCCGCATCATCGCGGAGCAAGGAGATCGCGCACACCATAAGGGCGGTTAGCTCAGCGGTAGAGCACTACGTTGACATCGTAGTGGCCACTGGTTCGATCCCAGTACCGCCCACCATGGAATTCACCGCGCGCGGGACTTGTCCCGCCGCATGCTGCAACGAAAGGCGCTCGCGCGCCGCGACAAGAGGAGAGACTGGAATGAAGGTCGCAAACTCACTCCGCTCGCTCAAACAGCGCCACCGCGACTGCCGCGTTGTGCGCCGTAAGGGCCGCGTCTATGTGATCAACAAGACCCAGCCCCGGTTCAAAGCCCGTCAGGGCTGAACCAAGGCTGACGCCTGATCTGACAAGGGCCATCCAAACGGGTGGCCCTTTGCTTTTGCAGCGTCTTTTATCCCGTGCCGGTGCTTGCCGCCGGACAAGCGGCCCCCCACCGGTGCCCGCCCGTCAGAGGCGGGGCACCGCAGGCGCGCGGGCCAGATCGCGCGCCGCCGCCACGAAGGCCCGGATCAGATCCGCAGATTTCTGCCCCGGCGCCGTCTCGACCCCGGAGGACACGTCAAGCTGCCGCGTGCCGGTCATCGCCACCGCCTGCGCCACGTTCTGCGGCGCGAGCCCCCCCGCCAGCATCCACGGCACCGGCCAGCGCCGCCCGGCAATCAGCCGCCAGTCAAAGGCCAGTCCGTTGCCGCCCGGCAGCGCCGCGTCCTTCGGCGCCTTGGCATCGACCAGAATCTGGTCCGCCACCCGGCCATAGGCATCAAGCTGCGGCAGATCCTCGGCCCGCGCGACCCCCACCGCCTTCATCACCGGCAGGCCATACCGCGCCCGGATCTCCGCCACGCGCTCGGGCGATTCGTGCCCATGCAGCTGCAGCATGTCGAGCGGCACCCGCGCCACGATCGCATCCAGCGCCGCATCCTCGGCATCCACCAGCAGCGCCACCTTGGCGAGCCCCACCGGGGCCGCCAGCGCCAGATCCCGCGCCAGATCCACCCCGACCGCACGCGGCGACCGGGCATAAAACACAAGGCCCGCATAATGCGCGCCCGCCGCCGCCGCGGCAGCCACGTCCTCGGGCCGCGTCAGCCCGCAGATCTTGACCCTGATCCCGTCCGCGCTGGTCATCGGCGGCCCATCCCTTTCATCTTGCCCCTAAACTCCGGGGGGAGGCGCGTCCCGCGCCGAGGGGGGCAGCGCCCCCCTGCCCCGCAGGGGTCAGCGGCTCTGGTCGAGGATCGCCAGAACCTCGTCCTTGTCCTTGTCGCGCTCGGCCTCGGTGCGCTTCAGCTGGCGCTCCAGACGGCGCAGCTCGGCCTTGCGCTGTGCTGCGGCGGCGCGGTGCTTGTGCTCGCGCAGCCATTCCCAGACGAAGCCGATCAGCAGACCCGCCAGAATCCCGCCGAAAAACACCAGAAACACCGGCACGGTCAGCATCTGCTGGAAGGCCAGCAGGGTCGCCATGTCATCGGGCAGCAGCTGCAGCGTGACCGGCCCCCGGTTGGCCAGCGCGATGGCGATCAGCAGCACGGCCAGCAGGCCCAGAAGCAGGTAGCGGATGTAGGTCATTCAGGTCACTTTCCGTTCAGGCGGTCGCGCAGCAGTTTTCCGGTCTTGAAGAAGGGCACACATTTCTCCTCGACATCCACCGCCTCGCCGGTGCGCGGGTTGCGCCCCAGCCGGGCATCGCGCTGCTTGACCGAAAAGGCGCCGAAGCCGCGCAGCTCCACCCGGTCGCCCCGGGCCATGGCATTGGTGATCTCGTCAAAGATCGTATTCACGATCCGCTCCACATCCCGTTGATAAAGATGCGGGTTCTCCTCCGCGATCTTCTGGATCAATTCCGATCTGATCATCTTCACCATCCCTGTGCTGCGTCTTCCGCGCCCCTCGTATTCTAGGACTATACGCCGAGCCGCTCAAAAGGAAACCGGGCGGTGAGGAGAAAAGCCCATTTATCGCAGCAGTTTGCAGCCATTCCAGCGGGCAGCGGGGCCCCTGCGCGGGCCTCTCGCGCGGTTTTCCGCCGAAAGTCCGGGTGCTGCGACTCACACGCGCGCTCCGCCAGCCAGCCCGCCGAAGGCCGCGCGCAGCAAAAAGGCCCCGCCGAAGCGGGGCCTTTCCAGCCTGTCAGGGACAGGACTTACTCGTCGCGCTTCAGTGCCGCGCCAAGGATGTCGCCCAGCGATGCGCCCGAATCAGAGGAGCCATACTGTTCCACGGCTTCCTTCTCTTCGGCGATCTCGCGCGCCTTGATCGACAGGCCCAGACGACGGGTCTTGCTGTCGATATTGGTCACGCGCACGTCGATCTTGTCGCCCACCGAGAAACGCTCGGGGCGCTGGTCGGCACGGTCGCGGGCAAGGTCGGACCGGCGGATGAAGGACTTCATGCCTTCGTATTCCACCTCGACGCCGCCTTCCTCGATCGCCGTCACTTCGACGGTAATGATCGAGCCGCGCTTCACGCCGCCAACCGCATCGGCGAACTTGTCACCACCCAGGGCCTTGATGGAGAGCGAGATGCGCTCCTTGTCGGTGTCCACTTCGGTGACCACGGCCTTGACCACGTCACCCTTGCGGTAATCCTGAATGGCTTCTTCGCCGCGCTGGTCCCACGACAGGTCGCTGAGGTGCACCATGCCGTCGATCTCGCCGGGCAGGCCGATGAACAGACCGAATTCGGTGATGTTCTTGACTTCGCCCTCGACCTCGGTGCCCTCGGGATGAGTTTCCGAGAACACTTCCCACGGGTTGCGCATGGTCTGCTTGAGACCCAGCGACACCCGGCGCTTGGCCGCGTCGATTTCCAGCACCATGACATCCACTTCCTGCGAGGTGGACACGATCTTGCCGGGATGCACGTTCTTCTTGGTCCAGGACATTTCCGACACGTGGACCAGACCTTCGACACCGGGCTCCAGCTCCACGAAGGCGCCGTAATCGGTGATGTTGGTCACGCGGCCCTGATGGACCGAGCTCAGCGGGAACTTGACCGCCACCAGATCCCACGGATCTTCCTGCAGCTGCTTCATGCCGAGGCTGATGCGGTGGGTGTCCTTGTTGATCTTGATGACCTGAACCTTGACGGTTTCGCCGATCGCCAGAATCTCGGACGGGTGGTTGACCCGGCGCCACGCCATGTCGGTGACGTGCAGCAGGCCGTCGACACCGCCCAGATCCACGAACGCACCGTATTCGGTGATGTTCTTGACCACGCCGTCGACCGTCTGGCCTTCGGTGAGGTTGGCGATGACTTCCGCACGCTGTTCGGCGCGCGATTCTTCAAGGATCGCACGACGCGAGACAACGATGTTGCCGCGGCGACGGTCCATCTTGAGGATCTGGAAGGGCTGCTTCAGACCCATCAGCGGGCCGGCATCGCGCACGGGGCGCACATCGACCTGAGAGCCGGGCAGGAACGCGACAGCGCCGCCCAGATCCACGGTGAAGCCACCCTTGACGCGGCCGAAGATCGCGCCTTCGACGCGGGCATCGTCGGCATAGGCCTTTTCCAGACGGTCCCAGGCTTCCTCGCGGCGGGCCATCTCGCGGGAGATGACGGCTTCGCCCCGGGCGTTCTCGGCGGAGCGCAGGTAAACCTCGACCTCATCGCCGACGGAAACGTTGGGAGTCTCGCCGGGTTCGGCGAATTCCTTAAGATCGACGCGGCCTTCCATCTTGTAGCCGACATCGATGATGGCCTGGCCCGCTTCAATCGCGATGACCTTGCCGCGGACAACCGAACCTTCGTCCGGGGTGTCCATTTCGAGGCTTTCGTTAAGGAGGGCCTCGAATTCCTCCATGGTGGTATTTGCCATGTGGCGTATATGTCCTTTACATCGGTTTTTTGCTGGCCATGCGGTTGTCTCCGCCGGTCTTGGGATTGGTCTTTCGGGCTTCCGCGAAGCACAGGATGGGCCGGTGAACCGACCCTGCCCGCCCCCTGAAGGCGGGCGTCGCAAGCCTTGCTGGACGCGCGCGATATAGCTGCCACACCCCGTCAAGGCAAGGCTTAAAGCCATCCGGCCCGCAGGTCCTGCCCGCAGCGGCGCACCGCCCGCGCGCCCGGCCCCGGTCCCGCGCCCTTCTTCTTGGCACAAATATCCCGGGGGGCGCGCGCCGCAGGCGCGCGGGGGGCAGCGCCCCCCTCTGCCCCCTCCCCCCCGCAGAAGCCGCGATCAGCAGAACCGTTCCGGCCCCACATACTGCCCGTCGGAATAGCGGTCGCCATGCGCCCAGCCCACCGGCAGCACCGACTCGATCCGGGCCAGATCCTCCGGTCCCAGATCCAGATCGAGCCCGCGCAGCAGTTCGCGCAGATGCGCCACCGACCGCGTGCCGGGGATCGGCAGCACCGGGCCGTCCTGCGCCAGAAGCCATGCGATGGCCAGCCCCGCCGCAGGCACCTCCATCTCTGCCGCCAGCCGCCGGAACCCGTCGGTGATCGCCAGATTGGCGGCAAAATTCGGCGGCTGGAACCGGGGATTGTCGCCCACAAAGCTGCCCTTGCCGAATTTCGCCGGATCAAGCGGCGCATCGGTCAGCAGCGACCGCCCCACCGGCGAGAACGCCACCAGCGCCACGCCAAGCTCGCGGCAGGCCTGCAGCAGCCCCAGTTCGACAAAGCGCGAGGAGAGCGAATATTCCGACTGCACCGCCGCCACCGGAAACACCGCATGAGCCCGCCGCAGCGACGAGGGCGCGATCTCGGAAAAGCCCACCGCCCGCGCCTTGCCCTTGGCGACGATCCGGCCCAACCCCTCCGCCACCTCCTCGATGGGGATGGCCGCCTCGCGCCGGTGGACATAGAACAGGTCGACCTGCTCCACCCCCATCCGCGCCAGCGATCCGTCCAGCTCCGCCTCCAGATGCGCGGCGCTGTTGTTGAAAACGCGCCGCCCCTGCGCATCCTGCGTGATGCCCGCCTTGGTGGCGATGTGCAGCTTGTCCCGCGCGCCGGGATTGGCGGCAAGCCACGCGCCGATGGTGCGCTCCGACCGGCCCTTGCCATAGACATTGGAGGTGTCGATATGGCGCAGCCCCGCCGCCACCGCCGCATCCAGCACCGCAAAAGACGCGGCCTCGGTGGTCTCGCCGTAAAAATCGGCAAAGGACATGGCCCCGATCCCCAGCGCCGGAATCTCCGGCCCGCCCTGTCCCATGATCAGCGTTTTCATGCCCGCGCTCTCCCGCTTCGTGTTTCTACCGCCGCAATGGCCGCCGCCACCGCCGCCTCCACATCCAGCGCCGAGGTGTCGATCACCACCGCGTCGGGCGCCGCCCGCAGCGGTGCATCGGCCCGCGTCGCATCCCTGTCGTCGCGCTCGCGGGTCTCTTCCAGCACGCGCGCGTAATCTGTCGTAACACCGGTGGCGCAAAGCTCGTCAAAGCGCCGCCGCGCCCGCACTTCGGGGCTTGCGGTCACGAAGAGCTTGGCATCCGCCTCGGGGCAGATCACCGTGCCGATGTCGCGCCCGTCCAGCACCGCGCCGCCATCGCGCCGGGCAAAGGCGCGCTGGAAATCCACCAGCGCCGCACGCACCTCCGGGATCGCCGCCACCCGCGACGCGGCCTGCGACACCTCCGGGGCGCGCAGGCCGGAGCCGCCCAGATCCTGCGCCGTCAGCGTCTGCGCCGCCGCGATCGGCGGCACGCCCTCCAGCATCCGGCGCCCCACCGCGCGGTAGAGCAGCCCGGTATCCAGATGCGCAAAGCCGAAATGCGCGGCGACTGCGCGGCTGATGGTGCCCTTGCCAGCCGCCGCCGGCCCGTCGATGGCGATGGTGAAAGCCATGCGTCGTCCTTTCCCTCAAAGCCTGATGCCGTGCCCGAGGCGGCAAGCTTAACCCGCGTGACCGGGCTGGCAAGCCGCACGGTCCCGCACCAGAGCAGCGCACCAGACCAGCGCGGCGGCCACCCTATCGCGCCGGATCCGCGTCCGCAGCCCCCAGATCCGCCCCAAGCCCGCGCATCAGCGGCTCGAACACCGGGAAAGAGGTGGCGATGGGGCCACCATCATCCACCGTCACCGGCGCCTCCGTGGCCAGCCCCAGCACCAGAAACGACATGGCGATGCGGTGATCCAGATGCGTGGCCACGGTGGCCCCGCCCGGCACGGCGCCAAAGCCGCGCCCCTCGACCGTCCACCAGTCCTCGCCCGCCTCCACCGTCACGCCGCAGGCGCGCAGCCCCACGGCCATGGCCTCGATCCGGTCGCTTTCCTTGACGCGCAGCTCCTTGACGCCGGGCATATGGGTGCGCCCCTCGGCAAAGGCCGCCACCACCGACAGCACCGGATATTCGTCGATCATGCTCGCCGCACGCTCTGCCGGCACCTCGATGCCGCGCAGGTTGGGCGAAAACCGCGCCCGCAGGTCGGCAACGGGCTCGCCGCCCTCCTCGCGCGGATTCTCGAAGACCAGATCAGCCCCCATCTCCTGCAGGGTAAAGAACAGCCCCGCCCGCGTCGGGTTCAGCCCGATATTCGGCACCAGCACGTCCGAGCCTTCGGTGATCAGCGCGGCACAGACCGGAAACGCCGCCGAGGACGGATCGCGCGGCACCGCGATCACCTGCGGGCGCAGCTCGGGCTGGCCCTGCAGGGTGATGACCCGCCCCTCCGGCCCGTCCTCACTGGAAATGACCGCGCCGAACCCCGCCAGCATCCGCTCGGAATGATCCCGCGTCGCCTCGCGCTCGATCACCACGGTTTCGCCCGGCGCATTGAGCCCGGCCAGCAGCACCGCCGACTTCACCTGAGCCGAAGGCACCGGCGTGGCATAGCGCACCGGCATCGCCTGCTCCGCCCCGACCAGAACCAGCGGCAGCCGCCCGCCCGACCGGCCATAGGCATGGGCCCCGAACTGCCGCAGCGGATCGGTGATCCGCGCCATGGGCCGCTTGTTCAGGCTGGCATCGCCGGTGAAGGTGGCAGAGATCGGTGTGGTGGCCATGGCCCCCATGATCAGCCGCACCCCGGTGCCGGAATTGCCGCAGTCGATCACCTGCGCGGGCTCGGCAAAACCGCCAACGCCAACACCCGTCACATGCCAGACATCGCCGCGCTTCTCGACCTCGGCGCCAAAGGCGCGCATGGCACTGGCGGTGTCCAGCACGTCCTGCCCTTCCAGCAGCCCGCTCACCCGCGTCTCGCCCACGGCCAGCGCGCCAAGGATCAGCGCGCGATGCGAAATCGACTTGTCCCCCGGCACCTCCGCCTGCCCGCGCAGCCCTGCGGACTTGCGCGACACCATCGCTCTGGCTTCCCCGTGGCTCGACATGACGCCCCTCCTGTGATCACTCGCGCGCCATGTAGCAGCGCCCGCCGCCTCCGTCCATCGCCCTGCGGCGCCCGGGTCTCGGCACAAGGCCCGCCCCTTCATCTTGCCGGATAAACTCCGGGGGGAACGGACCGCAGGTCCGTGGGGGGCAGCGCCCCCCCCTGCCGCGCCGGTCGCCTCAGCCCCGCCGGAAGGTCAGGTAATGCGGCACCCTTCCCTCGCGCAGCGCCTTTTTCTCGTAGCGCGTCGGCAGCCAGTCCTCCCAGGCGCGGTGCAGATCCTCCGCCGCGCAGCGCACCCGCGTGAACCCGGCCTTCGGGACCTCCGCCAGCGTCTGGCGCACGTAATCGGGAATGTCGGTGGCCACCCGGAACTCCGCCCCGGGCGCCAGCACCCGGGCCAGCGGCACCAGATGCTCCTGCGTCACGAAACGGCGGCGGTGATGCCGGGTCTTGGGCCATGGGTCGGGATAAAGCAGAAACGCCTTCTGCACCGATCCGTCGGGCAGCACGTCAAAGATGTTGCGGGCATCGCCGGGATAAACGGCAAGGTTCGACACGCCCGCCGCGCGGATCTTGCCCAGCAGCATGGCCACGCCATTGATGAAGGGCTCGCAGCCGATGATCGCCACCTGCGGATGGGTGGCGGCCTGATGCACCAGATGCTCGCCGCCGCCGAATCCCACCTCCAGCCAGACCGGCACCTCGCCAAAGCGCGCGCGCAGATCCAGCGGCACGCGGTCGGGATTGACCTCCCAGTCGACCGGGCCCGGCGACAGCGCCACCAGATCCTCGTCCAGATAGGTTTCCTGCGCCGGGCGCAGCGTCTTGCCCTTCAGGCGGCCATAGAAATTGCGCCACGGCGCGCCGGGATGCTTGTTGGAACTGGTCATGCCCGCGCCATAGCCAAGGACGCGGGCCATGGCAACATCGCGCCTCAATAGGGCATGGGATGCGCCTTGTGCAGATCATCCAGCGCCGCCAGCAGATCCTCCGGCAGGTCCAGATCCGCCGCCCCCAGCAGATGCTCCAGCTGCGCCAGCGTGGTGGCGCCAAAGATCGCCGAGGTGACAAAGGGCCGCCCCGCCGCCCAGGCCAGCGCCATATGCACCGGATCGATCCCATGCGCCCGCGCCAGATCAAGATAGGCCGCAACGGCGTCAAAGGCGCGGTCGGTCTTGCGCCCGCCCAGCGTGCCGTTCAGCGCCATGCGCGAGCCCTCGGGCACCGCCCCGCCCTGATACTTGCCGGTCAGCAGCCCCGCCGCCAGCGGCGAATAGGGCAGCAGCCCCACCTCCTCGTTCACCAGAAGCTCCGCCAGATCGGTATCGGCCATGCGGCACAGCAGCGAATATTCATTCTGCACCGAAGCGACGCGCGGCCCGCCGGTATCCGCCGCGATGCGCAGCCATTCCGCCGTGCCCCATGTGCTTTCATTGGACAGGCCAAAGGCGCGGATCGTGCCGCGCGCCACCTCCTCGGCCAGCGTGCCCAGGGCATCCGCCATATGCTGGCGCGTCGCCTCGCGGTCCTGCGTCCATGGCGCAAAGCGCCAGCTCTGCCGGAAGGCATAGCTGCCCCGGTTGGGCCAGTGGAACTGGTAAAGGTCGATCACCTCGCAGCGCAGCCGCTTCAGCGAGCCTTCGATGGCCGCACGGATCGTCTCGGGCGTAATCGGCGCGCCGTCGCGCACCGCCTTCTGGCCCTCGCCGGTGATCTTGGTGGCCAGAATCCAGTCCTGCCGCCGCCCGCTGCGGGCAAACCACGCGCCCAGAATTTCCTCGGACCGGCCCACGCTTTCCGCCCGCACCGGGTTCACCGGATACATCTCGGCGCAGTCCATGAAATTGATCCCCGCCGCCTGCGCCCGCTCGATCTGGGCAAAGGCCTCCTCCGGCGCGGTCTGGTTGCCAAAGGTCATGGTGCCAAGGCACAGCCTCGACACCGTCATCCCGGTGCGCCCAAGCGGGGTCATCTGCATCGCGTCTCTCCTGATCGCCGTGTCGCGGCGCAGACTAGCGGGCCGCGCGGGCTTGCCAAGCCCCGATTCCCCCACCGCGCCAAAGCCGCCACGACAGCCGAAAACGACCCCGCAATGTCGCAGCCGGTCGCGACACCCCCGGTTGCCCATGATCCTCAGAACCCATGCGCCTGCCTTTGTCCTTTGCGGCCCTGTTTCTGTCGGTGGTCCTTCTGCAACTGTCCACCGGCGGCGTCGGCCCGCTAGACGCGCTTTCCGGATTCGCGCTGGACTTCACCACCACAGAAATCGGCCTGCTGGGATCGGCACATTTCTTGGGCTTTTTTGCGGGCTGCTGGTGGGCGCCGCGGCTGATGGGCTCGGTCGGCCATTCCCGCGCCTTCGCCGCCTTCACGGCACTTGGCGCCATGGGGCTGATCGCGCATCCGCTGGTCCCCACCCCCGAAGCCTGGGCGGTCTTCCGCCTCGCCTCGGGGCTCAGCGTCGCGGGCGCCTATACGGTGATCGAGGCCTGGCTGCAGGCAGAAGTCACCAACGAGACCCGGGGCCGCGCCATGGGCGCCTACCGGGTGGCGGATATGGGCGCCTCGCTCGCGGCACAGCTGGTGATCGGCGTGCTCGAGCCTGCGCATTACGTCAGCTACAACCTGCTGGCGCTGCTCTGCTGCATGGCGCTGCTGCCCATCACCCTGACCCGCCGCCGCCAGCCCCGCACCCCCGCCGCCCCGCGGCTGCGTCCGGCGCTGGCGGGAGCGCGCTCGCCGCTGGCCGTGGCGGGGGTGCTGACCGCCGCGCTCTCCTCGGCCAGCTTCCGGATGGTGGGCCCGGTCTATGGCGCAGAGGTGGGGCTCGCCCCCGACCAGATCGCCTTCTTCCTTGCCGCCTTCGTGGCCGGGGGGGCGCTGGCGCAATATCCCGTCGGCTGGATCGCCGACCGCTACGACCGCAGGCAGGTGCTGATCTGGCTCTCGGTCGCGGCCATCGCCTCCTGCGTCGCCACCGCCACGCTCACCAGCCTCTCCCCCACCGGCGTCATGATCATGGCGGCGATCTTCGGGCTGACCACCTTCCCGATCTATTCGATCGCCGCCTCCCATGCCCATGATTTCGCCGGAGATTCGGAACGGGTCGAACTCTCCGCCGCCCTGATGTTCTGGTATGCGGTGGGGGCCATCGCCGCGCCCTCCGCCGCCGCCGCGCTGATCGAGGGCTTCGGCCCGCCCGCGCTTTTCACGATGATCGGACTTGGCCATCTGGCGCTGGTGATCTTCGGCCTGATCCGCCGCCGCGCCCGCCCCGCCACCCGGCGCACCGCCTATGTCTATGCCCCCCGCACCAGCTTCCTGATCGGGCGCCTGCTGTCGCGCCAGCGCACGCCGCGCGACTGAGCGTTTCTTCTGACCGCAAATATCCCCGGGGAGCGCGAGGGGCAGGCAGCCCCTCGCTCCGCCACTGGCCACAGCCGCCAACATCCGGTAAGAGCGCCCGAAACGCGGACCAGCAGCGGGACGGACATGGCACGGCACCTCATCACCTCGGCGATCCCCTATATCAACGGCATCAAGCACTTGGGCAATCTGGTGGGCAGCCAGCTTCCGGCGGATCTCTTCGCCCGCTACCAGCGCGCCCGCGGCCATGAGGTGCTGTTCCTCTGCGCCACCGACGAACACGGCACCCCCGCCGAGCTTGCCGCCGCCAAGGCGGGCAAGCCGGTCGCCGAATACTGCGCCGAGATGCATCAGGTGCAGGCCCGGATCGCCGAGGGGTTCCGGCTCAGCTTCGACCATTTCGGCCGCTCCTCCAGCCCGCAGAACCACCGGCTGACCCAGCATTTCGCCGGGGTTCTGGCCGATCAGGGGCTGATCCGCGAAGTCTCCGAAACCCAGATGTATTCGCCCACCGATGGCCGCTTCCTGCCCGACCGCTACATCGAGGGCACCTGCCCCAATTGCGGCTTCGACAGCGCCCGGGGCGACCAGTGCGACAACTGCACCAAACAGCTCGACCCGGTGGATCTGATCAATCCGCGCTCGGTGATCTCGGGCGCCACCGACCTGCAGATGCGCGAGACCAAGCATCTCTATCTGCGCCAGTCCACCATGAAGGACCAGCTGGAACAGTGGATCGACACCCGCGAAGGCTGGCCGGTGCTGACCACCTCCATCGCCAAGAAATGGCTCAATGACGGCGACGGGCTGCAGGACCGCGGCATCACCCGCGACCTCGACTGGGGCATCCCGGTGAAAAAGGGCGAAGAGGACTGGCCCGGCATGGAGGGCAAGGTCTTCTACGTCTGGTTCGACGCCCCCATCGAATACATCGCCTGCGCGCAGGAATGGGTGGATGCGGGCAAGGGCAGCGACTGGGAACGCTGGTGGCGCACCGACAGGGGCGCAGAGGACGTGACCTATACCCAGTTCATGGGCAAGGACAACGTGCCCTTCCACACGCTCAGCTTCCCGGCCACCATCCTTGGCAGCGGCGAGCCGTGGAAGCTCGTGGATTACATCAAATCCTTCAACTACCTGAATTATGATGGCGGCCAGTTCAGCACCTCGCGCGGGCGCGGCGTGTTCATGGATCAGGCGCTGGAGATCCTGCCGCCGGATTACTGGCGCTGGTGGCTGCTCAGCCATGCCCCCGAAAGCTCGGACAGCGAATTCACCTGGGAGAATTTCCAGACAAGCGTGAACAAGGATCTGGCCGACGTGCTGGGCAATTTCGCCAGCCGCGTCACCAAGTTCTGCCGCTCCAAATTCGGCGAGGTGGTGCCCGAGGGCGGCAGCCTTGGCCCGCGCGAGGCGCAGCTCATCGCCGATCTGACGACAAAAATCCGCGACTACGAAGAACATATGTCCCAGGCCGAGGTGCGCAAATCCGCCAGCGCCCTGCGCGCGGCCTGGGTGCTCGGCAACGAATATCTGCAGGAAGCGGCCCCCTGGTCGACTTTCAAGACCGACCCCGAACAGGCCGCCGCGCAGATCCGCCTCGCGCTGAACCTGATCCGGCTTTACGCGGTGATCTCGGAACCCTTCATCCCCGATGCCGCCGCCGCCCTGCTCGACGCGCTCGCCGTGACCGACCGCAGCTGGCCTGCGGATCTCGACACCGCGCTGCAGATCCTGCCCGCAGGCCACGGCTTCACCGTGCCCGAGGTCACCTTCCGCAAGATCACGGACGAAGAGCGCGAGGACTGGCAGGCGCGCTTCGCAGGCAACCGCTGATCCAGGCGGCCCCGCCGGAGCCTCCGGCGGGGATATTTGGGGTCAGAAGAAGCCAGAGGTCACGCCCCTGCCGTTTCTTCTGACCAAAAATATCCCGGGGGAGGCCGCGCGCCAGCGCGGGCGGGGGCAGAGCCCCCTTTCTTCTGTTTCATCGCAAATATGAAAGCCCCGCGCCGCTGCGCGGGGTTTGAGGCCTGCGGAGATCGGAAAAGTTCAAGCCGGGCGCGGCGTCATCCTGCCTTCCACGCAAAGAAATCCGGCCCCGCCTCGGCCAGCAGGGTGCGGGCCAGATCGCGGCCCATGGCGGCGCCGTCCCCGACGCTGCCGCGCCGGTCCCCGGCGAAGGCGCGGCGGCCATCGGGGCTGAGAATCTGGCCGCGCAGGTGAAGGCTGTCGCCGTCCAGTTCCGCCAGCCCGGCGATCGGCGTCTCGCAGGATCCGTCAAGCGTGGCGAGGAAGGCCCGCTCCGCCGCAAGCCGCCGGTCCGTGGGCGCGTCATGGATCGCCGCCAGCATCTCCGCCACCCGCGCGTCAGCCTCACGCCGTTCGATGCCGATGGCGCCCTGCGCCACGGCGGGCAGCATCTCTTCGGGGGGGATGGCGGTCATGTGCGGGCCAGAAAGCCCCATGCGGTTGAGCCCGGCCATGGCGAGGAAGCTACAGGCGGCCACGCCGTCCTCGAGCTTTTTCAGCCGGGTCTGCAGGTTGCCGCGGAACTCCACCACCTGCAGGTCGGGGCGGCGGTGCAGAAGCTGCGCGCGACGGCGCAGCGAGGAGGTGCCCACCACCGTGCCCGCAGGCAGATCGGCGATGCCGCCGAAGCCCGGCGAGATGAAGGCGTCGCGCACATCCTCGCGCGGCAGGTAGCAGTCCAGCATCAGCCCTTCGGGCTGCAGCACCGGCATGTCCTTCATCGAATGCACCGCGATGTCGATGGCCCCCGACAGCAGCGCCTCCTCGATCTCCTTGGTGAAGAGCCCCTTGTTGCCGATCTCTTTCAGCGGGCGGTCGGCAGCGATCATCGCCCGGTCATCGCCGGTGGTCTTGATGACCACGATGGCAAAGACCGTGGGCGGCAGGCCAAAGGCCGTGGCCAGCCGGTCGCGGGTTTCATGGGCCTGCGCCAGCGCCAGCGGCGAGCCGCGGGTGCCGATCCGGAGCGGTTGGGCGGGAGAGGGCAGATCGCTATGCATGGGGCAGCTTTATGTCGCGCGCAGCGCTGTGGCAATGGGGCGGAAATTGACATATTGCCGCCCTGACGGAACACGGAGGCCCCCATGACCAAGACCATCCTGCGCGCGCTGGCCGGAGAGGTGCTGCCCACTCCCCCCATCTGGATGATGCGGCAGGCGGGACGCTATCTGCCGGAATACCGCGCGACCCGGGCGCAGGCGGGGGATTTCCTGTCGCTGTGCTACAACCCCGAGCTTGCCACCGAGGTCACGCTGCAGCCGATCCGCCGCTATGGCTTTGACGCCGCGATCCTGTTCGCCGACATCCTGCTGCTGCCGCAGGCGCTTGGCGCCGATCTGTGGTTCGTCACCGGCGAGGGGCCGCGGCTGTCCACCGTGACCAGTGCTGCGGATTTTGACCGGCTGAAGCCGGTTTCCGCCATCCATGACACGCTGTCGCCGATCTACGAGACGGTGGGCCGCCTGTCGCGCAGCCTGCCCGCCGAGACGACGCTGATCGGTTTTGCGGGCGCGCCATGGACCGTGGCCACCTACATGATCGCCGGGCGCGGCACCAAGGATCAGGGCCCGGCCCATGCGCTGCGGCAGGAAGATCCGGAGGTGTTCGACGCGCTGATCGACCGGCTGACCGAGGGCACCATCGAATACTTGAGCGAACAGGTGAAGGCGGGCGCCGAGGTGGTGAAGCTGTTCGACAGCTGGGCCGGATCGCTGCCCGAGGACGCCTTCCGCCGCTATGCGCTGGAGCCCGCGCGGATCATCACCCAAGAGCTGAAATCGCGCTTTCCGGGGCTGCCGGTCATCGTGTTCCCGCGGCAGGCCGGGGCGCAGTATGTGGGCTTCCATCAGGCCACCGGCGCCGATTGCGTGGCGGTGGATGACAGCGTGACGCCGGACTGGGCCGCCGAGCATGTGCAGGTGTCGGGCTGCGTGCAGGGCAATCTTGCCTCCTCGCACATGGTCACCGGGGGCGAGGCGCTGGTGCGCGAAACCCGCCGCGTGGTCGAGGCCTTCCGCAACGGGCCGCATATCTTCAACCTTGGTCATGGCATCACCCCGGATGCCGATCCGGAGAACGTGCAGCTGATGATCGACACGGTGCGCGGCGGCTGACCCCTCCCGGCAGGGCGCCCTGTGCAGGGGCGCACATTGCATCCGGCGCGGGGAGGTCTAGGTTGGCGGCAAGCCACCAAGGAGGGACATCCCATGGCAATGGTCGAGGTCGAAGGGCTCCGCAAGGTCTATGACGGCGGGTTCGAGGCTCTGAAAGGGGTGGACCTGTCCATCGAGAAGGGCGAGATCCTTGCCCTTCTCGGGCCGAACGGCGCGGGCAAGACAACGCTGATTTCCACCATCTGCGGGCTGGTGCAGCCCACATCGGGCGCGGTCCGGGTCGGCGGGCATGACGTGGTGCGGGACTATCGCGCCGCGCGCAGCCTGATCGGGCTGGTCCCGCAGGAGATCAACCTTGAACCCTTTTCCAAGGTGCTGCCCGCGGTGCGTTTCACCCGCGGGCTGTTCGGCAAGCCCCGCAACGAGGCGCTGCTGGAGGATATCCTGCGCCGCCTGTCGCTGTGGGACAAGCGCGACACCCAGACCCGCGCGCTGTCGGGGGGCATGAAACGCCGGGTGCTGATCGCCAAGGCGCTGTCGCATGAACCGGAGGTGCTGTTTCTGGACGAACCCACCGCCGGGGTCGATGTGGAACTGCGCCGCGACATGTGGGCCATCGTCGAGGAACTGCGCGGGCGCGGCACCACCATCATCCTCACCACGCATTACATCGAAGAGGCGGAGGCCATCGCCGACCGCGTCGGCGTCATCAATGGCGGCCGCATCCTGCTGCTGGAGGACAAGAAGCGCCTGCTGTCCCGGCTGGGGCGCAAGGAGCTTCGGGTCGAACTGGACACCTCTCTGGCCACGCTGCCGCCCGCGCTGCAGAATCGCGGGCTGGCGCTGGAAGACGGCGGGCGGGTGCTGGTGCACACCTATGACACCGCCGCCGACCGCAGCGGCATCGCGCATCTGATGGCGGATCTGCGCAGCGAGGGCATCGCGGTGCGCGACGTGTCGACCCGGCAGAGCACGCTGGAGGACATCTTCGTCAGCATGGTGGCGAAACAGGAGGAACCGGCATGAACCTGCGCGGCATCTGGGCCATCTATCACTACGAGATGACCCGCTTTTTCCGGACGTTGCTGCAAAGCTTCATCTCTCCGGTCATCTCCACCTCGCTTTACTTCGTGGTGTTCGGCGCCGCCATCGGCTCCCGCATCCAGGAGGTGGAGGGGGTCAGCTACGGCGCCTTCATCGTGCCGGGGCTGGTCATGCTGTCGGTGATCAGCCAATCGATCTCCAACGCCAGCTTCGCCATCTATTTCCCGAAATTCACCGGCACGATCTATGAACCGCTGTCGGCCCCGGTCAGCTTTCTGGAAATCGTCATCGGCTTTGTCGGCGCGGCGGCGACCAAATCGCTGTTCATCGGCGCGGTGATCCTTGCCACGGCGGCGCTGTTCATCGACATGCAGGTGATGCACCCCGCAGCCATGCTGGCCTTTCTGGTGCTGACCTGCATCAGCTTCTCGCTGCTGGGGTTCATCCTCGGGCTCTGGGCCGGGAATTTCGAACAGCTGCAGCTGGTGCCGCTGCTGATCGTCACGCCGCTGATCTTTCTGGGCGGATCGTTCTATTCGATCTCGATGCTGCCGCCGCTCTGGCAGACCATCACGCTGTTCAACCCGGTGGTCTATCTGATCTCCGGCTTCCGCTGGGCATTTTTCGGCATGGCCGACGTGCCGATCGGGCTCAGCCTGCTGGCGATCGCGGCCTTTACCGGCATCTGCCTTGCGGTGATCTGGATCATCTTCCGCACCGGCTGGCGCATCCGCGCCTGAGGACGGGGGGCGCCCTGCCCCCCTGCCGCTTTTACAGCCAGTCCTGCCGCGCGGTACCCACGGCCTCCGCCACCGAGCCGAAACCGTCGCGCGCCAGAAGCGCATCCAGCCCCTCGACGATCCGGGGCACCAGCGCCAGCCCGCCATAGACCAGCGCGGTGTAAAGCTGCACCGCCGAGGCGCCTGCGCGGATCTTGGCATAGGCCTGCTCTGCCGAGCCCACGCCACCCACGCCGATCAGCGGCAGCCGCCCTTCGGTCAGCTGCGACAGATGCGCCAGCACCCGGGTGGAGCGGTCAAACAGCGGCTGGCCCGACACCCCGCCCGCCTCGCCCGCATGGGCCGAGCGCAGCCCGTCGCGCGCAAGCGTGGTGTTGGTGGCGATCACCCCCGCCACGCCAGAGGCCAGCGCCACCTCCGCCACGTCGCGCAGCCCCTCCTCGTCCAGATCGGGGGAAATCTTCAGGAAGACCGGGATCGGGCCTGACAGCCCGTCCCGCGCGGCCATCACCCCGGCCAGAAGCGCCGCAAGCGCCTCCTTGCCCTGCAGGTCGCGCAGCCTTTCGGTGTTGGGCGAGCTGACATTGACCGTGGCAAAGTCCAGATCGCCGCCGCAGCGCGCCAGAACCTGCGCAAAATCTGCTGCCCGGTCGGCGCTGTCCTTGTTGGCCCCCAGATTGAGCCCCAGCACCATGCCACGCGGGCGCGACGCCAGCCGCGCGGCCATCGCCTCCATGCCCTCGTTGTTGAAGCCGAAGCGGTTGATGGCGGCGCGGTCCTCGGTCAGGCGGAACAGCCGGGGCTGCGGGTTGCCCGGCTGCGGGCGCGGCGTGGTGGCCCCCACTTCGACAAAGCCGAAACCTGCCCGCGCGAGCCCCGCCAGCGCCGTGGCGTTCTTGTCGAACCCCGCCGCAAGCCCCAGCGGATTCGGCAGATCAAGCCCCGCCACGCGGCAGCGCAGCCGGTCCGACGTTAGCCGCCCCGGCGCCGCCGCCAGCCCTGCGCGCAGCGCTGCCAGCGCCAGACCATGCGCGCGTTCGGGATCGACCCGGCGCAGCAGCGCCAGCCCTGCCCGCTCCAGCGCGCTCATGCCAGATCCCCGGGGAACACATGCGTGCCCGCCCTGTCCAGCGGCAGCGGCGCCGACCAGACCAGCCCGGCCAGCGGCAGCGGCGCATAAAGATGCGGGAACAGCGCGCCGCCGCGCGCCTCCTCCCAGCGCAGGGCGGGGCCCAGATCCTCCGCCTCGTAGCAGAGCAGCATCAGCCCCGCCTCGCCGGCAAAATGTTTGGCCGCCGTCCCGCGCAGCTGCGCGGCGGTGGAAAAATGGATGTAGCCATCGGCCACATCCACCGGCGCGCCAGCACTGCTGCCCGCCGCCTGCAATTCGGCCCATTCCCCGGCCCGGAGGATCTTGTAAATCAGCATGCCGTCCAGATGCCGCCGAAAGCCGCGCCGGTCAATCCCCGCCGCCCTCACGGCGCTTTGACAGCGCGCCCGGCACAGGGCACCATCGCCGCAGTCAGCCCCCCAGAGAGAGGATTTCCGATGCCCCTTCGCCTTCTGACCAGCGCGGCGCTGCTGGCGCTTTGCGCCGGTGCCGCCCATGCCGACTTCACGCTGACCCTGCTGCACACCAATGACGTGCACGACCGTTTCGAGCCGATCAGCAAATACGATTCGGGCTGCAGCGCCGAGGACAATGCCGCAGGCGCGTGTTTCGGCGGGGCGGCGCGCATGGCCACCGCCATCGCCGAGGCGCGGGCGCGGCACGACACCAGCCTGCTGCTGGATGCGGGCGACCAGTTTCAGGGCGCGCTGTTCTACACCTATTACCGCGGGGCGCTGGCCGCCGAGATGATGAATGCCATGGGCTACGAGGCCATGGCGGTGGGCAACCACGAATTCGACAACGGGCCGCAGGTGCTGGCGGATTTTGCCGATGCGCTGGACGCGCCGCTGCTGATGGCCAATGCCGACCTCTCCTCCGAGCCGCTGCTGAAGGACCGCGTCCTGAAATCCACGGTGATCGACAAGGGCGGCGACCGGATCGGCCTGATCGGCCTCACCCCGGTAGACAATCCCGAACTGGCCTCGCCCGGGCCCAACATCACCTTCACCGATCCGGTCGATGCGGTGCAGGCCGAGGTGGACCGCCTGACCGCCGAAGGCATCACCAAGATCGTGCTGCTCAGCCATTCCGGCTACGCCACCGACCAGCGCATCGCCGAGGCGACCAGCGGCGTGGACGTGATCGTGGGCGGCCACAGCCACACCCTGCTCGGCGACATGGAGGGCGCCAGCGGCCCCTATCCGACCATGGTGGGCGACACCGCCATCGTTTCCGCCTATGCCTATGGCAAGTATCTGGGCGAACTGACCGTGACCTTCGACGACGCGGGCACCCTGACCGAGGCCAGCGGCGCGCCGCTGCTGCTCGACGCCTCCGTGGCCGAGGATGAAACGGTCAAGGCCCGCATCACCGAAGCCGCAGAGCCGCTGGAGGAGATCCGCAGCACCGTCGTCGCCGAAACCGCGGCAGAGATCGACGGCAGCCGCGAAACCTGCCGGATCGGCGAATGCGCCATGGGCAATCTGGTGGCCGGGGCCATGCTCGAGCGGGTGCGCGATCAGGGCATCGAGATCGCGCTGACCAATGGCGGCGGGCTGCGCGCCTCCATCGACGCGGGGCCGGTGACCATGGGCGAGGTGCTGACCGTGCTGCCCTTCCAGAACACGCTTTCGACCTTTCAGGTGACCGGCGCTACCCTCGTCGACGCCCTCGAAAGCGGCACCAGCCAGATCGAAGAAGGCGCAGGCCGCTTCCCGCAGGTGGCCGGGCTCAGCTTCACCGTCGATCTCGCCGCCGAACCGGGCAGCCGCATCTCCGACGTCAGGGTGGGCGACACGCCGATCGAGCCGGAAAAGCTCTATGGCGTGGTCTCCAACAACTACGTCCGCAATGGCGGCGACGGCTACGCGATGTTCCGAGACGCGCAGAACGCCTATGATTTCGGCCCCGATCTGGCCGATGTCATGGCGGAATACCTCGCCGCGAACACCCCCTACCAGCCCGCAACCGATGGCCGCATCACGGTCAAGAACTGACCACCGGGGCGGGCGCGTGCCCCTGCGCCGCACCCGCCCCTTCATCTTGCCCGATAAACTCCGGGGGAGTCCGCCTCTGGCGGACGGGGGCAGAGCCCCCTCTTCCACGACTGTCCGCCCTTGGCGGACGGGGGCAGAGCCCCCTCTTCCACGACTGTCCGCCTGTGGCGGACGGGAGGCAGAGCCCCCTCTTCCACGACTGTCCGCCTGTGGCGGACGGGAGGCAGAGCCCCCTCCTTCCCCACTGTCCGCCCGTGGCGGACGGGGGCAGAGCCCCTCTTCGCAAACTGTCCGCCTGTGGCGGACGGGGGGGCAGCGCCCCCTTTCTCTCCCTCCCACCCGGCAGGCGTCATGGACCATCCGCTCATCGACCTCATCAATGCCCGCATCGCCGCCGCCGAAGCGCGGGGTGAATTCGACAACCTGCCCGGCGCGGGCAGGCCGCTGCCGCCCTGCGACGATCCGGAGAACGCCGTGCTGCACCGGCTGCTGCGCGACAATGGCGCGGTGCCCGAGGCGGTGGCGCTGACCCGCGATCTGGCCCGCCTGCGCGAGACGCTGCGCGACACCTCCTGCCGCAGCCGCCGGGCCGAGATCCTGCGCGAGATTGCCCTGCTCGACACGAAGCTCGATCTGGCGCGGCGGCGCCCCTGAGCTTCCCCTCCGCCCGCGCCCATGGCACAAGACTCCGGTCAGAGAGGTGCGCATGGTCACGGTTCGCGAACATTACGAGGTTTTCCCCTATCCCGCCCGCGACCCGGCGGAGGAACGGCACCGCCTGATCACCGGCTCGCCCTCGCACCCGCTGGAGATGGACCATATCCTCTGGGGCGGGCAGCGCGACTGGAACAGGCCGCTGCGCATCCTTGTGGCGGGGGGCGGCACCGGTGACGGGCTGATCCAGCTGGCGCAGACCCTGACCGATGCGGGCCGCGCCCATGACATCACCTATCTCGATCTGTCCACCGCCTCGCGTGCGGTGGCCGAGGCGCGGGCGCAGATGCGCGGGCTGGGCAACATCACCTTCCACACCGCCAGCCTGCTGGAGGCCGCCGAATATGGCCGCTTCGACTATATCGACTGCTGCGGCGTGCTGCATCACCTGCCCGACCCGCCTGCGGGCTTTCGCGCCCTGCGCGCGGCGCTGGCGCCGGGGGGTGGTCTGGGCTTCATGGTCTATGCGCCTTATGGCCGCTCGGGGGTCTATCCGCTGCAGGAGGCCTTTGCCGCGCTGTTTCAGGGCCTGCCGCCGGGAGAGCGGCTGATCCGCGCCCGGCAGATCGTCGCCGACCTGCCCGAAGGCCACCCATTCCGCGCCAACCGCAATCTCAGCGATCACCTGACCTCGGAGGCCGGGTTCTATGACCTGCTGCTGCATGCGCAGGACCGCGCCTATGACGTGCCGCAGCTGCTGGAGGTGCTGGCCGAAACCGGCTGGCAGCTGGCGGGCTTCGCCACGCCCGCGCTTTACGACCTGTCCCGCCTGACCGAAGTGCCCGAGGGCATGGATCCGGTCACGCGCATGACGCTGGCGGAAAAGCTGCGCGGCACGATCCGGGTCCATACCGGCTATGCCGTGGCGCAGGGCAGCCCCGCCGGCAAGGCCAGCCCCGCCACCCGCGCGCTGGTCCCGCATCTGCGCGGCGCCCCCGCCGCCCGTCTGGCGCAGCTTGTAGCGCAGGGCCATGCCATCCCGGTGACGCTGGGCGGGCGCCCCGAACCCGTCACCCTGCCCCGGGCCGCCGCGCCGCTGCTGGCCGCCATCGACGGGCGCCGCAGCCTTGGCCAGATCGCGCAGGCCAGCGGGCGCGATCCCATCGCCTTCGGCACGCTCTGGGCCTCGGTCCATGCCGCGCTGGAACCCTGCGGGCTGCTGGTCTATTCGGCGCTGCTGACCGCCACCGCCGTATCGTAACGGCGCTGATCCTCGATCACCTGCCCGTCGCGCGGCAGCCCGCCGGGGGCGACCCGTTCCAGCCGCCCGCGCAGCTTCAGCAGATCCGCCACGCTGTCGGCAAAGCCCTGCACATCCTCTTGCGCGGTTTCCAGCCGCACGGTCATCACATCCATGTCGTCCTCGCGGCTGACCACGACGCGGGCGCGGGCGATTTCGGGGTGGCGCGCCACCAGCGCCGCCACCTGTTCGGGGCGCACGAACATGCCCTTGATCTTGGTGGTCTGGTCGGCGCGGCCCATCCAGCCCCGGATGCGCAGGTTGCTGCGCCCGCAGGGGGAGCCGCCCGGCAGCACCGCCGACAGATCGCCGGTGGCGAAGCGGATCAGCGGATAATCGGGGTTGAGCGTGGTCACCACCACCTCGCCCACCTCGCCCTCGGGCACCGGATCGCCGGTGCCGGGGGTGACGATCTCCACCAGCACCTGTTCGTCGATCACCATGCCCTCCTGCGCGGGGGTCTCGTAGGCGATCAGCCCCAGATCGGCGGTGGCGTAGCATTGCAGGCAGGTGATGCCCCGGTCGGCATACCAGCCGCGCAGCGACGGAAACAGCGCGCCCCCCGACACCACGGCGCGGGACAGCACCAGCGTCACGCCCAAGCTCTCGGCCTTCTCAAGGATCACCTTCAGGTAATCCGGCGTGCCCGCATAGGCGGTGACCCCCAGATCCGCCGCCGCGCGCACCTGCAGTTCGGTCTGCCCGGTGCCTGCGGGCAGCACCGCCGCCCCCACCGCCCGCGCGCCGCTTTCAAAGATCATGCCAGCAGGCGTCAGGTGATAGCCAAAGCAGTTCTGCACGATGTCGCCCGGCCCGATCCCCGCCGCATGCAGGAACCGCCCCAGCCGCCACCAGTCCCCCGTGACCTCGCCCGGCTCATAGATCGGCCCCGGCGACTGGAACACATGCGCAAACCCCGAGGCGGGCCGGGTGGTGAAGCCGCCAAAGGGCGGCTGCGCGCGCTGCGCCGCCACCAGCCCCGCCTTGCGCAAGACCGGCAGCGCGGCCAGCGCCGCAGGCCCGGTCACGGCGGCGGCATCCACCCCCGCCAGCGTCTGCGCATAGCCGGGCAGCGCCTGCGCGCGGGCGATCTGCGCGGGCAGCGCCTTGGCCCAGAACGCGGCCCTGTCCTGCGCGCTGCGCGTTTCCAGCGCGTCGTAATAGCTGCTCATGGCATTTTCCTTCCCCAGATCCCCGCGCGTCCGCCCGTTCAGGCCAGCCAGCGCTTGCGCCGCCGGTAGCTGCGCACGTCGCGGAAGCTGCGCCGCCCCTCGTCGGACATGCCCAGATAGAACTCCTTCACATCCGGGTTCTCCCGCAGCGCCGCCGCGGGCCCGTCCATCACCACACGTCCGTTTTCAAGGATGTAGCCGTCATGCGCATAGCGCAGCGCCACATTGGTATTCTGTTCGGCCAAGAGGAACGACACGCCCTCGCCCTCGTTCACCGCCCGCACGATCTCGAAGATCTGCTCCACCAGCTGCGGCGCCAGCCCCATGCTGGGCTCGTCGAGCAGGATCATGCGCGGGCGGCTCATCAGCGCGCGGCCAATGGCGCACATCTGCTGTTCCCCGCCCGAGGTATAGCCCGCCTGACTTTTCCGCCGCTCCTTCAGGCGCGGAAAATAGGCATAGACCATCTCCAGATCGGACTGGATCGCCGCCTTGCCGTCGCGCCGGGTATAGGCGCCGGTCAGCAGGTTTTCCTCGACCGTCAGATGCTCGAAACAGTGCCGCCCCTCCATCACCTGAATGACGCCGCGCCGCACCAGCGCCGCAGGCTCCAGATCCTGAATGCGCTCGCCCGCATAGCGGATCGTGCCCTTGGTCACCTCGCCGCGCTCGGAACGCAGCAGGTTCGATATGGCCTTGAGCGTGGTGGTCTTGCCCGCTCCATTGCCGCCCAGAAGCGCGGTGATGCCGCCCTTGGGCACGCTCAGCGACACGCCTTTCAGCACAAGGATGACGTGGTTGTAGATCACCTCCACGTTGTTGACCTCCAGCAGCGCATCACGCGCGGGGGCGGGGGCAGCGTCCAGCATGGCATCTCTCCGAAAGGGGGATCCGGCGGCGGCACGACACCGCCGCCGGACGGGGTGTCACATCTGGCAGGCGTCGTTTGCGGGCCAGGGCGCGTTGGCCTCGGCATAGTCCTTGGCCGCCTGCGCCTCCAGCGGGGCGATCGCCTCGGCATCGGGCATGATGAGATTGGTCGCCTTCACGAATTTTGCGCCGTCCCATTCAAGGATCCAGCCGCCGGAATGGCCGGTATGGTTGGCGCAGCTGGTCTTGAACGGCGGCACCATGCCGGTCATGCCCAGCTCTTCCAGACGCGCCTCGGTGATGTCGAGGTTCTCCAGCCCCCAGCGCAGATCGGCGGGGGTGATTTCGGGCGTGCCCGCATGTTCCTGCGCGACGCGGATGCCCTCGCCAAGGATCATCGAGATCACCAGCCCGCGGCTGTAGAACACACCCGACATTTCCTCGGCATCGGACTGGGTCTTGCCGGGATCGACCACATGCGTCTTCAGGTCGGCCATGATCGGCGCATCGGGGTTCGGAAAGGACCAGCTGACGGATTTGTAGCCGCGCCCGTCCTCGCCCACCAGTTTCAGGTCGGCATCATGCCCGGCCCACCAGACGCCCAGCATGTTTTCCATCGGGAACTTGGTCTTGACCGCCTCGGTGATGGCGCCCGCATTCATCGCGCCCCAGCCCCACATGATGACGTAATCGGGCCGCTCGCGCCGGATCTGCAGCCATTGCGCCGACTGGTTCTGCATCTCCTTGAGCCCGACCGGAATCGGCAGCAGCTCGAAGCCCTTCTTTTCGGCCTCCTGCTCCATGAAGGGCAGCGGCTCCTTGCCGAAGGGGTGGTCCAGATGCAGGAAGGCGATCTTCTTGCCCGACAGATCCCCCTGCTCTTCCAGATATTTCAGCAGGATAGACGCGCCGTCCCAGTAGCTGAGCGGGATGTTGAACGCCCACTGGAACACCTTGCCATCCGCCATGGGCGAAAACCCGTAGCCGGGGGCAAGGATCGGGATCTGGTCCACATTGGTCTTGGGCAGCACCTGCAGCGTGATGCCGGTGGACCATGGCTGCGTGACGATCGCCTGCCCCTTGGTCTTTTCGTAACATTCCACGCCCTTCTCGGTGGAATAGCCCGTCTCGCATTCGTCGAAGTCGATGAGGATCCCGCCGATGCCGCCATCGCGGGCGTTGAGCAGTTCCATGTAATCCTTCTGCCCGTTCATCAGCGGAATGCCGGTCGCGGCAAAGGGACCGGTGCGATAGGCAAGGTTGGGGGCATAAAGCCCCTCGGCCAGCGCGCCGGTGGCCAGCAGCGCCGTCATCGCCACCGCCGTGCCCAGTCGTTTCAGCGTGATCATCCGTGTCTCCTCCCTGAGATCGTGTGATGATGTCCGTCCCCCCCGCGCCTCCTCAATGCGGGAAGGGCCAGATGATAAGCTTTTCGCGGATCAGCGCCCAAAGCCGGGCCAGCCCGTGCGGTTCGATGATCAGGAAGAACACGATCAGCGCGCCCACGATCATCACGTTCAGATGTTCCACCGTGGCGGAACTGATCGGCAGCCCCAGCGCCTGCGGCAGCGTGTTCAGCACCACCGGCAGCCCCACGATCAGGATCGCCCCCAGATAATTGCCAAGGATCGATCCCAGCCCGCCGATGATGGCGATGAACAGCACCCGGAAGCTGAGCGGGATGTCGAACAGGTTCGGCTCCGCCGCCCCCCGCCACATGAAGACGAAGAGCGCCCCCGCCACCCCCACCACATAGGAAGACACCGCAAAGGCCATCAGCTTGGACCGCAGCAGGTTGATGCCGATCAGTTCGGCGGCGATGTCCATGTCGCGCGTGGCCTTCCACGTCCGCCCCAGATTGCCCCGCGTCAGGTTGATGCAGAGCAGGGTCATCAGCGTGACCACCGCCAGCACCACGTAATACTGCACCAGCGACGAGGCCTGCGGCCCGGCGACATAGATCCCGAACATGTCCAGATTGGGCACCTGAATCGCCCCGGAGGCGTTGTCATTGTAAAGCCAGCCCCATTTCTCGAAGAGCCAGACCAGAAAGAACTGCGCGGCCAGCGTGGCGATGGCGAGGTAGAAGCCCTTGATCCGCAGCGACGGGATGCCGAACATCACCCCCACCCCGGCGCTGAACAGCCCCGACAGCAGGATCGCCACCACCGGGTTCATCCACGGAAACAGCGTGACCATCTTGTAGCAGGCATAGGCGCCGACCCCCATGAAGGCGCCGGTGCCCAGCGACAGCTGCCCGGCATAGCCCGTCAGGATGTTCAGCCCCAGCGCCGCCAGCGCATAGATCAGGATGGGGATCAGCAGCGTCTGAAAGGCGAATTCGCTGGCCAGCAGCGGAAACACCCCCCAGACCAGCGCAAGGATCACCGCCAGCAGCACCGCATCCTGCCGCACCGGGAACAGCGCCATATCCGCCTTGTAACTCGTCTTGAACTGCCCCGCCGTGCGATACAACATGCCGCCCTCCCTTGTGCCCAGTGCCCTGTCCGATGCCGTCAGACCCGTTCGATGATGCGCTCGCCGAACAGCCCCTGCGGGCGGAACAGCAGCACCACCAGCGCCAGCACGAAGGCGAACCATGTCTCGGTATTGCCGCCCAGCAGCGGCTGGCCCCAGTAGATCTCGAACAGCTTTTCCAGCATCCCGATCATCAGCCCGCCGATGATCGCCCCGGTGATGGATTCAAGCCCGCCCAGCATCAGCACCGGCAGCGCCTTGTAGGCGATCACCTCCAGCGCAAAGCTGACCCCCGCCCGCGCGCCCCATGCGATGCCGGTGACCAGCGCGATGATCCCCGCGATGAACCAGACCAGCACCCAGACCGTCTGCAGCGAAATCCCCACCGACAGGGCCGCCTGATGATCGTCGCCCAGCGCCCGGATCGCCCGGCCCATCCGCGTCCTGTTCAGGAACACCAGCAGCGCCACCACCAGCGCCGCCGCCACCAGCACGGCGGTGATGTCCTTCTGTTCAAGGATCAGCAGCCCGCCCCATGGCTCCAGCAGCACCGAGCCGGTGGGAATGCCCAGTTCCTCGGTGATCATCACCTTGTTCTCGCCGCCAAAGATGATCTCGCCGCCGCCGATCAGGAACAGCGTGATGCCGATGGTGGCCATGAACAGGATGATGTCGGGCTGGCCCACCAGCGGGCGCAGCACCACCCGTTCGATGGTCACCGCCAGCGCGAACATCACCGCCAGCGTCAGCGCCACGCTGATCCATGCCGGGATCCCCAGCGCGTGCAGCCCCACCAGCGTCAGCGCTGCGAACACCACCATGATGCCCTGCGCGAAGTTGAAGATGCGGCTGGAGCGGTAGATCAGCACGAAGCCCAGCGCGATCAGCGCATAAAGGATGCCAGAGACCAGCCCCTCCCACAGCACCTGCAGCAGGAAATCCGGCGCGGCGGCCATGTCGGCGAAGGGCTTGATGAAGATGTCGTTCAGCATGTCGTCCGCTCCTTGCTGCTGCGGGCCTCGCCTTGGGATGTGCAGGGGCCATGCACCGGAGGCGCCCCCCGGACCCGGATCAATGCGCCACCCCCAGATAGGCGTCGATCACATCCTGATTGCGCCGCACCTCGTCGGGCGTGCCATCCCCGATCTTGCGCCCGTAATCCATCACCACCACCCGGTCGGACAGATCCATCACCACCCCCATGTCATGCTCGATCAGACAGATGGTGGTGCCGAATTCGTCGTTCACGTCGAGGATGAAGCGGCTCATGTCCTCCTTCTCCTCGACATTCATGCCCGCCATCGGCTCGTCAAGCAGCAGCAGCGACGGCTCGGCGGCCAGCGCGCGGGCCAGTTCCACCCGCTTTTTCAGCCCGTAAGGCAGCCGCCCCACCGGGGTCTTGCGGATCGCCTGAATCTCGAGGAAGTCGATGACCTTTTCCACCACCTCGCGGTTGGCGATTTCCTCGTCGCGCGCCCGGCCCCACCACAGCGCCTGCGCCACAAGCCCCGCCTTCATATGGGTCAGCCGCCCGGTCATCACGTTGTCGAGCACGGTCATGCCCTCGAACAGGGCGATGTTCTGAAAGGTGCGCGCCACCCCCAGCCGCGCCACCTCATAGGGGCGCATCGGCGGTCGGGTCTCGCCCCTGTAAAGCAGCGCGCCCTCCGAGGGCGTGTAGAACCCCGAGATGATGTTGAGCATGGAGGATTTGCCCGCCCCGTTCGGCCCGATGATGGCGCGGATCTCGCCCTCGCGGATGTCAAAGGAGATGTCCTTGATCGCCACCACCCCGCCAAAGCGCAGGGTGATGTTGCGCAGCTCCATCAGCACCGGGCCGATCCTGCGGCCCTCCGCCACGACATGTCCCTCATCCCTCACGGTTTCCTGCCCTTCCGTGCTGTCGTCTGTCCTGCTGCCATCCATCACGCCACCCCCGCCACCAGATCCGCCCTGACGGGACGGTGGGCGGGGCGATCTGCGCAGCAGGAGCGCCCGCCCGCCGTCACCGCCCTCATGCCGCCACCTCCCGCATCCCGACCGGCCCCACCGCCGCGTCGCGGATGGTCAGATGCGCGCGGATGCGGCCCTTGCGCCCGTCCTCATAGGTCACCTCGGTTTCGGTGCGGATCTCCTCCGACCCGTCGTAAAGCGCCGCCAGCAGATCGGCATATTTCTCGGCGATCACCGCGCGGCGCACCTTGCGGGTGCGGGTCAGTTCGCCGTCATCGGCATCCAGCTCCTTGTGCAGCACCAGAAACCGGTGGATCTGGCAGCCCGACAGCATCGCATCCCCGGCCACGCTGCGATTGACCTCCTCCACATGGCTCTGGATCATGTCCAGCACCCGCGGATGCCCCGCCAGTTCCTGATAGGAGGCATAGGCGATGGCGTTGCGCTCCGCCCAGTTGCCCACGGCGGTCAGGTCGATGTTGAGAAAGGCGGCGCAGCGGTCGCGGCCCGCGCCGAACACCACCGCCTCAAGGATGTTGGGATAGAATTTCAGCTTGTTCTCGACATATTTCGGCGCAAACAGCGCGCCATCCGCCATGCGGCCCACATCCTTGGCCCGGTCGATGATGCGCAGATGCCCCGTCGCCTCCTCGATGAAGCCCGCATCCCCGGTGGCCACCCAGCCTTCGGCATCCTTGGTCCCCGCCGTGCTGTCGGGATTCCGGTAATATTCCACGAACACCCCCGGCGAGCGGTAGAACACCTCGCCCGACTCGGCGATGCGGATCTCCACCCCGGGCGAGGGCACGCCCACCGTGTCGGGCCGCACCTCGTGATCGGGCTGCTGGGTGATGAAGACCGACGCCTCGGTCTGGCCGTATAGCTGCTTCAGGTTGATGCCCAGCGCGCGGTAGAAATCGAAAATCTCCGGGCCGATCGCCTCACCGGCGGTATAGCCGACGCGGACGCGGGAAAAGCCCAGCGCGTTTTTCAGCGGGCCATAGACGCAGGCCTCGCCCAGCGCGTAATGCAGCCGGTCCAGCAGCCCCACCGGCTTGCCGTCCAGCACGCGCGGCCCGACCCGGCGCGCCAGATCCATGAAATGCCGGAACATCCGCCGCTTCAGCGCGCCCGCATCCTCCATCCGGATCATGATCTGGGTCAGCTGGGTTTCGAACACCCTTGGCGGCGCGAAGTAATAGCTGGGCGCGATCTCGCGCAGGTCGGTCATCATCGTCTCGGGCGATTCCGGGCAGTTGACGCAGAACCCGGTCCAGTAGGCCTGCCCGACGGAAAAGATGAAATCCCCCACCCAGGCCATGGGCAGATAGGCCAGCACCTCCTCGCCCGCGTCCAGCCGGTCGAAGCTGGCGGAGTTTTTCGCCGTCTCGAGGATGTTGCGGTTAGACAGCACCACACCCTTGGGTTTCCCGGTGGTGCCCGAGGTATAAAGCATCACGCAGGTGTCGTCATAGCCCAGCGCCGCGCGCCGCGCCTGCAGTTCCGGCAGCCATGTCGCGCGTGCGGCGCGGCCCTGCGCCTGCACCTGCACATAGGCGTGCAGGCGGCTGTGGTCATAGCTGCGCAGCCCGCGCGGATCGACATAGATCATATGTTCGAACTGGTGCAGGCCCTGCTGGATCTCGATGACCTTGTCGACCTGTTCCTGATCGGCGGCGATGACGAAGCGCGCGCCGCAATGGCCCAGCACATAGGCCATCTCCTCGGCCACCGCGTCCTGATAAAGCGGCACAGGCACCGCCCCCACCATCTGCGCCGCCACCATCGACCAGTAAAGCGCGGGCCGGTTGCGCCCGATCACCGCCACATGATCGCCCCGCGCCACGCCCAGATCCAGCAGCCCCAGCGCGAAAGCCTCGACCTCCGCCTGCGTTTCGGCCCATGTCCAGCTCTGCCAGATGCCGTATTCCTTTTCCCGATAGGCGGGACGGTCTGCATGCCGCGTGGCGTTGCGCGCCAGCATGGCGGGGACGGAGCGCGGATCTTCCGCACCCCCGGACTGATGGGCCAAGTGGTCTCCTCCCTGTGCTCCCGGCTTGGGCCGGACGCCGCAGACCCTCCTCCTCAGGGCCCGTGGCGCGCCTCTTGCGAGTCATCCCTCATCAGGATCGAAATCAGCCTGCCGGTCAATCTTTTCGGCATGTTTGCCCAAACCTTGCGAATTGTAACAAGGACGGCGTCCGCCGGAGGTTCAGAAAAGGGGGGGCTCTGCCCCCGTCCGCCTGCGGCGGACTCCCCCGGGATATTTGGACCAAGAAGAAGCGGCGGAACGTGGCGACAGGCTTTGCGGGTGCGGTCGGCGGTGCTAGCCCTTGTGCAGGGGGAGGCGGGATGGACAAGGACGCGCTGACACAGGCCGGGCTGAACCTGATCCAGCAGGCGCTGTCGATCTATGACCGGGATCTGCGGCTGGCGGTCAGCAACCGCCGCTTCGCCGAGATGTTCGACCTGCCGCTGCGGCTGCGCCAGCCCGGCGCGCGGTTCGACGAGACGATCCGGCATCTGGTCGAGGCGGGGGAATATGGCGTGGTGGAGGATCCGGCGGCTTTCGTGCAGGCGCGGGTGGATCAGGCCCGCGCCTTTGCCCCGCATTACATGGAGCGCACCCGCGCCAATGGCCGGACCATCTCGGTGGAGGGCGCGCCGCTGCCGCAGGGCGGCTGGGTCACCGTCTATACCGACATCACCGCAGTGAAGGCGCAGGAGCTGCTGCTGCGCACCCGGTCCGAGCTGCTGTCGGGCGAGGTGCTGCGGCGGTCGGAGGCGCTGGCCGCCACCAACCGCGAACTCGCCGCCACCAATGCAGCGCTTGAGGAGGCGCGGCGCGAGCTGACCGAGATGGAGGCGCGCACCCGGCTCACCGCCGAGATGATGCCCGCCCATATCGCCCGGGTCGATGCGGCGGGACGCTACACCTATTCCAACCGGCGGCTGTCGCAGGTGATGCCGGGGCGGCCTTCGGACATCGTAGGGCTGCATATTTCGGAGGCGCTGGGGCCCGCCTATGCCCGCGTGCTGCCGCATCTGGAGCGGGCGCTGGCCGGAGAGCAGAACCTGTTCGAATTCACCGACGAAGGTTCCTCGCGCCGCATCCGTGCGGTGTTCACCCCCGATCCGCTGGAGCGCGGCGTCTATATCCTGTCGCTGGACGTGACCGAGGAGACGCAGGCGCGGGCGGCGCTGCAGCACGGGCGGCGGCGCGAGATGGCGGCGCAGCTGACCTCGGGGCTGGCGCATGATTTCGCCAACCTGCTGACCATCATTCTGGGCATGATGTCGAAGCTGCAGCGGCTGGCGCCGGATCCCGAGGCGCAGCGGCTGGTGGCGGGCACGATACAGGCGGCGCGGCGTGGTGGCGTGCTGCTGGACCGGATCGCCAACATCACCTCGCCGCGGGCATGGCGGCCCGAACCGGTGGACCTTCGCGCCTTCCTGCGCGATCTGGCGACGCTGGCCCGTCCCTCCCTGCCCGAGGGCATCACGCTGGAGGTGACGGCCCCCAGATCTGGCGCCTATCTGCTGGATGCGGGGCTGGTGCAGGATGCGGCGCTGAACCTGATCCTGAACGCGCGCGATGCCTGCGGCGCGGCGGGCGGGCGCATCACCCTGACCCTGCGCGAGCTGCGCGACACATGGCTGGAACTGGTGGTGCGCGACACCGGCCCCGGCTTCACCCCGGAGGCGCTGGCGCGTGGGCTTGATCCGTTTTTCACCACCAAGGGCGGCGCCGGATCCGGGCTGGGTCTGGCCATGGTCTATGACATGGTGAAGCTGGCGGGCGGCACTATCAAGCTGGCCAATGACAGCCCCGGCGCGCGGGTCACGCTGCGCCTGCCGCTGCGCCGCGCCGTGCTGCCGCCCCGCCCGCATCTGGTGCTGCTGGTGGAGGATGACGCCGATCTGCGCGCAGGGATCCGCGACATGCTGACCGGCATGGGTCAGGTGGTGGTGGAAGCGGCCTCGGTCGCCGAGGCGCTGGCGCTGGCCGAAGGGCTGGAGATCGATCTTGTGCTGTCGGACGTGCTGGTGGAGGGGGCTCAGCCCGGCAGCGACCTGCCCGGCCTGCTGCCGCATCTGCCGGTGCGGCTGATGACCTCGCTGCCTGCCGGGGATCCGCGCCACATCCGCGCCGCCGCCTGCGCGCCGGTGCTGGCCAAGCCGTTCAGTCAGGGCCAGCTTGCCGGGTTCCTGTGGCCCGAGACGCAGCCCGCCCCGGAGACCGCGCCATGACCGCGCCGCTGGTGTTCATTCTGGATGACGAGGCGGCGATCCGCGCCATCCTGACCGAGGCGCTGACCGAGGCGGGCTTCCGCTGTCAGGGCTTCGCCCGCGCCACGGATTTCGAGGCGGCGCTGAAACGCGCGGGCCCCGATGTCTGTCTGGTGGATCTGGGCCTGCCGGACCGCGACGGGCTGAGCCTTGTGCACCGGCTGGCGCTGGAACAGGGGGCGGCGGTCATCATCATCTCGGGCCGGGCGCAGGTGCAGGACCGGGTGACCGGGCTGGAACTGGGCGCGGATGACTACATCATCAAGCCGTTTGATCCCGCCGAGGTGGTGGCCCGCATCCGCGCCCGGCTGCGCAGCCCCCGCACGCGGGACAGCCGGGGCAGCACCGCGCGCTTTGCCGGATGGACCGCGCATTTCGACCGTTACGTGTTGGAGGATGCAGGCGGCGCCGAGGTGCCGTTTTCCCATGCCGAAGGCGAGGTGCTGCGGCTGTTCCTCGAGGCGCCGAAGCGGCTGCTGAGCCGGGCGCATATGCAGGAAAGCCTTGGCGGCGGGGCGGGCGAAAGTTTCGACCGGGCCATGGACGTGCGCATTTCGCGGCTGCGCACCAAGCTGCGCGAGGATCCCAAAAACCCGCGCCTGATCAAGACGATCTATGGCGCGGGCTACATCTTTCTGGGGGATGTGGACTGGTCCTGAGCGGTCAGTCGCGCGGACGGGCCGCCTCGGCCTCCACCTCGGCCAGCAGGCGGGTCAGTTCGCCCTGCATCTGCACCAGCTCGTCGCGGTAGCGCGACGGCTCCATCTGCGGGATGACGGCGGCGAATTCGTCCAGCAGCGCGGATTCCGAGTCGCGGATGGCTGAAAGCATGTCGGTGTCGATCTCGCCGAAGATGGCGCGCATGGACACGGCGGCGCGGCTGACCGCGCCCCGCACGCTGCCCGAAGGGTCGGGCTCGCCGCCCACGGCGGTCAGCAGCGCGGTCAGCCGGTCCACCTGTTCCACATGCAGGCCACGGAACTTTACCGTGACGGGGCGGAATTCGGGCTCTGCCCTGTCCTCCATTTCCTCGAACCACGCGCGGGCATCGGCGCTGCGCGACAGCAGGTGCTGCAGCCGCTCCAGCTGGTCGGGCGTGGCGGTGATGGCACGGGGGTCGGTCATGGCAGGCTCCTGCTTGTGCTACCCCAGAGCAACGCCGGGGAGGCGCGGGGGTTCCCGCCGTCAGCCCAGAGCGGCGACCGCCCGCGCCAGCGCGCGCAGCCCGCAGACCAGATCGGCCTCGGCGGTGTCTTCGGCGAAATCATGGCTGATCCCGCCGATGGAGGGCACGAACAGCATCGCCACCGGCATCAGCGCCGCCACATTGGTGGCGTCATGCAGCGCCCCCGAGGGCAGGTTCCGCCAGCGGCCCGGCGCCTCGGCCTCTGCCCCGGTTTCCAGCGCGGCGCGCAGGCGGGGATCCATGGGCACGGGCGGCAGATCGAGCAGCGGCGCCGTCTCCAGATCCAGCCCCAGTTCGGCGGCGACTTCGGCGGCGGTCTCGCGGGCGATCGCCTCCATCCGGTCCAGCCGGAACGACTCGCCGTCGCGCCACTGCAGGGTGAAGGTCACGCGGCCCGGCACCACCGCATGAGCATTGGGATGCACGCTGACATGGCCGATGGTCCAGACCGTGGCCGGGGTGACGACGTTGCGGAACCGCTCGTTGATGCGGGAGGTGAACAGCGCCAGCCCCTGAAACGCGTCGCGGCGCAGGCGCATCGGCGTGGTGCCTGCATGGTTCTGCAGGCCGTGAAAGGTCAGCGTCAGATTGCGCAGACCCACGATGGCCTCGACCACCGCCAGCTGCCCGCCCTCGCTGTCCAGCACCGGGCCCTGTTCGATATGCATTTCCAGAAAGCCGCTGAACCGCGCCGGATCGACAAAGCCGCCCACCCGGTCGCCCAGCCCCGCGCGCGCCTCTGCCATGGTCTGCCCGTCCGCGTCGCGCAGGGTGTCGGCCCGCTCCAGCGGCATGTGGCCCGACCAGACCGCGCTGCCGGTGGTGACGCCAAAGCGGCCCTCCTCGTCCTGAAACGATACGCAGGATACCGGCGGCCCGCCCGCCTCGCGCGCGGCGCGGGCGATCTCCAGCCCGGCCACCACCCCCAGCGCGCCATCCAGCCAGCCGCCTTCCAGCTGGCTGTCGGAATGCGAGCCCACCAGCAGCGACCGCCCCTCCGCCAGACCGAAGACCGAGCCCACCGGATCGACCTGCACCGCCAGCCCCGCCTCGGTCATGCGCCCGGCCAGCCAGTCGCGCGCGGCCAGATCCGCCGTGGAATAGGCGGGGCGGCAGACGCCCTTGCCGGTGCCGGTGGCGCCAAAGCCGCGCAGCGCGTGCAGATCGGCCAGAAAGCGGTCGGCATCGACGGGAATCGGCAGGTCGGTCATCTCAGGATCCTTTTGCGGAAAGCTGCAGGCGGGCCAGCGCCGCCCGCGCCTCGTCGGGAATGGGCACGGGGCGGCCCGCTTCGTTCACCAGCACATGGACCAGAAACCCCTCGGACGAGGCCAGCGGCGCATCGCCCCGGAAAAACCCCACCTCGAACCGGACAGAGCTGCGCCCCAGATGCCCCAGCCGCAGCCCCGCCTCCAGCCGGTCGGGGAAATGCGCCTCGGCATGGAAGGTGCAGCCATTCTCGGCCACCAGAAACCGCTGCCCGGAGGGATCGAGCGGGCCCATGCCATGCTCCAGCTGCCAGAGCGACACCACCGTATCGACATAGGACAGATACGTGACGTTGTTGATATGGCCATAGGCGTCCATGTCCTTCCACCGGGTCTGCAGCGGAAAGAACACGGCATAATCCGCGCGCGGCGAGGGCGGGCGGCGGGTCATCCCGATCTCATGGCGCGGAAGGCCGCCGAGGCGCCCCAGCCCGCAAAGGCCGCGATGGCCAGCGACAGCAGCCCGTAAACCAGCGGCATGTTGCGTGACAGGTTGAACAGCCAGCGTTCCAGCCCGACCTTGCTGACCATCAGTTCCGAGGAATGTTCCGACACCACGACACCGCCCCGCGTCAGCAGCACCCGCGTCACATAGCGGCCTTCGGAAATATTGGCGGGCATGGTGATCGCCGCATCAAACAGCGTGCTGTCGCGCAACTCCACCGAATTTTCCTCGACCCGGTAAAGCCCCTCCGCCTCGCGGATGCGGATCAGCGCCTCGGTAAAGCTCTGGCTGTCCATGATCTCCATGGGGGCGCCCACCGACCGGATGGCGCGGGGGATCGACACCTCGTGGCGCAGATCCTCTACCGCCGAGATCACGTCGGACCATGGCGCCGAGGTGGCCACGGCGTAAAAGCCGGGGGCGCTGTCCACCTCCACCGCTTCGGAATTGACCCAGATGCCCATGCGCCGCGCCTTGCGCCAGACCGTCACCGGCTCCAGCGGGCCCTCGACGGTGACGATCACCTGCAGCGGCGGCTCGGGCAGGATCGGCACCTCGCGCTTGACCGCGCCAAAGATCAGCACCTCGGACCCGTCGAAATCTGCGGTGATGGCGACGGTGTTGCGGCTCAGCCCCATCACCACCTCCTCGGCCCGCAGCGGCAGCGCCGCCAGCAGCAGCGCAAGGATCAGCGCCAGCCCCCTCATGGCGTCACCAGATCGTAAATCTCGGAGGGGGTCAGGAACAGATCCAGCGCCAGCTTGCCGCAGACCAGCAGCACGAGGCTTGCCAGCGCGATGCGCAGCTGCTCCGCTTTCAGCCGCATGCCCAGCACCGTGCCCAGCTGCGCGCCGATCACGCCCCCCACGATCAGCACCAGCGCCAGCAGGATGTCCACGGTGTAATTGGTGGTGGCATGCAGCAGCGTGGTGAAGGCGGTGACAAAGATGATCTGGAACAGCGAGGTGCCGATCACCACCTTGGTCGGCATGCCCAGCAGATAGATCATCGCGGGCACCATGATGAAGCCGCCGCCCACGCCCATGATCGCGGCCAGCACCCCCACCATCAGCCCCACCAGCACCGGCGGAATGGCCGAGATGTAAAGCCCCGAGGTGCGGAACCGCATCTTGAAAGGCAGGCCCTGCCCCCAGCCGTGATGGCGCCGCTTGGACGGCGCGCCCTTGCGCGCCCGGAACAGCGCGTTCAGGCTTTCGACAAACATCAGCGCGCCGATGATGCCCAGAAACACCACGTAACAGAGCTGCACCAGCAGATCGACCTGCCCCAGTTCCTTGAGCAGGTTGAAAATCCACACCCCCAGCGCCGAGCCGACCAGCCCCCCCGCCAGCAGCACCGACCCCATGCGCAGATCCACCGTGCGGCGTTTCAGATGCGCCAGCACCCCGGAAATCGAGCTTGCGACGATCTGGTTGGCGCCGGTGGCCACCGCCACCGCAGGCGGAATCCCCATGAAGAACAGCAGCGGCGTGATCAGAAACCCGCCGCCCACGCCGAACATGCCCGACAGCACGCCGACCAGACCGCCCAGCCCGAACAGCAGGAAGACATTGACCGAGACTTCAGCGATGGGAAGGTATATCTGCATGGCCCGACTTTGCGCATGCCCGCCGGATTTGGCAACCACAGCCGCCCATCGGGATGACCGATCGCCTTGGCTGATGCAACCCTGCCGCAGCGCCGCATCCGCCCCTTCTTCTTGGCGGAAATATCCCGGGGAGCGCGAGGGGCAGCGCCCCTCGCCGGCCTCGTACCGCCGTTGTGGCGGCGGGGCGGCGCGGCCCCCGCCGCCTCAGCGTTCCTTCACATAGGGCTGGCCACCCGCGCGCGGCGGGATGGCCTTGCCCACGAACCCCGCAAGGATCACCACGGTCAGGATATAGGGCAGCGCGTCCATAAGCTGCACCGGCAGCGGAATGCCCGCGATCTCGAGGTTCTGGTAGCGCAGCGCCACCGCCTGCAGCAGGCCGAACAGCAGACAGGCCCAGAGCGCGTGCCATGGCCGCCATTTGGCAAAGATCAGCGCCGCCAGCGCGATATAGCCGCGCCCCGCCGTCATCTCGCGCACGAAGCCCGCCTGCAGCCCGGTGGCAAGATAGGCCCCCGCCAGTCCGCAGAGCACGCCGCAGATCGCCACGGCGGCAAAGCGCATCCCCACCACCGACACGCCTGCGGTGTCCACCGCCTCAGGCGCCTCGCCGACGGCGCGCAGCCGCAGGCCGAACCGGGTGCGGAACAGCACCCACCATGTCAGCGGCACCATCAGGAACCCGACATAGACAAGGATCGAATGCCCGGAAATCAGCTCGTAATAGATGGGCCCCAGCACCGGCACCGTGCTCAGGGTTTCGGCAAAGGGCAGGGTCAGGCTTTCGAACCGGCCCGCGCCCATCAGCGACGGCGTGCGCCCGCCTTCGGCAAACCAGTCCTGCGCCAGCAGCACCGTCAGCCCCGAGGCCAGAAAGTTGATCGCCACCCCGGAAATCAGCTGGTTGCCGCGAAAGGTGATCGAGGCCAGCCCGTGGATCGCCGACAAAAGCAGCGAAGCCCCGATTCCCGCCAGCAGCCCCAGCCAGACCGACCCGGTGACCGCCGCCACCGCCGCCGACAGGAAGGCGGCGGCGAGCATCTTGCCCTCCAGCCCGATGTCGAAAATGCCCGCACGTTCGGAAAACAGCCCGGCCAGACAGGCCAGCAGCAGCGGCATGGCCAGCCGCACGGTGGAATCCAGCACCTGAAGCAGGGTCACGAACTCCATCACGAGGCCCTCCGCCGCAGCGCCACGAACATCCGTTCCAGCGGCACGCGCACCATGTTGCCAAGCGCCCCGGTGAACAGGATCACCAGCGCCTGAATGACGGTGATCAGCTCGCGCGGGATATTGGTCCAGAGCGCCAGCTCTGCCCCGCCCTGATACAGGAACCCGAACAGCAGCGCCGCCAGCAGCACGCCCAAGGGATGCGACCGCCCCATCAGCGCCACGGCGATGCCGATGAAGCCCGCGCCTTCGGTGGCGTTCATCACCAGCCGCTCCGCCTCGCCCATGGTGGTGTTGAGCGCCATCATCCCCGCCAGCCCGCCGGAGATCAGCATGGTGATGACGGTGATGCGCACCGGAGAGATGCCCGCATAGCGCGCGGCACTTTCGGAAAAGCCCATGGCGCGGATTTCATAGCCGAGCCGGGTCCGCCAGATCAGCAGCCAGACCCCAAGACAGGCCAGCACCGCCAGAAAGAAGCTGACATTGGCGGGTGATCCGCGGAACAGCGGGTTGTCCGCCGTGGCGAACATGTCGTGAAAGCTGGGCAGATGGGTGGCGGCGGGAAAGGGCGCCGTGGCCGGATCCATGGCGCCTGCGGGGCGCAGCAGGTTCACCAGCACATAGTTCAGCACCGCCGCCGCGATGAAGTTGAACATGATCGTCGTGATCACGATATGGCTGCCGCGCCGCGCCTGCAGCCATGCGGGGATCAGCGCCCAGCCCGCGCCGAAGAGCGCGGCGGCTCCGGTGGCCACCAGCAGGGCGATGGACCAGTGCGGAAAGGGAATGAACAGGCAGACCAGCGCCACCCCCAGCCCGCCGATCATCGCCTGCCCCTCGCCGCCGATGTTGAACAGGCTGGCATGAAAGGCGATGGCGACGCAGAGGCCGGTAAAGATGAAATTCGTCGCGTAATAGAGCGTATAGCCCCAGCCGGTGGAGCGCATCAGCGCACCGTCGACCATCAGCAGCAGCGCCTCGACCGGGCTTTCGCCGATGGCAAGGATCACCAGCGCCGACAGCAGCGCGGCCAGCAGGATCGAGATCAGCGGCACCAGCACCGCATCGGCCCATGCGGGCATCCTATCCATGATGTTCGGCCTCCCGCGCCGCTTTTGCCGCCATCTGCGCGTCCACCGCCTCGACCAGCGGCCCGTCCGGCATTTCGGTCATGCCCGCCATCAGCAGGCCCAGTTCGGTCTGGTTGGTGCGGGCGGGGTCGCGTTCGCCCATGATCTGCCCGTCGAAGATCACCGCGATGCGGTCCGACAGCGCAAAGATCTCGTCCAGTTCCACCGACACGAGCAGGATCGCCTTGCCCCGGTCGCGCAGGCGCACGATTTCCTTGTGAATGAATTC
This sequence comes from Salipiger marinus, assembly GCF_900100085.1. Lineage (GTDB taxonomy): Bacteria > Pseudomonadota > Alphaproteobacteria > Rhodobacterales > Rhodobacteraceae > Salipiger > Salipiger marinus. The sequence continues at coordinate 155,320 of NZ_FNEJ01000002.1, forward strand.
GATGGCGCCGATATCGACGCCGCGCGTCGGCTGGCCGATCAGCAGCACCTCGGGGTCGCGTTCGATCTCGCGCGCCAGCACGATCTTCTGCTGGTTGCCGCCCGAGAAATTGCGCGCGGCCAGATCGGGATCGGGCGGGCGCACGTCATAGCGCGCCATCTTGTCCGCAGCCTCTGCCCGGATCGCGGCATTGTCCATCAGCAGGCCGCGCTGGTAGCGCGGATCACGGTGATAGCCGAACACGGTGTTTTCCCACGCGGTATAGGGCATGATCAGCCCTTCGGTCTGGCGGTCTTCCGGCACATGGCCCAGCCCCGCCGCCCGCCGCGCCCCGGCATCCGATCCCGGCCCCGCCAGCGGCAGCGCCTGCCCGTTCAGCCGCACGGCCCCCTTGGCCGCCGCATAGCCGCCCAGCACCTCCAGCAGTTCGGACTGGCCATTGCCTGCCACCCCTGCCAGCCCGAGGATCTCGCCAGCGCGCAGCTGCAGCGACACGCCTTTCAGCCGTTCGACCCCATGGGCATCGACATGGCGCAGGTTTTCCACCTCCAGCAGCACCCGACCCGGCGTGGCGGGGGCCTTGTCGACCCGCAGCAGCACCTTGCGCCCCACCATCAGCTCCGCCAGCTCTTCGGGGGAGGTGTCGGCGGTGCGCACCGTGGCGGTCATCTGGCCGCGCCGCATCACGCTGACGGTGTCGGTGATCTCCATGATCTCGCGCAGCTTGTGGGTGATGAGCAGGATCGTCTTGCCCTCGCGCCGCAGGTTGTCGAGGATGCGGAACAGATGGTCGGCCTCGGCGGGGGTCAGCACGCCGGTGGGTTCGTCAAGGATCAGGATATCCGCCTGCCGGTAAAGCGCCTTGAGGATCTCCACCCGCTGCTGATGCCCGACGGACAGGTTTTCCACCAGCTCGTCGGGATCGACCGACAGTTCGTATTCCTCGGCAAGGGATTTCAGCACCCCCCGCGCGCGGGCCAGCGAGGGGCGCAGCAGCGGCCCGTCCTCGGCGCCGAGGATGATGTTTTCCAGCACGGTGAAATTCTGCACCAGCTTGAAATGCTGGAACACCATGCCGATGCCCGCCGCGATCGCCGCCTGACTGTCGGTGATGTCGCGCCTTGTGCCGTTGACATGGATCTCGCCGGCATCGGCCTTGTAGAAGCCATAAAGGATCGACATCAGCGTGGATTTGCCCGCGCCATTCTCGCCGATGATGCCATGGATCGTGCCCGGCATCACCCGGATGGAAATGTCGCGGTTGGCCTGCACCGGGCCGAAAGCCTTGGAGATGCCTTTCAGCTCGATGGCGGGAATGTCACTCATGCGCGGCCTCGTGTGGCGGGCCCGCCGCGCCGGGCGCAGGCGGCCCGGCGGACAGACAAGAAAAACGGGCCGCAGGCGTCTGGCCGCGGCCCGTCACAGAGCGGGATCAGAAATTGATGACGGGGCAGCTGTCATCCGAGGAATAGTCATGCACGGCAATCTCGCCCGCGATGATCTTTTCCCGCGCCGCATCGACGGCGGATTTCATCTCGGCGGAGACCAGATCGGCATTGTGCTCGTCCAGCGCGTAGCCCACGCCGTTTTCGGCCAGACCCAGCACCATGACGCCGGTTTCCAGCGCCTCGCCCTTGGTCATCGCCTCGGCCACGGCCACATCCACACGCTTGAGCATGGAGGTCAGCACCTTGCCCGGATGCAGGTAGTTCTGGTTGCTGTCCACGCCCACCGACAGGATGCCCTCGTCGGCGGCGGTCTGCAGCACGCCGATGCCGGTGCCACCGGCGGCGGCATAGACCACGTCGGCGCCCTGCGAAATCTGCGCCTTGGTCAGTTCCGACCCCTTCACCGGGTCGTTCCACGCGGCGGGGGTGGTGCCGGTCATGTTGGAAATCACCGTGGCCTCGGGCTTCACCGCCAGCACGCCCTGCGCATAGCCGCAGGCGAATTTGCGGATCAGCGGCGTGTCCATGCCACCGATGAAGCCGACAGTGTCCGATTCAGACGCCATGGCGGCCATCATGCCGACCAGATACGAGCCTTCATGTTCCGAAAACAGGATCGACAGCACGTTGGGATGGGTTTCGGGATCGACGAAGCCATCGATGGTCACGAATTTGGTATCGGGATAGTCGGGCGCCACTTCGGCGATGGGGGCGGACATGGAAAAGCCGGTGGTGATCACCGGGTTGAAGCCGCTTTCGGCAAAGCGCCGCAGCGCCTGTTCGCGCTGTGCTTCGGACTGCAGGTCGATGTCGCGGTAGCTGCCGCCGGTTTCCTTCACGAACATCTCGGCGCCGTTATAGGCGGCTTCGTTGAAGGATTTGTCGAATTTCCCGCCCAGATCGTAGATCAGCGCCGGATCGGCCAGCGCCGCGCCTGATGTCAGCGCCAGCGTGGCCGCGGTGCCGAGGATGGTTTTTGCGAAGGTCATGTCTTGCTCCCGGGTGTGGACTGGCGGCGGCGTTGTCCCGCCCCGCTCTGTTGGCCGATCCTTGCAGATCTGTCCCGATTAAGGCTGTGCCGCAAAGGCGGGTCAACTGGTTTTTCAGTGATCCGACGCAGGGTTGGCGGCGGGTGGCGCGTGACCCAAGGGCAGCGTGCGCGCCATGAGCAGCGCATCGTCGCGCCCCCCCTCGGGGCGGGCATAATAGTCCCTGCGCCGCCCGGTGACGGCATAGCCGCAGGCGCCGTAAAAGCCGCGCGCCGGGGCATTGGCCTCGGCCACCTCCAGAAACACCTGTGCGGCCCCGCGCGCCTGCGCCTGCGCCTCGAAGGCGGTCAGCACCGCGCGGCCAAGCCCGCGCCGCTGGCCTGCGGGATCGGTGGCAAGCGCAAGAATCTCTGCCTCGTCCGCCACCACCCGGCCCAGCACGAAGGCCCCCTGCCCCGTCACCAGCAGCGTTAGCGGATGGGCCAGCGTTTCGGCGAAATCCGCCTCGCCCCACGGATCCATGTGGCGATAGGCGCGGGCCGACAGCGCCGCAAGCTCGGCAGGGGTCATGACAGGATCAGCGGCGCCGCATCCCGCGCGGGCGCGGCATCGGCGGGCTTGATATAAAGCGGCGCAGGCCGCGCGAGCGAACTGGACAGGGCGGCGATGCGGGCGATCCGGCAGGCCAGCTCCGCAGGGTCGGGCGGCAGCACGGGGGTGATGTCGGTGCTGTCGGTCACCAGCGCGGGCGCCCCGCCGGGCAGCTGCAGATAAATCTGGCCGCGCGGCGCGGGCACGGCGGCGGCGGCTTCGGGATCGGCAAGCTGGATCGCGTCAAAGGTGCTGACCCCGATGGCGGGGATCCCCAGACCCAGCGCCAGACCGCGCGCGGCGGCGACGGAAATGCGGATGCCGGTGAAATTCCCCGGCCCCACCCCTACGCCGATGCGGTGCAGATCGCGCCAGGTGAGGCCCGCTTCGGCCAGCAGCTCCTCCAGCAGGGGCATCAGCCGTTCGGCCTGCCCGCGCCCCATCTCCTCGACCCGGGTGGCCAGACAGCGCTCGCCGTCAAGCACAGCGGCCGCGCAATGCGCGGCCGAGGTGTCGAAGCCAAGGACAAACGGTCCGGCAGCCATGGCTCAGGCCATGACCGGCCGCACCTCGGTCACTTCCGGGATGTAATGGCGCAGCAGGTTCTCGATGCCCATCTTCAGCGTCAGGGTCGAAGACGGGCAGCCCGCGCAGGCGCCCTGCATGTGCAGGTAGACCACGCCGCGCTCGAAGCCGTGGAAGGTGATGTCGCCGCCATCCTGCGCCACGGCAGGGCGCACCCGGCTGTCGAGCAGTTCCTTGATCTGGCTGACGATTTCGCCATCCTCGCCGGTATGGTCACGGTGGCCCGAGCTGGCCTTGGCGTCGCCCGCCATCACCGGATCGCCGGACTGGAAATGCTCCATGATCGCGCCCAGAACGGCGGGCTTCACATGATCCCAGTCGGCGGCATCCCCCTTGGTGACGGTGACAAAATCGCTGCCAAGGAACACGCCGGCCACGCCGGAAACGGAAAACAGCCGGCCCGCCAGCGGCGAGGCGGCAGCCCCGTCGGCATTGGGGAAATCGGCGGTGCCCATTTCCAGCACGGTCTGGCCCGGCAGGAATTTCAGCGTCGCGGGGTTCGGGGTGGATTCGGTCTGGATGAACATGAGGCGTCCTTTCTCCGGGCTGCTCCCTATATGCGCCCGCACCCGCCCCGCGTCAAGATTTGGAACCGTTCTAAAGTTGGCGGCTCAGGTGATCGCCTCCAGCCGCTCCTTGGACATGTCGCCGGGCACGATGGTCAGCGGGATCGGCAGGCTGCCCGAAGAGCGGGTCATCTGGCTGACCAGCGGGCCCGGGCCCTTCTTGTCCGCCGCCGCCCCCAGCACCAGCACGCCGATATCGGGATCGTCCTTCACCTGCGCCAGAATCTCGGTCACCGGGTCGCCTTCGCGGATCACCAGTTCCGGATCCACCCCCTGCCGGTCGCGCATCCATTTGGCGAAAACCTCGAAATGCGCCTCGATGCGCTCGCGGGCTTCGGAGCGCATGATGTCGCCCACACCGATCCAGTGGTTGAAATCGTCAGGCGGGATCACCGACAGGATCGCCACGCCTCCGCCGGTGCGGGCCGCGCGCATCGCGGCAAACCGCATCGCGTTGAGACATTCGCGGCTGTCATCGAGCACCACGAGGAACTTGCGCATGAGGTCTCTCCTTCGCGGAGATCATGGCGCAGGGCAGGCGCACAGGCAACGCCCAACTAAAGCCGCCCCGCCAGCCCCTGCGTGAGCGGCCGCATCAGCCGCCCGCCCAGCCACAGCCCGACCGAGGCGACAAGCTGCCCCAGCCCCAGCCAGATCAGCGCCACCGCCGCCAGCGCCTCGTCCGAGACGCGCAGCAGCGCGCGGAAGGTGCGGGATTTGCCCAGAACCTCGATCACGCCGCGCGTTTCGGGGCCCGCCACATCCGACAGCCGCGCCAGCCGGGCGGCATCCTCGGCGCTGTCCACATGGCGCAGCAGCAGGATGCCATCCGACATGGAGGTGTTGCCCACCACGCGGGTCACATCCCCCGCCAGCGCATTGGCCCGCGCGAGCCGCGCGCTGTCAGCGGCATCGCCGCTGCGCGCCAGCAGACGGCGCAGCATGGCGGCATCGGTCAGCCGCGCCAGATCCGCCGCAAAGCCCGAGGTCAGCGTGCCCATGCGCCGCCCCAGACGCAGCGCGGTGGCCCCGGCCTTCACCGTGGCGGAACTGCCGCCGGTAAGGACGATCGCGCCGGTGGCGGCCAGCCCGATGGCGGCCAGCGTCACCTCGACCTCGTCGACATCCTGTTCTTCCCAAAGCGCGATGCCCGCACGGCGCAGCGCGTTCAGATCCCCCACGGGCGTCAGTTCCAGCGGGATGCCGCAGGCGCCCAGCATGCGCAGCGACGGGCAGTCGGCCACATCGGCGGCACAGCGCGCGCAGTCCGCAGCCCCGGCCCAGAAGCCGCTTTCCGCCTCGCGCAGCGCGGTGATCGCCTCGGCCTGCGCCGGATCCGGGGTCAGCCCCACCCGGTCGGCCAAGGGCAGCAGCATGTCGATGCGGTCCAGATCATTGGTCATCAGCGCCTCGTCCAGCTCCAGCACCAGCCGCTCGGGCGGCAGCCGTGCGGCCAGCGCCCGGTCAAGGCTGGCGCGGATCTGCTGGTCAGAAGCGGCAACCAGCGGGCGGGCCAGCGGGTTGTCCTGCAGTGCCCAGACCATCAGGCCCAGCGTGACCACCAGCGGCAGCAGCCGCAGCAGCAGCGCCAGACCCCGGCGGAAAAGCGAGCGGCGGCGGCGCGGAGGCCGGTCGCCCCGCAGCGCGCGCAGGCCCGGGGCTGCGGGCTCCGGCTTGGATCCGGACGCAGGCCCCGGCCCCCGCTCTGCCCGCAGCACGCGCCGCGCCTCGGGCTGGGCCGGGCGCCGGGGCGCGGTCAGGGGCGGCTCGCGCCGCATCTCAACCGTCAGACAGCGCCCAGTCCCAATAGAGCTGGCGCGCGCGGCGGGTGACGGGACCGATCTGATAGGAGGTGTCCTCGAACCCCGAAACCGGGGTGATCTTGTTCATGTTGCCGGTCAGGAACACCTCTTCGGCGGTCTCGAAATCGGCAAAGCTCAGCACCGTTTCCTGCACCTCCACGCCGTCGGCGCGCAGGTTGGCGATGTGCCGCGCCCGGGTGATGCCGGCAAGGAAGGTGCCGTTGGCGATGGGGGTGAAGACCACGCCATCACGCACCATGAACACGTTGGCGGTGGCGGTTTCCGCAACATTCCCCAGCGCATCGGCCACCAGCGCGTTGCCGAAGCCCCGGCGGCGCACCTCGACCAGCATGCGGGCGTTGTTGGGATAAAGGCAGCCCGCCTTGGCATTGACCACCGCATCCTCCAGCACCGGGCGGCGGAATCGGGTGCGGCCCAGCGTGGTGCTGGTGTCCGTGGCGGCCATGGGGATCTGTTCCAGCGAGATGGCAAAGCCCACATTCTCGGGCGAGGGCACGATGGCCGATCCGTCGCCATTGGTGGCCCAGTACATCGGGCGGATGTAGACGGCAGCCTCTTTGGGATAGGCCGACAGCCCGTCCCAGACGATCTGCACCATATCCTCGGCGCTGACGGTGGGGGTCAGCATCAGCGCCTCGGCAGAGCGGTTCACCCGCAGGCAATGGGCGTAAAGGTCGGGGGCCACACCCTGCACATAACGCGCACCGTCAAAGACCGAACTGCCGAGCCAAGTGCCGTGATCCGCGCCGCGCAGGATCGCCACGTCGCCCTCGTGCCATGCGCCTTGGAAATAGGTGCGGATGTTGGTGCCGACTGCCATATGTGCCTCCGTGGTTTTGCGCCACGGTAGGCGCGGCGCGGGCCAAGGTCCAGAGCACAGCGGCCCGCTCCGCAGAGCGTGATGGCCCGCCTAGCCCTTTTCGTGGAAAAAGGCGTAGATGCGTTCGGCCAGCGCCTCGCTTACCCCGTCCACCGCGCGCAGATCGGCAAAGTTGGCGCGGCTGACCGCCTTGGCGGAGCCGAAATGCGCCAGCAGCGCGCGCTTGCGCGACGCCCCCACCCCCGGCACCTCGTCCAGCGGATTGGCCATCTGCGCCTTGGCGCGCTTGGCGCGATGGGTGCCGATGGCAAAGCGGTGCGCCTCGTCGCGCAGGCGCTGCACGAAATACAGCACGGGATCGTTGTGGCGCAGCGCGAAGGGCCGTTCGCCGATGCGGTGGAATTCCTCCTTGCCCGCGTCACGGTCGATGCCCTTGGCGACGCCGACCATGGGAATGTCCTCCACCCCCTGTTCGCGCATGATCTCGGCCACGGCGCTGACCTGCCCTGCCCCGCCGTCGATCAGCAGCAGATCCGGCCACAGGCCCTTTTCACGCTCGGGATCCTCTTTCAGCAGGCGGGTGAAGCGGCGGGTCAGCACCTCTTTCATCATGCCGAAATCGTCGCCGGGGGTCAGATCGTCGCCCCGGATGTTGAACTTGCGATACTGGCTTTTAAGAAAGCCCTCGGGCCCGGCCACGATCATCGCCCCAACGGCATTGGTGCCCATGATGTGGCTGTTGTCATAAACCTCGATCCGCTGCGGCACGGTATCAAGGCCGAAGGCATCGGCCAGCCCGCGCAGAAGCTTGGCCTGCGTCGCGGTTTCCGACATGCGCCGGGCAAGGCTTTCGCGGGCATTGCGCGCTGCCCCCTCGACCAGTTCGGCCTTTTCGCCACGCAGCGGCACCGCGATCTCGACCTTGCGGCCCAGCTTGTCCGACAGCGCCTCTGTCATCAGGTCGGGATTTTCGATCTCGTGGCTCAGCAGCAGCAGGCGGGGCGGTTCCTTCGTGTCGTAGAACTGGCCCAGAAACGCCTCCATCACCTCCTCGGGGCCGACATCGTCGCCGACGCGGGGGTAAAAATCCTTGTTGCCCCAGTTCTGGTTGGCGCGGATGAAAAACACCTGCACGCAGGCCTGCCCGCCCTCCAGATGCAGCGCGATCACATCCGCCTCGGCCACGCCGCGCGGGTTGATGCCCTGCACCGACTGCACCTGCGTCAGCGCGCGGATCCGGTCGCGCAGCGCGGCGGCGCGTTCGAATTCCATCGCCTCCGAGGCTGCCATCATCTGCTCCGCCAGCACCTCCTGCATCTGGGTCGACTTGCCCGACAGGAACCGCTGCGCATCCGCCACCGTGGCGCGGTAGTCTTCTTCGGAGATGCGCCCGACACAGGGCGCCGAACAGCGCCGGATCTGGTGCAGCAGGCAGGGCCGGGTCCGGCCCTCGAACATGGAATCGGAACAGTTGCGCAGCAGAAACACCCGCTGCAGCTGGTTCAGCGTGCGGTTCACCGCCCCCGCGCTGGCAAAGGGGCCGTAATAGGCGCCCTTTTCGGTGCGCGCGCCGCGATGCTTGCGGATCTGCGGAAAGGCGTGATCCGTGGTCAGCATGATGTTCGGAAACGACTTGTCGTCGCGCAGCAGCACGTTGAATTTCGGCTTGAGCTGCTTGATGAGGTTCTGCTCCAGCAGCAGCGCCTCGGTCTCGGTCCGGGTGGTCAGGAACATCATCGACGCGGTGTCGGCGATCATCCGCGCGATGCGCCGCGAATGCCCCGTCGGGCGCGCGTAATTCGACACCCGCGCCTTCAGGTTGCGCGCCTTGCCCACATACAGAACCCGGCTCTGGTCATCCAGCATCCGGTAGACGCCGGGGCTGCCGTCCAGCGTCTTCAGATAGGCCTGAATGACCTCTGCGCCCCGGGGACGGGCGCTGTCCTGCGGAAGGTCGGAGTCTGTCGTCATGCCGCTGCGTCAGCCCTTTTCGGGGGGAACGATTCTCTGGCTTCGCTGCACCGCCGCAAGGCCAGCATCAAGCAGGAATACATCCACCGCTTCTGTGGATAACCCTGCGGGCAAATTCCGGGCAACTGCAAAATTCCCTTGGTTCTTGGCCCTTTCAATGGATTGCTTAATTTTTGAGCGATTTCACAAACCGTTGATAATGAACGTTTCTTTTTCGCAGACCCCATCAAGCCCTTGAAAGGATAACAAATTCTTAACGCTTTCATGACAGCAAATCCGCCGGTGCAAAAGTCGGAACGGCCCTGCATCATTCCACACCCAGCACGTCCGGGGTTTCCCATGCCAGATGCTGTCCGCCATCCACACACAGCAGCTGCCCGGTGATGGCCGGCGCCTCCAGAAAATAGCCCAGAGCCGCGCAGATATCCTCGGGGCTGGCGCCGCGTTCCAGCACGGTGGCGGCGCGCTGGCGGGCGAAATTCTCCTCGGTCTGGCGACCGCCGCGCAGGGTCGGACCGGGGCCGATGGCATTGACGCGCACCTTGGGCGCCAGCGCCATGGCGGCGGTGCGGGTCAGCGCCCAGAGCCCCATCTTGGCCAGCGTGTAGGTCATGAATTCCGGCGTCAGGCTGCGCACCCGCTGGTCGATCATGTTGACGACCAGCGCCTGCGCCACCGGCTCGTCCCGGGCATCCCGGCGCGGCGCGGGGGCCTGCGCGGCAAAGCCCTGCGTCAGCACGAAAGGCGCGCGCAGGTTCGATTCCATGTGCCGGTCCCAGCTGTCGCGCGTGGCGCTCTCCAGCGTGTCATGCTCGAAGATCGAGGCATTGTTGACCAGCACGGTCAGCGGCCCGCCCAAGGCTTCGGCGGCCCGCGCCACCAGCCCCTGCGTCGCGGCCTCGTCCAGCAGATCGGCCTGCAGCGCCACGCCCTGCCGGCCCAGACCTGCGATCTCGGCCACCACCGCCTCGGCCCCTGCGGCGGAACTGGCGTAATGCACCGCCACGTCATAGCCCCGCCCGGCCAGATACAGCGCCATGGCCCGGCCCAGCCGGTGCCCTGCCCCGGTCACCAGCGCCCGCTTTTGGTGTTCCATCCGACGTCTCCTCTTGCGTCACATCTCAGATCAGGACCAGCGCCATATATCCCGCATAAAGCGCCGTAAGGATCACGCCCCAGACCCGCCCGATATCCTGCTTCAGGAACACGAAGGGGATCAGCAGCAGCGAGGCGCCCAGCATCACCCACAGGTCGAAGCTCAGGAACTGCGGATCAACCGGCAGCGGCCTGATCAGCGCGGCGATGCCGATGATGGCCAGCAGGTTGAACAGGTTGGACCCGATGACATTGCCCAGCGCCACATCCGCCTGCCGCCGCAGCGCCGCCATCACCGTGGTGGCCAGCTCCGGCAGCGAGGTGCCGATCGCCACCAGCGTCAGGCCGATCACCGTATCGGGCACGCCGAACATGGCGGCAATTTCGGTGGCGCTGTCGATCAGCAGGTTGGCGCCGATGGGCAGCCCCACCAGACCCAGCGCCAGAAACAGCGCGATCTTCCACCACGGCATGTCCGGATCGGCGCCCTCGGGCGTCTCCACCGCCGGGCCTGCGGCAATGCCGGCGCGGCGGTGACGCAGCGCGTCGCGGGCGGAATCCAGAATGGCCAGCGTGATCCCCGCCAGCAGCACCAGCCCCGCGATCCAGTCGAACACGCCGCGGAAGGCCAGCGCGATGAACAGCACCGACCCGCCCAGCATGGTCAGATAGCTTTTGCGGGTGTCATGCCCCGACGTGTGCATCACCGCGAGCAGCGCGGGAATCCCCAGCACCAGCAGCACATTGGCGGTGTTCGATCCCACCACATTGCCCAGCGCGATGCCCGGCACCCCGTCCAGCGCCGCCTGAACGGAGACCAGCAGTTCCGGCGCCGAGGTGCCAAAGGCCACCACCGTCAGGCTGACGATCAGCGCCGGGATCCCCATGCGCAGCGCAAGGTTGACGGCACCCTTGACCAGCGCGTCCCCCGCAAACAGCAGCAGGACGAGGCCAAGAACCGCATAGACAAAAACCATGTCAGACCTTTCTGTGACCGCAGGGACAGGGCCCGCGCCCGATGCGATGCCGCCCGCAGCGCGGACAGGGCTTGGAGAGGCGGCCCAGCTTGCCGACCCCCGGAAGGCGCAGCTTGCCGAAAATGCCCAGCACCGCGATCACCGCCAGAAACAGAAGGACGATCTTGGCCAGCATCAGAGCCCGAAGCGCGCAAAGGCCGCGCGCTCCTCGATCCCCGACAGAACCTCCTGCGCCATGGACAGGCCCAGCTTCGGCAGCAGGCGGCGGCGCGGACCGTAGCGGCGGAATTTCACCTTGTTGCCGAACCGCGCCTTCAGCACCGGCACCAGATGGCCCACGCCATCGGCCAGCCCCACCTCCACGGCAGAGCGGCCCAGCCAGATCTCGCCGGTGAAGAGCGCCGGATCCTCGGCCAGCTTGCTGCCGCGCCGCGCCTTGACCTGCGCGATGAAGGTCTGGTGCAGCTGCCCCAGCAGCCGCTCCAGCCGCGCCACATCCTCTTCGGATTCGGGGCGGAACGGGTCGAGCATGCTCTTGGACTGCCCCGCCGTATGCACCCGCCGCTCGATCCCCTGCCGCGTCAGAAACACATGCGCGCCGAAACTCGCCGAGATCACGCCGATGGATCCAAGGATGGAGCTGTCATCCACATGAATCTCGTCCGCCGCAGAGGCGATCCAGTAGCCGCCAGAGGCCGCAACATCCTCGACAAAGGCCAGCACCGGCACGCCGGTTTCTTCCGACAGGCGACGGACACGCGCGCCGATCAGCGAGCTTTGCACCGGCGAGCCGCCGGGCGAATTGATCTCCAGCGCCACCGCCGCCGGTTTGCCACGGCGAAAGGCGCGCTCCAGCAGGGGCGCCAGCGTGGTGTCGTTGAGCGCGCCGCGCCCCGCCATGCCGATGGCGCCCTGCAGGCGCACCACCGACACGACCGGCCCGGAGTTCAGAAAGGGGATCCAGTTTTTCATGCGCTTCATGTAGCCACGCCGCCCCAGCCCGGCAAGGCGCGGCAGGGGCAAACTCGGCGCCCCCGCCTCTTCTGACCCCAAATATCCCGGGGGGCCGCGCGGCACGCGCGGCGGGGGCAGCGCCCCCTGCCCCGCCCGTCAGGGGCCAGGCGCTCAGAAAAAGCTCTGCGGGTCGATGTCGATGGCCATGCGCAGCTCGCCCCTCAGCCGGAACTGCGCCGCCCATTCGGCCAGCGCGGGCTGCAGCGCCACGCCTTTGGGCGCCTTGACCAGCAGCCGCACCCGATGCCGCCCGCGCACCCGCGCGATTGGTGCGGGGGCGGGACCATAGACCTGTGCGCCCACCCGGCGCAGCGGGCCATCCTGCCGCGCCAGCGCATTGCCCAGATCGAAAGCCTCCTGCACATCGGTGGAGGACAGGATCACCCCCGCCAGCCGCCCATAGGGCGGCATGCCCGCCACCCGCCGCTCCTCGGCCTCCGCGGCCCAGAACGCCTCCTCATCCCCCGCCAGAATGGCGCGGATCACCGGATGCTCGGGCTGGAAGGTCTGCAGCAGGGCCACCCCCGCCCGCTCGGCCCGGCCCGCGCGCCCTGCCACCTGCCGCATCAGCTGAAACGTGCGCTCCGCCGCGCGCAGATCCGACCCCTGCAGGCCCAGATCGGCATCGATCACCCCCACCAGCGTCAGCAGCGGGAAATTATGGCCCTTCGCCACCAGCTGCGTGCCGATGATGATGTCCGCGCCGCCCTCGGCGATCTTGACGATCTCTTCCTTCAGCTGCCGCGCCGTGCCGAACAGATCCGAGGACAGCACTGCCAGCCGCGCCTGCGGAAACACCTCTGCCGCCTCTTCGGCCAGCCGCTCCACCCCCGGCCCGACCGCCGCCAGCTTGCCCGCCACCCCGCAGGAGGGGCAGGCCTCGGGCATGGGCGCGCTCTCGCCGCATTGATGGCAGACCAGCCGCTGCAGGAAGCGATGCTCCACCATGCGCGCATCGCAATGCGGGCAGCCGATCTGCTGACCACAGGCCCGGCACAGCGTCACCGGCGCATAGCCGCGCCGGTTGAGAAACAGGAGCGCCTGTTCGCCCTTGTCGATGCGGGTCCGCACCGCCCCCTGCAGCGCAGGCGAAATCCAGCGATTGGCGGGCAGATCCTGCCCGCGCAGATCCAGCGCCCGCATCTCGGGCAGCACCGCAGCGCCAAACCGCGACGTCAGATCCAGCCGCTGATACTTGCCCGCCGCCGCATTGGCCCAGCTTTCCAGCGATGGCGTCGCCGAGGCCAGCACCACCCGCCCCTCGAAGATCGAGGCGCGCAGCACCGCCATGTCGCGGGCGTTGTAAAGCACGCCCTCCTCCTGCTTGTAGGAGGTGTCATGCTCCTCGTCGACGACGATCAGCCCGGGGTCGCGGAACGGCAGGAACAGCGCCGAACGGGCCCCCACCACCAGCTGCGCGCCGCCTTCGGCCACCTGCCGCCAGACCCGGCGCCGTTCGGTGACGGTGACGCCGGAATGCCATTCGGCGGGGCGCGCGCCGAACCGCGCCTCCACCCGGTTGAGGAATTCCGCGCTCAGCGCGATTTCCGGCAGAAGCACCAGCGCCTGCCGCCCGCGGCGCAGCGTCTCGGCCACGGCTTCCATATAGACCTCGGTCTTGCCCGACCCGGTGACCCCCTTCAGCAGCACCGTGCCATAGCGCCCCGACCGGATGCCCTCGCACAGCGCCGCCGCCGCCGCCGCCTGATCGGGGGTCAGGTCCTTGCCGCCCAGATCAGGATCGAGCCGGGGAAAGGGCAGATCGCGCGGCGCCTCCTCCTCCCGCACGGCGCCCTGCGTGACCAGCCCCTTGATGACTGACGAGGTAACCCCCGCCGCCTCCGCCAGCTCGCCCAGCGTCAGCGACAGGCCGCCGCGTTCCTCCAGCACCTCCAGCACCCGCCGCCGGGCATCGGTCAGCCGCTCCGGCGCGCCAGTGCCGGGGCGGTAGATCTTGCGCCGGGCCGGGGCCTCGCCCAGCCCCGGCGCGCGGGTGGCCAGCCGCAGCATGGCCGAAAGCGGCGTCAGCGTGTAACTCCCCGCCCGTTCCAGAAAGCTGCGCAGTTCCGCCCGCATCGGCACGGCATCCAGAACCCGGCCGATGCTGCGGACCTTCGCCGGATCCCAGCCGCCCTGCCCCGGTCCCCAGACCACGCCCAGCACCCGCCGGGGGCCCAGCGGCACCTCGACATAGGCGCCCTGCGCGCAGCCGCCTTCGGGCGCGCGATAATCCAGCAGCCGGTCCAGCGGCTGCGTGGTCAGCACCGCAACAAGCGTGCCCGCCTCGTAGAAGTCATCCATGGATCCGTCCGTTAGCGCCCGCAGCAAGGGGGTTCCGGTGCCCCGCCTCATGGGGTAAGACAGCCGCAACGGAATTCCAAGCAGAGCCGGGAGGGCTTTCTTCCATGAAATTCTTCGTAGACACCGCCGATATCGACGCCATCAAGGAACTGCACGCGCTTGGCATGGTGGATGGCGTCACCACCAACCCGTCGCTGATCGCCAAATCGGGCCGCAACATTCTCGAAGTGACCAAGGAGATATGCGATCTGGTCTCCGGTCCCGTCTCCGCCGAGGTGGTGGCGCTGGACGCCGAAGCCATGATCGAGGAAGGCCGCAAGCTGGCGGAAATCGCCCCGAACATCGCGGTCAAGGTGCCGCTGACCTGGGACGGTCTGCGGGCCTGCAAGGTGCTCTCCGACGAGGGCCGCATGGTCAATGTGACCCTGTGCTTCACCGCCAATCAGGCGCTTCTGGCCGCAAAGGCTGGCGCGACCTTCATTTCGCCCTTCGTCGGCCGGCTGGACGACCTGAACCTCGACGGGCTGGAGCTGATCGCGGATATCCGCCAGATCTATGACAATTACGGCTACGAGACGCAGATTCTCGCGGCCTCGATCCGGACCGCCAACCACATGTCCGAATGCGCGAAGATCGGCGCGGATGTCTGCACCGCCCCGCCTGCGGTGATCAAGGCCATGGCCAATCACGTCCTCACCGAGAAGGGTCTTGCGACCTTTGTCGCGGATGCCGAAAAGGCCGGCATCAAGATCGTCTGAGCGACGCAAGGCGAGATTCTTCGGACGAAAAATCTCGCCGACCCCGTCTCCTCCAAGAAAAAATCTTCGTACGAAGATTTTTGGCGCCCCTGCCGCAGGGCTGCACCGGATGTCAGAGGTTGGGTTCGCCCTGCAGGCCCAGCAGCTTGCGGAACCCTGTCCAGTATCCCGGCAGCCGCGGCGGCTGCGCCAGACCGGCCAGCACCTCCTCCGACCAGCGCGGCATGGCGCGTGGCGCAAAGTCCCGCCCCCAGTCCAGATAGGCCGCCGCGTGTTCCGGACGCAGACGGCAGGCGGATCCCACCAGCCCCACGAGCGTTTCGGGGGCGGAATACCATTCGTCCTGAATGCCCGTGACCTTGCGCTGCAGCAGCGGCCCCACCACGCGCATCAGGCGCTTTTCCGAAAACTGCAGCAGCATCCGCCCCATCTCCTCGCGCGAGTAGTGGATGAGGGGAGGGAAAGTGTCGAAGAACACCGCCTGCCCGCCCATCACCGCAAAATTCCGGATGGACGGGTGAAAGCCGATGCGGGTTTCGAACTGGTCGGCAGCAGTCCAGAACCGGGCGATGACCTGCCCCGCCGCCTCCATCAGGGCAAGCGTGCCGGGCAGATCCTCCTGCTGCATGCGGGGCCGCATCAGGGCGGTTTCGGGCAGGGCTTCCTGCACGATCACCGGCACCCGCGCCGTGCCCGTGTCCAGCAGCAGGAAGTCCGTGTCCGGCATCGGCACCCCCGCGCGGAGCAGGGCCTGCACGTAATCCTCATGCGCCGCGGCCAGCCGGTCCAGCGCCGCCGGATCGGGCAGGCTGCGATAGACCTTGATGACCCTCTCGGCAAAAGGCCCGGAAGCGGGCCGGAACGGGGCGCAGAAATAGCCAAGCCGGGACACGGGCTGGCCCTGCGACTCGTGATGGCGGCGGATCGTGTCGGCAAGGGCTGCGAGGTCGGTCATGTCGGGTCTCCTGTCGCGCCCCGTTTAGCCGTTTGCCAGCACCTGCGCCACCTCTGCGGTCAGGGCTGCGATCTCGTCCCGGGCCGGGCTCTTGCGGCCTTCGGCGGCGCTGCGCCCCTGACCGAAGGCTTCGGCATAGCCCACGCGGTTGGCCAGATGTGCCTGCGCGATGCGCGCCTCCATGCCCTTGACCGCCTCCGCCACCTCGGCGGCAAGCCGCGTGCCGGGCCGGGTGCGGTTGAGCACCACCAGCACCTCCTTGTTCTCGCGCCGCGCCAGATCCAGCACGCCTTCGGTCGCCCAGATGTCCAGGTGGCTCATGGAGACCGGAACAACCACCAGATCGGCGGCGCGCAGCGCGGGCCTCAGGTCGCTGTCTGCCTTGGGCGGCGTGTCGACGATGACAAAATCGTGGGTTTCGGCAAGCTTGCGGCATTCATAGGTCACGCCCCAGGCGGAGGAAGTGGCGAAGTCGAGGCCCGACACCGCGTCCGGATCCCGCTCCAGCCGGGTCATGAACCAGCGGCCCAGACTGCCCTGCGGGTCGATATCCACCAGCGCCACCGATTTGCCCGCCAGCCGGAAGCCGATGGCCAGATTGGCCGAGACCGTGGTCTTGCCCGATCCACCCTTCTGCTGTGCGACGGTGATCACGGATCCGGTCATGGCGCCCCCTTTTGCCCGTGCCACACGGGCACTTGCAGCTGCAGCATAGCCGATCTCCTCTGCAAATCCAGTGCGCTTAACGTGGCATTAACCGCGCGCGGCACAGGCTGCGGCAGTGACCGGAGATCAGGAATGTGCCTGCCGCGCCTTCTCAGCCTCGGACTGGCGCTCTGCCTGCTGGCATCGGGCGCGCTGGCCGGGGCCTGGCCTCAGGCCAAGGGGGCGGGTTTTGCCAGCGCCACGGTGCGGCTGTCCTGGCCGCAGGACCTTGGCACATGGACCTCGCTGGAGCCGACGGGGCAGTATCGCACGCTTTATGTGGAATACGGCCTGACCGAGCGCCTGACACTGGGGCTCGATCTGGGCCGGTCGGTCAGCGGCGATGTCAAGACGGTGGCCTTCCTGCGCTGGCCCCTGCGCCAGTCCGATCCCGGGCTGCGCGTGGCGGCGGAAGTCGGGCTGGGCCAGATCGACGGGGCCGCCGTGCTGAGGCCGGGCCTGTCGCTGGGGCTCGGGCGTGACTGGGGCTGGATGGCCGCTGATGCGCTGGTCGAACTGCCCGGCGGCGGGCGCGCGGCGGCGAAGCTGGATCTGACGCTGGGGCTCCATCTGCCGTCAGACCGCATGCTGCTGCTGCAGGTACAAAGCGGCGCGCCCGCAGACGGGCCCGGTTTCGTGCGCCTTGCCCCCTCGCTGGTGACGCCGCTGTTCCGCAAGGTGCAGACAGAGATCGGCGGCAGCTGGAGCCTGACGGGAGACCGGACAATGGGCGTGACCATGGGGCTCTGGACCCGGTTCTGACCGGCCCCGCGGGAGGACCGGTCCGGCAGGCGCCATCCCCTGCTACAGATCCATGCGCACCCGCAGCGTCAGATCGCCCCGCATCGGTTCGGGCCAGATCACATGGACCTGATCCTGACCGGGGCCTTCGCCGGGCTGCGCATAGGGCATGTGATGGGCGCTGACATTGGCGCCGTTGCGCGGGCGCGACCGCAGGACAAGGCTCTCCACCTCCTGCGCCACGCCGTCAAAGGGCAGCTTGCCTCCGGTGCCGACCACCCAGGTCGCCGCATGGCTGTTCTGGGCATGGCTGATGGTGACCGGGTTTTCCGCCCCGGTCTGGATGTTGTGATAGGTGTTGGAATGGACAAACACCCGCCGCATCGCGCTCAGGTTCAGCCCGGCAAAGGAGGTGTCGACCCGCTCCACCCGGTCGATCTGCCCGCCCACGCTGCGGAACAGGTTGCCCGAGACATTGAGCCCGTTGACCATATGCCCCGTGCCGTAAGGTTTGACCACGAGGAAGGAAAACCATGCCGCAACGTTGGAACACAGGAAAACGTTGTTGGTCACCGACAGGCCCGCAAAGCCGAAGCCGCCGGAAAAATCCGGATCCGGCTCGCGTTCGTTCGTCCATTCGATGAAGCAGTTGTCGACATAGTTGCCAGAGATCGTGGCATTGCAGGCCCGCAGGCACAGCACCACCCCGGCGCTGCGGATGCCGGAGGCGGTGTCGTCGCCCTGAAAGAAATGGTTGCCCGAAATGACCGAATGCGCCCCCGAGACCACGGCGAAATGCCGGAACTGCGACGCGCGGTTGTTGCGGATCTTCACGTCATTGGCGTTGGTGTTCAGCGCGACCGACTGGCGCGCCTGCGTGGCCAGGTCCGGCTCGGCGCTGATGAACTGGTTGTGATCCAGCAGCAAACCCTGACAGCCCTCCCCGATCGAGGTGATGCCGCGATGCCCGGGCCGGTTGAAGACACAGTTGCGGATCACGTTGACCGTGCCCAGCGGCGGCAGCATCACGCCGCTGGCCAGCGCCGAACACTGGAACTCCACATCCTCGATCTCGAATTTTTCGAGCTTCTCGAACCCCGCAAAATCCAGCAGGTAGCGGAAGCGGGTAAAGGTGTAGGCCTGCGTGCCCGCCGCATCCGACAGCGGCTGCGACAGCGCCACCTCGCGCGCGGCCACGTTGACGGATTTCACGTAGATCTCGCGCCCCACCCCCGCCGCGGTGACAAGGCTGCCCACCTGCACATTCGCCACGTTGACCACATTGGTCAGCCGCCACGGATCTGCCGCCGCATAGCTGGCCTGCGAGGTGACGGTGCGCGGCGCCCATGTGCCGCTTTCCTCGGCCCGGATCTGGCCGTTGCGCAGCACCCGGCGCTGCGCATAGGTGCTGCGGTTGGCCACCGCCGCCGCCACGTCGAGCGGCGCCATCAGCGACACCCGCCGACCGGCCAGATCAAGGCTCTCATGATCGGCATTGTTCAACAGCGACTGCAGCGCCTTGCTCAAAGCCAGTGTTTCGTCGCCCCCGAAGGCGTCGATATAGGCGGAAAGGTGAAAGTCCTTGGTCAGCGACAGGATGGCAGCCGCGGGCATCGTCACCTGCCCCTCAAACCGCACATGGCTGTCGAAGGTCACAGAATTCGCCAGCCGGAACGTGCCCGCCGGCACCAGAACCGTGCGCCCCTGTGCCGCAGCATCCGCCGCCTCGAAGGCGGCGCTGTCATCGGTGCTGCCATTGCCGGTTGCGCCGTAATCGCGCACGTCGACCATGGCCAGCATGTCGCGCAGGAAAACCTGGCTCACATCCTCGATCTGCAGATCGTCGATCCGGACCACGCCCCCCACCGGCCCGGTCAGATCCAGCCCGAAATGGCCCAGCGTCGGCTCCATGCCCCAAGGCATGTCCACCCCCTGCCGCGTGCCGGTGCCGACGATGGCCGACACCTCCACCACCGCGCCATAGCTGGTCAGCGCCCGTGCCGGGCCCTGCAGCGGCAGCCCGCTCACCGCCTGCGACCCCCGCCCCGCCCAAGCGGCGATCCGCACGGCGGGCAGCGGCCCCGACAGCGCCTTCACCCGCGCCGTAACGCGCAGATAGACGCCCGGCAGGATCGGCGTATTGCCCATGTAGCGCAGCTTCTGCGTGGCTTCTGTTTTCTGCAGCTCCAGAGCGCCGCCAAAATCCTGATCCGCCGGAACGAAAGCCGCCGTGGGCAGGCTGTCATAACTGTCGGATCCGGGCGTGCCGTCTCCCCGTGACCAGTGGTTCAGCCCTTGGGAAAACGGCGTGGGGGAAAGCTCCACACCTTGGGTCACTGCAATGTTCATGCCGTCGATCCTCTGCTGCTGCGCGTGCAACAGGGCCACCCGGCCCCGCGCGACAGGGAGGTATCAGGCAGGGGTTAACGGAAATCGCGCCCGGCGTGACGCTGCTCCCGGCGCTGCGGCAACGGATCCGGCGTCAGCAGCTCAGACCGAGGCTTCGGGCGCCTGCAGCAGACGCACGCCCGCGATGCGCCAGCGCCCGTCGATCTGTTCCATCCGGTATTCCAGCAGATGCGCCCGCCCGTCGGCATCGGTGACATAGACCGACTGCAGCTGCGCACCGTCGACCTGCCGCAGCGGGCCAAAGCGCACGTCATCGGGCCGCCAGACCATCGGATAGCCGTCGCGCACCATGCGGGCGAAATTGTCGGGCGTGCCGAACAGGCCCTGAATGCCGGGGCTGGCATAGGTGAAGGCCCGCGCCGGATCCTCGGCCAGAAACGCGTCCATCTGCCCGCGGATCGTCGCGGCAATGTCGCCCTCCTGCGCCACGGCCTGCCCGGCAAGACCTGCGGCCATCACAGCCGCCAGAACCAGAGCCCTCATCACCACACCTCCACCTTGACCAAGCGTCAAGCTAGAGCGGGGTGCCCGCCCGTCAATCCGGGCGGGCGCGGGTCATCAGGCCAGCTTGCCTGCCAGCGCGTCGCGGATCAGCGCGGCGGTTTCGGCGACGCCGTAAAGGGCGATGAACCCGCCAAAGCGCGGCCCCTGGCTTTGCCCCAGCAGCACCTCGTAAAGCGCCTTGAACCAGTCGCGCAGGTTCTCGAACCCGTGCTCCTTGCCCACGGCAAAGACCAGCGTCTGCAGCGCCTCGTCCTCCACCGCGCCGTCATAGGCGTCCAGCCGGGCGGCCAGATCCTCCAGCGCGGCGGCCTCCTGCGCGTCGGGGGCGCGGAACTGCTTTGTGGGCTTCACGAAATCGTTGAAGTAACGCACCGCATAGCCCGCCGCCGCATCCAGATCGGGATGCGTGCCGGGATTGGCCTCCGGCGCGTAACGGCGGATGAAGGCCCACATCGTGTCCTTGTCCTCGGCCCCGGCGGCAGAGGCGAGGTTCAGCAGCATGGAAAACGGCACCACCATCTTCGATTCGGGCACGTCGCCGCCATGGATGTGCCAGACCGGGTTGTTGACCTGCTGCTCCGGCGTCTGGTCGGGATAGGCGCGCAGCTGCTGGTGGTATTCGTCCACCGCCTTGGGAATCACGTCCCACCACAGCCGCTTGGCCGTCTTGGGCTTCTGAAACATGAAATAGCTCAGCGATTCCGACGCGGCATAGGTCAGCCATTCGTCGATCGACAGGCCATTGCCCTTGGATTTGCTGATCTTCTGACCCTGATCGTCAAGGAACAGCTCATAGGTGAAATGCTCCGGCGGGCGCACGCCCAAGGCGCGGCAGATGCCGTCATAGATCGGGGTATTGGTGGAATGGTCCTTGCCATACATTTCGAAATCGACGCCAAGCGCTGCCCAGCGGGCGCCAAAATCGGGCTTCCACTGCAGCTTCACATTGCCCCCGGTGACCGGCAGCGTCCATTCCCGCCCGTCCTCGTCGTCAAAGGTCACGGTGCCCGCGGCGGCATCCACATGCTTGATCGGCACATACAGCACGCGGCCCGTTTCGGGGTGGATCGGCAGGAAGATCGAATAGGTCTGCTGACGCTCTTCCCGCAGCGATTTCAGCATGATGGCCATCAGGTCATCATATTTCTCGGCGCAGCGCAGCAGGATCTCGTCGAACTGCCCCGAGGCATAGAACTCGGTCGCCGAATAGAATTCGTATTCGAAGCCGAACGTGTCCAGAAACCGCCGCAGCATGGCGTTGTTGTGATCGCCAAAGCTGTCGAACTGCTCGAACGGGTCGGGCACGCGGGTCAGCGGGCGCTGCAGGTTCTCGTGCAGCAGCGCCTGATTGGGCACGTTTTCGGGAACCTTGCGCATCCCGTCCATGTCATCCGAAAAGCAGATCAGCCGGGTCGGAATGTCGGAAATCAGCTGAAAGGCGCGGCGGATCATCGTGGTGCGCGCCACCTCGCCGAAAGTGCCGATATGCGGCAGGCCAGAGGGGCCATAGCCCGTCTCGAACAGCACATAGCCCTTTTCGGGCGGCGCCTTTTCATAGCGTTTGAGGACCCGGCGCGCCTCTTCAAAGGGCCAGGCCTTCGAGGTCAGGGCGGCTTCGCGCAGTTGGGACATCTCAAACTCTCCAGAAAATGCGTTCCCCCCGGGGGAACAGGTGCGCCCGCGTCCTATTGCAGGCGGGGCGCGGGGTCAATAAATTGCCCGGTGAATGACCATAGGAGTCCTGTCCGTGCCCGAAGCCTCCCCCCAACCGCTCTCGCCGCAGGACTGCCTTGTGGCGCTGATGATTGCCGTATCGGCCTCGGACCAGAACATCCGCACCGCGGAACTGGTCAAGATCGAATCGGCGGTGAACCTGCTGCCGATCTTTGGCGCCTATGACATCGACCGCATGCGGGTCATCGCGGATATGGTCTTCGACCTGTTCGAACAGGAAGACGGGCTTGATGCCCTGTTCGGCCTGATCCGCAACCACCTGCCGGAACGGCTGAACGAGACCGCCTATGCGCTGGCCTGCGACGTGGCCGCCGCCGACGGCTCGCTGCGCGAGGCCGAACTGCGCCTTCTGGAAGAGATCCGTTACGAGCTGGATCTGGACCGGCTGCACGCGGCGGCCATCGAACGCGGCGCCCGCGCCCGGCATCTGCGCGGCTGACCCGGCTGCGGCGCGGGTCCGGTATTCCGGACCTGCGCGCGGCGCAGCTCTGCCGTAGTCAGGCCTGACGGGGGTTTAGCGATCCCAGTGCCAGACCGGAGAGTTTACGATGCGCCAGATGTTCACGATCACCGCGACCGCCCTGCTCTGCCTGCTGCCCCTGCTGGGGGCGGCGGCGGGCAACAGCCCCGCCCCCGCCGTCATGGCTCAGCTGCCGTAAAGCACGGCCCAGCGTTCGATCAGATCCTGCTGCAGCCCCTTGGCGCGGCGGTTCCACGCAGCGCCCCCTTCCGGACGCTCCATCTCGGCGCGCGACAGCGCGTCCCGCCGGGGCAGATCGGCGCAGAAGATGGCGAACACCATCTGCCGCCCGTCCCGCGTATCCACAAATCCCGCAAGACCGCTGACAAAGTTCAGCGTGCCGGTCTTGGCCTGCACCGTCAGCGGAGAATTGGGGATCGGCCGCCCCCGGCTGTCCAGCAGCGGGAAAGGCTTCATCATCGGCTTCAGCGGCAGGCGCTGGTTGACCTGCAGCAGGGCCTGCGCCATGTCCTGTGCCGAAATCCGGCTCTGCGGCCCCAGCCCGGAATGATCCACCAGCGCCACATCGCCCAGCCCCAGCCGCGCCTTGGCCCAGCCGTTCATCTGCCCCGCCGACTCGCGCAGACCCACCGCCCGGCCCAGACGGGCGCGCGTGGTCCACATGCCCACGACCTCGGCGGTCAGATTGGTGGAAAACTTCAGCATGTCGCGCAGCACGACCGACAGCGGCGCGCTGCTGTGCCGTGCCAGCGCGGTCCCGGCCGGAGGGGCGGCGATGACCTGCGGCGCGGGCAGGCGCAGCCCCTGCTCAGCGGCCAGCGCCTGCAGCACCTCGCCCGCATAAAGCTCGGGCTTGCGCACCGGCAGCCAGCGGGCGCCGCCACTGCCCAGCGCGCCGCGCGCCACGGTCCAGTCATCGAACCCGCCGCCATCGGCATAGGTGTAAAGCGGGGCATCCCGCGCCACCAGCCCCATGCGGGCCATCCGCACCGCAGGCCGCCGCGTGGCCGAAGGCGCATCCATGCTCACCTGATAGCCGTCACCGCCGCGGCGCCATTCGAAATGCACCCGGTTGTAATTCAGGTTCAGCGCCGACACGGCGGGGTTGTAGCCCACATGTTCCGGCTGGTCCGGATCGATGGCGCGCGCATAGGGCAGCGCGCCGCCGCAGACCAGAAACCGGCCCGTGACCCCGCGCAGGCCCGCGGCCTTCAGCTGTGCCGCAAGCGCCGCCAGCCCGTCCGTGTCCAGCGTCGGATCGCCGCCACCATTCAGCACCAGATCGCCCGCCACCATGCCATCGGTCACCGGCCCCGTGGCCAGCACCTCCGTGGCAAAGCGGAAATCGGGCCCCAGCGTGTCCAGCGCATAGGCAGAGGTCAGCGCCTTGGCGACGCTGGCCGGGGGCTGGCCCCGCTGGCCCTGATGGTCCTCCAGCAGCCGCCCCGAGGCGGCATCAAGCACCGCAAAGCCGACGCTGCCGCCCAGCCCCGCGCCGTCGATCAGCTCGTCCACCGAGGTGAGCCCGCGCAGGCGGATATCCTCCCCCCGCGCCACCGGGCGGAGCGAGGCCTGAGGCGCGCCAGCACAGGCGGCAGTGGACACAAGCCCCGCCGCAAGGGCGGAGCCAAGAAAGGCACGGCGGGAAACTACGGATGTCATGGCGCGATCTAACCTCAGCCCCGGCGCGGCGACAAGCGGTGCCCGTCCCTGCCGCGATCACATTTCATTCGGCCCGCGCCGCGCGCAGCTGGGTAGAGCTGAGCGCGATCATGGGCATGTTGACAAAGCACCATGCGGGCGCGGCGGCCAGCGCCAGCCGCGGGGCCGCGCGTTCCGGCAGGCGCGCGCCGCGATAGACGCTGGCCGCCACGGAGTCGCGCGCGGCCATGCGGCTGCCGGGGCGGGCCAGCACCCCGACCGGCACGCCGGTCATGATGCTGTGCCAGTCCTCCCAGCGGTGCAGCTGGGCCAGATTGTCCGCCCCCATCAGCCAGACGAACCGCACCCCCGGAAAGCCGTGGCGCAGCAGGGCCAGCGTGCGCGCGGTGTGGCGCGTGCCCGCCAGCGCCTCGATGCCGCTGACGATGACCCGGGGGTCGCTCATCAGCCGCCGCGCCGCCGCGATCCGCTCGGCCATGGGCGCCGGGCCCTGCGGCTTGAGCGGATTGCCGGGGCTGACCAGCCAGATCACCCGGTCAAGCTGAAAGCGCTTCAGCGCTTCGCGCGTGATATGCACATGACCGGCATGGGGAGGGTCGAAAGACCCGCCCAGCAATCCCACCCGCTGCCCCGCGCGCAGGGAAAACCCCGTCTCATATGCGTTCCAGCGCATCGCGCCTTCCTTTCCGTCTGGCCCTTCAGGGCGAGATGCAGAAAGAGACCGGAACACGGGATCATTCAACCCGAAACTGATCCCGGCCAGCAGGGACCGCCCGCCTCTGGACGGCGCAGCACAGGCCGCCCGGTGGCCAATCGGGCCAGTTCCACCACGCCGTCCCTGCAAAAAACGCCCCGTGCCAGACTGGCAGACGAGCGCCGCAGGATGCCGCCACGGAGCCAGCCTCCCGGGGCCGCGAACCGGAAGGCCGGGGCCTGTGGCGCAAGGGCCATGGCTGGAAGGACACCAGCACGGGCGCCAGGCCCCGCCCCTGACGGCGGCAACCTCGCCGAAAAGCGCGCCCGAAGGTCACGCCAGCTCCGCGGTGCACGGATGCAAAGGGCACCAGCCGCGCGGCAGCCCCGCAGAGGCGATGCGGTGGCAGGATGGTCAGCGCCACGGTCCATGCAGGGCCCACAGCGCAGCACCGGCTCTGCGGCGCAGCGCGCGTGACCAAACCCGCAGAGCGACCGCAGCCGCAAGCCCCTCGGGTTGCCCTTGCCAACCAGCTCGGCTGCGCGCTCAGGACGCGCCCGCGCCCGCAGCCTCAAGAGCGGCAGGGAGCACCCGACACGCCCCAGCAGAAATTCCCCTAGGCCTCGTCGCGGCAGAGCATCGCCTTTTCTGCCGCAGAGCTTGCCATGATGATCGACGAAGCGCGCGCACTGGGCGCGCCGGTCAAGCATCACAACGAACACCTGTCGCATAAGGTCGGCACCGCGAGGCGCGAGGCGCGAGGCACGAGGCACGAGGCACGAGGCACGAGGCACGAGGCACGAGGCACGAGGCACGAGGCACGAGGCACGAGTGATTTTCCAGCGTTGCAGAACGGGATCAAGCCCCAGCAGGCCCGCCCCGACAGTCTTTGCCTTTCTCCACCCCTCCGCCCTCACTCGGCCTGATCCTGCATATATGCCGAAGCCTTGTCTGTCCCCATCTGCCCGACTGCTGCCTGCCCAATGCCTATGCAGGAGCCCCCTGTCGGCTCCCGTCCGTCCGTCGGGACCTTGTCTGACCGAACCCCGCCGGAGCGACAGCGTTTGGCGATCTTCCCCTCTTGATCGCACCCCGTCCCTGCCACGGCTCGCTCCGGTTGCGCTGCCAGAGCTTTGCTCCGGTTGCCCTGCCAGGATCCCGCCCCCAGCGCCCGTGACACCCACCCCATGGACCCCTTGCCAACAGGCCTTGCGCCCGGCGGATAAAGCCCGCGCGGGAGGGTGTCAGAACTCCTGCCACACTGCACTGCCCGCGGCCTGCCGCATCGGCAGGGCCATCGGCACGGGCGGCGGCAGCGACCGGTCCTGCGCCGCATCCACCTGCCACGCGGCGGCAGCGGTCGACAGCCCCGCCTCATTGCCGCTGTCAAAGCGCGCCACCAGATCTCCCAGCCGTCGCGCATGCCCCAGCAGTTCCAGCGTTGCGGCGGCGCTTTGCTCCGCCATGGCGGCGTTCTGCTGGGTGACCTCGTCCAGCATGGCGATGCCGCTGTTGATCTCGGTGGTGGCGGTGGCCTGCTCGCCCGCGCTCATGGCGATGTCGCGGACCTTTTCCGCTGCGGCGGTGATCTGCGCCAGAATCGTCTCGATGGACTGGCCCATTTCCGACACCAGCTTCACCCCGGCGCTGACCGTCGCACCGGAGGAGGCGACAAGGCTGCGGATCTCGGCCGCGCTTTCGGAGGAGCGCTGCGCCAGCGCCCGCACCTCCGAGGCGACCACGGCAAAGCCCCGCCCCACCTCTCCGGCCCGCGCGGCCTCGACCCCTGCATTCAGCGCCAGAAGGTTGGTCTGGAAGGCGATATCCTCCATGACGCGGATGATCTGCCCGATCTGCTGCGACGAGGTCTCGATCCCGGCCATGGCAGCGAAGGTGCGCCCCCGCACCTCTTCGCCGCGCTCCGCCTCGCGCCGGGCGGCGTCGATGGCGGCGACGATGGCACCCGCGCCTTCTGCCGTCGATCTGGAGGTCGAGGCCATTTCCTCCATCGCGGCTGCCGTCTGCTCCAGCGTGGCGGCCTGGGTTTCGGTCCGCCGCGACAGCTGGTCGGTTCCCGAACTCAGGCCGCTGGCGCTTTCTCCGATCGCCGCCGCGCCGGAATGCAGATCCGCCACGATGTCGCGCAGGGCATCCACGGTGGCGTTGAAATCGCGGCGCAGCGGCTCGTAAGCCTCGCCCATCGGCGTCTCCAGCCGGCAGGTCAGCTTGCCCCTCGCCAGTTCGGAAAGCGCGGCGCTGAGCCGGTCGGTGACCTCGCGCTGCTGGGCAAGATGGTGGTCCTGCGCCGCAGCCGCTGCCTGTCCGCTGACCAGTTCCGCCCTGAACCCGTCAAGCGCGCGAGCGATGTCCCCCAGTTCATCGGGGGCCAGAACCTCCTGCCGAAGCCCGTCAAAATCGCCGCCGGACATGTTCTGGACCCCCCGCGCCATCAGCGCGATCCGCCGCGTCACCATGCGCGCCACCAGAAAGGCCAGAATCAGCACCACCGCCGAGGCCAGCGCCAGCCCGATGACGGTCAGCCGCCAGAGCGTGGCCGGCCCCGCCTCCGCCTCGGAAAGATCCTGTTCCAGCACGAATCCCCATTGCGTGCCGGCAAGGTTCAGCACGCTGGTCAGGCTGACCACCGGCTGCCCGGACAGTCCGACACTGCCGCGCAGCGTGACCGTCCGGCCCTCCGCGGCGGCAAGGATCTGCGGCGTGGCGGGCAGCGGCGCCAGCGTCTGGTAGCTTTGCGCCGCGCCGATCGCGTTCAGCGCCTGCCCGTCCTCGCTGACCGCATAGACCCGCCCGGTCAGCCCCAGCAGGCTGGAGGAATCCAGCACCTGCGCCATGCGGTCAAGCGGCACCTGCAGCGCCACCACTCCCAGCGGGCGCCCTGCGCGGCCAAAGATCGGCGTCGCGGCGAATTTGGCCGCCGCCCCGGCACTGGGCTCATAGGCGGCGACGTCGGAATGATACACCTCGCCCTCCATCCCGGCGGCAGCGGCCCGGAACACATCGCCCAGCCCACTTTGCGCATGTGGCCCGGTCAGGACATTGGTGGCGAAATCGCGTTCCTTGAACACGGAATAGACAAGATTGCCGTGCTCATCAAAAAGGAACAGGTCGTAATAGCCGCCCTGCCTCTGGAAACTGCGCAGGCCGGGGTGATAGTCCTTGTGGCTGCGGCTCCAGGCGGAACCGTCGGAGGCCACGTCCAGCTCGTCCTTCTTGCCTACGGGATGCGGATTCTCGTCGATATAGGCGGCGGTCAGCAGCGCGCCCGGATCCTCCCCCATCCGCTCCCACGCGGCGGAGAACCGCTGCAGCGCCTCGCGCACCGAGGGCGTGGTGGCCAGCACCGTCAGATCCGAGCCGATGGACTCCAGCCAGCCCTGCAGCGCCTTTTCGCGTTCGCCAAGCAGCTGGCGGAAGCCGTTTTCCTGCTGCCGCCGCAGCTGTTCCGCCGCCAGATGATAGACCATCCCGCCGACCAGCATCGTGCACAGCAGGCAGGGAAGGCCGATCATCATGGGCATTTTATGGATCAGTCTGAGCCGTCTCCAGAACCGGAGCGGCTTTTGCACCTTTGCAGACAAGATGGTCCCTCCGCGACTGGCGGGCCTCCCCGCAATGCCGCAGCTTATGCAGACCGGCCGCTACGATTCCCTTAACAGTCGCGGGCTTTTCAGCCGATCTGCGCCGCAAAGCCATTTGCATTCGCCCTGTCCGGTGCGATACAGGCGCCGTCGCATGAACCGGAGGATCCGATGGCCAGCTATCAGTATGTCTACCACATGGAAGGCGTTTCCAAGACCTATCCGGGCGGCAAGAAATGTTTCGAAAACGTCCGTCTCAGCTTCCTGCCCGGCGTCAAGATCGGTGTCGTGGGCGTCAACGGCTCGGGGAAATCCACGCTGCTGCGCATCATGGCCGGCATGGACAAGGATTTCAGCGGCGAGGCATGGGCCGCCGAGGGCGCGAAGGTCGGCTACCTGCCGCAGGAGCCCGAACTTGACCCCAATCTTGACGTGCGCGGCAACGTCATGCTGGGCGTGGCGGCGAAACAGGCCAAGCTCGACAAGTACAACGAACTTGCGATGAATTACTCGGACGAGACCGCCGACGAGATGGCGGCGCTGCAGGACGAGATCGACGCGCAGAACCTGTGGGATCTGGACAGCCAGATCGACATCGCCATGGAGGCGCTGCGCTGCCCGGCGGACGATGCCGATGTCACCACCCTGTCGGGCGGCGAAAAGCGCCGCGTCGCGCTGTGCCAGCTGCTGCTGGAAGCGCCCGACATGCTGCTGCTCGACGAACCGACCAACCACCTTGATGCCGAAACCATCGCGTGGCTGCAGAACCATCTGGTGGAGTACAAGGGCACGATCCTGATCGTGACCCACGACCGCTACTTCCTTGATGCCATCACCGGCTGGATCCTCGAACTCGACCGGGGCCGCGGCATCCCCTACGAGGGCAACTATTCCAGCTGGCTGGACCAGAAGGCCAAGCGCCTGCTGCAGGAAGCCCGCGAGGACAAGGCCAAGCAGAAGACGCTGGAACGCGAACTGGAATGGATGCGGCAGGGCGCCAAGGCGCGTCAGGCCAAGTCCAAGGCGCGGATCCAGTCCTATGAGAAGCTGGCCGACCAGTCGGTGCGCGAACGCGTCGGCAAGGCGCAGATCGTCATTCCGAACGGCGAGCGGCTGGGGGCCAAGGTTCTGGAGCTTGAGAACGTCAAGAAGGCGATGGGCGACAAGCTGCTGATCGAGAACCTGTCCTTTGCCCTGCCCCCCGGCGGCATCGTCGGCGTGATCGGTCCGAACGGCGCGGGCAAGTCGACCCTGTTCAAGATGATCACCGGTCAGGAACAGCCTGACGAGGGCACCATCACGCTCGGCAACACCGTACAGCTGTCCTATGTCGACCAGTCGCGCGACGATCTGGACCCCGATGCCAACGTCTGGGAAGCGATCTCGGGCGGGGCGGAACTCATCAAGCTGGGCGATGCGGAAATCAACTCCCGCGCCTATTGCGGTGCCTTCAACTTCAAGGGCACCGACCAGCAGAAAAAGGTGGGCCTGCTGTCGGGCGGCGAACGCAACCGCGTGCACATGGCGCGGCTGCTGAAAGAGGGCGGCAACGTGCTGCTGCTCGACGAACCGACCAACGACCTGGACGTGGAAACCCTGCGGGCGCTGGAAGACGCGCTGGTGGATTTTGCGGGCTGCGCCGTGGTCATCTCGCACGACCGGTTCTTCCTTGACCGGATCTGCACGCATATCCTCGCCTTCGAAGGCGACGCCCATGTGGAATGGTTCGAAGGCAACTTCGAGGATTACGAAGAAGACAAGAAGCGGCGGCTTGGCACCGACGCGCTGGAACCGAAACGGGTGAAGTTCAAGAAATTCACCCGCTGATCCGCGACAATCCGCCGGTTTCCCGAAGACGAGACCTTTCCCCGTGCACGTTGTCGTGCGCGGGGATTTTCGTGACGGCGGCGGAGGAATACCTGACCTGACAGGCGGATGGCGTGGTGCCATCCTGCCGCAACCCTGACCCTTATCCCTGACCGGAGCCCGACATGACCCCGCATCCCGCCCCTTCGCAGCCGCAACAGCCGGAGCCGGAATTCCGCTTCACCGACTGGGCCATGCTCTAGGTCAGGCGAAAAGCCACGCTGCCGCCCACATGCCAAGCGCAAAGACGGTATGCGCCACCAGCCCCATCGCCCGCCCCTTCCAAGGGGTGGGCGTGCGCGACAGGGCCCAGCCCAGCCCCATGCCGGGATGCAGCAGGAACCAGCCCGCCGCGATGGTCACCAGCGAAAAGATCCAGAGCGGCAGGAACACCGGATCGGCCAGCCAGCCCCGCCCTGCCAGCAGCAGGAACGCGACGCCGTAGATGGCGCCGACCACGTAGTGAAAGACCCAGCCGATCGCCACCTCGCCGGGCACAGGCTCTGCCGTGGCGATGCTGTCGTGAAACACCCGGCCCCGGGGCAGATGCGCCACCCAGCGGCCTGGGTTGCGCCATGCGGGTTTGGGCATGCCTGCGGCCAGATGCAGCAGCAGCCCCCACAGGTCCATGGCGACCGTGCCGCCAAGCCCCATCACGATCCCCAGCCAAAACAGGTCCAGCATGTCCCTCTCCCTTTTCCCGGGGTCGACATGACCTCAGGGCAGGCGCCGATGCAAGCGTGCAAAGGCGCCAGACAGGGCTGGACAGACCGGCGGAGCCCGCCGGATTCCCGCGAATCCTCTTGAGATTTTGCCGATTTCATGCGAGTCTCTTGCCCGCTAGAACTCTATTCGACGACCAAGTTCCCTATCCGGCACGCAGTCATTCGAACCAGACGTGACTAAGCCGCGCTGTCGCACTCCCGCGGGCAGCACCGACAGGAACTTGAAAGGGTCAAACCCATGGCAACTGGCACCGTGAAGTGGTTCAACACCACCAAGGGCTACGGCTTTATCGCTCCCGATGGCGGCTCCAAGGACGTTTTCGTCCACATCTCCGCGGTCGAGCGTTCGGGCCTCACCGGCCTGAAGGACAATCAGAAGGTCACTTATGACCTGCAGGCAGGCCGGGATGGCCGCGAAAGCGCCATCAACATCCAGCTCGCCTAATTCGGTTC
The DNA here is from genome assembly GCF_900100085.1 of Salipiger marinus. Taxonomy (GTDB): domain Bacteria; phylum Pseudomonadota; class Alphaproteobacteria; order Rhodobacterales; family Rhodobacteraceae; genus Salipiger; species Salipiger marinus. The sequence goes on from NZ_FNEJ01000002.1 coordinate 186,786, forward strand.
AGGTGGGGCGCCCAGCCCCGCAAGGAAGGGGCGGTCCACCGGGGCCGCCCCTTCTGTTATAGCAAGGTGCCGGGTTTGACCACCGGTCAAAGCCGCGTTCTGAAAAAGAATGGTCAGAACTTCCGGCGCGCCAGCCGCAGCGCCTGCGACACAAGCTGCGCCTTGCCGCTGCGCCCGCGCTTGACCGGCTGGTGCCGCACCGGGCGGTTCGCGCCGCGCATCTTGTGGCTGGCAAAGGCCTGAGCGGCCCGGCGAACGATCTTTCCAAGCGACATGCGGATCTCCTTCCTGTGGATCTGCGGCCCCATGGGGGCGATGCCGATCAACGGCTGGATGCAGGAATGGGTTCCCCAAGGCCCAGCCCTGCCGAATTTCGGCGCAGACCCGCCGGAAAACGCTTCCCCCCGACCATGCCCATGCGCGAGATTGCGCGCAGAGAGCCCCGCATTTCGGCTCCCGCCCTTTTTCCGGAGCAGCCCCGCCATGTCCGCGCCCCGCTATGACCTTGTGGTGATCGGCGCCGGCCCGGCGGGATCGGCGGCGGCGCTTTGCGCGGCGCGGGCGGGGCTGCGCGTGGCGCTGGTGGACAAGGCGCGCTTTCCCCGGGTGAAGCTCTGCGGCGGGCTGGTCACGGGCCGTGCGCTGCGGGCGCTCCGCCAGCCGCTGCCCGCCGACCTGCTGGAACGCCGCGACAGCCTGTCGTTTTTCGACCGTGGCGCCCCGCTTGGCCAGATCACCGGCGGCCCCCCGGTCTACCTGACCACCCGGCTGGGGCTTGACGCGCATCTGCTGGCGCAGGCGCTGCAGGCCGGGGCGGAGGATTTCACCGGACATTCCGTGGCGGGCCTTGCGCCCGGTTTCGTGCAGCTGCGCAACGGGCCCGCGCTGCGGGCCCCGCTGATCCTTGGTGCGGACGGGGTGAACAGCGCGGTGGCGCGGCATCTGTTCGGGCGCGCCTTCGATCCCGCCACCATCGGCTTTGCGCTGGAAATCGAGGCGCCGCCGTCGGAGGATCAGAGCCTGCAGGTGGATTTTGGTGTGGCGGCGTGGGGCTATGGCTGGCGCTTCGCCAAATCCGGCAGCACCACCATCGGCCTGGGTGGGCTGCAGGCGCGCAATCCCGACATGAAGGCGCGGCTGGCGGCCTATCTGGCGCTGCTCCCCGATCAGGCGGGGGCGCGGGTGATGGGCCATCACCTGCCCTTTGGCGAGCTGCGCCGGGTGCCGGGGCGCGGGCGGATGCTGCTGGCGGGCGATGCGGCGGGGCTGGTCGATCCGATCACCGGCGAAGGCATCGCCCATGCGCTCCTGAGCGGCCATCTGGCGGCAGAGGCGGTGATCGCCGCCCTGGCCGCAGGACGCCCCGACAGCGCCCTGCCCCGCTATGCCCGCGCGCTGGCCCCCACGCTGCGCGCGCTGCGCCACGCCCGGATGCTGCGCCCGCTGGTGTTTTCCGACCGTTGCGGCGGGCTGTTCCGGCAGGCCTTTCGCGACTCCGCCACGATGAAACTGCGCTACATGGATCTGCTGGCCGGAGAGGTGGACTATGCCGCCCTGCTGCGCCGGGCCGCGTGGCGCCTGCCGCTCCGGCTGCTGCGGGGGCGCTAGCCGAACATCCGCCAGCCCGCCAGCAGGCGCAGCGCCGTGGTGACGGCGCAGGCCGCGGCAAAGATCAGCGCCAAGGGCGCAAAGGCCGGCGGAAACAGGCAGAAGGCCACGAAAAGCGCGATGGTCTCTGCCCCTTCGGTCAGGCCGCCCAGATAGTAAATGCCCTTGCTGGGATAGTCCGCCGCTTTCAGCCCGCGCCGGTCCGCGATCAGCGAAAAGGCCAGAAAGGACGATCCCGTGCCGATGAAGCTGGCAATCAGCACCGCCGCAGGCAGCGCGTTCGCGGCGGGATCGGCAAGCGCAAATCCCAGCGGAAACAGCGCGTAGAACAGGAAATCCAGCGCGATGTCCAGAAAGGCGCCGCGATCCGTGGGGCCCGCCAGCCGCGCCACGGCCCCATCCAGCCCGTCCGCCAGCCGGTTGGCCAGCAGCCCCGCCAGCGCCAGCAGCGGCAGACCCGCCGCCGCAGCCCCCACCGCCAGCAGCCCCAGCGCGAAGCCCGCCAGCGTAAGGGTGTCCGCCCGCACGCCCTGCCCATGCAGGTGCTGCGCCAGCGGCTGCAGCAGGCGCCGCTGCACCGGGGCAAGCCTTGCGTCGAACATGGGTTACGGCAGGCGGCGGGCGCGCAGCGCCATGACCTGCCGCAGCGTCTCGCGCGGGGGCACGGTGCGGAAGATGTCGCCCAGCATCGCCACATCGGCGCGGATCCCCGCCACCCAGCCGCCGCGCTTGGCATGTTTCCACGGGCTTTCGACCTCGGGCCAGCGCACCACGGCGACCTGCAGCCCCGCCTCCAGCCAGAGCCGGTTGATGAACACCTCCAGCCCGAAGCGTGGCAGGGCGCGCAGCCGGTCGGTGCGCCCGGTCAGCAGCGCGCGCGGCATCACCCGTTCGCCCGAGATGTAGTCGATGCCGATCAGCCGCCAGATCAGCGGCGCGTTGCGGCGCAGGCTGATCGCGGCCCCGGCGCGGCCCGACAGCACCGGCTCTGCCAGCGCGGTGATCTGTGCGGCATCAAGGCCCAGCAGATCACTGTCCAGCAGCAGCAGGCAGCGGCCCTCTGCCGCCTCGATGCCCGTGGCCACGGCGCGGCTCTTGCCGCCGTTCTGCGGCTGACGCAGCACGCGCAGCTGCGGATGCTGCGCCAGATACCGCTCCGCCACCTCCGCCGTCTCGTCCTGCGATCCGTCATCCACCACGATCACCTCGGTGATGAGCGGATGCGCCAGCACCGCCTCCAGCACCGCGGCGATGCGCGGCGCCTCGTTATAGGCGGGGATGATGCAGCTCAGCTCGGTCACCGGCGCAGGCCCTTGACGCTTTTGCGGAACACCCATGCCGCCCCGGCCAGCACCATGGCGCCCATCACCACCAGCGAGGCGCGGGCGATCCAGTTGTCGATCTGGCTGTAGGCGGAGCCCAGCGTGTAGCCCAGCACAACGAAGAACAGGCTTTTCGGGATGGTGGCCAGCAGGTTGACCCAGAAGAACCGCCACAGCGACATGCGCGCCAGCCCCGCCGCCACGAGGATCGGCGCCCCGGCGGTATGGGTCAGCTTGCCAAAGACCAGCGTGCGGCCGCCTTTTTCGTGGAAATGCCCCGCCAGCGAGGCCAGTCGGACCCGGTTCAGCCCCAGCTTCACCAGCCAAGGCTGCGGCAGGCGGTTCAGCCCCCAGCGCCCCAGCGCGTAATACAGCATGTCGCCCACGATATCGGCGACGATGACCACGATGGCCACGCTCCAGATGTCCAGCAGGCCACGGCTGGCCAGCCATGCGGCGATGACCGTGACGATGGGGCCTTCCAGCATCGCGATGGGTGCAAGAATCGCGAGGCCGTCCTTCACGATCAGCGCGGTTACCGTTTCTAGTCCGATCACACCGTTACTCCGACGTGCCGGAAATCCGCTCCGGCGTCATATCCGTGCCGCGCCAGGTGATGCCGCGCCCTGCCCATGTGGCGATCCACAGCGGCAGCAGCAAGAGGTCACGCAAAATCATCGCGGCCAGATCCCGCGCCCCGGCGGGCCAGCCCGCAAGCCGGGCCAGTCCCAGTTCCGCCATATACCAGAGCAGCATCAGTCCTGCCAGAGCAGGCACCAGCGGCACAACGCCCGTCAGGCCAAGTCCCGCCACCGCGACCAGCGGCAGGACCGGGCCCTGCGCGATCTCGGCCAGAAACAGCATCGGGAAGCCGTCGCGCCGCACCCGCGACCAGCGCAGCTGCCGGTCCCAGACGCTGCGGGCGGTGCGATGCCCCACCGGCTGCGCAAAAAGCCGCTGCGCCAGCCGCACCCGCAGCCCCTGCCCGCGCACCAGCCGGGTGGAGGCCACGTCTTCGGCCAGCTTGCGCCCCAGCGCGGCCAGCCCGCCGCCCGCCTCCAGCACCTCGCGGCGCCAGAACAGCGTCTTGCCCTGCGCAAAGCCCTGCCCCAGCTCGTCCGCCGCCAGCTGCCAGCGCGCCTGGGAACTGTTCAGGAAGGCGCATTCCACCGCCCCCCAGAAATTCGCCGGGCGCGTGCCCACCGGCGGGGCCGAGACCAGCCCGGTATCCTCGCGCCAGACCGCCATCAGGCGGCGCAGATAATCGCGGTCCAGCAACAGGTTGCTGTCGGTCATCACCAGCCAGTCGCTGGTGGCGGCCTCGTAGCCCTTGAACAGGTTGTTGAGCTTGGGATTGCCCGACAGCCGCGTGTCGCCGATCAGAAGCTGCGCCCGCACCTGCGGATGGTCGGCGATCAGCCGCCGCACCAGCGGCACGGCGGCGTCACTGTCGCGCGCGGCGCAGAAGATCACCTCGTAATCGGGGTAATCCTGCTCGAAGGAGGACCTCAGGGTTTCCTCGTCAAAGGCATCCAGCCCGCAGATCGGGCGGATCAGCGACAGGGACGGCAGGTGCCGGGGTTCGGGCGGCTCGGGCCGCAGATAGCGCAGGGCGGCCAGTGCAGCACTCAGCAGATGCACGGCAAGGGTGAAGGCCAGAATGCCTGCCAGCAGCAGCGTCACGTCGCAGCCCCCCCGGCCAGTGCGCCCCCTTCGGCAGAGGTGCCGCTGCTGGGGCGGCTTGCCGGAACCGGCACCCGCTCATAGGCCAGAAGCTGCAGGCGCCCGTCAAAATCCTCGACCAGCGCGGTCAGGCTGTCGACCCAGTCGCCGCAATTGGCATAGGTCATCTGGCCATGCGTGCGCACGCCCGGCTTGTGGGAATGGCCGCAGATCACCCCGGTGGCGCCTGCCGCCTCGGCGAGCTTGGTCAGCTTGGTTTCGAACCCGTCGCCCATGGCCAGCATGTTGTAAGACCACGCATAGATCCGGTCGATGAAGCTGCGTTCCCAGTCGGTGAGCCCGGCGCGGCGGCGCATCCAGCCATCCACCTGCCGCATGCTGGCGTCGATGCGGCTGCCCAGCCGGGTCATCAGATGCCAGCGCAGGAAGCGCGGATCGCACTGGTCGCCATGCAGCACCAGATAGCTGCGGCCATCGGCGGCGCGGTGCAGGGCGGCCTCGCAGATCTCCCAGCCCTCGACCCGGGCGCCGGGGGTGCGCATCGCCGCATCGTGGTTGCCGGGCAGATAGACCACCCGCGTGCCACGGGCCGCGCGCGCGCGCAGATCGCCCAGCACTGCATCATGACGCGGGGTCCAGTGCAGGCGCCCGCCATGCCACAGGTCGAAGATGTCCCCCACCAGATAGATCGTCTCGGCCTCGACCCCGCGCAGAAATTCCTGAACCGGTCCGACCCGGCAGGCCCGCGCGCCCAGATGAAGGTCCGAGATGAAGAGACTGCGATACGATTTGGGGGCATTCCTGCCAACGGAACGGGATGGCATCCGGGCCTCTTCCTTCGTTATGCGCCCGCGTTATCGCGGCTTCGTGTATCGTGCATGTGACGATATCTGGCGAGAAACGCGAAGCCTTGTCCGTTGGTTCCGCACTGCGGCAAGATTTTCGCAGCCACAGGACCGCCGAAAGGGCGCGCGGGGCATCCACCCCGCACGCCCGCGCAAAAGGAAACGCCCCGCCCGGCGCGGGGCCCTGCATCACACCGTCGGCACCGTGCCGCCGTCGATGGTGTATTCCGCGCCGCTGATCGTGGGCGCGCGGTCAGAGACCAGAAAGGCGATGAGGCTCGCGACGTTCTCGGGGCTGGACGGGCGGCCAAGCGGAATGCCCCCCAGCGACTGCATGATCAGAGCCTTGCCGCCCTCGTAATCGGTGCCCGCCTCGGCAGCCAGCCGCTCGGCCAGCCGGACCGAGGCATCGGTCTCGATCCAGCCCGGAGAGACCCGGACCACGCGGACGCCTTTCGGGGCCACCTCTTTCGACAGGCTCTTGCTGTAGGTGGACAGCGCCGCCTTGGCCGCCGCATAGGCGGTGGTGGCTTCCGGCAGGGGCAGCACGCTCTGGATCGAGGTGACGTGGATCACCACCCCCCGCCCCCGCGCCACCATCCCGGGCAGCAGGGCGCGGTCCAGCCTGACCGCCGGGAACAGGTTCAGATCCAGTTCGCGGTGCCAGATCTCGTCGGTCAGCGCGGCATGGCCGCCACCCGGGGCAGAGGATCCGCCCAGCATGTGCACCACGATGTCGATCTCGCCCAGCCGGTCATGGACGGCCTGCGCGACACTGGCGCAGCCTTCGGGGGTGGTCAGGTCGGCGGCCACGAACAGCGCCGGATCAACCCCCTCCGGCAGCGTCCGCGCCGTGGTCAGCACGGTCGCGCCAAGCTCGCGCAGCAGCGCCACGGTGGCCGCCCCGGCGCCCTGCGTGCCGCCGGTGACCAGCGCCCGCGCCCCGGTCAGGTCGAGAAAGCCGCTCATCCGCGAATCTCCAGCCGCGAGATCCGGTCGCCCGCCAGCGCAAAGGTGAAGGTCAGGACCGCAGGGCTGCCCGGAAAGGTGCCGGTGACTTCGGCGCGGACCACCGACCCGCCCTCGGTGACGCTCTGCTCCAGCGGGGTGGCGGTGGCGGCATAGTCGGCCTTGGCCTTCTGCCACCACGCACGGATCGCCTCCGGCCCCTGATGGGTCTTGCCTTCGTCATGGACGATGGCATCGGCGGCAAAGGTCTGGGCCAGCGCCGCGCCATCACCGCGCGCATCGGCCTCGAAATAGCTCTGAATCGGCTCGGGAAGGTTCATTGGTCCACTCCTTGTCTTGGTTGCCCTCCCTATCTACCCCTTGCCCGGCATCCCGATTAGAGGGACAAAGCGGCATGCGCTGATGAGGGAACCGGGATAATGCGGGGCGTCGGGCTGAAAGATCTGGAGGCCGTGCTGGCCATCGCGCGCAACGGTTCGTTCCGGGCGGCGGCGCTGGATCTGGACATGTCCAGCACGGCGCTGTCCCACGCCATCGCGCAGCTGGAATCCGGGCTGGGGGTGCGCCTCTTCAACCGCACGACGCGCAGCGTGGCCCTGACCGAAGCGGGGCGGCAGTTCGTGGACCGGATCGGCCCCGCGCTGTCGGACATCGGCACCGCGATGGAGGAAGCGCGGTCGCAGGCCGAAACGCCCTCGGGCATGGTCCGCATCAATGCCTCGGCCTTGGCCGGGCAGCAGATCCTCTCCGGTCTGGTGCTGGAGTTCCTGCGCCGCTATCCCAAGATGCAGGTCGATCTGGCCACGGACGAGCGGCTTGTCGACATCGTGGCGGAAAATTTCGACCTTGGGGTCAGGGTGCGCGATCTGGTGCCCAGCGACATGATCGCCCTCTCGCTCGGGCATCCGCAGCGCTATGCCGTGGTGGCCTCGCCCGACTACTTCGCCCGTCACCCGCCGCCGCAGAATCCCGCCGATCTCAAATCCCATGCCTGCCTGCGGGCGCGCCTGCCCAACGGGGCGCTGTTCCGCTGGCATTTCGAACGGCAGGGCGAAACGGTGCTGGTCGACGTGCCCGGTCGGCTGACGCTGGACGAGGCCGGCGTGGCGCGGCGCGCCGTGCTGGAGGGGGCGGGAATCGGGATTTTCCTAGAGCAGAGCGTGGCGGACGATCTGGCCGCCGGGCGGATGATCCGCTGTCTGGAGGACTGGACGCCGCCGCGGTCGGAGCTTTGCCTCTATTATCCCGGTCGGCGCCATCCCTCTGCCGGGGTCGCGGCCTTTCTCGCGCTGGCGCGCGAGGTCACGTCGCAGCAGCGCCAGCCCCGCAGCTGATCCGGAAGGCCAGACAGCAAAAAGCCGCGCGGAGCACCGGCGCGGCGGATGGACGGCTGAATGAAAGGAGGGAATAAGTGTGCTGGATGTTTGGGAAATCTGCCTGACTATCGATCAGACGGGCTTTCCCGTTTATTCCCGCCACCTTCCTGGAGGAAGGTGGCGGACCGAGGAGGATTCGAACCCCCGACCCCTTGATTCGTAGTCAAGTACTCTATCCAGCTGAGCTATCGGTCCGTGAGGGCGGGGATAGACTCAGTGCGGAGGGGATGCAAGAGACAATCTGAAGGTTTTTTGAAAGAAGCTGCCTGCCCTTGCGGCAGCTTCTGCATTTATCCCACATCGCCCATGGGCAGGCGGATTTCAAAGCTGGTGCCGGTCTCGCCGGTGTCCAGCAGGCGCAGCGTGCCGCCATGATTGCGCACAAGCTCCGTCACGATGGCCAGACCCAGCCCCGCGCCCCCCTTGCGCGCGCCGCCCTGAAACGGCTGGAACAGATGTTCGCGCGCCTTCAGCGGCAGGCCGGGCCCGGTATCGGTCACGTCGATCACCCATGCGTCTTCCTCGACCCGCGCGGCGACCGAGATCTCGCCGCTCTGCCCCGAGCCCAGAATCGCCTGCCGCGCGTTGCGCACCAGATTGGCGATGGCGCGGTAGATCTGTTCGGGATCGCCGCGAATCTGCAGCGTGGCGGGGATATCCTCGGACAGCGACAGATCATGGTCGCCGATGGCCAGCCGCTCCGCCTCCAGCACCTCGTTGACCAGCTCCGCAAGGTTGAACTGGGTCAGCACCGGCGTCGGCTCTTCGGCCTTGCCGAAGGCCAGCGTGCTTTCGCACAGGGACACGGCACGGGTGATGGAGCCCACCAGCTTCGGCGCCATGCGCTTGACCGCCGGATCCTCGGACATCTCGATACGGTCGGTAAAAAGCTGCGCCGAGGTCAGGATGTTGCGCAGGTCATGGCTGACCCGCGCCACGGCCCCGCCCAGCTGGGCCAGCCGTTCCTTCTGCCGCAGCGACTGCGACAGCTGGGTCTGCATGGACTGCAGCGCCTCCTCCGCCTCGCGCAGTTCGCGCACGCGCGACGTGGGCGAGATTATGCGCCGCATGTCCTCCGGCGCCTCGGCATAGCGCTGCATATGGCCCACCACGCTTTTGATCGGGCGCACCAGCAGGCGCTGCACCGCCAGAAACAGCAGCAGCGCCGCCACCAGAGAGATGAAGGCCGACAGCACCAGCACCCGCAGGCCATAATCCAGCAGCGCCTCGCGCAGCGGCGCGCTTTCCATCGTGACCTCGATCAGCTCGCCGCCATCCTGCTGCGGATAGCCCAGCACCCGGATCAGCCGCGGCCCCGGATCGGCCAGCCGCACCATCGCGTCCTTCATCAGCGTGAAAGGCCCGTCCTGCCGCAGATCATAGGTGACATCGACAGAGCCGGGCAGCGGCGAGGACAGCACCAGTTCGCGCGTGGCGTCGCGCTGCAGCACCACGTTATAGACGCCCGCGTTTTCCAGAAGCTCCCGTTCCAGATCGGGGTCGATCATGGCATCGGCCAGCAGCGCCAGCGAGGCGATCTGCGCCCGTTCCAGCCGGTCGAGCAGAAAATCCGCGCGGAACCGCGCGACCGAGGGCACAAAGATCAGCACTTCGGCCAGCATCACAAAGACCATTGTGAGGATCAGGAAGCGGCCGGACAGCGAATTGAACATCTGGATGCGTCTTGGACCTTCAGGGCAGCATGCGTTGCACCAGTCGTGTGGCTGATTTGACCACACGGGACTGGAACAATCGAGGAGCGAAATAGGTTCCTGCCGCGCGTTTGTTAAGCTCTGTCAGCGTGGGATAGGGCGCGACCATGCCCGCGACCTGGCCGATCTTCAGCCGCGCGGACAGCGCCAGCGCCCAGAGCCCGATCAGCTCTCCGGCCTGCGCGCCCGCGATGGACACGCCCACCGGACGGCCCCGATGCACCATCAGCTTCAGCAGCCCGGTGGTCTGGCGCCCGGCGATGGCGCGGTCATTGTGATGCAGCGGCTCGCGGATCACCTCCAGCGCCGTGCCATAGCGCAGACGGGCCTGCGCCTCGGTCAGGCCGACCTGCGCCAGTTCGGGGCGGGTATAGGTGGCGCGCGGCACGATGTCGGGCCGCACCCGGGCGGGCAGGCCGAACAGCACCGCGCGCAGCACGATGCCCGCGTGATAGCCCGCCAGATGGGTGAACTGCCCCTGCCCCGCCACATCGCCCACCGCATAGACGCGGCGGTTGGTGCTGCGCAGCCGCGCATCGGTGCGGATGCCCTGCGGCCCGGTCTCGATCCCTGCGCGGTCCAGATCCAGCCCCTCCAGCGCGGGGCGCCGCCCCGTCGCCACCAGCAGATGCGAGCCCGCCACCTGCCGCCCGTCCGCCAGCCGCAGCGCCACGCCGTCGTCCTGCGCCGACACCTCGGTCACCGCCTGCCCTTCCAGCAGCGTCACGCCATCGCCGCGCAGCGCGTCCAGCACGACCGCCGCCATCTCGCCATCCTCGCGGGCCAGCGCGCGCTTGGCCTCCACCACCGTGACGCGGCTGCCCAGACGGCGGAAGGCTTGCGCCATTTCCAGCCCGATCGGCCCGCCGCCCAGAATCAGCAGATGCTCGGGCAGCCGGTCCAGATCCCACAGCGTTTCATTGGTAAGGTAGGGCACCGTCTCCAGCCCCGGCAGCGGCGGGATCAGCGGCTTTGACCCGGTGGCCAGCACGATGCGGCGGGCGCGGATCACATGCGGCCCCGCCTGCACCTCGTCCGGCGACAGGAACCGCCCCGAATGGCGCAGCACGGTGACGCCCAGCCCCTCGAACCGTTCCTGACTGTCCATCGGCTCGATCCGGGCGATGCTGTCGCGGATATGCGCGCGCAGCCCGGCCCAGTCGATCCGCGCGGGCGGCAGGATCACACCGAACATGTCCGCCCCCACCGGCGCATGAGCCCGGTCGGCGGCGGCGATCAGCGCCTTGGACGGCACGCAGCCGAAATTCAGGCAGTCGCCGCCCATCAGCCCGCGTTCCAGCAGCACCACGCGCGCGCCCATCTGCGCCGCCCCGGCCGCAACCGAAAGCCCGCCAGAGCCCGCGCCGATCACCAGCAGATCGGTCTCCATCCTGTGGCCTGTCATGCCTGCTCCTGCCTGCCTTACACCTGTCCGCGTCCGCGGATCATCCTGATCAACATGGGCAGTGCCGCCAGCAGGGCAAGCCCCAGCACCGGCCCCAGCACCGCGGGCGACCACAGGATCGACAGATCCGGCGTCTCGCCCCGGTCGAACACGGCGCCCACCCCCACGCCAATCGAGGTGAAGACCAGCGCGCCCGGCACGATGCCCACCGCCGTGGTCCATGCAAAATTGCGCAGCCGCACCCCCACCAGCGCAGGCAGCAGATTCGCCACGAAAAACGGCACCACCGGCAGCAGGCGCAGCAGCAGCAGCACGCTGACCTCGTTTTCCGCCAGCCGGGCCTTCAGCCGCGCCAGCGTGCCGTCAGAGGCTGAAATCCGCGCCGCCAGCGCCCGCCCCAGCCCGGCCCGCGCCGCGACAAAGATCAGCACCGCGCCAATCGTGGCCGCCGTGACGTTCAGCGCCGTGCCCGCCGCCAGCCCGAACAGAAACCCGCCCGTCACCGACGCGACCGAGGCGCCGGGCAGCGAAAACGCCACCATCAGCACATAGGCTGCCAGAAACCCCGCCACGACCAGCGGGTAATTGGCATCGCGCAGCGCCAGCAGCCCGTCGCGATGCGTGCGCAGGGTGTCAAAGCTGATCTGGTCGCGCAGCAGCACGGCGCCCGTGACCGCCCCCACGGCGATCAGGACCAGCGGCAGATGCCGCAGCAGCGCCCGCGACGAGGAAACGGTCTGGCTCATGCCGCGCAGGATGCGCCGCATCCGACTTCTGCGCGAGCCCCCTCACGCGAGCTTGATCGCGGCATGGCCAAAACCGCCATCTTGGCCAAGAATGTTGCCGCCCCCGCCCCGAAGAGGTTTGACATGCGGCGCCCGTCTCCCTATAGCCCAGTCCTCGAATGACATCGGGCCCGGCGATTCCGCTTCGGGCCCGCCTGCACAGGATGGCCGGAGACGGATCATGCGGTTCAGGCATCCCTGTAGACACGAAGACACCGCGGTCTCCCTCGGAGACCCGATCAGACGGAGAAGAGCGCGATGAAACGCACCTTTCAGCCTTCGAACCTTGTTCGCAAGCGCCGCCACGGCTTCCGCGCCCGCATGGCCACCAAAGGTGGTCGCGCGGTCCTGAACGCCCGCCGGGCGCGCGGCCGCAAGCGGCTCAGCGCCTGAGCCGCGCGCTCTGCCCATGGCGGAGCGAGGCCCCCATCCATCCGCGAAGGCCGCTTCGGGCAGCACCCGGGCGGCCTTTCCGCTTGGCCTGCCCACGACCCCGGACCCGGAGCGCCCCTTGGTGACACCGCTGGAGATCCTGCGCAAACGCGCTGATTTTCTGGCGGCGGCTCGGGCGCGGCGGATGCCCGTGGCGTCGATGCTGGTGCAGGCGCGGTTCCGCGACGACGGATCGCCCGCGATCCGCGTAGGCTTCACCTGTTCCAAGAAGGTGGGCAACGCGGTGGCGCGCAACCGGGCAAAACGGCGGCTGCGCGAAGTGGCGCGGCTGGTGCTGCCCGGCCTTGGCCGTCCCGGCTGGGATTACGTGCTGATCGGACGCGCCGGCGCCACTGCCGAGCGCGATTTCCTGCTGATGCAGGGCGATGTGGCCTTTGCCCTGCGCAAGCTGCACAAGCCGGGTCCATGACCCCGCTGGCGCGCCTTGCCGCCCTGCCCGTGCATGCCTACCGGCTGGTGTTTTCGCCTTGGGTCGGGCATGGCTGTCGCTATCAGCCGACCTGTTCCGCCTATGCGCTGGAGGCGCTGGACAAGCATGGCGCGCTGCGCGGAAGCTGGCTCGCGCTGCGCCGCATCCTGCGCTGCCACCCTCTGGGCGGGTCCGGCATCGACAACGTCCCCGACTGAGGTAGCCCCATGTTCGATGATGACGACGCCACCGACATCCACCCGCTGTTCTACGGCGCGCCCAAGACCACGGAATTCAAGAAGCTGCGCAAGCGCATCGTGCAGAACGTGCGCGAGGCGGTGGAACAGTATGGCATGGTGGAACCGGGCGCGCGCTGGCTGGTCTGCCTGTCGGGCGGCAAGGACAGCTACACCCTGCTGGCGATTCTCTATGAACTGAAATGGCGCGGCCTGCTGCCGGTGGATCTGCTGGCCTGCAATCTGGATCAGGGCCAGCCCGGCTTTCCCGCGACGGTGCTGCCGGAGTTCCTGCAGCGCATGGGCGTGCCGCACCGGATCGAATATCAGGACACCTATTCCATCGTGGTGGACAAGGTGCCGCAGGGCCGGACCTATTGCGCGCTCTGTTCGCGGCTGCGGCGCGGCAACCTCTATCGCATCGCGCGCGAGGAAGGCTGCTCTGCCGTGGTGCTGGGCCATCACCGCGACGACATCCTCGAGACGTTCTTCATGAACCTCTTTCACGGCGGACGGCTGGCCACCATGCCGCCGAAACTGGTGAACGAGGAGGGCGACCTGTTCCTTTACCGCCCGCTGGCCCATGTCGCCGAGGCCGATTGCGAAAAATTCGCCCGAGCCATGCAATATCCCATCATCCCCTGCGACCTCTGCGGCAGTCAGGACGGGCTGCAGCGCCAGCAGGTGAAGCAAATCCTTGACGGGTGGGAGAAAAACTCTCCCGGACGGCGGCAGGTGATGTTCCGCGCGCTGACCAATATCCGCCCCTCGCACATGCTGGATCCGAAGATTTTCGACTTCCTCGGGCTGCAGCGCGATCTTTCTGAGAAAACTCCGAACGATATTCCCGATCTGCGTTAAGCTCCGGGTCACTCTGCTGTTCTAGTCCTGTTCGATGACGGGACACATGCAGGGGGTCACCATGCCGCACCTCGCAGAACTGCTGACTCCGCTGCGGCGGCGGCTGCTGAAATGGCTCCACGGGCCGCATATGCTGGCCTTTCTGCCCGCGCTGTCGCTGGCCGGGTTCTGGCTGGGCGGAGAGGCGGGGCTGCTGACCGTCGCGCTGCTGCTGCCCCTGCTCTATCTGACCCTCGGGCGGCGCGGCGACGCGCTGCACCCCGTCGAACCCCGCAGCATCCTGCCCGGCCTTGCCGATGCCGCCATGGCACAGGACATGGCCGACCAGATGCTGCTGCGCGCTCGCGCCGCCAGTCTGGCCACCGGCTGCCTGATGCTGGAGGCGGAGGGACTGGAAACCGTCGCCCGCCGTGCGGGCAGCGAAACCGCCGAAGAGCTGCGCGACCTGCTGCTGACCCGGCTGCGGGGGCTGCTGCGCCGGGATGACATTGCGGTGCGTACCGGCGATTCGCGCTTCATGGTGCTGTTCGGCCCGTCGCTGCGGCTGGATCTGGAGGCGCTGCTGGCGCTGGCCGACCGGATGCAGCGCGGGCTGGAAGAACCCGCCGAAACCGCCACCGGCGTGCATTACATCTCTGTCGCCATCGGCTTCTGCGGCATGAACCGGCTCAAGGACGGGGCCAGCGGCGCCCGGCTGATCGAGGCGGCGCAGATCGCCCTGACCGAAGCGCTGGCCAATGGCCCCTCGGCGATTCGCGCCTGGACGGAAACCATGCGCGCCGAACGCTCCGCCCGGCAGTCGCTGCTGCACGAGGTCGACCGGGCGCTGGCCAAGGGCCAGATCCAGCCATGGTTCCAGCCGCAGCTCTGCACCTCCACCGGGCGCATCAGCGGCGTGGAGGCGCTGGCCCGCTGGATCCATCCGGAGCGGGGCATCGTGCCGCCGGGGCAGTTCCTGCCCGCCCTGGAAGCGGCGGGCCAGATGGACCGTCTGGGAGAGGTGATCCTGCAGCACAGCCTGACCGCGCTGCGCGGCTGGGACGATCAGGGCCTCGACATCCCCCGCGTCAGCGTGAATTTCTCCGCCGCCGAACTGCGCAACCCGCATCTGCTGGACCGCATCCGCTGGGAACTGGACCGCTTCGGCCTGCCCCCCGCACGGCTGGGGGTGGAGGTGCTGGAAACCGTGATCGCCGATTGTCCCGAAGGCGTGGTTGCCCGCAATATCATGGGCCTGTCCCGGCTGGGCTGCCAGATCGACCTTGACGATTTTGGCACCGGCCACGCCTCGATCACCGCGCTGCGCCGCTTTCCGGTCAACCGGCTGAAGATCGACCGCAGCTTCGTGTCGCGGGTGGACCGCGACGAGGACCAGCAGCGCATGATGGCCGCCATCCTTGGTCTGGCCGAACGGCTGAACCTGCAGACTCTGGGCGAAGGGGTCGAAGGGCTTGGCGAACACGCGCTGCTGGCGCAGCTTGGCTGCGATCATGTGCAGGGCTTCGGGGTCGCCCGCCCCATGGCCGCGGCGGCGCTGGCGGACTGGGCCCGGGCCCATGCCCGCCGCATCGCGGAGGCGCCCAACCTTGGCCGCGCCACCGGCTAGGCGCCGCATCCCACCCCCGCAGGCGCGGCATCCTTGCCCGCAACGGTCACTTTAGCGGATCTTCCCATGAATCGGCTTGACCTTTGGGGGTGCGGGCTGTTGAACCCGGCACTGACTTTCCAAAGGACTGGTGGCGGCCTCGCATGGACAATCAGAACAAGAACCTGCTTATCGCAACCGCGCTGAGCTTCGTGGTGATCCTCGTCTGGTTCCTCCTGTTTCCGCCCCCGGAAACGGCGGTGGATCAGGCCACGGCCCCGGCGACGGAGCAGACCGCCGATGCGCCCGCTGCGGTCAGCGTGCCCGGCGCGACCCCCGGTGCGGCTCCCGGCACCGCCGCCCCCGAGGCGGCGATTGAAACCGTCCGCGTGCCCATCGACACGCCGCGGCTGGACGGCTCCATCGCGCTGACCGGTGGCCGGCTCGACGTGCTGAACCTGCGCGATTACAACGTCACGATGGATCCCGGCTCGCCCAATGTGCAGGTGCTGGACCCGGTCGGCAGCGCAAATCCCTATTACGCCGTTTACGGCTGGGCCCCCGGCGCCGGCCTTGGCCCCGAGGACGTGCCCGGCCCCAACACCGAATGGCAGCTGGAACAGGGCGACACGCTGCGTGTGGACAGCCCCGTCACCCTGCGCTGGGACAGCCCTTCGGGCCTGATCTTCCGCCGCACCTTCGCGGTTGACGAGAATTTCATGTTCCGCGTCACGCAGGCGATGGAAAACACCTCTGACACCACGCTTGCCGCGGCGCCCTACGGCATCCTTGCCCGTCATGGCGAACCTGCGGATCTGAAGAATTTCTTCGTGCTGCACGAAGGCGCCATCGCCATGAGCGACGGCAAGCTGGAAGAGACCAAATACAAGAACATCCGCGATCTGGACGTGGTGCCCGCCGAGGGCGCGCGGGCCGAGGTCATGCAGGTCGCCGAAAACGGCTGGATCGGCTTCACCGAACATTACTGGATGACCGTGCTGATCCCCGATGCGGGCACCAGCTACCGTCAGGCGGTGAAATACAACGAAGGCCGCGACATCTATCAGACCGAGATCGTGCTGCCGACCCAGACCCTGGAACCCGGCGCCAGCGCGCAGGTCTCCACCCGGCTGTTTTCCGGCGCCAAGGTCTGGGAAACCATCCGCGACTATCAGGAAGCGGGCGTCGACCGCTTTGTCGACAGCATCGACTGGGGCTGGTTCTTCTTCCTGACCAAACCCATCTTCTGGGTGCTGCACCACCTGCACCAGTGGATCGGCAACATGGGCTGGTCGATCATCGCCCTGACCGTCATCCTCAAGGCGCTGCTCTTCCCGCTGGCCTATAAATCCTACGTCTCCATGGCGAAGATGAAGGAACTCCAGCCGGAGATGGAGAAGCTGAAGGAACGCGCGGGCGACGACCGCCAGAAGATGCAGCAGGAGATGATGGCGCTCTACAAGCGGGAAAAGGTCAATCCCGCCTCGGGCTGCCTGCCGATCCTGCTGCAGATCCCGATCTTCTTCTCGCTCTACAAGGTGATCTTCGTGGCGTTCGAACTGCGCCACGCCCCATGGTTCGGCCCGTTCCAGGATCTGTCGGCGCCCGATCCCACCTCGCTTTACAACCTGTTCGGCCTGCTGCCCTGGGCCGCGCCCGAACCGGCCAGCACGCTGGCGCTGGTGTTCATCGGCATCCTGCCGATCCTGCTGGGCATCTCCATGTGGCTGCAGCAGAAACTGAATCCGGCGCCCACCGATCCGGCGCAGGCGATGATCTTTGCCTGGATGCCGTGGGTGTTCATGTTCATGCTGGGCGGCTTCGCCTCGGGGCTGGTGCTGTACTGGATCACCAACAACACCATCACCTTCAGCCAGCAGTACATCATCATGCGCAGTCAGGGCTTCAAGCCGGACGTGTTCGGCAACATCAAGTCCAGCTTCAACCGGAAGAAGAAGACCGCCGGAAAGTCGGACAGCAAATGACCGGGCGTGTCACCTCGATCTGGCGCCATCCGATCAAGGCCCATGGCCGCGAGGCGCTGGATCGGGTGACGCTGCAGGCAGGCGCCTGCCTGCCCTGGGACCGGGCCTGGGCCGTGGCGCATGAGCTGTCCGAGGCTGATGGCACGGACTGGGCGCGCTGCGGAAATTTCAGCCGCGGCGCCAAGGCGCCGCAGCTGATGGCGATCAGTTCCACGCTGGACGAGGGAACGGGGCGCATCACCCTGCGCCACCCCGACCGGCCCGATCTGAGCTTTGACCCCGAGACCGAACAGGCGGCGTTTCTGGACTGGGTGCGCCCCCTGATGCCCGCAGACCGCGCGCAGTCGGCGCGGCTGGTGCGGGCGCAGGCGCGCGGTATGACCGACGCGCCCTTCGCTTCGGTGACGCTGTGCAACATGGCCAGCCACCGCGCTGTCGAAGAGCGGATGGGCCAGCCCCTGTCGATCCATCGCTGGCGCGGCAATCTCTGGATCGAGGATCTGCCCGCATGGGCGGAATTCGACTGGATCGGGCGCGAGGTCCAGCTGGGCGAGGCGGTGCTGCTGGTGCGCGAACGCACGGGCCGCTGTGCCGCGACCACCGCCAACCCAGAAACCGGCCTGCGCGACGCGGATACGCTTGGCACGCTGAAAAGCTGGGGCCATACCGATTTTTCGGTGCAGACCGAAGTGATACGGGGCGGCACCATCGCCCCCGGCGACAAGGTGACCCTGCTGTGACTTCCCTGCCCTTTCCTCTGGCTGAACTTCCCGATGACGCTGCCACCGAAGCGGCGCGCAAGCTCTTTGCGGGGGAGGTGACCTTTCTCAAGGGCGTGGTGGCCATGGACGGCCTGCCGCCCGATGACCGGCCCGAGGTCTGTTTCGCGGGCCGCTCCAATGTCGGGAAATCCAGCCTGATCAATGCCCTGACCGGGCGCAAGGGGCTGGCCCGCGCCTCCAACACGCCGGGCCGCACGCAGGAGATCAACTTCTT
The DNA here is from genome assembly GCF_900100085.1 of Salipiger marinus. GTDB lineage: Bacteria > Pseudomonadota > Alphaproteobacteria > Rhodobacterales > Rhodobacteraceae > Salipiger > Salipiger marinus. Next base: position 205,016 of record NZ_FNEJ01000002.1, read on the forward strand.
CACGCTGGCCGAAAGCCATTACCTCGTCGACCTGCCCGGCTATGGCTTTGCCAATGCGCCGGTGGCGATCGTGGAGAAATGGCAGCGCCTGCTGAAACAGTATCTGTCGGGCCGCGCCTCGCTGCGCCGCGCCTTCGTGCTGGTCGATGCGCGCCACGGCATCAAGTCGGTGGATGAAGAGATCATGACCCTGCTCGACCGCTCCGCCGTGACCTTTCAGGCGGTGCTGACCAAGACCGACAAGCTGAAGGCCAGCGAGCTGGACAAGGTGCTGGATCAGGTGCGCGGCAAGCTCGCCAAACACCCCGCCGCCTATCCGGAACTGGTGCTGACCAGTTCGGAAAAGGGCGACGGCATCCCGCTGTTGCGCGCCATCATCGCCGGGCTGGCCTGAGAGTTTCCGCGAAACTTCTTGCGTGACGGCCCGTTGTTTTCCAGACAGAGCCTCAAGCCCCCACCCGAGGATGCAGCCAGGATGAAGAAGCAGACCATGAACCGAGACTGGATCGCCACCGCCCGCACTCTGAACGAAGCCCTGCCCTATCTGCAGCGCTATACGGGCGCGGTGGTGGTCGTGAAATTTGGCGGCAACGCCATGGGCGACGAGGAGGCGATGGCCGAATTCGCCCGCGACATCGTGCTGATGCGGCAGGTGGGCGTGAACCCGGTCGTGGTGCATGGCGGCGGTCCGATGATCAACGACATGCTGAAGCGGCTGAATATCGAATCGCGCTTCGTGCGCGGCAAGCGGGTCACCGATCAGGCCACCGTCGAAGTGGTGGAAATGGTGCTGACCGGTCTGGTCAACAAGCGCATTGTGCAGGCCATCATGGACGAGGGTGGCCGCGCCGTCGGCCTGTCCGGCAAGGATGACGATCTGATCGTCTGCGAGGCGGACGACCCCGAACTGGGCTTTGTCGGCAACCCGGTGGAATGCAACGTGCAGGTGCTGCGCGATCTTTTTGCCGCCGGGATCATTCCCGTGGTGGCCCCTGTCGCCACCGGCATGGATTATCTGGAAACCTTCAACGTCAACGGCGACACCGCCGCAGGCGCACTGGCCGCAGCGCTCAAGGCCGACCGGCTGCTGCTGCTCACCGATGTCTCCGGCGTGAAGAACGCCGAGGGCGAGGTGGTCACGCAGATGACCCCCGAGGATGTGCGCGCGATGATCTCTGACGGCACCATCGCGGGCGGCATGATCCCCAAGACCGAAACCGCGCTGAAGGCGGTGGAGGAAGGCGTGCGCGCCGTGGTGATCCTTGACGGGCGGGTGCCCAATGCCTGCCTGCTGGAGCTGTTCACCGAACATGGTGCTGGCTCGCTCATCCGCCGTGCCGACCTGCCCCCCGTCAAGGCGCGGAGCTGAGGCACGATGAAACGGCTGATTCTGGTCCGGCACGCCAAATCCGACTGGTCCCTTGGCATGGCGGATCATGACCGTCCGCTGAATGTGCGCGGTCGGGCCAGCGCTGCGGCCATCGGGCGCTGGCTGCGCGAAAAGAACCTGCGCCCGGATCAGGTGCTGTGTTCCACCGCGACGCGCACGCGGGAAACGCTGGATCTGCTGGATCTGGACGCCCCCGCCCGTTTCGAGGACCGGCTTTATCACGCAGCGCCAGAGGTCATGCTGTCCAGCCTGCAGACGGCGCGGGGCGATGTGGTGCTGATGCTGGGGCATAATCCCGGCATCGCGGAATTTGCGGCGCGTCTGGTGGCGCGGCCACCGGGCCATCCGCGCTTTGCCGCCTACCCTACCGGGGCCACGCTGGTGGCGCAGCTTGACATCGACAGCTGGGCCGAAGCCCGGATGGGACAGGCCGAGGCGCTGGAGTTCATCGTGCCGCGCGACCTGATCTGAAAGACGCGGCGGGCCCGCAGGCCCGCCGTGCCACGCTCAGTGCCCGAGGATCTGGCTCAGGAACAGCTTGGTCCGCTCGTGCTGCGGATTGTTGAAGAAGGCTTCCGGCTCGTTCTGTTCGACGATCTGCCCCGCATCCATGAAGATCACGCGGTTGGCCACCTGACGGGCAAAGCCCATCTCGTGGGTCACGCAGATCATGGTCATGCCCTCCTGCGCCAGCTCCACCATGGTGTCGAGAACCTCCTTGATCATCTCGGGGTCAAGCGCCGAGGTCGGTTCGTCGAACAGCATGATGCGCGGCTTCATGCAGAGCGATCGGGCGATTGCCACCCGCTGCTGCTGGCCGCCGGACAGCTGGCCCGGGTATTTATGGGCCTGTTCGGGGATCTTCACCTTTTCAAGGAAATGCATCGCCGTGGCTTCGGCTTCGCGTTTCGGGATCTTGCGGACCCAGATCGGCGCCAGCGTGCAGTTTTCCAGAATGGTCAGGTGCGGGAACAGGTTGAAGTGCTGGAAGCACATCCCGACTTCGGACCGGATCTTGTCGATGTTCTTCAGATCCGAGGACAGTTCGGTGCCATCCACCATGATGGTGCCCGACTGGTGTTCCTCCAGCCGGTTGATGCAGCGGATCATCGTCGACTTGCCAGAGCCCGAAGGCCCGGCAATCACGATCCGCTCGCCGCGATAGACGGTCAGATCGATGTCGCGCAGCACATGGAAGGTGCCGAACCACTTGTTCATCTTGGTGATCTGGATGGCCACCTCGTCGGAGACGGTCATCTGGCTCCGGTCGATCTGCCGGTCGAGGGCAAGGTCAGACATGCGGGCTCTCCTTAACGATGCTCACGGCGGAGCTTTTTTTCTAGAAACAGGGAATAGCGGCCCATGCTGAAGCAGAAGACGAAGAAGCAGAGGCCGATGAAGACGAAAAGCTCCCAGTAGACGCCGTTCCAGTCGGTGGTGGCGCGGATCGCGTTCGCCAGAAACAGCGGGTCCATCATGCCGATGATCATCACCAGCGTGGTGTCCTTGAAGAGCCCGATGAAGGTGTTGACGATGCCCGGGATGGAGATTTTCAGCGCCTGCGGCAGGATGATCAGCCGCATGGAGTTCCAGTAATCGAGCCCCAGCGCGCCCGCCGCCTCGTATTGCCCCTTGGGCAGGGCCGCGAGACCGCCGCGCACCACCTCGGCGATATAGGCAGAGGCAAAGAGCGTCACCATGATGATGACCCGCAGCATCAGGTCAAAGTTCGTGCCCGGCGGCAGGAAGTAGTTCAGCAGCAGGGAGGCGGTGAACAGCCACACGATCAGCGGCACGCCGCGGATCGTCTCGATGAAGGTGACCGAGACCTTGTTGATCAGGAACATGTCCGACTGCCGCCCCAGCGCCAGCAGGATCCCCAGCGGCAGCGACAGCACGATGCCCGACACGCCGATGACCAGCGCCAGCATGAAGCCGCCGATGTCCTTGGAGCCGACCGGGGTGATTCCCAGCGGCAGGATGTCCTGCAGCAGCCCCGCCAGCGGCGCAGCCACCAGCAGCCAGTAGACGATGGGGGCGAGGATGGTCGCAATGACCCCCGGCAGCACGCCGATGACCGGCGTCAGATAGCGGGTGACCGCCCAGCCCACCACGAAGCCAAGCGCGATGGCCACCGGCCCCCAGATCGACCCGCCCCAGATCAGCCAGAAGATCACGAAGGGCGAAAGCAGGGAAAAGCCCAGCATCTTCTTGGGCAGGCCTTGGAACAGGACCGGTGCGATGGCCACGAGGAACAGCACGAAGGCCAGCACCGGACGCCAGTACAGATCCTGCGGGTAGAAGCCGAACAGCAGCTGGTTCCAGCGTTCGGTGATGACGGCCCAGCAGGCGGCGCTGACATCGGGGCCGTAAAGCTCGTCACGGATGGCCCGGCACTGGGCCAGACTGTCCGCCTGCCAGATGCCGCGCAGCATCCATGGCAGCAGGTGGCTGAGCGCGGCCCAGATGAACCACAGCGAGGCCAGCGTCAGGATGATGTTGAGCCATGAGGAGAACAGGTTCTCCCGGACCCATTTCACCGCGCCGGACTGGCTGACGGGGGGATCCTGCTGCTGGATCATGCTGTCGCGCACGAAGGCGGCGGTCTGTGCGTGGGTGTCGCTCATGTCACCGCTCCTTCAGCTTGACGCTGGCGTTGAAGATGTTCATCGCCGCCGAAATGATGAGGCTGAGCACGAGGTAGAACAGGCCCAGCAGCAGCATGCCTTCAAGTTCGCGCCCGGTCTGGTTGATGGTGATGCCGCCCAGTGTGGAGCGCGCATCCATGTAGCCGACCGCGATGGCCAGCGAGCTGTTCTTGGTCAGGTTCAGATATTGCGAGATCAGCGGCGGGATGATGACCCGCAGCGCCTGCGGCAGGATCACGAGGTTCATCGTGGTGCTTGGCCGCAGCCCGAGGGCAAAGGCGGCCTCGGACTGGCCCTTGGAAATGGCAAGGATGCCGCCGCGCACGATTTCGGCGATGAAGGCGCCGGTGTAAAGCGACAGCGCCAGCCACAGCGCGATCAGCGAGTTGCGCAGATGCGTGCCGCCCGCGAAGTTGAAGCCCTGCAGCGCGGGCAGGTCCAGATAGGCGCCCATGGTGACCAGCAGCGCGCCCACCGGCACGATCAGCAGGCCCAGCGTGTAATGCCATGTGGCGGGCCGGACGCCGGTGGCTTCCTGCGTGGCGGTGGCCCAGCGTTTGATCCGCGTGATGGCGAAGATCGACAGGGCCAGAACCAGCAGGATCACCCCCCATGTCACCGCGCCATTCTGGCTGAGCGGCGAGGCGAAGTGCAGCGCGGGGATATAGACGCCGCGATTCGTCACCGCCACCGCATCGAGGAACATCGAGGAGGTGGGCTCGTCGCCCCGGAAGGCGTTGGGGGCGGGCGTGCTTTCGGTCAGCAGCGCGAAGATCAGGATGATCCACAGCAGCAGCGGCACGTTGCGGAAACCTTCCACATAGACCGCCATCAGCCGCGACACGATCCAGTTGGACGACAGCCGCAGCACCCCTGCGATGACGCCCAGAATCGTGGCCAGGATGCAGCCCAGCAGGGCCACCAGCAGCGTGTTCAGGATGCCGACCACCGCCGCGCGGCCATGGGTCGCCTGACTGTCATAGGAGATCAGCCGCTGGTTGATGTCATATCCGGATGGCTGCCAGAGGAAGCCGAAATTGATGTCCTTCCCCAGCGCCGCAAGGTTCTGGATCGTGTTCGAGACCAGCCAGGACATCATCAGCGCCAACAGGATCATCGCCACGACCTGGATCGTCAGCGAGCGGTAGCGCGTATCGTAAATAAGCTGGCCCAGCCGGAAGCCATGCTCCGGCGGATCGGTCAAGGTCGCCATATGTTCTCCCCGGTGGTTTCCGTTCTTCCCGGATCCCGTGCCGGGTTTGCCCGACCTCTGTCCGCCTTCGGAAACTCTGGTATTGCTCTGATTGAGGGGAAAGGGGCGCGGATGAACCGCGCCCCTTTCCGTGATCCGATCTTAGCGGAAGGGCGGTGCGTAAAGCAGGCCACCTTCGGTCCACTGCGCGTTCAGGCCGCGCGACAGGCCGATGGGGGTGTTTTCACCGATGTTCTTTTCGAACACTTCGGCATAGTTGCCCCCGGCCATGATGGCGTTCTTGGCCCATGCGGCATCCAGACCCAGCATGGCCCCCAGTTCACCTTCGGTGCCCAGCAGACGGTTGATTTCGGGATTGTCGCCCGCAGTCGTCGACAACTCGCCGATATTGGCAGAGGTCACGCCATATTCCTCGGCCGCGACGAGCGCGTTGAGGGTCCAGCGCACGACATCGCCCCATTCGCTGTCGCCATGGCGGACAAGCGGGCCGAGCGGCTCTTTGGAGATGATCTCGGGCAGGATGACGTGATCGCCCGGGGCTTCAAAGGTGGCGCGGGTGGCGGCAAGGCCGGACGCGTCGGTGGTGTAGACGTCGCAGGCGCCAGCCAGATACTGCTGCTGCGCTTCGGCGTTGGTTTCGATCGGCACCGGCTCGTAGCTGAGGTTGTTGACGCGGAAGAAGTCCGCAAGGTTCAGTTCGGTGGTGGTGCCGGTCTGGATGCAGACGGTCGCGCCGTCCAGTTCCTTGGCCGAAGAAACGCCAAGCGCTTTCGGGATCATGAAGCCCTGACCGTCGTAATAGTTCACGCCGACGAATTCGAATTTCAGGTCCACATCGCGCGAGAAGGTCCAGGTGGTGTTCCGGGCCAGCATGTCGATTTCACCCGAGGCCAGCGCGGTAAAGCGGGTCTGCCCGGTGGTCGGCACAAATTCCACGGCCATCGGATCGCCCAGAACGGCGGCGGCCACAGCGCGGCACAGCGCCACGTCGAACCCCTGCCACACCCCGTTCGCGTCCGGAGCGGCAAAACCCGGCAGGCCGGTTGCCACGCCGCAGTTCAGGGTGCCCCGTGCCTTGACATCATCGAGAGTTGCCGCACCGGCAGCTCCCGCCGCCGTCAGGCCGGCAACCGCAAGCGCGCCAAGAGTTACGGTTCTTTTCATGTTAACCTCTTCCTGTTGTCCAGCCCCTTATGGGCCGGTTCCGTGGCCTGTCCCGGCCGCTGTCCATGGGCAGGAGTGATCCTGCCCGCAGTAACCGGAGTTTGGGAGGAATCCCGCCAACAGGTCAAGCCATGCTCACATGAAAACCGACTTTGCCTGCCCGCTTCTTACGCAAGGAGAGCCTTTAAGAGAGAGGATTAGGCAGTGCGGCAGTGCGCAAAGAAGCGGTGAGCGTGCAGAAATGCTTGAAGTTTCACCTCTGCGGCGGCCTGCGCCTCTTCGTCTTCGCCCCAAAGTTCCTGCTGGAAGGTTTCATCAAGGCGCGACAGGGCCCAGATCGCTTCGGCGGAGTGGTCCGGGACGGTGGCCGCGAATCCCAGCACCAGCGAGCCGCTGAGCGCCACCAGATCGTGAAAGGCCGCCAGTTCGAACGGGGTCAGCGCATGGGTGCGCGCGCGCAGCACCTCCACCGCCTCGGCGGGCTGCGGGCGGTGCATCAGCCCGGTGACCGGATGCAGCCGCGCGCCAAGCTGCGCCTCGGCCCAGTCCAGCAGCGGATCCCAGCCCGCCGCCTGCCGGGCCACCAGATCGGCGGGGCTTTCGGCACGGTAGCACAGCAGGTCGCTGTCGCCATATTCGGCCAGCATATCCGCCACTTCGGCATGCTGCGGCGCCACCTTGTCGATGGCGGTGTTGGCGGTGCGGGTAAAGGGCATGGTGCGCGGGTCGATCTTTTCCGACTGCGCCTGCCATTCCTCGGCCATGGCCTCGGCCAGCCCGCGGGTCGGCACCACCAGCGGCGCCTTGCCCGGCGTGCGCAGCGGCCGCGCGTCCAGATGCAGGATGAACCCGCCGTCGGTATCGACGACATGGGCCTGAGTGTAGAAGCGGCGGGGGGCCCATTCGCTCATGCGGCAATCTCCCAGAGGGTCTGTAGCAGCCCCGGCAGGGCCCGGATGTCATCAATCATGCTGCGGGCGGCGCCCAGCCGGTCCAGCGGGTGATAGCCCCAGCTGACCCCGATGCCATGCACGCCTGCCGCCTGCGCCATCTCCATGTCGAAGCTGGTATCGCCCACCATCACCGCCGCCTCGGGCGCCACGCCCGCATCGGCCAGCGCCGCCTGCAGCATGGCGGGATGGGGTTTGGACGGATGGTCGTCGGCACAGTGCTGCGTGACGAAAAGCCGCCGCAGGTCATGTTCGTCCACCAGCCGGTTCAGCCCGCGCCGCGATTTGCCGGTGGCGATGCCCAGCAGCCAGTCGGGGCGCGCGTGCAGCGCCTCCAGCACCTCGCGCACATGCGGATAAAGCGGCGAGGAGGCGTGCTCCCCCGCCGCGTCGCGCCGCGCCGTGTAGCTGGCCTTGTAGGCGTCGGCCATCACGACATGGGTCTGCGGGTCTTCTTCGGGGGCCAGCCGTGCCACGGCCAGCGGCAGCGACAGGCCGACAATGCCAAGGATTTCGTCGCGCAGCGGCGCGGTCTTGCCCACGGCGGCAAATCCCGCCTGCATGGAGGCGACGATATCGGCCTGACTGTCCACCAGCGTGCCGTCCACGTCGAAGATCACCAGCTTCAGCGTCATGGCTCAGTGCAGCTCTGCAAAGGGATCGTCGCTGGCCAGATCCTCGGTCCAGCCAAAGGTGTCCCAGCTTTGCGCCATGTGATCCGGCAGCGGCGCCGTCAGGGTCATGGTCTTGCGGGTGACCGGATGCTGAAAGGTCATCGACCGCGCATGCAGGTGCAGCTTCTTGGAGATGATGCCCCCCAGCTGCGCGCCCCAGCCATCGCCCATGTTTTCCTGCCCGGAGCCGCCATATTTGCCGTCGCCGATGATCGGATGGCCGATTTCGGCCATATGCGCGCGCAGCTGGTGGGTGCGCCCGGTCAGCGGCTCCATCGCCACCCAAGAGGCACGGCTCGCCACACGGTAAAGCGTGGCGTAAAGACTGTGCGCGCGCTTGGCGCCCGGCGTGCTGTCGATGTCGCGCGGATGCACGGCGAGCATTTTCTCGCCCTCGCCGCCGCCGCCCCGGCCCGGTGCCTTCACCAGCCCGTATTTGATCTCGCCCAGATAGGGCACCGGCACGCCCGCCACCAGCGCCCAGTAAATCTTGCGCGTCTCGCGGTGGCGCAGCGCGGCAGTCAGCCCCTGCGCCGCCTCGCGGGTGCGCGCCAGCAGCAGCAGGCCCGAAGTGTCCTTGTCCAGCCGGTGGACCAGCCGCGGCTTTTCCTCCAGCCCGAATTTCAGCGCCTCGGACAGCCCGTCGACATGGCGGGTCTGCTTGCTGCCGCCCTGTGTCGGCAGGCCCGGCGGCTTGTTCAGCGCGATGATGTGGTCATCCTTCCACAGCACGCAGGACTGGATCAGCGCCACATCGGCGTCAGAGATGCGGCTGCGCGCGGGCGTGGCAGTGCGCGCCACCTCCTCGGGTTCCGGCAGCGGCGGGATGCGGATCTGGTTGCCCACCTCGATCCGGTCCGAGGCTTTCACCCGCCCGCCATCGACGCGGATTTCGCCCTTGCGGCACATCTTTTCGATGCGCCCCTGCGCCAGATGCGGGAAATGGCGTTTCAGCCAGCGGTCAAGCCGCTGGTCGCCGTCGCCGGGGCCTACGGTCACGGTCTGCACTCGGCTCATGCGAGGATACTCCGGGTCAGGAAAAGGCCGGCGAACAAGGCTGCCAGCGACACGCCCACCGAGGCGGCAACATAGATCGCCGCCTGCCCCACGTCACCCCGTTCATAAAGCGTGGCAACATCCAGCGAAAAGGCCGAGAAGGTGGTGAACCCGCCCAGCACCCCGGTCATCAGAAACGGTGCCAGCCGGTTCGCCGACAGCTGCGCCAGCGCGACCACCAGCACCCCCATGGCAAAGGACCCAAGGATGTTGACGGCCAGCGTGCCCCAGGGAAAGCCGCGCCCCAAGAGCCGGGCCATGGCAAGCCCGGTCAGATAGCGCCCGCTGGCACCAAGCGCGCCGCCAAGCGCGACCTGAAAGAGGGTGAGGATCATGGCGCGGAAATGAGCCTCGGACGCCCTGTTGTCAAGCGCTGCGGGTCAAAGCCGCACCCGCAGCGCAAGCCTTGTGCCGCCGCGCAGCGCGTCGATCTGCAGCCGGGGCGCCGCGCGGCGCAGCAGCGGATCCACATCCCCCGGCGCCTTCACCTCGCGGCCATTGACGGCGCGCAGGATGTCGCCGCGCTGCAGCCCGATGCGGGCGCCCCATGGCCCCGGATCCAGCACCACCACGCCCTCGGGCCCGTCCACCTGCCCAAGCTCTGCCAGGACCGCCGGGTTGACCCGCGCCACGGTCAGGCCCGGCAGCACCGCGCGCTCGTCCAGCGTGGTGCGGTCCTGCGGCGGCAGATCCGGCGGGGCGATCATCGTCACCTCGGCCTCGCGCGGGGTGCCATCGCGCAGATACGCGACCCGCGCGGCATGGCCCAGCCCGCGCACCGACATGCGGAACAGCATCTCTGGCGGGGTGTTCACCGGCAGCCCGTCCACCGCGCGCACCACGTCCCCCACCTGCAGACCGGCGCGGGCAAAGGGGCTGGCGGGGTGCATCTGCGCGATCACCACGCCGCCGGGGCGCGTCAGGCCAAGGCTTTCCGACAGGTCGGCATCGACGCTCTGCCCGGTCATCCCGGCCCATGGCCGCTCGAAGCTGGTCTTGCCCGCGCGGGCCTGATCGACGAACTGCGCCACCAGTGCGGAAGGAATGGCAAAACCGATGCCGTTCGAGCCGCCTGACCGGGTCAGGATCGAGGTATTGACCCCGATCAGCCGCCCCGCCACATCCACCAGCGCGCCGCCGGAATTGCCCGGATTGATCGGCGCATCGGTCTGGATGAAATAGCCGCGCGCATTGCCGGTGGCGGTGCCCGACCGCGCCAGCCCCGACACGATGCCAGAGGACACCGTCTGCCCCACGCCAAACGGATTGCCGATGGCGAGCACCAGTTCCCCCACCTCGACCGTGTCGCTGTCGCGCAGGGGCAGAAAGGGCATGTCCGCCGCCTCTTCCAGCTTGAGGATGGCCAGATCCGCCTCCTCGTCGCCCAGCAGCACGCGGGCGGCATATTCATCGCCGGTGTTCAGCACCACGCGGATGTCGGTCGCCTGCCCTACCACATGGTAATTCGACACCACGATGCCATCCGCCGACAGGATCACCCCGGAGCCGAGCGAGTTCTGCACCTGCGGACGCCCGCGCATGTCGCTGAACATCCGGTCAAACAGCGGATCCCCGGCAAAGGGGCTGCGTGCCTGCACCACGCGGCGGGCATAGATGTTGACCACGGCGGGGGCGGCCTGCTTCACCACTGGCGCAAAACTCAGCGAGATCTGCGCCGCATCCTGCGGCACCTGCGGCGGGGTCTGCGCGGCCAGCGGGCTGGCGGCCAGCGCCAGAAACAATAGGGCACGGAGCATGGTCTGGTCCTCCTGCGCGCCGATATGTCCCCGCCCCCGCCGCTTTGCAAGCCGCAGAACGGCAAAGGGCCCCGCCGTTCCCGGCAGGGCCCCGATCACATCACCTGCGCGCGGATCATTCCGCGTCGGCAAGCGCCTCGTCAGCTTCAAGACGCGCGCGGTCCACGGCGCCTTTGGCGTCGACATCGCGGTCGACCAGTTCGATGATCGCCATGGGCGCCATGTCGCCGTAGCGGAAGCCGGCCTTCATGATGCGCACATAGCCGCCCTGACGTTCGGCATAACGCGGGCCGAGGATCTCGAACAGCTTGGCAACGTGCTTGTCCTGCTTCAGCTGGGAATCGGCCTGACGGCGGGCGTGCAGGTCACCGCGCTTGCCCAGCGTGATGAGCTTTTCCACGATGCGGCGAAGTTCCTTCGCCTTGGGCAGGGTGGTTTTGATCTGTTCGTGCTCGATGAGCGAGCCAGCCATGTTCGCCCACAGCGCCTTGCGGTGCTCGTGGGTGCGGTTGAGGCGGCGGTAACCGGAAGCGTGACGCATTTTCTATCTCCAAGCGTTTTTTGCTTTGTCCGGGGCTCCATGCGTGCGGAACCCTCTCCTTGGGGCGGAATGCCCGTTTGCGGGGCGCAAGGGCCATGCCGGCTGGCACGGCCCCTGCACGGGGTGGCTCAGAACTGGTCTTCCAGTTTCTTCGCCAGATCCTCGATGTTGTCCGGCGGCCAGTCCTCGACATCCATGCCAAGGTGCAGACCCATGGAGGACAGCACTTCCTTGATCTCGTTGAGCGACTTGCGGCCAAAGTTCGGCGTGCGCAGCATCTCTGCTTCGGTCTTCTGGATCAGATCGCCGATATACACGATGTTGTCGTTCTTGAGGCAGTTGGCCGAACGGACCGACAGTTCCAGCTCATCGACTTTCTTGAGCAGGAGCGGGTTGAACTCCAGCCCGTCGTCGTCGTCGTGCCGCATCGCCGATTCCGGCTCTTCGAAGTTGACGAAGATCGACAGCTGGTCCTGCAGGATGCGCGCCGCATACGCGATGGCATCCTCCGGAGTGACCGAACCATCGGTTTCGATCTTCATGGTCAGCTTGTCATAGTCCAGAACCTGACCTTCCCGGGTGGGCACAACCTCATAGGCCACTTTCTTGACCGGCGAATAGATCGCGTCGATCGGAATGAGGCCGATGGGGGCATCCTCGGGCTTGTTCTTGTCGGCAGAGACATAGCCCTTGCCGGTGTTCACGGTCAGTTCGACGTAGAAATCCGCACCCTCGTCGAGGTGGCAGATCACGTGGTCCTTGTTCAGCACCTCGATGCCGTTGGATTCGGTGATATCGGCCGCGGTCACGACCCCCGGACCCTTGGCGTTGAGGCTGAGGCGCTTCGGCCCCTCGACTTCCATGCGCAGCGACACACCCTTGAGGTTCAGGATGATGTCGGTCACGTCCTCGCGGACGCCTGCGACGGAGGAAAATTCGTGCAGCACATTGTCGATCTGTACCGACGTGATCGCCGCGCCCTGAAGGCTCGACAGCAGCACGCGGCGCAGAGCATTCCCGAGCGTCAGGCCGAAGCCCCGTTCCAGCGGTTCGGCCACAAGGGTCGCAACGCGGGTCGGATCGGCGCCGGGGCGAACCTCCAGCTGGGTCGGCTTGATAAGTTCAGCCCAGTTCTTGTGGATCATGCGTCCCTCCATTCCAGTCCGTGCCCCATGTCCAAAGGCGCAGACGCCCGAGGTTGAAATGACGAAAGCAGGGCCCCGCGCCAACGGCAGGGCCCCGCCTGTAAAGTTTTGGCGGTCAGACGCGGCGACGCTTCGGCGGGCGGCAGCCATTGTGGGCGATCGGCGTCACGTCACGGATGGACGAGATGCTGAAGCCCACGGCAGCCAGCGCGCGCAGAGCCGATTCACGACCCGAACCCGGGCCCTGCACTTCGACTTCCAGCGTCTTCACACCATGTTCCTGCGCCTTGCGGCCTGCGTCTTCGGCAGCCAGCTGGGCGGCATAGGGGGTCGATTTCCGCGACCCCTTGAAACCCATGGTGCCTGCGGACGACCAGGCAATCGCATTGCCCTGCACGTCCGAGATCAGGATCTTGGTGTTGTTGAACGACGAGTTCACATGCGCCACACCAGCGGCGATGTTCTTGGAGACCTTCTTCTTGCCTCCGCGACGGGTATCACGTGCCATTGAATCAGCCCTCCCTTACTTCTTCTTGCCGGCGATCGGCTTCGCCGGGCCCTTGCGGGTGCGGGCGTTGGTGTGGGTCCGCTGACCGCGGACCGGGAGGTTGCGGCGGTGACGCAGGCCACGGTAGCAGCCCAGATCCATCAGGCGCTTGACGTTCATCTGCACTTCGCGGCGCAGGTCGCCTTCGACAGTGAAGTTGGCGTCAATGTGCTCGCGGATGGCAAGCACTTCGGCATCCGACAGCTCGTTCACGCGACGGGTGGCGTCGATGTTCACGGCTTCACAGATGGCCTTGGCCGAGGTGTGGCCGATTCCGGTGATATAGGTGAGGGCGATGGGCACCCGCTTGTTCGTCGGGATGTTCACGCCGGCAATACGTGCCAAGTCTCTTTTCCTTTCGTTGCGGTTCCGTAGTGCCAGAACCTTTTTTCACAACATGAGCCCGAGGGGATGCGACCCACGGGCTTTCCGCTGATGAGGTGATCTGCGTCAGGGAGCGACCCAGCCGCAAGACGATTCTCGTGATGAGATGGCGGTGGGTAAGAGAATTTGCCAGGCGCGTCAAGAGGCACAGGCGCGGAACCTGACATTGCGTCCATGAGTTTAAAGACAGACGCCACCGTCTGCAAGCCTTGACGGACAGCCCCGGCGCCGGAGACCCGAGATGATCCATCAGATGCTTTTCACCAGCCTGTCGCGGCATCCGCGCGGCCATGGAAGCGATATCGACATCCTGAGCGCTGCGATGACTCGCAACCGCCAGATCGGCATCACCGGCTTCCTGCTGCGCGAAAGCACCGGATTCTGTCAGGTGATCGAGGGCACGGAAGTGGCGGTCCGGGCGCTGTTCGCGCTGATCGAAAGCGATCCGCGGAATTTCTGCGTCACACAGCATGTCCAGCGTGATGTGCCGACCCGGATGTTTCCCGGCTGGTCCATGGCCTATGGCGCGCTGTCGGTGGAGGACCGCGCCTTCCTGTCCCGCAGGAAGGTCGCGCGCAGCGGCGGCGTGGTCATCGCCTTCCGCCCCCGCGCTGCGGGATGGGCGCCCGCCTGAGCGCCCCCGCTCCCCTGCCCCGGCCTGAACCGGGGCAGAACGCGCCTCAGGCGCTGGTCTGCAGCTTCTCCGCGATCGCGGCCTTGACCTCGTCGATCTCGCCCAGACCGTCCACACGGCAATGCTGGCCCTTGGCATAGTAATAGCCGATCAGCGGCGAGGTCTGCTTGTAATATTCCATCAGCCGCTTCTGCAGCGCAGCCTCGGTATCGTCGGCCCGGCGCTTGAATTCGGTGCCGCCACAATGGGTGCAGACGCCATCCGCCGGAATGGGCTTGGTGATGTCGTTATAGACTTCACCGCAGCTCGCGCAGGTCGAGCGGGCCGTGATTCGGCTGACCAGCGCGGTGTCGTCCACCCGCAGTTCCACCACACGATCCAGCACCTGCCCCTGCTCGGACAGCAGATCGGCCAGCGCATCCGCCTGTTTCAGCGTGCGCGGGAAGCCGTCGAAGATGTAGCCCGCATCAGGAGCCGCCTCGAGCTTCTCGCGGATCAGGCCGATCACGATCTCGTCGGTGACCAGTTCCCCGCGCGCCATGACCTCCGCCACGCGCTTGCCCATCTCCGTTCCGCTGTCTTTCGCCTCGCGGAGCATGTCGCCGGTGGAGAGCTGGGTCATGCCCCGCTCCTCCACCAGAATGCGCGCCTGTGTGCCTTTGCCCGCGCCCGGCGGCCCTAGAAGAATGATGTTCATCGGCGTACCGGTCCCCTCCGTTTCCGGGTCTTACCCTTGCCGCGAAGCTGGGATTTCTGAATAAGACCTTCGTATTGATGCGCGAGCAGATGGCTCTGGACCTGCTGGATGGTGTCCATCGTCACCGACACCACGATCAGCACCGAGGTGCCGCCGAAGTAGAACGGGATCGCGAACTGGGCGCGCAGCACTTCGGGCAGCAGACAGACCGCGGTCAGATAGGCCGCCCCCAGAACCAGCACGCGGTTGACCACGTATTCCAGATGATCTGCGGTTTTCTTGCCCGGACGGATGCCGGGAATGAAGCCGTTCTGGTTCTTCAGGTTCTCGGCCACGTCATCGGGTTTGAACGACACGTTGAACGTGTAGAAATAGGCGAAGAACACGATCATCGCCGCGAAGAACAGCAGATACAGCGGCTGGCCCGGCCCGAAATAGGCAAGGATGGTCGACATGATCGGCCCGGTGGACCCGGCCTGGCTGAAGGTGGCGATGGTCGTCGGCAGCAGCAGCAGCGACGAGGCAAAGATCGCCGGGATCACGCCTGCGGGGTTCACCTTCACCGGCAGATGGCTCTGCTGCGCTTCGGTCATGCGCATGCCGACCTGACGGCGCGGATACTGGATGGTGATCTTGCGCAGCGCCCGTTCCATGAAGACCACGAACATGATCACCGCGATGACCATGACGATCACCCCAAGGATCACCGCAGGGCTGATGGCGCCCGACCGGCCAGAGGCAAAGAACTGCGCCAGAGCGGCGGGGATTTCGGCGATGATGCCGACAAAGATGATCAGCGAGATGCCGTTGCCGACGCCGCGCGCGGTGATCTGTTCGCCCAGCCACATGAGGAACATGGTGCCGCCGACCAGCGTGATGACCACGGCAGAGCGGAAATACCAGCCCGGATCATGGGCAAGATCGCCCGCCTCCAGCGAGACCGCCAGACCGTAGGCCTGAAACAGCGCCAGCGCCACGGTGCCGTAGCGCGTGTACTGGTTGATCTTCTTGCGGCCCTGTTCGCCCTCTTTCTTCAGCTGCTCCAGCGCCGGCACCATGGCCGTCAGAAGCTGCACGATGATCGAGGCCGAGATGTAGGGCATGATGCCAAGGGCAAAGATGCCCATGCGCCCCAGCGCGCCGCCGGTGAACATGGACACCATGCCGCCGATGCCCTGTCCGGCCTGCTCCATGAAATCACGAAGGGCGGCGCCGTCGATTCCCGGCACGGGAATGAACGTGCCCAGCCGGTAGACGATCAGCAGCCCGAGCGTGAACAGGATGCGATTGCGAAGGTCCGTCGCCTTGCCGAGCGCCGCCCAGCTGGTGTTGGCGGCCATTTGTTCCACAGCGGAAGCCATGAGGGTCCTCTCTCAGACGAAACGCCGCCGGGGCGCTTTCCGGCTCCGGCGGCGTTCGTGGAAAACATGGGGCCTTATGTAAGCGGCGCAGGCGCCGCTCACAAGCCGCTTATTCGGACGCAGCAGCGACCGTCAGCGCACCACCTGCCTTCTCCACCGCCTCGATGGCGGATTGGGAGGCGCCGGTGACGGCAATGGTCAGGGCCGCAGTGATCTCGCCCTTGGCCAGAACGCGGATACCGTCCAGCTTGCGGCGCACCAGACCCGAAGACACCAGCGTCTCTTCGGTGATCGAGCCCGCTTCCAGCTTGCCCGCGTCCACGAACTTCTGGATCAGGCCAAGGTTGACCACGGCATAGGATTTCCGGTTCGGCTTGGTGAAGCCACGCTTCGGCAGGCGCTGGTAGAGCGGCATCTGGCCGCCTTCGTAGCCATTGATGGCCACACCCGACCGGGACTTCTGACCCTTGATGCCGCGACCGGCGGTCTTGCCCTTGCCGGAGCCGGGGCCACGCGCGAGGCGCTTTTTGGTGCGGGTTGCGCCAGGATTGTCGCGCAGTTCGTGCAGTTTCATTGTCGCTTCTCCTTGCCGGATGTGCCCCCCAGCGACGGATGGGGCAAACGCGGCTCAACTGGTTTGGAATCGTGTGGCGCCGGGCCACCGGGGGCGTATAGCGGGCAGGGCTTCGCTCTGCAAGTCCCGCACCGTCAGGGCCGGGCGGGCCGGATGGCGTCCTGCCAGTCGGCCACCGCCTGCTGCGGCGCCACCACCTGCAGCGTGCTCAGCGTCAGGCTGTCCCGCGCGATCAGACTGCTGGCAAGCTCCAGCACCGCCACAAGCGCCAGCGAGGCCCCCACCGGCAGCGCGCGGGCCAGCGCCACCCCGGCCAGCATGAAGACGTAATCCATCACGGCGTTGAGAACGGTATCGCCCAGATAACCCTGATACAGCGTCGTGGCGCGGAAGCGGTCCAGCACAAAATCCGTATGCTCCGCCAGTTCCCAGCCGACCCCGATCGCGAAAGCCGACCACAGCAGCACGGTGTCGGGACGGCGCAGCGGCAGCGCGCGCAGCAGCAGGGCCAACAGCATGCCCTGCACCAGATGCGAAACCGAATACCAGTCCGCCACCTGCTGGGAGGTTTCCGGCGACCAGATCGAATTGACCCAAAGCCGGATCCCGCCCGAGGCACTGACCAGCGGCTGCCCCCACAGCGCCAGCGTGACAGCGATCACACCCGCGCCCGCGACCAGCAGCAGCGCCGCTCCTGTCCTGTTCATGGTCATCCTGCCCCCCTGCCCCACGGAAAACGCCCCGCAGATCGCTCTGCGGGGCGCCTGTTCACCTCATCGGAACGCGGGTCAGTCGCGCTCTTCGATGATCTGCACCAGATGCGGGATCTTGTTGACCATGCCGCGCACGGACGGCGTGTCTTCCAGTTCCCGGGTTTTGTGCATCTTGTTCAGCCCGAGGCCGATCAGCGTCTTGCGCTGAACTTCCGGGCGGCGGATCGGAGAGCCGATCTGCTTGACAACGATGGTCTTAGCCATGGGTCTCAGGCCTCCTCAGCCACTTGGGACGATTCCGCCGGAGCTTCGTCGCGCTTGGGCAGGATGTCGGCCACTTTCTTGCCACGACGCTGAGCGACGTTGCGGGGCGACTGTTCCAGACCAAGACCGTTCAGCGTGGCGCGGATCATGTTGTAGGGGTTCTGCGAGCCCAGCGACTTGGCGACCACGTCGTGAACGCCCAGCATCTCGAACACGGCGCGCATCGGACCACCGGCGATGATCCCGGTGCCCTGCGGGGCGGTGCGCATCACGACGCGGCCCGCACCATGACGGCCTTCGATGTCGTGGTGCAGCGTGCGGCCTTCGCGCAGCGGCACGCGGATCATCTTGCGCTTGGCCTGCTCGGTGGCCTTGCGGATCGCCTCGGGGACTTCCTTGGCCTTGCCCTTGCCGAAGCCGACGCGGCCCTTCTGGTCACCCACAACCACGAGAGCTGCAAAGCCGAAGCGCTTGCCGCCCTTCACGGTCTTGGAGACGCGGTTGATCGCGACAAGGCGATCAGCGAATTCGGGGGTCTCGTCACGTTCGCGACGGTTGCC
The DNA here is from genome assembly GCF_900100085.1 of Salipiger marinus. Taxonomy (GTDB): domain Bacteria; phylum Pseudomonadota; class Alphaproteobacteria; order Rhodobacterales; family Rhodobacteraceae; genus Salipiger; species Salipiger marinus. The sequence continues at coordinate 223,288 of NZ_FNEJ01000002.1, forward strand.
ACCACGACGGTTTTCACGTTCTGCCATCAGGCATCCCTTTATAATGACGTCGGTCCGGGCAGAGCCCGGGATCCGGTTTTCTCCAATCCAGGTGATCCAGCCAGAGGCCGGGATCCCGGATCATCGAGGCGTTGCCGCCTTCAAAAGCGCAGGGCGGGACAAACGCCCGCCCTGCGGAACCCATCCAGAGGCGGACCGGAGCCCGCCCGCAGGATCAGATTTTCAGACCGCCTTCGCGGGCGGCTTCGGCCAGTGCCTTGACGCGGCCGTGGAACAGAAAACCGCCACGGTCGAAATAGGCTTCCTCGACGCCAGCCGCCTTGGCCCGCTCGGCGAGGGCCGCACCGACCTTCTGCGCGGCTTCAAGGTTGCCCTTGCCCACAACGCCCAGATCCTTCTCGAGCGAGGAGGCTGCGGCGAGCGTGACGCCACGCACATCGTCGATCAGCTGGACGCTGATGTTCTTGTTGGAGCGGTGCACCGAAAGCCGCACGCGGCCTGCGTTCACCTTGCGAAGCTTGTTCCGGACGCGCAGGCGGCGCTTTAGGAACAGTTCCCGTTTGCTGAGTGCCATTGTCTGCGTCCTTACTTCTTCTTGCCTTCCTTGGCGAAGATGTATTCGCCCTTATAGCGAATACCCTTGCCTTTGTAGGGCTCGGGGCGGCGCCAGTCGCGGATGTTTGCCGCAACCTGACCAACCTGCTGCAGGTCATGCCCTTCGACGATGATTTCCGTGGGCTTCGGCGTGGTGACCGTGATGCCTTTCGGAATGTCGAAGATCACATCGTGGCTGTAGCCCAGGTTCAGCTTCAGGGTTTCGCCCTGAACTGCAGCGCGGTAACCCACGCCCTGAATTTCCAGCTCTTTCTTGAACGTCTGCTGAACGCCGAAGACCATGTTCGCGACGATCGTGCGCGACATGCCCCACTGCTGCAGCGCCCGCTTGGACGTGCCGCGCGGCGTGACAGAAATGACGTTGTCCGCGACGGTGATCGTCACGTCGTCGGTGGCGCGGAAGGTCTGGGTGCCTTTCGGACCCGTCACTTCGACGGTCTGACCGGAGACGGATGCGGAGACACCCGACGGCAGCTCGACCGGTTTTTTCCCAATACGAGACATCAGTCCCTCCTCAGAATACCGTGCAGAGCACCTCGCCACCAACATTGGCAGCGCGGGCGTTTGCGTCCGACATCACGCCCTTCGGCGTGCTGACAATCGACACACCCAGACCCTGACGGACCGAGGGGATGTCCTTGACGCTCATGTAGACGCGACGACCGGGCTTGGAGACCCGCTTCAGTTCGCGAATGACAGGCGCGCCATCATAGTATTTCAGGCTGATTTCCAGCGTCGGGTGGCCGTTCACGTCGGTCCCCGATTCGTAGCCCCGGATGTAGCCTTCCTCGACCAGCACATCGAGCACCCATGCACGCAGCTTGGAGGCGGGCGTGGACACGACCGACTTGCCGCGCATCTGGGAGTTGCGGATGCGGGTGAGCATATCGCCGATAGGATCGTTCATCTCACGTCTCTCCTTACCAGCTCGATTTGACCATGCCGGGCAGCTGACCCGACGAGCCCAGTTCGCGCAGCATGATCCGGGAGATCTTGAGCTTGCGGTAATAGGCGTGGGGACGACCCGTCAGCTGGCAGCGGTTGTGCAGCCGGCTCGGTGAGGAATTGCGGGGCAGCTTCGCCAGCTTCAGGCGCGCCTTGAACCGCTCTTCCATCGGTTTGCTTTCGTCGTTCGCGATCACTTTGAGCGCAGCACGCTTGGCGGCATATTGATCCACCAGCTTCTGACGCTTCTTTTCGCGTTCGATCATGGATTTCTTGGCCATGTGTCTCGCTCCTCAGGCGGTGAAGGGCATGTTGAAATGCTTCAACAGCGCCTTGGCTTCCGCGTCGGTCTTGGCGGTGGTGGTGATGACGATGTCCATGCCCCAGACTTCATCGACCTTGTCGAATTCGATCTCGGGGAAGACGATGTGTTCCTTGAGGCCCATGGCGAAGTTGCCGCGCCCGTCAAAGGACGGCTTCACGCCACGGAAGTCGCGGATGCGGGGCATCGCGATGGTGATGAGGCGGTCAAGGAATTCGTACATCCGGTCACCACGCAGGGTCACCTTGGCACCAAGCGGCATGTCCTCCCGGACGCGGAAGCCGGCGATCGACTTCTTTGCCATGGTGGTCACGGCCTTCTGACCGGCGATCGTCCCCAGATCTTCGACTGCGGACTTTGCCTTCTTGGAATCGCGAACAGCTTCTGCACCGCAGCCGATGTTCAGAACGATCTTGTCCAGACGCGGGATCTGCATGTCGTTCTTGTAGCCGAACTCTTCCTTGAGCTTGGCTTTGATCGACGAGCGGAATTCCGTCTTGAGACGCGGGGTGTAGGCAGCAGCATCAAGCATCGATCACGTCCCCCGTGGTCTTGGCGAAGCGGACTTTCTTGACCCCTTCCATGCGGAAGCCGACGCGGGTCGCTTTGCCGTTGGCATCGACGATGGCGAGGTTCGACAGGTCGAGCGGCACGGCGATCGGCGTACGGCCACCCTGCGCGGTCTGCGACTGGCGACGGTGACGGATGGCCATGTTGACACCACCGACCACGGCCTTGCCGGATTTGGGGTCGACGGACTCGATGGTCCCGGTCTTGCCCTTGTCCTTGCCGGTCAGCACGATGACCTTGTCACCCTTGCGGAGTTTGGCAGCCATTACAGCACCTCCGGAGCAAGCGAGATGATCTTCATGAAGTTCTTCGCACGCAGTTCGCGAACCACCGGCCCGAAAATACGGGTGCCGACAGGCTCGCCCGCGTTGTTCAGGATGACGGCTGCGTTGCGGTCGAAGCGGATGGCGGTGCCATCTTCACGACGGACTTCCTTGGCGGTGCGCACGACGACGGCCTTGCGGACGTCACCTTTCTTCACGCGACCACGCGGAATGGCCTCTTTCACCGAGACGACGATGATGTCGCCGACCGATGCGTAGCGGCGATGCGAGCCGCCGAGGACCTTGATGCACTGAACTCTCCGGGCTCCGGAGTTGTCAGCCACATCCAGATTGGTCTGCATCTGGATCATTTGGTTTCTCCCGACCTTTGGGGGTTGTTCTAGGTCTACCCCCCAGGGTTTCGATCAGACTGGAAACTGGCCGATTACTCGGCGATCACTTCCCAGCGTTTCGTCTTCGACTTCGGCGCGCATTCGATGATGCGGACGCTGTCGCCGACTGCGAACTTCTCCGCCTCGTCATGAGCGCGGTATTTCTTGGACTTCCGCACGGTCTTTTGCAGGACCGGGTGCTTGAAGCGGCGCTCGACCGAAACGGTGACGGTCTGGGCGTTGGCAGTCGAGGTCACGGTGCCTTGGAGGATACGCTTGGGCATGTCTAAGGCTCCTTATTCGGCCACAGCCGCGCCAGCGGCTTTCTTGTTCAGAACGGTTTTCACGCGGGCCACGTCACGGCGCACCTGACGGATGCGCGAGGTGTTCTCCAGCGCGCCGGTCGCTTTCTGGAAGCGCAGGTTGAACGCCTCCTTCTTCAGCGCGACGAGCTCGTCCCGGAGCTGGTCCGGGGTCTTGTTCGCAAGTTCCTTGGCGTCCATCGCCTTGTTCCTTTTGGCTTTCACCAGAGGGCCCCGGGCAATTGCTCCCGGGTCACCCTGCATCTGGTGACCTTCAGACAAAACCGGAGAGGAGCCCATACCGGGCGCACCGATTCCGATCTTTCGTGCATGAGCGCCGCGTATACGCCGCGCGGCCCTGTCTGGCAAGGGGTTTTGCGGCAGATCGCCCTGCCCCGCCGCCCTAGCGCCAGGCGTAGTTGAAGCTGACCGAAATCCGCTCGTCTTCGGCCATGTTCATGGGCACCTCGTGGCGCAGCCACGATTCCCACAGCAGCACGTCCCCAACCTTCGGCGCCTCATAGACGAAGCTGCGCAGTTCGTCCCGGCAGCCCTTGCGGCGCGGCGGGGCGGCCATCATCATCGGCAGGCGCGGATCCTCGAGCTTCAGCGCCGAGGTGCCGTCGGGCATCGCCACATAGGTGGTGCCGGAAATCACCGAATGCGGGTGGATGTGGCTGGCATGGCTGCCACCCTCGGGCAGGACGTTGATCCAGATGTCCTCAAGCCGCAGCGGCGTGTCGCCCAGATCAAACTCCAGATCCTCGGCAAAGGCCGCCACATGCTTGTCGAGCGCGGCCACCACCTGCGCAAAGATCGGGAAGCGCCACGGCAGGTCGGTCAGCGAGGCATAGGAGGTATAGCCGGGATAGCCATTCTCCTCGCACCACGTCTGCCCCGCCTCGTCATCCTCGGCGATGGAATAGCAGGACGCGGCCAGTTCGGCCGGGTCGATGGCATCGCCGAAGGCGTCAAGCCCGGCGCGGTAAAGGCGGGTCGCAAACAGCGAACGGATCTGGGTCATGCCCGCCTCATACTGCGAGTCGCCCGCTCTGGCGAGGGGTCTCGCGCAGCCCGGCTTGCGCGCAGGCAAAAGCCCCCGCCAGTCACCCGGCGGGGGCTTTCCTATCAGTCCCGGAGCCGTAGCTCCGAAGGGCTTACCAGTCTTCGCGAACGATGAAGCGGGTCTTGATCGGCAGCTTCATCGCGGCAAGGCGCATGGCTTCGCGCGCGATCTCTTCGGACACGCCGTCGATCTCGAACATCACCCGGCCCGGCTTGACCTTGCAGGCCCAGTAATCGACCGAACCCTTACCCTTACCCATCCGGACTTCGGTGGGCTTGGAGGACACGGGCGTATCCGGGAAGATCCGGATCCAGACCCGGCCCTGACGCTTCATGTGACGGGTCATCGCGCGGCGGGCCGCTTCGATCTGACGCGCCGTGACACGCTCGGGCTGGAGGGCCTTCAGGCCGTAATGGCCGAAGTTGAGATCAGAACCGCCTTTTGCCTCGCCGGAAATCCGGCCCTTGAACATCTTGCGGAATTTTGTGCGTTTCGGTTGCAGCATCTGTCAAACCTCCTCAGCGCCGGCCGCCCATGGCGCCGCGCGGAGCCGGACCGTCCTGCAGTTCCTGCGACTTGCGGTCGCGGGCTTGCGGGTCATGCTCCATGATTTCACCTTTGAAGATCCAGACCTTGATCCCGATGATGCCATAGGGGGTCGTGGCTTCGATTGTGGCGTAATCAATGTCGGCGCGCAGGGTGTGAAGCGGCACGCGGCCTTCGCGATACCACTCGGTCCGTGCAATTTCTGCACCGCCCAGACGGCCTGCGACGTTCACCCGGATCCCGAGGGCCCCGATGCGCATGGCGTTCTGCACGGCACGCTTCATGGCGCGACGGAAAGAAACCCGGCGTTCCAGCTGCTGTGCGATGCTTTCACCGACCAGACGGGCGTCCAGTTCGGGCTTGCGCACTTCAACGATGTTGAGGTGCAGCTCGCTGTCGGTCATCTTGGCCAGCTTCTTGCGAAGCACCTCGATGTCCGCGCCCTTCTTGCCGATGATGACACCGGGACGGGCCGAGTGGATCGTGACGCGGCACTTCTTGTGCGGACGCTCGATGATCACACGGGCAATCCCGGCCTGCTTGCACTCTTCATGGATGAAATCGCGGATGGCGAGATCTTCCAGAAGCAGGTTGCCGTAGTCCTTGGTGTCGGCATACCAGCGGCTGTCCCAGGTGCGGTTGACCTGAAGACGCATGCCGATCGGATTGGTCTTGTTACCCATTAGGCTTGCTCCTCGACCTGACGCACCTTGATGGTGAGTTCCGAGAACGGCTTGTTGATGCGGCCGAAGCGGCCACGTGCCCGCGGACGGCCACGCTTCATCACAAGGTTCTTGCCCACATAGGCTTCGGCGACGACCAGCTCGTCCACGTCCAGCCCGTGGTTGTTCTCGGCGTTCGCGATGGCGGACTGAAGGCACTTCTTCACGTCTTCCGCGATCCGCTTCTTGGAGAAGGTCAGGTCCGTGAGGGCCCGTTCCACCTTCTTGCCCCGGATCAGCGCGGCCACCAGGTTCAGCTTCTGGGGAGAGGTGCGCAGCATGCGCAGCTTCGCCATTGCTTCGTTGTCCGCCACGCGGCGCGGATTCTTATCCTTGCTCATGGCTTACTTCCTCTTGGCTTTCTTGTCCGCAGCGTGACCGTAATAGGTCCGCGTCGGGGAATATTCCCCGAACTTCTGACCGATCATGTCTTCCGTGACGTTCACGGGGACGTGCTTCTGGCCATTGTAGACCGCAAACGTCAGACCCACGAACTGGGGCAGGATCGTCGACCGGCGCGACCAGATCTTGATGACTTCGTTCTTGCCCGACTCGCGAACCTTTTCGGCCTTTTTCAGGACGTAGGAATCGACGAACGGACCCTTCCAGACAGAGCGCGACATGGATTACCGCCCTTTCTTCTTGGCGTGACGCGAGCGGATGATCAGCTTGCTGGACGCCTTGTTGGGGTTGCGGGTCTTCTTGCCCTTGGTCGGCTTGCCCCACGGGGTCACCGGGTGACGGCCACCGGAGGTGCGGCCTTCACCACCGCCGTGCGGGTGGTCGATCGGGTTCATGACGACGCCACGGACGGAAGGACGCTTGCCGTAATGGCGGTTGCGCCCGGCCTTGCCGAGGTTCTGGTTGCTGTTGTCGGGGTTCGACACGGCACCAACGGTGGCCATGCATTCCTGACGCACCATCCGCAGTTCGCCCGAGGACAGGCGGATCTGCGCGTAACCACCGTCACGGCCAACGAACTGGGCATAGGTGCCTGCCGCGCGGGCGATCTGGCCGCCTTTGCCGGGCTTCAGCTCGATGTTGTGGACGATCGTCCCGATCGGCATGCCGGAGAAGGGCATCGCGTTGCCGGGCTTGATGTCGGCCTTGGCCGAGGCCACGACGCGGTCGCCGATGGCGAGACGCTGGGGCGCAAGGATATAGGCCTGCTCGCCGTCATCATACTGGACCAGTGCGATGAAGGCAGTTCTGTTCGGGTCATATTCGATCCGGGCCACGGTGGCCGTGACATCGAACTTGGAGCGTCGGAAATCGACGATCCGGTAGAGACGCTTTGCGCCACCGCCGCGGCGGCGTGCCGTGATTCGTCCGGTGTTGTTCCGGCCGCCCGATTTCGTCAGACCCTCGGTGAGGGCTTTGACGGGGCGTCCTTTATACAGCTCCGAACGGTCGATCAGCACCAGCCCGCGCTGGCCCGGCGTCGTCGGCTTGTACGACTTAAGTGCCATGCTTCTGTCTTCCGTTTTGCAGAGGGGCGGATTGCTCCGCCCTATGTGTGAGCCCCCTCGACTTGCGTCCGCAGGTGGCCGGTCGTCTAGGCCCCCGAAGGTGCCCGGTTCGATATCCGGAACCATCGGCCCCGAACAAAAGCAGAGCCCCGGACGAATCCGGGGCTTCTGCGGATGCCGCTGGATAAGGGCAGTGCCCTCTCAGGTCAAGCCGATTATCCTTGGCCCGCAAAGCCCCGCCGCCCTGCCCCGAAGGCGGCGCGGACCGGCTGCGCCCCGCGTCGCCGGATCACGGCAAGCGCCAGAGCCAAACCTATGAGGCTAAAAGCAAAAATACCCCTCGCGGGGCCCTTGGCCATATTCCCAAAGTGAATATGGCGGAGAGGAAGGGATTCGAACCCTCGAGACGGTTCCCCGCCTACACACTTTCCAGGCGTGCGCCTTCGACCACTCGGCCACCTCTCCGCCGACCGCTTTACCGGAAAGTCACAACCGGGTTCAAGTGGGGAAACGCAGAAAAAAAGCCCCGGTCTCCCGGGGCTTTGCTGGATCACATATTGGGGTAGTTCGGGCCGTCCCCGCCCTGTGGCACGGTCCAGTTGATGTTCTGGGCCGGATCCTTGATGTCGCAGGTCTTGCAGTGCACGCAGTTCTGGAAGTTGATGACGAACTGCTGCCGCCCGTCCTTTTCCACGAATTCATAGACCCCCGCCGGGCAGTAGCGGGCCGAAGGGCCTGCGTATTTCGGCAGGTTGTCCAGCACCGGCACCTTCGGATCCTTCAGCTTCAGGTGGGCGGGCTGGCTTTCCTCGTGGTTGGTAAAGGAAAACGCCACATTGGTCAGCCGGTCAAAGCTGAGCTTGCCGTCAGGCTTGGGGTAGTCGATGGGCTGGTGCTGCGCCGCAAGCTCGGTCGAGGCGGCATCGGATTTGCCATGTCCCAGCGTGCCGAACAGCGAAAAGCCGAAACGGTTGGTCCACATGTCGAGCCCGCCCAGCGTCAGCGACCCCAGAAGCCCGTAGCGCGTCCAGATCGGCTTGACGTTGCGGACCTTCCACAGATCCTTGCCGATGGCGCCCTCGCGCACCTCGGTCTCGTAGTCGGTCAGCTCGTCCGAGGCGCGGCCCGCGGTGATCGCGGCAAAGGCCGCCTCCGCCGCCGCCTTGCCCGACAGCATGGCGTTGTGGTTGCCCTTGATGCGCGGCACGTTGACCATGCCCACCGAACAGCCCAGCAGGGCCACACCCGGCGCCACCATCTTCGGCATGGACTGGTAACCACCTTCGGCGATGGCGCGCGCCCCATAGGCCACGCGCTTTCCGCCCTCCAGCAGCTCGGCCACATAGGGATGATGCTTGAAGCGCTGGAATTCCATGTAGGGATACAGATGCGGGTTGCGGTAGTTCAGATGCACCACGAAGCCCACATAGACCTGATTGTTGTCCAGATGGTAGATGAAGGCCCCGCCCCCGGCATTGCCGCCCAAGGGCCAGCCCATCGTATGCTCGACGCGGCCGGGATGGTGCTTTTCGGCCGGGATCTCCCAGATCTCCTTCATGCCAAGGCCGAATTTCTGCGGGCACTTGCCTTCGGAGAGGTTGTATTTCGCCATCACTTCCTTGGCGAGCGAGCCGCGCACGCCTTCGGACAGGAAGACATACTTGCCCAGCAGTTCCATGCCCGGCTCGTAATTCGGGCCCGGCGTGCCGTCGGCCTCGCGGCCGAATTCGCCCGCGACCACGCCCCGCACCTCGCCAGTCTCACCATAGACAAGCTGCGAACAGGACATGCCGGGGAAAATCTCGACCCCCAGCGCCTCGGCCTGCTCGGCCATCCAGCGGCAGACATTGCCCATGGAGACGATGTAATTGCCCTCGTTGGACATGAAGGGCGGCATCGGCCAGTGCGGGATGGAGACCTTGCCCCCCTCGCCCAGCAGATAGAACTTGTCCTCGGTCACCGGCACGGTGAGGGGGGCGCCCTTTTCCTTCCAGTCGGGGATCAGCGCGTCCAGCCCGCAGGGATCCAGCACCGCGCCCGACAGGATATGCGCGCCGACCTCCGATCCTTTTTCCAGCACGACCACGGCCAGATCGGCATCAAGCTGTTTCAGGCGGATCGCCGCAGACAGGCCCGCTGGCCCCGCCCCCACGATCACCACATCATATTCCATCGACTCGCGCTCGATCTCGGCCATGCCGGGCTCCTTCGCTGGCTTTCCCGCAATTTTCTTGCGCATCCGCGTAGCGCGACGGTGCGTCAAAGGTCAATTGCAAGTCCACGTTAAAGCGGAAAATCCCCTGATCGCCAAGGGGACACGCTGCCGCGCAGCGCAGCGCCACTTGCCAAAGCAGAGCGGAATGCTCACTCTTGCACGAAGGCACGACACATGGTTTGAGAAGCCAAAGACGCAACGGGGCCGGGGAGTTTGCCCCGCGACAGTTCCGGAAAGATCCAATGGAAAAGATACCGATGACCCGCGCGGGCTTCACCGCGCTCGAAGCCGAATTGAAGACGCTCAAGTCCGAGGAGCGGCCCGCCATCATCAAGGCGATCGCCGAGGCACGCGAGCATGGCGACCTGTCGGAAAATGCCGAATACCATTCCGCGCGCGAAAAGCAGAGCTTCATCGAGGGCCGAATCAAGGAGATCGAGGGCGTCATCTCGCTGGCCGAGGTGATCGACCCCAGCAAGCTGTCCGGCTCGGTCAAGTTCGGCGCCCGCGTCACCGTGGTGGACGAGGATACCGACGAGGAAAAGACCTGGCAGATCGTCGGCGAACACGAGGCCAATATCGAAAAGGGCCTGCTGAACGTCCGCTCGCCCATCGCCCGCGCCCTGATCGGCAAGGATGAAGGCGATACGGTCGAAGTCCGCACCCCCGGTGGGGAAAAAAGCTACGAGATCCTCCGCATCGACTACACGTGACAGGGGGCACCCCCGATGGCCGAGAGCAATGACAGCCGCCCGACCGCGTTCGGCCCGCTTGCCCCGGACAGATCGCCGGGCATCACCGGGATCGAAGTGGTGGCCGGGGGCCTGACCTTGCTCTGGCTGCTGCTGTCGGGGGGATTTGTCCTGATGACCGGCGCCGCCGGACTGGACGGGCAGAGCCTGCTGCTCAGCGGCATGGTGGTGTGCTTTCCCGTGGCGCTGATCTGGGTGGCGGCGCTGACCGCCCGTGCCAGCCGCACGCTGCGCGAGGAAAGCGCCCGCCTGCAGGCCGCCATCGACGCGATCCGCAACGCCTATATCGCGCAGGCGCAGGGCGGACGCGGCGATCCGGGCCTGTCCGCGCTGTCGCGCAAGCTTGACGAAATCGCAGGCGCGCAGCGCAAGGCGGAAACCACGCTGGCCATGCTCGCCTCTTCCCGCGCGGCAGAGGCGGCGCTGGCGCAGGGGTCCAACCCGCCGGTGACCGTCACTCTGGCCGAGGACCAGCCCACCCTGTCGCTGGGCACCCCCGCCGAGGCGCTGCGCCCGCCCGTGGCCAATGCCGATTACATCCGCGCCCTGAACTTCCCCGAAAACGCCGAAGACCGCGACGGCTTTTCCGCCCTGCGCCGCGCGCTGAAGGACCGGCAGGCGGCGCAGCTTATTCAGGCGGCGCAGGACGTGCTGACCCTGCTCAGTCAGGACGGCATCTATATGGACGACCTGCGCCCCGACATGGCCCGCCCCGAGATCTGGCGCGCCTTTGCCAAGGGCACGCGCGGGCGCGCCATCGCGGCCTTGGGCGGCGTGCGCGACCGGTCCTCGCTGGCGCTGACCGCAGGCCGGATGAAGCAGGATCCGATCTTTCGCGACGCGGCCCACCATTTCCTGCGGCTCTTCGACCGGGGCGTGGCGCGGTTTGAACCCAATGCCAGCGATGCCGAACTGCAGGATCTGGCCAATACGCGGTCCTCGCGCGCGTTCATGCTGCTGGGCCGGGTGGCGGGCACCTTCGACTGAGCCCGCCCGGCGTTGCATCCCTCCTGCGGCTTGAGTAGGTCTGACCGGACCCGACCGGAGAACCGCTGATGCCCGCCCCCTCGCTTTCGTCCTTTTACTGGCAGGGGCTGCGCGCGGGCGCGCCGTTCTTTCTGGTGATCGGGCCCTTTGGCCTGCTGTTCGGGGTGCTTGCCGCCGAAGCCGGGCTGAACCTGTTCGAAACCCTGTCCTTTTCGGTCGTGGTCATCGCGGGTGCCGCGCAGTTCACCGCGCTGCAGCTGCTGCAGGATCAGGCCCCCACCCTTGTGGTGCTGGCCTCGGCCCTGGCGGTAAACCTGCGGATGGCGATGTATTCCGCCTCGATCACCCCGCATCTGGGCGGGCTGCCGCTGTGGAAACGCGCCATTGCCGCCTATTTTCTGGTGGACCAGACCTATGCCACCGCCTCGATCGCCTTCGAACGGCGGCCAGAGATGACGCTGTCGCAGAAATTCGCCTTCTTCATGGGGGTGATGACGCCGATCTGCCCGCCTTGGTATGCGTTCAGCCTGCTGGGCGCGCTGGTGGGGGAAAGCATCCCGCCGGAATACGGGCTGGATTTTGCGCTGCCCATCGCCTTTCTGGCGATGATCGCCCCGGCGCTGCGCAGCGGCGCGCATGTGGTGGCGGCACTGGTGGCCACGCTTGGCGCGCTGCTGCTGGCCTTCATCCCCTATAACCTTGGCGTGCTGCTGGCGGCGCTCTGCGGCATGATGGCGGGTGCGGAAACCGAACGGAGGATGGGCGCATGATCGACCGTCTGGATCTGTGGGTCGTCATCATCGGGCTGGGGCTGGGCAGCTTCGGCCTGCGCTTCGTGTTTCTGGGGCTGGTGGGTGACCGCCCCCTGCCCGCATGGCTTAGCCGGCATCTGCGCTATACCGCCGTGGCCGTCATGCCCGCCATCGTCACGCCGCTGGTGATCTGGCCCAATGCCACCGACGGGCAGACCGATCCCGCGCGGCTTCTGGCGGCAGCGGTGACGCTGGGCGTGGGCTATGTGACCAAGAACGTGATCCTTGCCATCCTGACCGGCGCGGTCACGCTGGCGGCGTCGATCTACGGTCTGGGCTGAGCGGCGCCGGTTTCGAACTGCGCGACGGCCAGCGTCTTGTCATCGGCGTCATCCTCGCGCAGCACGCGCTCGGTCACGCCGGGCAGGGTCGCCATCTGATCGGCCAGAGTGTTCGGGAACCATGTCTGGCGCAGCGCGCCGAAGCCCGGCAGCTGCCGCAGCACCCCGGATGTGGCCTGCGTGCACTGCGCCTGCCCCACCGCGCCATGCGACTGTGCCAGAGCGATGGCGCGTTCGGCCACCTGCGGCGGCACGTCGATGCGCTGGATGCGCACGCGGAAGCTTTCGCGCGCATGGGCCCGTTCGTAGAAATCGGCGACGGCGGGGGTGATGCCGTAAAGCACGTCCTGAATTTCCGGCACACCCTTGGCCCGCACCGATCCGGCAGGGTCAAAGATCACGCGCTGCGACGGCGCGGAAATCATCATGCTGGAATGCGCCCCCGCACCGGAGCGGTTGTTGATCATCGTATAAAGCGTGATCGCGCTCGGGCCGGGATGGGCATAGCGGGCCGCGGCGGCCTCTTGCGGGGAGGAATCGGGCTGCCGCATGGCGGGCGTGGCGCAACCTGCCACCGCAGCCACGGACAAGGCGGCCAGCAGCAGGACGCAACGCTTCATCGACAGTCTCCGGGTCTTCGGGCGGTGTAGGCCACCGCCCGCAGCGGCATCAGGTGTTGAACACCGCAAGGAACAGAAGAATGCCGATCACCACGATGACCGTGCGCATGCTGAATTTGACGAATCCCTCAAAGGTCTTTTCCTGAGCGGAAATGTCCATGCTGCCGTGCTTGTGCTCTGCCATGTGTTGCGTCCATCATTCGGGCGTTTATCCTGCCCGGGAGTTAGCGGATTTTGCAGACGGTGTCACGCCTTCAGATGCCGCATCCGGGCGCAGACTGTCGCAGGCCCGCGACGCCTGCCACAGCCACGCGCCCCCGGGGCCGGGCTGGCGGGTGGCACGGCCCGTCAGATGCAGGTGCTGGCAATGCGCCATCGCTTCCACCAGCGCCAGCCCGTATTCCGCATCGCCGATCCGGCGCTTGAACAGCGGCGCAAAACAGTCGCCCGCAGCCTGGGGCTGATCCAGATGCGCCTCCAGCCGGTCCAGCGCCGAATGGTGGTTGTCGATCAGCTGGCGCAGCCGGAACGGCAGGCCGGTGAAGGGCAGCTTGTGCCCGCCCAGCACCAGATGGTCGGCCCGGGCATGGGGCAGCAGCCGTTCGCAGGAGGTCAGCCAGTCGCCCACCGGATCGGCCTGCGGTTCGGTGGCGTAGACGCCAAGGTTGGAACTGATGGTGGACAGCACCTGATCCCCGGCCAGCACCAGCGCATCGTCGCGTGACCACAGCGTGGCATGTTCCGGCGCGTGGCCATGGCCGATGCGGATGTCCCAGTCGCGCCCGCCTGCGCGCAGCACGTCACCTTCGGCGATCCGGGTGAAGCCAAGCGGCAGCGGATACACGCAGTCGGCAAAGTTGAAGGGCCGCTCGCCGCTGCGCCGGGCGAGAATTTCGGGCGCCATGCCGCAGCGCTGCCAGAAGGCGATCTGTTCGGGCGGCGGCGTCTCCTGCGCGTCAAGCTGCAGCATCCGCGCGAACAGCCACGCGGTGCGCGTGGTCACAAGCTCGGCGCCCTGCTGCTGGAACCAGCCCGCAAGGCCGACATGGTCGGGGTGGTGATGGGTGACCACGACCCGCCGCACCGGCCTGCCCGCCAGCGGCCCGGCCAGCAGCCGGTCCCAGAGGCCACGCGCCAGCTTGCTGTTCATGCCGGTGTCGACCAGCGTCCAGCCGTCGCCGTCATCCAGCGCGTAGACGTTCACATGGTCGAGCTTCATCGGCAGCGGCAGACGCATCCACAGCACGCCTTCGGCCACTTCCCGCGCCGCACCGGGCACGGGCGGCGTGTCGAACGGGTATCGCAGCCCCTCCGCCATCAGACCGCCAGATCCGCGACGCTGAGCGCCATCAGCGGGGCGTCGCCTGCCCGCACCTCGGCCAGCAGGGCGCCATGTTCGGGCAGCATCCGCGTGATGTAGAACCGGGCCAGCCGCCCATGCGCGCCCTCGGGATCGGCAAGTGCCGCGCGCAGATGGTAATGCGCGCCCAGCACCCGCGCCGTGGCGCGCAGATAGGGCACCGCCACGCCGTAACGGTCCGCGACCGGCAGGCGCAGCAGCGTGTCGGTGGTCTCGCGCAGGGTTTCCGCCGCCTGCCACACCGCCTCGGCCAGATCGGGCAGGCTGGCCCGGGCGTCTTCGGCGCAGGCCTCGATCTCGTCCAGCAGGCGGCCCGCCGCCTCGCCGTGATCCATCAGCTTGCGGCCCACCAGATCCATCGCCTGAATGCCGTTGGTGCCCTCGTAGATCGCCGTCACCCGCACGTCGCGGTAGAACTGCGCGGCGCCGCTTTCCTCGATGAAGCCCATGCCGCCAAAGACCTGCACCCCGGTCTCGGCCACGGCAGAGCCGGTTTCGGTGCCAAAGGCCTTGGCGATGGGGGTCAGAAACGCCGCGCGCGCCGCCCAGTCCGCCGCCCCGGTGGCCCGCGCCATGTCCAGCGCCACGCCGCAGGCCAGCGCGATGGAGCGCGCCGCATGAATCTCGGCCCGCATCCGCGCCAGCATCCGGCGCACATCGGCATGGCCGATGATGGTCCCCTCGGTGGTCCTGCCCTGCCTGCGCTCCTGCGCATAGGCCAGCGCGTGCTGATAGGCGGCCTCGGCCACGCCGATGCCTTCGACCCCGACCCCCAGCCGGGCGTTGTTCATCATGGTGAACATGGCGCGCATGCCGTCATGCGGCGCCCCCACCAGCCAGCCCGTCGCGCCTTCGAAGCTCATGACGCAGGTGGGGCTGCCATGCAGGCCCATCTTGTGCTCAAGGCTCAGCACCTTCAGGTCATTGGCAATGCCGGGATTTCCCGCCGCATCGGGCAGGTATTTCGGCACCAGAAACAGGCTGATGCCCTTGGTGCCCGGTGCCCCGTCGGGCAGCCGCGCCAGCACCAGATGGCAGACATTCTCGACAAAATCCGCATCCCCCCACGAGATGTAGATCTTCTGCCCGGTGATCGCATAGGTGCCGTCGCCGCGCGGCTCGGCCCGGGTGGACAGCGCGCCCACATCCGACCCGGCCTGCGGTTCGGTCAGGTTCATCGTCCCCGACCACGCGCCGGAAATCAGCTTCGGCAGATACAGCGCCTTCAGGTCGTCGCTGGCATGGTGATCCAGCGCGTCGATCTGGCCCTGCGTCAGCAGCGGATTCAGCTGCAGCGCCAGACAGGCGCCGGACATCATGTCATTGATGGCGGTGGCCACGGCCATGGGCAGGCCCATGCCGCCATGCTCGGGCGGGGCGGCCACGGCCACCCAGCCGCCTTCGGCAATGGCACGATAGCCTTCGGCAAACCCCGGAGAGGTCCGCACCACGCCATTTTCCAGCACCGCGCCGCGCAGATCGCCCGCCCGGTTCAGCGGCGCCATCACCCCGTCACAAAGCTTGCCCGCTTCGGCGAGCACCGCATGCACCATGTCGGGCGTGGCCTCGGCGAAGCGGTCGGTGGCGGCCACCGCGTCATACCCCACCACATGCTCCAGCAGGAATGCGATTTCGGGCACAGGTGCGCGGTAAGCCATCAAACAATCTCCGATCCCGGTTGGCAAATCCCGGCCCCTCGGCTACGAAAGGGCCACTCCTCCGGGCGCGACCCTAGGCCTTTTGTCCCGCCCGGTCCAACCGGAACGCCGCGTCACGGACACCCCATGCAAGACACCCCCACCCTGCGCCTTGGCCCCGATGCCGCTGGCATCTCCCGCGCGGCGGATCTGCTGCAGCGGGGCGGTCTGGTCGCCTTTCCCACCGAAACCGTCTACGGGCTGGGTGCCGATGCGCGCAACGATGCGGCGGTGGCGGGGATCTACGCCGCCAAGGGCCGTCCGGATTTCAACCCGCTGATCGTGCATGTGCCCGACATCGCCGCCGCACAGGCGCTGGTCCACTGGTCCCCCGAGGCCGAGGCTTTGGCGCAGGCCTTCTGGCCCGGCCCGCTGACCATGGTGCTGCCGCTGCGCGAGGATGCGGGCCTGTCCTCGCGGGTGACGGCGGGCCTGCCCACGCTGGCGCTGCGCCTGCCCGCCGCGCCGCTGGCCCGCGCGCTGCTGCAGGCGGCGGGGGTGCCGGTGGCCGCGCCATCGGCCAACCGGTCGGGGCGCATCAGCCCCACCCGCGCCGAGCATGTGCTGGCCGGGCTCGACGGGTGCATCGCGGCGGTGCTGGATGGCGGACCCTGCGCGGTGGGGCTGGAAAGCACCATCCTTGGCCTTGCGGGCCATCCCACGCTGCTGCGCCCCGGCGGCATCACCGCCGAGGCGCTGGCGCAGGTGCTGGGCCGCCCGCTTCTGGAACGCAAGGACACCGAAACCATCTCTGCCCCCGGGCAGATCGCCTCGCATTACGCCCCCGAGGCGCGCATCCGGCTTAACGCCGCCGACTGGCGCGAGGGCGAGGCGCGGCTTGGGTTTGGTGCCATGGACTGCGATCTGAACCTGTCGGAGCGCGGCGATCTGGACGAGGCGGCGGCCAATCTGTTCGCGCACCTGCACCAACTGGATGCGCTTGGCACGGGCGTGATCGCGGTGGCGCCGATTCCGCATCTGGGCGCGGGCATCGCGATCAACGACCGGCTGAGCCGCGCCGCCGCGCCGCGCGGCTAGGCTCGGGTCACAGGGTCAGGCCCGGCCCCCTTCGGCAGACAGCGCCAGCGCCGGGATGCCCAACCGTTTCAGCGCCGCGCCCCATTTCTGTTCGTCGGGCGTGGCAAAGACCAGCGCCGGATCGGGCGCGCAGACCAGCCACGCGTTCTGCGCCAGTTCCTGCTCCAGCTGCCCCGGCCCCCAGCCTGCATAGCCCAGCATGGCCAGCCATTGCGACGGGCCGTCACCGCGCGCGATATGTTCCAGCACGTCCAGCGTGCCGGTCATGCAGAAGGCGTCATCCACCTGCAGCGTTGTCAGATCCGACCGGTAATCGGCGCCATGCAGCACAAAGCCGCGCCCCATCTCGACCGGGCCGCCGAAATAGACCGACTTGCGGTCCAGCCCGCTGCTGCCCTCGATCTCCAGCTGCTGCAGCAGCGCGCCCAGCGACACGTCGGCAGAGGGTTTGTTGACGATCAGCCCCATCGCGCCGTCATCGGAATGCGCGCACATGTAGATCACCGCGTGTTCGAATCGCGGATCCCCCATGCCCGGCATGGCGATCAGCATGGACCCTGTCAGATCGGTGGCGCCCGAGGCGGTTTGGCTTTCCTGCATCTGCTCTTTCCGGCGGAGGTGTTTCTGCGACTGTGGCCTTCTGCGACCTGTGGCGCAAGCGCCCTGCCCCCCGCACTCCCTGACCTATCGCTGCAATGTGACTTGGCAAGCCGCGCGGCAGACGGCATCTGCAAGGGATGATCCGCGCCATGATGACCGCCCTTGCCTGTGCCGCAGCCGTTGTGCTGGGCTCCCCTGCCTCGGCGGAAACGCCGTTCATGGCCGAACTGCGCCCCGGCTGGCGCCTGCCCGATGGCGACCATATGGCGGCGCTGCACCTGCGGCTGGCGCCGGGCTGGAAAACCTACTGGCGCGCGCCGGGCGATGCGGGCATCCCGCCGCTGTTCGACTGGAGCGGGTCGCATAACCTGCAGGCGGTCAGCGTGCTTTGGCCCACGCCGCATGTGTTTCACCAGTCCGGGATGCGGTCGGTGGGTTATGCCCGCGAACTGGTGCTGCCGCTGCGCATCCATGCGCAGGACGGGGGTGATGCGATGCTGAAGATGCAGGTGCAGCTTGGCGTCTGCAAGGATATCTGCCTGCCCGCGCAGATGGATCTGTCCGCCGTGCTGCCCGCCGCCCTGACCCGCGCCGATCCGGTGATCGCGGCGGCGCTGGCCTCGGCGCCGTTTTCCGCCGACGAGGCGCAGGTCAGCGCGGTGCGCTGCAGCGTGACGCCGGTCAAGAAGGGCCTGATGCTGCGCGCCGAGATCGACATGCCCCCGGCGGGCGACCCCGAAGATACGGTCGTGGAAAGCGGCGCGCCGACGATCTGGGCCGGTCCGCCGCGCACCGAACGCCATGGCGGCACGCTGGTCACCGAAGCCAAGCTCAAGCATGTGGAAGGACGGCCCTTCGTGCTGGACCGGTCGCGGCTGCGCATCACCGTGCTGGGCCGCAATCACGCGGTGGACATTCAGGGCTGCGACCGCTGAGGCGCGCGGCGCGTTCCCCAGAACAGCAGCCCCAGCCAGACCACCAGCAGCCCCCCCGCCACGCCGCCGATGAAGGTGACAAACCCCGCCACCAGCGGCGGCAGCGCCGCGATCCCCGGCAGCAGCAGCGCCGCAGGCAGCGCGCCCGCCACGGCCACATGGCCCATCGTGGCCCCCAGCCAGACCAGCACCAGCCCGGTCAGGCCAAGCAGCGCCAGCCGCACCCGTGACAGGCGGAACCGCAGACCCCGGCGCAGCGCCGCGATCCGCCGCCCGATGTCATGCTGCACCGCGATCAGCGCGGGCACGACCAGAAGCACCAGCACCATGCCGAAGCCCAGCCCGTAAACCAGCGTGATGACCGTGGGCTTCAGGAACTGCGCGTCCGAACTGCGCTCGTAAAGCAGCGGCGCCAGCCCCAGCACCGTGGTCGCCGTGGTCAGGAAGACCGGCCGCAGCCGGTCCGCCGCGCCATCGACAATCGCCTGAAAGATGCCGCGGTCGGGCGCGTATTCGTCTATCTGCGTCACCAGCACGATGGAATCGTTGATGATGATCCCGGTCATCCCCAGCAGTCCCACCACGGTGAACATCGACAGCGGCACCTCCCATAGCGCATGGCCCCAGATCGCCCCCACCAGCCCGAAGGGGATCACCGACATCACCACCAGGGGCCGCGTCCAGCTGGCAAACACCCAAGCCAGCGTCAGGTAGATCCCCAGCAGCACAAGGATCAGCCCGGTGGTCGCATCGCTGAGAAAGGCACGCTCCTGCTCGGACATGCCCGCCATGTGATAGGCGACCTGCCGCGTCGCCGCGATCTCTGGCAGGATCTCGTCGGTCAGCGCCTGCATGACCTCGGCGGCGCGTTCGGCATCATCCCCCGACAGCTCCCCCGAGACCGAGACCAGCCGCAGACCGTCCTCGCGCCGCACCGTGGAAAAGCCGCTGCGCTGTTCGACGCGCACGATGTCCGACAGCTGCACATACTGGCCCTCGGGCGTGCGCAGCCGGGTGCGGTCCAGAAAATCGGCGGTCAGTTCGGACTCGGGCAGTTCCACCCGGATCTCGGCGCTGCGCGGCCCCACGGGGAAGGTCGCCGCCTCGATCCCGCCCAGCCTCTGCCGCAACACCTGCCCCAGCGCGCCCGTGGTGAATCCCAGCGCCTGCCCCTGCGGGGTCAGTTCCAGCACCAGCTCGTCCTTGTCATAGGCAAGGTTGTCCTCCACCGCCGACACTTCGGGAAAGCGCAGCAGCGCGGTCTTCAGATCCTCTGACGCGGCCTTCAGCGTGTCGGCATCGGCACCGTAAAACTCCACGTCGATGTCATCGCCGCCGGGCCCGGCGCGCCAGCCCCGGAAGCTGATGGTTTCCGACAGCGGATGCGCCTCCACCCGCTCCTGCAGGTCGGTGACGAACTGCGCGCTGGAATAGGGGCGTTCGTCCGGGGCGATCAGTTCGATGGAGACAGACCCCAACTGGTCGGCATCCTTGGTGTCGGCCCCGGCCAGCGCGATGCCCGCATTGCCGCCGATTTCCGCGATCATGTAATCGATGGGGTTGCGGCCATACTCGGCCTCATATTCGCGGCCCAGATCCGCCGCCGCCTGCTGCATCAGGCGCATCTGTTCCAGCGTGTCGGCGCGTTCCGCCCCCGGCGCCATGGCGAAATTGCCGGTGACCGAGGGCTGTTCGGGGGAATCGAAGAACCGCCAGACCACATCGCCCCGGATCAGCTGCGCCGCCTGCGCGGCCAGCAGCAGCACCACCCCCGCCAGCACCACATAGCGCGCCGCCACCACCCCCGCCATGAACGGGCGGAACAGCGTTTCGCGCAGCCAGACAAAGCCGCGATTCACCAGCCGCGACGGCGCGTCATACCAGTGCTTCCGGTTCGCCCCGGCAATCGCATGCGACATGTGGTTGGGCAGGATCAGGAAACATTCCACAAGGCTTGCCAGCAGAACCACGATGACGGTGAAGGGAATGTCCTGAATCATCTCGCCAAAGCGCCCGCCAATGGCGGTCAGGCCAAAAAACGCGATCACCGTGGTCAGCGTGGCGGAAAACACCGGCAGCGCCATGCGGCGCGCGGCGGTCTCTGCCGCCTCCACCGGCGACAGGCCGCGTTTGGCCAGATGGTCGGCATGTTCGCCCACCACGATGGCGTCATCCACCACGATCCCCAGCGTGATGATCAGCGCAAAAAGCGAGATCATGTTCAGCGTCAGCCCCGACACATACATCAGCGCCAGCGCCGCCAGCATCGAGGTGGGAATGCCCGCCGCCACCCAAAGCGCGGTGCGCGCGTTCAGGAACAGGAACAGCAGCACCACCACCAGCGCCAGTCCGGTGAGGCCATTGTCCAGCAGCAGGTTCAGCCGGTTGGAGATGGCATCGGCGCGGGTGCGGATCAGGTCGATGGAGGTGCCTTCGGGCAGCACCGCCTGAAATTCCTGCGCCACCTCCTCGACGCTGCGCTGGATGGCGATGGCGTCGCCCTCGGCAGTACGGTCCACGCGCACGGAAATGGCCGGGTTGTCGCCGACGAAATAGGTGCGCGCCCGGTCGATGCCCTCTTCGCGCAGCAGCGCCACATCGCCCACGGTCAGCTTGCTGCCATCAGGCAGCGACCGCAGCACCACGGCGGCGATGTCGCGCGCCTCGCGCTTTTCAACTCCGGTGCGGACGCGGGCATTGGCGCCGGTCACATCCCCCGCCGGGTTCGCGTTCACCTCGTCCCCGATGGCGGAAGCGATTTCCTCCATGGTCACGTCATGGGCGATCAGACTGGCGGTCGGCACCTCCACGATGATCTGCGGCGCGGCGAGCCCGCGCAGCGTGGTGCGGGTCACGCCCTCGGCGAAAAGCCGGGCCACGAATTCATCGGCAAACCGGCCAAGCTGGTCGACCCCGACGGGCCCGGTGATGACCACATCGGTCACCCCGTCCCGCCACGCATCGGCGGCGATGCGCGGATCCTCCGCCTCTTCGGGCAGGTTGTCGACCGAATCAACCGCCGTGGTCACGTCGTCCAGCGCGCGGGCCATGTCGTGATTGGGCTCGAATTCCAGCGACACCCGGGCGGAGCCTTCGCGCGACACGCTGCGCGTGCTGACCACGCCATCTACCGCCAGCAGCACCGGCTCCAGCAGCTGCACGATGCCGCTGTCCACATCCTCGGCCCCCGCCCCCTCCCAGCTGACGGAGACCTCGATCTCGTCCTCGATCACGTCGGGGAAATACTGCGCGCGCATGTTGGGCACCGCCAGCAGCCCCGCCGCCACCAGAATGACCAGCAGCAGGTTGGCGACGGTGCGGTGGCGGGCGAAATAGCTCAGGATGCCGCTGGCCTGTCCGGGGATCTGGCGCATGGGCTCAGCCCCCCATCCGCTGTTCAAGCCGTTCGACCACCTGCGCGGGCACGCGGTCCTGCGACAGTTGCGCCAGCATGCGCTGCCGCGCCTCTTCGGGCAGGCGGCTGTTGCCCTCGACATAGGCCACCAGCCTTGCGCGCCGTTCGGCGGTCAGTTCCAGCAGATCGGCCACGGCGGGCAGCGCAGGCAGCGCGGGCGGCGCGCCACGCGGCGCCTCCTGCGCCTGATCGGCGCCCAGCACCCGCACCTTGATGCCCGCCCCCAGCAGCGGCGTGCGTTCGGCCACCACCTGACGGCCCGCCAGCGCCTCGGCCCGCACCAGAATGTCATCGCCCTGACGGCGCACCAGATCCACCGGCAGCGCCTCCAGCCGGTCATCGGCGCCGATCACCAGCACGTCGCCACTGGCCGCCAGCGCCGTGGCGGGCAGCCGCGCCACCTGCTCCAGCGCCGGTTCTTCCAGTTCCACCGTGACAAAATCGCCGGGCTTGAAGCCGCGCGGCGCGTCCAGCGTCGCGAACAGCAGCCGCCCAGTTTGGCCTTCGCCCACCGCCGCCCCTTCGCGGGTCAGCGTGCCGGTCGTGGCCATGGGCGTGCCGAACAGATCCAGCGTCACCACCACCGGCGCGGGCCGCAGCTGCCCCTCGGCATCCAGCAGCCGGGCATAGTCCTGTGTCGACACGCGGAAGGCCACCTCCAGCGCGTCGGGATCGATCAGCGTGGCCAGCTGTTCATTGGCCGAGACCAGCCGCCCCGCCACCACCGCCACATCCTGCAGCTGCGCGGTGAATCCGGCCCGGATCTCGGTTTCGGCCAGACGGCGTTCGGCATCGGCCAGCGCGATGCGGGCGCGGTCCAGCGCGGTCGCCGCCTGATCCACCCGCGCTTCGGCCTGAGCCTGCGCCTGCCGCCGGGTCACCACCGCCTGCCGCGCCGAGGACGCGGCCAGTTCCGCCTCTTCGGCGAGTGCCGCGGTGCCCACCCCGCGCGAGGCCAGATCGGCCTGCCGCTGGAACGCGCGCTGCCGCAGCGCCGCCTGTTCTTCGGCGGCTGCCAGCGCGTCGGCTTCCAGCGTCACGGCCCGGGTCGCCTCGCGCGCTTCGGCCTCGGCATCGGCCAGCGCACTCTGCGCCCGCGCCCGTTCCGCCATCATGTCCGCCGGGTCGATCCGGGCCAGAAGCGCGCGCGCCGTCACCCGTCCGCCTTCGACAAATTCCGGTGCAAGCTCGGTCAGCGTGCCGCCCACGGCGCTGCGCAGTTCCAGCGTGCGGCGGCTCTGCACCTCGCCAAAGGCGGTCATCACCGGGATCACGCTGTCCAGACGCACCGGCACCACATTGACCGCAAAGACCCGTTCGCGCGCCTGCGGCATACGCGGCGCATCGGCAAGCCGGGTCTGCACCGCATCCCGGACCAGAACCCCCGCCCAGACCAGCAGGCCCAGCGTCATCGAAAGCAAGAAGAGCCCCGCAAGACTCCGTCGGAAAAAGCGCATGCCTGCCTACCTGAACCTTGGGAACATGCTGTCCCGTGCCGGAAGCAGTTTACGCCCTGCCCCGCCAGTTTTCCAAGTCACGCAGGTGATACGCGGCGATCGGTCACTTCCGTCGCTTGTGTTCGTCCAGACGCGGAAAAATTTCGACAAAGTTGCAGGGGCGGTGGCGGTAATCCAGCTGCCAGAGCAGAATCTCGTCCCACGCATCGCGGCAGGCGCCGGGGCTGCCGGGCAGCGCAAACAGATAGGTGCCCCCCGCCACGCCCCCCGTGGCGCGCGACTGCACCGCAGAGGTGCCGATCTTGGCCATGGAAACATGGGTGAACACGGTGCCGAACGCCTCGATTTCCTTCTCGTAGACGTCGCGATGCGCCTCCACCGTCACGTCGCGCCCGGTCAGGCCGGTGCCGCCGGTGGAGAGGATCACGTCGATCTCGGGATCGGCGATCCATGCCCGCAGCTGTGCGGCGATGTCTGCGCGGTCGTCCTGCACGATGGCGCGGGCAGCCAGATGGTGCCCTGCGGTGGTCAGCCGCTCCACCAGCGTGTCGCCGGAGCGGTCATCGCCAAGGCCCCGCGTGTCAGAGACGGTCAGCACGGCGATGCGCACGGGGATAAACTCTCGGCTGTCGTCGATGCGGCTCATGGTGCGGCCTTTCCGGAACGGGGATCAGGGACAATCGGTGGCGACGGGCAGGCGCGGCTGGTCAAAGATGCGGGCAAAGCGGCGCATCGCGGGCTCGCTGGCCAGATAACCCGCAAACCCGA
The DNA here is from genome assembly GCF_900100085.1 of Salipiger marinus. Lineage (GTDB taxonomy): Bacteria > Pseudomonadota > Alphaproteobacteria > Rhodobacterales > Rhodobacteraceae > Salipiger > Salipiger marinus. The sequence continues at coordinate 247,437 of NZ_FNEJ01000002.1, forward strand.
CCCAGCCGGGATCCGCGCCATCGCCGGGGCACAGCCCTTCCTGAGCGGCACGGCCACGGACCAGCAGCGCCTCCAGCGCGGCGTCTCGGGCAGCGGCATCCAGCGGCGGCACGGTGTTGTCGGCGGCAAACTGCGCCGCCCGCAAGAGCTGTGCCGCGAGCCGGTCGCGTTCTTCGGCGGCCAGCACCATGGGGCAAAGCTGCACGGCGGCGGTGATCAGCGCCAGCCGTTTCAGCGCGCAGCCCGCCGGACCCCAGGCGCTTTGATCCTGCGCGGTCACGTAACCGCCCTGCCGGGTCAGCACGACCGGCCCCGGAAGCTCCAGCACCTCGATGCCGGGGGCCGGGCTCTGCACCTCTGCGGCGTGGTCGGCGAAGACCCGGTCAAAATCGGGATCAAAACCCTGCCCGGCGGCGGGAAGCGTCGTCAGCAGCAAAAGAGCGATCGCCCTCATTTCAGCACCCGAAGTTTCATCTGCAATTCCAGAAGGTCCGCCCATGTCTGCCGCTTCATCTGCGGCTGGCGCAGCAGATAGGCCGGATGGAACATCGGCAGGGTGGGCCGTCCCTCGGCCTCGGTCCAGTGGCCGCGCAGGCGGCTGATGCCGCGCCGCCCCAGCAGCGCGTCGCAGGAGATGTTGCCCATCACCACCAGCAGGTCGGGATCGACCAGCGCGATATGGCGCGACACGAAAGGCCGCATCATGGCAATTTCCTCGGCGCTGGGGTCGCGGTTCTGCGGGGGGCGCCATGGCAGGACGTTGGTGATATAGACCGACTGCGCGCGCGACAGCCCGATGGCGCCCAGCATCCGGTCCAGAAGCTGCCCGGCCCGCCCCACGAAAGGCAGGCCCTGCTGGTCCTCCTCGCGGCCCGGCGCTTCGCCGACGATCATCACCCGGGCCTGCGGCGTGCCATCGGCAAAGACCAGATTGCGCGCGCCGCGCTTCAGATCGCAATGCGGATAGGCGTCAAGGGCGGCGCGCAACTCCTCCAGCGTGGTGGCGGCGCGGGCGGCGGCGGTCGCTTCGGCAACGGGATCGGCCTCGGCCATCACGGGCCGGGCGGACAGGGCGGCGGCGGCAGGCGGGGGTGCAGGTGCGGCCCGCGCGGCACGCTCCGCCGCCTCATGGGCGAAACGGTCCACCGGCGCCTCGCCGATAGCCTCATCCGCGCCCAGCTCTACCTGCCAGGCCAGTGCCGCATAGGCGGCATGCCAGTCCATACCCGATTCCATGCCGGACACCCTAGGCGATTGCGCGGGGGGCGGAAATGCCCCGCGCGCCGATCCCGCGCCGGATCAGGACCAAGTGGGATGAAAGCGGCCTGCGGGCGACAGGGTGAAGATCTCGACCCCGTCCGCGGTCACGCCCACCGAATGCTCGAACTGCGCCGAGAGCGACTTGTCGCGGGTCACCGCCGTCCAGTCATCGGCCAGCACCTTGGTTTCGGGGCGGCCAAGATTCACCATGGGTTCGATGGTGAAGAACATGCCCTCTTCGAGCTTGGGTCCGGTGCCGGGGCGCCCGTAATGCAGCACGTTGGGCGCGGCGTGGAACACCTGACCCAGCCCGTGGCCGCAGAAATCCCGCACCACCGACATGCGCTGCGCCTCCACATAGGTCTGGATGGCATGGCCGATATCGCCGAAAGTGTTGCCGGGCTTCACCGCCTCGATGCCCAGCATCAGCGCGTCATGGGTGACCTCGATCAGCCGCTCCGCCTTGCGCGCGAGCTTGCCCGCCACATACATGCGCGAGCTGTCGCCATACCAGCCATCCACGATCACCGTCACGTCGATGTTGAGGATGTCGCCATCCTTGAGCTTCTTCTCGCCCGGGATGCCGTGGCAGACCACATGATTGATGGAGATGCAGCTGGCGTGCTGATAGCCCCGGTAGCCGATCGTGGCCGAGGTGGCGCCCGCCGCCTCCACCGCGTTGCGGATGAAATCATCCACGGCGCCGGTGGTCTGGCCGGGCCAGACCTGTGCCGCGACATCGTCGAGGATGCGCGCGGCCAACGCGCCCGCACGGTGCATGCCGGCGAAATCCGAAGGATCGTGAATGCGAATGCCGTCCCGGTTGAGACGGCCGGTGGTGTCATGTCTCAAGACGGACCGCTCCGTAGCTCTGTCACAAAATGATGTAATACGTCTGCGCGGGCAATGCCAGAGCGAGGGCGGGAAAGGCAAGCCCCCGCCCCGGCTTTGCTGTCGCGGGCGGCAGCCGCGACGGACGGGCGGTGCGGCCTGCGCCGCCAGAGAGGCCGCGCGGGCTCTGGCCGATCCGCCGGAAGCGGAACCTGACGGCAGAGGGGGCTCTGCCCCCGTCCCCTGCGGGGACTCCCCCGGGATATTTGGGGCCGCTGGAAATCAGGGCGCGTGGAAGGGCAAGGGCGCGGCGATCCGGATGCCTTCGGGATCGAGCCTGCAGCCAAACGCCAGCACCTCGACCCCGGCGGCGGTCGCCGAGGCGAAAGCGCGGGCATAGCCGGGATCGAGATCGGCAGCGAGCGTCACGGCGCGGGCATCGCTGCGCTGCACGAGGTACAGCATCACGGCGCGCTGGCCCGCCTGCGCCATGGCGGCGAGATCGGCAAGGTGGCGCGCGCCGCGCGCGGTGACGCTGTCGGGAAATTCGGCAAGCCCGGGCTGGCGCGACAGGGTGACGGATTTCACCTCCACCCAGGCGTCGGGGCGGGCGCCCCCGGTCAGCAGGAAATCGACGCGGCTTTTTTCGCCATAGCGGACTTCGGGGCGCAGCGTGGCATAGCCTTCGAGCCCCGCGACCTGTCCCGCCGCCAGCGCCGGGCGCAGCAGGCGGTTGGGCACGGCGGTGTCGACGCCGGTGAACGCGCCGGTCTCATGCTCCACCAGCCGCCACGCGTAGCGCAGCTTGCGCTTGGGGTCGTCATTGCGTTCCAGCCAGATGCGGGTGCCCGGATCGGCCAGCCCCAGCATGCTGCCGGGATTGGCGACATGGGCGGTGATCTCTGTGCCATCCTCGAGCCGCGCATCCGCGAGGAACCGCTTGTAGCGGCGGATCAGCGTGGCGGGCATGAGAGGGGTTTGAAAGCGCATGGCGGCGGCCCTATACCATCGGGAAAGCCCCCTGCAAGGAGATCGCGCCATGTCCAACCCCACCGCCGCCATGCTGGTGATCGGAGACGAGATCCTGTCGGGCCGAACGCGCGATTCCAACATGCACCATCTGGCGCAGGAGCTGACCAAGCAGGGCATCGTGCTGGCCGAGGTGCGGGTGGTGGCCGACCAGCACGCGGCCATCGTTGCGGCGCTGAACGCGCTGCGGGGGGCGTTTGACCACGTGTTCACCTCGGGCGGGATCGGGCCCACCCATGACGACATCACCGCCGATGCGGTGGCGGCGGCCTTTGGCGTGTCCATCGGCATCCGCGATGACGCGCGCGCGCTGCTGGCCGCGCATTACGAGCGGCAGGGACAGGAGTTCAATGCCGCCCGCCAGCGCATGGCCCGGATCCCCGAGGGCGCCTCGCTTATCGACAATCCTGTCTCCATCGCGCCGGGCTTCACGCTGGAGAACGTGCATGTGATGGCGGGTGTGCCCACGATCTTTCAGGCGATGGTGGCGAGCGTGCTGCCCACGCTGACCGGGGGCGCGCCGCTGCTGTCGCAGAGCCTGCGAATCGCGCGCGGCGAGGGCGAGATCGCCGGGCCGCTGGCGGATCTGGCGGCGGAGTTTCCGGATCTGTCCTTCGGCTCTTACCCGTTCCAGAAGGACGGGGCCTATGGCGCCAATGTGGTGGTGCGCGGGCAGGACGGCGCGCGGGTCGACGCGGCGATGACCCGGCTGGCCGGGATCTTTCCCGCATGACGCCCGATCTGCCGCGGCTTTACGCCGCGCTGGATGCCACATGGCCCGCCGCCGCGATGGTGGAGGCCGGGCCGTGGCGTCTGCGCGAGGGGGCGGGCGGCGGCAAGCGGGTGGCTTGCACCACGGCAGAGGGCGACTGGGGCCCCGATGACCTGCACGCGGCGGAAAAGGCGCAGCATCTGCTGGGGCAGGTGCCGCTGTTCATGATCCGGCAGGGCGAGGTGGCGCTGGACGCGGCGCTGGAAGCCGAAGGTTATGCGCTGATCGACCCCGTCAACCTGTGGCTCTGCCCGATCGCGCGGCTGACCGACCGCCCCCTGCCCCGCGTCACCGCCTTTGCGGTCTGGGAGCCCTTGGCGGTGATGCGCGAGATCTGGGCGGCGGGCGGCATCGGCCCGGCGCGGGTGGCGGTGATGGACCGGGCGGCGGGACCGAAGACCGGCATTTTTGGCCGCATGTCCGACCGGCCCGCCGGGGCGGGATATTGCGCCGTCCATGACCGCATCGCCATGGTGCACGCGCTGGAGGTGCTGCGGGCGCATCGCGGCATGGGCTTGGGCAAATGGATGATGCGCTGCGCCGGGATCTGGGCGGAGTCGCAGGGGGCGGAGTGGATGGCGCTGGCCTGCCTGCGCGACAACCACGCGGCCAACGGGCTTTATGCGGCGCTGGGGATGGATCTGGTGGGTCAGTATCATTACCGCATCAAGGTCGCAGCGTGAGGGCGCGCGGTCTTTCTGCCGCCCTGACAGCGGTCCTGACACTGGCGGCGGGCCCGCTTGCGGCGCTGGAACTGGCCCTGCCCTCGGGGGCGCGGCTGACGGCGGAGCGGCTGACCGAGGCGGGCAGCTATGCCGTGCCCACCGGCCCGTGGCGCGAGGGCAGCGGCGTGCCGGTGCAGCTTGCCGAAGGGCGGGTGCTGCGGCAGGCCTATCGCATCGATTCCTCTGATCTCACGACGCTGCAGGTGCTGGCGCCGCTGCGCACGCAGCTGGAACAGGCGGGCTACAGCGTGCTTCTGGACTGCGTGACCGGCACCTGCGGCGGCTTCGATTTTCGCTTCGGGATCGAGGTGATGACCGCGCCGGACATGTATGTGGATCTGACCGCCTACCGCTTCCTGTCCGCCGAGGGGCCGGAGGGCGATTTCCTGACGCTGCTGGTCAGCCGCAGCGCCGCGGCAAGTTTTGTGCAGCTGGTGCGGGCGAACGGCCCCGAACCCGCGCCAGAGGATCCCGGACCGGTCGTGTCCCCCGGCCCTGCGGATGCCCCCGCCGCCACCCCGGCCACGCCGGAGCAGATCGCGGCGCGGCTGGAACAGCGCGGTTATGTGGTGCTGCGCGATCTGAGCTTTGCCAGCGGCGAGGCCGATCTGGGCGAAACCGAGGTCGCCTCGCTGGAAGCGCTGGCCCGCTACCTGAAGGACAATCCGGCCCGGCGGCTGCTGTTCGTGGGCCATACCGATGCCACCGGCTCGCTGGAGGCGAACCGCGCCCTGTCACAGCGCCGCGCCTCGGCGGCGCTGGCCTATCTGCGCGACCGGCACGGCATCCCGGCTACGCGCATGGCGGCGGATGGCGCGGGCTATCTGGCCCCCGTGGCCAGCAACCTGACGCAGGACGGGCGCGAGGCGAACCGCCGCATCGAGGCGGTGCTGCTGGAGGCCGAAGGCTGATCGCCGCTTTCCGGAGGCGCACAAGAAAAAGCGCCCCGGACGGACCGGGGCGCAGGTGGCCCAGAGCAGGGCGCAGGGAAATTCGTCACCAGTCCTGCGGGCCCTTGTCGACAAAGGCATCCACAAGAAAATCGATGAAGGCGCGGACCTTCGGCTGCGTGAAGCGGCCCGGCGGATAAACGGCATAAATGCCTTGGGTTTCCACCGGCAGGTCGGGAATGGCATCCTCCACCAGACCCTGTTTCATCGCGTCGGAATAGAGGTAGGAGGGCAGATAGGCGATCCCCAGCCCCGCGATGCAGGCGTTGAGCAGCGACTGCCCGTCATTGACCGACAGCCAGCCCGCCGTGCGGATCTGGCGTTTCTCGCCCGAGGGCGCCGTCACCTTCCACACATTGCCCGAAGACTGGTTGGAGTAGTGCAGCAGCTTGTGATCGTTGAGATCGTCGATGCGCGCGGGCCGTCCAAAGCGGGCGAAATAGGCCGGGGAGGCGATCATGCGCTTGGTGGTGTCGGTCAGCTTGCGGGCGCGCAGCGTGCTGTCTTCCAGTTCGCCGATGCGCACGGCCATGTCGAAGCCTTCGGAAATTAGCTCCACATAGCGGTTGTTCAGCACCATGTTCACGGTGATGTCCGGAAATTCGGCCAGAAACTCGCCCAGCATCGGGCTCAGATGATTGACGCCAAAATCCGTGGCGACGCTGATCCGCAGCAGGCCGGACGGCGCGGACTGCATCGAGGTTACCAGAGCATCCGCCTCTCCGGCATCGTTCAGCACGCGGCGGGCGCGGTCGTAATAGGCAAGGCCGATCTCTGTGGGCGAGACGCGGCGGGTGGTGCGGTTCAGCAGACGCGCCCCCAGCCGGGCCTCCAGCGAGGAGACATGCTTGGACACGGCCGATTTGGAAATGCCCATCTTCTTGGCCGCATCCGTGAACCCTCCTTGGTCCACGACAGTGGCAAAGGCCTCCATTTCGGTCAGGCGATCCATTGGCAATCCCTCGTTCTTCTGGTCCTGCCCAGCTATCCCCACAGAATGGGGCGTAACTTGGACCTCTGAGGGACAATATCTGGAATTCGGGTCAAACTGTGCGCGACGGGGAAACCCCGCCCGGCGCACGGGAAGGACCGCACCGAGGATACGCGGCGCGGCCCTCTGCCCCGGTTCACGGTCGGGGCAACGAGGTCAGGCGGCCTTGCGGCTGTGTTCGCCTTCCTCGATCTCTTCGACGATCTTCGACACGAAGGCCTTCAGGTCGTCAGGCTTGCGGCTGGTGATGATGCCCTTGTCGGTCACCACTTCCGCATCCTGCCAGTTGGCCCCGGCATTGATCACGTCGGTCTTGATGGAATGGAACGAGGTCATGTCGCGGCCCTTGGCCACGCCTGCCTCAACCAGCACCCACGGGCCGTGGCACACCGCCGCGATCACCTTGCCGCTGTTGTGGAAGTCCTTGACCAGCGACAGCACGCTCTCTTCGACGCGCAGCAGATCGGGGTTGATCTGGCCGCCGGGGATGACCAGCGCGTCATAATCGCTGGCCTTGGCATCGGCGATCTTCAGGTCGGCTTCGGCCTCGCGGCCCCAGTCGGTGCCTTCCCAGCCCTTGATGCTTTGCCCGTCCAGCGTGGCGACATGCACCTTGGCGCCCTTGGCGCGCAGCTGGTCGCGGGGAAATTCAAGTTCCGACTGTTCGAAGCCGTTGGTGGCGATGACGAGGACGTTTGCTGCGGTAATGGCAGTCATGTCTGTGTCTCCTTTTCCTGTAACGCTCTTTTGCGTCTCGGGAAAGGAACGGGCCCGGACCGCCTGTGGTTCCGCCCTGCCCGCACACGGGTTCTTGAGCGGTCAGAGCGCCAGCGCCAGCCGCACCCCCTGATCGATGGCGCGCTTGGCATCCAGTTCCGCCGCCACATCGGCGCCGCCAATCACCGGCGCGGCGATGCCCGCCCGGGCCAGCGCCTCGGCCAGACCACGCTCGGGCTCCTGCCCGGCGCAGATCACCACCGTGTCGCAGGGGATCAGATCCGGCGTGCCGTTCACCTCCACATGCAGGCCCGCCGCGTCGATATGGCGGTAGCTGATGCCGCCGCGCATCTGCACGCCCTTGGCCGCAAGGCTGGCGCGGTGGATCCAGCCGGTGGTTTTGCCCAGCCGTCGCCCGGGCCGTTCCGCCCGGCGCTGCACCAGCATCACCTGCCGCGCCGGGGCTGCGGGCTGCGGCCCTTCGGGGGCAAGCCCGGCGGGGGCAAGCGCGGGATCGGTCACCCCCCATGTGCTGCGCCAGAGCACGGGATCCAGCGTGGCGCTGGCGCCCTGATGCACAAGGAATTCCGCCACATCGAAACCGATGCCGCCCGCGCCCAGCACCACAACGCGCGGCCCCACCGGGGCACCGCGCAGCACCTCGGCATAGCCCAGCACGTTGGGCCCGTCCTGCCCGGGGATCTGCGGGTCGCGCGGGCGCACGCCCGTCGCCACCACCACGGCGTCATAGCCGCGCAGATCGTCCACGCCCGCGCTGGCCCCAAGCCGCAGCACAACGCCGGTTTCGCGCAGCATGGTGGCGAACCAGTCGACAAGGCCGTGTAACTCTTCCTTGCCGGGGATGACGCGCGCCATGTTCAGCTGCCCGCCGATCCGGTCATTGCGGTCGAACAGCGTGACATGATGCCCGCGCTGCGCGGCGGTGATGGCGCAGGACAGGCCCGCAGGCCCCGCCCCCACCACCGCCAGCCGCTTTGGCAGGGCGGCGGGCCCCAGCGGCAGCTCCGTCTCGAACCCGGCGCGCGGATTGACCAGACAGCTGGACACCTTGCCCGCGAAAGTATGGTCCAGACAGGCCTGATTGCAGGCGATGCAGGGCGCGATCAGATCGGGCCGCCCCGCCCGCGCCTTGGCCACAAATTCGGGATCGGCCAGAAACGGCCGCGCGAGGCTGACCATGTCGGCGCAGCCCTCCGCCAGCAGGCGTTCCGCCAGATCCGGCGTGTTGATCCGGTTGGAGGTGACAAGCGGCAGGCCCACCTGCCCCATCAGCTTCTGCGTGACCCATGCAAAACCGCCACGCGGCACCGAGGTGGCGATGGTGGGCACGCGCGATTCATGCCAGCCGATGCCGGTGTTGATAAGGCTGGCGCCTGCCCGTTCCACCTCCTGCGCCAGCTGCAGCACCTCGGCGAAGGGGGCGCCGCCGGGGACCAGATCGATCATCGACAGCCGGAAGATCACGATGAAATCCCGCCCCACTGCCGCGCGCACCCGGCGCAGCACCTCCAGCGGAAAGCGTCTGCGGTTCTCGGCGCTACCGCCCCAGTCATCGGTCCGGCGGTTGGTGCGCAGGCTCAGGAACTGGTTCAGCAGATAGCCTTCGGATCCCATCACCTCCACCCCGTCATACCCGGCCTCGCGGGCGCGGGCGGCGGTGGTGGCCATGTCGCGGATCTGTTTTTCGATGCCAGCCTCGTCGAGCGCGGCGGGGACATGCGGAGAGATGGGGGATTTGATGGCCGAGGGCGCCACGCAGCCGGGACCATAGGCATAGCGCCCGGCATGCAGGATCTGCAGCGCGATGCGCCCGCCGCAGTCCTGCACCCGCTCTGTCACAAGCCGGTGTCTGGCGATGTCCTGCGGCGTGAACAGCCCCGCGGCACCGGGAAACACCGCGCCTTCGGCATTGGGCGCCATGCCCCCGGTCACGATCAGCCCCGCACCGCCCCGCGCCCGGGCGGCGTAGAATTCCGCCACGCGGGTCCAGTCGCCGCGCTCTTCCAGATTGGTGTGCATCGACCCCATCAGCACCCGGTTGGGCAAGGTCACATGGCCCAGATCAAGCGGGGCAAAGAGGTGCGGATAACGGGTCATGGCGGGGCTCCTTGGGCGGAGCCTGCCATTGCGCGCGCCGCGCTGTCACGCTGGGACGTGACGTCACGGCGCGCGCCGCGCGCTAGTGCAGCGCAGAGATCTCCCGCCCCTCGGTCAGCCCCGCCACCCGATCGACGATGGTGGCGGCATCGATGCCGAAATGGTGGTAAAGATCGCCGATCGTGCCGGTCTGGCCAAAATGTTCGACGCCAAGCGGGATGGTGCGGTGCCCCGCGACCGACCCCAGCCATGACAGCGTGGCCGGATGCCCGTCGATCACCGTGACCAGATGGCAGTGCCGGGGCAGCCCGCCCAGCAGACGTTCCACGTGTGACAGCGCGTCGCGCTGGCCGCGCGCCCGCGCCCGCTGCGCCGCCGTCCAGCCCGCGTTCAGCCGGTCGGCAGAGGTGACGGCCAGCACCCCCACATCGCGCCGCCCCTCGGCCAGATGGCCCGCCGCGCGGATCGCCTCGGGGGCGACGGCGCCCTGATAGGCGATGACCACCTCGCAGTTCGGGCCCGGCGGGCGCAGCCAGTAGGCGCCGTCGATGGCGCCCTGACGGAAGGCGTCGTCATGGCGCTGGCCGGGCTGCTCCAGCGGATTGGTGCTGAGCCGCAGATAGACCGAGCCGCCGGTTTCATCGCGCAGCCACGTGCGTTCGTCGGGATCCCCTTCGCCATCGCGCTGCAGGTAGTCAAAGGCCCATTCCATGATGACCGCCAGTTCGTCGACAAAGGCGGGCTCGAAGGCGGCAAGCCCGTCCTGCGCCATGCCGATCAGCGGCGTGCTGACCGACTGATGCGCGCCGCCTTCGGGCGCCAGCGTCACGCCGGAGGGCGTGCCCGCGATCAGGAACCGCGCATCCTGATAACAGGCGTAGTTCAGCGCATCGAGCCCGCGCACCACGAAAGGATCATAGACCGTGCCCACCGGGATCAGCCGCCTGCCGAACAGCGTATGCGACAGCCCGGCGGCGGCCAGCAGCAGGAACAGGTTCATCTCGGCGATGCCCAGTTCGATATGCTGGCCCTCGGGGGCAAAATCCCATTTCGCGGTCGACGGGATGTTCTGCGCGCGGAATTCATCGGCGCGGGCATGGCGGGCAAAAAGCTTGCGCCGGTTCACCCATGCCCCCAGCCCCGTGGTGCCGGTCACGTCCGGCGAGGTGGTGACGATACGTTCGGCCAGCGCGCTGTCGCCGCGCGCCAGATCGTCGAGGATCTTGCCAAAGGCCGCCTGCGTCGACAGGCTGCGGTCGGTGGCGATCTGAAGCTGCGGCACCGGCAGGCGCGCATCGGTTTTCCGGCGCGGCCCTTCGGCGAAAAACGGCACCTCGCGCAGGAAATTCCGCAGCGCCTCGGGATCGTCCACAGCCGCAAAAGGCTCCCATTCCTGCCCTTCGGGCACGCCCATGTGCCGCTGCCAGTCGGCCATCTGCGCCTTGGTCATCAGCCCGCCATGGTTGTCCTTGTGCCCGGCAATCGGCGTGCCCCAGCCCTTGACCGTATAGGCCAGAAAACAGGTCGGGCGGTCATGGTCGATGCTGGCAAAGGTGTCGGCCATGGTCTGCACGCAGTTGCCGCCAAGGTTTTCCATAAGGTCCGCCAGCTCGCGGTCCGACCGCCGGTCGATCAGCGCCGTGACATCGCCCTGATCGCCCAAGGCCTCCATCAGGCGGGCGCGCCAGACGGCGCCGCCCTGATAGGTCAGCGCGGAATAGACCTCGTTCGGGCAGGCATCGATCCAGTCGCGCAGCGCCTCGCCCCCCGGTTCGGCAAAGGCCGCGCGCTGCAGCGCGCCATATTTCACCCGCACCACATCCCAGCCAAAGGCGGTGAAGATCTGTTCGATCCGCGACCAGAGCCCTTCGCGAACCACGCCATCCAGCGACTGGCGGTTGTAGTCGATCACCCACCAGACGTTGCGCAGGTCGTGTTTCCAGCCTTCCTGCAGGCATTCGTGGATATTGCCCTCGTCCAGTTCGGCATCACCCATCAGCGCGATCATCCGGCCCATGCGCTGCCCCTCTCCCCAGGGCTTGGCGGCGATGTAATCCTGAATGAGCGACGCAAAGGAGGTGACCGCCACGCCCAGCCCCACCGAGCCCGTGGAGAAATCCACGTCATCCACATCCTTTGTGCGCGACGGATAGGACTGCACCCCGCCGAAGCCGCGGAAATTCTCCATCTTCTCGCGCGGCAGGTTGCCCATCAGATACTGCATGGCATGAAACACCGGCCCGGCATGGGGCTTGACCGCCACCCGGTCCTGCGGACGCAGCGCGCCGAAATAAAGCGCGGTCAGGATCGACACCATGGAGGCGGAGCTGGCCTGATGCCCGCCCAGCTTGATCGCGTCCACCTTTGGGCGGATGTGATTGGCGTTGTGGATCATCCAGTGCGACAGCCAGAGCAGGCGCTGTTCGATGGTTTTCAGTGGGCTGTGCGGCATGAAACTCCTCCGTATGTCGCGGCAGGATACCACGCCCCGCCCGAGCGGATCCTTGCGATTTCCGCGCCACACGGGTTCACTGCTGGCGGAAACGCGCGTGTGGCGCGCAAACAGAGGGGATTCCGCTACGATGGACGAGGTGGATGTGCGAATCCTGCGCCTGCTGCGGCAGGACGGGCGGGCCAGCCTGCAGCAGATCAGCGACAGCGTCGGGCTGAGCCCCACCCCCGTGGCGCGGCGGCTGCGCGGGCTGGAACAGCGCGGCATCGTCACCGGCTACACCGCCCTGCTGGACGAGGCGGCGCTGGGGTTTCAGGTGTCGGTCTTCGTGTCGGTGCAGCTTGACCGGCAGGTGGATCAGGCGCTGGCGCAGTTCGAAACCGCCATCGCCACCTTTCCCGAGGTGGTGGACTGCTGGCTGATGACGGGCAACCGCGATTACCTGATGCGGGTGGTCACCGAAGGTCTGGCGGAGTTCGAGACCTTCCTGACCCACAAGCTGACCCGGGTGCCCGGCGTGGCCAAGATCGAAAGCTCGATCCCCCTGCGCCGGGTCAAGTCGGGCATCTCGCGCATGCCTTAGATGCCCGGCCTCAGGCGCGGGCGCTCCGCGTCCAGGGCTCCGCGCCCTTCACATCGACAAAGACGCGATAGACCGAGGTGGTGGCAGTGATGAACAGCCGCTGCCCGTCCGCGCCGCCGAAACAGAGGTTGGACACGGTTTCGGGGATCAGGATCTTGCCAAGCCGCGTGCCATCCGGGGCAAAGCAGTGCACCCCGTCCCCGGCAGAGGACCACAGGTTGCCCAGCACGTCGCAGCGCATCCCGTCCGGCAGCCCGCAGTCCAGCGTGGCGAAATCCCCCAAGGGGGTCAGCGTAGCCCCGTCCACCGCGTATCTGCGGATGACCGACGGCACGGTTTCGTCATGGCTCGACCCGCTTTCGGCGACATAAAGCAGGCTTTCGTCGGGCGAGAAGCAGAGCCCGTTCGGCTGCGCGAAGTCCGAAATCACCGGCACCGGCGCCCCGCCTTCGGGCGGGATGCGGAACACATGGCGCGCGCCCTGTTCGGGCTCGGCGCGGTTGCCCTCGAAATTCGACATGATGCCGTAGGTGGGATCGGTGAACCACACCGCCCCGTCGGAACTGACCACCACGTCATTCGGCGAATTGAGGCTCTTGCCGTCATGGGCGGAGGCCAGAACCGTCAGCGCGCCGTCATGTTCTGTGCGCACCACGTCGCGGAAGCCATGGCGGCAGCCGACCAGACGGCCCTGCCGGTCCCGGGTGTTGCCGTTGTTGAACCCCGAAGGCTGGCGGAACACCGACAGCCCGCCCGACTCGCACACCCGGTACAGCGTCTGGGACGGGATTTCGGAAAAGATCAGGCAGGCGTGATCGCCGAACCAGACCGGACCTTCGGTCCATGTGAAGCCGGTGCAGAGCCGCTCCAGTTGCGAGGTGGGATGCACCAGATCGCGGAAGCGGGGATCGTCGATCTGCAGATGGTCAGGCAGGCGGATCATCGCGTGGCCCTTCTTGTGCTGGCGGCAATGACAATGCCGATGATGATGGTGCCGGTCAGGATCAGCCGCACCCCGGCGCCCGCGCCGTAGGAGTTGAGCATCGAGACCACGAGAAACATGAACAGCGAGGCGCCCCAGACGCCGGGCACGTTGGAGGAGCCCCCCGCGATGGAGGTGCCGCCGATGACCACCACCGCAATGGACATGAGCAGATATTCGGTGCCCATGTTCAGCGCGGCACCGCCCGAAAAGCTTGCCAGCAGATAGCCCGCGATGGCGGCAAAGACGGTGACGGCCAGATAGGTGGCGGCGCGCACCGCCTCGACCGGGATGCCTGCCAGACGCGCGGCGCGCAGGTTCTGCCCGGAGGCAAGCAGCCAGCGCCCCCAGACCGACCGTTCCAGCAGCACCCAGATCACCACGGACAGCGCCAGCCCCACCAGCGCCACGTTGGAGATACCGAAAAAGCGGCCCGTGGCGAAATCGGCCAGCCCCTCGGGCGGCTTGATGCGCAGGCCGCGGTTCGACCAGATGGCGATGGACTGATAGACCAGCGAGGCGGCGAGCGTCGCGATGATCGGCGGCAGGCGCAGCAGGTAGATCAGCGTGAAATTGGCAAGGCCGGTGCCAAGCCCCACGAGGATGGCGACGCCCAGCCCCAGCCACGCGGTGCCCGGATCGCTGCCCATGGTCTTGAGCGCAAGCGTGCCCGCCAGCGTCATGGTGGCCGGAATGGACAGGTCCACATTGCCCGGCCCCAGCGTGATGACCAGCATCTGGCCCAGCCCCACGATGGCGGCGAAGGCTCCGAAGCTGAGCGCGGCATAGGCCAGTTCGCTGGCGCCGCTGCCCCCGGTCAGGGTGACGGTCAGCGCAAAGGCGGCGGCGGCGGCAACCCAGGACCAGAGCCATGGTTTGTGCAGAAGTTTCATCAGAGCCCCCTTAGGCCTGCGCGTCGCGGCGGGTGAACAGCAGCCGCGCCGTGAGAACCAGAATGAGGATCGCGCCCTGCGCGCCGATCTGCCAGTCGGGCGACAGCCGCAGGAAGCTGAGGAACGAAGCCGCCAGCGTCAGCGTCAGCGCGCCGATCACCGCCCCCACCGGGCTGACCTTGCCGCCGGTGAATTCGCCGCCGCCAAGGATCACCCCCGCGATGGACAGCAGCGTGTAGCGCAGCGCGATATTGGCATCGGCAGAGGTGGTAAGCCCCACCAGCGCCATGCCCGCCAGCACTCCGAAAAGCCCCGCGCAGCCATAGGCCAGCGCCTTGAGCCGGATCACCGGCCAGCCGGCCCGCGCCACCGACCGGGCATTGCCCCCCACCCCGCGCAGCACGGTGCCAAGCCCGGAGCGGATGAACAGCAGATGCGTGATCCCCGCGATCAGCACCGAGGCGACCACGGCCATGGGCACGAAGGGCGGCTTGACCGTCATCAGCGTGCGCAGCCAGTCGGGGCTGCTGCCCCCGGGCGAGGGCAGGATGAACAGCGCAAGCCCGCCCCAGACGAAGGACATGCCCAGCGTCACCACGATGGCGGGCAGATCCAGCGCATGGATCACCGCCCCCAGCGCGGCATAGGCCAGCACCAGCGCCAGCAGGATCACCAGCCCCAGCAGCGGCGTGTCGTTGAGAAAGGTCGCGACGACACAGGCCACCAGCGACACGAAGGCGCCCAGCGACAGGTCGATGTCATTCACCATGATGATGCACATCTGCGCGATGGTGGCGAGCGCGATGGGCACCGCGAGGTTGAACAGCAGGTTGACGCCGAAATAGCTCATGGCGCGCGGCTGCATGTAGAAGGTGGCGGCCAGCAGGATGGCAAGCGACAGCACCGGCAGCAGGATCCGGTAACGGGCGAACAGGGTCATGTCAGGCCTCCGCCATTTCGAAAGAGGCGCTCAGGATGCGTTCCTCGGTGATGTCGGCCCCGCTCAGTTCGGCAGAGATCTGCCCGTCGCGGAAGACGAAGACGCGGTCGCACTGGCAGACCTCCTCGGTTTCGGTGGAATACCACAGGAAGGTGCGGCCACGCGCGGCCTCGGCGCGGATCATGGCATAGACATCCTGTTTCGTGCCCACGTCGACGCCGCGCATGGGATCGTCCATCACCACCACCGGCGCGTCAGAGGCCAGCGCGCGGGCGAACAGCACCTTCTGCTGGTTGCCGCCCGACAGCGACAGGATGGGATTGGTCACGTCTTCGGTGCGGATGCCGATGCGGGCTTTCCAGTCGGCGGCGATACGGGATTCTTCGGCGCGGTCGACCAGCCCGCGCCGCGCGATGCGCGGCAGGATCGACACGGTGGCGTTGCGCAGGATCGACCACAGCGGCAGCACGCCGTCGCGGCCCCGGTCACCCGCGACAAACACCATGGGCGCAGCCTTGGGCGCGCGCCAGGACGAGGTGGCGCCCAGATAGAGCCGGGCCAGCGCCTCGGCCTGACCATGGCCCGCAAGCCCCGACAGGCCCACGATTTCGCCCCGCCGCGCGGTCAGCCCTTCGGGGGTGGTCACCACGGTCTCGCCAAAGCTGCGCGCCGCCTCGACAGCGGCGGCATCGGGGGCGACATGGCCCATGGCATCCACCAGCCCCTGCCGGGTGAAGCGGCCCGCAGGCTCGTCGGCGACCACGCGCCCGTCCTTCATCACAATAATCCGCGTGGCCACGGCAAAGATCTCGCCCAGCATGTGCGAGATGAAGATGACCGCGCCCCCGGCGGCGCAGAACCGTTTGATATGGCTCAGAAGCTGCTCCGCGATCCCCGCATCGAGCGAGGATGTCGGCTCGTCAAGGATCACCAGCCGCGCCTCGGTGCCGCGCGGGGCAAAGCCGATGGCGATCTCGACCATCTGGCGCTGCGCGATGCTCAGGCTGTCCACCGGCGCATCTGCCGCGATGCCATGGCCCGGAAACACCTGATCCAGCGCCTGCGCGATTTCCTCCCGCGCCTGACCGCGCCAGCGCAGCCCCTTCAGCGCGGCATGGGAAATGCGCAGGTTCTCCGCCACCGTCAGGTTGGGGCAGAGCGACAGTTCCTGAAACACCGACCGCACGCCCGCGCCCAGCGCGCTGCCCGCGCCGGAGGCCGGAAAGGCGACGGTGCCCGCCGACGGCGAAAGCCCGCCATTCACCACATTGACCAGAGTGGACTTGCCCGCGCCGTTATGGCCGACAAGCCCCAGACATTCCCCGGGAGAGATGGACAGGCTCACGCCGTCGAGCGCCCTGACCGCGCCAAAATGCTTGGCGGCGTCAGTCAGGGCGACGATCGGCGCAGCCGCTGCGGCTGCGCTGTGCATGAGGGTTATTTCGCCTCTGCGATGACGGCCTTCGCGTCATCCAGCGTGTAGACGGTGTTGGCGACCGAGCCTTCGGGGGTGCTTTCCAGCGCCTCGTCCAGCGTGTCCTGCGTGACCTTCAGGAAGGGCACCACCAGATCCTTCGGCACTTCCTGCCCGTCGAGGATCTGCTGCGCGACCCAGAACGCCAGCGAGGCGACGCCGGGCGCGATGGACAGCGACATGGTCTCGTAGCCGTTCGCGTCGCGCTGTTCGGCCCACCACGCCATTTCGTCCTGCCGGTTGCCCAGCACGATCAGCGGCATGTCGCGGCCTGCGGCCTTGAACGCCTCGGCGGCGCCATAGCCGTCACCGCCCTGCGTCACCACGCCCACGATCTCGGGCAGCGAGGGCAGGATGCCTGCCACGGCCTTCTGCGCGACTTCCTGCGCCCAGTCGCCGTTCACCGAGCCGGCGATGGTGAATTTGTCATGCGCGGCCACGCCGTCTTCGATGCCTGCGTGGATTTCGTCATCCACGAACACGCCCGCCAGACCGCGGATTTCCAAGAGGTTGCCGCCCTCAGGCAGACGATCCGCCAGATAGTCGACCTGTTCGCGGCCCATCGCCTTGAAATCCACCGCGATGCGCCATGCGCAGGGGGCAGTCACGATGCCGTCGAAGCTGACCACGGTGACGCCCGCATTGCAGGCCTCTTCCACGGCGCCGTTCAGCGCGGTGGGCGACGCGGCGTTGAGAATGATCGCGTCATAGCCCTGCAGGATCATGTTCTGGATCTGCGCGGCCTGTTCGGTGGCCTGATTTTCCGAGGTGGTATAGGCATCCGCCGCCGCCACCACACCGTCGGACACGGCCTGCCCGCCGACTTCTTCGAAGGTCTGCAGCATCGCCTGCCGCCACGAATTGCCCGCGTAGTTGTTGCTGAGCGCGATGCGCTTGTCGCTGGTTTCCGCCATGGCGGCACCTGCGGTCACAGCAAGCGTCGCCGCCCCAAGCAGCAGTCTGGAAATGGTCATGTCGCCTCCCTTTGCGCCCGCATCACGGCGGTGCGTCCGATCGCCCGTCCTCCACGGGCACTGGCATCATGGTGACCCTGCCCGCTGCCGCCTGTAAAGTGAGCATCCCGCAGATCGGATGCGGGAACCCGCATCTTGGCTGCGGGAATCGGTGTTTTCTTTGCGACGGACACAGGGCATTCTTGCGGAGACGCGCAAAACCCGCGTCCGGAGGAGAGATGACAGCAGCACAGATGGCAGCCGACCCGCCCGCGCGCGGGGACGTGATCCTGGGGCTTGGCGCACAGCTGGCGGGCGTGGTGGAGATTCGCTCTGCCCTGTCGGCGGTGGCGCCGCAGATCGCGGAGATCGTGTCCTATACCCATGCCGACATCTGCCTGCATGACAGCCCCGGCTGGGTGGTCAGCTACGAGGTGGGCATAGAAACGCGCTGGTCGCGCAAGCGCACGCGGGTGCAGTATTCCCCGGTGCGCGAACTGCTGACCGGACGCACCGACCTGATGCTGACCGCCAATGCGATGACCGATCCGCGCTACACCTATCCCGGCGCCTGCTGCGAACCGATCCTGAACCATCGCCTGCGGTCGCGCATCAACGTGCCCATGGTGGTGATGGGCCGGGTGATCGGCACGCTCAACGTGTCGCACAACATCGAAGGTCTTTACGGCATGGCGCAGGTGGAGGCTGTGCGGGAACTGTCGCAGGTGCTGTCGCCGCATTTCCACGCCCTGCACGCGGCGGAAAAGGCGCAGCAGGCGGCGCGGGCGCGGGCGCGGGCACAGGAACAGGCCGACGGGCTGCGGCGCGGCGCGCTGGAACTGACGCAGGCGCTGGAACAGGAACGCCAGCGCATCGGGATGGATCTGCATGACCAGACGCTGGCCGATCTGACCCGCATCCTGCGCGACCTGACCAGCGAGGCGCCACTGGACCGCGACCTGCTGGCCGAGCGCGTCACCGACACCATCGACGACCTGCGGCGGCTGATCGACATGGCGGTGCCGACGCTGCTGGATCTGTTCGGCTTTGCCCATGCGGTGCGGGTGCATCTGGAACGCGCGGTCGGCAGCGACCCGGTGACCATCGACGTGGAGGATGCCACCGAAGGCGCGCCCGACCGGCTGAACCCCACGGCGCGCACGGCGCTGTACCGCATCGCGCAGGAGGCGATCAACAACGCCGCCCGCCATGCCCGCGCCACGCATATCGTGGTCAGCATCACCCGCGATCCCGCCGCCCGGCTGCGCGTCATCATCCGCGACGACGGCTGCGGCATTGGCGCCGATGGCGGCGGGCGACATTCGGGGCTGGCGCATCTGCGCACCCGCGCGCATCTGGTGGGCGCGGATCTGGAAATCGTGGCGGATGGCGGTACCTGCGTCACCGTCACCCTGCCTGCGGGCGCGGAGGGCACGGCATGAGGGTTCTGCTGGTCGAGGATGATCCGTTCCACGCCACCTTCCTGCAGGATGTGCTGGCCGAGGCCCTGCCCGAGGTCACCGAGACCCTGCACGCCACAGATGGCGCCGCAGGCGAGGCCGAGGCGCGCGCCACCCGCATCGAAGCCGTGGTGATGGATCTGCAGATGGACCGCCGCAACGGCATCGAGGCGGCGCGCGCCATCTGGGCCGAACGTCCGCGCACCCGCATCCTGTTCTGGTCCAACTATTCCGACGAGGCCTATCTGCGCGGCATCTCGCGTATCGTCCCCGAGGACAGCGCCTATGGCTATGTGCTGAAAACCGCCACCCGCGAACGGCTGAAGCTGGCGCTGCGCGCCGTGCTGGTCGAGGGCCAGATCATGGTCGACCGCGAGATTCACCGCCTGCAGCGCCGCACCGGCTCGCCCCGGCAGGCGCTGGATGACAGCGAGTATGCGGTGCTGCTGGATCTGGCGCTGGGGCTGCAGGACAAGCTGATCGCGGAACGGCGCGGCATGTCGCTGCGCACCGTGCAGAACCGGCTGCTGTCGCTTTACGACAAGCTGGGGGTCGAGGGCGAGGACGAGGGCCCCGCGCTCAACAAACGGGTGCGGGCGCTGTCCCGCGCCTTCAGCACCCGCACGCTGAACGTGGAAACGCTGGAAGGCGCGCAGCGCGAATATGACCGCTGGCTGGTGCGGCGCGCGCGGGGCGCCGCCTGATCCCGCGCGCCCCCTTGGCGGGCGGGCTGCAGATCGGTAAGACAGCGATCCGGACCCAAGAGGAGAGCGCCGCCGTGGACAGCCAGACCCGCATCGCCCGCACCATCGCCACCGAAATTCAGGCCAGCCCGCAGCAGGTGGCCGCCGCGGTGCAGCTTCTGGATGGCGGCGCCACGGTGCCCTTCGTGGCGCGCTACCGCAAGGAAGTGACCGGCGGGCTGGATGACACCCAGCTGCGCACCCTGTCGGAGCGGCTTGGCTACCTGCGCGAACTGGAAACCCGGCGCAAGGCGATCCGCGAGTCGATCCGCGAACAGGGCAAGCTGACCGACGCACTGGACCGCGCCATCGAGGGGGCGGAAACCAAGGCCACGCTCGAAGACATCTACCTGCCCTACAAGCCCAAGCGCCGCACCCGCGCCATGATCGCCCGCGAAAACGGGCTGGAGCCGCTGCTGCGCGCCATCCTGTCCAGCCGCGGCACCGATCCGGCGGCGCTGGCGCAGGGCTATCTGGGCGAAAACGTCCCCGGCGTGAAAGAGGCGCTGGAGGGCGCGCGCGACATCCTTGGCGAGGAACTGAGCGAAAACGCCGCCCTTCTGGGCAACCTGCGCGAGTTCATGCGCGCCGAGGCGGTGATCTCTGCCCGCGTGGTGACCGGCAAGGAAGCCGAGGGCGCCAAATTCTCGGATTACTTCGACCATCGCGAAAAATGGTCCGCGATCCCGTCGCACCGGGCGCTGGCGATCCTGCGCGCCTCGAAGGAAGAGATCGTGACGGTGGAAATCGCGCCCGATCCCGACACCGCCACCCGGCGCGGCGAGGATCTGGTGGCCGCCGCCATCGGCATCCGCGGCGACGGCCCCGGCGACCGCTGGCTGCGCGGCGTGGCGGACTGGTGCTGGCGGGTCAAGCTGAGCCTGACCATGTATGTGGATCTGATGACCGACCTGCGCCGCCGCGCCCATGACGAGGCGATCGCGGTCTTTGCCCGCAACCTGCGCGACCTGCTGCTGGCCGCGCCAGCGGGCGCCAAGGCGACGCTGGGGCTTGATCCAGGCATCCGCACCGGCTGCAAGGTCGCGGTGGTGGATGCCACCGGCAAAGTGCTGGAGACCGCCACCATCTATCCCTTCCAGCCGAAAAACGACATTCGCGGCGCCACGGCCACGCTGCTGGATCTGATCCGGCGCCACGGGATCGAACTGATCGCCATCGGCAACGGCACCGCCAGCCGCGAAAGCGAACGGCTGGTGACCGATGTGCTGGGTCTGCTGCCTGCGGGGGTGAAAAAGCCGGTGAAGGTCATCGTCTCCGAAGCGGGGGCGTCGGTCTATTCCGCCTCGGAACTGGCGGCGAAGGAATTTCCCGATCTGGATGTCAGCCTGCGCGGGGCCGTGTCCATCGCGCGCCGGTTGCAGGATCCGCTGGCGGAACTGGTGAAGATCACCCCGCAGAGCATCGGAGTTGGCCAGTATCAGCACGATGTCGACCAGCGCCGTCTGGCGCAGGCGCTGGAAGCGGTGGTGGAGGATGCGGTGAACGGCGTCGGCGTCGACCTCAACACCGCCTCGGCCCCGCTGCTGGCCCATGTGGCGGGGCTGGGCCCGTCGCTGGCGCAGGCCATCGTCAGCCATCGCGACCAGAACGGCGCCTTCCGCGCGCGCAAGGCGCTGCTGAAGGTCACCGGGCTGGGCCCCAAGGCGTTCGAGCAATGCGCGGGTTTCCTGCGCATCCGCGACGGCGAAGAGCCGCTCGATGCCTCCTCGGTCCATCCCGAGGCCTATGGCGTGGCGCGACGCATCGTGAAGGCCTGTGGCCGCGACATCCGGCAGATCATGGGCGACGGGCAGGCGCTGAAGGGCCTGCGCGCCGAAGAATTTGTCGATGACCGTTTCGGCCTGCCCACGGTGCGCGACATCCTGTCGGAACTGGAAAAGCCGGGCCGCGATCCGCGCCCGGATTTTGTCACCGCAAGCTTTGCCGAGGGCGTGGACAGCATCACCGACCTGCGCCCCGGCATGCTGCTGGAAGGCACGGTGACCAATGTCGCGGCCTTTGGCGCCTTTGTGGATATCGGCGTGCATCAGGACGGGCTGGTGCATGTCAGCCAGCTGGCCGACCGGTTCGTGAAAGACCCGCACGAGGTGGTGAAGGCGGGCGATGTGGTCAAGGTCCGGGTGACCGAGGTGGACGTGCCGCGCAAGCGCATCGGCCTGACCATGCGCAAGGATGGCGGCGGCGAAAAGCCCGCGCCGCGCGGCAAGGACAGCCCCCGCCCGCTGGGCAAGACCCCGCGCGGCCCGATGCAGGCCGCCCCCAAAGGCGCGGGCGCCGGTCAGGGCGCGCTGGGGGCAGCGCTTCTGGATGCGATGAAGCGCAAGCCCTGAGCGCGGCACGGGGGGCAGGCTGCCTTGCCCCCTGCCCCCGCCGTCAGGCCTGCACGAAGGCCAGCAGATCGGGGTTGATCACCTCGGGATGCGTGGCGAACAGACCATGCGACAGGCCGGGATAGACCTTGAGCGTGCCGTTCCGCAGCAGCGTGATGGCCTTGTGCGCGGAATTGGCGATCGGCACGATCTGGTCGTCTTCGCCATGGATCACCAGCACCGGGATGGTCAGCGCCTTCAGATCCTCGGTGAAATCGGTCTCTGAAAAGGCCTTGATGCAGTCGTAATGCGCCTTGGCGCCCCCTGCCAAGCCCTGCCGCCACCAGTTCTGGATCAGGCCCTGATGCACCGTGGCCCCCTCGCGGTTGAAGCCGTAGAACGGCCCCGACGGGATATCGAGGAAGAACTGCGCCCGGTTGGCCGCCAGTGCCGCGCGGAAGCCGTCGAACACCTCCAGCGGGATGCCGTCGGGGTTGCTGTCGGTGCGGGCCATCACCGGGGGCACGGCGCCGATCAGCACGGCCTTGGCGATGCGGCCCGGTTCGGCACGGGCGGCATAGCGCGCCACCTCGCCCCCGCCGGTGGAATGGCCGATATGGATCGCATCCCGCAGATCCAGCGCGCGGGCCAGATCGATGACATCCTGCGCGTAGGTGTCCATGTCATTGCCGGTGTCGGTCTGGTCGGACCGGCCATGGCCGCGGCGGTCATGGGCGATGACGCGGTAGCCGCGGTCCAGAAAATACAGCATCTGCGCGTCCCAGTCATCTGCCGACAGCGGCCAGCCGTGGTGGAACACCAGCGCCTGCGCGTCGCGCGGGCCCCAGTCCTTGTAAAACAGCGTGGTGCCGTCGCGGGTTTCAAACGTTGCCATGGGGAAATCTCCTGTGGTCTGTGCAAAGGTGGTGCGGGTCATCAGCAGAAGGGCAGCCGTGGCGGCCCCGGGGGATCTCAGTGTGCGGCGGGTCAGGCCTTGATCAGCGTCGGTCCTTTCCGGTTCGACTGGATCACCCTACCCAAGACGGGGCAGCAAAGGACGTGGCGGAAATGACAAATACCGTGGCAAAACGGACAAAACCCTCGGACCCCGGACCTGCCGCCGAAATCGGTCTGCTGATCTACCCGGACTGCCAGCTTGCGGCGATCTACGGGCTGACCGACCTGTTCCGCATCGCGGGCGAATGGTCGGGCGCGCCCGCCCGGCACATCCGCGTCACCCACTGGCAGGCGACGGGTGACAGCGTCACCTGCATCTGGGACAGCCATCCCGGCGCCCCGCACCGGCTGAGCCATGCCATCACGCCGCCCAGCCTGATCCAGCCCGACCGCATGGCGCCGCAGCCCATTGCCGCACGCTGGCTGTCCGCGCGCCATGCCGAAGGTGCGACGCTGTGCTCGGTCTGCGCGGGCGCGTTCGTGCTGGCAGAAACCGGGCTGATCGACGGGCGGCGCGCCACCACGCACTGGGCCTTTGCCCGCCAGCTTGCCGAACGCTTCCCCAAGGTGCAGCTTGCCGACAGCATGATGGTGGTGGACGAGGGTGACATCCTGACGGCGGGCGGGATCCTCGCCTGGGCCGATCTGGGGCTGACGCTGGTGGGGCGGCTTCTGGGGCCGGCCACGATGCTGGCCACCGCGCGGTTCCTGCTGATCGAGCCGCCCCGCCACAGCCAGCGGCCCTTTGCCCAGTTCATCCCGCGCTTCGACCATGGCGACGACCCGATCCGGCAGGTGCAGCATCAGATCCACGCCGAAGCCGCCACGCTGGAGGGGGTGGCCGATCTGGCCGGGCGCGCGGGCATGACCAGCCGCACCTTCCTGCGCCGGTTCCGCGCCGCGACCGGCATGACCCCGGTGGAATATCTGCAGCAGGTGCGCATCGCCAAGGCACGGGAGGCGCTGGAGCGGACGCTGCTGCCGGTGGACCGCATCGCATGGGATGTGGGCTATTCCGACGCGGCCACCTTTCGCAAGCTGTTCCAGAAGCTGGCGGGCCTGCCTCCCGCCGCCTACCGCCAGCAGTTCGGCATCGCCCCCGAAGAGCGCGCGCCCCCTCCCGCCAAGGGCTGAGACGGCGCTGCCGGGGGCGGGTCAGCGGCGCCTGATCCTGCCCCCGGCGGGCTTGGTCAGGCGCGCATCTGGCGGGCCAGCGCGGCCCAGCGGGCGGTGCGCGCGCCCTGATGCCGCGCCGCCTGCAGCACCGGTTCGGGCAGCGCCGCGCCGCGCGGATCGGTGAAGCTGGTGCCATAGGGGTTGCCCCCGGCGGCATCGATCGAAGGATCGGTATAGCCCGGCGGCACAAGGATCGCGCCCCAGTGATAGAACACGGTCTGCAGCGCCAGCAGGGTGGCTTCCTGCCCGCCATGGGCATTGCCCGCGCCGCCGAAGGCGCTGGCCACCTTGTCGGTCAGATGGCCCGCCATCCACAGCCCGCCGCAGCTGTCGATGAACTGCTTGATCTGCGCGGCGGGCAGACCAAAGCGGGTGGGCGTGCCGATGACAAAGCCATCGGCCCATTCCATGTCGGCATGGGTGATTTCGGGCACGTCGCGGGTCGCCTCCAGATGGGCGCGCCATGCGGGCATGCTGTCGATCGCGGCCTCGGGGGCCAGTTCGGCGGCGCGGCGCAGCCGCACCTCGGCGCCGGTGCTGGCAGCCCCCGCAGCAACCGCCTCGGCCATGGCATGAGTGCCGCCGGTGCTGCTGTAGTAAAGGACGGTCAGACGGGTCTGGACAGAGCTGGTCATCGGTTGTTTCCCTTGCTTGATGGCCGGACCCTAGCCCCGCGCGGGATCTGTCAGTAGCCGGTCATTTCCCGTTTCACTGTTCCCCCAGGTGGACAATCGCGATGCCAAAACTGCCCAGCCTCGATGATCTCGCCCATTTCCAGAAGGTGATGGACAAAGGCTCCTTCGCCGCCGCCGCGCGCGAACTGGGCCTGCCGAAAAGCACCCTGAGCAAAAGCATCGCCCGGCTGGAAACCGATCTGGGCGTGCGGCTGATCGAACGGACCACCCGCAGCCTGCGCCCCACCGAGATCGGGCGCATCGTCAGCGCCCATAGCCGCGACATGGTCGAGGCGTTTCAGGCCGCCCGGCTTGCCGCCGCCGCCGTGATCGAGGGGCCATCGGGGCGGCTGCGGGTCAGCTGTCCGCAGGGCCTGCTGGAAAACCTTGTGGACGAGGTCATCCTGACCTTCCTGCCGACCTATCCCAAGGTAGAGGTGGAGCTGCTGGTGCAGGGCCGCCCGGTCGACCTGATCACCGACAATGTGGACATCGCCCTTCGCGCCCGCACCCAGATGGAGGCGGGCGCCTCTTTCGTGACGCGGCGGCTTGGGCTGTCGCGCGGCATCCTTGTCGCCGCCCCCGCGCTGCTGCGCGCGGCCCCGGGTCTGCGCGACCTGCGCGACATCGCGGAGCTTCCGGCGCTGGTCCTGCCCGGAGAGGAAGGCGACTGGCGCATGGTGGACCAGACCGGCGCCGTCTCGACGGTGCGCGTGGCGCCCCGGCTGGTCACCAGCAATATGGAAACGCTGCGCCGCGCGGCGGTCCGGGGGCTGGGCGTGGCGCAGCTGCCCGAACATTTCTGCGCGCGCGAGATCGCGGCGGGGGAACTGGAGCGGATCCTGCCGGATCTCACCACCCATGTCGGCACGATCTACGCCGTCTACTCGCGCGAAACCGCCCGCGCCCCGGCGCTGCGGGCCTTCATCGACCATCTGGTGCTGGAGTTTCAGACCCTGTCCGGCCCGGCCTGACGGGCGCGACGGCAGCGGTCGAGGTTCACTGAACCAAAGAGCAGACCCCTGACCCGGACGCAGCAGCCAGGAAAGACTGGTGATCCCGGCAGGACTTGAACCTGCAACCTGCCCCTTAGGAGGGGGCTGCTCTATCCAGTTGAGCCACGGGACCACGCGCCGTTCCATAGCGCGATGCGGCGGGCTTGTCATCCCGGAAGCGACGCTGCGGCCCTGCCCGGCGGGGGGGCGCGGGGAAATCGCCGCGGGCTGCGGCAAGACCTTGTGCGCGCGGGGGAAACGGATAACATCCCCGGTAATTTCCGCATCAAGGAGGCCCCGCCGTGGCAGACGATGATCCGCGCCCGCTGACGCTCAGAGACGTGTCGGAAGCTTCTGGCGTGTCGGAAATGACGGTCAGCCGGGTGCTGCGCAACCGGGGCGACGTGTCGGAATCGACCCGTGCCCGCGTGCTGGAGGCGGCCAAGACGCTGGGCTATGTGCCCAACAAGATCGCCGGGGCGCTGGCCAGCCAGCGCGTCAATCTGGTGGCGGTCATCATCCCCTCCATGCGCAACATGGTCTTCCCCGAGGTGATGGCCGGGATTTCGGCGGTGCTGGAACAGACCGACCTGCAGCCGGTGGTGGGTGTGACCGACTACCTGCCCGAAAAAGAAGAGCGCGTCCTTTACGAGATGCTGTCATGGCGGCCCTCTGGCGTGATCATCGCGGGGCTGGAACATACCGAAGCGGCCAAGGCCATGATGAAAGCCTCCGGCATTCCGGTGGTGGAGATCATGGACATCGACGGCACGCCGGTGGACTGCGCCGTGGGCATTTCGCACCGCCGCGCCGGGCGCGAGATGGCGCGGGCGATCCTGCGCGCGGGCTATCAGAAGATCGGCTTTCTGGGCACCAAGATGCCGCTGGACCACCGCGCCCGCAAACGGTTCGAAGGCTTCACCGAAGCGCTGGCCAAAAGCGGCGTCGAGGTGGTGGATCAGGAATTCTATTCCGGCGGCTCCGCGCTGAAAAAGGGCCGCGAGATGACGCAGGCGCTGCTGGAGCGCGAGCCGGAGATTGATTTCCTTTACTACTCCAACGACATGATCGGCGCGGGCGGGCTGCTGTACCTGCTGGAGCAGGGCCGCGACATTCCCGGTTCCATCGGGCTTGCCGGGTTCAACGGCGTGGAACTGCTGGAAGGGCTGCCCCGCCGTCTGGCCACGATGGACGCCCATCGCGAGGAGATCGGGCGCAAGGCCGCCGAGATCATCGCCGCGCGCACCGAAAACCCGGCGGCGGAGTTCGAGCGGATCGTCGAGTTGACCCCCAAGATCACCTATGGCGACACGCTGCGCCGCTAGCCGTCAGAGCAGCGGGCGCATGTCCGGCAGGGCGGCATCGGCCAGCGCCACCTCGGCCAGCGTGTCCACATCGGGGATGCGCAGCCTGCCCTCCCCCCAAGAGGCCAGCTGACGCTCGCGCAGCCGCGCCAGCGTCTTGTTGGTATGGACCAGCGACAGGCCCAGCGCATCGGCCATGTCCTGCTGACGGTAGGGCAGCGGCACCTCGCCCTCCTTGCCGATGTCGAGCGCGCGCAGCCGCTGGTAGACTTTCAGCAGCGCCCAGGCGACGCGCTGCGTGCCGGTGCGCTGGCCCAGCGTGGCCACGGTCTCGCCCAGGAAATGCTCTTCGGTGGCGGTGATCCATGTCACGTCATAGGCCAGAGAGGGCTGGTTGCGGAACAGCGTCCACAGGTCGTCCCGTTTAAAGACACAGAGCCGCATCGCGGTGGTGGCTTCCACCGAATGCTTCATCTCGCCCAGCAGCCCCGCATGCAGCCCGACCAGATCGCCCGGGAACAGGAAATTGATGACCTGCCGCCGCCCGTTCTCGAGTGTCTTGTAACGTAACCCCATGCCGTCGAGCACGGTATAGAATTGCGGCGCGGTCGAGCCCTCGATAAGAATATGAGTGCCGGGATCTACTGTCAGTTCCCCTGATTTGAAGCGCGCCAGGAAGTCTATCTGCTCCTCCTCGAAAGGCCGGAAGAAAGACTTCCGGCGCAACGGGCAGGTTTCACAGGAAATCGATGTCATGGGGTAAAAACCGTGTGGGGTGTATGTCGTAGTTTAATGCAGGGTCACCGGAATGGTTCCATGGTGCAGCTTCAGGATCCGGAGAATTTGCCATGACCGCGGAACAGGCCCTGTTGCCTGCAAGAACCTATCTCGTGCTGCTGAAAGACAGCTTCGTCGCTGAAGACGTGGTGCGCGCCATCGCTGCAGAAGTGGGAGCGGAGGGCGTGCTGACCGCCAGCAGCGCCGAGACGGCGCTGGCCTTGCTGCACGACCACGGCCCGGTCGAGGTGGCGCTGGTGCAGATGGGTCCGGAGGAGCTGCGCACTTCGGCGCTGGGTCAGGCGCTGATCCTCGCGGGCACCCGAATCGCCCTCACCGGCTCTGCTGCCGAAGAAAGCCGCGCGGCAGAGTTCGAGGTTCTGCACCGCCCCTTCACCGACCGCGACCTGTGGTCCAGCCTGATCCGCGCCAGCGCAGGCTAGGGCCGGTTTTCTGTCATATCCCTGTCACGTGTCGCGGCTATGTGTCGCCGCGTCCATAAGTGCTGACGCCGTGCCGGACCGATCATCCCCATCCGGCCCCCCAAGGCGACTGACAGGTGATTTAAGCACGAAGGGGTGACGCCATGCGTCACCCCGTTTTTCTGCCTGCCATTGCTGCGCCTTCAGACGCCGCTGGCGGGAATGCTGCTGCGGGGCACCGGGCGCGGCGCCGTCAGATCCTTCCACGACGACAGCGCCCGGTTGACCGGCCCCGCGGGCGGGCGGCTGACGAAGCGGCCCTGCCCCTCATGCGATGTCAGGGCGCCCTCGGTCACCACGACCCTGCCGCGCGACAGCACGAAGCGCGGCAGCCCGCAGACCTCCATGCCTTCGAAGACGTTGTAATCGATGGCCGACTGCTGGTCCGCGGCAGAGATCACGCGGCGCCGCGCCGGATCCAGCACCACGATATCCGCATCCGCCCCTTCCATGATCGCGCCCTTGCGCGGATAGAGGTTGAGGATCTTGGCGATATTGGTCGAGGTGACGGCGACAAATTCCTCGGGCGTCAGCCGCCCCGTCGCCACCCCCGCCGTCCACAGCATCGGCAGCCGGTCCTGCAGCCCGCCGGTGCCATTCGGGATCTTGGTGAAATCGCCAAGCCCGGTGCGTTTCTGCGCAGTGGTAAAGGCGCAGTGATCGGTCGCCACGCAGGACAGCGACCCCGCCGCCAGACCCGCCCACAGGCTGTCCTGATGCGCCTTGTTGCGGAAAGGCGGCGACATCACCCGCCGCGCGGCATGATCCCAGTCGGGATGGGCATAGGCGCTGTCATCCAGCACCAGATGCTGGATCAGCGGCTCGCCCCAGACGCGCTTGCCCTGCTGGCGGGCGCGGCGGATGGCCTCATGCGCCTCCTCGCAGCTGACATGCACCACATAGAGCGGCACCCCCGCCATGTCGGCGATCATGATGGCGCGGTTGGTGGCCTCGCCCTCCACTTGCGGCGGGCGGGAATAGGCATGTGCCTCGGGGCCGGTATTGCCCGCCGCCATCAGGCTGCGCTGCAGCTCCGCCACCACATCGCCGTTTTCGGCATGAACCAGCGGGATCGCCCCCAGCTCGGCGCAGCGGCGGAACGAGGCGAACATCTCCTCGTCATTCACCATCAGCGCGCCCTTATAGGCCATAAAATGCTTGAAGCTGGTGATGCCACGCTCGCGCACCACCGCCTCCATCTCGGAAAACACCTGTTCCGACCACCATGTGACCGCCATGTGGAAGGAATAGTCGCAATGCGCGCGGGCCGCCTTGTTGTCCCACATCTTCAGCGCGTCGAGCAGCCCCTGCCCCGGCGCGGGCAGCGCAAAATCCACCACCATCGTGGTGCCGCCCGCCAGCGCGGCCCGGGTGCCGCTGTCGAAATCATCCGCCGAATAGGTGCCCATGAAGGGCATCTCCAGATGGGTATGCGGATCGATCCCGCCCGGCATCACATAGCAGCCGCTGGCATCCAGCACGCTGTCGCCCGCCAGATCGGGCCCGATGCGGAGGATCCGCCCGTCCTCGATCAGCACATCCGCCGCGCGGCTCAGATCGGCGGTGACCACGGTGCCGCCCTTGATGACTGTGGACATGTCCTGCTCCCTGTCGCGGACCAGCCCCTTCTTCTTGGTCCAAATATCCCGGGGAGTCCGCGGCCCCCGGCCGCGGACGGGGCAGAGCCCCTGTCAGCGCAGAAGTTCCGCTGTCTCCAGCACGGCGTGGAACAGAACCTCCGTCCCCGCCGCCGCCCAGTCCTTGCTGATCTCCTCTGCCTCGTTATGGCTCAGCCCGTCGACGCAGGGACACATGATCATCGTGGCGGGCGCCACCTTCGCCGCCCAGCAGGCATCGTGCCCGGCCCCCGACACCACATCCATATGGCTGTATCCCAGTCGTTCGGCGGCACCACGCACGCTGCGCACCAGATCCGGCGCAAAGGTGACCGGATCAAAATGCCCCACCACCTCCACCGCGCAGCCCACGCCCAGCTCGGCACAGATCGCGGGCGCGCGCGCCTCCACCTCGGCGCGGAGCGCATCCAGTTTCGCCTGATCGGGAGACCGCAGATCGACGGTGAAGACCACCGATCCGGGCAGAACGTTGCGCGAATTCGGCAGGAACCGCGCCTGCCCCACGCCGCCCATGGCATCGGGCTGCGCGGCCATCGCCACCTCCTGCACCATCTCGATGATCCGCGCCATGGCGAGCCCGGCATTGATCCGCATCGCCATCGGGGTGGACCCGGTATGCGCGGCGCGTCCCGTCAGGGTGAATTCCAGCCACCACAGGCCCTGACAATGGGTGACCACGCCAATCTGCCGGCCTTCCGCCTCCAGAATGGGCCCCTGTTCGATATGCAGTTCGTAATAGGCGTGCATGCGGCGCGCGCCCACCTCCTCGGTGCCCTTCCAGCCGATCCGCGCCAGTTCCTCGCCATAGCTCCTGCCCTCGGGATCGGTGCGGCCATAGGCGTAATCCAGCGTGTGCACCCCGGCAAAGACGCCGGAGGCCAGCATGGCGGGCGCAAAGCGCGCGCCTTCCTCATTGGACCAGTTGGTGACCACGATGGGATGCCGGGTGCGGATGCCAAGATCGTTCATGCTGCGCACCACCTCCAGCGCGCCCAGCACCCCCAGCACCCCGTCATATTTGCCGCCCGTCGGCTGGGTGTCGAGATGCGAGCCCATATAGACCGGCAGCGCCTCCGGATCCTCGCCCGCGCGGGTGGCGAACATCGTGCCCATGGCATCCAGACCCATGGTCATCCCCGCCGCCTCGCACCAGCGCTGGAACAGCGCGCGGCCTTCGGCATCGGCATCGGTCAGGGTCTGGCGGTTGTTGCCCCCCGCAACTCCGGGGCCGATCCGGGCCATCTCCATCAGGCTGTCCCACAGCCGGTCGCCATTGATGCGCAGGTTTTCTCCCGCTGCCGCCATTCTGCCCTCCATTCCGCCCGTCCCGGCGCGCAGCCTGCACAGACGCGGCGATTTTTTACCGTTTGGTCAAGCCACGATTGCAATCCGCCCCAAGCCTGTCAAGAAAACCCCCACGGGGCAGGGTCCGGCAGTGTCCCGCAGCGCCCGCAAAAGCAGCAGAGGAGCCCCATGGAGGCGACACCGGCCAAAAAGACCAGCCGCATCCAGACCAGAAACCGCCGCCGCATCCTTGAGGCGGCGCTGGAGGTGTTTTCGCAGCAGGGGTTCCGCGGCGCGACTCTGGACCAGATCGCCGATGCCGCAGGCATGTCGAAGCCCAACCTGCTCTATTATTACGAGAGCAAGGAAGCCATCCATGTCCAGCTGCTGAATGCGCTGATGGAAAAATGGCTCGCGCCGCTCGACCATCTCGATCCGGCAGGTGAGCCGCTCGACGAGATTCTGGGCTATGTCCGCCGCAAGATGGAGATGAGCCGCCGCTTCCCGCGGGAAAGCCGTCTCTTTGCCAATGAGATCCTGCAAGGCGCCCCCCGGATGCACCCCCATCTGCAGCACAGGCTGAAGCCGCTTTTTGACACCAAATGCGCCCTGCTGCGGCGCTGGATGGACGAGGGCCGTCTGGCCAAGGCCGATCCGGCGCAGGTTCTGATCTCGATCTGGGCGCTGACCCAGCATTATGCGGATTTTGACACGCAGGTCCGGATTCTGGTCCCCGACGAGTCCGCTGGATGGCGCGCGGCGCAGGACCATGTGCTGACGGTCGTTCGGAAGCTGCTGACCCCGGCACCTCCCGCCCCTGCAGCGTCAACTCTGCGTTAATCAGAATGCCGCAGAGTGCGGATATGGACCCGCATCTCTCCCCTTCGCCAGACGTGATCCCGAACCGGTGCTGGCAGGCACGGATTTTCGGGGCGAAGTCCGTACAGACGGGCGGCGTGGTCCGGCGCAAGATCCGCGATGTTCACCGCGAAATCGGACGCGACGCCCTGATCGCCGAGGTCAAGGCGCGCGGATTTCATCTGCTGGAATGCGGCGATCAGTATGTGATCATCTGCAATTCCGGCCAGCTGCGCGTGGTGTGTTGAGCGAGAAAATTCGTCCGAATTTTCTCGCGACTCCCGGCGCACGATTTCGAGATTTTTCGTCGAAAAATCTCGAACCTCACTCCGCAGCCTGCTGGGCCATCGGATTGTTGGGATGCCTCGTCCAGTCCGCCCGATCCGCTGACACCTGCAACCTGGTGCGGGGATCAACCGCCCCTGCGGGCAGCCGCACCATGGTGATGCAGCTTTCGACCGGGCAGACATTGACGCACAGGTTGCAGGCGACGCAGTCCTCGTCCTTGACCTCGAAAACCCGGCCCGGCAGCATCGCGATGGCCTGATGCGAGGTATCCTCGCAGGCGGCGTAGCAGCGTCCGCAGCTGATGCAGAGATCCGGGTCGATCCGCGCCTTGGACACCGCGTTCAGGTTGAGATGCTGCCAGTCGCTGACATTGGGCACGGCCCGTCCGATCAGATCGCCAAGCCCGATCTCCTTGCTGTCGAGATATTCCGACAGCCCTCGCGTCATCTCCTGCACCACCTTGAACCCATAGGTCATGGCCGCCGTGCAGACCTGCACATTGCCCGCCCCCAGCGCCAGAAATTCCGCCGCATCCCGCCATGTGGTGACGCCGCCGATGCCCGAGATCGGCAGGCCCCGCGTTTCGGGGGACCGCGCGATTTCGGCCACCATGTTGAGCGCGATGGGTTTGACCGCCGGACCGCACAGCCCGCCATGCGCGCCCTTGCCGTCGATGGTGGGCTCGGGCGCGAACAGATCCAGATCCACGGCGGTGATCGAGTTGACGGTGTTGATGAGGCTCACCGCATCGGCCCCGCCGCGTTTCGCCGCCTCTGCGGGTTTGCGGATGTCGGTGATGTTCGGCGTCAGCTTCACGATGCAGGGCATGCGGCTGGCCTGTTTCACCCAGCGTGTCACCATCTCGATATAGTCGGGCACCTGCCCCACGGCAGAGCCCATGCCGCGCTCGCTCATGCCATGCGGGCAGCCGAAATTCAGCTCCACCCCGTCCGCCCCCGTCTCCTCGACCAGAGGCAGGATCGCCTTCCAGGCCTCTTCGGTGCAGGGCACCATCAGCGACACCACCAGCGCCCGGTCCGGCCAGTCGCGCTTTACCGCCTTGATCTCGCGCAGGTTCACCTCCAGCGGGCGGTCGGTGATCAGTTCGATGTTGTTGAGCCCCAGCAGCCGCCGGTCCGCGCCCCAGATCGCCCCGTAGCGGGGACCGTTGACGTTGACCACCGGCGGGCCCGCTTCGCCCAGCGTTTTCCACACCACCCCGCCCCAGCCGGCCTCATAGGCGCGGCGGACATTGTATTCCTTGTCGGTGGGCGGCGCCGAGGCCAGCCAGAACGGGTTCGGCGAGGAGATGCCCACGAAGTCACAGGAAAGATCAGCCATGTCGCGTGCTCCTCAGCCCATCAGGCTTGTGTGGATGGCGTCCGCGGCGTCGCGACCCTGCGCCACCGCCGTCACCGTCAGATCAGTGCCGCCGCTGGCACAATCGCCACCGGCCCAGACCCCGGGCAGCGAACTGCGCCCCTGCCCGTCCACCGCGATCCTGCCGCCTGTCAGGTCCGGCAGCGCGTCGCCCGTCAGGGTCTGGCCGATGGCGCGGAACACCTGATCGGCGGCCAGCCGGATCCGCGTGCCGGTGGGCTGCAGCGCGTCATCGGCAAATTCGAACTCAACCTCGCGCACCGCGCCATTGCCATGCACCGCCACCGGCACCGCATTGCAGAGGATCCGCACGCCCTTGCTCTGCGCCAGATCCTGTTCGAAGCGCGAGGCGCCCATCCGCGCCTGCGACCGCCGGTAGACCACCGTGACGTTGAGCGCCCCCAGCAACTTAGCCTGCACCGCCACGTCGATGGCGGTCATGCCGCCGCCAATCACCACCACGTCGCGCCCCACGGACAAGCGGGACAGATCCTCGGCCTGCCGCAGATCGGCGATGAAGCCCACGGCGTCCAGCACGCCCTCGCGGTGATCGCCCTCGACCCCCAGCGCATTGACCCCGCCCAGACCAAGGCCAAGGAACACCGCGTCATGCCCGGCCCGCAGGTCGTCCAGCGTCAGGTCGCGCCCCAGCGCCATGCCGGGGCGCAGGGTGATGCCGCCGATGCCCAGCAGCCAGTCCACCTCGCGCGCGGCAAAATTCTCCGGGCTTTTATAGGCGGCGATGCCGTATTCATTGAGCCCGCCGAGCTTGGGCCGCGCGTCGAACAGCGTAACCTCGTGCCCGTTCAGCGCCAGACGGTGGGCACAGGCCAGCCCTGCGGGCCCCGCGCCCACAACGGCCACGCGCTTGCCGGTGGGGGCGGCGCGGTCAAAGGGATGCGCGTTGCGCGCCATGATCCTGTCGGTGGCGTGGCGCTGCAGGCGCCCGATCTCTACCGGGCGGCCTTCGGCGGCTTCACGCACGCAGGCCTGTTCGCACAGCGTTTCGGTCGGGCAGACGCGGGCGCACATGCCGCCAAGGATGTTCTGCTCCAGAATGGTGCGGGCCGCCGCCTCGGGCTGGCCGGTGCTGATCTGCCGCACGAACAGCGGCACGTCGATGCCGGTGGGACAGGCGGTGATGCAGGGCGCATCATGGCAGAAATAGCAGCGGTCCGCCGCGACCTGCGCCTCGTGAGCGCTGAGCGGCGGGTGCAGATCGGCGAAACCCGCCTCGATCACGGCCCGGTCCAGCCGTCCGGGGCGGATGCCCTCTGCCAGTTGCCTTGCGTCCATCGGTCGCCTCCCGCTGCCTGCGCTATGGAAAAACGCTCTCACGGGTCAAAATTTTTATCAATCGGTAAAGAAATTCGCCCCGCCCCTGTCGGGACGTCTGCTCAAAAATCCGGCAGACAATGCAGAAAGGCCGCCCCCGAAGGGACGGCCTTTGCACAGATCGCGGGCAGAAGGATCAGTTCTGCGCGTAATATTCGATGACCAGATTCGGTTCCATGATCACGGCATAGGGCACGTCGGCAAGGCCGGGGGTGCGCACGAAGGTCGCGGTCATCTTGGAATGGTCGGCCTCGATGTAATCGGGCACGTCCCGCTCGGCCAGCTGCACGGCTTCCAGCAGCACGACCATCTGGCGCGACTTCTCGCGGACCTCGATCACGTCGCCTTCCTTCACGCGGTAGGAGGGGATGTTCACGCGGCGACCGTTCACCATGACGTGGCCGTGGTTCACGAACTGACGCGCGGCGAACACGGTCGGCACGAACTTGGCGCGGTAGACGACGGCGTCCAGACGGCGCTCCAGCAGGCCGATCAGCAACTCGCCGGTGTCGCCCTTCAGGCGCTCGGCATCCGAGAAGATGCGGCGGAACTGCTTTTCGGTCAGATCGCCATAATAGCCTTTCAGCTTCTGCTTGGCGCGCAGCTGCAGACCGAAGTCCGACAGCTTGCCCTTGCGGCGCTGACCATGCTGGCCGGGGCCATATTCGCGCTTGTTCACCGGGGAC
The DNA here is from genome assembly GCF_900100085.1 of Salipiger marinus. Lineage (GTDB taxonomy): Bacteria > Pseudomonadota > Alphaproteobacteria > Rhodobacterales > Rhodobacteraceae > Salipiger > Salipiger marinus. The sequence goes on from NZ_FNEJ01000002.1 coordinate 283,473, forward strand.
TTGGGACGGCCCCAGATGTTCTCGCCCATGCGGCGGTCAAGCTTGTACTTGGCAGACGTGCGTTTGGTCACGGCTGATCTCCTTCATATGTGACGAAGGGCGTTGTCCTTTGCCCGAAGGCCGACAGGGCATCCCCTTGCGGGGGCCACCAACACCAATGAAGGCGCGCTTATATGCGGCTTTGGCCCGGAGTCAACACGCCAGCCCGAGGTGAGCCGCGAATTTGCCGCCAAGTTTGTCCTTTAAACCGCCGTTAAGTCCACAGGCGCAGGATGGCGGGGCGCAAAGACCGCCAGCACACAGGGGAACGGGCCGGAGATGATTGCACCCACCGCACTGGATCTGGCGCTGGACGCGCGGGACCGCGGCATCGTCGACATGGTGCGCGACGCGATCCGGCACCGGCAGGTGCTGCTGGCCTATCAGCCGGTGGTGCGCGCCCGCGACCCCGCCACCATCGCCTTTCACGAGGCGCTGATTCGCGTGCTGGACGAGACCGGGCGCATCGTCCCCGCCCGGGACTTCATGCCCGCGCTGGAAGACACGGAATATGGCCGCCTGCTGGACTGCATCGCGCTGGATCACGGGCTGCGGGAACTGGCGCGGGAACCGGGGCTGCGGCTGTCGGTCAACATGTCGGCCCGCTCCATCGGCTATCGCGCATGGTCGCGCACGCTGACCCGCGGCATCGACCGCGACCCCACCGTGGCCGAACGGCTGATTCTGGAAATCACCGAATCCTCGGCCATGCTGGTGCCCGAACTGGTGGTGGATTTTATGGCTTCGCTGCAGCGCCGCGGCATCACCTTCGCGCTGGATGATTTTGGCGCGGGCTATACCGCGCTGCGCCATTTCAAGCAGTTCAGCTTCGACATCCTGAAAATCGACGGGCAGTTCGTGACCGGCATCGCGCAGGATGCCGACAATCAGGTGCTGACCGGCGCCATGCTGGCCATCGCCGACCAGTTCGACATGTTCACCGTCGCCGAATCGGTGGAGCGGGCCGAAGACGCCGCCTATCTTGCCGCGCTTGGCGTCGACTGCCTGCAGGGCTACCATTTCGGCGCACCCACCGTCACCCCCGCATGGCGCAGGCCGCAGGCGCGTCCGGCGCAGGCCCGCGCCTGAGCGGGACGCCCTGCCGGGGCAGCGACAAATTGCGCTACCAGCTGCAAAACATGTGCAGAAACACTGTCCTGCGGCCCTGCAGCGCGGTATCAAGGGCGGGAAGTCAGGCGCGGAAGGTCGGTTCCTGCCACGAGGGCGGGACCGCGCATCAGCGCCGAGGCTCTGCATGGAGGGAGAATTCATGACCAATGTGGTTATCGCATCCGCGGCACGTACAGCCGTGGGCAGTTTCAGCGGCGCCTTCGCCAACACTCCGGCCCATGATCTGGGTGCCGCGGTGCTGGAGGCGCTGGTGGCCCGCGCCGGAATCGAAAAGGGTGAAGTGTCCGAAACCATCCTCGGACAGGTGCTGACCGCGGCGCAGGGCCAGAACCCCGCCCGTCAGGCCCATATCAATGCCGGTCTGCCCAAGGAATCCGCCGCGTGGTCGATCAACCAGGTCTGCGGCTCCGGCCTGCGCACCGTGGCGCTTGGCGCGCAGCACATCCTGCTGGGTGATGCCGACATCATCTGCGCCGGTGGTCAGGAAAACATGACGCTCAGCCCCCATGCCGCCTATCTGCGCGCCGGGCACAAGATGGGCGACGTGACCTATGTGGACACCATGATCCGCGACGGTCTGTGGGATGCCTTCAACGGCTATCACATGGGCCAGACCGCCGAAAACGTCGCGACCCAGTGGCAGATCAGCCGCGAGATGCAGGACGAATTCGCCCTCGCCTCGCAGAACAAGGCCGAAGCCGCGCAGAAGGCCGGGCGTTTCGACGACGAGGTGATCGCCTTCACCGTCAAGACCCGCAAGGGCGAGACCGTGGTCGACAAAGACGAATACATCCGTCACGGCGCCACCATCGAAGCGATGCAGAAACTGCGCCCCGCCTTCGCCAAGGATGGCAGCGTGACGGCGGCCAATGCCTCGGGCATCAATGACGGCGCCGCGGGCGTGCTGCTGATGACCGCCGAAAACGCCGAAAAGCGCGGGATCGAACCGCTGGCGCGCATCGCGTCCTACGCCACCGCCGGGCTTGATCCGTCGATCATGGGCGTGGGCCCGATCCACGCCTCGCGCAAGGCGCTGGACAAGGCGGGCTGGCGTGTCGAGGATCTGGATCTGGTCGAGGCCAACGAGGCCTTTGCCGCGCAGGCCTGCGCCGTCAACAAGGACATGGGCTGGGATCCGGCCATCGTGAACGTCAACGGCGGCGCCATCGCCATCGGCCACCCCATCGGCGCCTCGGGCGCGCGGGTGCTGAACACGCTGCTGTTCGAGATGAAGCGCCGCAACGCCAAGAAAGGCCTCGCGACGCTCTGCATCGGCGGCGGCATGGGTGTCGCGCTCTGCGTGGAACGCCCCTGACCCTTCGACGTAAAAAGGGGCGCCGCCGCGCCCCTTTTTCTTTTTGCCCGCCTTGCTGCATCTGCGAAGAACTGCGCAATATTGTTGCGAATAAGGTATTCATTGGGTAACAACGTTACAAGACATCGGCCATATTGGAGGATAGCATGGCAAGAGTTGCATTGGTGACCGGGGGCAGCCGGGGCATTGGCGAGGCGATTTCCAAGGCGCTGAAGGCGGCCGGATATGAGGTGGCCGCGACCTATGCCGGCAATGACGAGGCTGCGGCCAAGTTCACCGAAACCACCGGCATCAAGACCTACAAGTGGAACGTGGCCGATTACGACGAGTCCAAGGCCGGGATCGCGCAGGTCGAAGCCGATCTGGGGCCCATCGACGTGGTGGTGGCCAATGCCGGGATCACCCGCGACGCGCCCTTCCACAAGATGACCCCGCAGCAGTGGAAAGAGGTGGTCGACACCAACCTGACCGGCGTGTTCAACACCGTGCACCCGGTCTGGCCCGGCATGCGCGAGCGCAAGTTCGGGCGGGTCATCGTGATTTCCTCGATCAACGGCCAGAAGGGACAGTTCGCGCAGGTGAACTATGCCGCGACCAAGGCGGGCGATCTGGGCATCGTGAAAAGCCTCGCACAGGAAGGCGCGCGCGCGGGCATCACCGCAAATGCCATCTGCCCGGGCTATATCGCCACGGAAATGGTGATGGCGGTGCCGGAAAAGGTGCGTGAATCAATCATCGGGCAGATCCCCGCGGGCCGTCTGGGCGAACCTGAGGAGATCGCGCGCTGCGTGGTGTTCCTCGCCTCTGACGATGCGGGCTTCATCAACGGCTCGACCATTTCGGCCAATGGCGGGCAGTTTTTCGTCTGATCCCGACGCTTGAACCACGGCCCCGGCGTTCCGCGCCGGGGCCTTGATGTGCGCAGACGCAGCCCTCCCCTGCGGAGCCTCCCGTTTCCGTCACGCCGGATCCGCCTATATTCGGGTCATATCCGCATCAGGAGAACCCCAATGCCTGACACCATCAAGGGCCTGCACCACGTCACCGCACTGGCCAGCAGCGCCGCTCGCAACAACGCCTTTTTCACCGGAACGCTGGGCCTGCGCCGGGTGAAGAAGACGGTGAATTTCGACGCGCCCGATGTCTATCACCTGTATTACGGCGACGAGGCTGGCACGCCCGGTTCGGTGATGACCTATTTCCCCTTCCCCCACGCCCGCCGGGGCCGTGCGGGCAGCGGCGAGGTGTCCACCACCGCCTTTGCCGTGCCCGAAGGCACGCTGGACGCGTGGGAGGCCCGGCTGGGCGAGGCGGGCGTTCCCGGGCTGGAGCGGGTGAACACCTTTGGCGAAAACCGCCTGCTGTTTCAGGGCCCGGATGGCGACGGACTGGCGCTGGTCGAGGCCGAAGATGACCGCACGCCATGGACCGGCAACGGCATCGGCGCCGATACCGCGCTTCGCGGCTTTCATTCGGTGGAACTGCGCCTGCGCGACACCGGCCCCACGGCGGATCTGCTGGGCCTGATGGGCTATCAGGAAGAATGCCGTCAGGGCAACGTGACCCGCTTTGTCCTGCCCGCGCATAATGGCGCGGGCACTGTCGATCTGGCGCAGGTGGATGCGCCGCAGGCCGATCAGGGCGCGGGCAGCGTGCATCACATCGCCTTCGCGGTCGATGATCGCGCCGCACAGCTGCAGATCCGGCAGGCCCTGACCGAGGCGGGGGCGCAGATCACCCCGGTGATCGACCGAGACTATTTCTGGGCGATCTATTTCCGCAGCCCCGGCGGCGTGCTGTTCGAAATCGCCACCAACGAGCCCGGCTTCGACCGCGACGAGGATCTTGCCCATCTGGGCGAGGCTCTGAAACTGCCGCAGCAGCATGCCCATCTGCGCGCCGATCTGGAACGCCGCCTCGAACCGCTGGGCGACTGACCCGTTAAGATAGAATCGTCAGGCCAGAACAGAAGAACGCCCCGGGCTCCTCCCCCGGGGCGTTTCCTGTTTCTGCACTGCTTCAGACAGGCGCACACATGGCAGGGCGGAAACTGGCCGGGACCGCAGACCCGAGCCTGTCCGCCTCCGCCTAGTGCGGCTGAGACGACAGACGGGTGATCTGTTCCTTGATGCGGAGCTTCTGCTTCTTGAGGTTGGCGACATGCAGATCGTCCACGCCCGGACTGCGCTGCATCTGTTCAACCGTCGTGGAGAGGTGTTGGTGCTTCTTCTTCAGTTCCTGCAAGTGCGAAGTCACGCTCATATCGTCCTCCTTGTGCTGAATAAGCAAAAACCAGTGCAACATAACTTTTACATTCTGTCACGCCGCACCCGCAGCATTGCTTGACGAAACGTTACACTCTGCCCTTTCCGCGGTCGTCAGCGGCAAAAGCCAGCGGCGCGCCGTCCCGCAACGCTGCCTGTATGACATTTGTGTAACTCTCGCCGTCTTCAAGGTGAGTCGCGCCCTCGTGCAGGACCAGCGGCGGCTGCAGGCGGAAAGCCGCACGCCCGCCCTTGCGGCCACGGGCAAGAACCAGCCGGGGCGCGCGGCCCGCGCGCGGCGCCAGCGGCAGCACCTCCAGCGATCCCAGATGTGCGCCCAATGCGGCCAGAAGCTCGGGCAGCCGTTCCACCCGCTGCACGAAGGTCGCAGTGCCGCGCGGCGCCAGCCTGCGCGCGGCCAGTGCCACCCAGCCTGCCAGCGGCAGCGGCCCCGCCAGCGCCAGTTCGCGCCCGGCATCGGGGGCGGCGCTGCGCTGGCCCTCCTCGAAATAGGGGGGATTGGCCAGAACATGGTCAAAGCTCTGCGCCTTCAGCGCGGCGGGGGGCGCGGCCAGATCAGCCTCCAGCACCTCGCCGGTCAGGCCGTTCTGGGCAAGGTTGCGGCGGGCAAGCGCGGCATAGGCGGGCTGAATCTCCACCCCGGTCAGCGCCAGCCCCGGCACCCGCACCCCAAGACAGCAGAGCGCGGGCGCGGCGCCGCAGCCCAGTTCCAGCACGCGCTGCCCCGCCCGCGCCGGGATCGAGGCTGCCAGCAGCACCGGATCGATGCCCGCACGATAGCCGTGACGCGGCTGCCACAGCCGCAGCCGCCCGCCCAGAAAGGCGCAGCAGTCCAGATCCGCCTCGGCAAAGGGCTCAGCCCTCAAAGACGACCCCGTTCTCGCGCAGCACCCGCCGCGCCGCTTCGAGTTCGGAGCCGCGGACCATCAGGCGGCGCGGCAGAATGCCCAAGCTTCCCTCGAGGATGCTCATGTTTACGTCCAACTCAAAGCTGGCTATACCCTGCGCATCGAGGAGGGTCTTCGCCAGCGGGATCAAGGTTATGTCGTTGGTTCTGAGAAGCTCTTCCATAATGGGGATGTAATGGCAGGGCTGCGGCCTTGTCGAGCCTTGGGCGAGGGTCTTATGGGCTTGGACACACCGGATGCAAAGCCGCACGACCGCCTTGCGGCGATGCTGGCAGACGACATGGGGCAGGTCAACACGCTGATCCGGGCGCGGATGGCGTCGAAACACGCGCCCCGCATCCCCGAGGTGACGGCGCATCTGGTGGAGGCGGGCGGCAAGCGCCTGCGCCCCATGCTGACGCTCGCCGCCGCGCGGATCTGCGGCTATGACGGGCCGTTCCACATCCATCTGGCCGCCACGGTGGAATTCATCCACACCGCGACGCTGCTGCATGACGATGTGGTGGACGAAAGCCGCCAGCGGCGCGGTCGCCCCACCGCCAACCTGCTGTGGGACAACAAATCCTCGGTTCTGGTGGGGGATTACCTGTTCGCCCGCAGCTTCCAGCTGATGACCGAACCCGGCGATCTGCGCGTGCTGGAGATCCTCTCCAACGCCGCCGCCACCATCGCCGAAGGCGAGGTGCTGCAGCTGACCGCCGCGCAGGATCTGCGCACCGACGACTCCATCTATCTGCAGGTGGTGCGGGGCAAGACTGCCGCGCTGTTTTCCGCCGCAACCGAGGTGGGCGGGGTCATCGCCCGCGCCGAGGAATCGCAGGTGCAGGCGCTTTACGCCTATGGCGACGCGCTGGGGATCGCCTTTCAGATCGCCGATGACCTGCTGGACTATCAGGGCGTCAGCAGCGCCACCGGCAAGAATGTCGGCGACGATTTCCGCGAACGCAAGCTGACCCTGCCGGTCATCAAGGCCGTGGCCGCCGCCGATGCGACCGAACGCGCCTTCTGGCAGCGCACCATCGAAAAGGGCCGTCAGGAAGACGGCGATCTGGACCATGCGCTGGCCCTGCTGAAAAAGCACGGCGCGCTGGAGGCGACGCGGGACGAGGCGCTGCTTTGGGCCGGGCGCGCCAAGGAGTCGATGGCGACGCTGCCGCCGTCAGACATGCGCGACGTGCTGATCGATCTGGCGGATTTTGTGGTGTCGCGGCTTTACTGACGGCGCGGCGTCGCGCGCTGCGTCTGGTCCCCCAGCACGGCAGGCGCGATCCACCAGCCCGACCGGGCGGCGCGCAGCAGCTGCGCCGCCTGAAGGGCCTCGGCTTCGGTGTCGAAAAGCCCGAAACAGGTGGCCCCTGATCCCGACATGCGCGCCAGACGGCAGCCGGGCAGCTGACGCAGCGCGTCAAGCACGGCGCCAATGGCAGGCTCCACCGCGCAGGCGGCGGGCTGCAGGTCGTTGCGCTGCCACGCCAGCCAGTCGATCAGCGGCTCGGGCCCCGCAAAGACCGGCAGCGCCTCGGGCAGCGGCGGATTGCTGCGGCAGGCCAGCGCGCGAAAGATCGCGGGCGTGGCGACGGGCAGGCGCGGATTGACCAGCAGCGCGGGCAGCGGCGGCAGCGACAGCGGCTCCAGCACCTCGCCGATGCCGCGCGCGCGCAGCGGCGCGTTCATCCGGCACATGGGCAGATCGGCCCCCAGCGCCAGCAGATCCTGCCCCAGCCCGGCGGGCGCCTCGGTTCCGCGCAGCGCCAGCATGCCGCGCACCGCCGCCGCCGCATCGGCAGAGCCGCCGCCAATGCCGGAGGCCACCGGCAGATGTTTGGCAAGATGGATCGCCGCCCCCTGCCCCGCCGCCACCAGCGCTGCGCCGCGCAGCGCAAGGTTGTCCGGCCCCGGGCTCAGCCCTGCGGATTCCGGCCCGGCCAGCGTCAGGCTCAGCGCTTCGGCAGGGCGAAGCTGCAGCACGTCGCCGACCGGGGCGAAGGCCACGAGGGAATCGAGCAGATGGTAACCGTCGGCGCGCTGGCCGGTGACATGCAGGGCGAGGTTGATCTTTGCCGGGGCAAAGACCTCAATGCACGTCATTCGCCACCTTCAGGGGCGGTGCGCCTTCTTCGGACAGCACCTGATCCAATCCCACCTCCAGCTTGCGGCGGATGCGGTCGGGATCCAGTTCCTCGGATGCCTCTTCCCAGTCGACGAAGGACAGCGCCCGCTGCCACTGGAACCGCGCCTCGGTATGGCGGCCCACAGCCCAGTAGACATCGCCCAGATGGTCGTTGACCACAGGATCCACCGCCATCAGTTCGGCGGCGCGTTCCATATGGCCCACCGCTTCGTCATAGCGGCCAAGGCGATAGAGCGCCCAGCCCAGACTGTCGACGATATAGCCCGCCTGCGGCTGCGCCGCGACGGCGCGTTCGATCATCGCCAGCGCCTCGTCCAGATTCTGCTGATGCTCCACCAGCGAATAGCCCAGATAGTTCAGCACCTGCGGCTGGTCGGGGTTCAGCTCCAGCGCCTCGCGGAAATCGGCCTCGGCGGCGGGCCAGTCATCCAGCCGCTCCTTGCTGATGCCGCGCGCGTAATACAGGAACCACTGCGCCGGATCGGGCCGTTCAAAAGCGCCCAGCGCGCGGTCATAGGCGGCCACGGCAGCGTCATAGCGTTCCAGCTGGCGCAGCAGATCGCCCAGCGCGGAATGCACCGCAGGCTGGTTGCCATGGGTTTCGGCCAGCTGTTCCAGCACCTCGACCGCCGCATCCATCTTGTCCTCGGCGCGCAGCGCATCGGCGCGGCCCATCTCGGCGATGTGGTAATTCGGATCCTCGCGCGGCACGCGCCGATAGGTGGTCGCGGCCAGATCATACTGGCCCAGCTGGTCCAGCAGATCGGCGGTCATCAGGATGGCCCCCGCATTGTCGGGGCGCAGGAAATCCGCGATGCGGGCGTAAAGCAGGGTGAAATCCTCGTCGGCCTCATCGGCCAGCGCGCCCGCGAGCGTATAGAACACCTCGGCGATGCCGTCGCGCGGGCTGCGCACGCCGCTGAAGGGCAGCGCCTCGCCCGACGCCAGCCGATCATGCAGCGCGCGCAGTTCCGGATCCAGCACCTGCCCGAAGGCCTCCTCGATCAGATCCGCCGCCTGTTCGGGCTGGCCCAGCTGCGACAGGATTTCGGCGCGCGCCATGATGCCGCGACGGGTCAGCTGCATGCCCCCCGTCTGGCTGGAGGCAAAGATCGCCTCCGCGCCGCCAAAATCCCCGACCGAGGCCAGAGCCATCGCCTTGTGATAGGCGGCAAATCCCGCCAGCCCGCGATCCTGCGCCACCGCGTCGAAGGCCGCGCGCGCGGCATCCATATTGCCGCCGCCCAGTTCGGCCCATGCGATCACCAGCCCGTCGACCAGCGGCCCGATGCTGTTTTCGCCCTTCAGGCTGGCAAGGATGGCCGCGTAATCTTCGTCCCGCGCCATCGTGGCGACCTGCGCCATGGTGCCGATCTGGCTGCGCACGCCGCGTTCGGTCAGCCGGTCCGCCAGTGCCGTGGCCGCGTCGATCTCGCCCAGACCGATATGGGCATAGGTCGCGCGTTCGATGATTTCGGTATTGGTGGGGTCATGGGTCGCGGCTTGGGCGTAATACTGTGCCGCCGCCTTGAAATCGCCGGTAAAGCTGGCCTGACGCGCCGCCAGATAGGCCCCCGCCAGACCATCCGCCGCCACCGGCACCGGAGCCAGCAGCGCCAGCGCCGCCACCATGCCGCGCAGAGTTCCCCGAGCCTTGCCTGCCATGCCGTCTCCTGCATTCTGAGTTGGGCCAAGCCTAGCCTGCCGCGCCTCACGGCGCAATGCAGGCGGCTTCACGGCCTTGTCACAGCAGCGGGCGGACGCTCAGGCGCCGATCACCAGCGCATCCGCCGGATCCAGCGCCAGCGTCACGCTGTCGCCGACGCGCGGCGGTGTGGCGCGGGTGGTGTTGAACAGATCCACCGCCAGCCGCTGGTCGCCCAGATCCAGCCGCAGCCGGATCACCGAGCCCAGAAAATCAAGCTCGGTGATGGTGCCGGTCAGGCTGGCCATGCCCGGCTCTGCCCCCAGCCGCAGCATTTCCGGACGCAGGCCCAGCACCACCTCGCCGCCGGGCAGCGCACGGCCCAGCACCAGATCCGATCCCCCCACCCGCACATGCCCAGAGGCGGGGTCGATCACCTGCGCGGTGAGCGTGTTCAGCGTGCCGACAAAGCCCGCGACAAAGCGCGTGGCGGGGCGGTTGTAGATGTCGAAGGGCGTGCCCACCTGATCCGCGACGCCCTGATGCATGACCACGATGCGGTCCGACATCGACAGCGCCTCTTCCTGATCGTGGGTCACGAAGATGGTGGTGATGCCCAGTTCACGCTGGATGGCGCGGATTTCGTTGCGCAGGCTGACGCGCACCTTGGCATCCAGCGCCGACAGCGGCTCGTCCAGCAGCAGCACCTGCGGTTTTGGGGCCAACGCCCGGGCCAGCGCCACGCGCTGCTGCTGCCCGCCCGACAGCTGATAGGGGTAGCGTTCGCCCATCTCGGGCAGGCCGATCAGCGCCAGCATCTCGGCCACACGCGCCGCGATCTCGCGCGCGGGCGCGCCTTTGACCTTCAGCCCGAAGCCGACATTCTGCGCGACGGTCAGGTTGGGAAACAGCGCATAGGCCTGAAACACCATGCCGATGTTGCGGTGGTTGGGCCGCAGCCGCGACACGTCCTTGCCCGCGATGGTGATGCGCCCGGCGCTGGGAAGTTCGAACCCCGCCACCATGCGCAGCACCGTGGTCTTGCCGCAGCCCGAGGGCCCCAGCAGCGAGATGAACTCGCCCTTCTCGACCTCGAGGTTGAAATCCTTGACGACGCGGTTCGCGCCAAAGCTCTTCTCCAGACGGGAGATGGTGAGAAAGGTCATCGGGCGGCCTTGTCGTGTTTGGTGAACCGGGTGACGAGCTGGATCAGCCCCATGCAGGCCCAGGTGATGATGAAGGCGATGGTGGCCAGCGCAAACGGCTCATAGGCCTTGTTCGCGCCCATAAGCTGCAGATAGGGGCCAAAGGCCGGACGGTTGAGCAGCGCCGCCATGGTGAATTCGCCCATCACGATGGCAAAGGTGACAAAGGCGCCGGACAGCACCGCCACCAGCACGTTGGGCAGGATGATCCGGCCCAGAATGGTGATCCAGCCCGCGCCAAGGCTCTGCGCCGCCTCGGTCAGGGTGGTCACGTCGATGGTGCGCAGCCCGGTATCCACGGCGCGATACATGTAAGGCAGCGACAGCGTGGCATAGCCGAACATCAGAAGCAGGTTGGTGCCCAGCACCGAGCCGGTCAGCGGCAGCCAGCTGGAGGTGTTGTAAAGCCGGATATAGCCGAACACGACCACGATGGCCGGGATCACCAGCGGCAGCAGGGTGATGAATTCGATCACCGGGCGCAGATGCGGCAGTTTCAGCCGCACCCAGAACGCCGTCGGCACCACCAGCAGCATCCCGAACACGATGGTCAGCAGCGCCATCATCACCGAATAGCTGAAGGTCTGGCGGAACTGCGGATCGCCCAGCACCGCCACATAGGCGTCAAAGCTGTATTCGCCCCGCCGCATCGACAGCGAGAATTCGATCATCCCCAGCAGCGGCAGGATGAAATAGGTAAGCCCCAGCAGCAGGATGGCCCATGACGCGGCGCGGGTCATTTCAGCCACCTCTCTGAGCGCATCCGCAGCACGATATAGACGACATTGGCCAGCCCCGTGACAAGGATCATGCCAAAGGCCATGGCATAGCCCAGATGCGGATCGCCCAGCACGTCGCCGCGGATCTGCGCAAAGAGCATGATGGGCACGATGTTGAGCGAACTGCCGGTCAGCGCGATGGCGGTGGCCACGGCGCCGAAGGCATTGGCGAAAAGCAGCGCGAAGGTGCCAAGGATGGTGGGGAACAGGATCGGCAGCGCCACCATGCGCCAGTATTGCGCGCCCGTGGCGCCCAGACAGGAGGCGGCCTCGCGCCATTCCCGTTTCAGCCCGTCCAGCGCCGGGGTGACGATCAGGATCATCAGCGGGATCTGGAAGAACAGATAGGTGATGGTCAGGCCCCAGAAGCTGAGGATGTTGAAGCCCATGGCGCGCAGGTTGATGCCGAATTCGGTGCGCAGGAACACGGTGACCAGTCCCAGCGGTCCCAGCGTCGCCAGAAAGGCGAAGGCCAGCGGCACGCCCGCAAAATTCGACGCCACGCCGGAAAAGGTCATCAGCGGGCTGCGCAGCCCGCGCGGCAGGCCGCCCAGCACCATGGCGGCGGCCATCAGGAAGCCGATCAGGCAGCCGATCGCGGCGGAAGAGACGGAAATCTTGATGGAGATCCAGTAGGAGGACAGGATCGATGGCGTGAACAGCCCGGCGATATTGGCAAAGGTAAAACTGCCATCCGGGCGCTGGAACGCGCCCACCACGATCTTCATCGTGGGCATGACCAGAAACAGCAGCACGAACAGGGCAAAGGGCATCACGCCCAGCCAGTTCAGATTCAGGTGGAAGGTCCGCCGGGGCGGAGGGGGGGACTGCTCGGTCACGGGATCATCCGGTCGGGGCTGGACAGAAGGAACAGGGCCCGCCACGGCACCGTCCCGGACGGGAAACGGGGGCCCGCGCGGGCCCCCGGTCCATTGGCTTACTGGACGTTGGCGCCCACGACCGAATCCCAGCCGCCGACCACGGCGTCATTGTTGGCGCCCTGCTCGTCCAGCGTCGGGAAATAGGCCTGCTCATAGGCCTCGGCGGGCGGCAGCGCGTCGATCAGTTCCTGCGGGATCTTGCCATCGGCGGCCATCGCGTTGAAGCGCGCCGGGTGGCAGTAGCCCTTCAGCCACAGGTTCTGGCCTTCGTCCGAGTAGATGTATTCCATCCACAGCTTGGCGGCGTTCGGGTGCGGCGCATGGGCCGAGATCGCCTGAACATAGACACCGGCCAGAACGCCGGTTTTCGGCACGACCACATCCACCGGCGGGTTGCCGTTCAGCGTGTCACGGGCGGCCAGCGCGTTGTAATCCCACATGATGGTGATGGGGGTGGCGCCCTGTGCCAGCGTGCCGGCCTTGCCGATGACGGGCACGAAGTTCCCGGCCTCGTTCAGCTGCTTGAAGAATTCCAGACCCTTCTCGCCCGCCTCCTGACCGGCGGCACCGCCATTGGCCATGCCCGCGGCCAGAACCGACAGGATCGCCTGGTTCGAGGCGCGCGGATCGCCAGCCAGCGCGACCGAGCCCGCATATTCCGGCTTCAGCAGATCGGACCAGTCCTCGGGGGTGGTGTCGATCAGATCCTTGTTCACCATGAAGGACATGACGCCGTAATAATCGCCATACCAGTAGCCTTCGGGATCCTTGATCGCCTCGGGGATCTCGTCCCATGTCGAGACCTTGTAGGGCTGCAGCAGCCCTTCTTCCTTGGCCTGCGGGCCGAAGGACAGCCCGATGTCCAGAACGTCGGGCGCCTGCGGGCCGGTATTGCCCTTGTTGGCGCGCACGGCTTCCAGTTCGTCGGCAGAGCCCGCATCGGGGTTCAGTTCGTTGACTTCAATCTCGGGATATTTGGCCTTGAAGCCCGCGATCACCTCGCCATAGCCGCACCAGCTGTGCGGCAGGGCGATGGTGGTCAGCATGCCTTCTTCCATGGCGGCAGCTTCAAGCGCCGCCAGATCCTGCGCCTGCACCATGGAGGTGGTCGACAGCAGCGCGGCAATACCCGCGAGCCAGTTCATCGATTTCATGATAATGTCCCTTTTTCCCCGGACGCCGGTTCAGTCCCGCCCGGGCACTGTCGCGCGTTTATGCTGTTACCTTGACAGTCTCGTGACAGAGCCAAGCCCTGCCCCGGGCAGATTTGCCCGAAATCTGCAAGCTTGCAACAAAAGCCTTTGGGGCGCGCGGCGCCGGAGCGGGATCCGGCGCCGGGGAACAGGGTCAGGCGGCGGGGCGGGCGTGGAAGCGGGCGGTGACCGGGCAGGCCTCGTAATCCTTTGCCAGCGTGTCGGCCCGCGCCGCCAGATCGCAGAGCGCCGACAGGATCGCCTCCACCTGCGCGTCGCTGTGGCAGTAGCTGAGGTTCAGCCGGGTCCAGCCGGGTTTGGCCAGTTCCTCCCCCGCCGCGAGCCGCGCGATCAGCGCCCCGGAGGCGGGCGCGTCCAGCCCCATCAGCCGATGCGCATAGGGGCCCGCGCAGGCACAGCCGCCCCGCGCCTGTACGCCGTAATGATCCGACAGCATCCGTGTCACCAGCTGGTGATGTACCCGCCCCGAGGCGCCGTGGATCTGGAAGGAAAAGATCGGCAGACCCCGCCGCCCTTCGGGCGCGCCCATCAGCTGCAAGCCCGGGAGCGCGCCCAGACGGTCCAGCGCGCGGGCCCGCAGCGTTTCTTCGCGCGCGTGGATGGTGTCGGTGCCCACGGCGGCCTTGACCAGCAGCGCCAGCGCCGCGCGGATGTCGGCGATGACGTTGGGGGTGCCCGCCTCCTCGCGCGCTTCGACCCGGGGCGAATAGATGTGATCCCATGGCGACACGAAAGACACCGTGCCGCCGCCCGGCGCGGTGGGCCGCGTCGTCTGGACCAGCGTGTCGCGGATCACCGCCAGCCCCGAAGCTCCCGGCCCGCCCGGAAACTTGTGCGGCGACAGCACGATGGCATCCTTCTGCGCGTCGGGCGCGGGCGACATGTCCATCGCCACATAGGGCCCGGCGCAGGCGTAATCCCAGACCGCCAGCGCGCCCTCAGCCTTCAGCGCGCGGGTCACCGCATCCACATCGGTCAGCAGCCCGGTGACGTTGGACGCCGCCGAAAACGCCCCCACCACCAGATCGGCGCCCTTGGTCTGCGCCAGCGCCTGAGCCAGCGCGTCCATGTCCACGCCGCCTTCCGCCGCTTCGGGAATCTCCGCCACCTGCGCGCCGCTTTCGCGCCATGGCAGGATGTTGGAATGATGCTCGTAAGGGCCGATCAGCACGCGGATATCTTCGCCTGCCGCCACCCGGTCGCGCAGGCGCAGCAGGCCCACGATGCGGTTGATGCCCGCCGTGGCACCATTGCCCGCAAAGATCACATGGCAGCCGGGTCCCGCGTTCAGCTCGCGCGCAATGATGCCGCGCGCCTCTTCGCGCATCCGGGTGATGGCGCGCCCGCAATGCGACGCCTCGGTATGGCTGTTGGCATAGATGGGCAGGATTTCGGTCATCACGAACTCTTCGACCTGCCGCAGCGCCCGCCCCGAGGCGGTGTAATCGGCATAGATCATCCGTTTCGTGCCGAAGGGCGTGTCGAAGTCCATCCCTTCGCCGATCAGACCGGCGCGCAGCGCCGCCAGCGGATCGCCCTGCCGCATCGCAAGGGCAAAGCGGCCAAGGGCGGTGGTCTGCGTGAAGGTGGCGCGGTCATTCGGCATGTCGGGCTCCGGTCCTGCGGTCTGTGCGCGGACAGGTTATCCCGATGAAAGCGCCAAAACCTCACCTTCCTCACCGTGATCTGCGCAGAAACGGGTCATCTGATAGACACCGCCGCCCCTGCGCAGATCTTTTTCTTATGCCCTCAGTTCAGGCGCCGCCCGCTGTCGGGTTCGAAATAGGACACCTTGCCCAGATCGAAGGCCAGATCCAGCGACTCCCCCGGTGCGGCGCGGGTTTCGGTATGCAGCCGGGCCGTCACCGCCTTGCCCCCCAGCGTGGAGACGACATAGGTGTCCGCCCCCGCCGGTTCGACCAGATCGATCTGGCAGGCCGCCTGCTGCACGTCCGACCCGGCGCGATAGCCCGCTTCGGCGATGTCTTCGGGACGCAGGCCAAGGATCACGTTCTCCGGCAGGCCCGCCACCTTGGGATCGCTGAGCAGGATCGGCGCGGCGCCGGGCCGGTCGATTTCCACCTGCGTGCCGCGCACCCGCGCCGGGATCAGGTTCATCGCCGGAGAGCCCATAAAATCCGCCACGAAGAGGTTGGCGGGACGGTTGTAGATCTCCTGCGGGGTGCCGATCTGCTGGATCACGCCGCCCTTCATCACCACGATCTTGGTGGCCAGCGTCATCGCCTCGATCTGGTCATGGGTCACGTACACGATCGACGCGCCCAGCCGGTGATGCAGCTTCTTGATCTCGGACCGCATCTCGACGCGCAGCTTGGCGTCAAGGTTGGACAGCGGCTCGTCGAACAGGAACAGCTTGGGGTCGCGCACCAGCGCCCGGCCCATGGCCACCCTCTGCCGCTGCCCGCCCGAAAGCTGGCCCGGACGGCGGTTCAGATAGGCCTCGATCTGCAGCTGCTGCGCCACTTCGCGCAGCTTGCGGTCCTGCGTCGCCTGATCCACGCCGCGCACCTTCATGCCGAAGGTGATGTTCTTGGCCACGCTCATGGTGGGGTAAAGCGCGTAGCTCTGGAACACCATGGCGATGTTGCGGTCCTTGGGGCTGACATGGGTCATGTCCTGCCCGTCGATCAGGATCGACCCGCCGGTGATCGGCTCCAGCCCCGCGATGCAGTTGAGCAGGGTGGACTTGCCGCAGCCCGAAGGCCCGACAAGGACAAGGAAATCGCCCTTGTCGATGGACACGTTGATGTCCTTGAGGATCTCCGTGGAGCCGTAGCTTTTCCGGAGCTTGGAAATTTCGAGAATGGGAGCCATGGGCGTCATCCTTTGACCGAACCGGCGGTAAGCCCGCGGATGAAATATTTCCCGGCGACGATGTAAACCAGCAGCGTCGGCAGGGCCGCGATGATCGCGGCGGCCATGTCGACATTGTAGGCTTTGACGCCGGTGGTGGAGTTGACGATGTTGTTCAGCGCCACGGTGACGGGCTGGGTGCCGGCCGAGCTGAAGGACACGCCGAACAGGAAGTCGTTCCAGATCTGGGTGAACTGCCAGATGACCGAGACCACGAGGATCGGCAGCGACAGCGGCATGAAGATGGCAAAGAAGATGCGGAAGAACCCCGCCCCGTCCACCTTGGCCGCCTTCACCAGTTCCGACGGGATGGTGACGTAGTAGTTGCGGAAGAACAGCGTGGTGAAGCCGATGCCATAGATGACATGGACAAAGATCAGCCCCGGGATGGTGCCCGCGATGCCCATCAGCCCCAGCAGCCGCGCCATGGGCAGCAGCACCACCTGAAACGGGATGAAGCAGCCGAACAGCATCAGCGAGAAGATGATGTTTGCGCCACGGAACCGCCACTGCGCCACGACATAGCCGTTGAGCGCCCCCACCACGGTGGAGATCAGCACGGCGGGCACCGCCAGCAGCACGGAGTTCCAGAAATAGGGCCGCAGGCCTTCGCACTGGATGCCGGTGCAGGCGCCGGACCACGCGGTGCGCCACGCTTCGAAGGTGATGTCGCGCGGCAGGGCCACAAGGCTGCCGGAGCGGATTTCATCAAGGCTTTTCAGCGAGGTGGTGACCATCACGAAAAGCGGCAACAGATAATAAAGCGCAAAGAGGCAGAGCAGGAGGTAAAGCCCCCAGCGCAGCGCGATGCGCCCGGCCCCGCGACGGGGGCGCGCGGCGGGGGTGGCGGAAGCTGCAAGATCAGTCATTCTTCGCCCTCAGTTCGGAATAGAGGTAAGGCACCACGATCGCGAAGACGACGAGCATCATGATCATGGCAGAGCTTGCCGCCTGACCGATGTCGCCGCGGGAAAAGGCCATGGCATACATGTAGGTGGCGGGCAGATCGGTGGCATAGCCGGGGCCGCCCCCGGTCAGCGCGATGACCAGATCGAAGCTCTTGATCGCGAGGTGCGACAGCACGATGAAGGCCGACAGGAAGATCGGCGCCATCGACGGGATGATGATGGCCGAATAGATGCGCCATGTGGGGATGCCGTCCACCTGCGCGGCCTTGATGATCTCGCCGTCGACGGAGCGGAGCCCGGCAAGGAACAGCGCCATCACGAAGCCGGAGCTTTGCCAGATCGCGGCCAGCACGATGGTGTAGATGGCGAAATCGGGGTTCACCAGCCAGTCGAAGGTGAAGCTTTCGAAGCCCCAACCGCGCACCGTCGCCTCGATCCCCAGACCGGGGTTGAGGATCCATTTCCACGCGGTGCCGGTGACGATCATCGACAGGGCCATGGGGTAAAGATAGATGGTGCGGATCGCGCCTTCGATGCGGATGCGCTGGTCCAGCAGGATGGCCAGCGCCAGCCCCAGCACCATGGCGATGCCGATGAACAGTGCCCCGAACAGGAACAGGTTGTTCATCGCGGTGTCCCAGCGCGGGCTGGCGAACAGCCGCTCATACTGGATCACGCCGTCCAGATCATAGCGCGGCAGCAGCTTTGACCGGGTGAAACTGACCCACGCCGTCCATGCGATGAAGCCATAGACAAAGATCAGCACGGCGATGAACGAGGGGGCAAGCACCATCTTGGGCAGATGGGTCTCGAACCATTTGGTCATTGTCGGTCCTCCGAAAAAACCCCGCCCCCGGAACGGGGGCGGGACGGGCGCGCCAGACGCGCGGACTTACATGGAGTTGGCGACGGCGTCGGTGAGCATCTTCACCGCGTCTTCGGACGACATGTCGGAGTTGAAATGCGCGGTCACCACATCGGTGATCGCCCCGGCCTGCGCCCCGCGCAGCGCCATGCCATGCGCATAGGAGGGCAGCAGCGCGCCGCTGTCGGCGCTTGCGGTCATGTCTTCGGAGGATTTCTGCGCGCACATGTCGAAGTCATCCAGCGCGACATCGGTGCGGGCGGGGATGGAGCCCTTGTTCAGGTTGAACACTTCCTGAAAGTTCGGGCCCATGATCAGCTTGGCCAGCAGGTCCTGACCGGCGATCTTGTCCTCGCCTTCCACGGTGAACATGGCGAAGCTGTCGACGTTGTAAAGGAAGCCGTCCCCGGGGGTGGAGCCGCAGAGGAAATCCTCGCCCGGCACCTTGCCTGCGGCGATGAATTCGCCCTTGGCCCAGTCGCCCATGATCTGGAATGCCGCTTCGCCATTCATCACCATGGCGGTGGCAAGGTTCCAGTCGCGGCCCGAGAAGTTGTCATCGACAAAGCCGCGCATGGTGCGCATCTGGTCGAACACCTGCACCATCGTGTCGGACCCCAGCGCCTCGGGGTCGAGATCGATCAGCGCCGACCGGAAGAACTCCGGCCCGCCAAGGCCCAACACCACGGTTTCGAACACGGTGGCGTCCTGCCACGACTGCCCGCCATGGGCGAGCGGGATCACCCCGGCTGCCTGCAGCTTTTCGGCGGCGGCGTTGAATTCGTCCCATGTGGTGGGCATCTCGATGCCGTTCTGCTCCAGCAGGTCGGCATTGGCCCAGATCCAGTCCACGCGGTGCACGTTCACCGGTGCGGCACACCAGGTGCCTTCGCATTTCATGTGCTCGGCCAGCGCCTCGGGCAGCAGGTCGCCCCAGCCTTCGGCCTCGGCCACGCCGGAAATGTCGGCGAGCACACCTTCTTCATACCATTCCTGAATGGCCGGGCCCTTCAGCTGCACCGCCGTGGGGGCGTTGCCGGACAGGACACGGGCCCGCAGCGCGGTCATCGCCGCGTCGCCGCCACCGCCCGCCACCGGCATGTCGGTCCATGTGCCGCCATTGTCGGCGAATTCCTGCTGCAGCACGGCCACGGATTTGGCCTCGCCGCCCGAGGTCCACCAATGCAGCACCTCTGCCTGAGGCTCGGCAAGGGCCGTTCCGGCCAGCAGAAGAGACACCGCCGAAGCGGTCGCAAATGTCGTATGTTTCATGATCTTGTCCTCCCAAGACAGCCGCCGGCAAGGCGGCGGTGCGGCAAAGAGTGCGTCAGCCGCCGGGCTTTGCGCAACTGTCGCGGCGGAGGGCTTGCCTTTTTTGTCGGCAGTTCTGTTACATCTTGTTACCTAGACGTGACCCCGCCATGCCCCGGAGCCTGCCCGTGACCATTCCCCGCCTGCTGGTTGTCGACGATGACGAGGACATGCGGTCCATGATGACCCGTTTTCTGCACCGCAGCGGCTTTGCCGCCCTGCCCGCCGGGACCGAGGCCGAGATTCGCGCCCATCTGGAGGCGGGGCGGATCGACCTGATCCTGCTGGACGTGATGCTGGGTGATGAAAACGGCACCGAGATCTGCGCAAGGCTGCGCCGCGATCAGGACGTGCCGGTGATCTTCGTCTCGGCGCTGTCCGCCGATCACCAGCGCATGGCGGGCTATGAGGTGGGGGCGGATGATTACATCGCGAAGCCCTTCAACCCCGATCTGCTGATCGCGCGGGTGCGCGCCGTGCTGCACCGGGCGCAGCGCACGCCCTCGCTGGCCTATCGGCGGCGCACCGAAACCTACCGTTTCGCGGGCTGGGTCTATGACGCGCGGCGCGACGAGGTGCGCTCGCCCGAAGGCTTCGAGGTGGCGCTGTCGCGGCGCGAGACGGCGCTGCTGAAGGTGCTGCTGGCCAATCCGCGCATCCCGCTGACGCGGGAGGAGATCGCGGCGGCGCTGGATGTGGCCGGAGACGGGACCGACCAGCCGGGCCGCGCCATCGACGTGCTGGTGGGCCGCCTGCGCGGCAAGATCGAACGCAACCCGCGCGATCCGCAGCTTCTGCGCACCGAACGCGGGCTGGGCTATGTTCTGGCGACAGACGTGACCACGGAGGAGGCGTGACCCCGCCCCGCCCCGGGCTGCGGCTGCGCAGCATCGGCATGATCTGGGTGGCGCTGGCCTTCGGTCTGGGGCTGGGGGCGGCGCTGCTGTGGCTGGGCTCCGCCAATGCGTGGCGGGCCTATCTCGCGCGAGCGGAAATCGGCGGCATCGCCACATGGGAAAGCCTGCGCCACGGCACCACCCCGCCCGCAGGGGTCATCATCAGCCCCCTGCCCCCCGAGCTTGTCGCCTTGGCCGAAACGGGCGCCTTTGCCCGCCTGCCCGGCGCGCCGCAGCCTGCCTATGTCACGCAGGTCAGCATCCGCCCCGAGGTGCCCGGCACCCCGGCGGGCGAGGCGCTGAGCCTTGCCATCGTGTCGGACAGCCTGCGCTATCCGGTGGCGGCGCTGGACGCGGCGGGGGCGCATGGCGCGGCAGAGAAATTTGGCCGGGTCACCCGGCTGCTGGCCAGCTTCTGCAGCGAACCGGTGCTGTTTTCGCGCACGCCGGACGGGCTGTGGACGCGCATCGACGGGCGCGCGGTCTGGGGCTGCGGGGCGGCACCGGGCGATTACCGGCTGGTCGGCGCGCTGGGGGCGGTGCTGGCGCTGGCGGGGCTGCTGAGCCATGTCGCCCGCGTCACCGGCGGGTTCGAGATCTTTGCCCGCAGCCTTATGGGGCGCCGCCGTCTGGGCGGGCCGGACAGTTACGAGGCCGAAGGACCGGAGGAGCTGCGCGAGATCGTGGCGGCGGTGAACGCGCATCTGGAATCCGAACGCGCCGCGCTGTCGCAGCGGCTGACGGTGCTGTCCGGGGTCAGCCATGATCTGGGCACCCCCGCCACCCGGCTGCGCCTGCGCACGGCGCTGATCGAGGATGACGCGCTGCGCGCCCGGTTCGAGACCGACATCGACCGCATGACCGGCATGATCGAAAGCGTGCTGACCTACACCCGGTCGGAACTGAGTGTGGAGGTGCCGCGCGCGCTGTCGCTGTCGGCGCTTCTTGATGCGCTGGTGGCCGATTATCAGGACATGGGCCGCCCGGTCGACCTGCTGCCTGCCGAGCCCATCGTGGTGCGGGGCGGGCGGTCGCTGTTCATGTCGCGCGCGGGCGAAGGATCGCTGCCCGAGGCGCGGCGCGTGCTGGTGGTGGCGCGCCCCGTGTCGCTGCAGCGCGCGGTGTCGAACCTTGTGGACAATGCGCTGAAATATGGCCGCCGCGCCCATGTCGGGCTGGAGGCCCATGCCGACAGCGCCATCATCACCGTGGAGGATGAGGGCCCCGGCGATCCCGCCGAGATCGAGGCGCTGATCGCGCCCTTCCGCCGCGGGCCGAACGCGGCCACGGCGGAAGGGTTCGGGCTGGGTCTGACCATCGTGGCCGCCGTGGCCGAACAGCATGGCGGGCGGCTGACCTTCGACCGCGGCGCGCGCGGGCTATGCGCCCGGCTGGAGATCGCCCGCAGCTGATGCGCCCTGCCGCAGATGGCCATGGGCGAAGGCCAGCTTTTCGCGCACCCCCTTCTTCAGCACGAAGGGGTAGATGTCGGGCAGATCCAGCGCCCGGTTCACATGGTTGACCGCGATGGACAGGGTAATGGCGCGGGTCAGCAGCGCCTCGCTGTCCGCTTCGGCATAGGCGTCATAGCCGCCGCCCGGCACATTGGCCCGCGCCTCTGCCAGCGACAGCCCCGCCGAGGCCGCGCTGTCGGTAAGATCGACCAGATGCAGCAGATGCGCCAGCGTTTCGGCCCAGTCCTCGTGCGGGTGGGCAGAGGCATAGCTGGTGACATGCTCTTCGCCCGGCGCGCCCGGCGACTCGTAATGCGCGGCAAGGGCTGCCGCGTAATCGGCGCGTTCATCCCCGAACAGCTCCCGGAAGGACCGCAGGAAACCGGGATGTTCCGCAAGCCGCAGGAACAGGAAATGCGCCATCTCGTGCCGGATATGGCCCAGCATGGTGCGGTAAAGCTCGCCGAACTGTTCCTGACGCTTGGCCAGCACGGTGTCGCTGGCTTCGGTCACGTTGATGGTGATGACCCCGTCGGCATGGCCCATGACCACGTTCGCCCCGCCCGTGGCGGTCTGTTCCGACAGCATCCGGAACACCGGGCGCTGGCCGGGATCGTTCGGGGTCAGCCAGCCCCAGCGCGACAGGTTGGCAAGCATCCGCCGCTTCGACAGTTCCGCCCGCGTCCAGAGCGGCAGGTTGTCGGGTTCGCGCAGGTCGGGGACGGTTTCGGTCATCGCGCAGGACCGGCAGAGCCCTCCGGCCTCGGCCAGCCAGTTGCAGCCGATCTCGGCGCGGTTGGCGCAGTCCGTCCCTTCGGCGCGCATGGTCTGCGCATCGGGATCGAACCACACCGGCTGCCCGCAGGTGCAGGCGGTGTTGTGGAAATAAAGCGTGGCCCGGCAGGCGGGGCAGCGGAAGACTTGCATCATGATGTCCTTTGAAGGCCCGCCAACGAACGGCGGCCATGGCCTTTCGGTTCCATACACCCGGTCCGGCAAAGGGCCTTGCGGAATCGTGACGCCGCGCGTATATCCCCGTTTCAACAGCGGCGCGTCGGTCCCTGACCGAAGCCCACCGGGAACCATCGACGGGCCGCGCGCCCGTCTTTTTGTTTCCAAGGATCGGACCCACATGACCGAGCTCATCGCCAAAACCGCCATCGACCGGCGTCTGGCTGAAATCGTGACCCCCGTTCTAGAGGATATGGGGTTTGAACTTGTGCGCATCCGGCTGATGGGCGGCAAGACACCCACGCTGCAGATCATGGCCGAACGTCCCGAAGGCGGGATCGAGGTGGATGAATGCGCGCGCATCTCCACCGCCGTCTCGGCCACGCTGGATGTGGAAGATCCGATCATCGACGCCTATACGCTGGAAGTGTCGAGCCCCGGCATCGACCGCCCGCTGACCCGGCTCAAGGATTTCGACACGTTCGAAGGCTATGAGGTCCGGATCGAGACCGCCGAGATGATCGAGGGCCGCAAGCGCTGGCGCGGTGTGCTGGCCGGTGTCGAGGGCAACGAGGTGCTGCTGAACATCGACCCCGAAAGCGAAGGCGGCGAGGTGCAGACCATCGGGCTCGATTTTGACTGGCTGTCGGATGCCAAGCTGGTGCTGACCGACGACCTGATCCGCGACATGCTCCGCGCCCGCAAGGCGCAGGAAGTGGACGAAACCCAATTCGACGACATCGAGGCCGACGACGCGGCCGCTCAGGAGGACTAAAGACATGGCGATCACCTCTGCCAACCAGCTGGAGCTTCTGCAGACCGCCGAAGCCGTCGCGCGCGAAAAGATGATCGACCCCGGTCTGGTCATCGAAGCGATGGAGGAAAGCCTCGCCCGGGCCGCCAAGAGCCGCTACGGCTCCGAAATGGACATCCGCGTGAAGATCGACCGCCGCACCGGCCGGGCGACCTTTACCCGCGTGCGCACCGTGGTCGAGGACGAGGCGCTGGAGAACTACCAGTCGGAACTGACCGTCAAGCAGGCGCGGCAGTACATGGCGGAGCCCAAGGTGGGCGATGTCTATGAAGAGGAAGTGCCGCCCGTCGATCTGGGCCGCATCGCCGCGCAGTCGGCCAAGCAGGTGATCCTGCAGAAGGTCCGCGAAGCCGAGCGCGACCGCCAGTATGAAGAATTCAAGGACCGTCAGGGCACGATCATCAACGGTCAGGTCAAGCGCGAGGAATATGGCAACCTCATCGTGGACGTGGGCCGCGGCGAGGCGATCCTGCGCCGCAACGAGAAGATCGGCCGCGAAAGCTATCGCCCCGGCGACCGCATCCGCTGCTATGTCAAGGATGTGCGCCGCGAGGCCCGCGGGCCGCAGATTTTCCTGTCGCGCACCGCGCCGGAATTCATGTCCGAACTGTTCAAGATGGAAGTGCCCGAAATCTATGACGGCATCATCGAGATCAAGGCCGTGGCCCGGGATCCGGGCTCGCGCGCCAAGATCGCCGTCATCTCCTATGACAGCTCCATCGACCCTGTCGGCGCCTGCGTCGGCATGCGCGGCAGCCGCGTGCAGGCCGTGGTCAACGAGCTTCAGGGTGAAAAGATCGACATCATCCCGTGGAACGAGGATGTGCCGACCTTCCTTGTGAACGCGCTGCAGCCCGCCGAAGTGTCGAAAGTGGTGCTGGACGAAGATGCCGAGCGCATCGAAGTCGTGGTGCCGGACGAGCAGCTGAGCCTTGCCATTGGCCGCCGCGGCCAGAACGTGCGTCTGGCCAGCCAGCTGACCGGGCTCGACATCGACATCATGACCGAGGAAGAAGAATCCAAGCGCCGCCAGAAGGAATTCGAGGAGCGCACCCAGCTGTTCATGGACACGCTGGATCTGGACGAATTCTTCGCGCAGCTTCTGGTCGCCGAAGGCTTCACCAACCTCGAAGAGGTGGCCTATGTGGAGCAGGACGAACTGCTGGTGATCGACGGCGTCGACGAGGACACCGCGCACGAACTGCAGACCCGCGCCCGCGAGCATCTGGAAGAACAGGCCCGCAAGGCGCTGGAACATGCCCGCGAGCTGGGTGTGGAGGACAGCCTGGTTGAATTCGAGGGCCTGACACCCCAGATGGTGGAGGCACTGGCCGAAGATGGCATCAAGACGCTTGAGGATTTCGCCACTTGCGCCGACTGGGAACTGGCCGGAGGCTGGACCACGGTGGACGGCCAGCGCACCAAGGACGAGGGCCTGCTGGAGAAATTCTCCGTCGACCTCGCAGAAGCGCAGAACATGATCATGACCGCCCGCGTCATGCTGGGCTGGGTCGATCCCGAGGACATGGTGGCTCAGGCCGCTGCCGAGGCGGAGGCCACAGCCGAAGACAAGGCGGAGGCCTGATTCCCAGATGAGCCGTGGTGGTGTAGACAAAGACAGGGAAGACGGCCCCGAACGGCGCTGCATCGCCACCGGCGAGTCTGCGCCCGCGACGGGACTGATCCGCTTCGTGGTCGGTCCCGACAACCAGATCGTTCCCGATCTTGCCGGCAAGCTGCCGGGCCGGGGAATCTGGGTCGCGGCGGAGCGGAAGGCACTGGACAAGGCGGCGGGCAAGGGACTTTTTGCCCGCGCCGCAAAGGCACCGGTGACGGTGCCCGATCGGCTGGCGGATCTGATCGAGGAGATGCTGGCCAAACGCGTGGTGGAACTGGTGAGCCTTGCCCGGAAATCCGGCGTGGCGGTTTCTGGCTATGAAAAGGTAAAGGATTGGCTGGCCCGGGAGGACGCGCGCGTGCTCATTCAGGCCGAAGACGGGTCAAGCCGTGGCAAATCCAAATTAAGCACGCCCTACGGGGGCAATTACATCGGGTGGCTGACGGCAGACGAACTTGGGCTGGCCTTTGGCCGGGAAAAGGTGATACATGCGGCGCTTGGCGCTGGTGGACTCACCAAACGTGTTGTAGACGAGGCCCAACGATTGAAGGGCCTGCGCGTCGCAATGGCAGACGCGGCAACGGCAGCAGGGGCTGCCGCGGGCGGCAAGGGCCGCCGGAAAGGACAAGAGAAGCTGAATGAGCGATAACGACGGCAAGAAGACTTTGGGTTTGCGCGGCGGCGGACCCCGTTCGGGGAATGTGAAGCAGAGCTTCAGCCACGGACGGACCAAGAACGTCGTGGTGGAGACCAAGCGCAAGCGCGTCGTGGTGCCCAAACCCGGTGCCGCGAACGGCGCCAAGGGCTCGGGCGGATCGCAAGGCGGATCGGGCGGCAACCGTCCGGCGGGGATCTCCGACGCGGAGATGGAACGCCGGCTGCGGGCGCTGCAGGCCGCCAAGGCCCGCGAGGTCGAAGAGACCGCACAGCGCGCGGCCGATGAAAAGGCGCGCGCTGAAGAGCGTGAGCGCATGCGCGCCGAAAAGGAACAGAAAGAGCGCGAACAGCGCGAGGCCGAAGAAAAGGCCCGCCTGAAAGCGGAAGAAGAAGAGCGCCGCAAGCGCGAGGAAGCCGAGGCCGCCAAGCGTGCCGAAGCTGCCGCTGCCGCACCTGCGGCACGTCCCGCCGCCAAGGCGGATGCGGGCGCACCGGCAAGCTCTGCCGCGCCGCGTCCGGCGGGGGCTCCTGGCGCTGCGCCCGGACCCACGCCGCAGCGCAAGGCGGATCGCGAACGTGAAGAACGCGGCCGGTCGACCCGGACCCGCGATGACGGCGCACGCCGCGCGGGCAAGCTGACGCTGAATCAGGCGCTTGGCGGCGAAGGCGGCCGGCAGAAATCCATGGCTGCCATGAAGCGCAAGCAGGAGCGCGCGCGTCAGAAGGCCATGGGCACGCAGAACCGCGAAAAGGTGGTGCGCGACGTGCAGCTGCCCGAGGCGATCACGGTGGCCGAACTGGCCAACCGGATGGCCGAACGCGTCGCCGATGTGGTCAAGTCGCTGATGCAGATGGGCATCATGGCGACCCAGAACCAGAGCCTCGACGCCGACACCGCAGAAATGGTGATCGAAGAATTTGGCCACCGGGTTACCCGCGTGTCCGATGCCGACGTCGAAGACGTGATCCAGACCGCGCGGGACAAGCCCGAAGATCTGCACACCCGCCCCCCGGTCATCACGATCATGGGCCATGTGGACCACGGCAAGACCTCGCTGCTGGACGCGATCCGCAACACCAGCGTCACCTCCGGTGAAGCTGGCGGGATCACCCAGCATATCGGCGCCTATCAGGTGACGACGAAGGACGGCGCCGTGCTGACCTTCCTCGACACGCCGGGCCACGCCGCCTTCACCTCCATGCGGTCCCGCGGGGCTCAGGTGACGGATATCGTGGTGCTGGTGGTGGCTGCGGATGACGCGGTGATGCCGCAGACCATCGAGGCGATCAACCACGCGAAAGCGGCCAAGGTGCCGATGATCGTGGCGATCAACAAGGTGGACAAGCACGAGGCGAACCCGCTGAAGGTCCGCACCGATCTGCTGCAGCACGAAGTGGTCGTGGAAGAAATGTCCGGCGACGTGCAGGATGTGGAAGTCTCCGCCAAGACCGGCAAGGGGCTCGACAACCTGCTGGAAGCCATCGCGCTTCAGGCCGAGATCCTTGAACTGCAGGCCAACCCCGAACGCGCCGCCCTTGGCGCCGTGATCGAGGCGCAGCTGGATGTGGGTCGCGGTCCCGTGGCCACCGTTCTGGTGCAGAACGGCACGCTGCGGCAGGGCGACATCTTTGTCGTGGGCGAGCAGTACGGCAAGGTCCGTGCGCTCATCAACGACAAGGGCGAGCGCGTGAAGGAAGCGGGGCCGTCGGTTCCCGTGGAGGTGCTGGGTCTGAACGGCACCCCCGAGGCTGGCGACGTGCTGAACGTGGTGGAAACCGAAGCGCAGGCCCGCGAGATCGCGGAATATCGCGCCAAGGTCACCAAGGACAAGCGCGCGGCGGCGGGTGCTGCCACCACGCTGGAACAGCTGATGAAGAAGGCCAAGGACGATCAGAGCGTCTCGGAACTGCCGGTCGTCGTGAAGGCGGACGTGCAGGGCTCGGCGGAAGCGATCGTTCAGGCGCTGGAAAAGGTCGGCAACGACGAAGTGCGGGTGCGGGTCATCCATTCCGGCGTGGGCGCCATCACCGAAACCGATATCGGCCTTGCCGAAGCGTCGGGTTGCCCGGTGATCGGCTTCAACGTCCGGGCCAATGCCCCGGCGCGCGGTGCCGCCAACCAGAAGGGCGTGGAGATCCGGTATTATTCGGTGATCTACGATCTGGTGGATGACGTGAAGGCGGCGGCTTCCGGCCTGCTGTCCAACGAAATCCGCGAGCATTTCATCGGCTATGCCACCATCAAGGAGGTCTTCAAGGTCTCCAACGTGGGCAAGGTCGCGGGCTGTCTGGTGACCGAAGGGGTGGCACGCCGCTCTGCCGGGGTGCGTCTGCTGCGGGACAACGTGGTCATCCACGAAGGCACGCTCAAGACGCTCAAGCGGTTCAAGGACGAAGTGTCCGAGGTCCAGTCCGGTCAGGAATGCGGTATGGCCTTCGAGAACTATGACGACATCCGGCCCTCCGATGTCATCGAAATCTTCGAGCGGGAAGAGGTCGAGCGCACGCTCTGATCCCCGCCCTGTCCCGGCCCTGATCTGGCCGGGACAGCGACCCTATCGGGGCCCTGCCCCGCAGACATTAAAAAAGGGAAGGCTTTCGCCTTCCCTTTTTCTGTTCCGAGATGCGGGCCGGAAGCCCGATCACATCAGGCCGAAGCCGGGGTGCCGGTGACCACGCGGTTGCCGACGCGGACAGCGATACGACCGTCCGGAAGTTTCTTCTCGAGGATACCCTGCACCGAAACGCAGGTTCCCAGAACGATGGTGCGCAACATGTTCGATTCCCTCAAAAAAGCCGATGACCCCTTCAAGGTAGGACGGAAACGTTAACGAAACTATAGGAATATGTCGCAGAACTGTCGCTTTTCGCAGCAGATCACGGTTTTTTTTCGCCTTAATCTTGTTCATTAAGACTTTAGTCTGGACTTTGCCGCTTTGGATCAGAGCCAGTCGCGCAGGATCGGGATCAGCGGAATGTCCGCAGGGGGCATGGGATAGCTCGCCAGATCGCGCGCCTGCACCCATTTCAGCGCCTGCCCTTCGCGCGACTGCGGGACGCCCTGCCATTTCCGGCAGGCAAAAAGCGGCATCAGCAGGTGGAAGCTGTCATAGGCATGCGAGGCGAAGGTCAGCGGCGCAAGGCAGCTTGACCATGTCTCTATGCCCAGTTCTTCGTGCAGCTCGCGGATCAGCGCGGCTTCCGGGGTCTCTCCGGCCTCGACCTTGCCGCCGGGAAATTCCCAGAGCCCGGCCATGGATTTGCCTTCGGGCCGCTGCGCCAGCAGCACCCGCCCCTCCACGTCGATCAGGGCCACGGCGGAGACGAGAACGATCTTGGTCATGGGAGGGGCCTTTTGCCAGCGGGAGGACAGGCGAGGGGCTCTGCCCCTCGCGCTCCCCGGGATATTTCTGGTCAGAAGAAGGCCAGAGCCTTCAGGACCGGTAGTCGGCGTTGATGCTGATATAGCCGTGGGTCAGGTCGCAGGTCCAGACCGTAGCCTTCCCCTGCCCCAGACCCAGATCCACATGGATGGTGATTTCGGGCTGGCGCATCAGTGCGGCACCGTCTTCCTCGCGGTAATCGGGCGACACCCAGCCCTTTTCCGCCACCAGCACATCGCCAAAGCGGATGGTCAGCAGGTCGCGGTCGGCAGCGGCGCCGGATTTGCCCACGGCCATGACGACGCGGCCCCAGTTCGGATCCTCGCCCGCGATGGCGGTCTTGACCAGCGGGGAGTTGGCGATGGAAAGCGCATGGGTGCGGGCATCGGCATCGCTGGCAGCCCCCGTCACCTCGACCGTGACGAACTTGGTGGCGCCTTCGCCATCACGCACCACCTGATGCGCAAGGTCGACGAACACCGCTTCCAGCGCCGTGGTGAAGGCGGTGTCGGCAGCTGTCACCGTCACGCCCGAGGCGCCGGTGGCGCCCATCAGCAGCGTGTCCGAAGTGGAGGTGTCGCTGTCCACGGTGATGCAGTTGAAGCTGCGGGCGTTGATGTCAGAGACCATCGCCTGCAGATCCGCGCGCGCGATGCGGGCATCGGTGAAGACATAGACCAGCATCGTCGCCATGTCGGGCGCGATCATGCCCGAGCCCTTGGCGATGCCCGCGATCTTCACCTGCCCGCCGGGCAGATCGACCGTGGCCATGGCGCCCTTGGGGAAGGTGTCGGTGGTCATGATGGCGCGCGCGGCCCCGGCGATGCCGGTTTCATCCAGCGCGCCGACCAGCTGATCCACCTTGGCGGTGATGCGTTCATGCGGCAGCGGCTCGCCGATCACGCCCGTGGAGGAGGAAAAGACCCGCTCCTCCGGCAGGCCGGTGGCCACGGCCACGGCATGGGTGACGGCGCGGGTCGCTTCGATCCCGTTGCGCCCGGTGAAGGCGTTGGAATTGCCGGAATTCACGATGATCGCCGCACCTTCGGCGGAGTCGTGACCAATCTTGTCCTGACAGTCCAGCACCGGGGCGGACCGGGTGGCCGAGCGGGTGAAGACCCCCGCCACCGTGCTGCCCGGATCCAGCATGGCCAGCATCACATCGGTGCGACCGGCATAGCGGACGCCGGCTGCGGCGGCGGCAAAGCGCACGCCGCCAATGACCGGCAGATCGGGAAAGGCCGCAGGGGCCAGCGGGGAGACGGCGAGGGTCTTGGCCACTTATTCCTCCAGCAGCTGCATGTTGGAGAGCGCCGAGGGGTCAACCTCGGTGGAGGGGGTGCGGGTCACTTCGGCAGCGGCGAGCTTTTCGTCGATATAGCTCTTCACCGCCTCCTGCTGGATCTGCATTTCCAGCTCGGCGCGCACGGAGTCGAGCGCCGGGGCCTCCATGGCGCGCTCCTCGTTCAGCTTGATGACATGCCAGCCGAACTGGGTCTGCACGGGGTCGGATACGGCGCCCACTTCCATGCCTTCGACCGCCTGCTGGAATTCCTCGACCATCATGCCGGGACCGAACCAGCCCAGTTCGCCGCCATTGGGGCCGGAGGGGCCGGTGGATTTTTCACGCGCGACGGTGGCGAAATCGGCGCCGCCCTTCACTTCTTCGGCAATGGCCTGCGCCTCTTCCTCGGTTTCCACGAGGATGTGCGAGGCGTTGTATTCGGTGCCAAGCTCGGCACCGGCATATTGCGCGTCATAGGCGGCCTGCACCGCATCGTCGGTCATCGCGTCGCGGGCAATCGCGGCAACCACTTCGGCGGCAAGCAGCGCACGGCGTTCATTTTCCAGCGCGACCTGCACGCGGCGGGTCTCTTCGGCCTTCTCGTCCTGCGCCAGCACGCTCTGCTGCACCAGCTGGTCAAGGATGCCGTCCCACAGCACTTCGTCGCCCAGCTGCTGATACTGTTCCGGCAGATTTGCGCGGATCGCCAGCATGTTGCCCAGCGTGATGTCCTGACCGTTGACGGTGGCGACCACCGTGTCGGCGGTCATCTCGGGGGCGGGGGTCGCGTCCTGAGCCTGTGCGGGCAGCGCGAGGGCAATGGCCAGCGCCAGCGCCGCGGCACTGGATTTCATGAGGGGTTGCGGCATTTCTGCCTCCTTCCTGAGAGCCGCCCCATGACGGGCGGCGTTGACACTTGGGGACCTGCCGCTTACATCGCCCCAAGGCTCTGCAAGGCCGGTCGTTCCCCTGTGTCATATGGGCTGTGTGCGAGGCGGGCAAGCGGATGCCGCACGCGGAACACAAACTTGTCAGACAGGACGGGCAGACCATAATGCTGGGGATTGGAAAACTCGCGCGGAAAATGTTCGGAACCCCGAACGACCGCCAGATCAAGTCCACAAGACCCACGGTCGAGCGGATCAACGCACTGGAGCCCGAGTTCGAGAAACTCGAGGATGCCGGGCTCGCCGCCAAGACGGCAGAGCTGCGCGAGCGGCTCGCCGGGGGGGAGACGCTGGACGCGCTGCTGCCCGAGGCCTTTGCCAACTGCCGTGAAGCCGCCAAGCGCGCGCTGGGGCTGCGCGCCTTCGACACGCAGCTGATGGGCGGGATTTTCCTGCATCAGGGCAATATCTCTGAAATGAAGACCGGCGAGGGCAAGACGCTGGTCGCCACCTTCCCGGCCTATCTCAACGCGCTCACCGGCAAGGGCGTGCATGTGGTGACGGTGAACGATTACCTTGCCCGCCGCGACGCCGAATGGATGTCCAAGGTGTTCGGGATGCTGGGCATGACCACCGGCGTGGTCTACCCGCATCAGGACGAGGCCGAGAAGAAGCAGGCCTATTCCTGCGACATCACCTATGCCACCAACAACGAGCTGGGCTTCGACTACCTGCGCGACAACATGAAGGCCGAGCTGGCCCAGATGATGCAGCGCGGCCATTACTTCGCCATCGTCGACGAGGTCGACAGCATTCTGGTGGACGAGGCCCGCACGCCGCTGATCATCTCCGGCCCGTCGCAGGACCGGTCCGAGCTTTACATCGCCATCGACCGGCTGATCCCCGAGCTTGAGGAAGAGCATTACAAGATCGAGGAGAAAAGCCGCAGCGTCACCTTCACCGACGAGGGCAACGAGGCGCTGGAGCAGAAGCTGCTGGCGCGGGGCGTGCTGCCCGAGGGTCAGTCGCTTTATGATCCCGAAAGCACCACCATCGTGCACCATGTCAATCAGGGGCTGCGCGCGCACAAGCTGTATACCCGCGACAAGGATTACATCGTCCGCGAC
Organism: Salipiger marinus; assembly: GCF_900100085.1. Lineage (GTDB taxonomy): Bacteria > Pseudomonadota > Alphaproteobacteria > Rhodobacterales > Rhodobacteraceae > Salipiger > Salipiger marinus. The sequence continues at coordinate 316,036 of NZ_FNEJ01000002.1, forward strand.
GGGCAGGTGGTGCTGATCGACGAATTCACCGGCCGCATGATGCTGGGGCGCCGTCTGTCCGACGGGCTGCATCAGGCGATCGAGGCGAAGGAAGCTTGCCAGATCCAGCCCGAAAACGTGACGCTGGCGCAGGTGACCTTCCAGAACTACTTCCGGCTGTACGAAAAGCTGTCGGGCATGACCGGCACGGCGCTGACCGAGGCCGAGGAGTTCATGGAGATCTACAAGCTGGGCGTGGTCGAGGTTCCGACCAACCGGCCCATCGCGCGGATCGACGAGGACGACAAGGTCTACCGCACCGCCCGCGAGAAATACGAGGCCATCGTGGAGGAAATCCGCGAGGCGCATGGCAAGGGCCAGCCGGTGCTGGTGGGGACCACCTCCATCGATAAATCCGAGATGCTGAGCCGGCTGCTGACCGAGGCCAAGCTGCCGCATAACGTGCTGAACGCGCGCCAGCACGAGCAGGAAGCGCAGATCGTCGCCGATGCGGGCAAGCTGGGCGCCATCACCATCGCCACCAACATGGCCGGGCGCGGCACCGACATCAAGCTGGGCGGCAATGTCGAATTCAAGGTGATGGAGGCCATCGCCGCCAGCCCCGATGCCGATCCCGAAGAGATCCGCAAGCGCATCGAATCCGCCCATACCGCCGACGAGGAAGCGGTGAAGCAGGCGGGCGGGCTTTACGTTCTGGCCACCGAACGCCACGAAAGCCGCCGCATCGACAACCAGCTGCGCGGCCGGTCGGGGCGTCAGGGCGACCCGGGGCGCTCCTCCTTCTATCTGTCGCTGGAAGATGACCTGATGCGCATCTTCGGCTCTGAACGGCTGGACCGGGTGCTGTCCAAGCTCGGGATGAAGGAAGGCGAGGCGATTGTTCACCCTTGGGTCAACAAGTCGCTGGAGCGCGCTCAGGCCAAGGTCGAGGGCCGCAACTTCGACATCCGCAAGCAGCTGCTGAAATTCGACGACGTGATGAACGACCAGCGCAAGGTGATCTTTGCGCAGCGCCGCGAGATCATGGAAGCCAAGGATCTGTCGGAGATCGTGGAGGATATGCGCCACGAGGTGATCGACGACCTGATCGACACCTATATTCCGCCGAAAAGCTATGCCGATCAGTGGGACACCCGCGGGCTTTACGCTGCCGTGCTGGAAAAGATGGGCTTCGACGCGCCGGTCATCGCATGGGGCGACGAGGAAGGCGTGGATGCAGAGATCATGCGCGAGCGTCTGGGCGAGCTGTCGGACAGCTTCATGGCCAAAAAGACCGAGTCATTTGGTCCCGACACCATGCGGCAGATCGAAAAGCAGGTGCTGCTGCAGACCATCGACACCAAATGGCGCGAACATCTGCTGACGCTGGAGCATCTGCGCTCTGTCGTGGGCTTCCGCGGCTATGCGCAGCGTGACCCGCTGAACGAGTACAAGACCGAGGCCTTCCAGCTGTTCGAATCGATGCTGGAATCGCTGCGGGAACGGGTCACCGAACAGCTGGGCCGCATCCGCCCCATGTCCGAAGAAGAACAGCGGGCGATGATGCAGCAGATGGCGACCCAGCAGGCGCAGCTGCGCGAGCAGGCGGAACAGGCCACGGCGGTGGGGCCCACCGAAAACGTGGCTACGCCCGCTGCCGGTCTGCCGCTGGTCGAAGGCTTCGACGAGACTGATCCCGCGACCTGGGGCAATCCCAGCCGCAACGACCCCTGCCCCTGCGGCTCGGGCCAGAAGTTCAAGCATTGCCACGGTCGGCTGGCCTGACCTGACCGGGCGCGCAGGGTTCCCCGCGCGCCCGAATGACTCCGCCTTCACGCCGCAACAGCGCCACTTTTGCGCGGCAGATTGTTTCCAGACCGAAGCTTCGGGAGGCATCTGGCCATGGCACGTCTCAACACCTACCTTCTTGCCGCGGCGACCCTGTCCATCGCACTTGGCACCGGCTACGTGATGCAGCGCAGCACGACGGTGGGCCCGGCGCGGGGGGCAGAGCCGCTGACGCTGGCCGCCATCACCGACACCTCCTCCGCCGCAGCCCTGCCCCGCCTGCCTTCCGAGGCGGCGATGATGCGCCTGCCCGCGCCTGCCTCGGCCAGTCCTGACATGGCCCTGCCTGCGCCGCAGACGGCACAGGCGCCGGACTGTCCGGTGACGCTGACCGCCGATGTCGCGGCGGGCGCCATGATGGCCCTGACGCTGGAGGCGCCCTGCCACCGCGAGGAACGGCTGACCCTGCACCATCAGGGGCTGATGCTGACCGAAGTCACCGATGCCGAAGGTCGGCTGAGCCTTGAACTGCCCGCACTCGCCGAACAGGCGATGGTCATCGCCGCCTTTGACAGCGGGCGCGGCGCCACCACCCAGATCGAAGTGCCAAGCCTCGCCTTTTATGACCGCGTCGTCCTGCAATGGAAGGGAGATAGCGGCCTGCATCTGCACGCACGCGAATTCGGCTCCGGCCATGTCTGGGCCGCTTCCGCCGGAGATCTGACCCGCACCGCCGCAGGCGAAGGCGGGTTTCTGACCCTGCTCGGCGCGCGTGATACGCCCGACGCCCTGCAGGCGGAGGTCTATACCTTCCCCCGCGCTGCCGCGCGCGTCTCCGGAACGATCAACCTGAGCATCGAGGCCGAAGTCACGGCGGCCAACTGCGCGCAGCGCGTGGAGGCCCTGACGCTTGACCTGCGCAGCGGCAAAGCCCCGCATGCGGCGGACCTGTCGCTGGAGATGCCCGACTGCGAGTCGACGGGGGACTTTCTTGTGTTGAAAAACCTGATCGAAGACCTGAAGATCGCCGCCAACTGAGCTTGGGTGAGGGTCGTAGATGCGACAGGTCCGTGCGGCGGTTTTCGCCGCACTTTGCCTTGCTGCTGGCGAGGCGGAGGCGCAGGATGTCACCCTGCGGTCCCGTGACGGCGGCATCGAGCTGAACGGCACGATGCTGGGTTTTGATGGCGATTTCTACCGTGTCTCCACCCGCTATGGGGAGCTGACCGTCGACAGTTCCGGCGTGTTGTGCGAGGGGCCCGGCTGCCCTTCGCTGACCGATTACGTTGCCGAACTGCGCATCTCCGGCGCGGCGACCATGGGCGAAGTGCTGCTGCCCGCGCTGATCGAGGGCTTTGCCCTGCGCAGCGGGCTTGTCGCCACGCGCGACGCGACCGAAGGCCCGGACCAGCTGACATATATGCTGCAGGATCCGGCGCAGGACCGCCGCGTGGGCCAGTTTACGCTGCGCCTCAGCGACACGGATGAAGGCTTTGCCGATCTGCTGGCGGATGAGGCGGATCTGGTGATGGCCCTGCGCGAAGTTCGCCCCGCCGAGGTGCAGCGGGCCCGCGAGGCCGGGCTGGGCGATCTTTCCGCTCCGGCCCGCAGCCGGGTGCTGGCGCTGGATGGGCTGCTGCCCGCCGTTGCGCCGGGCAGCCCGCTGACCAGCCTCGCGCTGGCGGATCTGGCGCGGATCCTCGCCGGAGATCTGGTGAACTGGCAGGATCTGGGCGGGCCCGATGCGCCGATCGTGCTGCATCTGACCCGGCGGGACAGCGGCACCGTGCAGGCGCTGGAGGACCGGCTGCTGGCGCCCACCGGTCTGCAGCTGGCGCAAGCCTATCGCGAGCATGACAGCCCCGCCGCGCTGGAACAGGCGCTGGCGCGTGACCCTTTCGGCTTCGGGCTGGTGCGGCTGGACCATGGCGGCCTGACCCAGACGCTGGTGCTGGGCGGCAGCTGTGGCTTTACGCTGCGCGGCAGCCGCGCGGCGGTCAAGACCGAGGATTACCCGCTGACCCTGCCCCTGTTCCTGTATCAGCCCGCGCGGCGGCTGCCCGCGCTGGCGCGCGATTTTCTGGCCTATACCCGCTCGGGCCCGGCGCAGATCGTCATCCGGCGGGCCGGTTTTGTCGACCAGCTGCCCGAAGACCTGCCGCTTGGCCAGCAGGGCGACCGGCTGGCCAATGCGATTCAGGTGGCCGAGGGCGAAGAGGGCCTGCGCGAGCTTCAGCGTCTGGCGGCCAGTCTGGCGCCGCGACGGCGCCTGACCACGTCGTTCCGGTTTGACGCGGGCGCCACGGGGCTCGACGCACAGTCCCGCTCCAACGTGGAGCAGCTGGCAGAGGCGCTGGAAAACGGCCTGTATGATGGCAAGGATCTGCTGTTTGTCGGCTTTTCTGACGGTCAAGGCCCCGCGCCGGACAATCTGGTCATCGCGCGGCAGCGGGCGGACACCGTGCTGCAGGCGGTCCGCACCAGCGCGGACACCGCCGATTTCACCCGGGTCGCGCTGAGCGCGGAAGCGTTTGGCGAGGCGATGCCCATGGCCTGCGACGACACCGTCTGGGGGCGGCAGGTCAACCGGCGGGTCGAGGTCTGGCTGCGCTAGGCTCATAACAGCCCCTCGGCCCGGAAGCTGAGTTCCCGTGACCGGCCGATGACCAGATGGTCGTGCAGGATGATCCCCAGCGCGTCCGCCGCGACGCGGATCTGGTCGGTCATGGCGATATCGGCCTGACTTGGGGTCGGGTCGCCGGACGGGTGGTTGTGCACAAGGATCAGCGCCGAGGCGTTCAGTTCCAGCGCGCGCTTCACCACCTCCCGCGGATAGACCGGCACATGATCGACGGTGCCCCGCGCCTGCGGCTCGTCGGCGATCAGCACGTTCTTGCGGTCCAGAAACAGGATGCGGAACTGTTCGGTATCCTGATGCGCCATGGCGGTCTGGCAATAGGCCAGCAGCGCATCCCACGAACTGACCACCTGTTTCTGCAGCACGCGGGACCGCGCCAGCCGATGCGCCGCCGCTTCCACGATCTTGAGCTCGGTGATCACCGCCTCCCCCACCCCGGGCACCTCGCGCAGGCGGGCGGCGGGGGCAGAGACGACGCCGTTGAAATCGCGGAACAGATCCAGCAGCTGCCGCGCCAGCGGTTTGACATCGCGGCGCGGGATGGCGCGGAACAGCACGAGTTCCAGCAGTTCGTAATCGGGCAGCGCATCGGCGCCCCCGACCAGAAACCGCTCCCGCAGGCGGGCGCGATGATCCCGAAGATAGGAGGGCGCCGCCGCGCCACGCGCCAGCGGCGCCTCCGGCGCTTCGTCCCGGTCAAAGAGCGGGGCCTGAGAATCAGAGAAATGGCGAAATCTGCTCATCCCTCCAGACTGCGCGCGGTCAGGTTAGGGAGGAGTTAACGCAAAAGCGGCGCGAGGTTGCCCCCACGCCGCCAGAGCCAGAGCCAGAGCCTTTTGCCCCGGTCAGCCCTTCATGGAATCCCAGAAGCCTTTTACCGAAGAGAAAAAGCTTTTTGATTCCGGGTTGTTGTCTTCGCTCAGTGCCTCGAATTCGCGCAGCAGATCGCGTTGGCGCGAGGTCAGGTTGACCGGCGTCTCGACCGCAAGTTCGATGAACATGTCGCCGACACCGCCGCCGCGCAGCGCGGGCATGCCCTTGCCACGCAGACGCATCTGGCGTCCGGACTGGCTTCCGGCGGGGATTTTCACCCGCGACCGGCCCCCGTCCATCGTCGGCACCTCGATGTCGCCGCCAAGGGCGGCGGCGGTCATCGACACCGGCACGCGGCAGTGCAGTTCGGTGCCTTCGCGTTCAAAGATGTCATGCGGGGCAACTTCGATGAAGATATAGAGATCGCCCGGCGGTCCGCCGCGCATGCCCGCCTCGCCTTCGCCAGCCAGACGGATGCGTGTGCCCGTTTCTACCCCTGCGGGAATGTTCACCGACAGCGCGCGGTCCTTCTGGACGCGACCGGCACCGCCGCATTTGACGCAGGGATTCTTGATGATCTGGCCCAGCCCGGAACAGGTGGGACAGGTCCGTTCGACGGTAAAGAAGCCTTGGGTCGCCCGCACCTTGCCCATGCCCGAACAGGTCGGACAGGTGGTCGGTTCGGCGCCACCTTCGGAGCCGGAGCCGTGGCAGGCCCCGCACTGCACCGAAGTCGGCACGTTGATGGTTTTCTGCAGGCCGGTATAGGCATCTTCCAGCGTCACGCGCAGGTTGTAGCGCAGGTCAGCCCCGCGCGCCGCGCGCTGCCGCCCGCCCTGCCGTCCGCCCATGAAATCGCCGAACAGGTCGTCGAACACATCGGAGAACGCCGAGGCGAAATCGCCCTGCTGGCCAAAGCCGCCACCGGGACGCGCGCCACCGCCGCCCATGCCGCCCTCGAATGCCGCATGGCCGAAGCGGTCATAGGCCGCCTTCTTGTCGGCATCCTTGAGAACCTCGTAGGCCTCGTTCACTTCCTTGAACTGGGACTCGGCGCTGGGATCGTCCTTGTTGCGGTCGGGGTGAAGCTCTTTCGCCTTGACGCGATAGGCCTTCTTGATCTCGTCCGCGGAGGCCCCTTTAGCGACGCCGAGCAGCTCGTAATAGTCACGCTTGGACATTCATGCCCTCCTTGGCCGGAACGGATGAGGGCCGGCCCGGTATACGGACCGGCCCCTTTTCGGTTCCGTGATGGGTCAGCTGCGCTTGCGGTCGTCGAGGTCTTCGAAATCCGCGTCCACGATGTTGTCGTCATCCGCCGGACCGGACTTGCCGGAGTCGGGATGATCGCTGCTGTCGCCCTCTTCGGCCTGCGATTTGTAGATCGCCTCACCCAGACGCATGGCCGCTTCGGTCACGTTCTGGATGCCGGACTTGATCTTCTCGCCGGTCACGCCGTCCTTCTCGAGATCATCCTTGAGCGCGGCAATCGCCAACTCGATCGCTTCCACGGTGGAGGGATCGACCTTTTCGCCATGCTCTTCGATCGATTTCTCGGTCGAATGGATGAGGCTTTCGGCCTGATTGCGGGCCTCCACCAGTTCGCGGCGCTTCTTGTCCGCTTCGGCGTTTTCCTCGGCGTCCTTCACCATCTTCTCGATGTCGGAATCGGACAGACCGCCCGAGGCCTGAATGGTGATCTTCTGCTCCTTGCCGGTGCCCTTGTCCTTGGCACTGACCGACACGATGCCGTTGGCGTCGATGTCGAAGGTCACCTCGATCTGCGGCATGCCGCGCGGCGCGGGCGGGATGTTTTCCAGATTGAACTGGCCCAGCATCTTGTTGTCCGCTGCCATTTCCCGTTCGCCCTGGAAGACGCGGATGGTCACGGCGCCCTGATTGTCCTCGGCGGTGGAGAACACCTGCGACTTCTTGGTCGGGATGGTGGTGTTGCGGTCGATCAGCCGGGTGAACACGCCGCCCAGCGTTTCGATGCCAAGGCTCAGCGGGGTCACGTCCAGCAGCACCACGTCCTTGACGTCGCCCTGCAGCACGCCGGCCTGAATGGCGGCACCCATGGCCACCACTTCGTCCGGGTTCACGCCCTTGTGCGGCTCCTTGCCGAAGAACTTGGTCACCTCGTCCACGACGCGGGGCATCCGGGTCATGCCGCCGACCAGAACGACCTCGTCGATCTCGTCCTTGGAGATGCCCGCATCCTTCAGCGCGGCCTGACAGGGCTTCAGCGAGGCCTTGATCAGGTCACCCACCAGCTGTTCCAGCTTGGAGCGGGTCAGCTTCATCACCATGTGCAGCGGCTGACCGTTCTTGCCCATCGAGATGAAGGGCTGGTTGATTTCGGTCTGCTGGCTGGAGGACAGCTCGATCTTGGCCTTCTCCGCCGCTTCTTTCAGACGCTGCAGCGCCATCTTGTCGGTGGTCAGGTCGACGCCGTGCTCTTTCTTGAACTCGTCGGCGAGGTAGTTGACGATGCGCATGTCGAAATCTTCACCGCCAAGGAACGTGTCCCCGTTGGTGGATTTCACTTCGAACAGGCCGTCGTCGATCTCCAGAATGGTCACGTCGAAGGTGCCGCCGCCAAGGTCATAGACCGCGATGGTGCGCGCTTCTTTCTTGTCCAGACCATAGGCCAGCGCGGCCGCGGTCGGTTCGTTGATGATGCGCAGCACCTCAAGCCCGGCGATCTTGCCGGCATCCTTGGTGGCCTGACGCTGGGCGTCGTTGAAATAGGCGGGCACGGTGATGACGGCCTGCGTCACTTCTTCGCCCAGATAGGATTCCGCGGTTTCTTTCATCTTGCCAAGGATGAAGGCGGAAATCTGGCTGGGGCTGTATCTGGTGCCGCGCGCTTCCACCCAGGCGTCGCCATTGCCGCCGTCCACGATCTTGTAGGGGACGATCTTCTGGTCCTTGGTCACTTCCGCATCGGTGGTGCGGCGACCGATCAGACGCTTGACGGCGAAGATGGTGGCTTCGGGGTTGGTGACGGCCTGCCGCTTGGCGGGCTGGCCGACAAGACGCTCGTCGTCGGTGAAGGCGACGATGGAGGGCGTTGTGCGGGCGCCTTCGGCGTTTTCAATCACACGGGCCTGGCTGCCATCCATGATGGCGACGCAGGAGTTGGTGGTGCCGAGGTCGATACCGATCACTTTGGCCATGTTTCGATCCCTTTCTGAGTCAAGGCGATGTCGCGAGGCATACGGACCCGTTACGGCATCCAGCCCCGCTTGTTCCAGAAGCCGTCCGGCAGGGCCTCGCGGCGTTCGGAGGGTATATAAGGAGGGGGTTTCGGGCCTGCAAGCGCCCGCTTCCGCGACTTGCCCGCATTTGCCGCGAATTTCTTTGCCAGATCTTTGCCGATGCCTGACAAGACGGCATGACTGATGCCTTGGAGATTCGCGGCTTCCGGCTTTATCCGCAGTGGCTGGACCGGTCCGCGCAGGACATGCTTGTGGCCACGCTGCGCGAAATTTTGCGGCAGGCGCCGCTTTACCGCCCCGTCACGCCGCGCGGGCAGGAAATGTCGGTGCGGATGAGCGCGGCAGGCCGGTTCGGATGGGTCACCGACCGCCGCGGCTACCGCTATGAACCGCGCCACCCGGCGGGCATGGACTGGCCGCCGATCCCGCAGCAGGTGCTGGAGATCTGGGAGGCGGTCACGGACGGCGCGCGGGCGCCGGAATGCTGCCTGATCAACTGGTATGGCGAAGGCGCGCGCATGGGCCTGCATCAGGACCGCGACGAGGCGGATTTCTCCTGCCCGGTGGTGTCGGTGTCCTTGGGCGATGACGGGCTGTTCCGCATGGGCAACACCGAACGCGGCGGCAAGACCGAATCGGTCTGGCTGCGGTCGGGCGACGTGGTGGTGATGGGCGGCGAGGCGCGGCTGCGCCATCATGGCGTGGACCGCATCCGCTTCGGCTCGTCGACGCTGCTGCCGCAGGGCGGGCGGATCAACCTGACGTTGCGGGTCGTGACCTGATCAGCGCCGCGCGCCCCACGAGGCCGAGGCATGTCTGCGGGTGTAGAATTCGCCCATGAGCCCGATCATCAGCAGCACGATCGACACCCACAGTGCGTATTCCCAGGTCGAATTGCGCGGGAAATAATTGACGAAGGCCGCCCCGCGCGCCTGATCGATGGTGTGGAACAGCGGATTCCAGTCGAACACCGCCAGCATCGCCGGGGTCAGCGAATTGGCCACGAACATCTTGCCCGACGCGATCATGTTGGCGCGCTGGTAGACGGTGGACAGGATCGAGACCGGCGTCGGGAACCACGGCTTGGCCGCCAGAAACACCATACCGATGGCCGCGCCGGAAAACCACGACAGCAGCAGCATGGCCAGACAGCCGATCGGGTCATGAATCTCCTGCATGACGAAGGGGTTGAAGGCCACGTCATAGACGAACAGGATAGCAAACAGCGACAGCACCTGAATATACAGCGTCGACACCATGGCGGCGGCGATGGCGATGGCGGTGTTCATCGGGGCGTGCTGCATCATCGGGCTGGCGGGGCCTTCGGAACTGACCACGGCGCCGAGGGTCTTGGAATGGGTCATGAACAGGAACACCCCGGTCATGATGTAGATCATGAAATCGCCGCGGATCGCGCTGCCGCGGATGCCCAGCACGAAGAACATGAAATAAAAGGCCAGCACAAAAATGATGGTCTGCAGCATGTTCATGAAGATCGCGAGGAACGCGTTGCCATGCGTTTTGCGCACGGCACGGACCGAATTGTGATAGATCAGCTCGGCAATGTAGATGGCCGTTCCCAGACGGGAGCGCGGCACGGTGGTCTGAAACATGGCACTGCTGCTCCGGCCCGGTCGGAAGATGGCGGGTCTTCTTGCCCTCTTGGGTGAACCGCAGCATAAGTCGGAGAGGCTTTCAAATCAATAAATCCGCGAGCTTGCGGAAAAGGAGATCGGCTTTGAATTACGAAACGCTTGTGACGGTGATCCGCAGGCTCGCGCTTGAGGCAGGCGACCGGATCATGGAGATCTACAATTCCGATGATTTCGAGGTGAAATCGAAGTCGGACCAGAGCCCCGTGACCGAAGCCGACGAAGCCGCCGATGCGCTGATCTCTGCCGGGCTGCGCGACGCCTTCCCCGAGGTGGCGCTGGTGACCGAGGAACAGGCCGACAGCCATGATATCGACGCGATGACGTTTCTCATCGTCGATCCGCTGGACGGCACCAAGGAATTCGTCAACCGTCGCGGCGATTTTACCGTGAACATCGCACTGGTTGAAGACGGCGTGCCGACGCGCGGCGTGGTCTATGCGCCCGCCAAGGGCCGCATGTTCTACACCAACAGCGTCGGCCAGTCGGTCGAGGAAACCGGCCCCTTCGACAAGGACGCGGCGGGCGAAACCACGCCGCTGCACGTGTCGAAGCCCGACAATTCCGCGCTGATGGTCGTGGCCTCCAAATCGCATCGCGATCAGGCCACCGACGATTACATCGGCAAATACGAGGTCAAGGACATGACCAGCGCCGGATCCTCGCTGAAGTTCTGCCTTGTGGCGACGGGCGAGGCCGATCTTTATCCGCGGCTTGGCCGCACGATGGAATGGGACACCGCCGCAGGCCATGCGGTGCTGAACGGCGCGGGCGGCCATGTGGTGCGCTTTGATGACCTGACGCCGCTGGCCTATGGCAAGGCGGGCTATGCCAACCCGTTCTTCATCGCCTATGCTCCCGGCGTGGATCTGAAAGAGGGCTGATCGCCCATGGCCGCAATGCCGGTCAGCGTGGTCATCGTCAGCCGGGGCCGTCCGGCGGCGCTGAGCCTGTGCCTGACCGGCATCGCGCACCTCGACCATCCCGCCTATGAGGTGGTGGTGGTCGCCTGCCCCGCCGGCGCCGCCGCCCTGGGGGCAGGGCCCCATGCCGCGCATATCAAGCTGCTGGAGTTCGACGCGCCCAACATCGCCGCCGCGCGCAATCTGGCGCTGACGCAGGCTGCGGGCGAGGTGGTGGCCTTCATCGACGATGACGCGGTGCCGGAACCGACATGGCTTGCCCGCCTCTGCGCGCCTTTTGCCGATCCGGAGGTCGCGGCGGCGGGCGGATATGTGCGCGGGCGCAACGGCATCGACCATCAGTGGCGCGCGCGCAGCATCACCGCAACCGGCTGCGACAGGCCGCTGGATCTGCCCGGCGACGGGCCGCATTTCCCCCACCTGTCTGACGCTGCGGTCAAGCTGCAGGGCACCAACATGGCGCATCGCCGCGATGTTCTGGCACGGATGGGCGGGTTCGATCCGGGCTTCCGCTTCTATATGGACGACACCGATCTGGATCTGCGTCACGCCCGGGCCGGGCACCGCGTCGCGGTGGTGCCGCTGGCCGAGGTGCATCATGGCTATGCCGAAAGCGCGCGGCGCGGGCCCGACCGCAGCCCGCGCGATCTGACCGAGATCGGCGCCTCGCTCGCGCTGTTCCTGCGCAAGCACTGTCCCGAACCGCAGCGCGCCGCCGCTTGGGCCCGCCTGCGCGAGGCGCAGCGCCGCCGCCTGCTGGACCATATGATCCGCGGCCCGCTGGGCCCTGATGACGTGATGGGCCTGCTGCGCGGGCTCGACCGGGGCCATGCGGCGGGGCTGCTGCGTCCGGCGGGTCCGCTGCCCCCGCTCGCAGCCCCTGCCGCGGCCTTCCTGCCCTTCCCCGGGCGCCCCGGAGCCCCCCGCCGCATCCTGTCCGGGCGGGTCTGGTCGCGCCGCCGGATGCGGCGGCAGGCTGCCGAATTTGCCGCAAGCGGCGAAATTGTCAGTGTTTTCCGATTTAGCCACACCGCCCTTTATCATCATGTCACATTTCGACCCGAAGGATACTGGGAACAGATCGGCGGACTTTGGGGGCGTAGCCTGCGTGGCGATGTGCCCTTGCAGCCATGGCTGTTTGCAGCAAGACTTCGGGCAGAGGTCAATCGAGTGGCAAAATTCCGCGGGTCGACCTGAAAGTCGTTATACGAGTGATCCGGCGCCCAGAAGCGTCATTTACATTGGATAGGCGCAGGCAATAAAATGCGCAGAAGATTTCAGTCGCGGGGTCCGGCGATACCCGTGACGCACAAGGAGCCAGATTATGAGCAACAAGGTTACCAAAGCGATTTTCCCGGTGGCAGGGCTGGGAACCCGCTTCCTGCCCGCCACCAAGTCGGTGCCGAAGGAAATCATGACCCTCGTCGACCGTCCGCTGGTGCAATACGCCATCGACGAAGCCCGCGCCGCTGGCATTGAAGAATTCATCTTCGTCACCTCGCGCGGCAAGGGCGCTCTGGAAGATTATTTCGACCATGCCCCGCAACTGGAAGAAGAGCTGAAGCGCAAGGGCAAGGATGACCTTCTGGAGATTCTCCAGTCCACCAACATGGATTCGGGCGAAGTCGCCTATATCCGCCAGCACAAGGCACTGGGTCTGGGCCACGCCGTGTGGTGCGCCCGTCGCCTGATCGGGGACGAGCCCTTCGCGGTCATGCTGCCCGATGACGTCATCGCCGCCGACAAGCCCTGCCTGCAGCAGATGGTCGAAGCCTATCAGGAAACCGGGGGCAACATGGTCGCGGCCATGGAAGTGCCTGCCGACAAGGCCTCGTCCTATGGCGTGCTCGACATCGCCGAGGACATGGGCGCGCTCGTCTCGGTCAAGGGCATGGTCGAAAAGCCCGCTCCCGGCACGGCGCCGTCGAACCTTGCCGTGATCGGCCGCTACATCCTGTCGCCGCAGATCCTCAAGAACCTCAACAACCGGACCGCAGGCGCGGGCGGCGAAATCCAGCTGACCGATGCCATCGCCAAGGAAATCGGCGGCGCAGAGGGCGTGTTCGGCTTCCGCTTCAACGGCGAACGCTATGACTGCGGCTCCAAGGCCGGGTTCCTGCAGGCCACCGTGGCCTTCGGTCTGGCGCGCGAAGAACTGCGTGACGATCTGGAATCCTACCTGCACGCGGTCATCTCGGCGCGCAAAGCAGCACAGTAACGCCCGATGACACATGTATTGGTTACCGGCGGCGCCGGCTATATCGGCTCGCACGCGTGCAAGGCGCTGAAGGCGGCAGGCTATACGCCCGTCACCTTCGACAATCTCGTGACCGGCTGGCAGGACGCGGTCAAATTCGGCCCCTTCGAACAGGGCGCGCTGTCGGACCGTGCCCGGCTCGACGAGGTCTTTGCCACCTACAAGCCCGTCGCGGTCATGCATTTCGCCGCGCTGAGCCAAGTGGGCGAGGCGATGTCGCAGCCGGGTCTTTACTGGCGCAACAACGTCGAAGGCTCGCTGACGCTGGTCGAGGCGGCGGTGGCGGCGGGGTGCCTGAACTTCGTGTTCTCCTCCACCTGCGCCACCTATGGCGAACATGACAACGTCGTGCTGGACGAGGACACGTCGCAGATCCCGCTCAACGCCTATGGGGCGTCGAAGCGGGCGGTGGAAAACATCCTGCGCGATTTTGGCGCGGCTTACGGGCTGAACCACGTCATCTTCCGCTATTTCAACGTGGCGGGCGCGGATCCCGAGGGCGAGGTGGGCGAACATCACCGCCCCGAAACCCACCTGATCCCCGTCATGCTGGAAGCGATCGACGGCAAGCGCCCGGCGCTGACCATCCATGGCAGCGATTACGACACCCCGGACGGCACCTGCATCCGCGACTATGTCCATGTCATGGATCTGGTCGATGCCCATGTGCTGGGGCTGAAATGGCTGGAAGAGGGCAAGGGCAGCCGGGTGTTCAACCTTGGCACCGGCACCGGCTTTTCCGTGCGGGAGGTGATCGACGCCTCGCGCGCCGTCACAAACCGCGAAGTGCCCCATAGCGAAGGCCCGCGCCGCGCCGGTGACGCGACGAAGCTCGTCTCCGGCTCCAGCCGGGCGGCGGGAGAACTGGGCTGGACCCCGCACCGGTCCACCATGCCGCAGATGATCGCGGATGCGTGGCAGTGGCATCTGCATGGGCATTACGACCACTGAGCCCCCTGCCCGGCTTCTGGACCTGACGCGGCTGGTCAGCCGCGCGGGCCGAAGCCTGACCGGGGTGGACCGGGTGGAATACGCCTATCTGGACCGGCTCGTGCGCGAGCCGGTTCCGCTTTTCGGGCTGGTGCGCAGCGCGCTGGGGTTTCTGCTGCTGGACCGCGCGGGCTGTGCCGAGCTGCGCGCCCGCATCGCCACGCAGGACTGGCCCGCGCCCGACGCTCTGGCGCGTCTGGCGCGGCGGGGCGATCCCTGCCGCGCCGGGGCGGAAGCGGCGCTGCGCCGCGTGGCGCGGGGCCGTGCCCTGCCCGCCCTGCTAGGGGCGCTGCTGCGGCGGCATCTGCCTGCGGGCACGACCTATCTCAACACCGGACACACGACGCTAAGCTCCGATCTGCTGCGCGGGCTGCGGCAGGTGCCGGGGCTGCGCCGCGTCCTGCTGCTGCATGACACCATCCCGCTGGATTTTCCGCAGTATCAGCGCCCCGGCGCCGCCGACCGCTTCCGCCGCTTTCTGGACCGCGTCAGCGCCGAGGCCGATCTGCTGATCTGCAATTCCGCCGTGACCCGGGCCGATGTGGTCCGCCATCTGGGCAGGGGCCGCCAGCCGCCCGCGCTGGTGGCGCATCTCGGGGTGACACCGCCCCCGGCGGGAACAGCCCCGGACGGGCCATGGCGGGGCCAGCCCTATGTCGTGGCGCTTGGCACCATCGAGCCGCGCAAGAACCACGCGCTGTTGCTCGACATCTGGAAGAGCCTGTCGCCGCCCGCGCATCTGCTGATCTGCGGCAGCCGCGGCTGGGAAAACGCCGCCGTCTTTGCGGCGCTGGACCGGGGCATCGCCCGCGTGCATGAGCTGCCCGGCCTGCCGGATGCCGCCGTCTCGGCCCTGCTCCGGGGCAGCGCCGGGCTGGTCTTCCCCAGCCATGCCGAAGGCTATGGCCTGCCCCCGGTGGAGGCTGCGGCGCTTGGCGTGCCGGTGCTCTCTGCTGATCTGCCGGTGGTGCGAGAGATCATGGGCGACATTCCCGTTTACGCAGAGGTGTCCGACCGTTATCTTTGGGCGCAAAGGATCAGGCAGCTGGCAGATCACCCGCGCCCCGCGCGCCCCGACGGATGGTCCCCCCCCGGATGGGAGGCCCATTTCCGCGCAGTGCTCGGGCAGATCTGACCGCCGTGATCGCAGAGGCCCGGGCAACGGGTCTGGTAAGGGTTAGGGCAGTGGGTGCATGGCAGTCATACAGGCTCCGGCTTCAGCGGAAACGCTGGCTGATCCGGGCCTTCCGCAAAAGGCGGGATCTGCGCGCCGTCGCCAACCGCACCGACCGGATCACCGCCTCTGACCTGCTGGTTTTCTGCACCGCGCGCAACGAAGGCGTCCGCCTGCCGTGGTTTCTGAAATATTACCGCGACATGGGCGTGGGCCATTTCCTGATCGTCGACAATGACAGCACCGATGGCTCGCGCGCGTATCTGGCGCAGCAGCAGGACGTGTCGCTCTGGACCACGGGCGCCAGTTACCGACGGTCCCGCTTCGGCATGGACTGGATGAACTGGCTGCTGCGCTGCTACGGGCACGGACACTGGACGCTGACGGTCGATCCCGACGAGCTGTTTCTTTATCCGTTCTGCGACACGCGACCGCTGCGGGCGCTGACCGACTGGCTCGACGCCTCCTCGATCAAAAGCTTTCCGGCGATGCTGCTCGACATGTATCCCAAGGGCCGGATCGACGCCCAGCCCTACGCGCCGGGCCAGAACCCGCTGGAGATCGCGTCATGGTTCGATGCGGGCAATTACCGGATCAGCCGCAATCCCCGCTTTGGCAATCTGTGGATTCAGGGCGGGCCGCGCGCGCGCCTGTTCTTTCCCGACAGCCCCGACCGTGCCCCCGCCCTGAACAAGATCCCGCTGGTGAAATGGCATCGCAGCTATGCCTATGTCAGCTCCACCCATATGCTGCTGCCGCGCGGACTGAACCTTGTCTATGACGAATGGGGCGGCGAAAAAGCCTCCGGCCTGCTGCTGCACACCAAGTTCCTCGACACGTTCGGTGCCAAGGCGGAGGAGGAGCTGACCCGGCACCAGCATTATGCCGGATCCTCGGAATACCTCGCCTATGCTGCCGGCCTGCAGGACAATCCCGACCTGTGGTGCCGCTGGTCGGAGAAATACATCAACTGGCGCCAGCTTGAAATTCTGGGGCTGATGTCCAAGGGCAATTGGGCATGAGCCTTGGCATCCTGATGCTGGTGCATACCGCGCTGGACCGGGCCGAACAGGTGGCGCGGCACTGGGCGCGGGCGGGCTGTCCGGTGGTGATCCATGTGGACAGCAATGTGGCGCAGGCCACGCATGACGCCTTTGTCACCGCCCTCTCCGATCTGCCGCAGGTGCTGTTTTCCCGCCGCCATCGCTGCGAGTGGGGCACATGGGGGCTGGTCGCCGCCAGTCAGGATGCCGCCGATCTGATGCTGGCGCAGTTCGCCGGGGTGCGGCATGTCTATCTGACCTCCGGATCCTGCCTGCCGCTGCGCCCGGTGGCGGAGCTGATCGCCTATCTGGAGGCCCGCCCCGAGACCGATTTCATCGAAAGCGCCACCACCGCCGATGTGCCATGGACGGTGGGGGGGCTGGATCATGAACGGTTCACGCTGTTCTTCCCGTTTTCATGGCGGCGGCATCGTGCGCTCTTTGACCGCTTCGTGCGCCTGCAGCGGCGGCTGCGCCTCCGCCGCCCGATGCCGCCCGGCGTGATCCCGCATATGGGCAGCCAGTGGTGGTGCCTGACCCGCAAGACGCTGCAGGCCATCCTGCACGATCCCGCCCGCGCCCGTCACGACCGTTACTTCCGCCGGGTCTGGATCCCGGATGAAAGCTATTTCCAGTCGCTGACCCGGCTTTACGCCACGCAGGTGGAAAGCCGATCCCTGACCCTGTCCAAGTTCGATTTTCAGGGCAAGCCGCATATCTTTTACGACGACCACCTGCAGCTGCTGCGGCGGTCGGACTGTTTTGTGGCGCGCAAGATCTGGCCCCATGCCGACCGGCTTTACCGCGCCTTTCTGGACCATCCCGAAACCGCCGCCACCCGGCAGGATCCCAACCCCGGCAAGATCGACCGGCTGTTCGCCAAGGCAGTCAGCCGCCGGACGCGGGGCCGGGCTGGGCTTTACATGCAGTCGCGCTTTCCGTGCCATGGCTGGGAAAACGGCGTGACCGCCGGAAAATATTCGGTCTTTCAGGGGTTTGCCGAGCTCTTCCGCGATTTTGCGCCATGGCTGGCGCAGGTCACCGGCACGCAGGTGCATGGCCATCTTTACGCGCCGGAGCGGGCGGAGTTTGCCGATGGGCAGACCGTGCTTAATGGCGCCCTGCCCGACAGCGCCGCCGCGCGCGACGCCAATCCCCGCGCCTTTCTGACCAATCTGATCTGGAACACCCGGGGCAGCTGGCAGTGCTTCCAGTATGGCCCGCGCGACACGCCGGACATCGTCTGGCATCTTGCCCGCGATCCCAACGCGCAGATCAGCGTGATCTCTGGCGCGTGGGCGGTGCCGCTCTTCACCTCCGGCGCGCCCTTCGCCGATCTGCGGGCCGAGGCCGCGCGGCTGCAGCGGGCGGAACACCGCGTGCTGGACCAGCTGCGCAGCCCCGAGGCCAAGGCGCGCATCCGCATCTGGACCATGGCCGAATTCATCGAGACCCCGATGGAGCCGCTGCAGCTGATCCTTGACGAGATCGCCCCCGCCGCCGCGCGCAGGCCCGCCGCCCCGCCGGAGATGGCCGATCTGGCGGGCTTTGGACAGTTCCTGCAGACCCTGAAAAATCAGGGGATGCACCCCTATCTGATGGGCGATTTTCCGGTCGACCCGCAGCCCCGCCCGGCCGCCGGCCAGACGCGCCGCCCTTATCTGGTAAAGAAATAGCTCATGTCCGACCGTTTCGACTGCTTCGTGATTTTTGCCGAGATGCGCACCGGCTCCAATTTTCTGGAGGCCAATCTCAACGCCTTTGACGGGCTGACCTGTCATGGCGAGGCGTTCAACCCGCATTTCATCGGCTATCCCAACCGCGACAGCCTGCTGGGCCTGACCGAGGCGGAGCGGAATGCCGACCCCATGGCCCTGCTGGCGCGGATCCGCGACGCTGCCCCCGGCACGCTGGGCGGGTTCCGCTATTTCCACGACCACGACCCGCGCCTGCTGCCCACGCTGCTGGAGGATCCGCGCGTGGCCAAGATCGTGCTGACCCGCAACCCGGTGGACAGCTATGTCAGCTGGAAGATCGCGCAGGCCACCGGACAGTGGAAGCTGACCAATGTCGCCAAGCGCAAGGATGCGCAGGCCGAATTTGACGCGGAAGAGTTCGAGGCGCATCTGGCCCGGCTGCAGGAATTCCAGATCCGCCTGCTTTCGGCGCTGCAGGTCACCGGGCAGACCGCGTTCTATGTGGGATACGAGGATCTGCAATCGGTCGAGGTGATGAACGGGCTGGCGCGCTGGCTGGGAATCCCGGCGCGGCTTGACAGCCTGAACACCGCGCTGAAACGCCAGAACCCCGAACCCGTGGCCGAGAAGGTGGCGAATTTTGACGCGATGGCGCAGGCGCTGGCGCGGCTCGACCGGTTCAATCTGAGCCGCACGCCGAATTTTGAACCCCGGCGCGGCCCCGTGGTGCCCGGCTATGTCGCGGCGGCCGACACGCCGCTGCTCTATATGCCTATCCCGTCCGGTCCGGGTCAGGCCGTGCAGCGCTGGCTGGCGGCGCTGGATGGCGTTGCGCCCGAGGATCTGACCCGAGAGTTCAGCCAGAAAACCCTGCGGCAGTGGAAACGCGACCGGCCCGGCCATCGCAGTTTTACCGTGCTGCGGCACCCGCTGGCCCGCGCGCATGAGGTGTTCTGCCGCCGCATCCTGTCCACCGGGCCGGGCAGCTACAAGGGCATCCGCACCACGCTGCGCCGCGCCCATGGCCTGCCCCTGCCCGAGGGCGCGCCGGGCCCGGAGTACACGCTGGAAGCGCATCGCGCCGCCTTCGCCGCGTTTCTGGTCTTTCTGAAGGCCAATCTGGCCGGGCAGACGGCGGTGCGGGTGGACGGGCACTGGGTGACGCAGACCCAGTGCCTGCAGGGCATGGCCGAATTCACCCTGCCCGACCTTATCCTGCGCGAGGACGAGATGGCGCAGGCCCTGCCCGCGCTGGCGCGGCAGGTGGGGCATGACGCGCCGCCCGATCCCGTGACGGGGCCCGGTCAGGCGCCGTTCAGCCTACGCCAGATCCACGACGACCAGCTGGAGCAGCTGGCCCGCGACGCCTATGCCCGCGATTACCTGATGTTCGGCTTTTCGGACTGGGGCTAGGCCCTTCACGCAAAGACCCCGGCGCTGCCGCCGGGGTCTGTCTGTCGTAAGGCAAGTGCGGGATCAGGCGGCCTGAGAGCCGCGATCCGCCGTCAGGATGGCATAAAGCGTCGACGGGTCCGGGTTGGCCCGCAGCTTGGCGCAGAGCCCGCCATCGCGCAGCGTGCGCGACACCAGCGCCAGCGCCTTCAGATGTTCGACCCCCGCATCTTCGGGGGCGAACAGCGAAAACACCACATCCACCGGCTGACGGTCCACCGATTCGAATTCCACGGGCCGTTCCAGCAGGATGAAGGCCCCTGCCACTTCTTCGATCCCGCTGATCCGCGCGTGCGGCAGGGCGACGCCATGGCCCACGCCGGTGGGGCCAAGGCTTTCGCGTTCCATTAACGCCTCCACCACGGCGGGAGCGTGAAGACCGTAAGCGGTCTCAGCCAGTTCGGCGATGTCGTGCATCAGCCGCTTCTTGCTGCTGGCCGCCGACAGCACCTTCACGGCCTGCGGCTTCAGGAGTTCCAGAAAGGTCATGCATACCCTTTGCTGACTGCTCGGAGGCGCTCAGGCACGGCCGTGTGGCATCGACCCTTACGGATCAATCCAGCCAATATTGCCATCGTCGCGCCGGTACACGACGTTTACGCCGTCCTTTTTCTCGTTCCGGAAAACCAGCACGGGGGCCCCGGCCAGTTCCATCTGCATCACGGCTTCCCCCACCGACAGCGAAGGAATTTGCGTCTCCATCTCTGCCACAATGATGGGCTGCAGCGTGTCGGGCTCGTCGGTCACCGAGTCCTCTTCGCGGGCGAGGATATACGAAGACACGTTGAAGAGTTCAACGGGCTCCACGCGATCCTTGTGATGGTCCTTCAGCCGCCGCTTGTACCGGCGCAGCTGCTTGTCGATCTTTTCGCAGCAGGCATCGAAGGCCGCGTAGATTTCGACGGCATGGGCCTTGGCCGAAGTGGTCAGGCCGGTGGACAGATGCACAGTGACTTCGCAGACGAATTCATGCGCGCTTTTGGAAAAGGTGATGGTCGCGTCGGTGGGACGGCCTGCGTATTTTTCGAAGACCTGACCAAGCTCGGTCTGGGCATGGGTCTGCAACGCCTCGCCAATATCGATCTGCTTGCCCGTGATCTGATAGCGCATTGGTGTTCCTTCTCTCTTTGGATCCGTCCCGCTCCCGGCCCGGAGGCCCCTGTTGATGTGGGGCGGATCAGGGGTGACGCAAGGCTGTGGCGCGGAACAGCCGGGCCCCCCTCTCCTCCGGGGGCGCAAGGTCGGGTTGCGCTGGCAGGCGATGTGTCATGACGATATTTGAGGTCAGCGCCCCCCGTCTTGTCAATGATCTGTCGCATTCGCCGGTTAGCGGATCCTGCCGATTTTCCGCAGAACGGGCGTCATCCGATTCGGAAATTCTCGCCCAGATAGACGCGGCGCACGTTTTCGTTCTGCACCACCTCGGCGGGGGTGCCGGACATCAGCACCTGCCCGTCATGCAGGATATAGGCGCGGTCCACGATCTCCAGCGTCTCGCGAACGTTATGGTCCGTGATCAGCACGCCGATGCCACGCTTCTTCAGATCCGACACCAGATGCCGGATGTCGCCGACGCTGATCGGGTCGACCCCGGCGAAGGGTTCGTCCAGCAGCAGGTATTTGGGATTGGCGGCCAGACAGCGCGCGATCTCCACCCGCCGCCGTTCGCCGCCCGACAGGGCCAGCGCCGGGGCGCGGCGCAGGTGTTCGATGGAAAAATCGCCCAAAAGCTCCTCCAGCCGCTCGCGGCGGCGGTGGCGGTCCGGTTCGGCGATGTCGAGCACGGCGCCGATGTTGTCCTCGACCGACAGCCCGCGAAAGATCGACATTTCCTGCGGCAGATAGCCGATGCCCATGCGGGCGCGGCGATACATCGGCAGGAAGGTCGCATCGCGCCCGTCGATGGTGACCTGCCCGCCCTCGGGATTCACCAGCCCCGCCACGGCGTAAAAGGTGGTGGTCTTGCCCGATCCGTTGGGCCCCAAGAGCGCCACCACCTCGCCCCGGTCGAGCGTCAGCGTGACGTCGCGGATGACGGTGCGCTTGCGGTAGCTCTTGCGCAGATGGGTGACCCGCAGGCCAGAGCCATCGCCGGAGGCGGCCAGTTCGGCAGGGGCCATCAGTTCTGCCCCTGGCCTGTCTCGTCCTGCGAGCGGATCACCGTGCGCACCCGGCCCTCCATCTGGGCGGTGCCGCCCTCCAGATCGACCACCATGCGTTCCGAGGTCAGCACGTTCTGCCCCTGCGTCAGCAGCACGTTGCCACTCATCACCACGGTTCCGGCGGTGATGTCGTAATCGGCGCGCTCGGCTTCGGCGGCTTCCTCGCCGCTGACCAGCGTCACGCCGCCGGTGGCTTCCAGCCGGTCGATGCGGCCCTGCCCTTCGACATAGACCACCAGCACCCGGGGCGCGGCAAGCCGCATCTCTCCCTGACCGATCACCACATTGCCGGTGTAAAGGGCGGTGCCGTCGGACTGGTTGACCTCCAGCTGATCGGCGGAGACCTCCACCGGGGCGTCGGTGTCCTGTGCCATCCCGCCGAAGGCCACCTGAGCCCCCTGCGCATGAAGCGGGGCGGTCAGCGCGATCACTGCGGCGCCCACAAGGGCAAGTCGAAGCATGGGGGCAACCCTCACTGGTGTTTCGGGTCGTATATCAGGTTCACGCCCTCGGTGAAAAGCAGTTGCACGTCCTCACCCTCCGCTGCAGGCAGAATCCGCAGCTTTCCGGCGGTGAAGCTGCCCGCCGGGCCAGAGCCGCTGACCGGGGCCAGCGTTTCCGCCTCGATCCCGTCAATGGCGGTGCGCATCGCCTCGGTTTCGATGACATAGCCGGTGGAGCTGGTGATCCGCACGCGGCCTCGCAGCAGCGCCGACCGCGCCGCCTCGTTCAGCGTGGCGGTGGCGGAGTCGAGTGTGATGCGGCTGCCATCCGCCATGTCCATGATCGCGGAAAACTGCTCGGCCTCCAGATCGCCCTCCGCCGCGCCCATGGGGCGGGCACGGGTGGCGCGGGCCGTCACGGAATCGCCGCGCGGCGTGGTGCCCGCGTAATAGGGCGCGGCCACCTGTTCCTCACCGGCGGGCCCCCCTTCGGAAAAGGGCAGTTCCGCCGTGCGGTCAGTGCTGCGCGACAGCAGGAACAGCGTGGACAGAAGCCCCAGCGCCACCATCGGCAGCAGGATCTTCAGCCACGCGATGACGCTGGAATATGTGTCCCCGCCGCGCGCCATGGGTCAGGCATGGGCAAAGATGTCGATCTCCGGCCAGCCTGCCAGATCGAGCCGGGCGCGGGTGGGCAGGAAATCGAAACAGGCCTGCGCCAGATCGCTGCGCCCCTCGCGGGCCAGCATGGCATCCAGCGCGTCGCGCAGGCGGTGCAGATACAGCACGTCCGACGCCGCGTAATCGACCTGCGCGCTGCTCAGATCCGCAGCCCCCCAGTCGCTGGTCTGCTGCTGTTTGGAAATGTCGACGCCCAGCAGTTCCTGCGTCAGCGCCTTAAGCCCGTGCCGGTCGGTGAAGGTGCGCACCAGTCGGCTGGCGATCTTGGTGCAGTAGACCGGCTGCGCCAGCGCGCCAAAGGCGTGATACATGGCGGCGATGTCGAAGCGGCCAAAATGGAACAGCTTCAGCACGGCGGGATCTTCCAGCAGACGGCACAGGTTCGGCGCCTTGGTCTGGCCGATCGCGACCTGCACCAGATGCGCCGAGCCATCCCCGCCGGACAGCTGCACCACGCAGAGCCGGTCGCGATGCGGGTTCAGGCCCATCGTCTCGCAGTCGATGGCGACAACCGGCCCCAGATCCAGCCCGTCGGGAAGGTCGCCCTGATAAAGATGGTTCGCCATGCCGGAGCCTTTCGTGATGCGCCTCTGCCTGCCTCGGACATATTCCCGCGCAGGGGCCGAGGCAACCGCGACGCGCGCCACAATCGCACGGAGCCCGCGTCTGATTTCGACCAAATTCGGGCGCATTGCGGCGGACGCGGGGCGGCAAAGCGCCTCGATTCGGACATGATCCGGCTGAATCGGCCCAATTTGAAATATTTCGTGATAATTGCTGCTCTGCTTAAGCGTGTCAGCGGTGCCGCCTGCCGGATCTGGGGCCGCAGCGCAGGCGCAAAGCCTCGCCGCCCCCACCCGCTGTTTCCAGGCTGGCATATGTCTTCTGACATAGCTTGCGACGAGCCCGGCGAATTTTCGAAACAAACCTTAACAACGCTCAGGATTGGCCCCTGCGGCGGGTGAAATCGCGCGCCACTTTCCGTCTTATTGTTTCCTTAATTGCCTCGCTTCAGAGCCTCAAATCTGATGGCAGTCTGGCCGCTTCTCCCTTCCGAAGCCCGCACGACCCCGCTGCTTTCCTGCCTGAAATGGCTGAATTTCTTGGCTCTGACCGCGTCTGACGCTCTCCCGAGGATTGTGACGTAAACGTGGTGTTGACGATGCGTATGCAGCAGAGGCATAAGCATGTGATCGAGCAAAAAAACATAATTTGGACATACTGAGACTACGGCACTTGGGGGTTGGTGCTTCCACCTGGGAGTAACAATAGGTCTGCTGAAGACAGCTCGGAACTGACACAACGGCCAACCGGAGCTTCGCAAAACGGCTCCACATGCGCAGTGCATACAGGCACTGGCATCTCTTTCTGCGGCCTGCCGGTATCCGACTTTCGATCTGACCTCTGTTCTTCCGCGATGCACGCTCTGGGAGGTCAAATTGACTTTGCAAATCCGCCAGCCGCTTCCGTCGGCCGAAATCGAACAACTTCTTCAAGATGCCCTGTTCTCGGCCCCGCGTTCCGCGTTCTACCGCGTCGCGGCCAAGCGGGTTCTGGATGTGGCGCTGGTGCTGATCGGCGCGCTGCCCATCCTGACCGTGGTGCTGCTGCTCGCCGTGCTGATCGCGCTGGATGGCAAGTCGCCCTTCTACCTGCAGAAGCGCGTGGGCCAGAACGGCCGGATCTTCCACATGTGGAAGCTGCGCTCCATGGTCAGCAACGCCGATGCCCTGCTGGAGCAGCATCTGGCCTGCGACCCCGCCGCCCGCGAGGAATGGAACCGCACGCAGAAGCTGCGCCATGATCCCCGCATCACCCCGATCGGGCGGATGATCCGCAAATCCTCTCTGGACGAGCTGCCGCAGCTCTGGAACGTCCTGGTGGGAGACATGTCGCTGGTCGGACCGCGCCCGATGATGGTCGACCAGCAGGAGATTTACCCCGGCACCGCCTATTACGCGCTGCGCCCCGGCATCACCGGCTTCTGGCAGACCTCGGTGCGCAACGAATCGAGCTTTGCCGAACGCGCGGGCTTTGATGCCGCCTATCTGCGCGACCTGTCCTTCCGCACCGATCTGCACATCCTGATGCGCACGGTGCGGGTTGTCCTGCGTGGGACCGGCTGCTGATCCGGTCCCGCTCTCTCTCGCTCTCTCCATCAGCAGAAAGGCCCCCGCGATGCGGGGGCCTTTTGTCTGGGCGCGTGTCGCTGTGGATCAGGACGCGGCGTTCGGCAGGATGACGATTTCCACCCGGCGGTTCTGCTGCTTGCCTTCGGACGTCAGGTTGGACGCGATGGGCTGGTCCTCGCCGCGACCGATGGACTGCACGCGGTAGGAGGGCACACCCTCCTGCATCAGCACGCTGGCCACGGCCTGCGCGCGGCGCTGCGACAGGCTCTGGTTGTAGGCGGCGGCGCCGTCACTGTCGGTATGGCCGACCACCTGCACGGTGGTGTTCGGATATTGCAGGATGCTGCGGCCCACGGTGCGGATGTCGGCCTGCAGGTCGCCGCGCAGCGATGCGCTGTCGGTGGCGAACAGGATGTCCTGCGGCATGGTCACGATCAGGCGGTCGCCGGTGTTGTTGATGCCGACATTGTTGCCAAGCTGCTGGCGCAGTTCGGCTTCCTGCTTGTCCAGCTGGTTGCCGATCAGACCGCCTGCTGCCGCACCGGCCACGGCACCGGCCAGCGAGTTCTTCAGCGCGTCATCATTGTTGCCGCCGATGGCCCGCCCGGCCACGGCACCGCCGATGGCGCCGATCAGCGCCCCCTGCTTTGCCTGACGGTTGGGGTCGGTTTCCGAGAACATCTGGCCCTCGGCGCAGGCCGACAGCGTCATGGCTGCGGCGATGGAAAGAAGAATCGGAGTTCTGGCCCGGATCATGGTCGTCTTGCCTCGTCTGTATTTGCCCCCAAATGGGCACTATGCGACACTATAGCCCGCAGCCTGCCTGCGCCAATGGCAGGGTGTCACGTTTTCGGCAGGTCTCCGCCCATGGCTCAGGCATGGGCGTCGCTGCGGGCCGATTCCCATGCCAGCATGGCACGCTTGACGGGCAGCCCCCAGTGATAACCGCCCAAGCCCCCGGATTTGCGCAGCGCGCGGTGGCAGGGGATCAGCAGCGATACCGGATTGCGCCCCACCGCCGTGCCCACCGCCCGCACCGCGTTCGGATGGCCGATGGCCTGCGCGATTTCGGAATAGGTGGTGACATGGCCGGACGGGATCCGCATCAGCGCCTCCCAGACCTTGATCTGGAACGGCCCCCCCATGAGGTAAAGCGGCAGCGGCCCTTCCCCTGTTGCGCCAAGGGCGCGCTCGGCCCATGGCCGCAGCGCCTCGGCATCCTCGACATACTCCGCCCGGGGCCAGCGCGCCGAAAGATCGGCAAAGGCCGCCTGCGCGCCGGTTTCCGCAGCAAAGCCCATGCCACAGATGCCACGGTCGGTGCCCATGACCAGCGCCGGGCCGAAGGGGCTGTCGAACAGCCCCCAGCGGATGCGCAGCCCGTCACCGCCGCGCGCGAATTCGCCGGGGCTCATCGCCTCCCAGCGCAGGAACAGGTCATGCAGCCGCCCGCTGCCCGACAGGCCCGCACCATGCGCCGCCTCCAGCGTGGAAAACCGCTCCGTCAGCAGCGCCTTGGCATGGCCCAGCGTCAGATATTGCTGGAACCGCTTCGGCGACACCCCGGCCCAGCGGGAAAACAGCCGCTGGAAATGCGCCGGGCTCATGCCCATCTGCTGCGCCAGATCCTCCAGCGTCATCTGCGGGCTGCCTGCATCTACCAGCGCGATGGCGCGGCGCATCACGCCGTAATGATAGCCGGTCTGCATCTCTGTCATGTCGGTCATGTCGGTTCTCCTCGGGCGGCCCCTGTCATCTTAGCCCCGGCCCCGCGTGCCCGCGACCCGCTTCCTGCGCTATCACCGCGTCAACCCTGGGACGGCCAGACGCTTGCCCCGCAGGCCAAGGACGGGCATAGCAGCGGGCATGGCCAGACAGCTTGATTACCATACGCTTCGCGAGATCTTCACCCGCTTCCAGACGGCAGAGCCGGAACCGAAGGGAGAGCTGGATCACGTCAACGCCTTCACGCTGGTGGTGGCGGTGGCGCTGTCCGCGCAGGCCACCGATATCGGCGTGAACCGCGCCACGCGCGAGCTGTTCCGCATCGCCGACACGCCGGAAAAGATGCTGGCGCTTGGCGAGGAGGGCGTGATCGAGCATATCCGCACGATCGGGCTTTACCGCAACAAGGCCAAGAACGTCATCAAGCTGAGCCGCATTCTGGTCGAAGACTATGACGGCGTCGTGCCCTGTTCCCGTGCCGCGCTGGAAAGCCTGCCCGGCGTCGGGCGCAAGACCGCCAATGTGGTGCTGAACATGTGGTGGCGCTATCCCGCGCAGGCGGTGGACACCCATATCTTCCGCGTCGGCAACCGCACCGGCATCTGCCCCGGGCGCGACGTG
This sequence comes from Salipiger marinus, assembly GCF_900100085.1. Lineage (GTDB taxonomy): Bacteria > Pseudomonadota > Alphaproteobacteria > Rhodobacterales > Rhodobacteraceae > Salipiger > Salipiger marinus. The sequence goes on from NZ_FNEJ01000002.1 coordinate 343,427, forward strand.
GTGGCGGTGGAACGCGCCATAGAAGACAACATTCCCGTGGATTTCCAGCAGCATGCGCATCACTGGCTGATCCTGCACGGCCGCTATACCTGCGTGGCCCGCAAGCCGAAATGCAATGCCTGCCTGATCCGTGACCTTTGCCAGTTCGAGGACAAGACTCCATGAAGAAATACCAGGTTGTCGGCATCGGCAACGCCATCGTCGACGTGCTGACCCGGGCCGATGACTCCTTTCTGGAGCATATGGGCATCACCAAGGGCATCATGCAGCTGATCGAACGCGACCGCGCCGAAGTTCTGTATGGCGCCATGGAAAGCCGCGTGCAGGCGCCCGGCGGATCGGTGGCCAACACGCTGGCGGGCCTTGGCAATCTGGGCCTGCGCACCGCCTTTATCGGGCGCGTCCATGACGATGCGCTGGGGCGCTTCTATGCGCAGGCGATGGAGGCGGACGGCACCGCCTTCGTCAATCCGCCGGTGCCGGGGGGCGAACTGCCCACCTCGCGCAGCATGATCTTCGTCTCGCCCGATGGCGAGCGGTCGATGAACACCTATCTGGGCATCTCCGCCGAACTGGGCCCGGAGGACGTGGCCGAAGACGTGGCCGCCGAGGCCGAGGTGGTGTTTCTGGAGGGCTATCTGTTCGACAAGGACAAGGGCAAGGAGGCCTTCATCCGCACCGCGCGCGCCTGTCGCGCGGCGGGCGGCAAGGCGGGCATCGCCATTTCCGACCCGTTCTGCGTGGAACGCCACCGCGCCGATTTCCTGCGCCTGATCGAGCACGAGCTGGATTTTGTCATCGGCAACGAGGCCGAGATCCGGTCGCTGTTTCAGGACAATGACCTTGACGCCGATCTGGCCCGCGTCGCCGCGATCTGCCCGCTGGTGATCTGCACCCGCTCGGGCGACGGCGTGACCATCATCCGCGACGGCCAGCGCACTGACGTGCCGGTGACCAAGATCACGCCGGTGGATGCGACAGGCGCCGGCGACCAGTTCGCGGCGGGCTTCCTTTACGGGCTGGTGACCGGGGCCGACATGGCCAAGGCGGGCCGCATGGGCACCGTCGCCGCCACCGAGGTCATCAGCCATATGGGCCCGCGCCCGGAGACGGATTTGCAGGCGCTGTTCCGCGACAACGGCCTGATCTGACCGCGGATCCCGGCGGGGCCGGACCCCGCCGGGACGCGCTTAATGCGCCTCGGCCCAGCTGCGGCCCTGCCCCGCATCGACGATCAGCGGCACGTCGAGCTTCACCACCGGCTCGGCGGCCGCTTCCATCACCTCTCGCGCGGCGGCGATCAGCGGCTCGACGGCATCTTCCTCGACTTCGAACAGCAGTTCGTCATGCACCTGCAGCAGCATCTTGGCGGGCAGGTCGCGGATCGCCTCCGGCATGCGGATCATGGCGCGGCGGATGATGTCCGCCGCCGTGCCCTGAATCGGCGCGTTGATGGCGGCGCGGCGGGCAAAGCCCGATTGCGGCCCCTTGGCGTTGATTTCCGGCGTGTGGATCACCCGGCCAAACAGCGTCTCCACCCGGTCATGGGCTTTGGCGAAGGCGATGGTGTCGTCCATATAGGTCTTGATGCCCGGGAAACGCTCGAAATAGCGGTCGATGAAGGCCTGCGCCTCGCCTCGGGGAATGCGCAGGTTGCGCGCCAGACCAAAGCCGGAAATGCCGTAGATCACGCCAAAGTTGATGGCCTTGGCCCGCCTGCGCACTTCAGAGGTCATCTGGTCCATGGGCACGCCGAACATTTCCGACGCGGTCATGGCGTGGATGTCCTGCCCGTCGCGGAACGCCTCTTTCAGCGCGTCGATCTGCGCCATATGCGCAAGGATGCGCAGTTCGATCTGGCTGTAATCGAGGCTGACCAGCAGCTTGCCTTCGGGCGCGACAAAGGCTTCGCGGATGCGGCGCCCCTCTTCGGACCGGACGGGGATGTTCTGCAGGTTGGGCTCGGTCGAGGCAAGCCGCCCGGTATTCGCCCCCGCAATGCTGTAAGACGTATGCACGCGCCCGGTTTCGGGGTTGATATGCTCCTGCAGCGCATCGGTATAGGTGGATTTCAGCTTGGACAGCTGCCGCCAGTCCAGCACCCGCGCGGGCAGTTCGTGTTCGGTCGCCAGATCCTCCAGCACGTCCGCCCCGGTGGCATAGGCGCCGGTCTTGCCCTTCTTGCCGCCTTCGATCCCCATCTTGTCAAAGAGGATTTCGCCCAGCTGTTTCGGCGACCCCACGTTGAAGGTCTCGCCCGCCAGCGCGTGAATCTCTTCCTCAAGCTGCGCCATTTTCTGCGCAAAGGCGCCCGACATGCGCGACAGCGTGGCGCGGTCGACCTGCACCCCGTGCATTTCCATCTGCGCCAGAACCGGCACCAGCGGGCGTTCCAGCCCCTCATAAACCCGGGTGACATGGGCGCGGTGCAGGCGCGGCTTCAGCACCTGCCACAGCCGCAGGGTGATGTCGGCATCCTCGGCGGCGTATTTCACCGCCTCGGCAATCGGCACTTCGGCAAAGGTGATCTGGCTCTTGCCCGACCCCAGCAGCGATTTGATCGGGATCGGCGTGTGCGACAGATACCGTTCGGACAGCGCATCCATGCCATGCCCGTGCATCCCCGCATGCAGCGCATAAGAGATCAGCATGGTGTCGTCGATGGGCGCCACCGCGATGCCGTAGCGCGCCAGCACCTTGGCATCGTATTTCATGTTCTGCCCGATCTTCAGGACCGCGGGATCCTCCAGCAGCGGCTTCAGCAGATCCAGCGCCTGCTGCAGGGGCATCTGCCCCTCGGCCAGATCGCCGCCGCCAAACAGATCGCCGCCCTGCCCCAGCTTGTGGCCCAGCGGGATGTAACAGGCCCGCCCCGCCACACAGCACAGCGACACCCCCACCAGATCGCAGGTCATTTCGTTAAGCCCGGTGGTTTCGGTATCCACCGCCACCCAGCCCAGGTCCCGCGCCTCGGCGATCCATGCCGCCAGTTCAGCGGCGTCCCTGACCCAGACATACCCCTCGGGGTCGATGGCGGGCAGATCGGGGGCCGTCTCAGGCGCGCCCTCGGCAGCCTGCGGCGCCTCGGCGATCACCGGCGGCTCGGTCCCCAGCGCATCGGCGATGCGCTTCGATAGGGTGCGGAATTCCATCTCGGCCAGAAAGGTCAGCAGGCGCTGCGGATCGGGCTCGCGCACTTCCAGATCGTCCAGCGTAAAATCCAGCGGCGTGGCGCAGTCGAGCTGCACCAGCCGCTTCGACATCTCGATCTGGGCGCGCTTTTCGATCAGGGTCTCGCGGCGCTTCGGCTGCTTGATCTCCGCCGCGCGGTCCAGCAGCGCCTCCAGCGTGCCATATTCGGAAATGAGCTGTGCTGCGGTCTTGATGCCGATGCCCGGAGCGCCGGGCACGTTGTCGACGGAATCGCCCGCCAGCGCCTGCACATCCACCACCTGCTCCGGCCAGACGCCGAATTTCTCGAACACGCCGTCGCGGTCGATGCGGCGGTTTTTCATGGCGTCGAGCATTTCCACCCCGTCGCCCACCAGCTGCATCAGATCCTTGTCGGAGCTGATGATGGTGACGCGCCCGCCCGCCTCGCGCGCCTGACAGGCCAGCGTGGCGATGATGTCATCGGCCTCGTAGCCTTCCAGTTCCTTACAGGCGATGTTGAAGGCTTCGGTGGCGCGGCGGGTCAGCGGGATCTGCGGGCGCAGATCTTCCGGCATGGCCTCGCGGTTGGCCTTGTAGAGATCGTAAAGGTCGTTGCGGAAGGTGTGGCTGCCCTTGTCGAAGATCACCGCCACATGGGTGGGCGCCTCGGGGCCGGAACTGTCCTCGACGTATTTCTGCAGCATGTTGCAGAAGCCCGCGACTGCCCCGATCGGCAGCCCGTCGGATTTCCGCGTGAGCGGCGGCAGCGCGTGATAGGCGCGGAAGATGAAGGCCGATCCGTCGATCAGGTGCAGGTGGCAGCCCTTGCCGAACTGGGTCATGTCGCGTCTCCCTTGGCCTTGCGCATGGGGTCTGGTTTGCCACGGGCGCGGCCCGGCTGCCAGAGCTTATCGGGGAGAGGCAGGCCGGGGGCGCTGCCCCCGGACCCCCGGGATATTTCTGGTCAGAAGGAAAGCGGGGAGAGGCTTCTTCTGACCTCAAATATCCCCGCCGGAGGCAGGCCGGAGTGTGACGTTGCGCAGGGCGAGGGCATGGGCCACGCTCAGCCGCTGCCGATCAGCACCCCTGCCGCCAGCACCAGCCCGCCGCCAAGCACGACCTGCAGCGCGGCGCGGAAGAACGGCGTTTCCATGTAACGGTTCTGGATCCACGCGATGGCCCAGAGTTCGATAAAGACAATGACCCAGGCAAGGATGGTCGCGGTCCAGAAATGCGGGATCAGATAGGGCAGCGCATGGCCCAGCCCGCCCACGGCGGTCATCACCCCCGAGGAGAGCCCGCGTTTCAACGGAGAGCCGCGGCCCGACAGCGCGCCATCATCCGAGGCGGCTTCGGTAAAGCCCATGGAGATCCCCGCCCCCACCGACGCGGCAAGCCCGACCTGAAACGTCGTCCAGGTGTCCTGCGTGGCGAAGGCCACCGCAAAGATCGGCGCCAGCGTGGAGACCGAGCCATCCATGAGCCCGGCGAGGCCGGGCTGCACCCAGGTCAGCACGAACTGGCGGTGCGCGCTGCGGTCCTCTGCCGCGCGGACATCCGGGCTCAGATGCGTCTGGGCCAGATCCTCGGCGCGGGCTTCGTGTCCGGCCTCGGCCACGGCCAGATCGCCCAGAAGCTTGCGGGTGGCGGCGTCGGTCACGCGCTGTGCGGCCTCCTGATAGAAGCGGCAGGCGTCCCGTTCCATCCCGGCGGCCTCCTCGCGGATCCGGTCCAGCGACAGGTTGGTCATCAGCCAGACCGGACGGCGGGGATAATATCCCGCCACATGGTCGCGGCGGATCAGCGGGATGATCTCGCCGAACCGGATGCGGTGCGCCGCGATCAGCGCCTGCCGGTGGCCGTCTTCCTCCTCGGCCATGCCGTCAAAGACCCGGGCCGTGTCGGGATGATCCGGGCGCAGGCGTTCGGCATAGCTGCGATAGATGCGGGCGTCGTCCTCTTCCGAGGAGATGGCGAGCGCGAGGATTTCCTGCTCGCTCAGATCGTCGAACCGGCGCCTGTGGGGAAAAAAGCGCATGTCAGCCTCTTGTTTAGAATGATTCTAATATACAGGCCGATCCGCGATCGGCAATGGTCAAAGCGTCGCGGGGGCCGGGTTGCCCGCACTGAACCGTTCGGTTTAAGATTGCCCAGCAAGGGAGTTTCTGGATGGGGACCGAGACGGCGGCGGTGCGGCGCGGGCGCAAGTTCGATCAGGTGCTGGAAGGCGCGCGCGAGGTCTTCCTGCGCGACGGCTTCGAGGGCGCCAATGTCGATGACATCGCGCGCGCTGCGGGTGTGTCCAAGGCCACGCTCTACAGCTATTTTCCGGACAAGCGGCTGCTGTTCATGGAAATGGCCACGCGCCAGTGCCAGCGGCAGGCGGACGAGGCGCTGATGACCATCGAGTCGGGCCGTCCGCCCGCCGAGGTCCTGCCCCGCGTCGCGCGCAGCTTTCTGGGCTTCGTGCTGTCCGATATGGGGCAGCGCATCTTTCGCATCTGCGTCGCCGAAGCCGACCGCTTTCCCGATCTGGGGCAGAAATTCTACCAGAGCGGCCCGATGCTGATGAAGCGCAAGCTGCTGGACTATATGGCGGCGGCGGCGGCGCGGGGCGAGCTGCACACGCCCGATCCGGACCTGGCCGCCGACCAGTTCGTGGAGCTGTGCAAGGCCGATCTGTGGGCCAAGCTGGTCTTTGGCCTGCGCGTCAGCTTCACCGAGGCGGAAATCGCGCGCGTGGTCGAGGGCGCGGTGGCCACCTTCCTCGCGCGCTATGGGCGCTGATCAGTCGATCCGGCGCACCAGAAGCTGGTTGCCCGGGCCGCGCTTGGTCTCGAACACTTTCAGCTCCGCCACCAGATCAGAGAGCTTGCGCTTGCCGTAGCTGCGCGTGTCGAAATCGGGATTGGCGGCGGTGATGAACTGGCCAAGCTGGCCAAGGGTGTACCAGTCGTCATCCTGTTCGATGCCGTCCATCGCGGTGAAGATCAGCTTGCGCGCCTCGTCCAGCCCGCCGCTGGTCTGCGCGGGCTTGGCCCCTTCGGTCTTTTCCGGGGCGCCGCCGAGGTTTTCCAGAAAGATGAAGCGCTTGCAGGCCTTGCGGAAGGCATCGGGGGTTTTCTGCATGCCCATGCCATAGACATCCAGACCCTGTTCCCGGATGCGGCTGGCGAGCCGGGTGAAATCGCTGTCGGAACTGACCAGCACGAACCCGTCGAAGCGGCCGGTATGCATCAGATCCATCGCATCGATCACCAGCGCGATGTCAGAGGCGTTCTTGCCCACCGTATTGGCGGGCTGGTGATGCGGGACCAGCCCGAATTCCGCCGTCACCTTGGACCAGCCCGCCATCTGGCTGCTGGAAAAATCGCCGTAACAGCGCCGCACGCTGGCTTCGCCAAGGCTGGCGATCTCGTCAAAGATGGCGCGGGTGTATTTCGGAGAGGTATTGTCGGCGTCGATCAGGATCGCCAGAAGGCGGGTCGTATCGGTCATGTGTCGTCTCCTTCGGAGGGGTCCGCCCCAAGCGCCCGGAACATCACAAGCGCGTCCACATACCCGTCCTGCGGGTGATGGAAGGCCTGCGGCAGGCGCCCGACGATGTCGAACCCGGCACGCTGCCAAGTCTGCACCGCGCGGGTGTTGGTCGAAACCACAAAATTGAATTGCATTGCGCGAAAGCCGAGGCCGCGCGCCGTGTCGAGGGCATGGGCCAGCATCCGCCGCGCCACGCCCCGGCCCCGGGCCTCCGGATGGGTGACGAAGCCGCAGTTGCACACATGCGACCCGCCGCCCTTCTGGTTGCGCTGAAGGTAGTAGCTGCCCAGCACCCCGCCCTCGTCCAGCACGAAGACATGGCGTTCGGGCCCGGTCCAGTAGGCCAGCGCCGCCTCGCGCGAGATGTCGGGATCGATGGCATAGGTGTCGCCCGCGCGGAACACCGGCCCCAGCATCTGCCAGAGCGCGTCGTGATCGGCGGGGGTGGCGGGGCGAAGGCAGGATGCGTCGGTCATGGCTGGCCCTCTGTATCGATATGGATGACCGATCCGCAATGCTTGCAATGCACGGCATCGGCGTCATGCAGGCTCAGCCCGCAGCTGTGGCATTCCTCCCGCACTTTCGACGGGCGGAACAGCACCTGCGCCAGCCGCAGGAACAGCGTGACGCCAAAGATCATCACCACGACCGAGATCAGCCGCCCCCATGTGCCCGGCAGCACGATGTCGCCAAAGCCGGTGGTGGTCAGCGTGGTGACGGTAAAATAGAGCGCGTCCAAATAGTTGGAGATGTCGGGATTGCTGCGGAACTGCGTGGCATAGATCAGCCCGGTCATCACGAACAGGAAGACCCCCAGATTGGTGCCCGCCATCAGCACCTCGCTGTTGTTGCGCAGGAACGGAATGTCCCGCCGCAGCCGCGTGGTCAGCTGGTAGCTGTGCAGCAGCCGCAGCGTGCGCAGCACCCGCAGAAAGCCCAAGCCCTCGCCGGTGAGCGGCGCAAGGAAGGACAGCATCGCCACCAGATCGGCCAGCGTGGCGAAGCGCAGGAAAAACCGCATCTTCTGCCGTTCGATCAGCAACCTTGCGAGGAAATCGACCAGAATCACCACGCCGAACGCGGTATCCACGCCACGGATCAGCGGGCCGTGCTGGCTGAAGGATGTGGCGATCACATAGATGATCGTCGCGATGTCAAAGGCCAGCAGCGCATAGCGGAAGCGATGCGCCCGGTCCGAGGTGCCTTCGTAAAGCTCGCGCACCGCGGCGAGCCTGCTCATGGGGACATGCCTTCATCCATGCTGCGGGATATGCGGCGGCGCGGGCGCGCGGCAAGTCCTGCCGCAAGGCGCGCTGGGGCGCCCTGCGGCAGAAGATGGCTCAGAATTCCACCACGGCGCGGATGGATTTGCCTTCGTGCATCAGGTCGAAGCCGTGGTTGATCTCCTCCAGCTTGAGTTTGTGGGTGATCATCGGATCAATCTCGATCTTGCCGTCCATGTACCAGTCGACAAATTTCGGCACGTCGGTGCGGCCCTTGGCGCCGCCGAATGCCGTGCCTTTCCAGACGCGCCCGGTCACCAGCTGGAACGGACGGGTCGATATCTCTGCCCCGGCGGGCGCCACGCCGATGATCACCGACACGCCCCAGCCGCGATGCGAACATTCCAGCGCGTCGCGCATCACCTTCACGTTGCCGGTGGCGTCGAACGAATAATCCACCCC